>JAIESW010000002.1 GCA_019745565.1 Burkholderiales bacterium
AAAGTAGGTCACCGCAAGGCTCCCATCTCCAAACCATACGCCCCCAGCTACCCCATAGCTCGGGGCGTTGGCGTTTGTAGCAACGCGACGTGCACGAGGCAACAGTGACGTGCACCACGGCAGAGCGTAGTGTCGTACCCGTGCTCGAAGTCTGCGCGCGAGCCCATCGTCACGGTCGGTTCTTGTAACATCGGGCCGGCTTCGATGTCGCATCCGCCCGTTGAGAGAACCGGTATGAAATCGCTCCTCGCTCCGCTCTGTGCCGTTCTTTGTCTCGTAGCCTTGCCAGCAAGCGCACAGGAGCCGGTCAAGGGCGGCACGCTCACCATGATCGCTCAGCCCGAGCCGCCCATCCTGGTATCGGCGTTCAACTCTGCCGGCCCCATCGGCGTCGTGTCGACCAAGATCTTCGAAGGGTTACTGACCTACGATTTCGACATGAACCCGAGGCCGGTGCTTGCCGAGACCTGGAAGCTGAGTGCAGACGGGAAGGCCATCACCTTCAACCTGCGCAAGGGCGTGAAGTGGCACGACGGCAAGGACTTCACCTCGGCCGACGTGCAATTCTCCGTGATGAAGGTCTGGAAGGAACTGCATCCGCGCGGCCGATCGACGTTCGCGAAGGTCACTGCCGTAGAAACGCCGTCGCCCACCGTGGCGATCATCAAGCTGTCCGAGCCGTCGCCGCCGCTCATGTCCGCACTCTCGGGATACGAGGGGCAGATCCTGCCGAAGCATCTGTACGACGGCACCGACATCGCCCAGAACGCGTGGAACAACAAGCCGGTCGGCACCGGTCCCTTCGTGTTCAAGGAGTGGCAGAAGGGTAACTTCATCCAGCTCGACCGCAATCCCAACTACTGGGACAAGGGCAAGCCCTACCTGGATCGCATCGTGTTCCGCATCATCCCCGATGCCTCTGCACGCGCTGCCGCGTTCGAGACCGGCGAGGTGCTGCTCGGCGGTTTCAGCCCGGTTCCGCTCAACGACGTGAAGCGTCTCGAAAGCACGGGCAAGTTCGATGTGGAAACGCGCGGCTACGAGTACCTCGCGCCGATGTTCCTGCTCGAGTTCAATCTCGCCAACCAGTACCTCAAGGACAAGCGCGTCCGCCAGGCCATCGCGCATGCCATCGACAAGGACGTAGTGGTGAAGACCATCTGGTTCGGGTTCGGCAAACCGGCCGTCAGCCCGGTCCCGTCGGTCCTGACGCAGTTCCACGATGCGACCGTTCCCAAGTACGCCTTCGATCCGAAGAAGGCCGAACAACTGCTGGACGACGCCGGCTTCAAGCGCGGTGCCGGCGGCAAGCGCTTCAGGTTGATCCACGACTTCCTGCCCTACGGCAACGACTACCAGCGCACTGCCGAGTACGTGAAGCAGGCACTCGGCAAGGTCGGCATCGACGTGGAGATCCGCAGCCAGGACACTGCGGCATTTCTGAAACGGGTCTACACCGACAACGACTTCGAGCTGACCAGCAATTTCTTCTACGCGCTGCCCGACCCCACCATCGGCGTGCAGCGCATCTACTGGTCGAAGAACATCAAGAAGGGCGTGCCGTTTTCCAATTCGTCCGGCTACACCAACGCCGAGATGGACAAGGTCATCGAGGACGCCCAGGTCGAACACGACAGGAAGAAGCGGCGCGAGTTGCTGAACCGCATGCAGCAGATCGCGGCGGACGACATCCCCGTGCTCGACCTGTTCGAGGTGCGTTTTTTCACGCTGGCGAACAAGCGCGTGCAGAACCACACCAGCTCGGCCGAAGGCGTCTACGCCTCCTTCTCCAACGTCTGGCTGAAGCCCTAGCGCTCGCGCCGACGTAGGTCGCCCCGTGCCCAGAGTCGTCCGCTACCTGGCGTGGCGCCTGTTGCAGGCGGTTCCGATCGTCGCCGGGATCGCCGTGTTCAATTTCATGCTGCTGCAGCTGGCGCCGGGCGACGCCGCGGACGTGCTGGCCGGCGAGGCCGGCGGCGCGACGCCCGAGTACATCGCCGAACTCAAGGCGCGTTTCGGCCTCGATCAACCAGTGCCGGTGCAGCTCGGCAAGTACCTCTGGAACGTCGCGCGGCTGGATCTGGGCTTCTCGTTCCGCCACAACATGCCGGTGGTGGATCTCATCCTCTCGCGCCTGCCGGCGACGCTGCTGCTGATGGGCGCGGCGATCGTACTCGCCTTCAGCCTGGGTGTACTGCTGGGCGTGACCGCCGCGCGGCACGTGAACCGACCGCTGGACACCGTGATCTCCGTCGGCGCGCTGCTCGCGTATGCCACGCCGATCTTCTGGATCGGCCTGATGATGATCCTGCTCTTCTCGGTGCAACTCGGGTGGCTGCCGTCGAGCGGCATGCGCACCATCGGCGTGGACCTCACGGGCTTCGCCTATGCGCTCGACGTGGCACGCCATCTGGTCCTGCCGGCCACGGCCCTCTCGTTGTTCTTCATGGCGCTCTACACGCGCCTGATGCGGGCCTCGATGCTGGAGGTCTATTCGCTCGACTACGTGACGACCGCGCGCGCCAAGGGATTGACGGAGCGGCGCGTGGCGTTCAAGCACGTGCTGCGCAACGCGTTGCTGCCCATGGTCACCATGCTGGGGCTGCAGATCGGGTCCATGCTGGGCGGATCGGTACTGGTGGAAACCGTGTTCGGTTGGCCGGGTCTCGGGCGCCTCGCGTTCGAGGCAGTGTTCCAGCGCGACAACAACCTGTTGCTGGGCGTCCTGCTGCTGTCATCGGTGCTGGTGGTCATCATCAACGTGATCATCGATCTGACCTATGCGCGGCTCGACCCGCGCATCGACGTGGGTTAGAGAATGAAGGAATTCCTCCGCCGCTTCGCCCGCAACAAGGCCGCCATCGGCGGTGTCGTGATCCTGCTCGTCGTGATCGCGATGGCGTTGCTGGCGCCCGCGTTGTATCCGGACAGTCCCTGGGACATGGTGGCGGAACCCTTCCTCGCCCCCGGTGCCGACCGTGCGCACCCGCTCGGTTCGGACATGATGGGGCGCGATCTCACGGCCGGCATCTTCCATGGCGCCCGGGTGAGCCTGGTGATCGGGATCGTGGCAACGCTGGTGGCGCTGGCATTGGGCGTCACGATCGGTGCCATCGCCGGGTACTACGGCGGCTGGATCGACAACGTGCTGATGCGCGTGACCGAGCTGTTCCAGACCATCCCGGCGTTCATCTTCGCGATCGTTCTGGTGTCCATCTTCCAGCCTTCCGTCACCAGCATCGTGCTCGCGATCGGAACGGTGTCGTGGCCCCCGGTGGCACGTCTCACGCGCAGCGAGTTCCTCAGCTTGCGCAGCCGCGAGTTCGTGCAGGCCTGCATCACCATCGGCATGGGTGACCTGCGCATCATCGTCCGGCACGTCCTGCCGAACGCGCTGGCGCCCATCATCGTGACCGGTTCGCTGATGGTGGCCACGGCAATCCTTACGGAGGCGGGCCTGGCCTTCCTCGGACTGGGGGACCCCAACGTGATGAGCTGGGGCACGATCATCGGCGCCGGTCGCGAAGTGCTGCGCACCGCTGCCTACGTCACGGCCATTCCCGGCATCGCCATCCTGTTGACGGTGCTCGCGCTCAATCTGGTGGGCGAGGGTCTGAACGACGCGCTCAATCCGAAGCTCAAGAACCGATGAGTGCGCCGCTGCTCGAAGTCCGTGACCTGCAGACGCACTTCTTCACGCGGGCCGGCGTGGCGAAGGCGGTCGACGGTGTCAGCTTCGACATCGCCGCCGGCGAGACCCTCGCGCTGGTGGGCGAGTCCGGCTGCGGCAAGTCCGTGACCGCCTTCTCGATCCTGCGACTGATCGCCGATCCGCCCGGCCGCATCGTCGGTGGCCGCATCCTGTTCGAGGGCCAGGATCTGCTGGCGCTGACCGCCGCACAGATGCGCACCGTACGTGGCAACCGGATCGCGATGATCTTCCAGGAACCCATGACCGCGCTCAATCCGGTGTTCACCATCGGCGACCAGATCGTCGAGGCGGTGGTGCAGCATCGCGTTCTCGACCGCAAGGCCGCCTGGCGCCGGACCGTCGAACTGTTGGAGCGCGTGCGCATTCCCGATGCGGCTCGACGGGCGTACGAGTATCCCCATCGCTTGTCCGGCGGCCTGCGCCAGCGCGCCATGATCGCGATGGCGCTCGCCTGCGAACCGAAGCTGCTGATCGCCGACGAACCGACCACGGCACTGGACGTGACCATCCAGGCGCAGATCCTCGACCTCATCGACGAACTGAAGCGCGAGACCGGCATGGGCGTGCTGCTCATCACCCATGATCTCGGCGTCGTCGCGCAGCACGCGCAGCGGGTCGCCGTGATGTACGCGGGCCGCATCGTGGAGCAGGCTCCGATCGCCGATCTGTTCGCGGATCCGCAGCATCCGTACACGCGCGGGTTGCTCGCATCCATTCCGAGAGGCGGGGCCGCGTCCGCGCGGTTGACCGAGATCACCGGCATGGTCCCGGCGCTCACCGCCATGCCGGCCGGCTGCGCGTTCCAGCCGCGATGCCCGCTGGCCTTCGGGCGTTGCGGTCGGGATCGCCCCGAGCTGTCGTCGAACCAGGCGAACCGTCGCGTCGCGTGCTTCGCGGCGGCACCGGAAGGCCTCCATGGCTAATCCGATCCTCTCGATCTCGGAACTGGCGATGCATTTTCCGACGCGTGCCGGGCTGGTGCGGGCGGTCGATGGCGTGTCGCTCGACATCGAGCCGGGCGAGACCGTCGGCCTGGTCGGCGAGTCGGGTTGCGGCAAGAGCACGCTCGGCAAGACCGCCATGCGGCTCACACGGCCGACGGCAGGCTCCATCCGCCTGGAAGGCAAAGAGATCGCCGACCTGTCGCGCGGTGCGTTGCGCCCGCTGCGGCCCAAGCTGCAGATGATCTTCCAGGATCCCTACGCTTCGCTCAACCCGCGTCTCACCGTGGGGAGGGCACTAGAGGAACCTCTGGTCGTGCACGGTCGCGGCAATGCCGCGGAGCGACGCGAGCGCGTGCGCTGGCTCGCGGACAAAGTGGGCTTGCGACCGGAAGCGCTGCAACGGCATCCGCACGAGTTCTCCGGCGGTCAACGCCAGCGCATCGGGATCGCCCGCGCTCTCGCCCTCGAACCGAAGCTCGTGATCTGCGACGAACCGGTGTCGGCGCTCGACGTCTCGGTGCGCGCACAGGTGATCAATCTGCTGATGGATCTCAAGCGCGACTTCGGTCTCGCCTACCTGTTCATCTCCCACGACCTCTCGGTGGTGGAACACGTCTCCGACCGGATCGCCGTGATGTATCTCGGCAAGCTCGTGGAGCTCGCCGACCGCCGCACGCTATGGACGCGGCCGCTGCATCCCTACACGCAGGCGCTGATGGCGGCGGTGCCGGTGGCCGACCCTTCGAAGGCCGCCGATCGCAAACCGGTCCGTCTGGAAGGCGATCTTCCGAGCCCGCTCGATCCGCCGAACGGTTGCCGGTTCCGCACCCGCTGCCCGATCGCCGTCGCGCAGTGCGCCGAGCGCGAGCCGGCGTTGCAGCCGCTCGCTCCCGGGCACTTCGTCGCCTGCGATCGCGTGGCCGGTGCCTGACGGCGCCGACGACAGGCCTCAGCCGTGCTTGAAGACGATGGTCTTCGAGTGGCAGAACTCGCGCAGCGCCTCGAAGCCCTTCTCGCGACCGTGACCTGATTTCTTCACGCCGCCGAAGGGCAGCTCGATCCCGCCACCGGCGCCATAGCCGTTGACGAACACCTGCCCGCAGCGCATCGCCTTTGCCACGCGCATCTGACGGCCGCCATTGGCGGTCCAGATGCCGGCAACCAGGCCGTAGTCCGTGCCGTTCGCAAGTTTGACCGCATCGGCTTCGTCCTCGAAGGAGATGATCGACAACACGGGGCCGAACACTTCTTCGCGCGCCAATGCATTCTCGCGCGGCACCGGTCCGAACAGGGTGGGCGCGACGTAGTAGCCGTCGGCGGGAGCGCCGTCGGCGACCTTCGCCTGGGCCAGGACGCCGATCCGGTCGTTGGCTGCCCGTTCGATGAAGCCGCTCACGCGCTTCTTCTGGGTCGCGCTGATCAAGGGGCCGCAATCGAGATCCATGGTCGACGATCCGACGCGCAGCTGGGCGAAACGCTCGGCGACGCGACCGACGAACTTGTCGTAGATGGCCTTCTGCACCAGCACGCGGCTGCCCGCGGAGCAGGTCTGCCCGCCGTTCTGCACGATGGCATTCACGACCACCGGAACGGCCGCGTCGAAGTCGGCATCGTCGAACACGATCTGCGGCGACTTGCCGCCGAGTTCCAGCACGCAGCCGATATGGTTCTTCGCCGCGGCGATCTGCACCAGCGTGCCCACTTCCGGCGAACCGGTGAACGACAGGAAATCGATGCCCGGATGACTGGACAACGCCGCACCGGCTTCCTCGCCGATGCCGGTCACGACGTTCAGCACGCCGGGCGGCAAGCCGGCTTCCATCGCCAGCGCGGCCAGTCGGACCGGCGTGAGGCAGGCTTCCTCCGCGGGCTTCAGCACGGTGCAGTTGCCCATCGCAAGCGCCGGCGCCACGGTCCGGCCGAACATCTGCGCCGGGTAGTTCCACGGGATGATGTGGCCGGTGACGCCCTTCGGATCTCGCACGACGGTCACCATGTAGCCGTCGAGGAACGGAATCACGTCGCCGTGGAACTTGTCCGCGGCCGAGCCGTAGAACTCGAAGTACCGCGCCGCCGCCGTGATGTCGGCGCGCGCCTGCTTCATCGGCTTGCCAGTGTCGGCGGCTTCCAGCTGCGCCAGTTCCTCGAAGTGCTCGAGGATCTTCGCGCCCAGTTTGGTGAGGATGCGGCCGCGCTCCACCGCGGTCATGCGGCTCCAGGGGCCTTCCTCGAACGCCTTCCGGGCGGCCCTGACGGCCGCGTCGATGTCGGCGGCGGTGCCGCGGGCGATGCGCGCGAACACCTGACCGTCACTGGGGTTCACCACGTCCACCGTCCGGCCGTCCGAGGCAGGCTGCCAGCGGCCGTCGATCAGGTTTTCACGGGTGACGATGGACTCCTGGGCGGCTGCGCGCACGGGGTTCAAGCTCATGGGGTTCCTCGATGGGGTTGACGCGGAAGAACGCCCATTCTACCGCTCCGTCGGCACGCTCCTCGCCGAGCGTGCGAGACCGAACACAGCCGCGTCCCCGGGTGCTCGCGCCCCTGCAACCATTTGGAGTCGTTGCGATCTCAGGCGTGCTCCCACGTTGGATCGCACGCCCGCAAACGGCCTTGTGTGCGCTTGTGCACAGAGCATTGGAAAATCGCGTCCGGTCCATCGAGGTTGGTCGCTTTCTTGCCTCGCCGTCATCAATCATGCCTGCCACCCGTCGAAGGTCGTCGAATCGCGACACTGATGCAACGCCGGAACGTGCCGTTAATTCGTTGCCTATGGTCCCTTTGCTCCCGACAGGCTGGGCGTTGCATCGAGGCGTACTTCCAGACATGTGGGTGAGCTCGTCAGTGAAGGTTGCATGGCTGTTCGTCACGCCGGCCCTGGTGGTACTGGCGGCGTATCTTGCCGCCCCCTGGGTGGCGGACTTGCCGCCCGAACTGGCCGGGCTGCAGAAACTGGGACCGGTCGCGGTGCTGGCCTTCGCTGCCGCCATCGCGATCGCGTTCAATCGCGGCCGGGTACTGCTCGGGGTACTGGCGTTGTCGATTGCCTACACCGGGTTGCACCTCGCGTGGAACGAAGGTATCGACGACCATGCGCCGCTCACGGTATACGCCGCGATCGCCATCCTGTTGCCGCTCAACCTGAGCGTGCTGGCGCTGCTCAAGGAACGCGGATTGTCCAGCCGCTGGGGCGCGCGCCGCCTCGGTGCGATCGTCTTGCAGGCCGCCGCCGTGCTGGCACTCGCCACCGGCCGCCCGACCGCGGTCACGCAGGCGGCCTGGGCTGCGCCGGCCGGCCTCGCCTGGCTGGGTGCTTCGCCGATCCCGCCCTTGGGCGTACTCGCGCTTTCCCTGAGTTTCATCGGGGCCGTGGTCGCCACCTGGCTGCGTCGCTCCGCCATCGAGGCAGGTCTGGCCGGAGCGATCGTCGCCGTAGCGCTGGCGGTGCACGAAGTGACCGTGCCGCTCGCCTTCGAAGTCTTCATCGCCTTCGGCGGCATGATGCTCGCTGTCGGCGTCCTGCAGGATGCTTACCGTCTCGCTTTCCGCGACGAACTCACGGGGCTGCCGAGCCGACGTGCGCTGAACGAACGCCTGGCGGCTCTCGGCGATCGCTACGCCATCGCGATGGTCGACGTGGACCACTTCAAGCAGTTCAACGACCGCTGGGGCCACGATGTCGGCGATCAGGTGCTGAAGATGGTTGCAGCCCATCTCGAGCACGTGTCGGCCGGTGGGCGCGGCTATCGCTACGGCGGCGAGGAATTCACCCTGGTCTTCAGCGGGCGCAGTGTGCGTGATGTGCTGCCGCACGTCGAAGCGGTGCGCGACGCGATCGAGCGCTACGCGATGGCGATCCGCGCACCGGACCGACCGAAGAAGGGTGACGCACGACGCGGTCGTGGCGGTCGGAGCGATCGGCAGACGGTCTCGGTGACGGTAAGCATCGGTGTCGCGGAACCGGATGGACGCAATGCCTCACCCGAATCGGTGGTGCGAGCAGCCGACGCAGCGCTCTATCGGGCCAAGGAGAAAGGCCGCAATCAGGTAAGCCGCTGACAGGCGGCGCAGCGGGCCGCTCGCCGTTCCGAACCTGCGGACCGCCGCGATCGATTACCATCGCGCCCTGATTCCAACTGGGGGAGCGGCTGTGGCAGCGGTATCGGGGGCATACGACTACATCGTCGTCGGCGCGGGGACGGCCGGCTGCGTGCTGGCGAACCGTTTGTCCGCCGACCCTTCCAAGCGGGTGCTGCTCGTGGAGGCCGGCGGCCCGGACAACTACTTCTGGATCCACGTGCCGGTCGGCTATCTCTACACCATCGGCAACCCGCGCACCGACTGGTGCTTCAAGACCGACGCCGAGCCCGGCCTCAACGGCCGCAGCATCCTGTATGCGCGCGGCAAGGTGCTCGGTGGGTGCTCTTCGATCAACGCCATGATCTACATGCGCGGGCAGAAGACCGACTACGACCACTGGGCCGCCCTGGGCAATCGCGGCTGGAGCTGGGACGACGTGCTGCCGATCTTCAAGCGTACCGAGGACTATGCGCACGGCGCGGACGAACTGCATGGTGCCGGTGGCGAACTGCGCGTCGAAGAGCGCCGTGTATCGTGGGAGATCCTCGATGCCTGGCGCGATGCTGCCGAGGAATGCGGTATCCCGAAGATCGCGGAATTCAATCGCGGCGACAATTTCGGCAACGCCTATTTCCAGATGAATCAGAAGCGCGGTGTACGCTGGAGCGCCACCAAGGCATTCCTGCGGCCCGTACAGCATCGGACGAACCTGGAGATCGTCACCAAAGCGCACGTGCAGCGCGTGACGATCGAGAGCGAGGACGGGGTCAAGCGGGCGACCGGCGTGGTGCTGCGGTTCGACGACGGATCGACGGCCGATGTCGTCGCGAAGGGCGAGGTGGTGCTCGCCGCGGGCGCGATCGGTTCGCCGCAGCTCCTGCAACTGTCCGGTGTGGGTCCGGCGCCGCTGCTGCGCGAACACGGCATCGCCGTCATCCACGAACTGCCCGGTGTCGGCGAGAACCTGCAGGACCATCTGCAGATCCGCACGGTGTACAAGGTGCACGGCGTCACTACCCTGAACGAACGCGCCAATTCACTGCTCGGCAAGGCCGCGATGGGTCTCGAGTATCTGCTCTTCCGCACCGGACCGCTGACCATGCCGCCCTCGCAGCTGGGTGCGTTCGCGAAGAGCGATCCGGCGCAGCCGTCCGCCAACATCGAATGGCACGTGCAGCCGTTGTCGCTCGACCGCTTCGGTGAACCGTTGCACCAGTATCCCGCGATCACGCCGTCGGTGTGCAATCTCCGGCCGAGCAGCCGCGGCTGGATACGCATCCGCTCGCGCGATCCGCACGCTGCTCCGGAGATCCGTCCGAACTACCTCGCGACCGACGAGGACCGCCGCATCGCGGTGGACGGATTGCGTTTCACCCGCCGCATCATGGCGGCGCGGGCGCTCGAGCGTTATCGCCCGGAGGAGTTGAAGCCCGGTCCAGGGCTAAAGACCGATGCGGAATTGTCCCGCGCCGCGGGCGATCTCGGAACCACGATCTTCCACCCGGTGGGCACGTGCAAGATGGGCTCCGATGGTGCGGCCGTCGTGGACGATCGGCTGCGCGTCCATGGCATCGCCGGCCTGCGCGTGATCGACGCCTCGGTGATGCCGACCATCACGTCCGGAAACACGAACGCTCCGACGGTCATGATCGCGGAGCAGGGGTCGGCGTTCATCTGTGAGGATGCGCGCGGTTGAGATAGCAAGCACCGTGACTGGCCCCGCGGCCAGCGAAGCTGGGGCGCACGGGCCCTCCACTGCACCGAACCTTATGGGGTGGGGCCTCGTTGTATCTCGGACTATGGGTGAGCCGATACCCCGGTCGGGTGCCGGCAAGCGCTAGCACTTGCTAACTTTGGTGCGCTAAAGTTTCCTGTCAGTCAAACCGATAACACCCCATTCCGGACGGTGGCGCAGCATCCCTGCGATCGGCTGTTTCCGGCCAGATCGAAGGGGAAGTCGATGAAGCTCTTGCGCACCAGTCTGGGTGCCCGCCTGGTCGCCATCGCCGTGGCAGCGTCCGCCGCGGTCCTGATCGTCCTGAACGGCGTGGTCATGCTGCAGAACCGTGCAGCCATCGAGCACGAAGTGTACGACTCCGGTCGGGCCATGGCCGAAGGTGCCGCCAACGGCGTGAAGGGCGAGTTCGACGGAGCGTTCGAAGCAGTCAATGCGGTCGCGCGGGCCTTCGAGTCCATGCGTCAGGGCGGCGCCGACCGGCGCGTCATGGATGCGACGCTGAAGCGCGTGCTCGAACAGCATCCGACCTACCTCGGCACCTATACCGGGTGGGAGCCCAACGCGCTCGACGGACGCGACCGCGACTACGCCAATGCCGTGGGTCACGATGCGAGCGGACGCTACGTGCCCTACTGGATCCGGTCTGGCGGTCAGATCAAGGTGGAAGCGCTGGTGGATTACGACAAGCCGGGTGCGGGTGACTACTATTTGATCCCGGTGCGCCAGGGCAAGGAAGCGCTGCTCGATCCGTACAGCTACAAGGTGGACGGGAAGGACGTGCAGATGATCTCGCTCGTCACGCCCATCGTCGCCAACGGCAGGCCCGTCGGCATGGTCGGCGTGGATTTCCCGCTCACCGGCCTCACCGAGCGACTCAGCCGGATCAAGCCCTCTGAAACCGGCTTCGTGTCGCTGATCTCGGCGGCGCGCACCTACGCGACCAATCCCGATGCAGCGAAGATCGGCAAACCGGCAGACGACGTGCCCAAGGAAGCGTTCGATGCGATCGGCGCCGGCAAACCGCACGAATACCGCACCGGCGACTTCCTGCACGTCATCTGGCCGATCGGTGCCGGTCGCACCGATTCGCACTGGGGTTTGCGCGTGAGCATTCCGATGTCGGTTGCATTGGCACCTGCGAATCGCGGCATGTGGATCGGGATCGGCCTCTCCGTGATCGCGCTCGTGCTGCTGGGTCTCCTGCTCGCGTGGTTGCTGCGCAGGACGCTGCTGCCGGTGCGCAAGCTCGATGCGGCGATGAACGAACTCGCCGGCGGTGCCGGTGACCTGACGCGCCGGCTGGACGTCACCACGGGTGATGAGATCGGACGCATCGGCGGCAGCTTCAATGCGCTGATGCAGCAACTGCAGGGCATGGTGCGCGAAGTGAAGGCCGAAGGCGAAGGCATCGCCGCCGCGACCGCCCAGCTCGAGGCATCGAGCAACGCCGTCGCCCACGCGTCGCGTGAACAGGCCGATTCCGCCAGTGCCACGGCCGCATCGGTGGAAGAGGTCACGGTGTCCGTCGGCGTCATCGCCGAGAACGCAGGCGATGCTGCCGGCTCGTCCCGAGCGACCGGTGAACTCGCGAGTCGGGTCTCGCTCACGATTGCAGAGACCGCGACCGAGATCGAAGCGGTCAACAGCCGCGTGCAGGACCTCGCCGCGGTGCTGCAACGCCTCGACGAGCGCTCCGCCGAGATCGGCGCAGTGGTCGCCGTGATCAAGGACGTGGCCGATCAGACCAACCTGCTCGCCCTGAACGCAGCGATCGAAGCCGCACGCGCCGGTGAACAGGGTCGCGGTTTCGCGGTCGTCGCCGACGAGGTGCGCAAACTTGCGGAGCGGACGTCGAAGGCGACCGTGGAGATCGCGGGCACGGTTGAGCGCATCCAGGAGGAAACTCGGGAAGCGGCTTCGGGCATGGGTACCGTCGCCGGTCAGGTCACCCGTGGTGCCGAGGCTGCACGGGAGGCAGCTGCTCGAATCGGCGAGATCGAAGGGACCATGAGCGAAGTGGTGCGCAAGGTCGAGGAGATCGCCAACTCGACGCGCGAGCAATCCGCGGCGAGCAACGAGATCGCGGTCCACATCGAACGCATCAGTTCCATGGCGCAGGACAACGATGCCCAGGTGTCGCGAACGGTAGGATCGGTGGCCGATCTCACCCATCGCGCGGGAGCGCTAGGCACGATCGTCGGACGATTCCGGGTCTGATCCGGAGGCCCGGCGACATCGCGCCGCTCGTGTCGCCTGCGTTGGAGTTTTCCTCGGGACGCAGCCGGTTCGTGCGTCCGATAACGGCTCCTCGGTCGGCGCAAGCCGTGGAGCCTCGGCGGGTCGCGGCGAATGCGACCCGCGCTCTCTCGATTCACGCGCCGGTGTTCAACGCAGCGTGAGCGTTCCGCGGATCACTTCCCGATCCGAAGTCCGGACCCAGACGTCGTAGGTTCCGGTTCCGGTTCGTATCCCGCCGCCGGTCAGGCGTTCGTCCACGAACACCGGCGCGGTGAATCGCACGTCGATCGATGCTCGCGTCGCCGTCTCCGCGGAAAACGTCGCGTCGACCGCGAGCCACAGAGCGTTAAGCGACAGCGTGCCGTGCGCGATCCTCCGACCATAGGAGGTGGTCGCGGCGAACACCTCGTCGAGGTGGATCGGGTTCGAGTCGCGCGTGAGCGGCCCGTAGGCGACCAGCATCGCCTGCCGCACGTCGAGCGTGGCGTCGACGAGGCGTTCCGGTTCCACGGTCAGCGGGCCCACAGGATGGTCATCTCGGCCGCAAACCAGGGCTGAGTGCCGGCTTGCGCATCGACGGCGAGCACGACCTTGCGCCGGTCGCCGCGCATCTCCCGTCCGACGCATCGCAACGAGGCTTCGATGGACTCCCCACGCACCACTGCCTTGTGCAAGGTGAGGCGCTGGCGCGCGTGGATGTTGCCCGGCGGCCGCTCTGGCAGAATCGTGAGGTAGGCGCGCATCGCAAAGGCCATCGCGAGTCCGCCCGGTGAAGGATTGCCGGTCCGGTCCGGAAACACGGCGTGCCACTGCTCGAACAGGGCGTCGTCGGCGGTTTCGACGTGGTGCCCGAGCAACGTGTCGGCCGCGAAGTCTTCGAACAACATCATCGGCACCGCCGACCCCCCCATGAAATTCCACTGCCGCCGCGTCGGCTGCCCCGGCATTCGGTCCACCCCGGCGACCGCGCGAGTATGCCCGCTCCGGAGAGCCGCGTCATCGTGACGGCGGCGCGTTCGCCCTGGTTTGCCGTGGCGGGATTGGTGGGGGTCGCCGTCTCGCTGGGTGGCGGTCATGTGTGCGCGCGCCTCGCATTCACGCACGGCGTCACCGTGATCACGGCCGCCACCGTCCGGTCGCTGTGTGCGAGCCTGTTGCTGCTCGGGTTTCTCACTATGCGTCGCATGCCACCGTGGCCCTTGCCCCGCGATTTCCGCGGCACGCTGGTGCTCGGTGCCTGCATCGTGGCGCAGACGCTCCTCATCCAGTTCGCGGTGACCCGGCTGCCGGTCACGCTGGCGATCCTGGTCTTCTACACCTACCCGTTCCTGACGGCCGTGGTCACCAGCCTGCTGGGCGAGCATCGCCTGTCCGCGCCCTTGATCGCGGCGCTGGCGGCGGCCTTCGCCGGCCTGGCGATGGTCCTGGGCGTGGGCGATGCGAAGGTGGATCTCTTCGGCGTTGCAGCGGCTTTCGGCGCATCCGTCGGCTTCACGGCGGCGCTGGTGCTGACCCCGCGCTTGGCACCCGCTCTCGCGCCCCCGATGCGCACGTTCTACATGATGGCCCTCTCCGCGATCGTGTTCGTGCTCGCTGCGGCGGGGACCCAGCGCTTTGCCTGGCCGACCGATGCCATGGCCTGGACCGGACTCGCCGGCCTGTCCCTGCTCTACGCGCTGGGCATCACCGGGCTGTTCCTGCTGCTGCCCCTGCTCGGTCCGGTGCAGACCGCCGTGGTGCTCAACCTCGAACCCGTGGCGGTCGCCGCCATCGCGTGGATCGCCCTGGGCGAGATGCTCACGCCGCTGCAATGCGTCGGTGCGATCGTGGTGGTTGCCGCCGTGATCTCGTACCAGTTGCGTTCCAGGAAGACATAGTCTTGAAGGGACACGCGATCGCCGCTGTCGTCTGGATCGGTCTGCTCGGCATCGGGTGGTACGTGGTCGATCGCGCTTCCGACACGACGCCGGCTGTCCGCGGTTGCGGGGAGGGGGGCGGCGAGATCGTTCTGCCCGTGGCAGGCGATGGCCATTTCTACCTCGACGGAGCCGTGAACGGCGCAACGGTGCGATTCGTGGTGGACACGGGGGCAAGCAGCGTCACCATCGGTACCCGAGTCGCCCGCGATGCGCGACTGCCGGAGGGCATGCCGGCTGTCTTCAACACGGCGAACGGCCGCGTGGAAGGTCGACTCGTTCCTCGGCAGCGGGTACGCGCGGCGTGCCTCGAAGCGGACGACCTCACCGTTGCCGTGAGTCCGGGACTCGGAGAGATCGGTCTGCTCGGTCAGAACTTCCTGCGCCGGTTCGAAGTGGTGCAGACCGCCCGCGAGCTGCGTCTGAGGCTTCGACCCGCGTCCTCGAACCCGTAAGGCCGCCGCCGCGGCTCGCTACATCGAATTCAGGATGAGCTGCCGGTAGAACCGGATCATCTCGATGAAGTTCGCGACCGAGATGCGCTCGTTGGTGCCGTGGAAGCGCGCCAGATCCTCCGGCTTCGCCTGCATCGGCGAGAACCGGTAGACGTTGTCGGCGACGTCGGCGAAATGCCGCGCGTCGGTGGCACCGATCATGAGTCCCGGTGCCACGACGGTGCCGGGGAACACCTGACGCACGCTGCGTTCGATGGCGGCGTAGGCGGGCACGTCGGTGCGCGACATCCTGGAGGGCTCGGCGCGGATCGGCGTCGTCCCCAGTTCGATGCGATCGTCGGCGATGGTCTTGCGCACGTGTTCCAGCACGCCGGCGATGGACTCCCCGGGCAGCAGACGGAAATTCACCGTCGCCTCCACGTCCGAAGGCAGGACGTTTTCCTTGTTGCCTGCGTGGAACAGGGTCGGCGCGGTGGTCGTGCGCAGCATGGCGTTGGTGCTGGGTTGCTTCTGGAGCCGGGCGCTGATGAGCGGTTCGAACAGCCAGAGATTGGCGAGCGCAACGCGATCGATGCCCTTCGTTTCGGGGCCTACGATCTGCATCATGTCGCGCACCACGCCACCGATCGAAGCCGGCATCGGCTGCTCTTCGAGGCGAGCGAGCGCAGCGCTCATGATGCCGATCGGCGTGCGCGCCGGCGGCATGGATGCGTGCCCCGGCGTGCCTCTCAGGTGCAGCGTGACGCTCACGTAGCCCTTCTCTGCGATCCCGATCAGCGCCAACGGCGGATCGAGACGGGGAAAGACCCCCTGGGTGATGATGAGCCCTTCGTCGAGCAGGTACTCGAGCCGCGCGCCCCGCTCCTTCAGGAGTTCCGCGATGCGCCGTGCACCCTGCGCCCCGCCGAGTTCCTCGTCTGCGCCGGAGGCGAGGTACACGGTCCGCCTCGGGCGGTAGCCTTCGGCGAGCAGGTGTTCGAAGGCATCGAGCGACGCGACGAGGTTGGCCTTGTCGTCCCATGCGCCGCGCCCCCAGATGAAGCCGTCTGCGATCACGCCGGCGAACGGCGGATGCTTCCAATCGCCTTCGCTGCCCGGCGCGATCGGCACCACGTCCATGTGCGCGAGGATCATGATCGGCTGCAACGCGGGGTCGGTACCCTGCCAGGTGTAGAGCAGGCTGCGGCCACCCACGATCTCCGGCTTCAACGATGCGTGAACCCGCGGGAAGCTCACGCGCAGATGCTCGCGCAGGCGTGCGAACTCGTTCTCGGTCGCGTCGGTCTCGGGCAGCCCGGTGACGGTGGCGCACTTCAGGGCAAGAGCCAAACGGGCCGCTGCGGCATCGGCATCCACCGGTAGCGGCGGTGGCGTGTCGACGCGCATCTGCCGCGAAGGATGGCGGGCCGTGTTGATTGCCAGCACCAGCGCGACAGCCAGGATCGCGCCGATCAGGATGCCGAGGATCCGCTTCGCCCTCACGATCGGTGCGCTAGTGCGGTCGCGGATCGTCCTGCGGATGCACGTACTGGATGCCGCTGCCGGGACCGAAGCCCATCTCCTGGATGATCACCTCCTCGTCGCGGGTCGCTGCGAAGTGCGGCACGTTGGCGGGCGTCGAATAGAAGCTGCCGGCGGGAAACGCGCGCAACTTCGACTCGTCGAAATCCTCGCCTGCTGCGGAGTAGTAGGTCCCCTTGATCACGGTCACGACGCGCGCGTCGGGATGCACATGGGGCGGCAGCCGGTAGCCGGCCGGGACTCTGGCGCGGAAGATGAAGGGCCCGGGTTTCGTCGGATGGCCGTAGATCATCATCATGTCCATTCCCGGCGGGACCGACGTGTTCGGAGTCCAGCGCTCCTGACCCAGCTCGACGATATCGTTCATCGAAGCAGCATCGGCGGCGTGGACCGGGCCCGTGGCCGCGAGGGCCGCAATCAGGATGCAGGGGCGAATCATCGGTGCTTCTCCTTTCGATCAGTCGGCGACGAAAACGACGGCATCCAGAGCTACGCAGCCCTCGCCACGCGCACCCACCAGCACCGGGTTCAGGTCGAGGCTCGCGATGCGCGGCGCGGTACCTTGCATCAGTGCACCCACGGCGACGGTGGCCGCGGCAAAGGCGTCGACGTCGAGCGGCGGTTCGTCGCGCACCCCGGCTAGCAGCGGAGCGATGCGCAGCCGGGAGAGCGCACGATGTACGTCGGCTGTGTCGAACGGCGGCAGCAATACCTGGCTGTCCGGCAGCGCTTCGACGAACTTCCCGCCATCTCCGATCAGCACCACGGGTCCGAACACGGCATCCACGTGCGCGCCGATCATCAGCTCGCGCAGACCGCTCGCCATGCGTGCGACGATGACGCCGTCGAAGGCGAAGTTGCGCGACTGCAAGGTCCGCTGCAGGTTGGAGAAGGCAGCACGTACCTCGGCTTCGGTCTGCAGTCTGAGGCGCACGAGGCCGAGTTCCGACTTGTGTGCCACGGCGCGCGAGCAGCCCTTCACCACGACCGGTGCGCCGAGTTCGAGCAGCGCCTGCACAGCCTCGTCTGCCGTTGCGCACAGGCGATGAGGCACCACGGGAATGCCGGCGCGCGCTGCGAGCCCAAGGCTCTCCGCTTCGTTCAGCATGCGCGATGCGGCGATCGGAGCGGGTCGCGCGGCTGCGGTCGGTTTCGTCTGGGCCATGCGTTCGTGGTGCGCGACGAACTGTGCGAGCGCGGCGACGGCCTCGGTCTCCGTTTCCATGACGGGGATGCCGAGCGCCTTGAAGGGGGCGGCGATCTGCGGTTGCGGAATTCCCGCCATGGTCGGCTTGCCGGTGGATTCCGCAAAGGTCGCCGTGTCGCGTGCGAAGGCGTCGACGTCGTAGGCGGCCCCTGCGACGGGAATACCGATCAGGAACGCGTCCGCGGCAGGATCGCGCGCGAGCGCAGGCAGGATGTCGCCGAACAGGCGGCTGTTGGTGAGGAGCGCGGCCGTGATATCGATCGGATTCGTCGTCGTGGCGAAGGAGGGCAGCACACGGTTCAGGTCCGCCCGTGTCTCCGGCGCGAGCTGCGCCATCGGCATGCCGAGCCGTGTCGCAGCGTCCGCCGCCATGACGCATACCGCGCCGGAGTTGCTGATCGCCACCAGGCGACGGCCCTTCGGCTTCCAACCCTTGAGGTACAGCTCGGTGGCCGCGACCAGTTCCTGCAGATCGCGGGCGCGCCAGATGCCGTGACGTTCGAGGAAGGCATCGACCAACCGGTCTTCGTTGGCGAGAGCCCCGGTGTGTGACTTGGCAGCTTGCTGGCCGGCCGCGGTACGACCCGATTTCAACGCGACGATGGGCAGCCCGCGCGCGTGCGCCACGCGGGCCGCCTCGGCCAGCGGCGCCGGATCGGGAATGCTCTCGAGGTAGAGCAGCAACAGCTTGAGGTCGGGGTCCTCGGCGACCACCGCGGCGATCTCCGCGACGTTCACGTCGGCGTCGTTGCCGGTGGCGTGGGCGTAACGCACCCCGATGCCGCGGGCGCGCAGCATGCCGTAGGGTACGACGCTCATGGCCCCGCTCTGACTCACCACCCCCACCGGACCGTCCATGGGTTGCGACTCGATGAACATGGACGAGAACGATAGGATCGCACCGGTACCGAAGTTGGCGAGGCCCTGGGTGTTGGGTCCGACCATGCGCATACCGGCGGCACGGGCCGTGTCCACCATGAGCCGCTCGGCAGCGATGCCTTCCGTCGTGCCGGTCTCGCCGAAACCGGACGCCATGGTCACGCATACCTTCACGCCGTGCCGCGCGCAGTCGGCCACGGCCTGCACCGCCGCGTCGCCGGGCACCACCACGATCGCAACTTCCGGCGCCTCGGGCAGCGCGTCGAGCGACGGGAACGTCGGAAACCCTTGGGTCTCCGTGCGCTTCGGGTTCACCCCGAAGACCTTGCCGCGATAGCCGTGGCGCCGGAGATAGAACAACGGACGCCCGCCGATCTTGTCGGGGTTTTCCGAGGCGCCGATGACGACGACGGATTTCGGGTCGAGGACGCTGTGCAGTGCGTGGGTCAAGGCAGGACTCTGGTGAATTGTGGAACGATACCGTCACCGAAGGCGACGAAGCGGGCGCGGACACGCCCGCCGATGTCGATGCCGCGCTCCACGTGCGCCATCATGCGGAAGCCCTCGTCCATGTCGACGAGGGCGATCGCATAGGGCGCATGGGCGCGCAGCGGTTCGCTGGGTGCGCGCATGACTTCCGTGACCGCGTAGATCGTGCCGGTCCCGGAAGCCTGCAGCGCAGCGACGTCGGTGGTGCCGCAACGCGGGCAGAAGCTGCGGCGGAAATACCAGACGTGACTGCAGGCACTGCAGCGTTGGTACACGATGCCCTCGGTGCGCTGGGTCCAGTCGTTCATGCCGCGCGCTCCAGAACCAGCGACACGTGCGACGACAGCACGCCGCCGTCGCCGTGCAGCAAGGCGAGGCGCGGTGAGCCGGCCTGCCGGTCGCCGGCGCGACCGGTCAATTGCAGATGGGTCTCGACCAGATGCGCCATCGCACCGCCGACACCGCAATGGCCGTAGGAAAGCAGGCCGCCATGGGTGTTGAGCGGCAGCGCGCCGTCGCGCGCGAAATGGCCTTCGGCCGCCAGTCGGCCCGAGGCCCCACGCGGTGCCAGGCCGATCTCCTCCAGCAGGATCGCGAGCGTGATGGTGAAGCTGTCGTAGATCGCGGCGTAGTCGAAGTCGCCGATGTCGACCTTTGCCGTCCCCATCGCGGTCCGCGTGGACGCGCCGGCACCGAACTGCGTGAGACTCGGGGCAGCGCTCACGTGCTGGTGCGTGTGAGCCTGGCCGGTGCCGATGATGCGCACGGCGAAATCGTTCACCCGGTCGCGGCTCACCACGAATGCGGCGCCGCCGTCGGAGACCGGGCAGCAATCCAGCAACTTGAGCGGCGTCGCCACCGGCTTGGAGGCGAGCACGTCATCGACGCCGATGGGCTCGCGGAACTGCGCGCCCGGATGCCGTTGGGCGTGACCGCGCATGAGCACCGCGAGCTGGGCGAGATCGCGTTCCGACAGTCCGACCTCGTGCATGTAGCGCGACGCGACGAGTCCGTAGTAGGCGGGGATCGTAGCGCCCATGGGCACCTCGTACGCCGGGTGCCCCACCTGGGCCAGCGTCTGCACGGCGGCATCGCGCGACTGGCCAGTGAGCCGGTTCTCGCCGGCAACCACCAGCACGTTCCGGGCGAGGCCGGCCTCGACGACGTGGTGCGCCAGCATGGCCATCGCGAACCCGGTGCCGCCGCCCAACTGGATCGCGTGCGCATAGCGCGGCTCGATGCCGAAATGCTCCGCGAACACCGTCGAGAGCATCAGGTGCGGAAAGGTGGTGGAGTAGCCGGTGAGCAGGCCGTCGATGTCACCGCGCAGCAGCCCCGCATCTGCGAGCGCCGCCGCCGCTGCGGTGGACATCAGATCGACCGTGCTGTGCCCCGGGTGCTTCCCGTACGCCGTCAGTCCCGCACCCGTGATCCAGCTCAATCGTCTCCTCCGCGCCCGAAACTCAAGCGGACGAGATTCTAAAGGGCTTCCGGCGCTTCCGATCGGGCGGCGACGACCGGCATCCAGCTAAGGCGCGAACCGCCGGTGTCCTCAGTTCGCGCCTTGCGCGCTTCCCGTCAGGGGATCCAGGCCGTGCAGACGATGCCTGGCGGCACGGTCTCGCCGACCTTGCAGTAGCAAGGCCCCTGGATCATGCGTCCTCCGCTATAGAAGACCATGCAGTAGGGATTCACGCGCGAACGAGTGACGGCCACCTGTTCGAAGTTGAACACCGTACCTTCCACCGATCCTTGGCAGATCGACGTCTGCGTCTCCACCGCCTTCGCGCACTTCGGCCCGTACTTCTCTTCGAGCGCCGGCGAGCAGAGCTGGCAGGACGGCAGCTTCTTTCCCGTGTCGGCATTGAAGAAGCGCACCAGTCCGGCGTCGGTGATCTCGATGACCGCCGCGGCATCCTTGGAGGGCCGGTAGGCGAGCTTGGGCACGGTTGGTGTTCCGGCCGAGGGTTGTTCCGGGGCGGGGGCGGGCGCCGGTGCCGGAGTGTCGGGTTTCTGTTGCGCGCTCGCGCAGCCGCCGAGTGCCATTCCGGCCACTGCCGCGAACACCGCCATCCCACGCGTCCATCTGCCGAGGTTCCTCATCTTGTGCTCCTCTCTGGTTGAAATCAGTACTGGAAGGTCGCCCGCAGGATCAGCGACTGTCCCGGACGGAACAGCGGGATGCGCGGGATGCCGGCGAAATCGGTGTCCTGGAAGCCGAACTGCCGATCGAACAGGTTGCGTGCCTCGAGACTCAAGATGCCACGGCCGCCGGGCCAGCGATAGCCCAGCATGAGGTCGGTGAGGCCGAACCGGTGACGCTCCCGTGCGAGCGTGCCGTCGCCGTTGGGCGTGTCGACCGACTGATCCACGAACGTGAACGAGGTCCGGACGAAGACGCCGTTTCCCAGGAACAGCGTGGCGCGTAGCGGCAGCATCTGCGTCGTCACTCGATTCGGGAAGCTGTCGCCGACGCCATCGGCGGGAATCATCCGGCGCTGATCGTCGAAGCTGTACTCGGCCGAAACGCCGAGTTGCCTTGTGACGAGCCCGCTCACGAAGGCGCGGTAGAGCTGCTCCTCGCGCTGCTCTATCCGGGCAAGCGTTCCGTCCAGGTTCGAGACCGGGACGTCGAGGTTGCGGCCGCTTGCCTCGACGCCCGCGAACCAGCGCTCTCCGAAGCGCTGATCGAGGGCCACACCCATGCGGGTCGATTCCGTACCGCTCACGTCGTCGAAGATCTGATTGAAGCCAGCCACCTGCGTCGGTTCCAGAGTCTGCGCTGCCGCGAAGGGCCGCTTCAACGCCCGGATGGTGGCTGCGCGCAACGTCGTCGAATCGGTGATGTTCCAGACTAGACCCAGCTTCGGATTGAACTGCCGCTTGGACACGGCAAGATCCTCGAAGCGATCCCAGGAGAGCGCCGTCACGACCTGCAGGCCGGGGGCCACGCGCCAACCCAGATAGCCGTAGGCGTTGTAGTACTCGGGTGTGGTCTTCAGCGGGGCCGCTACCGGTAGCGGGGGCACAGGATCCCCGACGAAACCGAGCGCGCCGGTCTGATCACGATTCTCGTCGACACGGGTACCACCGGCTCCCGCCGTGATCTGCACGCGCGACAGCTCGCGGAGGTGCTGGATCTCCCCGGTGTAGGCGTCGGTGTCATTGTGGATGCGCTTCGACTCGTAGAGGTTCTCGAATCCGGGCGGAAAGACGATGTTGGTCGGCGTCACCAGATAGTTCGTGGCCAGGCTGTCGTTGCGCTGCCGCGTGAGTGTGGCGAGCCAATGCGCTGTTGCATTCTCCGAGTGCCGGAAGCCCGCCCGGTACATCTCCGAACGCAGATCCTGCCGCAGCGAAGTGTCGTATTGGTTCTGATCGAAGTTCTGACGCACGTCGCCGCTCGCCAGCGCCGAGTAGCGATACTCCGCCTGGAAGCTGTTGCGATCGTCGACGTCGAACTGATAGAACACGTTGCGGATGTTCTGGCGGAAGTCGGCGTTTGGCCGGAATCCATCGGTCTCCATGAAGTACTGCCCCAACCGCAGACCGTGACGGCCACGCACGAAGGCGGCCATGGCCTCGTCGCCGATCGTGCCTTCGTTCCCCATGAAGCCGGTGAGATAGAACGCGGTGCGATTGCGCTCCATCAGCGGATTGAACTCCTGGAACGAAGGGGTGTAGGGTCCTTCGTTCTCCAGTACCGGCGCCCGCACCCCACCGAGTCGCGGCGAGGCCGGCACGGCGGTCACGGGCTGCAGCATCTGCGATTGCAATAGTTCGCTGACACGTGCGCTTTCGTAGCGCGGCTGCAGGAGATAACTGTCGGCCAGGTTGCGATGGGCCGGGAAGCCACCCGGGTCGAAGCTGATCGCGCGGCTGCTCTGCGCCTGCGAGAGCTGGTCGAAGCCCAGTTCGTTCGAGATGCGCGACTGGCTGGCGGCGCGCGCCGACTGGTCCTGGTCCAGGAGGAAGCGCGAGCGATAGACCGCACGGTTGTCGTTCAACTCCACCGAGCGCGTGAGGTCCATCAGCGCGTCTCCGGGCTGATTGATGGTCTGCTTGCGGATCGCGTCGTAGAACCACGGCGTCGGATCTCTCGGATCGAGGGCCTTCGCGATGTCGAACTGGACACCAGCCAGCGCGACGCGCGCCGGATCGCGCTCGTCGAAGTAGGCCTTGCCCATGTACGACCGCACCAACGGGTTCACCGGATCGAGCGCCACCGCCACTTCGAACTGTTCGCGGCCTTCGGTCAGCCTGCCTTCGCGGATCTGTGCGAGGCCGAGCCCGAGCCGCGGCAAGGGATCGCCGGGCGAGAGCGCGATCGCGCGTTCGAACGATGCGCGTGCTGCAGCTATCCGGGTCCGTGCAAGCTGGGCGAATCCGGCAACCAGATGCCCGCGCGGTTCGTCGGCGTTGGTCGCGATGGCGGACTGGGCGGCAGCCTCCGCTTCGGCGCTCTTCCCCACGGAGAGGAGCAGCTCCGCGACACGCGCCTCAGCCAACGCGCTCTGCGGATGAGTGGACGCCGCACGGCGCGCGCTGGCAAGGGCGGCGTCGAGGTCGAACCGCGACTGCTCGGCGAAGCTGAGCGACAGCAGCGCGCGCAGCGACGAGCGATCCTGCTCGAACGCCCGTTGCGCGAGGACCAGACCGCGATCGCGATCGTTGCGCGCCACGGCGATGATCGCTCGCAACGCGTTCACTTCGGCCGACTCATCGACTTCGTCGAGCACGGCGCTCGCATCCGCGACGCGGCCGACGTCGAGCAGTGCCTCGGCTTGTCCGACGGCGCATCGGGCGCGCTCCGCCGCACCCGAAGTCGAGCAATCTTCGGTCGGCGCTGCCGAGCGATCGGTGAGGCGCGGGTAGTAGATGGCCCAGGCCACGGCGTCCGCCGGGCGCGCGGCGATCGTCACGCCCTCCAGTCCGCCTTCGACGGAACCGACGCTCTGTCCGCGCTGCAGCCGTGCGTTCGTGCCGCCCGCTTCGGCCAGTACCGTGCCTTCGAACACCGATACGCGTGACGAGGTGCATGCGTTCGTGACCTCGAATTCGGTTCCTTCGACGGTGGCGTTGACGAAGGGTGTCAGCACGCGGAACCGCCGCGGAAAGCGCGACGTGAAGTAGCCGGCACCGCACGACTGTCCGCGCGCGCCGGGTGCCACGCGATCGTCCGGATACAGTTCCACCACGGTCTCGTCCGGCTTCGCCGTGAGGGTGACCGTGGTGAACTGGTCGAGGCGGATGTTGGTTTCGGGCTGCATCGCGACTGCCGCGCGGCTGCGCGCGCCGACGTGGACGCGATCACCGCCGCACAGCGGCACCGCCGATGCGTTCGCCGTCTGCCAGTCGCCGCGCCCGGCACGCTGGATCTCCACCGTGCCTTCGATCGATACCACGCGCGCGATCACGGGTGCGCAAGCGACCGTGTTCTGCGCCATTGCGGATGAAGTCCAGGCCCACAGCAGCGGCGGAGCGAGGGCGGACCACAGGACCGCGCGGGCACAACGGTGAAGCAGGATCATCGGGTCGCCTATCGGGTGTGGGGCCTGCCGGCAGGCCCCAGGCGCGATGCGGCTCGCGCGCCTGATCATGAACGATACGCAGCAGTGGCCGGCGCTTCAACTCCGACGAACGTCATGTCGGTCGTGTTCGACCTTCCACCCCGCGCGTCGAAGCCTGCAACACATCGCCGGGTGCCAACGGCGACCGGCCGGGTGGCTCACACGGCTATACCACTGGAATTTCCAGGCGCTCTCGCGTGCCGGTGGGACCGAGTCTGCCCAGGAGGTAGTTCAGCGGACCGTCGCCGGGATGCGACAGCCGCAGCGTCTCCAACCGCGCTCGCGCCGTCGCGACGTCACCGCGACGCCAAGCCGCCACCGCCTCGTCGAACGCCGCGCACCGCTCCCGGGTTGCCGCATCGGCGCGATCGGCGGCTGCCACGATCTCCACGACATGCACGGGTTCCGACTTGCCCTTCAGCAGGAAGTCGCCGAGTTCGCGCGTCACGACCGTGTCGAGGCCGGCGGTGAGTTCCTTGGAAACGGCGATGCGCACCCCGAGCTTGCCGGCCAGGGACTGCAAGCGGTTGGCCGTGTTCACCGCATCGCCGACGCCGCGATACTCGTAGTGGTTGAGCGCACCCACCGGCGCCAGCACGATGGGCCCCCACGCCACCCCGACCCGGGTGAGGAGGGCAGTTTCGGGTTCGCGCTCGGCCAGCCGATCGGCACCTTCGATGAGCGAGAGGCACGCGGCGCAAACGCGGGCGCGTGCCGCTGCTTCGTCGTCTCCTTCGGGCCATATGGCCACCATGCTGTCGCCGACCACGTCGCTCACGAAACCGCCGTGGCGGGCGACCGCATCGAACAGCGGTTCGTAGTAGCGGTTCAGGAACTCGAGCAGCGCTTCGGGTGCGAGCCGTTCCGCGAGCGATGTGTAGCGGTGCGCATCGGTCGCCATGCACGCAGCCTGCACGCGTCGCCGCAGCGTGTGGAGTGCCTGCGCGTTCTGGGTGAGGCGGCTCGCCACGTCCGGCGGAACGAAGTTGGCGAACGCCCGCTGCAGCCGCGCCCGCTGCTGCAGGGCCTCGCGATAGCGCCACCCGAGGGCCACCAGGACACCGAGCGGCAACTGCACCGCGAGCGGTCCGACGATCGGCAGCCACACGAAATTCGAGCGGAACACGAACCATGCGACGGCGAGCCACGCCGCGCCGAGCATGCCGACACCCAGCAGGCCGATGCCGACGCTACCCGCGAGCACGGCAGCCGTGGCGGCGGCTCCTGCGACGAAGACGATCACCGCGGTGACGGACGGGCCCGGCTCGCGCAGAAATGCACGTGCATGGATGTTCGCGAAGGCGGTGGCGGCGATCTCGACGCCGTGCATGTTCGCGCGCGGGCCGGCGAACACGGTGCGATGGTCGTCGTGCGGCTCGGCCTGCGCAGACTCGGCGTAGCCGACGAAGACCGTGCGACCGCGCAGCCGCTGCAGGACGTCCGGCGCACCGGCGATGACCGCGTCGTAGCCGATCGTCGGCACGGTGCCGGGAGGTCCGTGGAAGTTGATGTAGCGCACTGCCGGACCGCCGAAGAGATCGAGCAGCGTTGCGAACGTGTCTTCGTTGCCCGTCTCCCTGAACGATCCGCGAGCATCGTCAGCGGCGGCGAAATGCTGCCGCAGCGCCGCGGTGCGCGACAGCAGCGGAAGCC
The DNA here is from genome assembly GCA_019745565.1 of Burkholderiales bacterium. GTDB lineage: Bacteria > Pseudomonadota > Gammaproteobacteria > Burkholderiales. The sequence goes on from JAIESW010000002.1 coordinate 26,403, forward strand.
TGCGCCCCGTCTCGTCGTTCACGCCGGCCGACTGCGCCAGGACGAGTTCCGCCCTGCTGCCGTCGACGAACGCGTGATAGGCAACCGCAGGTAGCGTGGGCAGCGGCGGCTCGCCGTCGAAGAAGAGCGCTGCACGCCGAACCTGGTCGCGCGGCTCGGGTAGAGGAAACGGCGCTGCCGCCAACGCGGCGTCGTGGATGTCCTGCGACAGCGGTGCGAGGCCGGCATGCTCGCCGGATGCCGCAGTCGTATCCTGTTCGAGCTTGTGACCGACGATCACGTTGCCGGCCGCGCGCAGCGCCTGCGCGAACAGGGCGTCGTCCGCAGCCACGTCGAAGCCGTAGAACGCCGGTTCGCGCGGACGAAACAGCATGTCGAACACGACTGCGCGCGCACCGGCTTCGTGCAACCGGCGGACGAGCAGACCGTGCAGACAACGCGGCCACGACGAAAGCCGCGTGGGTGCCGGAGGATTGACCCACTCCGGACCGGGTGCGCCGCTGCCCGCGCGCGCACCGTCGCACGGAGCGTCACGTGGCGGCGCGCGGCGCAACCAGAGATGCGAGGTCGCGGCGCGATCGACTGCTACGATCGCGACCGGTTCGGTGACGGGACGCACGCCGCGCAGATGAAAGAGGGCGGTGAGTCCGAAGTCCGCCTCGAGCGCAGGTCCGATCGGCGTCAGCCAGACCAGCGCACCGGCGAGCCCGACGGCTACGCTCGCTGCGAAAGCACGAACGGCGCGCCGTGATTCTTCCGGCACGTCAGAGTCTGCAGACCAGATCCATGGATCAGGTGGTGCGGGGTGTCGATTCGCGGCGCAGTTTACCGGCGCCCGGCCGGGTGCGCCACGCGCAGTATCACTCCCGCGTCGGATCGCGCAACCGCGCCGTCAGCTATCGAGTCGGATCGAAGATCTCGTCCAGGACATCGGCGATGCCCTGGGTGTCGCCCTGCGGATTCGATGCCTCGGGCGAAGCGTCCACCCGCGGCGTGTCGGTAAAGGTGGACACGATCGAGCACTTCTGTTCTCGCTGTCGGCAGCCTCAGTCCACGCAACGCCACCGAGCGCCCGCGCACCACCGCGGGATTTCCTCCGCCGGCATGGGCCGGGCGATCCAGTAGCCCTGACCCTGATCGCATCCCATCGCCTCCAGTGCAGCCGCGGTCGCTTCGGTTTCGATGCCTTCCGCCACCACCTCCAGGCCGAGATTGTGCGCGAGGTTGATGGTTGAGTTCACGATCGCCCGATCGGCCGAGCTCTCGCCCATCCGCAGCACGAACGACTTGTCGATCTTCAGCGAATGGATCGGCATCTGCCGCAGGTACGTCAGCGACGAGAAGCCGGTCCCGAAGTCGTCGATGGCCAGTTTCACGCCCACGGCTTCCATCTGCCGCAGCACTCCCAGAGCGCGCTCCGGATCCACCAGGAACGCGCTCTCGGTGATCTCCAGTTCGAGCCGTTCGGGCGGGAATGCGTGGCGCTCGATCAGCTCGCGCAGGTCGAGCAGCGTGAGCTCGTCGATCAGGTTGCGCGCCGACAGGTTGATCGAAAGCCGTGGCGTGAAGCCGGTCGCGGACCATGCCGTCCATTGCGCGATCGCGGCGCCGATCACCCACGAGGTGAGCGGCGTGATCAGGTCGCCCATCTCGGCCAGCCGCACGAACTCGTCGGGCGGCACCATGCCGTGGCGCGGGTGCGGCCAGCGTACCAGCGCCTCGATGCCGGACACCGTGCCCGAGGCGAAGTGCACCTTGGGCTGGTAGTGCAGCGTGAGTTCGCCGTTGCGGATCGCGGTGCCGAGTTCGGACAGCAGTTCGAGCCGTCGCGGCGAATGGCGGTCGTCCTCGGGGCGATAGAGCCCGTAGCCGCGGCCATGCTTCTTCGCCACGTACATCGCGACATCGGCCCGCTTCAGCAGCGTCGAGACGTCCTCCCCGTGCTGCGGATACAGCGCGATGCCGATGCTCGCACCGATCTCGAGGCGCGCGCCATCCACCATGAAGGGCTGGCGGATCTCCTCCAGCAGCCGGACCGCGAGCGCTTCAGCGTCGCGCGCCCGCAGCACGCGGCGTGCGAGCACCGCGAACTCATCTCCGCCCAGGCGCACCAGCGAGCCGTCGCATTCGCCGAGGCGCGCGGCGAACCGCGGCCCGACCGCACGCAGCAGCTGATCGCCTGCGTAGTGGCCGAGCGTGTCGTTGACCTCCTTGAAGTGATCGAGGTCGATCAGCATCAGCGCGAGGTGCCTGCTTTCCTGTGAAGCGCGCGCGAGTTCTGCCGCCAGCTCGCGCGCCAGCCATTTGCGGTTCGGCAGACCGGTGAGCGAATCGTGCAGCGTCTGATGCTCGAGCGCGTCGAGCGCCAGGCGCCGGTCGGTCACGTCGCGCCAAATGCCCCAGATGCGCACGATGGCGCCGTCTTCGATCACCGCGATCATCGACACCGCAAACCAGATCGGCATACCGTCCTTGGTCTTGGTGGGGATCTCGAACTCGCGCAGGCGGAACCCGGTGTCGACCCATGCGGTGACGGCAGTGCGGGATCGCCGCTCGCCCGCCAGTTCTGCAAGAGGCAAGCCGACGATGGCCTGCGGGTCGGCGTAGCCGAGGAGCTGCGCCATGGCGGCGTTGCATTCGGCGAGTCGGGCTTCCGATTGGACCCGGTCGATCAGCGTCGAGCGCGACAGACCGGTCGGAATCGGCCGGGCGAAATCGGCGCGCCAGATCGCCTCGGTGCTGTGCTCGATGAAGGCGCGGTAGCGTTCCTCGCTGGCACGGAGCAGGGCTTCCATGCGGCGCCGCTCGTCGGCTTCCAGCAGTCCGCCGACCACGTCGGCCACCGACGCGGCGAAGTTCTGCTCGTCCAGTGTCCACGTGCGCTGGGGGCCGACGTGCTCGTGACAAATCACGCCGGCGGTGCCGCCGCTGCGGCGGATCGGCGCGTCGAGCATCGACGCGATGCCGAGCGGCCGCAGGTAGTCGGCAGCGAGTTCGCTGCTGCGCGGATCGCCGACGGCATCGGTGATGGCGGCCGCACGATTCTCGCGCAGCATCGTGAAGTAGGCCGGATAGCGGGCCTTCTCGAGCCGCGCACCGCTCGAGTGCTCGTGGCGGTCGCGGTCGTAGAGTTCGAGGCAATGCATGGCCATGCGAGATGCGTCGTACAGCCAGATGCCGACACGCGAGACCTCGAGCGTCTGCGCGGCGGTGATGCACAACCGCGAGAGCGCATCGGCGAGCGGCGCTTCACGCAACCAGTCGTGCGTGACCAGTTCGAGCAGCGCCGCTTGTTGCCGCCGCATGCGCCGTTCGGCGACGATGGCCGCGGCGATCTCCTGGATCGTTCCGAGGAAGTGGGTGGCGCCGGTCGTGTTGTCGCGTACCGCTTCGCCGCGCGTGTTGAACCAGCGCGCCTGGCCGTCGCCCGCGTTCACCCGGAACTCGAGCAGCACCGGTGTGCCGTCGCGGGCGGAGGCCTCGAGCGACTTGACGAAGCGCTGTTCGTCCACCGGATGCAGCAAGGCGGCGAACGCGTCGCGCGTGCCGGCGAACCGGCCCGGCACCAGACCGAGCAGGCTTTCCACGTGGGGCGAGATCTGGAACCGGCCGGTCTCCGGTTCCCATTGCCAGATGCCTACGCCGCCCGCGAGCAGGGCGGCGTGCAGGAGTCGGGCGTCATAGCGGTCGGCGGTGTCTGCCAAGTGGTGCGAACTGCGGTCGCGGAGCGGGACTCTTGGACCGTTCGATCCGTTCCCCATCCTGCTAACTTCGGCTCCGTTGGGGAATTATTGATAGTTGCGGCGGGACCTGCATCAGCGCCCGCCGCCTGGCCCGGTCGACAGCCAGAGCGTGACCGGACCGTCGTTGGTGAGGGTCACCGCCATATGGGCGCCGAACTCTCCGGCGGCTACCGGCGAGTGGCGTTCACGGGCCAGTGCCAGCACGCGGTCGAACAATCGGCGGCCCGTTTCCGGCGGCGCGGCATGCGAGAAGCCGGGCCGGGTGCCCTTGCGGGTGTCGGCCGCCAGCGTGAACTGCGGGACCAGCAGGAGCCCGCCGCCCACCGTCCTCAGATCCAGGTTCATTTTGCCCTCGGCGTCGCCGAAGACGCGCAGGACGAGCAGGCGATCCACCAGCCGGCTCGCGTCGGCCTCGGTGTCGTCGGGTTCGGCGCACACCAGCACCATCAGGCCGCGTTCGATGGCGCCGACGACGCACCCCCCGACTTCCACGCGGGCGTGGGTAACGCGCTGCAGCAGGGCGAGCATCGAACCGAAGGCAGATCCGGGAAAGCCGGCAGTGTAGTCGAGACCGGTTCACCTGCTGTCACACGTCGGTCACGATGCCCGCCCACCATCCGCGCCGGCAATGCGAATCCTCATGATTTCCGACGTGTACTTTCCCCGGGTCAACGGGGTGTCCACGTCGATCCAGACGTTCCGCCGCGAGCTCGACGCGCTCGGCCACGAGATCCATCTCGTCGCACCGGCGTATCCGGCCCCCTATCCCGACGAGCCGCGGACCCTGCGGATCCCCTCGAGCTATCTGCCGCTCGACCCCGAGGATCGGCGCATGCATGGCCGCGCCATCCGGGCCGCCGCCGACCGGCTCGAACGGCAGCGGTTCGATCTCGTCCACGTGCAGACCCCGTTCATCGCCCACTACCTGGGGCTGGAACTCGCGCAGCGGTTCGGCGTGCCGGTGGTCGAGACCTACCACACGTTCTTCGAGGAGTACCTGTTCCACTACGTGCCGTGCCTGCCGCGCGCGTGGTTGCGGGCGGCGGCCCGGCGCTTTTCGCGTACCCAGGGCAACAGCGTCGACGCGCTCGTCGTACCCTCGACCGCCATGCGCGACGTGCTGGCGGGGTACGGCGTGCGCACGCCCATGCACGTGCTGCCGACGGGCATCCCGCTGGCGGACTTCAACGGCGGCGACGGTGCGCGGTTCCGGACGGACCTCGGGATCCCGGCCGGCACGCCGATGCTCCTCTTCGTCGGGCGGGTGGCTCACGAGAAGAACATCGATTTCCTGCTGAATGCGCTTGCCCTCGTTCGTCGCCGCGCACCGTCGACCGTGCTGGTGATCGCCGGCGAAGGACCGGCGCGTTCCCGGCTGGAGCGCCTGACCGATCGCCTCGGCTTGCGCGGCAACGTGCACTTCGTGGGCTATCTCGATCGGCGCACCACGCTGCTCGACTGCTACGCCGCTGCCGATGCCTTCGTGTTCGCATCGCGCACGGAGACCCAGGGCTTGGTCCTGCTCGAGGCGATGGCGGTGGGCCTGCCGGTGGTATCGACGGCGGTGATGGGCACGCGCGACATCGTCGGGCCGGGGCGCGGCGCGCTCGTGCCGGACGACGACGAGCGGTCGTTCGCGGATGCGATCGAGCGCATCGTGAGCGATTCCGTCCTGCGCGGCCACCTGTCGCGCGAGGCGCGCGCCTACGTGCGCGAGTGGCATGCCGACGCGCTCGCCCGCCGCATGGCCGCCCTGTACGCCGACGTGGTGGCCGCCGGATCCCGAGGACACCAGGTCGCGAGGGAACGCGAAGCGCAGTACGATGTCCCTATGCGTTGAGTCGCAGGGGCGACGAGCGGCGCATAGGAGCGTTGGACCATGGCTACGACAACATCGGGCGTGGAGGTGGCGACCCTGGCGGGCGGCTGCTTCTGGTGCCTGGAGGCGGTGTACCTGGGGCTGCGAGGGGTGGAGCGCGTGGCCTCGGGCTACATGGGCGGCCACACGGCTCGACCCACCTATCGCGACGTGTGCGACGGGGGCACCGGCCACGCCGAGGTGGTTCGGATCGAGTTCGATCCGGGTGAGCTCTCGTTTGACGATCTGCTCGACGTGTTCTTCACCATCCACGACCCCACGACGCTCAATCGCCAGGGCAACGACGTCGGCACTCAGTACCGTTCGGCGATCTTCTATCACTCGCCCGAACAGAAGCGCGTCGCCGAGGAAGCGATCGCCGATCTCACCGCGCGGAAGGTGTGGCGCGATCCGATCGTCACCGAGGTGACGGCGGCCTCGACGTTCTACGAGGCGGAGGCCTATCACCAGGATTACTTCGCGCGAAACGTCCACCAGCCCTACTGCCAGGTGGTCGTGGCGCCGAAGGTGGCGAAGTTCCGCAAGGTATTCGGAGACCGCACGAAGCAGCGCGCATGACGGAGCGCCGCACGGCGCTTCGCTCTCGGAAGGCTGTCTCTGAGAGGCGACAAGGAATTCTCGAACCCGCAGCGAGTGGATGCGTCGCGCGTTCGCGCGCATCGCACAACGCGCGGATCATCGTTGCGCTCCCTCGGAAAAAGTGCTCCGCTCCCAGTGAAAATGTCCCGCAAAGCCCTTGTCATATTCGGACGAATTGTGCATTCTCCAGCGCGTCCCCGCTCCTAGAAGAAAAGCTTCGGGACACGAGATTTCCGTCGTCCGAACCGACTCAACCATTCCCACCGCACAAGAACCGACTGGAGGCATCAATGGCCGTAGCCAAGAAACCCGCTGCCAAGAAACCCGCTGCCAAGGCAGCGAAGAAACCCGCCGCGAAGAAGGCGGCCCCCGCCAAGAAACCCGCGGCCAAGAAGGCAGCGCCGGCCAAGAAGGCTGCTCCGGCCAAGAAAGCTCCCGCGAAGAAGGCTGCCAAGCGCACCCCGAACGCGGCGTTCATGAAACCCCTCACGCCGAGCGCGATTCTGGCGGCGGTCATCGGCGAAAAGGCGCTGCCCCGCACCGAAGTCACCAAGAAGATCTGGGACTACATCAAGAAGCACAACCTGCAGGACGCCAAGAACAAGCGGAACATCAACGCCGACGACAAGCTGAAGGCCGTGTTCGGCGGCAAGAAGCAGGTCACGATGTTCGAGCTCACCAAGCTCGTCAGCAACCACCTGAGCTGATCGCAGGCTTCATCCGGGGCCTCGCCGAGTAGCCGGTGGGGCCTTCGACCTGCAGCACGCTCCCGGACGACGTGCCCAAGCTGCGCATGAAATACGAGAGAAGGCCGATTCGCACGGCGGTGGCGAGTCGGCCTTTTCGTTTCCGCGAGGTGGCGATGAACGCTCCGATGCGAACCCTGTGTGCAGTTCTCACGACCGTTGCGCTGGCCGGTTGTGTCGGCACCGCGATGACCACCGACCCCGATACCGGAGCCACCGTCCCCGTGAAGGGCTGGCGCACGACTGCCTGGCACGACGATCCCGCCTGGCGCCCCTTTGGTTCCATCGGCAAGAAGGACTGGCGTCAGGGTCCCTGGTGGTACGGCGATCCCGCGTGGCAGTTCCTGACGGTGGGCCAGGGCGGCCGCCCCGATCTGTCGAGACCAAGCGCGGCGATGGAACGCCCGGCCGAGGCGACGCCGGCCGCTGCGCCTCCCGCCGAAGCGACAGAGAAGCCCGCCAGCAACTGATCGCACAGCGAAGAAGCCTCGGTCGCTCTCAGGAAGGGCCGGTGGCAGCCAGTTCCGCGCCGCCACCGCGGGCGAGGCCGGCGCGGAATCGTTTCCGAGCGTCGTCGAGCGTGTTCCGGGCGTTTTCCAGTTCCGCTTCCGTCGGCTCGTGCAGCCAGACCGTGTGCGGGCGGGACGATTCCACCGCCACGTACAGAAACCGCGGGCGTCGGCCCGTCAGGCGCGCGATCCCCTCGATGTAGAGAGCAGCCTGCAGGTCGTAGCCGTAACGCCGACGCGATTTTGCGAAGCGCGCGGGTCGGACGTCGGAAGCGGTTTTGAGTTCGAGGATCACGTCCTCGGTGAAACAGTCGGGTCGGCCTTTCCACCGTCCGCCGTGATCGTCGGTCCAGTAGATGGACAGCTCCTTCTCGCCCCGGGCGAACCATTCGCCCAGCGGGGCACGCGCGTACGTCAGTACCGCGCGGCGCATCGCCTTGAGCGCCAGCGACTCGTCGCTCGAGAGCCAGGTGCGCGCGGCGGTGCCCTGGTCGTCGAGGCCGGCCGGCGGTGGAGCTCCGGCGTCGAGGGCCAGATAGCTCTCGTCGAAGCGCTCCGGCTCCAGCAGGAGTGCATGCAGCGCATCGCCGAGCGAAGCGTCGCGCGGCGTGGGATCGGGCATCATCGATTGCGCTGGGGATCGTCCGGTGCGCAGGAAGCGGCGCAGCGCCGAACTGGAGACGTAGTCGAGCCGCGCGAGGTACGCTGAGAGCGGCTCGCGGCAGGTGAAGCACTCGGCGCTCTGCACCCATTCCGGCATGCCCGCGAGCCTAGCACGGGCTCGAGGGGACGGCCGACCGCGCCCGTGGGCGCTTTCCTAGTGGGCCGTCGCGATTTCGCGCAACTCGCCCATCCGCTGGCGTGCGCCCTCGAGATGGGGATGGATGCGCAGTGCGGTCTCGAAGGCGAACAGAGCCCCCTCGATATCGTCGTGCGCGAACAGGATCTCCGCCACGCCGCACAGCGCACCGAAGTGGCGCGGTTCCAGTTCGAGCACGCGATGCAGGCTTGTCAGGCACTCGTCATCGCGCTCCTGCAGATAGTAGAGCGAGGCGCGCTTGTTCCAGGCTTCGCAGTAGTCCGGTGCGGCACGCAGCAGGCGCAACAACCGGGTCTCCGCCAGGTCGTGGCAATGGGCGGCGATCTCGGTCGCGGCACGGTCGAGAGCGCGCGCGGCCAGCCGGTGCGGGTGATACATCCAGAGATCCCAGATGCGCTCCTCCACGGCAGCGGCTTCCGCGGCATCCTGGCACCCGGCCAGGTGATCGAACAGCGGTTCGAGTGCGCGCGGCAGCGCCGGCGCGGGAGCGCGGCGGGCGGTGCTGTCGACGAGCGCGAGCGTGGCGTTGAAATCCGTGGACTGCATGGATCACCTCCGGATGACGGTTGCACCGATGCAATACTCGCACCAAGGAACGCACGGGCGCCGCGACAGCGCACTGCACCAAGGCGCAGCCATACCGGTGATGCGCCGCACCAGCATCGTGCGCACGCGCCGATTGCATCCGTCGGTCGAATCGCTGCACGATTGAAAACAGGCGGTTTTTTTCGCCTGACCGCGAAGGGGATGCTGGTCCGTCACTTGCGATCGCGGGGCCCGTGCGCGCGTTGGAGAGCGCGTTGAAGGTGTCTACAATTCCTCGAGGAGAACAACATGATCTGCCTGTCCACGCGGCGTGCCATCGCCGCGGCAGCGGCTTTTGCCGCAGCGCTTGCGGTACCCGCCCAGGCCGCCGACCCGATCAAGATCGGCATTCCCGTAGGCCTCTCCGGCGCGAACAGCGTCGTCGCACCGTCGGTGGTGCAGTCTGCCGAACTGGCAGTCGAGGAGATCAACGCCAAAGGCGGCATCCTGGGCCGCAAGGTGGTGCTGGAGGTGGCCGACGACGGCAGCGGCGCCGCCGGTGCGCAGAAGGCATTCGACTCGCTCATCTTCCAGAAGAAGGTGGACGTACTGATCTCCATGGAGACCAGCGCCGCGCGCAACGCCGGGCTGCCCATCGTGACGCGCGGCAAAACCCCCTTCATCTACACCTCCTTCTACGAAGGGCGCTCGTGCAACAAGTATCTGTACGTCAATGCGTGGGTGCCGGACCAGCAGGTGGCGCCCATCGTCGACTACTTCATGAAAAAGTATAGCGCCAAGACCTATTTCCTGATCGGCAGCGACTACGCGTTCGGCCGCGGCATGCTCGAGTTCACCAAGGGCTACATCACTTCGAAGGGCGGCAAGGTGCTCGGTGAGGAATACCTGCCCATGGACGGCACCGACTGGACGCCGATCATCTCGAAGCTGAAGGCGGCCAAACCCGATGCGCTGATCACGTCCACCGCCGGCGGTGCGCCGAACGTGACGCTGACCAAGCAGTTGCGCGCGGCGGGCGTCACCATTCCCTACGGCAACCTTGCCGTGGACGAAGGCACCGCCAAGAGCATGGGTCCGGACGCCGAGGGCATCTACATCTCCGGTTCCTACTTCACCAACATCGCGAGCCCGAAGAACAAGGAATTCCTCGCGGCGATGCAGAAGAAGTTCGGAGCCAACCTGAAGACGCCGAACGACCTGTCCGTGCCGCAGTACGAAGGCGTCTACGCCTACAAGCTCGCGGTCGAGAAAGCCGGTTCCACCGAAGCCGACAAGGTGATCCCGGCGCTTGCCGAAGTGTCGTTCGAGGGCCCGCGCGGCGTGATCAGGATGAGCAAGCAGCGCCATGCGCCGCTCACCATGTACCTCGGCAAGGTCAAGGCCGACGGCGGCATCGAGGTGCTGGAGACGTTCAAGGACGTGGATCCGGGCGAGCAGTGCCCGAAGTTGAAGTAGCCGCGGTGCCGACCGCGAGACGCGAACCGCCCCGGACGCCGGGGCGGTTTTCGTGATGGCCACGCTGCTCGACATCGTCACGACGGCCGCGATCCTGTTCGCGGTGAGCGCCGGACTGCTCATCGTGTTCGGCGTGATGAAGATCATCAACTTCGCGCACGGCGGCTTCCTGACCGTGGGCGGCTACTCCGCGCTCGCGGTGACCAAGCTCGGCTGGAACCCCTGGTTCTCGCTCGCGTTCGCCTTCGTGATCGGCGGCGTATGCGGCATGATCATCGAGCGTTTGGTGGTGCGGCCCCTCTACTCACGGCCGCTCGATGCGATCCTCGCGACCTGGGGTCTGGGGATCATCATCGGTCAGGGCATCACGCTCGCGTTCGGGCGTGAAGTGCAGTTCGTGCAGAGCCCCGTATCCGGTGCCGTGGATATCGCGGGTGGCTCCTACTCCGAGTACCGGCTGCTGCTCGTCGGTATCGCGATCGTGCTTGCCATCGTGCTCGGTCTTGCGCTGAACGCCACGCGGCTGGGCCTGGTCACGCGGGCGGTCATCATGAACGAGAACCTTGCCAAGGGTCTCGGCATCAACAGCGGGCTGGTGCGCTTCGGCACCTTTTCGCTCGGAGCCGGACTGGCGAGCCTCGCCGGGGCGCTGATCACGCCGCTCTCGAGCGTGGATCCGAACATGGGCGTGCCGTGGTTGGTCAACGCATTCATGCTGGTGATGGTGTCCGGCGTGTCGCTCGTCAGTCTGGGTGTCGCGTGCCTGGTACTGGGGGGTGCCCAGGTGCTGGTGAGCTCGTGGGGCAATCCCATCCTTGGCGGACTCACCATCGTGGTACTTGCGGCACTGGTGCTGCGATTTCGGCCGCAGGGGTTCGCCCGTGACTGAGCACGCGTCGCCATGGCAGTGAGTCCGGAGGCGGTGAGCGTACCCGTCGGTGCGGGGCGGGCCGCGAAGAGCGATCTGCGCAAACTCGGCATCATCGTCGCGATCGCGCTGGTTCTGGTGGCCGTGGGGCCGTGGGTGCTGCCCACGTATATGGTGAACAGCCTGATCCGCGCCTTCCTGTATGCGGCGGTCGCGCTGACCGTCGACATCCTGTGGGGCTACACCGGCATCCTGACGTTCGGCCAATCCGCCTTCTTCGGCATCGGGGCGTACGCCGTCGGCCTGATCTTCACCCACGTGGGCTACGGTCCGGGTTACGCGACACTGGCGTTCTTCGCCGCCGTGGTGGGGGCGATGATCGTTGCGGCCGTGGTCGGCTGGCTCGCGTTCTATCACGGCGCCTCGCCGCTCTACGGATCGGTGGTCACGCTGGTGCTGCCCATCGTGGTGAGCCAGATCCTGTACTCCGGCGGCAACTTCACCGGGTCGAGCAGCGGGTTGTCCGGGTTCGAGAGCTTCGACGTGTCCATCGAGGCCTGGTTCTGGATCGCCGGCGTGTTCCTGATCCTGCTGACCGCGCTGGCGTGGATCTTCGTACGCAGCGACGCCGGCAAGGTGCTGGTGGCGATCCGCGAGAACGAGCAGCGCTGCGAGTACGTGGGCATCAACGTCTCGCGCGTGAAGATCCTGCTGATGATCGTGTGCGCTGCGGTCGCCGCCGTTGCCGGCTATCTGTTCGCCGGCGTGCAGATGGTGGTGGCGCCGGAGTACGCCGGTTTCGTGTTCGGTACCGAGCTCCTGATCTGGGTAGCGCTCGGCGGGCGCGGCAGCCTGATCGGGCCGGTGCTCGGCACTCTGGTGCTGGACGTCAGCACGTCCTACCTGAGCGGCAACCTGCCGTTCGTCTGGAAGCTGATCATCGGCATCGCCTTCGTGGTGGTGATCGTCGCGTTGCCGCGCGGCCTGATGCCGCTGATCACGGGCGCCTTCCGGCGATTGCTGGGCCGCGGGAAAGAGGTGCGAGCCGAATCGGCGCCGACCCTCGCCGCCGCGACCGAACAGCCGTTCGCCGGCCTGCAGGGCGGCGGTGCGCAGGCGCTCGCGGTCTCCGGTGTGCGCAAGCACTTCGGCAGCCTCGTGGTGCTCGACGGGATCGACTTCTCGGCGCAGCGCGGCGAGCTGTTGAGCCTCGTCGGCCCCAACGGGGCGGGCAAGACCACGCTGATGCGCTGCATCGCCGACGGCGGCGAACGCAGCGGCGGCACGGTGCGCGTGAACGATCACGACATCGGGCGGTTGCCGCCTTACGCCTGCGTCGCGTTCGGCGTCGGCCGCAAGTTCCAGAACGCCAACGTGTTCGAGACGCTGAGCGTCGCCGAAGCGCTGCGTATCGCCCGCTCGCGCCTCGTGCGGCCGTCGCTCTCGCAGCACTCCACCACGCTGGAGCTGCCGGAAGTGGCGCTGCAGGTGATCCGGGCCACCGGCCTGGATCGCGATCTGCAGCGCGAAGTGCGGCAGTTGTCCCACGGCGAGAAACAGGCGCTGGAGCTGGCGATGGTGCTCGCCCTCGAGCCGAGCGTGCTGCTGCTCGACGAACCCACGGCCGGCCTCACCAAGTCCGAGCGCACGCTGATCGGCGGCATTCTGGTGGATCTGGCGCAACGCCATCGTCTGTGCATCCTGCTGGTGGAGCACGACCTCGACTTCGTCCGCGAAATCAGTTCGCGGGTCATCGTGATGCACCAGGGCAAGATCGTGCTCGACGGCACGGTCGACGACGTCGTGAACTCCGAGCTGGTCCGCACCATCTATGCGGGCGGCGCAGCGCAGGCGGCCGCATGACCGCGGCGCTGGAAGTCTCCGGCCTGAACAGCGGCTACGGCGAGGCGCTGGTCCTGCGCGACGTCGCACTGACGGTGGAACCGGGTGAGATCTTTGCCCTGCTCGGCAAGAACGGCATGGGCAAGAGCACGCTGCTGAAGACCGTGATGGGATTCATCGCGATTCGGGGCGGCAGTGTCAGACTGTTCGGCGACGACCGCACCGGGCAGCCGCCCCATCGTATCGCCCGCAGCGCCGTTGCCTACACGCCGCAGGAACAGGCGCTGTTCCAGGACCTGTCCGTGCGTGACAACCTGCAGCTCGGCCTGCGCGACCGCAGCCACTTCGACGAGGATCTGGCGCGCATCGGCCAGGCCTTTCCGTTCCTGCCGACTCGTCTCGCGCAACGGGCGGGCACGCTGTCGGGCGGCGAACAGAAGATGCTGCTGGTGGCGCGCGCCCTGATGGCGCGGCCGAAACTCATGCTGATCGACGAGATCACCGAAGGCATGCAGCCTTCCGTGATCGAACGACTGGCGGGTGTGCTGCGCGGCGAACGCGACCGCGCGGGAACCGCGATGCTGCTGATCGAGCAGAACGTGCAGTTCGCACTTGCGGTCGGTGATCGCTATGCCGTACTGAAGCGCGGCGAGATCGTCGATCGCGGCGCGGTCGGTGAAGCCGGCGCCGTCGAGCGCATCACCGAGCATCTCTCCGTCTGAAACCATGACCTTCTCCATCGTTGCCCGCTGCGCGCGTACCGGCCAACTGGGCGTGGCCGTGGCCACGGCCGTGCCTGCGGTGGGCGCGATGTGTCCTTACGTACGTCCGGGTGTCGGTGCCGTCTCCACGCAATCGTGGGTCAACCCCTATCTTGCATTCGGCGTACTTGACCGTATCGCGGCCGGTGCGTCGGCGCCGGAAGCTCTTGCGGCGGTGATGCAAGGCGATGCGGCGCAGCAGTTGCGGCAGATCGGCGTCGTCGATGCCACGGGTCGTGCCGCATCCTGGTCCGGTACCGAGTGCACATCCTGGTTCGGACACTTCGTCGGCGACGGCTTCGCGGTTCAAGGCAACATGCTGGCCGGGGCGAGCACCATCGAGGCGATGAAGAACGCCTACTTCACCAGCGAGGGCGAGCAGCTTGCGGAACGCCTGCTGCTGGCACTCGAGGCCGGAGATGCCGCCGGCGGCGACAAGCGCGGCCGGCAATCGGCGTCGCTGCAGGTCTTCGGCACCGAGGACTACGCATTGGTCGATCTGCGCGTGGATGAGCATGCGCAACCGGTCGCCGAGCTGCGGAGGGTCCATGGCATCGCCCGCCTGCAGCTGTTTCCCTTCGTGGACGGCATGCCGAAGAAGTCCGGCCCCGCGACTCCCGCACCCGACGAGGTCGTCGCGATGCTGGCGCTCGCGCCGCCGGACCGGCCGGGTGGCGGTGGTAGCGCACCGTCCGGTTGAGCCTCTAGACTATCCGCCGTCACCGATACTTCGGGAGGGTGTCATGGGCGTCGTGCGTGCGATGGTTCGCTGGACCGTCGCGGTGTTCCTGGTCGGCGTCGCGGCGAACGCGCGAGCCGACGCCACCATCGACGGAACGGTGCTGATCGCCGACGAGGCCTTCAGCCTCGAGGAGGTGATGGAAGAGATCCTGGTGAAACGGCGCCCGACGCGCGTCATGAAGTTCTGGGTGGTCATCACCGGCGATCAGGTCAAGCTCGCGACCAAGGCCAACGGGATGAGCGACCGGGTGCTGGCGAAGGGTTTCGATCTGGTTCGCCAGTACGGCGGCATCATCTACGCTTGCGAGATCGACATGCAGCGGCTGGGTCTGACGGCCGGCGATCTGCTGCCGCCGGCGGAGCCGATTCAGGGCTTCGCCCCCGACGGGGGCACCGACACCGACAGCGTGTTGTACTCGCACGAGGATCCAACGCTGTTGCCGGAGAGCCTGGTGCAGCTGCACAAGCTGCGCGCGGCCTGCAGTGCGCGGAGCTGATCCGGTTCTAGGCCGCAGCCTGCTTCGCGTCCCAGATTCGCGTCACCGTCTGCACATCCGAGATGTACGCGAATACGTCGCTCATGCACAGCAGCGCCGCGGTCTGGTGATCCGGTGAAACGGCAGCCACTGCGTCGCGCGGGACGATGACGCGGTAGTCGAGATTGCGCGCGGTGTACACCGTGTTCATCACGCAGCAATGGGTGGTGACGCCGCAACAGACCAGGTTCGCGATGCGCCGCGATCGCAGCAGCAGATCGAGATCGGTGCCGAGGAAGCAGTCGTAGCGCCGCTTGCTGCGGATGTGCCAGTCGTGCGTCTGCGCGTCGAGGCCGTCGGTGAGCTCGCAGCCCGGCGTGCCTTCGAGACAATGCACCGGATCGTATTCGAGCTCGATGCCGTAGTCGCTGAGATCGGCGCGGTGCATCTCGTGCGTGAAGATCACCGGCAGGCTGTGGGTGCGCGCCCAGGCGATCAGACGATTGATCGCCGGCACGATGGCCCGGCCGCCCGGTGTTTCCTGAACGGCCCCCGCATCGACGAAATCGCGCTCCATGTCGATCACCAGGAGCGCCGTGTCCTCGGTGCGGATGCGCTCCAACGGCAGCGGGCGGACCAGGGGATTCACGGCATCAGGCCGGCCGGCGACAGACGAAATCGATCTCCACCAGCGCGCCCTTGGCGAGCGCGGTCACCCCGATGCAGGTGCGCGCGGGCAGACGGTCTGCCGGGAAGTACTTGCGGTAGATCGCATTGAAGAGCGGGTAGTCCTGCTCGAAGTTCGTGAGGTACGCACCGGTGCGCACCACGTGCTCCAGACCGAGGCCGATGCCGGCGAGCACGCGTTTCAGGTTGTCCATCACGAGGTGCGTCTGCGCTTCGATGCCGGGCGGCACGGGGTGCTCGGGCGACCCCGGATAGGTGGGCATCTGGCCGGTGACGAACACCCAGCCGTCCACCTCGGTCGCGTGGGAGAACGGTCCCACCTGTTCGGGCGCGCCGGGGACGATGTGAAAGAGCGTGTTCATGTCAGTGTCGCCGGGCCGCCCCAAGACACTGACGCGCCCCCTCGGGGGCAGCGACCACAGGGCGCGTGGGGGGGCCATTTCATTCTAGTACCACCCCGGCCGGGCGTTCGCACCCAGCATCTCGTCGTAGAAATCGGTGCGGCGGTCGCGCAGCAGCTGGTTGAACTCGTTCAGGTTGCGTTTGCGGCGCGCGTCGGCGAGGTTGAGATCGGCGACGATCATCTCCTCGCGATCCGCACTGGCTGGTCCGGCGGCCGGCCAGCCGGCGTGGCTCACGATGATGCTGTTGCCCAGGAACGGCTGGCCGCGCTCCACGCCGACGCGGTCCGCCGCGGCGACGTACATGGAGTTCGAGTGCGCGCCACCCATCGCGAGGATGTTCGCCATCACCGGCAGGTTCTTCGGCTGTTGCGGCATCGGTACCCAGTTGGTCGGCACGCACAGCAGATCGCAGCCCTGCAGCGCGGCGAGGCGGAAGGTTTCGGGGAACCAGATGTCGTAGCAGATGGCCGCGGCGATGCGCCCGGCACCGATGCGGAACACCGGCATGCCGAGATCACCCGGTTCGAAGAACAGGTTCTCCGCGCCCCACAGGTGATTCTTGCGGTAGCGGCCGATGTAGCCCTCCGGGCCGACGATGACGGCGCTGTTGTAGAGCACGTTGCCGTCGCGCTCGGTGATGCCCGCGACGATCGTCATCTTCAATCTCGCTGCGGCCTCCATCCATGCGCGCGTGGTCGGTCCGTCCGGGATGCTCTCGGCGAGCGCGAATGCCTCGTCGCGCGTCTCGAACACGTAACCGGTATTGCACAGCTCGGGCAGCACGACCAGATCGACACCGGCCGCTGCTGCCGCCTCGATCATCTCGAGGCTGCGCGCCAGGTTGGCGGACTTGTCGCCGATCGCCGGCTCCATCTGCAGGCATGCGACACGCAGTTCGCTTTCGGCGCGGGCTTGGGTGGTCATCGGGTCTTTCCCTCTTAAAGCGACGGCCAGCGGTCCTTCCAGTCGTGCCGGCGCTCGTAGGCGTGGGCGGCTTGCAGCACGGTGATCTCTTCGAACGGTCGGCCTGCGATCTGTAACCCGATCGGCATACCGTCGCGATCGAAACCGCACGGCACCGAGATCGCCGGCAGGCCGGTCAGGTTGTAAGGGTACGTGAAGCGCCACGAAGCGGCGAGCACGCTTTCCTGCCTGCCGCCCACGTCGACCGTCCATTCCCCGCTGTTCCAGGCGGTGATCGGCGTGGTCGGTCCCACCACCACGTCGACGTCGGCGAACACCTGTTCGAAGGCATCCATCAGTGCGCGGCGGTACTGCTCCGCCTTGAGATAGTCGGGACCGGAGACGAAGCGCCCCAGTTCCACCAGCGAGCGCACGTCGGGCTGGTAGTGAGGCACGCGGCCGGCGCGCAGCGAGACGTCGTGATAGGCGGTGGACGACGAGAGCTCGATCGCGAAGATCGCGCCGAGTCCGTACTCCAGCAGCGGGATGGTGAAATCGCGCACGCTCGCCCCGGCCGCGGCGAGGTCCGAGATCGCGGCTTCCACCGCCTGCTCCACCTCGGGCTGGTTGCGCTCGAAGAAGTGGTTGCGGCACACACCCACGCGCAATCCCTTGATGGACCTGCCCAGCGTTTTGGCGTGATCGGGGACGGGCCGATCCTGACAGGCGGGGTCGGACGGATCGTAACCGGCCAGGACGTCGAGCATGAGCGCAGCGTCCGTCACCGTGCGTGCCAGCGGCCCGGCGTGATCGAGCGACCACGAATGCGGGACCACGCCATCGCGACTTATGCGACCGAAGGTGGGTTTGAGCCCCACGAGATTGCACACGGCCGCGGGCATGCGGATCGATCCGCCGGTGTCGGAGCCGAGCGCGGCGGCACACAATCCGCCGGCGACGGCCGCGCCCGAACCGCCGGACGATCCGGAGGGCACCTTCTTCAGGTCCCACGGATTGCGCACCGGTGGCGTCACATTGCCCCATGCAAACTCGTGCGTGCGCGTCTTGCCGATCAGGATCGCGCCGGCCTTGCGCAGTCGCACCGCGGCCGCGGAATCGCGCACGGGGAAAGCGATGCCGGGCGCAGTCGTGCCTGCGGTCGTGGGCATGTCGTGCGTGAGGTAGTTGTCCTTCACGCCGATGGGGATGCCATGCAGCGGTCCACGCCACCGGCCCTGCGCGATCTCCCGCTCGGCGGCGCGTGCGGTCTTCAGCGCTTCGTCGCCGGCGACGTGGATGAACGAGAGCAGTCGATCGTCGATCGCTGCGATGCGATCCAGATACGTCTCGGTGAGCTTCACCGGCGACAGCTTGCCGGCACGCACGGCGGGCGCCAGCCGCTCGATCGGTTCCGACCACAGGCTCATCGCTTGCCCTTCAGGCGGTAGGGGGCCGTGGGCTCGAAGATCACCGCTGGCGGCACGTCGGTAAGGTCGAGTGAGCGCAGCTTCACGATCTCGGCGAGGATGTCACGGTAGGCGCCGAGGTTCTCGTGCAGTCGCTCCGGAGCGACGTCGACGCCCAACACATCCTTCCACGGATCCAGCGTCGGTCCAGCTTTCATCGTGCGGCCCTCCCTGCCACGTCATCCGAGCGATGGCGTTTCGCAATAAGCGCGCCACGGGATGCGCCTGCGCGCAACGGTCAACACCCGCGTTTCCGGCTTCGTTGCAGTGCGACGATGCGGGTCTGCGCACCGCGGAAGTGCGCAGTATGGGCGTGATGCAGGCCTCGCGCGACGTCCGTCCCTCTGAAGCGGCACGCATTGCCGCAGGCACTGCATTTGCAGAGATGCCCGTGCAGCCGTTTCATCATCGAGGGCGGCAACATGGCCTACTGGTTCGTGCGCAATGCGGTGATGGTGATGTTCGCAATCGTGGTCGCGGGCACGCTCGTCATCCTGAAGTAGTCCCCGGCAGCAGCGGCGGCCGACGCCGGTTTTGGGTGCGCGACCGCACGAATTCGCGGCAGGTTTCCGGCGTATGCTCCGCCCGCACTGGCGACAACAAGCCAGGTGGGGTGAGAGACCATGGGATTTCCAAGAACGCAGCTCGTCGCTGCGCTGGGGTTGCTGTGTGCTTTGCCTGCCCTCGCAGGCTCGCCGCCGAGTGCCGATCCGGCGGAGCGCAATGCGCTGCGCAACTACTCGAGGAACGTAGCGGCCCTGGTGATCCAGGATCAGCACTATCCGACCGAGGCGCTCAAGCGGGGTGTCGAGGGGCGCGTGTTGATCGTGGCGCTGATCGGGACTGACGGCCAGGTGCACGGCGCCCGGCTGCGCCAGTCGAGCGGACACGTGGTGCTCGACGATGCCGCGCTGGAGAAGGTGCTGACCGCGCGCGGGCTGCCCGATCCGCCGGAGATGCTCCGCGGCCGCGAGTTCACCATGGAAGTGCCGATCATCTTCCGGATCGAATGACCCCGCCGCTGCTCATGCCGTGGACATGCACCGGGGGCCGTCGGGAAACGCTTGACCGGCCGGGGGTCGGGCTGTATAAGCCCGCTTGCGAGAAGCTCGAGCAGTGAAAGTCGCCGGTCAGTCGTTACCGCCAAGCGGTACCTCAGGTCTACGTTCTTCCCCTTCTTGGCGTTCCCGCGTCCGGGCGCGAGCCCACTGTTTATTTTTCGAGTGAGGAAGACATACGTATGAGTACCGGCACTGTGAAGTGGTTCAACGACTCCAAGGGCTTCGGCTTCATCAAACCCGACGGAGGTGGTGAGGACCTCTTCGCGCATTTCTCTGCGATCCAGGGCGCTGGCTTTAAGACCCTGCGCGAGAATCAAAAAGTCGAATTCGACGTGACCACCGGCCCGAAAGGCAAGCAGGCGACCAACATTCGCCCGCTCGACTGATCCGCAGCTGCACGAGTGTCACGAAGGCCCGGGAAACCGGGCCTTTTTCATTTCCGGCGTCCAGAAACGAAAAGCCCCGCTATCGCGGGGCTTTGCAGTTCCGTCCGGCGGGACCGGCGAAATCTCAGACCTTCACGCCGTGGCGCGCCCAGACTTCAGCGCTCACCTCAGCTTGCTTCTTCGACAGCGACAGCACCCAATACAGGCAACCCAGGACCACGAACAGCGGCCCGCCCAGCAGAATCAAACCAGTCATTTCAGCGATGCTCCGATTATGGTTGGTGAACAACGAGCGGCGCAGGCTGAAGGCGGGTTCAAGCTCCAGGCTCGTGACCTGGGACCCGATGAAAGCCGGGGATGCCGGGGCCTGGAAACGACCCCGGATGCGCCGGGCGCGGAGCATGCACGATTCGAGCCGCGTGTGCAAACGCAGCAGATTCCGGGGTGGATATCCGGGTTAACTCACTGTTTCGTATGGTTGCTCGAATCTCCGGCCGTACTCCTGCAGCGCACCATCCAGGCGCCTCAGGCCAGCAGAGCGCACTGATTTGCTGGCGTGCCTGAGGTCATCGGCGCCGCTGTACAGCCCTGCCACGATGGTCTCGAGCGCCGCCGAAGCAGGTGTGGCTGCCTGGGATTCCTCGACGATCCGGCTGGCCTCACCTTCCACCTTCACGGCCAGTGCCCGCAGGGCGGCGGGCCGGTGCTGAGCCTCCCGTGCCGCGACGAGCCCGGCCCGGATGGCGGCCATGCGGCCGTGGAGCCTTGCATCGTATGCAAGGCGGGTGGCCGGTTCGGCCGATTGAGCGGCTCCCGGGGCCGTGGATGCGGTCTGGACGCCGGCCGCGGTGCCCGCGGCGGCCAGTCCGAACAGCATCGAGCACAGCACCGGCCACCGCCAGAAATGACGCATTTTCATCGCTCGATCCTCCTCGAGGGAACAGGCGCGAGCGATGACCCGGCACCCTCGCGGCGTGACGAACGTGCGGACCGGGAACCGCGATATCAAGGGCCACTCGCGCGATAATCGATTTCCTCATTCCTGGATGCGATGCACCATGGCCTTCAATCAACCGCTCGGCGGGAACGAGATGCCGCGTTTCGCCGGCCCCGGCACTTTCATGCGGCTGCCGTCGCAGGAGAACGCGCAGGGCCTGGACGTCGCGTTCGTCGGTGTGCCGGTGGACGCGGGCACGTCGAATCGTCCCGGGGCGCGCTACGGGCCGCGCGGCGTGCGCAGCGAATCGGTGATGATCCGCCCGTATCACATGGCTTCTCGCGCGGCACCGTTCGACAGCCTGCAGGCGGCGGATCTCGGCGACGTGCCGATCAACACGTACAACCTGCCTAAGACGGTGCAGATCATTGAGGCGTTCTACGACGCGATCCTCGCGCACCCGTGCAAGACGCTGTCCATCGGTGGCGACCACGTGATCACGCTGCCGATCCTGCGCGCACACGCGAAGAAGTACGGCAAGGGCACCATCGGTCTGGTGCACGTCGATGCGCACGCCGACGTGAACGACGACATGTTCGGCGAGAAGGTCACGCACGGCACGTGGCTGCGCCGCGCTGTGGAGGAGAAGCTGATCGACCCGCTGCGCACCGTGCAGATCGGCCTGCGGGCAACCGGTTACGCGGCCGATGATTTCGACTGGTCACGCAGGCAGGGCATCCGCGTCGTGCAGGCGGAGGAATGCTGGCACAGGTCGCTCGGCCCGCTCATGGATCAGGTGCGGGCGCGCATCGGAGGCGGCCCCGTCTACGTGAGCTTCGACATCGACGGGCTCGATCCGTCGTATGCACCAGGCACCGGCACGCCGGAGTTCGCCGGCCTCACCACCATCCAGGGCTACGAGATCGTGCGCGGATGCCATGGCCTCGACGTGATCGGCGGCGATCTCGTCGAAGTGTCACCGGCCTACGATGCATCGGGCAACACGGCGATGCTCGGCGCGAATCTGCTCTACGAGATGCTGTGCGTCCTGCCCGGGGTGAAGCGGCGCGACTAAACCGTCACGCCCCGTAGGTTAGGTGCCGCGTCTTGCCCCAGAACACGCGGTAGGAGAACAGCGTGTAGCCGACGATCATCGGCAGCACGACGATCACGCCCCACAGCACGAACCGCAGCGATTCCGGCGCTGCCGCGGCCTGCCAGATGGTCATGCGATCGACCACTAGATACGGATACAGGCTGTACGCGAGGCCCGCGAAGGCGAACACGAACACCCACACCGCGAGCACGAACGGCAGCCATTCCTTGCGGCTCGATCCGCGTTGCAGGCGGCCGAGGCCGATCCAGATGCCGGCGAAGGCGACGGCCGTGAGGATCGGCAGCGGTGCGAGCCGCACCAGATGGTCCGGCGTGAACCACTTCGCATAGATGCCGGGGTTCGCGAACGGCATCGCCAGGCTGATCGCTGCCACGCCCGCCGCCGCGAAGACCGAGGCGTAGCGGCTCCAGCCGATCGCCTTGCGCTGCAGGTCGCCTTCGCACTTGATCACCAGCCAGGTGCCGCCGAGCAGGGCGTACGCACCGGCGAGACCGGTACCGACCGCCCAGCCGAACGCGGTGTACCTGATACCGTCCGCGAAGCCGGTCACCACCCCGGCCAGCATGATGCCTTGCGCGACCGCTGCGACCAGCGAACCGGCCGAGAAGAGGTGGTTCCACAGATCGCGATGCCAGCCGGTCGCTTTCACGCGGAACTCGAACGCGACGCCGCGTACGATCAATCCGATCAGCATCATCGCCACCGGCAGATACAGCGCCGTCAGGATCACGCCGTGCGCCAGCGGAAAGGCCACCAGCAGAATGCCCACGCCCAGCACGAGCCAGGTCTCGTTCGCATCCCAGAACGGACCGATGGAACTCACCATCAGGTCCTGCTCCTCGCGGGGTGCCAGCGGCAGCAGGATGCCCACGCCGAGATCGAAGCCGTCCAGGATGACGTAGGCGAGCATCGCCAGGCCCATCAGCACCATGAACACGAACGGGAGATCGAGGCTGCTCACGCGGGATTCGCCGCAATCTCTTCGGCGACCGAAGGCGGCAGCTTCTCGCCCGTGGCCTCCTTGATGGCGAGCTGCGTCACGACGACCATGAACGAAACGATCAGCAGACCGTAGACGATGGCATAGGCGGCGAGTGTGAGACCGATGGAGGATGCCGGTACCTTCGAGGCCGCATCCGCCGTGGTGAGCAGACCCTGGATCACATAGGGCTGCCGGCCCACTTCGGTCACGATCCAGCCGGACAGCGTCGCGATCCAGCCGGAGAAGGTCATCGCTGCGTAGGCACGCAGTTGCCACACCGGCCAATCGCGCTTGCGGACGAGCTGCCATACCCCGAGCCACGCGAGCGTCAGCATCAGCATGCCGATGCCCACCATGAGGCGGAAGCCGAAGAACAGCGGAGCCACGGGCGGATGCTTGCCGTCGAACGCCGACAGACCCACCAGTTCCGCTTCCGGATCGTGGCGCAGGATCAGGCTGGCGCCCTTCGGCACGCCGATCGCAAAGTTGTTGCGTTGCTCCGCCTTGTTGGGCACGGCGAACAGCAGCAGCGGCGCCCCGCGCTCCGTATGCCAGATGCCTTCGATCGCCGCGATCTTCGCCGGTTGATGCTCGAGCGTGTTGAGCCCGTGCATGTCGCCGACGAAGATCTGCACCGGTGTCAGCACGGCAGCCACCACCACCAGCGTTCTCAGCAGGCGTTGCGCGGGCTCCCACGATCGGTTGCGCAGCAGCTGGAACGCCGAGATGCCGATCACCACGAACGACGTGGTGAGAGCCGACGCGATCAGCATGTGTGTGAGCCGGTACGGGAAGCTCGGATTGAAGATGATCGCGATCCAGTCCTTCGCGTGGAACTGACCGTCGACGATCTCGTAGCCCTGCGGCGTGTGCATCCAGGAATTGAGCGCGAGGATCCAGAAGGCCGACACCGTGGTGCCGAACGCCACCAGGAACGACGACAGCGTATGCACCCAGGGCGGCACGCGGTCCTTGCCGAACAGCATCACGCCCAGAAACGTGGCTTCGAGAAAGAACGCCGTCAGTACTTCGTAGCCCAGCAGCGGGCCCGCGATGTTGCCCGCGATCTGCATGAAGCCCGGCCAGTTGGTGCCGAACTGGAAACTCATGGTGATGCCGGAAACCACGCCGAGCGCGAAGGTGAGCGCGAAGATCTTCACCCAGAGCCGGTACGCGTGGGGCACCCATGCTTCGCCGCGCGACCACCGCAGACGCAAATAGAAGAGCACCCATCCCAACCCGATGGAGATGGTCGGGAAGAGGATGTGGAAACCGATGTTCAGTCCGAACTGGACACGGGCGAGGAGGAGAGGGTCGGCGAGCATCGAATGCTTCGGTACCGCTGCGGATTACACCGCAAGCCTAACAGGTCGCAGGGGCCCCTCGCGTGCCCTGCCTCATCAACGTCCCGATCAGGGCTTCCGGTCGTCGCCCCGTCCGGTATCGCCCTCGGGTGCCTTGCCCTGGGCCTTGGGTTTGAAGTTGTTGGTCTTCACGTCGGTGGAGACCTTGTGGCCGATCTCCTTCGCGGCTTTCACCGTTCCGCGGCCGACCTGTTTGCCGGCTTTCGCGAACTCGTGGCCCACCTTCTTGCCGGCATCGCCGATGTCATGGCCCATGCGCTTCATGGTGGACTTGAAGGACGAGCCGCCGTTGCTGCCGTCGTTCTTGGCGGGGGCAGGGGTTTCTTCGGCGGCCTGGGAGTTCAGTGCGGCCGCAGTGAAGAGAACGAGGAGGAGGACGCGGAGCATGGTAGGCGGCGGTGATGGGGGTTAGGGGTGAGACAGGTGTTGGCATGCAAGCGTTCGCTGCCCCCACCCTGACCTTCCCCCCGGCGAAGCCGGGGGAGGGGATGTACGCCCCTTCCCCCACCGAAGGTGGGGGAAGGCTGGGATGGGGGCGGCCCGTCAGCCCCCCCGCTTGTACACGATCTTCTTCGTCCCGCCGTCGCAGCTGCCCACCACCTTGCTGTCACCGGCAGCGTCATTCTCGACGACGTCGAGGGTATAGCCGGATACCCCCTTGTCCTTCAGCTTGGCCTCGATCTCGGCCTTCAGTTCATCGCACGACTTGCGTGCGAACGCAGGAGCGGCGAGCAGGGATGCGGCGATGGCGGCGGCGATGAGGTGCGGTTTCATGGATTTCCTTTCCTCGGATTGGAAGGACTTCAGTTACCGGAGAACACCGGACGACTCCACAGATCCTTGACCGCCACCAGTTCGGCCAGACTCTCCTGGGCGCGCTGGAACGGTTCACCCACGCCGACGCCGAGCAGGCCGTCGAGGCAAGGCTGCAGCGGGGAGAGCTGCAGCGGCAATCTCGATACCTCCCGCAACATCGTAACGGGCACGTTGCCGCCGAGCGCGCTTTCCGCCAGTGCGGCATCGTGAGTGAGCATCGCGAGCAGCATGAAGCCCAGGGACCGCAGGTCGGAACGCACGCCTGCAGCGAATTCCTCCTCGGGAGGCTTCTTCTCCGCGTCCTCGGACTCGCTCAGTGCCGCATACACGCGCGTACTTGCGTTGAAATCGGTCAGGACGATGACGCGCTCGTCGCGCAACAGGAAGTGCTCGGCGCGCAGCGCGCCATGGTACAGGCCGAGGTCATGGATCGAATCGATGGCGAGGCACATCTGCACCAGCTGGTTCAGCGCGACCCCGATCGACATCTTCTTGCGGATCATGTCGGCGAGCGACGAGCCCGGCAGCCATTCCGTCGCGACGAACGCGATGTCGTTGGTGCGGCCGATCTCGTACACCGCGACGACGTTGCGCTGACCGATGTCCTCGATGCGCCGGTAGATGTCGAGGTAGCCTTCGACGAACTCGGGCGAGACCTGCGCAAGCTGCACCGTCTTCACCGCTTCTTCGCGGTCGGACGGCACGTGCAGCGTCATGTAGGTGGTGATCTGCTCGCCCTGGCCCAGACGGCGCGCTATGCGCCGGTCGGGCAGCTTGGGCATGATGCGGTCGACGATGCTCGCGGCATTGATGACGACCGTCTGGTCCGCGGTGTAGGGATCCACGTCGCCCGCGAGCCGCGCCATCACCGTGTTGGCGAGCACGGCCTCGCGCACTTCCGCCATGATCGGCAGTTCGCCGGGCAGCGCTGCGGCGGGGTTGAAGCCGGCCGCTTCGACGACCGGAATGGTCACGTCGTGATCGGTGTCGGTCAGCGTCGCGCGGCGGCGGAATTCGAAGCGCGATTCCGCCAGCAGGGCGGAGGTCTCGGTGACCGCGATGCTCCAGCCGAGCCCCTTCGCACGGCCGTTCAGGCGATTGGCGACATCGACGGTCTGCCCCGCGATGCTGGGCGTCACCTGCCCGCCCATGGAAAGGCGCGCGACCACCACCTCACCGCTGTGCACGCCGCAACCGACGGAGAGATTCGGCGTGGAAGACTCGGACAACGTCGATTCGGCCCAGCGCTTCACGCGCCGCGTCGCGAGCACCACCAGCAACGCTGCTTCGATGGCGTGCGATGCGTGGCTGCGTTCCTCGTGCGGCGTCTTCTCGAACACCGCCAGCAATCCGGTTGCGTCCATGCGCACGACCCAGCCACCCTGGGTCGTGATGGCATCGCGCGCTTCGGTGAGAAAGCGTTGCAGCAGCGCATCCAGGCTGCGGCCGCGCAACGAACGCGCGAGCGACACGAGATTGCGCAGCACGACCACGAGCACGCTCGCGGCCTTGGTCTCCATCAGGAGTGCCGACGAACCGGGTGGCGGCGACCAGCTGTCGGCGCTGAGGGCATTGCGGAAGTTCGGCTTTTCGGTGCCGCTCAGGCTGCGCAGGCCGAGGCGGGTTTCCACGGCCTCGATCAACGCGGGGCGGGCGAAGGGCTTGACCAGTATCCCGTCGGCATCGATGGCGCCGGCCTGAGCGAGCGCGGCCTGATCACCTTCCGGCACCATGAACAGGATCGGCGTCGCCGCCGTGCGCATGTTCGAACGGATCGCCGCCGTGAGCGCCCAGGCGCTGCCCGCCTCGAGGGCGGTGGAGACCAGCGCCAGGTCGGGCATGCTGTCGCCGCGCAGCACCTCATAGGCCTGGCGGGCGTCCTGCAGCGCCTTGACGGTGTGTCCCTGGGTGGCGAGGTGCATCCGGCACCATTCGCGCAGTTGCGCGTCGGCGTCGACGAGGAGGATATTTGCCATGAAAGCGAGGGGTTGCGCCGGATGGACCCCGCTAACCTAACGGCCCGCCGACCGGAACGCAACCCTGGTTCGGGCGCGGTCGGCAGGGGCGCGCAGGTCGCGGAATGGGCATCCGCACTGCAGCATGAAGGTGGAAT
Source organism: Burkholderiales bacterium (assembly GCA_019745565.1). Classification (GTDB taxonomy): domain Bacteria; phylum Pseudomonadota; class Gammaproteobacteria; order Burkholderiales. The sequence continues at coordinate 53,604 of JAIESW010000002.1, forward strand.
GGGAGCGTGGCGATGCGGCTTTCTGCCGGGAATGCGTGGTCGTGGGTGCTGGTTCTGGCCCTGCTGGTGTCCCGCCCGGTTTGCGCTGCCGACGGCGATGCCGTCGAGATCCGAGCGGTCATCGAGGCGCAACTCGCCGCTTTTGCGGCCGACGATGCCGCCAAGGCGTTTTCCTTCGCATCGCCTGCCATACAAAGCATGTTCGGCACGCCGGAGGATTTCTTGATGATGGTCCGGACCGGCTATCCGGTCGTCTATCGGCCGACCTCCGTCCATTTCCGCCCGCTTCGGGTCGTGGACGGTCAACCGATCCAGGTGGTCCGGATGTCCGACGGCGACGGCCGCGTCTGGCTTGCCGTCTACAAGATGCAGAGGCAGGCGGACGGGTCGTGGCGCATCGACGGGTGCACGCTGCGGCAGGCCGAAAGCCGCAGCACCTGAAGCGGCGACCGGTTTGCCAACCATTCTTGCGCATACGGCAGTACCGCTGGCGCTGGCCGCCGACTTCGGAACCCGGCGGGTGCCGCCCCGGTTGCTCGCTGCGGGCATTGCGGCATCGATGCTGCCCGATCTCGATGTCGTCGCATTCGCGCTCAGGATTCCCTATGGCAGCGATTTCGGGCACCGCGGGTTCACGCATTCGATCGCATTTGCCTTGGGTATCGGTCTGCTCGCAGCTCTCGTGTACCGCGAGCTGCGCGCAACCTTCGCCCGCACGTTCGTTTTCATCTCCGCGGCGATCGCATCCCATGGCCTGCTCGACGTGTTCACCAATGGTGGCTTGGGTGTGGCGCTGCTGTGGCCCTGGAGCGGTGAACGCTTCTTCGCGCCGGTGCGGCCGATCCAGGTGGCGCCGATCAGTCTGCAAGCCATGTTGTCCGAGCGCGGGTCGGCAGTGCTGCGGTCGGAGCTGCTATGGGTCTGGATACCGGCCGGCATCCTGGCGATCGTGCTGCGCCTGACGGCATCCCGGTCGCGCACGGCTTGAGGATCGGCGTATCCTCGCGACAGACGAGAGCTTCATCGCCTTCACCCAAGTCGAGGAGGTCCGAGCCATGCTCAACGGCGCCACCGTCACCACCATGCTGCCGACCGTCGATCTTAACCGGGCGCGCGATTTCTACGAGAACAAGCTCGGGCTCGCGCCGGTCGGCGCACAGCCCGACGGCAAGTTCCTCTACCGCTGCGGCGGCACCATCCTCGCCCTGTTTCCGCGCGGCACACCCACCAAGGCCGATCACACGGCGGTGAGCTTTGAGGTGCCGGACATCGCGACCGAGATCCGGGCGCTCGAGTCGCGGGGCGTCATCTTCAACGACTACGACCTGCCGGGATTGAAGACGGTCGACCACGTCTGCGTGCTCGGAGCGGAGAAGGCCGCGTGGTTCAACGACACCGAGGGCAACATCCTCTGCATCCACGAGACGCTGTGAGATGAGGGCCCCGGGGCCCGGACTCGAAAGTCTCGCCCGGCGCTGCCGATAAGGCAGTTCATGCATCCGTCCGGCCGTCGTCGCGGCTTCACCCTGATCGAGCTGATGGTCTCGCTCGCCATCGTCGTCTTCCTGGCGGCACTGGTGACGCCCATGGTCGTGACCGCCATCAAGCGCGAGAAGGAGCAGGAGCTGCGCACCGCGCTGCGCCAGATCCGCCAGGCCATCGACGATTACAAGCAGGCCGGTGACGAAGGCCGGGTGCCGCGCCTGCCCGGCCAAAGCGGCTATCCGAAGTCGCTCGCGGTCCTGGCCTTGGGTGTTCCCGACGCGCTCGACCCGCAAGGCCGGCGCATCTACTTTCTGCGCAGAGTGCCGCGCGACCCCTTTTTCGCCGACGAGCGCACACCGGCGGAAGACACGTGGGGCAAGCGCAGCTACGCGTCGGCGCCGGAGAAGCCCGAGGCCGGTGCCGACATCTACGACGTCTACCCTCTCACGGATGGCACCGGCATCAACGGTGTGCCCTATCGCCAATGGTGAACGAACGTTCCTCGCAATCCGGCGTGGTGCTGATCGCCATCGTCTTTCTCGCGTTCGTGGTGTCGATCACGCTCGCGGCTCTCGCGCGCCTGTGGGAGACCGACTCGCAGCGCGACAAGGAGCGCGAACTGCGCTGGGCCGGACGCCAGTTCGGGAAGGCGCTCGGCAGCTATGCGCTGGTCACGCCCGAAGGCCAGACACCGATGCCGAAGACCCTGGACGAGCTGCTGCTCGACACGCGCGTCGATCCGCCGATGCGCCACCTGCGCCGGATTCCGCTCGACCCGATGACCGGCAAGGCCGACTGGGGCACCGTGCGCACGGCGGCGGGAGCGATCACTGCCGTGCATTCCAGCTCTCATGCGAAACCGATGGAGGCCGACGGATTGTGGCCGGAGGATCGGGCGCTGGCCAGCGTGAAGGAATACTCCCAATGGCTGTTCGGGCCGATCAGCATGCAGCGGTCGTTGCCGATTCCTGTGGTCGAGCCGGTGGAGTCGGAGACGGCGAACTAGAAGTTGTGCCTATCGTCCGGATGCTGGCCCCCATCCCAACCTTCCCCCAGCGAAGCTGGGGGAAGGGGTTTACGGCTCCCTCCCCCGGCTTTGCCGGGGGAGGGTCGGGGTGGGGGCAGCCTGAGCGAGGATCCGTGAAGCCGCTCGCCGAAGCCTAGTTCGCGAACTGCTTCAAATACCGCGCCGTGATCTTCTGGAACGTGCCGTCCTTGCGCATGGCCTTCAGCGCATCTTCCAGCAGCGTGATCTGCGAGCGCGGCGTGGCGGGACTGCACGCCAGATAGTACGGCACCTCCTGCGCGAGGTAGACCGTCTTCAGCGTGGGCCCGCCGTTCTCGCGCGAAACCTTGCGCGCCGTGTAGGCGTTGGTGATCCACAGATCGATGTGATCGGGGTCGTCCTTCGGCAGCTTGAGGCGCCGCGGATTCTGAGCATCGTCCGTCACAGACTTGATGTTGGTCAGCGCGTATTGCGCGAGGTACTCGAGCTTGGCGTCGTTGGTGACGCCGCCGATGGTGTACTTGCGCAGATCCTCGATGCGCCGCGTCTCCAGCGGGAAGTCGGTCTTGCCGAACATGCCCCAGCGGTTCATCGCCAGCGGGCCGACCCAGTGGAACAGCTTCTCGCGGCTTTCGATGCGGGCCGTGGAGTAGAGGCACGTCTCGCGATCCTTCTGCGCGCGCTCGTAGCCGTCCTTCCACACGATCATCTCGAACGTGGTCGTGAGGCCGGCGCGTTTCGCCATCTCGGTGAGCAGTGCGGTCGAAAGGCCGTCGATCGTGCCGTTCTCCTCATAGTTGAACGGTGGATTCGACTCGGTCAGCAGCACCAGCGCATGGGCCGGCGCCGCCAGCAACGCCGCGAGCAGCGGCACGATCCATTTGATTGTCATGACCAACTCCGCGGGACTTCGACGCCGCGGATGCTAGCTCGCGGGGGCCCCGGCTGGCTACGGGACACCCCCATGCCGACCGTTGCCGTCCGGCTACACCTCGATGGGCAGCGACCGGATCCGTTTGCCGGTGAGCACGAACAACGCATTCGCTACCGCCGGCGCGATCGGCGGTGTGCCCGGTTCGCCGACACCGCCCGGCGGCTCCGTCGAAGGCACCAGGTGCGTTTCCACCACCGGCATCTCGTTCATGCGGATCACCGGATAATCGTGGAAGTTGCTCTGCTCCACCTGACCGTTCTTGAACGTGATCTTGCCGTGCAGCGCGGCCGACAGCCCGTACACCATCGCGCCTTCCATCTGTGCGACGACCTGCTGCGGGTTGACCACCGTACCGACGTCCGCCGCGATGACCACGCGATGCACCCGTGGACGGCCTTCTTCGATCGAAACCTCGGCCACCTGAGCGACCCAGGCACCGAAGGCTTCCGCCACCGCGATGCCGCGCGCACGACCCGCGGGCAACGGTGAACCCCAACCGGCCTTCTGCGCAGCGAGTTCGAGCACCGCGCGATGCCGCGGATGCTTGTCGAGCAGCCCACGACGGAACTCGAACGGGTCCTTGCCGGCCGCGTGTGCCAGTTCGTCGATGAACGCTTCGCTGAAGAACGCGTTCTGTGTGCTGCCGACCGAACGCAGGAACCACGTGCGCACCCCGGCCTTGTGCGGCACCCAGCCCACGTCGACGTTGGGCACGGTGTACGGAATGTTCGCGAGGCCCTCGACGGCCGTCGTGTCGATGCGCCCCTGCATGATCAGCGATTCGAAGCCCGTGCCCTCCGCCATTTCGTCGCAGACCGTGGTTGCGGCGAACGCGATCGGTCTGCCGTCGGCATCGAGACCGGCACGCAGCTTCGCGACCGCCTGCGGCCGATAGTAGTAGCCGCGCATGTCGTCCTCGCGCGAGTACACCACCTTCACCGGTGCCCCGGCGGCCTTCGACAGCAGTACGGCCTCGGTGAGAAAGTCCGGCGCGAAACGGCGGCCGAACCCGCCACCCAGCAGCAGCGTATTGATCTTCACCTGCTCCGGTTTGCAGCCCACCAGCTGCGCGACCGTCATCTGGTTGGGCCCTTGCGCCTGACTGCCGACCCAGATCTCCGCGCCGTCGGGCTTGACCCACGCCGTGCAGTTCATCGGCTCCATCGGGGCGTGCGCCAGATAGGGCACGTCGTAAACGGCCTCGATCACTTTGGTCGCCGAGCCGAATGCCGCGGCACCTTCGCCTTCCTTGCGTGCGGATATGGCGCCCTGGCCGGACTGTGCAAGACCCGTCATCTCTTCGCGAAGCTTGTCGGTGGACATGGTGGCTTTCGCGCCGGCGTCCCAGGTGACGTCGAGTGCATCCCGCCCTTTCGCTGCTGCCCAATAGTTGTCCGCGAGCACGGCGACGCCGGCGGACACCGGACTCGTGACCGGCAGCACCTTGCGCACACCGGGTACCGCCAGCGCCTTCTCCGCATCGAAGCGCGCGACCTTGCCGCCCACGACCGGCGAGCGCGCGACTACCGCCGTCAACAGACCGGGCAGCTTCGCATCCATCCCGAACTGTGCAGTGCCCGCGACCTTGTCAGCGGTGTCGAGCCGTGGCGTCGACTTGCCGATGATGCGGAACCTGGCCGGGTCCTTGAGCGGCACGTCCTTCGGTGGCGCGATCTTCGCCGCCCGCGTACAGAGCTTGCCGTAGGTGGCCTTGACGCCCATCGGGCCGATGACCGAACCGCGATCGGTGCGCAGGCTCGATGCCTCCACCTCCCACGCCTGGGCGGCAGCCAGCACCAGCATCGCGCGCGCCGTCGCGCCGGCTTGCCGCAACGGCTGCCACATCGCGCGGACGGAAGTGGAACCGCCCGTGCCCTGCACACCGAACCAGGGATGCGCGTAGCGCTTGTCGGCGGGCGCGGCCTCGATCTCGATCTTCGACCAGTCCGCATCCAGCTCTTCCGCCACGAGCATCGGCAGGCCCGTGTACACACCCTGACCCATCTCGGCCTTGTCGACGATGATGGTGATGCGGTTGTCGGGTGTGATGCGGATCCACGGGTTCGGCATGAACTCGTCGGCGTCAGCGGCCAGCAGGTTGCGGCCGAAGCCGATGGCGAAGCCGCCGCCGGCCAGAGCGGACACTTTCAGGAAATCTCTGCGATCGAGCTTCATCGGGCTATCTCCTAGGTCTTGGCGGTCTTGCGCGTGCGGAGCTTCGCGCCGTGCTCGGCACGGAACTTCGCTTCCTTCTCGCGCATCAGGTCGTCGTAGTGGTCGATCTTCCACTGCAGGAACGAGAGCGTTTCCTGCAGCTGTGAAATCCGCCCGTGCAACTGGCGCGCGTGCCCCTCGAGAATCTCGCGCCGCGCGGGTGTCGTCTCCTCACCTTCACGGAACAGATCGATGTAGCGCCGCACTGTTTCCAGGCTCATGCCGGTGGCAAGCATCTTGGCGACGAAGTCGACCCACTGGTGGTCGAAGGCCGTGTAACGGCGATGCCCCGTCGGCGTGCGGCCGATGGGGCCCAGCAGGCCGATCCGCTCGTAGTAGCGCAGGGTGTCTTCCGACAGCCCGGTGATCAGCGCGGTCTGCTTGATGGTGTAGGTCCCCTCGCTCATGGTGCAAAAAGCATAAAACCTGGAGTGAACTCCAGGTCAAGCGTTTCTTGGCCCGGCGGACGGCTTTTCAGCGACCTGGGGAAAGATCATTCTTCGGCCGTCGCACAAAACCACAAACCTAAGGGAGGAGAACCATGGGTATTCGCCTGCACGCTGCTCTGTGCGGCCTGATCCTGCTTGGCGTCGGTGCGTGGGCCAGTGCCGCGGAGCCGATTCGCATCGGCTTGGTGGACGAGACCACCGGCCCTGCCGCCGAGGCCGGCGTGCTCACCCTGCACGGCGTACGCCTGGCGCTGGACGAGATCAACGCTGCCGGCGGCATCCTCGGCCGGCCGGTGGAACTGATCGTGGAAGACAACCAGAGCACCAACCCCGGCACCGTGCTCGCCTATTCCAAGCTGGTGGACCAGAAGGTGGTGGCGGTGGTGGGCCCGCTGCGCAGCACCCAGGTGCAGGCAGCGTCGCCCACCATCGCCAAGGCGAAGCTCCCGGCCATCATCGGTGGCAGCGACCCCAGCCTCACCAAGGTCAACAACCCGTGGATCTTCCGCGTGCGGCCGAACGACTTCTACTCCTCCCGCGTCGTGGCCGAGCACGGCGTGAAGACGCTGGGCAAGAAGAAGTGGGCGATCATCCATTCCACCGACACCTTCGGCTCCAACGGCAAGAATGCGCTGGTCGACGCGCTGAAGGCCCACGGCGTCGAGCCGGTGCTGATCCAGGGCTACACCAACAACCAGCAGGACTTCACCGCGGTGGTGCTGGCCGTGAAGAAGTCCGGCGCCGACATCATCGGCAGCTACATGACCAACTCGCCCGACGTGGGCATCTTCGCCAAGCAGCTGAAGCAGCTCGGTGTGGATGCGGACTGGATCGGCTCCACCTCGCTCGCCACCGAGACCGCGCTGAAGCTGGCCGGCGACGCGCTCTGGGGCACCTACGTGGTGACCGACTTCTTCCCCGAGGCCAACCCGGAGAGCAAGGCGTTCTCCGCCAAGTTCAAGGCGAAGCACGGGTTCAACCCCGATCTGTATTCAGCGTGGTCCTACGCCGCCTTGCATCTGCTGAAGCACGCCATCACCACCGCGGGCTCGACGGACTCCGACGCCGTGCGCAAGGCGCTGCTGGCTACGCGCGGCCTGAAAGGCATCGAAGGGACCTACAACTTCGACGCCAACGGCGACGGCCTGCACGGCTACACCATCGTGCGCAATGAACAGGGCAAGCTCGTCTTCATCCGCACCATCGAATTCCCCGTCGAGAACAAGTAGAGGTCTGGTCCCATGAGCAATGTGCTGGAACCCGGCGTGACTGGCCGGGCAGAGGTGACGGCCGGGCCGGGCAACCTGGCGTCGGACCTGGGCAGCGGCTTCGTGAGCGTTTTCTCCACCCCGACCATGATCGCCCTGATGGAAACCGCGGCCGGCAAGTCGGTCGAGCCGCTGGTGGGCGAGGGCAAGACCACGGTGGGCGTGCGTGTGGACATCCGCCACTTGGCCGCTACCCCTCCGGGAATGAAGGTGGTGGCCAGGTCACGGTTGGTAAAGATCGACGGGAAGATCCTGACCTTCGAAGTCTGTGCCGACGACGAGCGGGAGCGGATCGGCGAAGGCATCCACGAACGCGCCGTAGTGGACCGCGCGCGTTTCGTCCAAAAGGTCGAAGCGAAAACTTAGGCACTCCCTCCCCCAGCTAAAGCTGGGGGAGGGTCAAGGACGGGGCCAGCGGCATCCCTCACCCAACAGCGGCAGCCAGCGGCACAGACGCCCGCAACCCAGTCCGCCGCTCATGGTGCCAAACCGACCGTTCGCACCGGCGCCCCACCGCTCGCGTACCCGATTCGCCCGTCCAACGGAATTCAAGCGAATCCGTACACCGCCGGCACACGTATCGCGTTGAAGAACGTGAGTCCTGCATCGGGGAACCTCCCTGCGAATCCGAGGACTCACCGGTAAGAAAAGGAGAGTCATCATGAACGACGAAATCGAAGCAGCGATCCCCGACGCCACGCCGACCGGCAAGACGCGCTCGGCCCTGCTGCTCGCCGCCATGCAGGCTTTCCTGGAACTGGACCGCAGCGCTTCCGCCGAGAAGGCCGAGGCGGTGAAGAAGGAAGAGACGCTGCTAGCGGAGTTCAGCGAGTTGGTGGTGGTGCCGGGCTTACTGGCCGCCGAGTAGTTTCTCTCGATCTCCGCAGCATCGTCCCCTCCCCCAGCTTCAGCTGGGGGAGGGCCAGGGAGGGGGCAACAGCGCCCCCTTGGCCCAGGTAGCCGCATACCCAATCCAGCCATCCTCGCGCCCACCCTGCGCTAGCCCACCTCGCGTCCCCCTCACGCCCCCTGCTACCATCCCCCTGATAAGCGGGGGCGCATGGGTTCCGAACAACAAGCCCGGGAGACCATCGATCGGCTGCTGACCCAGGCAGGTTGGGTGGTCGCCGACTACAAGGATGCGGACATCCACGCTTCGCGTGGGGTGGCGCTGCGCGAGTTCGTGCTCGCGGGTGGTTTCGGGTTTGGCGACTACCTGCTTTATATCGACGGCAAAGCCGCAGGCGTGGTCGAAGCGAAGAAGGCAGGCGCCACTCTCACGGGGGGGCGAGGCCCAGTCCGGGAAGTACTCCCAAAGTTTGCCTTCGGCATTGCCCGCTTGGCGGCAACCCCTGCCAGTCCTATACGAATAGGAGGAGCTCGTGGCCCGGGACAAGGCCAGCCGCGACCTCTTCTGGCTCAAGGACGAGTCGTTGGCTGGTTCCGACAATCTGCCGCCGCCGAAGGTGATCGCCCAGGAGATCGTGGAGGATCTGGAGGCGGCGTTGGAGCAGTTTCGGTCGATCACCGAAGATCTGCGTGGTGGCGGCACCGAAGTGAAGTCGAGCCCCTGAGAATGGCATCTCAAGTGCACTGCTCGTGGATCAACCGGAAGCCAACGTTCCAGCCGAGTTTCCGGGTAGCTTCGTACAGCTGCCGAACCACAGCAAAGGGGATGTTCGGAGTCCATTCTGACGTCAGCGGCGGCGCGCTGGCGTCGACGCTGGTCCGGCCCATGAGAGGAAAGGGAAGTTGAGCGAGACCAGCCCAGGACTGCGCGAGCGCGTGTTGGCGGAACTGCGGCGCTCCCCTGGCCGAAAAGCGAGCGAGCTGGCCGCTGCCCTGGGCGTAGACCGTCGGGAAGTGAATCGGTGCTTGACTTACGAGCTGGCCGGCGAGGTGCATCAAGGGGCGGACTACCGCTGGCGCCTGCTGAACGAAGGTACGACCGCACCGAGAGAGCCGCCCGCTACGCCGAGCACTGAGATTGCGAGGCTGTGCAGCTACTACCTCGAGTGCGTCGGACAGGACATGGACGACGGCGTCAACGCCTTCGCAAGTTCCCAACACGGAACCCCGGAGTACGCGGAGCTGTCCCGCCTTCCGCTCGCACCGCGTGCGGGCGAATGGTTCAACGAGCCCGGTGTCGGGCGCGTGCTCGGCAAGGTCCTGCAGGACCGCACCCGGCTCACCGCCTGGTTGGGATACCCCGTCCGCCTGCGTCGCCATCGCACGTCCAAGTGGGAAGGTTTTCTCGTCGAGCCAGTGCTGTTATGGCGAATCGAGTTGGGGGAGCGAGCCGACGAGCAACCCGATATTGATGATGCCGGCCCCTCGCCGAACGCGAAGTTTCTCCGGGCGGTGGCGATGGGCGATCCCGTCCAGCTTGCGGACGAGGCGGCGCGGTTGACGGCAGAACTCGGCCTCAACGCTCCGCAAACCGACATGCCGGAGACGGATGAACTCATCGACAGGCTCGCGCGGATTCGACCCGACTGGGACTGGAAGGAAGCCCTCGACCCAACGAACTGTCACGGCCAGGTTTCGCTCGCCGAATTGTCGGAACCTGGCATCTACAACCGGGCCATCGTAGTCCCGGCGCAGCGCTTGCCTTATACCCAGGGCCTGGAAAGCGAGCTCAAGGCTCTGGGCGCGGCAACGGCCAAAGCGTTGAGCCACACTGCACTCGGACAGTGGTTGAGCGGTAGCGTGGCTTCGGAAGCGGCGGGCGCGGATACCGAACCGCTGTTGGAAGTGCTGCCGATGAACAGCGAGCAACGCACTGCGGTGCGGGCGGCACTGTCGGCACCACTCACGGTGGTGACCGGTCCCCCGGGGACAGGCAAGTCTCAGGTGGTGACGAACCTGCTGGTTAATGCCGCCTTTCGCGGCATGCGGGTACTGTTCGCCAGCAAGAACAACAAGGCCGTCGATGTTGTCGAGGCACGGGTGAATGGTCTCGGGAACCGCCCCGTGGTGCTGCGACTGGGCGCCAGGGAGTACCAGGGCAGGCTCGCGGGCTACATGACGCAACTGCTGGCCGGCAACCCCAGCGCCGATGATCGAATGAGCTACGACGAGGGGCTGGCTCGCCACCGAGCCCTAATCACAAGACAAGCCAAGCTCGACACGCTCCAGCAACAGACACTTGAAGCCCGGAACTCCGTGGACCGGCTCGATATCGAGACCGATGACGCGCGCCGGTTGCTCGGCGATTTGCTCGGGGCGATTGACGAAGAGGCCATTCAGCGGGCGCATTGGGCTGTCGATGTGTTGGCACAAGCCGTCGACGGTGTAGACCGTGGCCAACAGGGTTGGATATCCCGCATGCTGTGGCAACAAGCCGTACGCAGCCGACTTCGGCGGTTGGGTCGGGCGGTCGCGTCCGCGACCGCTTCGGCCGATCGGCTCGGGGTGAAACTTCCGCATAGCCTGACGGAGGCCGACGTGCCCGCCTTCCGTGCGGCGGTCGGCCAGTTGCGGCAGCGGCTCGCCGCCGCTGAGAGCGTGGTCACGTACCGGCGCGCCCTGGACGTTCTCAGGAGCGCTCCTTCCTTCGAAGAGATTGCCCGTCAGCGGGCCGTGTTGGCGGACGAGGTTGCGCAGAACTCACAACGGTTGTGGCGCGACTGGGTGCAACTCGCGCCGACACGGCTGACGGCCGCGCAACGCAAGGACGTAGCGGACTACGCCGCGGTCTTGCAGGCGATGACTGGCCCCGACGCGGAGCAAGTCCACCCGACGGTAAGGAAGCGCGCGCGGGAACTGCAAGGCAAGGTCACAGACCTATTCACTTGCTGGGCCGTCACATCCCTGTCCGCGCGCGGTAGGGTGCCGTTCGAGCCCGGATTTTTCGACTTGGTCGTCATCGACGAGGCAAGCCAATGCGACATCGCCTCCGCATTGCCGCTGCTGTACCGTGCGAAGCGCAGCGTCATCATCGGCGACCCGCAGCAGCTGAGGCACATCAGCGCCCTCACGCGGGCACGGGACAGCGAGCTGCAGTAAGCACGGCTTGGTCGAAACGCGGTTGGGCTGGATGTACTCGGTGTCATCGCTGTACGACGTGGCCGCAAGCGTCGTCACCTCGGATGGCATCGTCAACCTGCGTGACCACCATCGGTCGCACGCGGACATCATCCAGTTCTCTAACCGCACTTTCTACGAGGGGCGTTTGCGCGTAGCCACTCGCTACAAGAACCTCAAACGACCGCGCGACGGAGAGGCAGGCATCGTGTGGCAGGACGTGGAGGGGCGAGTGACCCGGCCCGATTCGGGCGGAGCCTTGAACCGGCCGGAGGCCAAGGCTGTTTTTCTGGCCCTGCATGACCTCCTCGTCAGGCGAGGCTACAAAGGTACGGTGGGCGTGGTGACACCGTTTCGGGCACAGGCGCAGCTGCTGCAGGAGCTTGTCGCGAATAGCGCCGACCTGGATGCCGTGCGCGACCTGAGCGAGTTGCTGGTCGACACCGTGCACAGCTTCCAGGGCGACGAGCGCGATGTGATGTTCTTCTCGCCGGTCGTGTCCAACAGCACACCGTCGAGCGCCCTGAGCTTCTTGAGAAGCAACGGCAATCTGTTCAACGTTGCCATCACCCGAGCCAGGGGTCTGCTGCATGTGGTGGGAGACCGCGCTGCCGCAGCTTCATCGGGTGTCGACTACCTCGCGGACTTCCAGAGCTACGTTGCCGGATTGGGTAATGTCACACCGATACCCGAGCACGTCGACCCCTCAACGCTTGGTCCGAAGTACCCGCCCGTCGCCAAGCCCGAGCAGGTTTCGGATTGGGAGCGCGTGCTGTATCGCGCACTGCATGCGGCCGGTGTGCAGGCGATTCCCCAATACGGGATCGAGCAGTACGTCCCGGACTTCGCCGTCGTCGTCGGCGACCGGCGTTTGAACATCGAGGTGGATGGCGAGCATTTTCACCGGAGTTGGACCGGGGAACTATGCCTTCGCGACCAGTTGAGGAATCAGCGGCTCATCGAGTTGGGCTGGGATGTGAAGCGGTTCTGGGTCTACGAGGTGCGCGACATGCTCGATGAGTGTGTGGCCGCAGTGGTTCTCTGGGTGGAAGAGGTGAAGGCGACGACATGAAAGCTTTGGGCCACGGTTTGTTGGAGAGTGCCGCCGCCGGGGGCGGTCGGGAGATCACCCCCACTACATATCTGCATGACCTCGTCGAGGATGGGGCGACGTCAAGTACTGAGGTTGTTCGAATCGCTCTGACCCTTCCATGACCAAGCTCGCCTGGTCCGGTACCCTGCTCGGTGTTCAGCCGCGCATCGACCTCATGCGCTCGTTCGACATCCGGCAGCACACCTATCTCGGCTACCTGCTGCTGATCGAAGGCACCATCGCGGACGAGTCGCGCCGGTTCACGGTGCGTGTCGGTCCGGGTGCCATGGTCAAGCACCGCTTCCATGCCGGGATGAAGATCAGCGGAGCAGCGGAGCTCGCCGCCGACCCCGAGCGCGAAGTGGCGGAACTCTACAAGGTGGCCGGTCTTAAGGTGATCGCAGCGGCGGATGTCGAGCCGGCACCTCCGCCCTGGCACGGCGTCCCGCCGACTTTGCCGGTGTATCGCGAGCGAGGTCACCGTCGCCTCGACGCGCGCACGTACGAGGCTCAGTGCCTGACCTGTAAGTGGGCCTGCTGCATGGCGGTGACGATGATCATCGATCAATGGAACCCGCAGAAGCGTCGCTACCGCTTCGAGACATTCTGCTACGGTCCGAAGTCGTGCAAGCTGTATCGCGCCGGGCCGACCCGCAAGGTGCCGGGGCGCAACGGCATGACGTGGGAGGAGGAAGACTGGGTGGACGAAGAGGCGACAGCCGGTCGCGGCCAGGACGCCTGATCAGGCCTCCGGTTGCCTTCGCGTCCCGCAGCGATCTCCGACAACAGCGCATAAGGAACCCTGACGATGGCCATCTTTCTCGACACTGAAACCACCGGCTTGAGCCCGTCCCGCGGCGCCGCGATCGTGGAGCTTGCGATAGTCGATGCCGCTGGAAACGTCCTGATCGATTCCCTCATCGACCCGGGCAAGCCAATTCCCGCGGAAGCCTCCAGGATTCACGGCATCACCGACGCAATGGTCCGCGGCAAACCCAGCCTGGCGGACGTGATGCCTCAGGTTGTGGAGATCATCTCGAAGGAGCTCGTCGTCATCTATAACGCGGGCTTCGATTCGCCGTTCTTCCCGGGTCGCCTGCGCCAGTCACAGGGCGTGCGCTGCGCGATGACCGAGTTCGCCGATGCGCTGGGCGGACCGTGGCGCAAGCTCGATGTCGCCGCTCGGCACGTCGGGCACAAGTGGACGGGAGCCGCCCATCGTGCCTTGTCCGATGCACAGGCGTGCCGCAGCGTGTGGCTCTGGCTCGAAGCGCGGCGGCAGAGGGCTGGGGCGGGCCGGTGACGACCTACGCCAACGCCCGCGTCACCACCTCCGTCACATCCTTCGACAATCCGGCATGCTCACGGATGCGCGTGAGCGCCGTCTTCGCGTGCGCCTGCCGGCCGGCATCGAACTTCCGCCACCGATCGAACGCGCGCGCGAGCCGTGCCGCCACTTGCGGATTCAGCGCATCCAACGTGACGATCTGCTCGGCCACCAGCGCGTAGCCGGCGCCGTCGGCAGCGTGGAAGCGCACCGGATTGCCCTGTGCGAACGTGCCGACGACGGAGCGGACCCGGTTGGGGTTCTTGATGTCGAAGTCGGGATGCGCGAGCAGTTGCTTCACGCGCGCAAGCGTCGTGGGCAGGCGCGATGTGGCTTGCACGGCGAACCACTTGTCCAGCACCAGTGCCTCGTCGCGCCAACGCGCATGGAACTTCTCCAGTGCCGTCTCGCGCTCGGGGCATTCGGTGTTGGCCAATGCGGTGAGCGCGGCCATCGTGTCCGTCATGTTGTCCGCGCCCTCGAACTGCGCCACGCAGATGGCGCGGATCTCGTCGTCGTCCAGCTCCATCAGATAGCCCAGGCACAGGTTGCGCAGCGCACGCCGGCCGGCTGAAGTGGCGTCGGGACTGTAGCGGCCGGGCACGGCCATCGCACGATAGGTGGCGAGTAACTCGTCACGTAGGGACTCGGCGATCTTCTGACGCACTCGCACGCGCACCGCGTGGATGGCGTCGGGGTCGACCACTTCCATCTGTTCGCCGATGTATGCCTCCGAAGGGAGAGAAAGCGCTTCGGCGGCAAACGCGGGATCCTTCGCACCATCGGCCAGCACGCGCGCGAAGGCGGCGATGAATTCCGCGGGTGCTTCGAACGCCTTGCCGGCTTTGCGTGCGGCGACGCCCTTCAACAGCAGGCCGAGCGCGAGGCGCTGTCCGGCTTCCCAGCGGTTGAACGCATCCGAGTCATGCGCCATCAGGTGCGTGTAGTCGGCCTCTGTGTATGGGTAGTCGAGGATCACCGGCGCGGAGAAGCCGCGCAGCAGCGAAGGCACCGGCTTCGTCGGCACGTTCACGAAGACGAAGCGCTCTTCCGGTGCCTTGACCGAAAGCACGCGGTCGGTGCCGACCGCGGATTTCTCGCCTTCCAATTGCAGCGGCAGATCCTTGCCGTCGGGACCTACCAGGCCGATGGCGAGCGGGATATGGAACGGGAGCTTCTCCGGCTGATCCGGCGTGGGCGGGCACGACTGCTTGACGGTGAGTGTGAAAGTCTTCTTCGCAGCGTCGTAGTCGCCCTTTGCATCGAGCCGCGGCGTCCCGGCTTGGTCGTACCAGCGGCGCAACTGCGTGAGGTCCACGCCGCCGGCATCCTGCATAGCCTGTGCGAACTCGTCGCAAGTGACCGCCTGGCCGTCGTGGCGCTGGAAGTAGAGGTCCATGCCCTTGCGGAATCCCTGCGCACCCAGCAGCGTGTGGATCATGCGCACCACTTCGGCACCCTTCTCATACACCGTGACGGTGTAGAAGTTGCCGATCTCCATGTACGACTGCGGGCGCACCGGATGCGCCATGGGGCCGGCATCTTCAGGGAACTGAGCAGCGCGCAGCGCGCGCACCTCCTGGATGCGCTGCACCGGGCGCGAATAGGTATCGGCACCGTACTCCTGGTCCCGGAATACCGTGAGGCCCTCCTTGAGCGAGAGCTGGAACCAGTCGCGGCACGTGACGCGGTTGCCGGTCCAGTTGTGGAAGTACTCGTGCGCGACGACGCGGTCGATGTTGAGGTAGTCGGTGTCGGTGGCGGTGTCGCCGCGGGCCAGCACGTACTTCGTGTTGAAGATGTTGAGGCCCTTGTTCTCCATGGCGCCCATGTTGAAGTCGCCCACGGCCACGATCATGAACCGTTCGAGATCCAGCTCGAGGCCGAAGACGTCTTCGTCCCACTTCATGGAGCGCTTCAGCGAATCCATCGCGAAGCCCGCCTGGTCAAGCTTGCCGGGTTCCACGTACACCTGCAGCAGCGCGCGCTTGCCGGATCGGGTGACGAAATGGTCCTCGAGCACGTCGAGCTTCGCGGCCACCATGGCGAAGAGATACGAGGGCTTGGGGAACGGATCTTCCCAGCGGGCCCAGTGGCGGTCGCCCGGCTCCGTGCCGTGAGCCACGAGATTGCCGTTGGACAGCAGGGCCGGATACTTCGCGAGCGGTGCGTGGATGCTCACGGTGTAGCGCGACATCACGTCGGGCCGGTCGATGAACCAGGTGATGCGGCGGAAGCCTTCCGATTCGCACTGCGAGAACAGACCATCCTTCGACTGGAAGAAGCCCATCAGCTTGGTGTTGTGGAAGGGGTCGATGCGCACGACCGTTTCCAGTTCGAACGCCGCAGGCACACGCGGGATCGTGAGGCGCGCGTCGGTCACGCTCGCGTCGTCGCCGGTCAGCCGCCGGCCGTCGACGGCGGCGGACACGTGCGTGAGTTCGTCACCGTCCAGCATCAGGGGCGCGGCCTGGTCCTTGGACTCCGGATTGCGCCGCACGGCGAGCCGGGAGCGGACCAGCACGTGATCGTAGTGGATGTCCACGTGCAGATGCACCGTGTCGATCAGGAACGCGGGCGGGGTGTAGTCCTTGAGGTGGATGATCTGGGGGTTGGCGTCACGCATGATGGAAAGTCTCGAGTCAGGAAGCGATGTT
Source organism: Burkholderiales bacterium (assembly GCA_019745565.1). Taxonomy (GTDB): domain Bacteria; phylum Pseudomonadota; class Gammaproteobacteria; order Burkholderiales. Next base: position 70,063 of record JAIESW010000002.1, read on the forward strand.
GCGGCCGCCGGCGACGGCGTGGGCGATACGCACCACGATCATCATGCCGTACGCGATCGCGCCGGCGATCGCGATCTCGAATGGAAACAAGTTGTGGGACGTAGGGTCGGACATCAAGCCCAACGTGATGTTCACGATGGAAAGGGTGATGGGTACCAGACAGACCGCTGCTGCCAGGCGCCAGCCGCCCTGCCAGCGGCGGATCCAGCGGATCGGCAACCAATAGGCGGCGACCACCAGCACCACGAAGAGCAGGGAACCTGCGAAGAACAGCAGGTGCCCGAGGATGCCGGTCTTCGGTTCGGCAGCGCGTGCAGCAGCCCGGCGCGCGCTGGCCTGAGCACGATGCTCGGTAACCCACGAGGGATCGACCGAGTCGTCGGTGCCGGTGGCGACGGTCCACGTCGCGTCCACCGGGAGCACGTGGGCTTCGCCGGCAGGATCGGACGTCGTTGCGCCCGCGCCGTTCCCCGTGGTCTTCACCACGATTTCGTCCACGTGCACATCACCTTCCTTCGGTTGGAGGAAGGTGAACAGGACGGTCTCACCGCCGCCGGCCGGAACTGCTTCGATGCCGCTGGTGGCGTACCAGCCCACCTTCGTCCCGCGGCTGCGCACCTCCACGATGTGGACGTTCTGAGCCGTCGGCGATTCCACGCGCACGCGCAGGTTGAGGGTGTGGCCGTTGGCGAGCGTGGCCGGCTGCGGCGGATGGGTTTCGAGCAACTGCACCGTCGCGGCATTCGCAGCCGCAGCCAGCGATACGACGGCAATCGTGACGAACGCGCGGATCACTTGTCCGGCAGAGGAATGAACTCGGTCTCGCCGGGTACTGGCGCGAATTCGCCGTTCTTCCAGCGGGCCTTCGCGCGCTCGATGCTGTCGCGGTCGGATGCCACGAAGTTCCACCAGATGTGCCGGTCGCCATCCATCGGGTCCCCGCCCAGAAGCATGACCTTGGCGTCCGAACGTGCTTCGATCTTCACCGGCGTGCCGGGATCGAAGTACGCCATGGTGGCCTCCGGCAACGCTTGGCCGTCGATCAAGACGTCGCCGCTCGCGGCGTACGCCGCCCGTTCGGCATGTTCCGCGTCCAGCGTGAAGGTCGCGCCGGCGGCCAGTTCCACTGCGGCATAGAACATCGGTGAATACGTGGTCGCCGGCGACTTCAGTCCGAAGCCGCGACCGGCGATGAGCCGCAGCGTCATGCCGGGCTTGTTCAGCGTCGGCAGCGCCGTCACCTGATGGTGTTCGAAACGGGGAGCGACGTCCTCATGCTTGCGGGGCAGCGCGACCCAGGTCTGGATGCCGTGGATGCGCGAGCCGCTCGAACGCAGGTCCGGCGGCGTGCGCTCGGAATGCACGATGCCGCTGCCGGCCGTCATCCAGTTCACGTCGCCCGGCTCGATGCGCTGAACCATGCCGAGGCTGTCGCGGTGCATGAACGCGCCCTCGAACAGATAGGTGACCGTGGCGAGTCCGATGTGCGGATGGGGCCGGACGTCGATGCCGGTCCCGGGGGCGAAGGCGGCCGGGCCGACATGATCGAAGAAGATGAACGGGCCCACCAGCTTCTTCGGGTGGCCCGGCAGGATCCGGCGGACGGCGAAGTCGCCGAGGTCGCGGATGTGGGGTTTCAGCAGGATCGAGGGCATTGGCCATTATCGCTCGGCGAGCGCTTGCCCCCATCCCAACCTTCCCCGGCTGTGCCAAGGGAAGGAGTGCCTGTGGGTAACGACGCTGCTCGCAGATAGATTCCCTCCCCCACGCTGCGCGTGGGGGAGGGCCAGGGTGGGGGCATGCGGCGTCGAACTGTGCGACATGGTTTGCCCCATTCCAACCTTCCCCCGGCATAGCCGAGAGAAGGAGTGCCGGAAGCTACGACTTCGCCCAGGAATCCCGCAGCGTCACGGCCCGATTGAAAACCGGCTTGCCCGGTTTCGAATCGCGCAGATCGGCCACGAAGTACCCGTGCCGCTCGAACTGGAAGCGATCCTCCGGCTTCGCATTCGCGAGCCCCGGTTCGAGCTTCGCGTGTTGCAGCACCTTCACCGCGTTGGGATTCATCTGCTTGAGGAAATCCGCATCGCCGGCCCCCGGGTTCGGCACGAGGAACAGCCGGTCGTACAGCCGCACTTCCGCCTCCAGTGCGTGAGCGGCACTCACCCAATGGATGTTGCCCTTCACCTTGTAGGTATCCGAGCCGGGCGTGCCGGACTTCGAATCGGGCATCACTTCGCAATGGACGGCGGTCACGTTTCCCGCAGCATCCTTGTCGCAGCCGATGCACTTCACCACGTAGCCGTAGCGCAGCCGCACCATGTTCCCCGGGAAGAGGCGGAAGTAGCCCTTCGGCGGCGTCTCGGTAAAGTCCTCGCGTTCGATCCAGAGCTCGCGACCGATGGGAAAGGTCCGCTTGCCCAGCTCGGGCTTGTGCGGATGCACCGGCGCCTCGGCCTGCTCGACCCGGCCGGGCTCCCAGTTGTCGATGATCAGCTTGAGCGGCTCGAGCACCGCGGTTGCCCGTGGCGCGCGCTCGTTGAGGTCTTCGCGCAGGCAGTCCTCGAGGATGGTCATCTCGATGGTGGAGTTCTCCTTCGAGACGCCGATGCGCTCGGCGAACAGGCGGATCGACTCCGGCGTGAACCCGCGCCGGCGCACGCCGACGATGGTGGGCATGCGGGGGTCGTCCCAACCATCCACGTGCTTCTCCTCGACCAGCTGGATCAGCTTGCGCTTGCTGAGCACGACGTAGGTCAGGTTGAGGCGGGCGAACTCGTACTGATGCGGCAGCGGCTTCGCGAGCAGGCCGAACTCGGCGAGCTTCTCCAGCACCCAGTCGTACAGCGGCCGGTGATCCTCGAACTCCAGCGTGCACAGCGAGTGCGTGATGTTCTCCAGCGCGTCCGAGATGCAGTGCGTGTAGTCGTACATCGGATACACGCACCACGCGTCGCCGGTGCGGTGGTGATGTGCATGCCGGATGCGGTAGATGACCGGATCGCGCATGTTGATGTTGGGCGAGGCCATGTCGATCTTGAGGCGCAGCACGTGAGCGCCGTCGGGGAACTCGCCGGCACGCATGCGGCGGAACAGGTCGAGGTTCTCGGCGACGGATCGGTCCCGGTACGGACTCGCCTTGCCGCCCTCGGTGAGCGTTCCGCGCAGGGCACGCATCTCTTCCGGCGAAATGCTGTCCACGTAAGCGAGACCGTGCTCGATGAAGCCTTCCGCGAAGCGGTACAGCGTCTCGAAGTAGTTGCTCGCGTAGTAGAGATGGTCGCCCCAGTCGAACCCGATCCAGCGCACGGCGTCCAGGATGGAGTCGACGTACTCCTGCTCTTCCTTGGTCGGGTTCGTGTCGTCGAAGCGCATGTGGCACACGCCGGCGAAGTCGCGCGCGACCCCGAAGTTGAGGCAGATCGACTTCGCGTGACCGATGTGCAGGTAGCCGTTCGGCTCCGGCGGGAACCGGGTACGCACGCGGGCCGGGTCGGCGGGCCCGGAGGCCTGGTCGGCAGCGGTGCCGGGGTGGCCGCTCCAGCGGCGACCGGCATAGGTACCCGTCGCGAGGTCGTGCTCGACGATGTTGCGGATGAAATTGGATGCGGGCGCCGGGGGGGCGCTGGGATCGGGCTTGCTCAACGGCGGGCTTTCGGCGGAGGCGAAAGCCGGGATTTTACGGGGTCCGACCGCTGCGGTCAGGCCCCGGCCGGAATGGTCGCGAAGCGGTAGACGCCGCGGCCGGCCTTCTTGGCCAAGTACATGGAGGCTTCGGCGCGCTTCAGCATCGCGTCCACCTCGGTGCCGTCATCGCCGTACACCGCGATGCCGATGCTCGCGCTGATCTGCACGCTCTGGTTCGCGGTCACGCGGATCGGCTCGTTCAGGATGCTCAGAACCTTCTCCGCGACGCGCGCCGCTTCGCACGGGATCGCGAGATCGTTCACCAGCACGACGAATTCGTCGCCGCCGAGGCGCGCAATGGTGTCCATCTCGCGCAGACGGGTCTGCAGGATCTTGGCGAAACTCACCAGCAGATCGTCGCCGACGTCGTGGCCGTGCTCCTCGTTGACCTCCTTGAAGTTGTCGAGGTCGATCACGAGCAGCGCCACGTTGGTCTCGTTGCGCCTGGCGGCGGACACGGCCATGTTGAAGCGGTCCTTGAGCAGCGTGCGGTTCGGCAGGCCGGTCAGGGCATCGTGATAGGCGAGACGCCGTAGCAGTTCCTCGGCGCGCTTGCGCTCGAAGATCTCCGCTTCGAGAGTTCGGTTGACGCGCGCTAGTTCCTGCACGCGTTCGGCGACCATGGATTCCAGATCGTGTTCCGCCAGGCGGGAAGCCTCGAGCGCCTGTTCCTTGACCTGCAGTGCCGACTCCTTGGCCTGCAGCGCACCCTGCTGGGCGGCTTCCTTCTCCTCACGCATGGTGTGGATACGCTGCGCCAGTGCCTGCGACAGCAGCAACGCTTCGACCAGTGAACCGACCTGCACGCCATAGATGGTGAAGAAGTTGCCCGGCAGGATCTCGAGCCCACGCAGCGCGAAGGCGATCAGACCGGCGATCAGCGCAGCCCACGCGAGCAGGAAGACGCGCGCCGGCCGGTAGCCGCGGCGGATCGCATGGATGGAGTTGACGATCAGGTTGACGGACCCCGCGATCGCGAGGAACGGGAAGCACCGAGCGCTCACCCAGTAAGGCATGGGCGAGACGGTGGCTGCAGCGAGCAGCAGGCTCACGCCGATGACCGCCATGGCGACCATGTCGTAACGTCGACCGTGCTCCCACACACGCAGGAAGCTGCGGCCGAACAGCGCACCGGTCGCGATGGTGAGGAAGCCGAAGAACATCGGTGCCCGGTTGTTCCAGGCCTGCGCTTCGGGCCAGAAATACTGATAGGCGAGACCGTTGTAGCAGGAGTACGCCATGGCGGTCATCGCCACGAAGGCCACGTAGTACAGGTAGCTGCAATTGCGCAGCGTGAACCAGAGCAGCAGGTTGAACGCGCCCAGCGCCATCAGTGCCCCGAAGAACAGCGCGAGCTGGAAGGATTCGCTCCAGCGTGCGTTCTCCAGGCCCGAGCGCGAGAGCAGCCGCAGCGGGACCGTCACCGCGCTCTCCGACCGCACGCGCAGATAGATGGTCTGCACCGAGTTCTGCGGCAGGTCCAGTGCGAAGAGATAGTTGTGCGACCGGATCTCGCGGGCGGCGTAGGGGAGCAGATCGCCGCCTTTGCGCATCCGGTAGTGCATGGCGCCATCGGTATCGTGCATCGGCGCGTAGACCTCGATGACATCGAGGGGCGGATAGTCGATCTCGAGGGTCCAGGCGCGGTCGGGCCCGGGCGGCGACTGCACCGTGAAGCGCAGCCAGACCCAGTTGCGGGTGAATCCGAAATTCGGGTACCGGCCTTCGACGCGTGCGAACCGCGTCGCCACCGCCGGCGCCATGACGTCATCGAGGGTGAGGGTGCCCTCGGGATCGTGCAGATAGAAGACCTTGGCGCCGAGTTCGTCGATCTTCGTCACCGAGTTCGGCAGATCGATGGCGTCGCCGTCCGCCCAGGCCGGCCCGGCGAGCGCGAGCACCGCCATTGCGGACGCAAGTGCGCGGAAGAACGAGGCTGTCAGTCGGGCGGCAGCGCCGCGGGAGGCGGGCACGGAAGGCAGGGAAAGCATGAGCATTCGGTGACCTAAGCAAACCGCCTGCCCGCCGTTCGGATCAGGTTTTTCCCCTCGGGAAACCCGCCGGTACCGAGGCTCTTGCCGGGGCACGGCAGGGAGCGCCGCTTTGCGTCCCGGGTGAGCAGAGGCGGCGCGAAAGCCCGCCTTCAGCGCATCAGACCCTGATTTCACGTTTTTTTTACGGGACTTGCCACGGCCGATTGACGCTGTCCGGCGAAGCTTCTCCCCGCCGCAAGCCGAACGGGCAAGCCCAAGCATCCCGCGAGCCCCGGCGGCCGTGGAAATTCAATCGAATCAATCATCAACCTCTCTTGGAGAACATCATGAACAAGCAATTCCCTGCCCTCAGTACCGTCGCTCTCGCCGCCGCTTTCGCGACTCTCACCCTGTCCGCTCCGGCCCATGCCGGTCGCATGTTCGACCTGGTCAAGCCCGCGGCGGCCGACGCCGCCTCCATCTCCCGCGGCAACAGCTCGCCCCGCGCCCATGTTTCGACCTGGCACGCCGAGGCCGTCGCGCAGTCGCGCACCGGCATCGTCAAGTCCGGCCAGTTCGCTCAGCGCGAAGCGCGTTGCGACGTGCGTGACGTGTGCTCGTCCGGCGCGGTCGGTGCGATTGCGACCCAGCCGCAACCGTCGGTGCAGGCCCAGGGCGAAGCGCTCACCACGATCCGCTGAGGCGGTTCTTGCAGCGCCGCAGGAAAGCGGGCATCCCCGTCGTCACTCGATGCGGATGCCCGCGTCCCGCACCAGGGTGCCCCACTTGGTCATCTGCGATTGCAGGTGCAGGGCGAACTGCTGCTGACTGCCGCCGATGGCCTCGACGCCCTGCAGGCGAAAGGTCGACTGCACGTCCGGCAGCAGCAGGATGCGGTTCACCTCCGCGTTGATGCGTTCCACGATCGCAGGCGGCGTGCGCGCCGGTGCGACCAGGCCGAACCACACGCTCACCTCGAAATCCTTCAGACCCGATTCCGCCACGGTGGGCAGCTCGGGCAGCAGCGCGAAACGCCGCGGCGTCGTCACCGCCAGGGCGCGCAGCTTGCCGGCCTTCACTTGCGACAGTACGTTGGGCGTGTTGTCGAACATCGCCTGTACGCGGCCACCCACCAGATCGAGCACCGCGGGCGCGCTGCCCTTGTACGGGACGTGCACGAGGTCGATCCCGGCTCGTGCCTTGAGCAGTTCCATCGACAGATGGTTCGACGAGCCGATGCCGGCCGAGCCGTAGACGAGCTCGCCGGGCCTCGACTTCGCCAGGGCGACCAAGTCCTTCACCGATTTCACCGGCACGTCGTTGCCCACGACGAGCAGGTTCGGTGTGGCGGCGCACAGGATCACCGGCGTGAAATCGCGCACCGTGTCGTAGGGCAGCTTTCCGTAGAGCCCGGGGTTCACCGCGAACGCGAAGCTCGTCACCAGCAGCGTATAGCCGTCGGGCGCCGCCTTCGCCACGGCGTGCGTGCCGAGCTGCGAACCGCCGCCAGGCCGGTTCTCCACCACCACCGACTGGCCCCAGGACTCGTGCAGTTTCTGCGCGAGGATGCGGCCGAGCTGGTCGTTAAAGGCGCCCGGCGGAAACGGCACCACCAGGCGGATCGCCCGGGAGGGATAGCCGTCGGTCTGCGCGAACGCGGACCCGATGCACAGCAAGAACGCCAGGAGGCAGCCGAAGGCCCGATGCGCCTCAGACATACGCAGGGCCGTCGATCAGCGGATGGGCCGCGAGGAACTTCTCGTCCACTTCCACGCCGATGCCCGGCGCCTCGAGCGGGAACACCATGCCCTTTGCGTCCACCTTGTAGGGCGTGCTGACGAGCTGGTCGCGGAACAGGTTGTTCTTCGACACGTCGGCTTCGAAATAGCCGCCGTTGTCGATCGCACAGAGAAAATGCACCGTCGCCGCCATGTTGAGCCCGGTCATCGACGTGTGCGGATTGATCGGCAGCTTGTGGGCCGCGGCCATGTGCGCGATACGCAGCACCTCGGTGATGCCGCCGGACTTCGAGAGATCCGGCTGCAGGATCGTGACCGAGCGCGCGTCGATCAGCGGCTGGAATTCGAAGCGTGTGTAGTGGTTCTCCCCAGCCGCAAGCGGCGTGCGGCCCAGCGTGGCGGCGATGCGGTAGCTGTTGGCATCGTGCGCGGCGAACGGTTCCTCGAGCCAGCCGACGCCGAGAGCGTCGTAGTGCGGCATCGCGGCGCGCACGGCGGCCACGTCGTAGCCGGTGTTGGCATCGGTCAGGATCACCAGGTCGCCGCCGAAGGCTTTGCGGACGGCCGCGACTCTTTCGACGTCGCGCTGCACGCTGTCGCCCACCCGCAGCTTCACGGCGCGATAGCCATGTTCCACGTGCACGCGCGCTTCCTCGACCAGCGCTTCCGGCGCCTGATAGCCGAGCGAGACGCCGCCGGCATACGCGGGGATCGGGCGGCTCGCGCCGCCCAGCAGCCGGCAGAGCGGCACGCCGAGCGACTTGCCGCGCAGGTCCCACAGCGCCATGTCGATGCCGGAGAGGCCGATGGAAGCAGCGGCGCCCATGCCATGACTCGCGAGCTGCTTGTCGTACACACGCTTCCACACGCCCACCGTGTCGAAGGCGTCCATCCCGATGACGAGCTGGCGCAGCGTGGTCTCGATCAGCTTCGCAACCGCACCCGGGGCACGGCCGTGGTGGGCCTCGCCCCAGCCGACGATGCCGTCTTCGCTGCGGATCTTCACGATGACCGCGTCGCGCTTGACCGCACGCCCCACGCCCAGGGTGACGCTGTCTTCGGGACGGACCGGAAACGACACCGGAATGGCCTGGACTTCCACGATGCGCGACATGGCGAACCTCGGGTTTCTGGGAATCGGATCGGCGGCGCCGGCGAGACTACCTCGTTTCGCGCGCGAGTTGCGCGCCTACCAATTGCGGCATGGCACAAAACAACCGCGGCGGGAGATCGGAACCCACTGGCGAACAAGACTTTTTTCCACCACGGCGGCGCCGGCTGCCGGACTCCCGGCGGGCGTATCGCGTCACATCGCGCGACCCCGCTCCAGCGCGGAAATCCGTGGCATATGGCTTGCTTTTACCCCTACGAATCAAGCTGGCTCGTCGCACTGTCGCCTCTCGAGGCCATCTGCACGGAAAGCTGCCCCGAACGACATGCGCGGCAACGCGCGAACCGCAATGACCAACCCCGATCCGCACGGCGCGCTCCGCATCACGATGGCTGCTGGAGTCCGTTCATGACCGCGAACAGCCTGAACGGCATCAAGGTCGTGGTGGTAGACGACAGCAACACCATCCGCCGCAGTGCCGAGGTGTTCCTGAAGCAGGCCGGCTGCGTGGTTGCGCTTGCCGAGGACGGCTTCAGCGCCATGTCGGTCATCGTCGAACAGAAGCCCGACATCGTGTTCGTCGACGTGATGATGCCGCGCCTCGACGGTTATCAGGCCTGTGCGCTCATCAAGCGCAACGATGCCTTCCGCGGCACGCCCGTGATCATGCTGACCAGCAAGGACGGCGTGTTCGATCGCGCGCGCGGGCGGCTTGCCGGCTGCGACGACTACCTCACCAAACCTTTCACGCGCGAAAGCCTGCTGGGCGCCGTCGCCTCGCACGCACGCCGCGCCTGAAGCCGCACGCATTCATCGCAAGGAGGACGAACATGGCGATCGAAACCGTTCTGGTGGTGGACGACTCCCCCACGGATCTCGAGTACCTGAGCACGCTGCTGGCCGGGAAGGGCTATCAGGTGCTGCGCGCAGCGAGCGCGGAGGAATCCATGGAGCAGGCCAAGACCCACGATCCGGACCTGATCCTGATGGACGTGATCATGCCCGGCATGAACGGCTTCGAGGCGACCCGCAAGCTCACCAAGGATGCCGCGACCCGGCACATCCCCGTGATCCTCTGCAGCAACAAGACGCAGGAAACCGATCGCGTGTGGGGCATGCGGCAGGGTGCGCGCGACTACGTGACCAAGCCGATCAACGAGGCCGAGCTGCTCTTGAAGATCAGCGCACTCGGTTAGAGCGCCGGAACGTCCTCCGTCATGCGCGCGCGCCGCGATCTCGTCGGTTTTCAGCGCCGGCTCGTGGAGCGGCTGGATGCGGCCGCCTCGCGGCGGATCGAGCACGCTCATCTCGCGCTGGAAAGTGGCGGCGAGGGCTGGTTGGTTGAGCTCGCGGATGCCCGCGAACTGATTCCGGTGCCGCCGCTCACGGAAGTGCCGACGGCCCAACCGTGGTTCCGGGGCGTGACCGGCGTCCGCGGCGAACTGGTAGGCGTCGTCGACTATGCCGTCTATCGCGGCCAAGAGGCGACACCGCTGCGGCTGGAGAGCCGCATCCTGATTCCGCACGGACGCTTCGGCATCAACTGCGCGCTGCTGTTCGCGCGCTCGCTGGGCCTCAAGGATGCGCGCAACTACGGGCGCGACGCCGAAGACCTGATCGACGACGAGGGCCGTCGCTGGCACATGCTGCCGACGGCGGCACTGCTGTCGGAAGCGCGCTTTATCGACATCGCTGCCTGACCGGACGCGAACCTCCCATGACCGCGCTTCCCGCTTTCCTGTCACGGTCGGCCAGGCAGCTCTCAGGAGTGCTCGAGCGGCTCACGCTGAAGCGCGTGTTCTTCGTCTCGGGCGTGATGTTCGTGGCACCCATCGCACTGCTCTTCTACTTCTCGGTCTCCGAGACCATCGAGCGGGTGCGGCACACCGACCGCGAGATCGCGGCGCTCGACCTGCTGGCACCGCTCATCAAGCTGGAAGAGGCGCTGCAGCGCCACCGCGGCGAACGCAACGTGCTGCTGTCCGGGGATTTCACGTTGATGGACAAGGTGAAGGCCACCGAGATCACCGTCGATGCACTGATCCGGAGTTACGAGGAACAGCTGAAGGCGCGGCTGCCGGAAGTCGGCGAAGGCGACGGGGTGCTGAACGCCCGCGGCCGTTTCGAGCGCATCAAGCGCGACTGGGCGACCAACAAGACCGAAGGCATGGGCATGCTGGTGGGCGATTCCTTCCAGCTCGCCACGCGCATCATCAACGACGTCGCGGCGCTCGCTCGCGACCTGCAGCAGGTGTCGGGCCTGTCGCTCGACTCCGAGCCCGGCCCTTACTATCTGCAGAACGCCTTGTTCGCCTTCTTCCCCGAGCTGATGGAAGCGTTCGCGGCGACGCGCGACCGTGGCGCCGGCTTTGCGGCCCGCAAGAACATCACGCCCGAAGAGCGCGCCGAACTCGCCGTGCTGGTGCAGGGCAACGCGACGCTGCTGGCGCGGAACTTCGTCGAGAACGTCTCGCGCGCCAGCGTGGAGGATGAGCGCATCAAGGAGCAGCTGGGCGAACGCATCGAGACGGTCGAGAAACTGGTGCCGGAGATGCTGCGCTATACGCGCGACGAACTGCTCGCCCGCACCTACATCTCGATCAATGGTGCTGCGTGGATCGACCAGACCACCAAGTCCATCGACAGCCTCTACGGGTTCATGTACCAGGGCACCAATGCGTTGCGCGCGGTGCTCGACGATCGTCGCGCCGGCCTGCAGCGGATCATGATCGTGAAGTTCGGCGTGATCGCGCTGCTGGTGGCGGCGGCTCTGGCGACGCTGTTCTCGCTGGGCCGGCTGCAGATCCGGCGCGAGCGCAGTCGCGCCGAGGAGGCCGAGCGCATCAACCGCGAGAACCAGGAATCGATCCTGGATCTGCTGGATCAGCTCGCGAACGTCGCCGACGGCGATCTCACCGTACGCGCGGCCGTGACCGAGCGGATCACCGGCGCCATCGCGGACTCCGTGAACAACACGGTGGAGGAGCTGCGCAACCTCGTGGGCCGCATCAACGATACCGCGAGCCGCGTGGACGACCACAGCAAGCGGGCGAGCGAAGTGTCGAGGCGCCTGCTCGATGCGGCGGGCACGCAGGCCATGGAGATCCAGCAGACCAACGCCGCGTTCGTGGACGTGGCGCGCGCGATGCAGGCTGTGTCGGAAGACGCCTCGAAGTCTGCGGACGTCGCCCGGCATTCGCTCGAAGCCTCCGAGCGCGGCGCCCACACGGTGCAGGAGTCCATCGCCGGCATGAACCAGATCCGCGGACAGATCCAGGAGACGGCGAAGCGCATCAAGCGGCTGGGCGAGAGCTCCCAGGAGATCTCCGAGATCGTGGAACTCATCTCCGAGATCACCGAGCAGACCAACGTGCTCGCCTTGAATGCCGCAATCCAGGCGGCCGCGGCGGGTGAAGCGGGTCGCGGCTTCAGCGTGGTGGCGGAGGAAGTGCAGCGCCTGGCCGAACGTTCGGGCGAGGCGACCCGGCAGATCGCCGCCATCGTGAAGGCGATCCAGGCCGACACGCAGGAAGCGGTGTACGCCATGGAGCGCAGTACCCAAGGTGTCGTCGAAGGCGCGAAAGCCTCGGATGCCGCCGGTCGTGCGCTGTCCGACATCGGCGCGGTCTCGAAGGATCTGGCGGAACTGATCGAAGGCATTGCGGCTACCACGCGCGCCCAGGCTGAAGCCGTGGATCGTGCATCGCGCAGCATGAGCGACATCCTCGACATCACGCGCCTTACTACCGAGGGTACGCAGCAGACGGCGGAGACGGTCTCGGAACTCGCCGAGTCGGCCGAAGTGCTGAAGGCTTCGGTGTCGGGCTTCAAGATCGCGTGACCATGGACACTGCGCGCACCGTGAAATCGCTCGACGCCATACGGACCCCGGTGGCGGCGGCACTGCTCGCCATCGAGCGCGGCCTGGGCGAGGCCGACGGTGCCGATGCGAGGAGCGCTGCGCTGGGCGCGGTCCGCGACGCAGCAGGCGTCTTCATCATGGCGGCGGAGGGCGACCTGGCGCGCGAACTCGACGGACTCGCGAACGAGATCGAGCAATCGCAGGATGCCGAGTTCAGCGCGCGTTCGGCGGCGTGGATCGCGACGCTTGCGCGCGCCCGACAACGCGTCGAGCATCCCGATGAAGGAGCCGCCGCGGGCGACGACGGCGGATCCGGATCGGTGGCAATGGTGGTGCTCGCGCTGCTCGGGAACGGCACCGACGCCGATCCGCCGGCGGATCGCGAGCCCTTGCGTATCGCACGGGCCCGCTACGAAAGGGCGTTGCTGCAGGCGTTGAAGGGTTCGATGAGTGCCGAAGGCGCGACGGAGATGGTCGCGGCCCTCGAGGAAGTGGAACGGCATTTCGCCGGCTCGCGCGACGGCGCCTTCTGGACTCTGATGACGGCGGCGCTCGATTCGATCCGGGCCGGCGCACCGGAACTCGACGCATCCGGCAAACGCTTCTGCGGCGCCGTGAATCTGGTGCTGCGTCGCGCCCAGGACGGCGAACCGACCGTCGACGCGGCGCTGGCCGAAGCCGCGATCGCGATCGTCAGCCGCGGCGCGGGCACGACGCCACGGATCGAACGAGTGCGTGCCGCGGCGGAATCCGCGGGTGCATCCGACCCCTCGCTGACACCGGAGGCGGTGCAGGCGACGCTCCAGCGCATCGTCGCGGTGAGCGAAGCGGTCGAGCGGTTCGCGGGCGGCGATGCCACGGCGCCGACCGCCGCCGAGGCCGATCTGTCCGGGATCGAAGCGGCGTGCAATGCCGCGGGCGCGCGACGTCTGGCGCGGTTCGCTGGCGCACTCGCCGGCGCTGTCCGGTCGTTGCCCAAGCGCGAGACGCCGGTGGCCGACGGAACCGCGCTCGCCGTCGCACTGCAATTGCTGGATCAGGCGGTGAAATCCTCCGGATCCATGGGACACGAGTTGCAGACAGCCGTGACCGCGATGGGCGATCACCTGACCGCCGTGGCTGGCGGTGCCGATGCCGCCAGGATTCCGGCCGAGGTGAACACACGGGCCAGCGGGTTCGATCGCGCGGGCGTGGCCGCAGCCGGCAAGGCGATCCAGAGCGGGCTGTCGGCGGCCGAGACTGCACTCGAAGCCTACTTCCAGGCACCAGCGGATGCCGCGGGCCTGGAAAAGCTGCCGGCCGCCTTCGGCGAGATCGCCGGCGCGTTCGCCGTGCTCGGCGCACCCAATGCCGAGCGGACGGCCCGCGACTGCGCCAGCGCCATAGCCGCGCTCGCGCAGTCGTCCGCCGACCGCGACGCGTTCGATCGCGTCGCGGAGCAGGTCGCGGCGCTCGGTGCTTTCGCGGAAGTGCTGACCCGCGACGGCAATGCACGGGAGGACGACCACCCTTTTTGCTGTAGCGCGGCGGCCGAACCGGTCGTCGCGCTGACCGGCGACGGTGGAAACGCAGTCCTGGAAGCCGGCGAGGTCGAGCGGCCGAACGATCCCGACCTCGCCCCCATCTTCCTGGACGAAGCGCGGGAGGTGCTGGCCACGCTCGAGACCGTGCTCGCGAACGGCGTCGCGGCGATCGGGGATCGCAATCATGCGGCCGAGGTGCGACGCGGTTTCCACACGCTGAAGGGCAGCAGCCGCATGGTCGGTCTGGAGCATTTCGCGCGCGCCGCGTGGTGCGTCGAAGAAGTGCTGAACGCCCATCTCGAACACGGGCGCGGCACCGCCGCCGATATCGCGACCCTCGCCCGCGCCGCACGAGAGCGCTGCGCCGATTGGATCGCTGCCTTCGAAAGTCGCGGCGAGGCGCGCATCGACGCGCAGCTGCTCGAAGCATGGGCGGACAGCATCAAGCGCGGCGAACCCATCGATGCGGTGGCGACCCCGGTGCCCGTCGTGCCTCCGGCCGCGGAGCCGGTGCATCAGCTCTCGGCCAATCTCTACGGCATCTTCCGCGACGAGGCGACCCGTCATCTCGAGTCTCTGCGAGCCGACGTCGAGCACCTTCGCGCCGACGCGACGCGCCTCGTCACCCAGGAGTTCATGCTCGCCGGTCATACCCTGGCGAGCGCCTGCGCGACCATGCGCCTGTCCGCGCCGAGCGAGCTCGGTGGCGAACTCGAAGCGCTGCTGATGCATCTCATGCGACTGCAAGTAGCCCCCGCTCCCGAGCATCTCGAACTGTTCGACGCCGCGATCCATGCGCTCGAACGCATGGTGGCCGACGGTATCGCGCACCGTGAGCCGGTCCGCGATCCGGCGCTGTGCGAGGCCCTGGCCGCGAGCCGCAGCCGCCTGGCGGAGCCGCAGCCGATCGCGCACATCGCTACGGCACCCGACGAAGTCACTCGCGGCAGCGGCGCCTATCACTGGGCCGCAGGGAGCCGGCGCCGGTTCCGGCCGCGCGACGAGCTCGACACGCAGCTGGTGCCGGTATTCCTCGAGGAAGCGCAGGATCTGGTGCCACGCATCGGCGCCGGCTTGCGCGAGTGGCGTGCCGCTCCCGAGCAGGAAGCGCTGGCCCAGGCACTGCTGCGCCAGCTCCACACGCTGAAGGGCAGCGCCCGCATGGCCGGCGCCATGGGGCTGGGTGAACTCACGCATGCGATGGAGACTCGGGTCGAGCGTGCGATCGCGCAGCAGGGGACCAACGGGGAGTGGTTCGACGCGATGGAAGCGAGTTTCGATCGACTGATCCAGCTGGTCGACGAAATCGCAGAAGGGCGACGAGCGACGCCTGAAGATCCTGCCGGCGCAACACAGTCCGGGGCCGCGGAGTCCACGCGGCCGTTACCGGCGGGCGAAGTCGATCCCGCTGCACGCGCCGCGTTGCGCATCCGGGCCGACGTGCTCGACCGCATCGTCAACCAGAGCGGTGAGGTCGGAATCGCGCGCACCCGCGCGGAGTCCGAGGTGCGAGCTCTCAAGGCGCTGCTGCGGGACCTGTCGGACAACGTGATCCGGTTGCGTTCGCAGCTGCGCGACCTCGAGATCCATGCGGAATCGCAGCTGCAGGCGACGACCCTGCTGGGCAACGTCGCCGATGCTTCGTTCGATCCGCTCGAATTCGACCGCTATACGCGCTTCCAGGAACTGACCCGCATGATGGCGGAGAGCCTGAGCGACGTGACCGTGGTGCAGCAGTCGCTCCACAAGAACGCCGACGACGTGTCCGCCGCACTGTCGTCACAGGCGGTGTTGTCGCGCGATCTGCAGCAGGAACTGATGCGTGTGCGCATGGTGCCGTTCTCGAGCATCGCCGAGCGCATGCACCGTGTCGTCCGCCGCAGCGCGAAGGAACTGGGCAAGCGTGCCAATCTCGATATCGCGGGTTTGCATGCCGAACTCGACCGTGTCGTGCTGGATCGCATGACCGCACCGCTGGAGCATCTGCTGCGCAACGCGGTGAGCCACGGCCTGGAGGATCCGGTGGAGCGGCACGAGGCCGGCAAACCCGACTTCGGTACGGTCCGCATCGAGATCCGCCAGGACAACAACGAAATCGTGCTGACTTTGCGCGACGACGGGCGCGGCATCGATGCCGCGCGGGTTCGAGCGAAGGCGCAGACGACCGGCCTCGCCGGCAATGCCGACGCTCTGTCCGATGCGGAAGCGCTGGAGCTCATCTTCCTGCCCGGGTTCAGCACCGCCGAGCGGGTCACCGAACTGTCCGGACGCGGTGTCGGTCTGGACGTGGTCCGCACCGAAGTGAAGGCGCTGGGCGGTCGGGTGGCCGTTGCCTCGCAGCCGGGCAAGGGCACGACGTTCACACTGCATCTGCCGCTCACCTTGTCGGTGACACGTGCACTGCTGGCCCGCGCCGACGGCCGCACCTACGCGCTGCCCAGCGGCATGGTGGAGCAGGTGCTGCTGCTCGCAAGGCCGGAGGCGGAGGCCGCTCTCGCCAAGGGAACGCTGGCCTGGCGCGGCAGCGAGATGCCAATGCACTTCCTGCCGCATGTGTTCGGCGCGCCGAACGCTTCGATGGAGGAGCGCAAGCGCTATCCGGTGGTGATCCTGCGCTCGGGCGCCGAGGCGATGGGCGTGCTGGTGGACAGCGTCGTCGGCAGCCGCGATATCGTGCTCAAGAGTCTGGGGCCGCAGCTGTCGCGCCTTGCCGGTCTCATCGGCGCCTCGATCCTGCCCGGCGGCGAGATCGCGCTGTTGATCAATCCCATGCAGGCGCGAGTGCGTCGACCGCAGGCGGAATCCGCCGCGCAAGAGCCGCATCCGACCCGCATGCCCCACGCCCACGCCGGTGTGCTGGTGGTGGACGATTCGATCACCGTGCGCCGCGTGACCCATCGCCTGCTGTCGCGACACGGGTACGATGTGGTCATGGCGAAAGATGGGGTCGAAGCGCTCGAGCGGCTGCAGGAGTCGCAACCGGCGGTCATGCTGGTCGATATCGAAATGCCGCGCATGGACGGGTTCGAACTGACGCGCCTGGTGCGTGCGAGCAGCACGCTCAAGGATGTTCCGATCATCATGATCACATCGCGCGCTGCCGAGAAGCATCGGAAGATCGCCGCGGAGCTGGGGGTGAACGTGTTCCTCGGGAAGCCGTATTCCGACCAGGAGCTGATCCAGCACATCCGGTTCTTCACCAGAAAGGCCGCCTGAGGTGAAGACCGGCGCCAGAAAGACCAACCCCATCGTGCTGATCGTCGATCCGGACGAGGAGCGGCGCATGATCACCATGCAGCTCGTCGCCATCGAATGGCCCGATGCGCACGTGGACGAGTTCGCGTCGCTCAAGCTGCTCGCGCCCGAGCAGCTGGCGGACCTGCCGAAGTACGATGCGGTCGTGTTCGGCCTGGAGGACGCCGACATGGTGCGCGAGCTGCGCGCCTTCATGGCGCTGCCGTTCTGTCCGGGCGTCGTGGCCATGGCGCGGCTCGACCCGCTGCTGCATCAGGCGATGACCCTCGGGGCCGCCGTGTGCGTGCACGAACAGGATCTCACCAAGGCGACGGTGGGCAGCACCATCCGGGCGGCCATGGAGGAAACCGAACGCATTCGCCGTCAGTTCGAGAAGACCATGCCCATCGGCGGCACGACGAAGCGCAGCGAGAAGCGCTCGCCGCGCAGCGGGCCGCGCGACAGTGATACCGCGGTGGCGAGCATCAGCGGCTACAAGATCATCGAGCAGATCGGCGAGGGCGGCATGTCGCGCGTCTACCTCGCGGACGACACGCGCCACAACCGCCGTCTGGTGCTGAAGGTCTTCGATCCGCGCGCCTCGCGCGATGAGCGCGAGCTGGTGCTGTTCCTCAAGGAAACCGCGATCATCTCCGAGCTCGACACGCCGTTCGTCGTCCGCATCTACGACCACGGTGTGACCGATCACCACGCGTTCATCGCGATGGAATACCTGCCCGGCGGTGATCTCAAGGAGCGCATCCGCGCCGGCATCGGGCGCGATCGCGCGCTCGCGATTCTGAGCCAGATGTGCCAGGCGCTCGACGCGGTGCATCGCGCCGGCATCGTGCATCGCGATCTCAAGCCGCAGAACGTGATGTTCCGCACCGGCGAGCGGCTGGTGCTGGTGGACTTCGGCATCTCCAAGCTGCACGGCAGCACGACCATCATCCAGGGCAACTCGCTGGGAACCCCGGCTTACTTCAGTCCGGAACAGGTGATGGCGCGCTCCATCGACCAGCGCAGCGATCTGTACAGTGCCGGGGCCATCTTCTACGAGATGCTTACCGGACGCCGGCCGTTCTATGCCTCGGAGATGACGGAACTGCTGCGCATGCACCTGGAGGAACCGCCGCCGCCGCTGGCCGGTCCGGTCGCGGAATTCCAGGATATCGTCGACCGGCTGATGGCGAAGGACCCCGACCAGCGCTTTCAGACCGCCGCCGAGGTGCTGGCGCAGCTTAAGCGCCGCTGGCCGAACGCGGCGTAGCTCGTCCGCCGCTACTGGCGGAACGACTCCGGCAGCAGCGCGAGGTCGACCACCCGGTACGCCGGCAGCCAGCGCTGCCGAAAGGCGTCCGAGTGATGCACGGCCGGCCACTTCTCCGCCGCCCGTGCGTTCACGTACCGCTCCACGTCGGCGCGGGCAAATGCGATGCCGCCGGCGTCGGCCAGATCGCCGAGGCACCCGCAGAACTTCGCCAGTTTGTCGGTGGCGGGCGTCCAGCTGCGCGCCGTTTCGGCGAACGCATCGGCCAGAACGTCCGGATCGAGTCCTCGCGCGACGAAGGTGCGCAAGTGGATGCGGGCGAGCCGGCCATCGGGGGAGATCGGATCGGCCAGCGGTTCCTCCGGTCCGTCGGGGAGCGCACCGATCTCCGAGGCGAGGCGGGCGCGGGCAGCCGCACCATCGACCGCATGCGCCGGACCCAGCGCCGCCTGGTGCAGGAGCTTGTAGATGTCCTCGACGCCGAGGCCCGGATAGCGCGCGGCATGTGCGCCGAGCAGTTGTCCGACGAATTTCACGGACGGATCCTCCTGGTGATTCGTTGCTGCGGTGAGTGGGTGCTTCCTGCACGGGTGCGAAGGGCAGTCCGGCTCAAGTGCACACCGGAATCATTTCAGGCGCACGGTCCGGTGTCGATAACCAGAAGCAAGTGATCAGAGTCCGACGATTGCCCGGATGTTCCGGGCCGCCAACTCGCGATTGGACCAAGGAGAT
The DNA here is from genome assembly GCA_019745565.1 of Burkholderiales bacterium. GTDB lineage: Bacteria > Pseudomonadota > Gammaproteobacteria > Burkholderiales. The sequence continues at coordinate 89,194 of JAIESW010000002.1, forward strand.
TCCGTAATGCTCGTCAATTTCACCATCGGCACCCGGCTGCAGGTGCTCGTCGTCGCCCTGTCCCTGTTTCTCGTCGGCGTGGGCATCTCCGGCCTCCTGGGCATGTCGTCCATGAAGGAACGGCTGCGATCGGTCTACGAGGATCGCACCGTGGCGCTGGAGGACCTGCACGAGGTGACCGAGTCCGCCTATCGCTCGCGCGGGCGCATCGACGCCGCCCTCATGGAAGGGGCCGACGAGTCGGCGATCCGCGATCTCGCCAAGGTCGACGGCTACCTGGCCGCCATGCGCAAGGCGTGGGATGCCTATATGTCGACCGGCAGCACCGACGAGGAGAAGGCCCTCCAGGTCGAGGTCGCACGGGCGATGGACGTATACGTGGACGCGGCCAGGAAAGTGACTGCGGCTCTGCAGACGCAGTCCCGGGCCAGCGCCATCGCCGCGTATCACTCGAGCGACTATGTGCGCAAGATGTACGAGTTCCGCGACCTGAGAACCAAGCTCGTGGGTCTGCAGGTGCGCGTGGCCGACGAGGACTACAAGGCCGCCGGCATCGAATTCCGGCACCTGCAGGTGCTCGCCATCGGCGCCATCGTATGCGGGGTGCTGTTGAACGCCGGCATCGCGTGGCTCATCATCCGCTCGATCACGCTGCCGCTGCGTCGGGCCGTCGGGGTGTCCGACCGGATCGCCCAGGGCGACCTGTCGGAGAGCATCGAGGCGCATGGTCGCGATGAGGCAGCCCAGCTCCTCAAGGGCCTCGCCCGCATGCAGGACGCACTGCGCACGCTGGTGAAGGGAATCCAGACGAGTTCAGAGCGGCTGTCCGCTGCAGCCGCGGAGCTCGCCGCGGCGTCGAACCAGGTGTCCGAATCGTCCAGTTCGCAGAGCGAATCGGCCGCTTCCATGGCCGCCTCGGTCGAGGAGATGACCGTGAGCATCAACCACATCTCCGAGCGTGCCCGTGAGACCCAGGAGGTTTCCACCGAAACCGGACGCCTCTCGCGCGAAGGTGCCGGCGTGGTGCGGCGTTCGGCGGACGAGATGGAGCGGATCGCCGAGACCGTCAACCATTCGGCGCAGAGCGTCCGCAAGCTGGGCGAGACGTCCAAGCAGATCGCCGAGATCGTCAACGTGATCCGTGACATCGCCGATCAGACCAACCTGCTGGCGCTCAACGCGGCTATCGAGGCGGCACGCGCCGGTGAGCAGGGGCGCGGGTTCGCCGTGGTGGCGGATGAAGTCCGCAAGCTGTCGGAGAAGACCTCCGGCTCCACGACCGAGATCGTGGCGATGGTGCAGGCGATCGCGGAAGGGACTCAGGATGCCGTAACGTCCATGGAGCGAGGCGTGGTCCAGGTCGAGGAAGGCGTTGCACTCGCGCGCGAAGCCGGCCACTCCATCGTCGGCATCGAAGGCGGGTCGGAGAAACTCCTGGCTGCGGTCAGCGACATCTCCGACGCGCTCAAGGAACAGAGCCAGGCGAGTAACGAGATCGCGCGCCACGTGGAGCGCATCGCCCAGATGACCGAGGAGAACAGCCTGGCGATCCGTCAGACGACCTCCGCATCCCAGAGCCTCGAGGAACTGGCGCGCTCGCTGCAGCGCGACGTATCGCAGTTCCGCGTCGCCGCGGCGTAGACCTCACGTTCCCGTAGGCGCAGGCCGGCGTCGGTGCCGGCCTGCGATGCAGTCCCGGCGTCGGGCGGTTCCACAACGACGCCTTCGTCGCATACAGTGTCGGGTCATGCACCCCGCGACGACGCCGGCAAACCTCGATCCCCGGAACGACCCCGTGCCCGCGCTGATCGCGCTGGGCTTCGCCTATTTCATCCTCGGGACCGGTTCGCTCGCCGTCGTCGGTCTGGTGCAGCCGATGGCCGCGTCGCTCGGCGTCACCCCGGCCGCGGTCGCCAACCTTGTCACCGCATTCGCACTCGCATTCGCCGTCACGGCACCGCTCGCTCAGGTTCTGTTCGGGCGCTATCCGCGCCGGTCCCTGCTGCTGACGGGCCTCTCCATCATGAGCCTGGCGGCGCTGGCCGGAGCGCTCGCCACGAGCTATTGGGTGCTGCTGGTGTCGCGTATCGCGGCGGGGATGGGCGCGGCCATGGTCGGTCCCATGGCCTCGGCCATCGGTGCCGGACTCGTGCCGCCGGAGCGCCAGGGGCGGGCTCTCGCCATCGTCTTCGGCGGCATGACGCTTGCCGTGGTGCTGGCCGTGCCCATGGCCGCGTGGCTCGGTGTGCTGATCGGATGGCGTGCGGTGCTGGTGCTCCTCGTGGTGCTCGGCGCAGTAGCTGCAGGCGGCGTGCTCTGGAAGGTGCACGATCGCAGTCGAGGAGTGCCGGTGGACTTGCGCGCCCTGTTCGGCGTCGTGGTGCACCGGCAGGCCGGGTTCAGCATCGCGACGACGCTGCTGCAGATGGCCGCCATGTTCGCCACGTATGCGCTGATCACACCCTATCTGTCGGAGCGCATGGCAGTTGGTTCGGGCGGTATGGTGGCGGTGCTCCTGTCCTACGGGGTCGGCGGCATCGCCGGCAATCTGCTCGCGGGCGGCCTCACCGATCGGCTGGGTGCGGATCGCACCGTGCTCGCGAGCCTTGCCGTGCTGGCTGCTACGTTCGTGGCGCTGTGGGTGCTGCCGGCCTCGCTGGTGCTGGCGCTGCCCCTCTTCGTGATCTGGTCCACCGCCGGCACGCTGTTCCAGGCACCGCAGCAGAAGCGGCTCGTGGATATCGATCCGTCGCGTCGCAGCCTGCTGCTCGCGACGAACGCCTCCGCGTTGTACCTCGGGATGTCGCTCGGCGCTTTTCTCGCCGGAGTCGTACACCACTCGGCCGGATCTGCGGCATTGCCGGTCGCCTCGCTCATCCTGATGGCGCTCGCCATCGCATCCTTCCTGTCGTCGAGGACTCGTTCGTGAATCTCGCTCATCTGCTGCGGCGTGCCGCGCAAGTCTCGCCCGAAGGCTGGGCCGTGGCCCAGGGTCACGACAACCTCTGGCGCTTCGGTGCCGTCGCGGCACGCGTCGCGGCCCTCGCCCATCGCCTGCGGAACGATTTCGGGCTCGGCCACGGCGACCGGGTGGCGCTCGCGATGCGCAACAGCCCGCAGTACTTCGAGCTCCTGTTCGCGGCATGGCATGCGGGCCTCACGGCCGTGCCGATCAACGCGAAGCTGCATCCGAAGGAATTCGAATACATCCTCGGCCACTCCGAAGCTAAGCTCTGCTTCGTGAGCGCCGAGCTCGCGGATGGCGTCGCCGGCGTGGCTGGGCCGGGCCTCACTCTCGTGAGCGTGGACGAGCCCGGCTACGAGAAACTCGCGGCAGGTGACTCTCTCGCGGTCGCGGACTGCGATCCCGACGACGTCGCCTGGCTGTTCTACACGAGCGGCACCACCGGCCGACCGAAGGGCGCGATGCTCACGCACCGCAACCTGCTCACCATGACCATGGGCTTCTTCACCGACGTGGACTCCATCGAAGCCGCCGACTGCGTGCTGCACGCGGCGCCCATGTCCCACGGTTCAGGACAGTACATCCTGCCGCACGTGGCGGCGATGGCGAAGCAGGTGATCCCCGCGAGCGGTGGCTTCGATGCCCCGGAGATGTTCGACCTGATGCGCACGCACCACGGCATGTGCGTGTTTGCCGCGCCCACGATGGTCCGGCGCCTGATCGAGCACCCCGTCGCCCGGACCGCGGACTCGAGGGGGCTCAAGACCATCGTCTACGGTGGGGGGCCCATGTACGTCGCCGATCTCAAGCGCGCCATGGAAGTGCTCGGGCCCAAGCTCGCCCAGATCTACGGCCAGGGGGAAAGTCCCATGACCATCACGGCGATGACCAAGGCGCGGCATCGCGATACGGCGCATCCGCGCCATAAACAGCGGCTCGCATCGGTCGGGGTGGCGCAAGCCGCCGTGGAGGTGCGCGTCGGCGGCAGCGAGGACGAAACGCTGGCAGCAGGCGAACCGGGCGAGGTGCTGGTGCGCGGCGCGACCGTGATGCGCGGCTACTGGCGCGATCCGGAGGCGACCGCGAAGGCGTTGCGCGGCGGCTGGCTGCACACGGGCGACGTCGGGACCATGGATGCCGACGGCTTCCTCACGCTCATGGATCGCAGCAAGGATCTCATCATCAGCGGCGGATCGAACATCTATCCGCGCGAAGTGGAGGAAGTGCTGCTGCGGCATCCGGAGGTCGCCGAAGTGTCGGTGATCGGTGCGCCCCATCCGGACTGGGGCGAGGAGGTGGTGGCCTACGTGGTGGGGCGCACCTCGGGTGGCGTGACGGCGGAGTCGCTCGACGCGCTGTGCCTCGATTACATCGCGCGTTTCAAGCGGCCGAAGCGCTACGAGTTCGTCGAGGCGCTGCCCAAGAACAACTACGGCAAGGTGCTGAAGACGGAACTGCGCAAGCTCGAGGCGGCGCGCAAGACGCAACGCTAGCGGCGCGGTGGCCGCGTCCGGGGGGGCATGCCTGCGCTCATATGAGGGTGCGCAGATGGCGCGGCAGTCCCGGTGCGTGAATGATGGGCAGCGCCGGGATCCCCATCCCGTCGCCATCACGCATCACCGTGGGGTTCGTCGTTCGTCGCGGGTCGATCCGCGCCTCGAAGCGTGCGCGACGCGAGCGGCGCGGGGGCGGAGCAGGTGCAGGTGCCGTTCACGTTCGACGCGGGCGGCCGGTTCGAGATGCGGGACACGCTGCGGCCCAACGCGTGCTTCATGCCGGATGCGAACACGGTGGTGAACTGCGGCATCCGCTGGAGCACCGTGGCACGGGTCGCTTGCGATTGACCGGACCGCGAGTGTCGGTGGAGCGGGGTGGACTCAGCGCTTTCGCAGCGCCTCGATCCGCTCCCGGGTCGCCGGGTGCGACGCGAGATAGTCGTTGACCGAGTCCCGCTCCGCCGCTGCACCGGGGCTGCCGTGGCTCGCCTCGAGCTTCTCCAGCATCGAGGCGAGCAACGCCGACGACAGGCCGTTGCTCTCGAGCATGCGCGCGCCATAGGCGTCGGCTGCCGATTCGTGCTCGCGCGAGAACTTCGCCTGCAGCAGGGCGGCGGGGACACTCGCCGCGAGGCTGGAAACGTCGCCGATGTACCACGTGAGCAGGAAGCCGACCACGGAACTCTCGATGAGCAGCCGGAGCCCGTGGCGTTCGTGGACGTGTCCCATCTCGTGCGTCAGCACGGCCAAAATCTCGTCGTCGTCCGTGGTGAGCTTCACCAGTTCGTCGGTGACGATGATGGTGCCGGAGGGCAGGGCCAGCGCGTTGGCACCGATATCGGGTGACGCGCGGAACAGGACGGCATGGGGTACCGGCAACCCTCCGGGCGGAGTGAGAAGCCGGAACCGGTCCGCGATGTGATTGCGTCGCTCCTCCGGCAGCTTGCTGGGCTCGAAGACCGCCTTGTCCAGGAATGCGAGCGTCTGGTCGGAGAGCGTGGCGACCATCGATGGGGGAATGCGCTCCGCGATCTTCGCCGCCGCCCAGGGCAATCCGTAGCGGTACCCGGCCAGGATGACGATCAGCAGCAGCACCGCCGATGCCATGGCCCAGGTCCAGCGCGACTGGGCACGCACCACGTGGGAGTCCGAATGGCCGAGCGCGGCGATGAACCGGTCCAGTCCTGCCTGCGCGGGCAATTCGCAATAGGCGCCATCGGCGAACGTGACGAGCCGCGGCGCGCCGCCCAGCGGCTCGGACACGCGGATGCCGGCCGCCGGTTCGAAGCGGTCGATGCCGGCGCCCTCGACGTGCACGATGTTGAAATCGTCGAGGACCAGCGTGACTTCCCGCCGTGCCGAAGTGCGGCCGTCGAAGTAGAACCCCGCGGCCTGCGGGACCGGCCGGTCGGTCACAGGGCGAGGTCGATGTCGAGGAACTCGCCCAGCTCCTCACCCACGGCGGCGACGTTCGCCTGTTCACCTGCGACGAACTCGTCGAGCAACGTGTCGGGCAGCAGGCTCATGCACGCTACGCGGTAGCGGGCGAGGCGGACGGCGGCGAAGGGCATGTAGAGTCCGAGGGTTACCACGATCAGCAGCATGTTGGTGAACGAGATCCAGGCCAGGCGGCGTGCCCGCAGCGTGCTCCGGAAGCGATGCGGGCCGAGCGTCGTGTGATTCCAGACCAGGTTCTGGATGCGCGCGAAGAGGTACGGACCGACGAGCAGGAAAAAGCCGATGAACGCGATCGTGAACGCGAACGGCAGGAGGATCGCGAAGGCCGAACCGCGCCCGTCCCGCATGGCGCCCAGGGTGAGGACGAACACCGTGATCCCGCCAAGCGCCCCCAGGGCTACCATGACGGCGAGCGCCCTGCCGTAGATCCCGTAGAAGTCGCCGACCCGCGCCGAGATGCGGAACGGCGTCGTGCCGAAGACGCTGTTGTCGTGCTGGTAGCGTTTCAACCGCTGGTGCCACAGGGGACCGAGCGCGAGCAGCGTGAGACCCGTGAGAATCGGCCACAGCATGAACACGGCGTACGCGCCGCGCATCGCGCCGCGGAATCCGAAACGCAGCCCGCGCCAGCTCGAGTAGTGCAGGCGGAACCGGAGCGACTGCCGCAGCATCCAGGGCAGCGCGATGGCGATGGGGATCGCCACCGCGATGGCCCACCGGTAGTCGATCCTCCCGGCGACGTTGTAGACGAAGATGAGTCCGAACGCGATCAGACGGCCCTTGAGGATCGCGACCGGGCGGCCGTGGTAGTCGAAGCTCGACCCGGCCACGCGCGTATTGCGATAGAAATACTGCAGCCGTCGCACCTTCGCCCAGGCCGAATAGATCCCCAGCGTGACGATGGTGAGGGCGATGTTGACGATCCAGATGCGGAAGTAGTCGCCGCCGGTTCCGGTGAACTCGAAGGGCTCCGGCGCCGGTTCGCTCGACTGCGGCAGCTCTGCTTCCATCATCGCTCCTGGGCGGACAGGCCGGATGCTGCCGTCATCGACCCGTCATTCGGCCTTGATGTTCTTGTCCTTGATGAGCTTACTCCACTTGTCGGATTCGGCGCGGATCAGCTTGCCGAATTCCGCTGGTGAGCCGTTGCCGGGCTCGAGGTCGATCTCGGCGAAGCGCTTGCGCACGGTCTCGTCCTGCATCGCTTCGTTGAACACGGCGTTCAGCCGGTCGATCACGGCCGGCGGTGTCCTGGCGGGTGCCAGCAGGCCGAACCACGGCGCCACGACCACGGTCGGGTAACCCGCTTCCTGCATCGTGGGCACGTTGGGGAACATCTTCGAGCGCTTGGGGCCGGTCACCGCAAGCGGCCGCACCTTGCCGGCCTGGGCGCTCGGCAGGATCGACGGCATGTTGTCGAACATCACGTTCACTTCGTTCGCGACGATCGCCGCATCGGCCAGAGCGCTGCCCTTGTACGGAACATGGCGGATATCGACGCCGGCGGCGGTCTTGAAGAGTTCCATGGACAGATGCAGCGAAGAGCCGAACCCGGACGAGCCGTAGGTGAGATCGCCGTTCTTCGACTTCGCCAGCGCCACCAGCTCCTTCACGCTGTTGGCCGGCACCGTCGGGTGCACCACGAGCAGGTTGGAGATGGAACCCACGAGCATGAGCGGCGCGAAGTCGCGCTCGACGTTGAAGCCGATGTTGTCGTACAGGAACGGGTTGAGCGAGCAGGTGCCGATGGTGCCCATGATCAGCGTGTAGCCGTCGGGCGCGGCACGGGCCGCGAGTTCCATCGCGACGTTGCCGCCGGCGCCGGGACGGTTCTCGACGATCACCTGCTGCTTGACGAGTTGCGTCGCGCGGTTGGCGAGCACGCGCGCGAGCGTGTCGGGCGTGCCGCCGGGCGGGAACGGCACGAGGATGCGGATCGGCTTGGTGGGGAAGTTCTGCGCGCCGGCCGCGAAGGACACGAACGCGCACACGACGCACAGCGACAACGCGGCGATGAGGCGCATGGAATCGGGGAAAGGGTCGGACGAAAGGTCCGGCATGGTAAGACCGACCCGTTCGCCCTAACAACCCTGCGTCGCGGCGTCGTGCGTCCGCTGGGCGACCGCCTGCCGATGCAGGCGGACTGTTCCCGGCCTACCGGTAGACGAGGACCGGCACCTTCGAATGCGTGAGCACCTTGGAGGTTTCGCTGCCCAGCAGCAGGCCGGCCAGGCCGCGCCGGCCATGCGAGGCCATGAAGATGAGATCGCACTTGCGGCGCTTCGCGGCGGCCACGATCGCTTCCCAAGGGGCCGTGCTCGTCTTCGAGGCGGTGGCAGCTTCCACGCCGGCCGCCGCAGCGACCTTGGCCGCTTCGGCGAGGATCTTCTCGGCGGAGCGCTTGGCCCGCTTCTCGAACTCATTCTGGGTGAGCAGGTCGGGCGGGAAGTACTCCCCGTACAGCGCGGGCTCGAACTGCACCGGTGCGTGGAACAAGGTCACCTTGGCGCCGATGGCGCGGGCGAAGCGGACGCCTTCGCGCACCGCCTTCTTCGAGAGCGTCGAACCGTCGGTGGGGATCAGGATGTGCTGGTACACGATGTCGTTCTCCTCTGCAGCGGCGCGAACGCCGACGATGACGGCTCACTCTACGCGGTAGCTCGTCCCAGCCATTGACCTGGATCAAGCGGCATCGGTTCGCCCGGCAGCGGCGGGCACGATGCGATAATCCCGCGCATGAACCCTCTGACGCTCGCCACATTGCGCCTGATGGGCGACGGCGCATTCCACTCCGGCGAGGAGGTCGCCGCGGCCCTCGGCGTCACTCGGGCGACCATCTGGAACGCGGTCCGGGAGGCCGGCGAACTCGGCATCGAGGTGGAATCGGTGCGGGGGCGCGGCTATCGCCTCGACGATCCGCCCGTGTGGCTCGATGCCGCTGCGGTCGCGAAGCTGCTGGGGCCCCGTGCCCGGCGCTTTCACGTCGAAGTGGTCGAACACGTCGACTCGACCAACTCCGCGCTGCTGAAGCGTGCCGAGGCCGGTGGAGCGCCCGGCACCGTTCTCGCCGCGGAATTGCAGAGCGCCGGTCGTGGCCGGCGCGGGCGCTCGTGGGCGAGCGGCCTCGGCGGGGCGCTCACGTTCTCGCTGTTGTGGCGTTTCGAGCAGGGTGCCGCCGCCCTCACCGGCCTGAGCCTGGTGGTGGGGATCGCGGTGGCGCGCGCGCTGGCGTCGCTCGGTGCGGCGGACGTGCGGCTCAAATGGCCGAACGACATCCTGCATCAGGGCCGCAAGCTGGGCGGCATCCTGATCGAGGTGCGCGGCGACGCTCTCGGACCGACTGCAGCGGTGATCGGCATCGGACTCAACGTGCGCATGCCGCCGGCGCTGGAGGCGCGCATCGACCAGCCGGTGACCGATGCGGTGCAGGCCGGTGCAGGGGGCGATCGCAACCGCTTGCTGGCCGCGGTGCTGCAGGAACTCGCCGAGCTGCTCGATGCGTTTGCGCGGGACGGGTTCGCACCGCTCGAGCCCGAGTATCGCCGCTGGCATGCGCTGCAGGATGCTCCCGTGCTGGTGAATCTCGGCGACGGCAAGCCGGTGCGCGGCCATGCGCGCGGTACGGCGGACGATGGGGCATTGATCGTGGAGACGAGCGAAGGGGTGCGCCGCTTTCACGGCGGCGAGGTGAGTCTGAGAGCGGTATCGGGAGAAGGGTGAGATGTTGCTGGCGGTGGATGCGGGGAATACGCGGATCAAGTGGGGATTGCATGACGGACGGGACTGGGAGCGGACGGCGTCGGTGCCCACCGCCGAGGTGCAACGGCTGGCAGCGGCCTGGGCCGCGCTCGATGACCGCCCTCGGCGCGTGATCGTGTCCAACGTGGCCGGACCCGCGGTGGGCGAGTCCATCGCGCAAGCGCTCGCGATTCTGGGTGCGCCCATCGTGCCGTTCGTGCCGCTCGCGGAACAGGCCGGCGTGGTGAATCACTACGACGTGTCGCATCAGCTCGGGACCGATCGCTGGGCTGCGCTGATCGCCGCGCGCAACCGGGTGAAGGGGGCGTGTGTCGTCGTGCACGCCGGTACGACCATCGTCGTGGACGCACTGAGCGAAGCCGGGGAGTTTCTCGGGGGACTTCTGGTGCCCGGGATCGATCTCATGGTGGAGTCGCTGGCACGCCGCATCGAGAGCCTGCGCGTACCGCCGGGCGGCTACGATGAATTCCCGCGCAACACGCCCGATGCGTTGGCGAGCGGCGCCATGGATGCTGCTGCCGGCGCGGTGCGTTCGATGGTGCGCAGGCTCGCTGCGCGCGGCGGGTCGTCGCCCGCGATCGTCGTCGCCGGCGGTGCCGCTGCGCGCCTGTTGCCGCATCTCGAGGGCGAAGTGCTGATGGCCGAACACCTGGTGCTGGACGGTCTGGCGATCGCGGGGCGGGCATGAAGGCTCTCGTCGCCGTCCTGCTGATCGCGAACGTCGCGCTGGCCGCATGGGGCCTGCTCGTGCATCGCAACCGCGCCGGTACCGAGGCCGCCCTCATGGAATCGCAGCTGAATGCCGACAAGATCCGCATCGTCCGCGGCGAGCCGGAACCGGGTCCGGCGCCTGCGCCTGCGCGCGCGGATGCGTGCGTTGAATGGGGGCCATTCTCGGCCGAGGAACTGGGACGAGCACGCACGGCGCTGGAACCGCTGGCGCTCGGCAACCGTCTCGTCACGGCGCCTGTCTCGATCACGGCGGGCTGGTGGGTCTATCTGCCGCCGCAGCGTTCGCGCGATGCGGCGGAACGCAAGATCGCGGAGTTGAAGGGTCTCGGCGTGGAGGACAGCTATCTCATTCCCGAGAAGGGCGACTGGGAGAATGCGATCTCGCTGGGCATCTTCCGCAGCGAGGAGGGCGCGCAGCGCTTCCTCGAGGCCTTGCGTTCGAAGGGCGTGCGCTCCGCGATCGTGGGATCACGCCAGCAGCTGGTGCGGCTGAACACGTTTTATGTGCGCAATCCGAGCGAAACGGAGGCGCAGCGGCTGGTGGAACTGCGCGCGGATCTGCCGGGGACGTCGGTGAAGGCGGCGAAGTGTCCTTGACGCGTGGCAACCGCGCGAGCGGAAGTCGGTTCGGACACTGATCGATGCCCCCATCCCAACCTTCCCCCACCTGCGGTGGGGAAGGGGTGTCCATCCCCTCCCCCAGCTTGGCTGGGGGAGGTTTAGGGTGGGGGGATCTAGGCCACCACCAGCGATCGACTCGCGGGATCGATCTCCATCACGCGCGTATGGTGCTTCTCCACTTCCGGCCGATGCGCGATGCTCACGACGGTGCTGTCGGGCAAGCGGTCCGACAACAATGTGTAGAGCTGTTCCTCAGCGGCCGGATCGAGGTTGGAAGTGGCTTCGTCGAGGAACAGCCACTTCGGCTTGTGCAACAGGGCGCGCGCGATCGCGACGCGTTGCTGCTCACCGCCCGACAGTTGCTGGTTCCACTGACCGGTTTCGTCGAGCCGATCGCTCAGATGCTGAAGGCCCACGTCGCTCATCGCGGTGCGCAGCTCGGCATCGGTGAACTTCTCGGGTGCCGCAGGGTAAGCGACGGCATCGCGCAGCGTTCCCATGGGGAAGTACGGTCGCTGCGGCAGGAACAGCGCGTCGAACAGGCGCGGCGTCCGGATGCGGCCGCGTCCGAAGGGCCAGATGCCGGCCAGCGCACGGAACAGCGTGCTCTTGCCCGATCCCGACGGGCCGCGCAGCAGCACCCGTTCCTTGGGTCCGATCGTGGTGGAAGCATCAGCGAGCAGGGTACGACCATCCGGCAACGCGAGTTGCACATCGCTCAGCACCAGTGATTCGCTGCCGGAAGGTTCGAGGGCTGCCCCCGGGTCGGTGCGCGCGTCCGACTGCGCACCCTGGATCGCGTTGTGGAAGCCGGTGAGCCGATCCACGGTTGCCTTCCAGCTGGCGAATTCGGGGTACACGTTGATGAACCAGGACAGCGCGTTCTGGACGTAGCCGAACGCCTGTGCCGTCTGGGTGAGATCACCGAGTTCGAGCTTGCCGGCGAAATAGCGTGGCGCCGTGACGAGGTACGGAAAGATGATCGCGGCCTGCGAGTAGCCGGTGGTGAACGTGTTGATGAGTTTCTGGCGCTTCATGATGCCCCACCAGTTCTTGGTCAATGTGGCGAAGCGCTGGGTGAATCCGCGCCGCTCGTCATCCTCACCGCGGTACAGAGCTACGCTCTCGGTGTTCTCGCGGAACCGGGCGAGGCCGAAGCGGAAGTCCGCCTCGAAGCGCTGCTGGTCGAAGCTCAAGGGAATCAGTTTGCGACCGATGCGGTGGGCTATCCACGATCCGACGATCGCGTAAGCCACGGCGACCCAGACCATGTAGCCGTAGATCTCCCAGGTCGTGCCGTTCCATTCGAACTCGAGTGTTCCCGACAATCCCCAGAGAATGCCGACGAACGAGACCAGGGTGACGACGGAGTCGATCAGACCGAGCAGCAGCGACAACGTCTTGTCGACGAAGAGGTTGAGGTCCTCGGCGATACGCTGGTCGGGGTTGTCCGTGGCCTTGCCCGTCAGCTGCATCCGATAGTAGGTGCGCTGTGCAAGCCACTCGTCGAGATAGTGACCGGTGAGCCAGCGGCGCCAGCGGATCTGCAGCGCCTGGCGCAGGTACACCTGGTACACGGCCATCGCGATGTAGATGACCGCGAGGACCGTGAACTGGACGATGAGGGGGAAGAACTGCGAGCCCTCGCGCTTCTGCAGCATGGTGTAGAAGGCGTTGTTCCAGTAGCTGATGCGCACGTTCATGTAAACCATGCCCAGCGTCAGCGCGATGATCGCGAGCAGCAGCAGCCGCGCCGAGTTCTTCTCCTCGGAGAACCAGTAGGGCCTGGCGAGCGTCCAGAGGTCGCGCAGGAAGCGTGAGATGCGTTCAGACATGGGAGTGCTTTCTTCGGGCCGGCGCATCGCGCCGGGATCGGAGCGTCACGCGCCGCGGATGCGGGCGAGCAGGGAGGTGGTGGAGCGCTGGTGCCGGAAGGCAATCGAGTGGACGCTGCCACCCCAGGACTGTACCTCGGCGGCGCCCACGATCCGGTCGACCGGCCAGTCGCCGCCCTTCACGAGCACGTCGGGCCGGCAGGCGAGGATCAGCTCGAGCGGCGTGTCGGCTTCGAACCAGGTCACGAGGTTGACGGCTTCGAGCGCGGCCACCACCATGGCGCGGTCGACGAGCGCATTGAGCGGCCGGTCGTCACCCTTGCCGAGGCGCTTGACCGAAGCATCGGAGTTGAGCCCCACGATCATGCTCGCCCCCAGTGCGCGCGCTTCGGCGAGATAAGTGACGTGGCCGCGATGCAGGAGGTCGAACACGCCGTTCGTGAAGACCAGCGGGCGGGGGAGCTGCGCGGCCCTGGCGGCGGCTTCGGCCGGCGTGCAGAACTTGGCTTCGAACGCCGGGGCTGGCGGCATGGGGTCTCAGCGCCCGCCCGGCCGCCCGAAGGGTGCTGAGTCCCCTGGGGGCAGCGAACGCAGTGAGCGAGGGGGGACGTTCATTTCAGGCAGCCTGCCGGTCGCCGGCTGGCGTGCGGATCAGTTCCTTGCGGTAGCGGTTGAGCTCCTGCACCGACTCGAAGTTGCGGTCGAACAGGATCGAAAGGTTCTTGAGAATCATGGTCACCACTCTACCCTCCCATTCTCGGTCGAACCGGATCTGATCGTCCAGCCAGCGCTCGAGCCAGTCGGGGTCGGGCAGCTTCGACTGCACCGTGTCGTGCGGAAACAGGTCCTTGCTCACGTGCAGGTTGGTGGGATGCAGTGCCTTGCCGCTGCGCGACGAGCTCGCCATCAGCATGCCGATCTTCGCGAAGGCCGCGCGGGCCTCGTCGCCCAGTTGCGCGATGGCGCGCTTCATGTACTGGAGGTACGCGCCCGCGTGCCGCGCTTCGTCGCGGGAGATGAGTTCGTAGATCCTGCGGATGACCGGCTCCGTGTGCCAGAGCGAAGCGCAACGATACCAGTGGTTCAAGCGGATCTCGCCGCAGAAATGCAGCATCAGGGTCTCGAGCGGCGGGGCGGGGTCGAAGCGGAAGCGCACCGCGTGCAGTTCGGCCTCGCTCGGGGCGAGGTCGGGGCGGAAGCGCCTGAGGTATTCGATCAGCACCAGGGAGTGCTTCTGCTCCTCGAAGAACCATACCGACATGAACGCGGAGAAGTCGCTGTCGTGGATGTTGTCGCGCAGGAACATCTCGGTCGCGGGCAGGGCCGACCATTCGGTGATGGCGTTCATCTTGATCGTGCGCGCCTGCTCCTCGGAGAGCGCGCTGCCGTCGAAGTCCGCCCACGGAACGTCCTGCCCCATGTTCCAGCGGACGGCTTCGAGCGATTTGTAGAGTTCGGGATACAGCATGCGGGGTATTCCTGTAGCGGCGCGCGGGTCCGGCGCGGGGCCGGGGTCAGACGGATTCCAAGTTGGTGAGCAAGCGGTCGGCGGTGGCGCGGATGGCGGACCGTTCGGCCGCATCGAAGCGTTCGATGTTCCTGGCCAGCAAGGTCGTGCGCGGATTGCGGGCGAATTCGTCCGTGTGGCGGTCGAGGAAGTTCCAGAATAGTGCCGTCATGGGGCACGCGTCGCTACCGGTGCGTTGCTCGGGCCGGTAACGGCAGCCCCTGCAGTAGTTGCTCATGCGCTTCACGTAGCCGCCCGAAGCCGCGTAGGGTTTGCTCGTGAAGCGTCCGCCGTCGGCAAACAGCGCCATGCCGGCGGTGTTGGGCAGCTCGGCCCATTCCACGGCGTCCACGTACGCGGCCAGGTACCAGTCGCAGACCTGCCGCGGTTCGATGCCGGCGAGCAGCGCGAAGTTGCCGGTGACCATCAGGCGCTGGATGTGATGCGCATACCCGTGATCCAGGGTCTGGCCGATCGCCTCGCGCATGCAGTTCATCGCGGTTGCGCCGGTCCAGTACCAGCTCGGCAGGTCGAGGGAATGGGCGAAGTGGTTGCTTTCCGCAAGGGCCGGCATGTGCAGCCAATACACCCCGCGGATGAACTCGCGCCAGCCGATGATCTGCCGGACGAAGCCTTCGACGCTTGCCAGCGGCAGGCGCTGGACGCGCCACGCATCCAGCGCTGCAGCGACCACTTCACGCGGATCGAGCAGCTTCAGGTTGAGGCTCGAGGACAGCAGCGAGTGCCACAGGAACGGCTCGCCGGACCACATGGCGTCCTGGTGCCGGCCGAATGTCGGCAGCCGTTCGACCACGAACCGCGCGAGCGCGTCCAGCGCTTGCGCCCGCGTTACCGGCCAGGCGAAGGACGCGAGACGTCCCGGATGATCGGCGAAGTGCCGCTCGACCAGAGCCACGACCTCGCGCGTGAGCGCGTCGGGTTCGAAGCGCGGCGCGGGCGGAACCTGTGCCGGGCCCCGGCTGCCGAACGCCGCGCGGTTGTCCGCGTCGTAGTTCCAGCGGCCGCCCTCGGGGTTCGGTCCGCGCATCAGGACGCCCGTGCGCCGCCGCATGTGCCGGTAGAAGAACTCCATGCGCAGCACCCGTTGTCCGTCGGCCCACCGCCGGAACTCGTCGGTCGAGATCAGGAAGTGCGTATCCGCAAGCAGCTCGACGATCACGCCGCGCGAACGACATTGGTGGCGGATGGTCGCAAGCAGCCGCCATTCGCCCGGCTCGCACATCGACAGCGTCCCTGCGGCAAGTTCGTCGAGGCTGCGGGCGAGGCGCTCGCCGAAGTCTGCCGGGCCCGGCATGTCCAGGGGGACGTAGTGCACCCGGTAACCGGCGGCGCGCAGCGTTTCGGCGAAGTGCCGCATGGCCGACAGGAACAGGACGATGCGGGCCTTGTGGCTCCAGACGTGAGTGGCCTCGCCGGCCGCCTCGATCATCAAGACCCGATCCCGGCCGCGATCGAGACGAGCCAGCGCGGGATTGTCGAGGGTCAGCTGGTCGCCGAGGACCAGCGCGACCTTACCGGCCATGGCGTGCTTCCCCGCGGGAACGCTCGGCATCGGGCAGCGCCCGGCGTGAACGCAACGGCACCGGACGCCCGCAGTGCGGGGGAGACTTCTCGGCCAGCAGCTCGCCCATGGCGGTGACGGGTCGGGGCAGTCAGCGGGCCCGCCGCCAGTCCGCCACCAGACCGGCGAGCTGATCGAGCGAACGTACCTGGGTGACGCCGTCGATGCCCTTGCGGATCCGGCGCACGCAGGCGCCGCCGGCCCAGAGATCGATAGCGTCGGGCAGGCTCGCCCGCAACGTCTTGAGACCCAAGGCCGCCTGGCGCTCCGGAAACGCGGCGCTGAAGGAAAGGGCCACGATGTCGGCACGTTGCGCTTGCGCCGCGCGGACGATCTCGCTGGCGGGCGTCTCGGTGCCGAGCGGAATGGTGGTCGCGCCTTCACAGACAAGCAGCGCTTCCACCATCAGCAGCCCGAGGCTGTGCAGCTCGTTCGGGAATGACGTGAGCAGGACTCGAGGGGCCTTGCTGTTGACCTGAGCGGTGGCGATCGCATTGCGCAGGACGCCCTGGACCTGCTCGGTGTAGAGATGTTCCTCGAAAACCGCGAACTCGCCGCGCATCCAGGCGTCGCCGACAGCTGTCGTGAGCGGTACCACGGTGTCGAGCACGAAGCGTTGCAGGCCCTGCCGGATCAGCCGCTGGTTGAAGAGCTGGCGCAGCTCCGGCAGGTGGTGGCTGCCGATCAGCTCCAGTGCGTCGTCGATGTCAGCCGCAGACTCCGAACGGTTCGACTGAGCGGTGCCGAGCGCTTCGAGCGCCGCGGGGTCGAGCCCAACGATCTTGCCGGGGCGGTGGCCGCGATCCATCAGGCGCCGGATGGATCTCAGCCGTGCAACCTGGTCCGGCGGGTAGATGCGCTCGCCATGCCGGTCCCGCAGCGGCTGCGGAAATCCATATCGCCGCTCCCACATCCGCAGGACGTCCTTCGACAAGCCGGTATCCCGTTCCACTGCGCTGATGCTCAGCATCACTACCGGGTCGGCGCTTGCGTCCTTGGTCGATTCCCGGGCGGCGGGGTCCTGCGGCGTAGGTACGACTTTGTCCATCGGAGTCGACAGCGTGGCAGATGTCGAATGATATTGTCCAGGACAAAGATTTGACAAGCGCAGATATCGCTCGTAGATTTGGTGTCGAGTGATGATTTGACTAGGACAAACGGAACGTCCGCCATGCGCCACATAACGCTTCCCGTGGGGCTCCAGCGGCCAACCCATTGCCATCGTCGGCTCGTCCTGAAGGCCCGGGCGGGCCGGCAAACCGTCTTCAGGTCGCAGGCATGCATCCCCTCACCCGCGTGCCACCCCCGCGCGGATCGCCTGCGACCTGAACCCTTTTGCCCGGATGCGCGAACGATGCCGCGCCGTCGACGCGACGCGAGGGTGCGATGACCCGGATCGCCGTAGTGGGGTCCGGCATCGCCGGCCTCACTGCCGCGTGGCTGCTGTCGCAACGCCACGCCGTGACGTTGTTCGAGGCGGCCGGCACGCTGGGCGGACACACCCACACCGTCGACGTGGAACTCGGCGGCATGCGCTTTCCGGTCGACACGGGTTTCCTCGTCTTCAACGACCGGACCTATCCGAACCTGTGCTCGTTGTTCGACCACCTGGGGGTCGCCACGGCAGCGAGCGAGATGTCGTTCAGCGTGCGGGTCGACGAGGACCGCCTCGAGTGGGCCGGCAGCAGTCTCGCCACGGTGTTCGCGCAGAAGCGCAACCTGGTGAAGCCCGAGTTCTGGCGCATGCTGCAGGAGATCCTGCGTTTCAATCGCGAGTCCACGGCGGCTGTCGAGTGCGGCATGGACGAAGGTGAGACTTTGGGCCGGTTCCTCGATCGAGGGGGGTACGGCCGTGCCTTCCGCGAGTGGTATCTGCTGCCCATGAGTGCCGCCATCTGGTCGTGCCCCACCGGCAGCATGCTGGGCTTTCCCGCGGCGACCTTCCTCCGGTTCTGCCACAACCACGGCCTGCTGCAGGTCAACGGTCGGCCGAAGTGGCGCACGGTAGTCGGTGGCGGGCGCGAGTACGTGCGCCGCCTCGCCGCGCGCATCGACGACGTGCGCGTCGGTACGCCGGTGCTGGGCGTGCGCAGGAGCGCCGACGCCGTGGAACTGCGCCTCGCAAATACATCGGAACGCTTCGACGCTGTCGTACTCGCGACGCACAGCGATCAATCGGCGGTCATGCTCGAGGATGCCGATGCCGCGGAGCGCAACGTGCTCGACCCGGTGCGCTATCAGCCGAACCGGGCCTGGCTGCACACCGACGAGACGCTCCTCCCGCGTGCCCGCGATGCCTGGTCCGCCTGGAACTATCTCACCGGCCCGGCGCGCGTCGACGGTCGACCGGTGTCGGTGAGCTACCTCATCAACAAGCTGCAGCCGCTGCCCGTCGAGACGCCGGTGATCGTCACGTTGAACCCGGTGCACGAGCCTCGTGCCGACCGGGTTATCCGTCGCATCGACTACGCCCACCCGGTGTTCGATCCGGCGGCCATCGAAGCCCAGCGCCACTTGTCCTCGATCCAGGGACGCAGGCGCACCTGGTTCTGCGGGGCATGGACCGGCTATGGGTTCCACGAAGACGGACTCAGATCCGGCCTCGCGGTGGCCAACGCAATGGGCGTGACGGCGCCGTGGCAGAAGCGGGCTCTGGTCGCGTGAAGCCGCAACTCTTCTTCGGCCACGTCATGCACGCGCGGCTCCGCCCGAAACGGAACGTGTTCTCCTACCGGGTGTTCTTCCTGCGCTTTTCCGTGACGCGCCTCGACGAGCTCGAGCGACCATTGTTTTCGGTGGATCGGTTCAACCTTTTTTCATTTCACCGGCGCGACCACGGTCCGCGCGACGGCAGTGATCTCGAGCGCTGGATCCGGCTCCTGCTCGAGCGCGAGGGCTTGCGCCGCGCGGATGGCGAAATCCGGTTGCAGGCTTTTCCGCGGGTGCTGGGGTACGTCTTCAATCCCGTGAGTTTCTGGCTCTGCCACGACCGTGCGGGGCGGCTGCGCGCGGTGCTCTGCGAAGTCAACAACACCTTCGGCGAACACCACAACTACCTGCTCGCGCACCCGGACGAGCGCCCCATCGAGCCGGGCGACGTGCTGGCTGCCTGCAAGGTGTTCCACGTTTCGCCGTTCTGCGAGGTGACCGGGGCCTACCGTTTCCGGTTCGCCCTCGACCCGGCCGCGACCCGCGTACGTATCGACTACGACGATCCAGCCGGTAAACTGCTGGTCACTTCGGTCTCGGGAAGGGCGCGGCCGCTGACTTCGGCGCGTCTTGCGGCGGCGTTCGTGCTCTATCCCTGGATGACAGCGGCGGTGATCGCCCGCATCCACTGGCAGGCATTGCGGCTGTGGTTGAAGGGAGTGCGGTTCGTCTCCAAGCCCACGCCGCCCGTTCAGGAGACGACGCGATGAAACTGAACGACATGCCCGTCCCCCCGATTGCCGACACCATGCCCCCGCCCCGCGCAGGGCGCCTGATCCTTGCGATCCTCGCGCGGATCAAACTGGGTCAGCTCGATCTCATCACGCCGGACGGGCGGCTGCATGCCTTCGTGGGGACGAGCCCCGGCCCGCAGGCGATGTTGCGCATCCACGACTGGCGCGTGTTCGAGAGCGTGCTGCGTTCAGGCGACATCGGGTTTGCGGAAAGCTACATCGAGGGCCGCTGGGACACGCCGGACCTCGCGCGTCTGCTGGCGGTGGTCGCCATCAATCACGCTGCGCTCGAGACGGCCGTCTACGGTCGCTGGTGGGGGGCGATCTACTATCGCCTGCGTCACCTGCTGCGCGCCAATTCGCGCGGTCAGGCGAAGCGCAATATCCAGGCGCACTACGATCTGGGCAACGCCTTCTATGCGTTGTGGCTCGACGCCACCATGACGTACTCGGCGGCTCAGTTCGAGGGGCGCATGGACCGCACGCTCGAGGAGGCGCAGACCACCAAGTACGAGCGCATCCTCGAGAACCTCGGCGTGAAGCCGGGCGACTCGGTGCTCGAGATCGGTTGCGGCTGGGGCGGATTCGCGGAGCACGCGGTCCGCACGCGCAACTGCCGGGCCCACGGCGTGACGCTGTCGAAGGAACAGCTCGCCTACGCGCGCGATCGCCTCGAGCGCGCGGGCCTGGCGGACCGGGCCACCTTCGAACTGCGCGACTATCGCTCCGTGCGCGGGGAGTTCGACCACGTCGTGTCGATCGAGATG
This sequence comes from Burkholderiales bacterium, assembly GCA_019745565.1. Taxonomy (GTDB): domain Bacteria; phylum Pseudomonadota; class Gammaproteobacteria; order Burkholderiales. Next base: position 109,359 of record JAIESW010000002.1, read on the forward strand.
TTCGAGGCGGTGGGCGAGAAGTACTGGCCGGCCTTCTTCCGCACGGTGCGCGACCGGTTGAAGCGGGGAGGACGCGCGCTGATCCAGACCATCAGCATCGCCGACGAACTGTTCCCGCGCTATCGCGCCGGCACCGACTTCATCCAGCAGTACATCTTCCCGGGCGGCATGCTGCCCTCGGAAGAGGTGTTCCGCGATCGCGCTTCGCAGCAGGGGCTGCTGGTGGGCGAGACGTTCAGGTTCCGCCTGGACTACGCCGAGACCGTGCGGCGCTGGCGCCAGCGGTTCAACGCGCGCCTCGCGGAACTGCATGCGTTGGGGTTCGACGAGAGGTTCGTGCGTACCTGGAATTTCTATCTCGCATACTGCGAGGCCGGATTCCGTGCCGGGACCATCGACGTGCTGCAAGTGGAGTTGAAGCGTGTCTAGGTCGATCGCGGCGCTCGTTCTCGTGTGCCTGATCCAGGCGGGCGCTCACGCCAACACCACGGCGCTGCCGGCGGCGGTGCAGGCGGAACAGGGCGAACTGCGCGTGCTCGGGCACGGCAAGATGCGGTGGTTCGGGCTGCTGCTGTACGACGCAGCGCTCTGGGCTCCGGGCGGCGAATGGCAATGGGATCGACCTTTCGCACTGGATATCCGCTACGCGCGGAACTTCGCCGGCGAGAAGCTTGCCGCCGCGAGCGTCGACGAGATGATGCGGCTGGGCTATCGCGACGGGCGCAAGTTGTCCGCGTGGCGCGAGCGCATGCTGGGCGCCTTTCCCGACGTGAAGAGCGGGGAGCGCATCGTCGGGGTATACCGGCCGGGGATCGGCGCCGAGTTCTTTCACGAAGGGCGATCCACCGCGGTGATCGCCGACCCCGAGTTCGCGCGCGCGTTCTTCTCGATCTGGCTCGATCCGGGCACGCGAGAGCCGAAGTTGCGTGCGGCGCTGTTGGGACGGCAGTGAACGGCAGCCCGCTGCCGCGGGCGAGCCTCGTGGCCTACGCAGCGCTCGCGATGCCGCTCGCGATGGCGGCGTTGCCGGTTTACGTCCATGTGCCCAAGCTCTACGGCGACGATCTCGGACTGTCGCTCGGCGTCGTCGGTGCAATCCTGCTGGTGGCGCGGCTGCTGGATGCGTTGCAGGATCCGCTGCTCGGCTGGTGGAGCGATCGGGTTGCAGCAAAGTCGCACGATCGCAGACCGTTCCTGATCGCTGCGGTGCCGTTGTTGGCGCTCGGCCTCATCGGATTGTTCCATCCGCCCGGACTGCACGGCGTCCCTCTCGCTACCTGGCTCGCGGGTTGTCTCGCGGTGGTTTACGTCGGCTTCAGCATGGGTGCGATCAGCTACTTCGCCATCGGCGCGGAACTGTCGACCGACTACCACGAGCGCACGCGCGTGACGGCAGTGCGTGGTGCGTTCGGCGTGGCCGGTGTGCTCATCGCCGCCGCGTTGCCGGGTTGGCTCGCGGGAGAAGGCGGTCCACTGAGTGAGGGATTGCGTCGGTTCAGTCTCGCCTATGTTCCGATCCTGCTGGTCGCGGCTGCGGTGACCTTGTTCGGTTCGCCGGTGCCGCGTGCGACGCAAGTCTCGACCTCGCCCGTGGATCGCGCCACGTGGCGATCACTTGCCGCACCGCTCTCGAACAGCAGCTTCCGCTGGCTGCTGGGCGTGTTCGTCGCGAGCGGCGTGGCCTCCGCCATCCCCGCGACGCTGATCCTGTTCTACGTGCAGGACGTGCTCGAGCGGCCGGAACTGAGCGGTGCGTTTCTGGCGCTCTACTTTCTGTTCGGGGCGGCGGGCATGCCGTTCTGGGTGGCGGCATCCCGCCGCGTGGGCAAGAAGCGCGCGTGGCTGCTCGGCATGCTGATGAGCGTCGCGGCATTCGCGTGGGCATTCATGCTGGGCCATGGGGACGCATTCGGGTTCGGCATGGTGTGCGCGTTGTCGGGCATCGCTTATGGGGCGGAGCTCGCGCTGCCGCCGTCGATTCTCGCCGATGTCGTCGATCGCGAGCGCGGCGCGGGCGCGGGACGGCCCGACGGCGCGTACTTCGGTCTGTGGCAGCTGACCGAGAAGCTGAATCTGGCGCTCGCTGCGGGCCTCGCGCTGCCGTTGCTCGCGGCGATCGGCTATCGACCCGGGACCGTGCAGGCGGCGATGGGTTCGCTGTCTACCATGTATGCCATCGTGCCGTGTGCGTTGAAGCTGCTGGCGGTGGCGATCTTGTGGTTCGCACCGATCGACCGGATGGTCCGGACGAACCCCGCATTGCAAGGAGGCTCGCAGTCATGATCCGAAGGTTCATCGTTTTCGCCGCCGCTTTGGTGGCCGGTTGCTCGTCCGTGAAGGTGGAGGACTTCCGCGCCGAGCAGCCGGTGCTCGATCTCAAACAGTACTTCGACGGTCCGGTCGATGCCTGGGGCATCGTGCGCAATCGGGACGGCACCATCTCGCAGCGCTTCAAGGTGGCGATCCAGGGTACGTGGAACGGCGACACCGGTACGCTCGACGAGCTGTTCACCTATTCCGACGGGCGGACGCAGCGGCGCGTGTGGACGCTGCGGAAGAACGGCGACAGATACGTCGGCACCGCGGCGGACGTCGTGGGGGAGGCGCAGGGCGAAGCCGCGGGCAATGCATTCCGCTTCACCTACGTCCTCGATTTCCCCTATGGCAGTTCGACCGTGCACCTGAACGTGGACGACTGGATGTATCGCATGGATGATGCCGTGGTCCTCAACCGATCGAGCATCACCAAGTTCGGCGTGGAGGTGGCTCAGGTGATGATCAGCTTCCGCAAGCGGGGTTGAGCGCTTGCCGCTCAACCCTCCCATCGCCGACTGGACCGACCAGCGGGTCTGGGTGGTCGGCGCGTCCACCGGTATCGGTGCTGCTGTCGCCAAGGCACTGCTGGCGCGAGGTGCGCGCGTGGCCCTGTCGGCACGCCGGCCGGAACCGCTCGATGCGCTGGCCGCTGCGGCACCACCGGAGAAGGCCCTTGCCCTGGCCGTGGACGTCACCGACGCGCTATCGGTGGCCGAGGCGCATCGCGCCCTGATCACCGCATGGGGACGGCTGGACGTGGTGCTGGTGGTAGCGGGGACCTACAAACCCATGCGTGCGTGGGAGCTCGACCTGCACGCGGCGCGGGCGCTGGTGGACGTCAACGTGAACGGGGTCCTGAACGTGCTCGCGGCGGTGCTGCCGCAGTTGCTCGCGAGCAACGAAGGACACGTGGGCATCGTCGCGAGCGTCGCCGGCTACGGGGGCCTGCCGCAGGCGCTGATCTACGGCCCGACCAAGGCGGCGCTCATCAACCTTGCCGAGGTGTTGTACCTGGATCTCGCGCCGCGCGGCATCGGCGTGCATCTGATCTGCCCAGGCTTCGTGAAGACACCGCTGACCGACGGCAACGACTTTCACATGCCGGCGCTGATTTCGGCAGAGGAGGCCGCCGACCGGACCTTGCGCGGATTCGAGCGCGGCGAGTTCGAGACCCACTACCCGAAGCGGTTCACGCGTTGGCTCAAGGTGCTGCGGCTGCTGCCCTACCGGCTGTACTTTCCGCTCGTACGCAGGATCACCGGATTGTGACGACACTCTCGCCGGATGGGGTGGCACGCTACTTCGAGTCGATGACGCCCGAGGCGCTGACGCGCCTCGACACCGTGTACGCGGCGGACGCGTTCTTCAAGGATCCGTTCAACGAGGTCACGGGTCTGCCCGCGATCCGTCGCATCTATGAGCACATGTACGAGGCGCTGATCGACCCGCGGTTCCTGATCGTGAATCGCATCGTGGAAGATGCGCAGGCCATGTTCGAGTGGGATTTCCGGTTCCGCATCCGGCGCTGGAGGCCGCATGAGGTGTGGAAGATCCATGGGACCACCCATCTGCGATTCGGCTCCGATGGTCGCATCGTCCACCACCGGGACTACTGGGACACGGGCGAGGAGCTCTACGCGAAGCTCCCGGTGATCGGCGGCGTCGTGCGCTTCCTGCGCCGGCAGATGGGCTGAGATGCGGTCCCCCCCGAAGGGCCTGCGGCCCTGCCCCCCAAGGGGGCCAGCCCTCTTGGGGCGGCCCGGCGAGGGCTGAGCTTTGGCGGACGCCATCGACCGTGCGCTGGTGTGGTTCCGTCGCGACCTGCGGGCCGAGGACCATGCGGCGCTGTACCACGCGCTCAGGGATGCGCGCGCGGTGTGGTGCGTCTTCGTGTTCGATACCGAGATCCTGGATGCGCTGCGATCGCGTGCCGATCGCCGGGTGGAGTTCATCCGTCATGCGGTGTTGGAACTGCAGGCGGCACTGGAGGCGCTCGGCGGCGGGCTCACGGTGCTCCATGGCCGGGCGCGGGAACTGGTGCCGAAGCTGGCCGGGGAACTCGGGGTCGATGCTGTCTACGCGAATCACGACTACGAACCGTTGGCGATCGCACGCGATGCCGGTGTCGAGCACCGCCTCGCCGAGGCCGGTCGCCGGTTGCTGACGTTCAAGGACCAGTGCATCTTCGAGAAAGACGAGGTGCTCACCCAGGCGGGCCGGCCCTTCACGGTGTTCACGCCCTACAAGAACGCCTGGCTTGCGAAGGTCGACGACTTCTTCGTGAAGTCGTATCCGATCGCCGACCGGCGCTCGCGCTTTGCGCCGAATGCGGGACGCACGGTGCCGACGCTGGCGGAGATGGGCTTCGAGGCCACCAACCTCGCGGCGCTCAAGCTGCCGCTGGGCGCGAGCGGTGCCCGCGCGCTGTTCCGCGAGTTCGTCGGGCGCATCGACGCGTACGCCGATCGCCGCGACTATCCGGCGGTGCGCGGCCCGTCGTATCTCTCGGTGCATCTGCGCTTCGGTACCGTCTCGATCCGCGAACTGGCGCGCACCGCACTCGGCATCGAGTCTGCCGGCGCGCGCACGTGGTTGTCGGAACTCGTCTGGCGCGACTTCTACTTCCAGATCCTGTGGCACCACCCGCACGTGGTGGAGCGCAGCTTCAAGGCGGAGTACGAGGGTGTCGCATTTCCGAACCGCGAAGACCATTTCGCCGCGTGGTGCGACGCTCGGACCGGGTATCCGCTCGTGGACGCTGCCATGCGCCAGATCAACGCCTCGGGCTACATGCACAACCGGCTGCGCATGGTGGTGGCGTCGTTCCTGGTGAAGGACCTGCACGTCGACTGGCGGTGGGGCGAGAAGTACTTCGCCGACCAGCTCAACGATTTCGATCTGGCGGCGAACAACGGCGGCTGGCAGTGGGCGGCATCGACCGGCTGCGATGCGCAGCCTTACTTCCGCATCTTCAACCCCGTGACCCAGTCGGAGAAGTTCGACCCGGACGGCCGGTTCATCCGCCTGTATCTGCCGGAGCTCGGGCGGGTGCCGGATCGGTACGTCCACGCGCCGTGGACCATGCCGCCGCTCGAACAGGAAGCCGCGGGTGTCCTGATCGGCCGCGACTATCCGGCACCCATCGTCGATCATGCCGTCGCGCGGACCGTCGCGCTGGAACTGTATGCGGCGGCGTCGGGCCGGCACTCACGCGGGGCCGAACGCATTGGATAATGGCGGATGGGGAGGCGGACAGCGGGCCGTCTCCGATCATCCCTAGAGGTCCCTTTCATGGAAATCACGCCGCCGTACGCCTATACGGACATCGTCGTCCTCCACAAGGCACACAAGATCGTCCTGCCCGCAGGGCGCACCATCCCGGCCGCCTTCCACAACCTGAACCCGATCCCGGTGAGCTTCGCGGAGTTCGTGCCCGCGAGCCGCGACTATCCGATCGTGTTCGTCTCCGGTGACGAGGGCAAGAGCTTCGTCGCCATGGCGGTGGTGGCGCTCGAGCGGGGCCAGAACCTGTTCGTGCTCTGGGACAAGACGTGGGACCGGCGCAGCTACGTGCCGGCGTACGTGCGTCGCTATCCCTATTGCATGACGCGCGTGACCGTCGGGGGCCAGGAGCAGCAGGAGCGTGTGATGTGCGTGGAGCGGTCCGCGCTGAACGACGACGGGCAGTCCCTCTTCGACGCGAACGGCGAACCGACGGCGGCGTGGACCCAGACGCAGAAGTTCGTCTTCGAATACGAATCCGACATCGCACGCACGGAACAGATGTGCAGACAGCTTGCCGAACTCGGCCTGCTGGAGCCGTTCACGATGCAGGCGCAGCCGAATGAAGGCCAACCGTTCGCGTTGACGGGCATGTTCCGCGTGGCCGAGGCGAAGTTGGCGGAACTGCCGCCGGAGACGGTGCAGACGTTGCTGCGCAACGGCGTCCTGGCCCGCATCCATCTGCATCTCGCATCCATGGACAACTTCCAGACGTTGCTCGATCGGCGTGCGGCGTTTCTGAGGAGGACGGCGGCGGGGTGAGGGCCGGGGGCGAGCGTCGGCATCGCTGCCCCCACCCTAGCCCTCCCCCTGCTTCGCAGGGGGAGGGGACGTACACCCCTTCCCCCGACTTAGTCGGGGGAACGTTGGGATGGGGGCCAACAATGCCTCCCCGATTCCCATGTCCGAAAACGGCGGGCGTCCGGTCGCGGTACGGTCGATAATGCTTCCGTGGAACTCGACTCCGACCGCTGCTATCGCGCGTTGCGCGCCCGTGACGTGCGCTTCGATGGCCGCTTCTTCGTCGGCGTCACGACCACCGGCATCTACTGCCGGCCCATCTGTCCGAGCCGGCCGCCGAAACGCGAGAACTGCACTTTTCATCCAAGCGCGGCGGCGGCGGAGACGGCAGGCTTTCGGCCGTGCCTGCGTTGCCGACCGGAACTGGCGCCGGGCAACGCCAGCATCGACGCGGGGGCACGCCTCGCACAGCAGGCGGCGAGCCTGATCGAGGACGAGGTCGCCGACGGCGGCAGTGTCGACGAGATCGCGGGGCGGCTTAACATTTCCGATCGGCATCTGCGGCGTGTGTTCCAGACCGAGTTCGGTGTCGCCCCGATCGCGTACGCCCAGACGCATCGGATGCTGCTCGCGAAACGGTTGCTGACCGACACGAGATTGAGCGTCACCGACGTGGCGCTGGCGAGCGGTTTCCACAGCGTACGGCGCTTCAATGCGCTGTTCCGCGAACGGTATCGCCTCAAACCCACGGATCTGCGCCGTGCGACGGCAACACGGGAAATCGCGGATCGGTTCATGTTCGAACTGGCGTTCCGGCCGCCGTTCGACTGGCAGGCGCTGCTGGACTTCTTCGCGGCGCGCACCATCGCCGGCGTCGATGACGTGGCGGGCGATGCCTATCGGCGCACGCTGCGGATGATCGTGCGCGGAACCGAGCACACGGGCTGGATCGAAGTGCGGCCGGTGGCACGCAAGCACACGGTGCGTGTGTCCGTCTCAGCGACTTTCGCGGCAGTATTGCCGGCGGTACTGGCCCGGACCAAGCGTGTCTTCGATCTCGCGTGCGATCCCGGGCAGGTGCAGGCGGCGTTGGGTGAACTCGCTGCGGCGAATCCGGGCCTGCGATTGCCCGGGGCGTTCGATGCCTTCGAACTGGCCGTGCGTGCGGTGCTCGGACAGCAGATCACCGTGCGTGCTGCGCGCACGTTGGCCGGGCGGTTCGCGGAGCGCTTCGGTGCGCCGATCGAAACGCCGTTCGATGGTTTGACTCGTCTGTTTCCCGCGCCCGCCACGGTGGCGACGCTGCCCTATGGAGACATCGCGGCATTGGGGATCATCGCGACCCGGGCGAAGACCATCCTGGCTCTGGCACAGGGATTCGCGAGTGGGTCCGTGGTCCTGGAACCGGGCGCCGATGCCGACACCTCCATCGAACGATTGCGGGCGTTGCCGGGCATCGGGGACTGGACTGCGCAATACATGGCCATGCGGGCGCTGGCGTGGCCCGATGCCTTCCCGCACACGGACTACGGCGTGATGAAGGCGTTGGGAGAGAAGAATCCGCGCCGCGTGCTCGCCCTGGCGGAAGCATGGCGTCCGTGGCGCGCCTATGCCGTGATGCACCTCTGGCAGTCGCTCAAATGAGGACACGATGATCCACTACACGCACTACGAGTCGTCGCTCGGAAGGCTCCTGATGCAGTCGGACGGACAGGTGCTGACGGGTCTGCACTTCCACGACGAGAAGCACGCACCGCGGCTGGCAGCGGACTGGTTGCCCGATCCCGATCTGCCCATCTTCGGGCGGACGCGGGTACAGCTCGACGAGTACTTCGCGGGGACGCGACGGGCGTTCGACGTGCCGATCCGCCCCATGGGCACGGAGTTCCAGCGGCGGGTGTGGGAAGTGCTGCTGCGCATTCCCTACGGCGTCACCACCACCTATGGGGCGATGGCGCGGGATCTCGGGCAACCCACGGCGATGCGCGCCGTTGGGGCTGCGAACGGACGCAATCCCATCTCGATCATCGTGCCGTGCCATCGGGCGATCGGCGCCGACGGGACCCTGACCGGATATGCGGGTGGCCTGCATCGCAAACGCGCATTGCTCGAACTGGAGAGCACCACCATGCCGCTGTTCGGCAAGACGGCGGCCGGAACGCCTCGACGAACACCAGCCACCGACGCACGGAAGTGACGAACAATCCGCTGCGGCGGGAATTCCTGTTCGAGATGGAAGCGGACGCCGTGCAGGCGGACTGACGTTCAGTCGATGTACTCGAACACCTGCACCACACGGTTGACGCCGCCGGTGGTCGACGCGACCTCGGCCGCGCTCTTCGCTTCCGCGCGCTTCACCAAGCCCATCAGGTAGACCGTGGATGCTTCGGTGACCACCTTCACGTGGTTCACCTGGAACTTTCCCTGGTCGATGAAGCGCGTCTTCACCTTCGAGCTGATGTAGGTGTCGTTGGAGCGGGCCGAGAGCGAACTCGCCGGACCGATCGTCAACTCGTTCTGCACCATCCGGACACCGGCAACGCCTTGCACGATGGCCCCGATGTCGGTCTTGGCCGCCGCGTCGGGCACCTCCCCGGTCAGCAGCACCACGCGGTTGTAGCTGGTCACGTTGACGTGTACGTCGCGGTACTTCTCGCTCACGCGGTTGCCGGCCTTCAGTTCGATGCCCTGGTCGTCCAGGTAGGTGCCGGTCGAGCGGCGGTCCTCGGCGATCAACGCACCCGTGCCCGCCGCGCCCGCGACGACCGGGACGCAGCCTTGGAGCAGGGGTGCAGCAGCGAGGATCAGTCCGGCGAGGAATGCGAGCCGCATCATTCGGCACCCAGCAGCTGGGTGTCGATGCCGTCGCACAGGCAATGCAGGCACAGCAGGTGGACTTCCTGGATGCGCGCCGTCACCGGCGAGGGTACGCAGAGATTCACGTCGTCCTTCGTCAGCATGCCCGCCATCTTGCCGCCGTTGCGTCCGGTGAGCGCGATCACGGTCATCTGCCGCTCGTGGGCGGCTTCGACGGCCGCGATCACGTTCGGCGAATTGCCGCTCGTGGAGATGGCGAGCAGCACGTCGCCGGCAGCGCCCAGGGCTCGCACCTGCTTCGAGAACACCTGGTTGTAGTCGTAGTCGTTGGCGATGGACGTCAGTGTCGAGGTGTCGGTGGTGAGCGCCATCGCGGCGAGGCCGGGACGTTCGCGTTCGAAGCGGTTCAGCAGTTCCGCCGCGAAGTGCTGCGAGTCGGCGGCCGAACCCCCGTTGCCGCACGCGAGGATCTTGCCCTCGTTCATGAGGCAGAGAAACATCTTCTCCGCCGCGAGCCGGAGCGGCTCGGCCAGCGTCTCGACCGCCTGCAGCTTGAGCTGCGCGCTGTCCGCGAAATGCTGGTGGATGCGACCCAGAAGGTCCATGGCGAATCCTCGTGAAATAGGCGCGAATTATGTCACACGCCCTGCGCCGGGCTTCGGACCGCGCGTCGCTCGCGGGGTCCCGTGCGTCAGGCGCCGAACGCGTCCCGGATCCATTCCACGCTCCCGGCGCCGTCGATCAGCACGGCGTCGAAGCGGCACGGGACCTCGCGCCGCAGCGAGCCCAGGTACAGCCGGGCCGTCGCGACGATCCGGCTGCGCTTGGTTGCCGTGATGCTGTCCGCGGCGCTGCCGAAGCGCGGATTGGAGCGCTTGCGCACTTCCACGAACACCAGGGTGCCGCGATCTTCCAGCACCAGATCGATCTCGCCGAAGCGCGAGCGGTAGTTGCGCGTCCGCAGGGTCAGCCCCTGCCGTTCCAGATAGGCGAGCGCCGCATCCTCGGCGCGCTCGCCTTCGGCCTTCATCGACCGCTCACGGGATTCAGCAGCTTGGGTTGACCCTGCACGAACTGCGCGCCGATCGCCTCGCGGGTGAACTGGCGACCGCCGCCCGGGGTGAGGTATCCGGTCACGCCGTCCAGCGTGCCGGCATCGTTGAAACCGGACTCGAGCAGCACCTGCCCGAGTCGCCACGCGTCGATGCCGAGCGCGTAGAAGCGCTCCTGCTCGTAGGACGCGAAGATGCCCTGGGTGCGCGGGTAGGTGATCACCGCCGGATGATCCGGCATCAGCAGCCAGGGCATGTCGACGAACGTGACGCCGTTGAGATCGTGCTGCCCGACCACTTCGCCGCCGCCCATGAAGACCTGGGACGTGCCGTAGGTGGGCAGGATCTTGCCGAGGTACGGGCGGATCGAGCGGGCGCGCGGAGCGTCGAGCGCGAGGAAGATCATGTCGGCGTTGCCGATGGTGATGCCGTCCTTGATCTTCTTCAGCGCGACCTGGTCGGTGGTGTACATGTACTGATCCACCACCAGACGGCCGGAGCGGGTCCAGTCTTCCGCGAAGGCGGTCGCGACGCGTCGTCCGAGCGAATTGTCGGAGGCGATGATCACCGCGCGGCGTCGGCCCTGGGACAGGGCGTACTTCACCATCTGCCGCGCTTCCGATTCGATCTGCACGCCGAAGGCGTACATGCCGTCGGGCAGCAGCACGTCGCTGTCCGGGATGGTGAGCGCCAGCGTCGGCACCGTGACGGCGTTGCTGCCGGCGATGGCGTGCACGCCCGCCTTGGTGAGCGGGCCGATCACCAGGCGCGCGCCGACGCGGATCGCGTGGTCGTAGGTGTCGACCAGTTCCTTGGTGTCGTCTCCGGTGGGATACACGATGAGCGGCAGGGCGCTCGGACCGCTGACGCTGGCCCCGGCGATCAGTCCGCGTCGCACCGCATCCGCGAGCTTCCCGAACGTGGCCGACTTGGTGGGCAGCAGTGCCGCGATGTGCGGTTTCTCCTGCTCCGCGGGCGGCGGGGGAGCGGCCGGCGCAGCCGGTTCCGGCGGCGCAGCCGGCGGAGCCTCGGGAGCAGCAGGCGTCTGCGCACGCACACCGTCGGTGGTCAAGGCAGCGATGCCCCAGTATAGTGACGTGGCGAGAGTGACGAGGACGCGGCGTCTTTGCATGCGAAACCCTTCGTGGCCGAGGCGTCCACATTATATGTGGTGGCCACCCCCATCGGTAACCTGAGAGACGTGACGCTGCGCGCTCTCGATGTGCTGCGCAGTGTCGACGTCGTGGCGGCCGAGGATACCCGGCATACGCGCCTGCTGCTCGACCACCACGGCATCGACGCGAAACTCGTGGCGGCGCACGAACACAACGAACGCAGCGCCGCCCGTCAGGTGGCGGACTGGCTGCGCGCGGGGAAGTCGGTCGCGCTGGTGACCGACGCGGGCACTCCCGGGGTGAGCGATCCTGGTGCGGTTCTGGTTCGCGAGGTGCGCGAAGCCGGCCTGCGCATCGTCCCCATCCCCGGGCCGAGTGCCCTGGTGACCGCGCTGTCCGCCGCCGGCATCGAGAGCACCGCGTTCGCATTCCACGGTTTCCTGCCGGCGAAGCGCGAAGCCCGTCGCCAGGAACTCGAGCAATGCGTCGGATCGGAAGTGCCCGTGGTGTTCTACGAGGCACCGCACCGGGTGCGGGAGACGCTTGCCGACATGCTCGACGTCTTCGGGCCCGTGCGCCGCATCGTGCTGGCCCGCGAGCTCACGAAGCTGTTCGAGACCATCCATGAGTGCGCGCTCGGCGATGCAGCCGCATGGATGGAGGCCGATGCGAATCGCGCCCGCGGCGAGTTCGTGCTGATCGTGCATGGCGCACCGCCGGCGCAGGACGACGCGCGCGCCCGCGAAGGCTCGCGCGTGCTGGGTCTGCTGATGGAAGAGATGCCGGCCTCGGGTGCGGCGCGCCTCGCTGCGCGCATCACCGGTGCCCGCCGCAGCGAACTCTACGACGAGGCGTTGCGCCTGAAGGGCGCCGCCGAAACACCGGACACGTGAAGGAACACGCTTGGATCGACTGACTCTCACCCAACCCGACGACTGGCACCTCCACCTGCGCGACGGCGCCGACCTGGCTGCGGTGCTGCCCGACACCGCGCGGCGCTTCGCGCGCGCCATCGTGATGCCGAACCTGAAGCCGCCCGTCACGACTACCGCGCAGGCGCAGGCCTATCGCGATCGGATCGTTGCCGCGCTGCCTGCCGGCATCCCGTTCGAACCGCTCATGACACTGTATCTCACCGACAACACGCCGGCGGACGAGATCCGACGCGCCAAGGCGAGCGGCTTCGTGCACGCGGTGAAGCTCTATCCGGCCGGAGCCACCACCAATTCCGATTCCGGTGTGACCGACGTCGAGCACTGTCACGGTGCGATCGAAGCGCTGGCCGAGGCCGGCATGCCGCTGCTGATCCACGGCGAGGTCACCGATCCGCGCGTGGACGTCTTCGACCGCGAGCACGTGTTCATCGAACGCACGATGACGCCGCTGGTCCGGCGGTTTCCCCAGTTGAAGATCGTCTTCGAGCACATCACCACCACGCAGGCCGCCCAGTTCGTGCGCGCGGCGCCGGCCAATGTGGGCGCCACGATCACCGCGCACCACCTGCTGCTCAATCGCAACGCCCTGTTCCAGGGCGGTGTGCGCCCGCATCACTATTGCCTGCCGGTGCTGAAGCGCGAAGAGCATCGCGAAGCGCTGGTACAGGCAGCAACGTCGGGCAATCCCAAGTTCTTCCTCGGGACCGACAGCGCGCCCCACGCGCGCCACACCAAGGAGACGGATTGCGGCTGCGCGGGGGTGTATACGGCGCATGCGGCCATCGAGCTGTACGCGGAGGCCTTCGAAGCGGCTGGTGCCCTGGACCGGCTCGAAGCATTCGCGAGTTTCCACGGCGCGGACTTCTACGGTCTGCCGCGCAACTTCGGCAGGATCACGCTGGAGAAGCGCGCGTGGAAAGTACCGGAAGCGCTGCCCTACGGCCGCCACACGCTGGTACCGATGCGCGCCGGCAGCAGCGTCGGCTGGTCGCTCACGGGATGAATCGGGAAAGCCTCGCGCGCTACGCGTGGCTGTCGATCGCCGCGGCGATCGCGACGATCGGTCTCAAGACCTCGGCCTGGTGGTACACCGGTTCGGTAGGGCTGTTGTCCGATGCGATCGAGTCGCTGGTCAATCTCGCCGCGGCGATGGTGGCCCTCTGGGCGTTGAAGCTGGCGGAGCGGCCACCCGACGAAGAGCACGCCTACGGTTACAGCAAGGCGGAGTACTTCTCGAGCGGTTTCGAGGGCGGCCTGATCTTTCTCGCGGCGCTCGCTATCGTCTGGACCGCTGTCCCGCGCCTCCTGGAACCGCAGCCGCTCGAACATGTCGGCATCGGTCTCGCGATCTCGGTGATTGCGTCGTTCATCAACCTGGGTGTCGCCCTGGTGCTGCTGCGTGCCGGCAAACAGTTCAACTCGATCACGCTCGAGGCCGATGCGCATCACCTGATGACGGACGTATGGACCTCCGTTGGCGTCGTGGCAGGCGTAGGAGCGGTCGCCCTCACGGGCTGGCAGCGCCTGGATCCGGTCATCGCGATCGCGGTGGCGCTCAATATTCTGTGGACCGGTTTCCGTCTGGTGCGCCGCTCGGCGCTCGGACTGCTCGACCGGGCAGTGCCCGCGACGAGCCGCGATGCGATCCACGCCGCGCTGGCGCACTACGAGGCGCGCGGCATCGCGTTCCATGCGCTGCGAACGCGCCAGGCGGCCGGCCGTAGTTTCGCATCGGTGCACGTGCTGGTGCCGGGTGCCTGGACCGTGCAACAGGGTCACGATCTGGTGGAAGAGGTGGAACGCGACATCCGCGCGGCCGTTCCGGGCACTTCCGTGATCACCCACCTCGAACCGCTCGAGGATCCGAAGGCCCAGGACGACGTCGGGCTCGATCGCTGAGGACGCGGTCGGGATTTCGCGGATGCTGAATCTCGATGGTGGACCGGCGCGCGTGGTGGACGCGCGCTTCCGGTTCGATCTGAATGCCGACGGCACGCCCGATTCCGTGCCGCTGACCGCGGGCGACGCTCTCCGGGAGGCCGGCCTTCTCGTGGACCGAGAAGACGCTACCAGTCCGTGTTGAAGCCGCGGATGATCACCCCGCCTGACTTCTCGTCGTGCTCCAGTTCCACGAGCTTGCGTGATTCCGCTTCATCCAGCAGTTTGCTGAACGAGCCGAAGCCGTAGTAGCTCTCGTTGAAGCCGGGATTGCGGCGCTTCAGCGCCTGCTTGACCATCGAGCCCCAGATCTTGTCCTCGGCGCCGCGCTCCTCGAAGAGCGCTTCGACGGTTTCCATCACGACGTCGATGGCTTCCTGACGCTTTTCTTCCTCGGTCTTCGGCACCCGGTCGGCGTCGGTCTCGATGGCCGGCTCTGCACTGCCGTTCTTCGGTGCTGCCTTCGCCGGTGACTTGCGGCGCGTCGACGCCTGCTTCTTCGGTTTCTCGCGCACCAGATCATCGTAGTAGATGAACTCGTCGCAGTTCGCGATCAGGAGATCGGAGGTGGACTTCTTCACACCCACGCCGATGACGGTCTTGTTGTTCTCGCGCAGCTTCGACACGAGCGGCGAGAAATCGGAGTCGCCGGTGATCAGCACGAAGGTGTCCACGTGCGACTTGGTGTAGCAGAGGTCGAGTGCATCGACGACCATGCGGATGTCGGCGGAGTTCTTGCCGGACTGCCGCACGTGCGGGATCTCGATCAGTTCGAAGGACGCCTCGTGCATGGGAGCCTTGAAGCTCTTGTAGCGATCCCAGTCGCAATAGGCCTTCTTGACGACGATGCTGCCCTTCAGCAGCAGGCGCTCGAGGATCTTCTTGATGTCGAACTTCTCGTACTTCGCGTCGCGCACGCCGAGCGCCACGTTCTCGAAGTCGCAGAAAAGAGCCATGCTGGTGGTGTCTGTGTTTGCCATGCTTTAAGCCGCCTGTTCGCGGCGTGCCGCGGTGTTTTGACCTACGCCGAAGGCCGTCAGCAGCGCAGCTGCCTGGAAGATGCCGATCAGCACGAAGACGCCGCCCGGATGGTGCGTGTCCATCAGCGCGCCGAACAGCAGCGGCGAGAGCGACAGGCCCACGTCGAGCCCCGAGTAAACGACACCGTAGACGCGACCGGTCGCGTTGCGCGGCGCGGCGGCGCGCACCAGCAGGTCACGCGACGGTCCGGCGATGCCGGCACCGAAACCCATGACCGCGATGGCCACGGCGATCGTCGGCAGCGGCAACCAACCCGTGCCGATGAGCATCGCCATGGCCGCCATCAGCAGGAATGCTGCAGCGATGATGCGTTCATGGTGACGCGTGCGCGCCGCAAGAAAACCGCCGCCGATCATGCCGCCTGCGTAGGACAGCATGAACAGCGTGATGCTCATCGAAGCGAGCGACAGCGGAGCGTTGTAGAGATCATGCAGCGCGGCCGGCATGAAGCTCTGCACGCCGCCCAGTGCCATCGCGGTGATGAAGAAGAAGGCGAAGCACATCCACACGGCCGGGACGCGCAGGAACTCGAGGCTCGTCGCGGCGTGCTTTGCGGGGGCATGTCCAGGTCGAGGTGCTTCTTCGGCATCGAGCACACCGCGATTCACCACCAGCAGGGCCAGAACACCGAACGCAAGCACGGCGGCGCCGACCAGTGCACCGCGCCAGCCGATCGTCACGGCGAGTCCGCCGAGGAAGACGGGCGCTGCGGCCCAACCCAATGTGCCGGCGATGCCGTGGACACTGAACGCATGCGCGAGCCGCGACGAACTCACGCGCCGGTTGAGCAGCGTGAAGTCCGCCGGATGGAACACGCTGTTGCCGAGGCCCGCGATGGCGGCGCCCAGCATCAGCATCGGGTAGTTCTGAGCGGCCGCGAGTGCGAGGGCCGAGAGGCCAAGGAGCGCGACGCCGGCGAACAGCACCGGCCGGGCGCCGACCCGATCCACCACGAATCCGGCGGTGGCCTGTCCCACACCGGAGATCACGAAGAACACCGAGACCAGCAGACCCAATTCGGCGTAGCTGAGGCCGAACTGAATCTTGAGCCACGGAAACAGCGGCGCCACGATCAGGTGGAAGAAATGCGAAGTGCCGTGGGCGAGGCCGACGAGGCCGATCACGTGGGCATCGCGGCGGAAGGACTGATCGAGAGCAGCTGCGGGTGCAGACATCGAGGGTCGAAATTCAACGACAAGAAAGCGAGTATAGCCCGCGGCCTGCGATAATCCGTCCTGCGAAGCTGGCCGGGCAGTCGCTGCTCACCTCGAGTGGGTAGAGGAAAGTCCGGGCACCGCAGGGCAGGATGCCGGCTAACGGCCGGGCGCCGCGAGGCGACGGAAAGTGCAACAGAAAGATACCGCCGATGGCCCGCGAGGGCTCAGGCAAGGGTGAAATGGTGCGGTAAGAGCGCACCACTCCAGCGGTAACGTCTGGGGTCGGTAAACCCCATCCGGTGCAAGACCAAATAGGGGAGCGTTGGCGTGGCCCGCGTCGCTCCCGGGTAGGTTGCTAGAGGCTGCGGGTAACCGTGGTCCCAGAGGAATGACTGCTACGGCGCGCGAGCGCCGACAGAACCCGGCTTACAGGCCGGCTTCGCACTCCCTCGGCTGTCCGGACGGTCGTGTGGACCCATGCCGTGAGCGCATGAATGCGCGGTTACCGGACAACCGGAACTTGTCGGTCCTCAGCGACAGGCCTTATCTCATCTATTTTCTTAGATAAATCGCCTAATCACATGAAAAAAAGACGTTTATAAGACCACTTCGTCTCGATTTGAGGACTTGCCCATAAGTCATTGTCCTGCTTGAGAAAACCCTAAAGTTGTCCTTGACCCTGTCGAAACTTTGCAATAGAGTGGGAAAAAGTTGGATAAAGTGGGTTTCTCTGAAAAATCAGTGCCAAGGCGGATCTTGAACGCATGTTCCAGGGAGCGGCACAGCTCAGTCTCGATGCGAAAGGCCGGTTGGTGGTCCCAACCCGGCATCGGGACCGCTTGCTCTCTGAATCTCAGAGTAAGTTAGTACTAACAGCCCACCCCCATCGATGCCTGCTGCTGTACCCCGCCCCGGCGTGGGAGCCGATTCGCGCGCGGATGCTGGGCTTCTCGAGCTTCGACCCGCAGACCAGCCTGTGGAAGCGCTTGCTGGTCGGTTTCGCCGAGGAACTCGAATTGGACGCGAGCGGTCGCGTTCTGGTTTCGCCCGAACTGCGCAAGTTTGCCGGCATCGACCGTCAGGTGATGATGGTGGGCCAGGGGTCGCATTTCGAGGTCTGGAGCACCGAGGCGTGGGACGCGCAGCTCGCCACTCTCGGGCAATCCGACACACTGCCACCGGGGATGGAGAATTTCGCCCTGTGATCCCCACGGCGTCCGCGGGCGACGCGGCCGTTCACGCGCCGGTGCTGGCCGTCGAGGCGCTGGCCGCGCTGGCCGTGCGTCCGGACGGCATCTACGTGGACGCGACCTTCGGTCGCGGTGGCCACAGCCGGATGGTTCTCGCAGCTCTGGGTCCGCAGGGTCGCCTGCAGGCGATCGATCGCGATCCCGAGGCCGTGGCCGCGGCTCGCGCCATCATCGATCCACGTTTCTCCTGCGCGCACGCCAATTTCGGTGCGCTCGCGCGGGTGCTGGACGAGGCGGGCATCACGCAGGTGAATGGCGTGCTGCTCGATCTCGGCGTGTCGTCGCCGCAGCTCGACGATCCCAAGCGGGGTTTCAGCTTCCGCCGGGACGGGCCGCTCGACATGCGCATGGATCCGACGCGCGGCGAAAGCGCGGCGGCTTGGCTCGCGCGGGCGCAACAACAGGAGATCGGGGAGGTCATCCGGACCCATGGCGAAGAACGGTTTGCTGAGCAGATTGCAAGAGCGATTGTTGCGGCTCGGGCCCGACAGCCTCTTGGCACAACACGGCAACTTGCCACGCTCGTGGCAGAAGCCGTCCGTACGCGTGAGCCAGGCCAGGACCCGGCGACGCGTACCTTTCAAGCTCTACGGATTCACGTCAATCAGGAGCTTGAGGAACTGGCGTTAGCGCTGCCGGCCTCCATGGACCGGCTGGCGGCGGGAGGGCGACTCGTCGTGATCAGTTTTCATTCGCTGGAAGACAGGATCGTGAAGCGCGCGATGCGCGAAGCCGCATCGCCCCCTGCGCTGCCGCCGCGCCTGCCGATCCGCGCCGCCGACATTCCCGCGCCGAAGTTTCGCCTCGTCGGCAAGGCGCAGCGCGCATCCGCGACCGAGATCGCCGCGAACCCGCGCGCGCGCAGCGCGGTGATGCGCACGTTGGAGCGCGTCGCGGCATGATCGCGCGCCTCAATCTGCTGCTGATCGGCATCGCCGTCCTCTGCGCGCTGGGCGTGGTCACGTCCCAGCACGAGGCGCGCAAGCTGTTCGTCGAACTGCAGAAGGAACAGGAAGTCGCGAAGCAGCTCGACGTGGAGTGGGGCCAGCTGCAGCTCGAGCAGAGCACCTGGGCCATGCACTCGCGCATCGAAAAGGTGGCCTCCGACTCGCTCAAGATGCGCGTGCCGCCGCAGTCGCGCATCCGCATCGTTTCGCCGGGTTCTCCCGCGGCGACCCAATGAACCCGGCCGCTCATCCGCAGCTCTCGCTGCGTCTGCCCGCGTGGCGCACGCGGTTCGTCTTCGCGCTCTTCATCGGTGCGTTCGCGGTGCTGCTGGTGCGCGCGCTCTATCTGCAGGGACCGCAGCGCGACTTCCTGCAGCGCGAGGGCGCCTCGCGCTACGCCTCGCGACCGCTGGTGCTGTCCGCCCATCGCGGCATGATCACCGATCGTCACGGCGAGCCGCTCGCCATCTCGACACCGGTGGAATCGGTGTGGGCGAGCCCCGGCGATGCGGACCTCACGCCCTATCAGCGGGAACAGCTCGCGAAGCTGCTCGAGATCGAGCCGGCCGAACTCAAGGGGCGGCTCGCCAATCGCGAACGGGATTTCGTCTATCTCAAGCGCCAGCTGCCGCCGGAGCAGGCCGCGAAGGTCGTGAAGCTCGATCTGCCGGGCGTGTTCCTGCAGCGCGAATACCGCCGCTACTACCCGGCCGGCGAAACCCTGTCGCACGTGATCGGCTTCACGGATGTGGACGACAAGGGACAGGAGGGTCTCGAACTCGCCTATCAGGAGTGGCTCGCCGGGCGCCCCGGCAGCCGGCGTGTGATCCGCGATCGCCTCGGGCGCGTCGTGGAGGACGTCGCGAGCATCCGCGCGCCGCAGGAGGGTCGCGACCTCGCGTTGTCCATCGATCTCAAGCTCCAGTACCTCGCGTATCGCGAGCTGAAGGCCGCGGTGAATCTGCATCAGGCCAAGGCCGGCGGCATCGTGGTGATGGACGTGAAGACCGGTGAAGTGCTGGCGCTCGCCAATGCCCCCACGTACAACCCGAACAACCGTGCGCGCTACAACGCCGTGCGAGCACGCAACCGCGCCGTGACCGACCTGTTCGAGCCCGGTTCGACGCTGAAGCCGTTCACCGTGGCGGCAGCACTGGAAGCGGGTGCGTTCCGTCCCGACTCGGTGGTGCAGACCGCCGGCGGTTCACTCACCCTGGGCCCCGCGACGATCCGCGATGCCCACGCATCGAACGTCAATCTCACGGTGTCGCAGGTGATCCAGAAGTCGTCGAACGTGGGCACCGCGAAGATGGCGCTGGCGCTGCCGTCGCAGCGGCTGTGGGAGATGTTCTCCTCCGCCGGCTTCGGCGCCGTGCCGCGCTCCGGTTTTCCCGGCGAGGTGGGCGGACGCCTGCGCGACTATCGCACGTGGCGTCCCATCGAGCAGGCGACCATGAGCTACGGCCACGGCATCTCCGTGAGCCTGATGCAACTCGCCCGTGCCTACACCATCTTCTGCAACGACGGCGAACTGCTGCCGATCACGCTCGTGCGTCGCGACGAGCCGGTCGCCGGCATGCGCGTGATCTCCGCGGAGACCGCGGCGACCTTGCGTCGCATGATGCAGCTGGTGACCGAACCCGGCGGTACCGCGCCGCGCGCGCAGGTGATGGGCTATCACGTGGCCGGCAAGACCGGCACCGCTCACAAGCTCGTGAACGGCCAGTACGCGCCCGATCGTTACGCGTCCTCGTTCATCGGGTTCGCTCCGGCCTCGGATCCGCGCCTGTTGATCGCCGTGCTGATCGACGAGCCGAGCGCCGGGCAGTACTACGGCGGCGTGGTGGCGGCGCCGGTGTTTTCGGCGGTGATGTCCGGTGCGCTGCGAATGCTGGCGGTGCCGCCCGACGCACCGGTGATCCTCAAGGGGCCGATCGACGAAGTGCCCGAGGTCGCCGAGGAAGTGTGATGACCGTGCGTGAATTCGATCGCAACCTGCTCGCGAACCTCGGTGTTCCGGTGCGCAACCTGGTCACCGACAGCCGCGCGGTGCAGCCCGGCGATGTCTTTCTTGCCTACCCGGGCGGTCGCTTCGACGGACGCCGGTTCATTGCGCAGTCCATCGAGCGCGGCGCGGCTGCGGTGCTGTGGGAGGCCGATGACTTCGCCTGGCGCGCCGAGTGGCGCGTGCCGAATCTGGCCGTCGCCGGTTTGCGCGAGCAGGCCGGAGCGATCGCGGCACACATCTATGGTCAGCCGTCGCGCGAACTCTGGATGGCCGGGGTCACCGGCACCAACGGGAAGACGTCGTGCAGCCATTGGATCGCCCAGTCGTTGCAGCGCTGCGGCCGGCCCACGGCCGTGATCGGCACGCTCGGCAACGGTTTCCCGGACGCGCTCGATGCGGCGACCCATACGACACCCGACGCCGTGAGTCTGCAACAGCAATTGCGCCGCTATCGCGACGCCGGCGCGCAGGCCGTCGCGATGGAGGTGTCGTCGCACGCGCTCGATCAAGGCCGGGTGAACGGTACGAAGTTCGACACCGCGCTCTTCACCAACCTGACGCGCGACCATCTCGACTATCACGGCGACATGGAAAGCTACGGGGCCGCGAAGGCGAAGCTGTTCCGCTGGCCCGGTCTCGCCAACGCCGTGATCAATCTCGACGACAGCTTCGGCCGCGAGCTGGCGCTCGGACTGCGCGGCGCGTCGACTCGGGTGCTCGGTTACGGCATCGGCCGCGGCGAAATCGCCGGCCATCGCGTCGATCTGTCGACGCGCGGCCTGCGCCTCGAGATCCGTACCCCATGGGGCGAGGCGGAGCTCTCGAGCCGGTTGATCGGCGGCTTCAACGTGAGCAACCTGCTCGGCACCCTCGGTGTCCTGCTTACCGCGAACCTCAAGCTGGACGACGCCGTCGCCGCACTGGCCCAGGTGGCGCCGGTGGCCGGTCGTCTGGAGATGATTCGCGAGCCGGGACATCCTCTGGTGGTCGTGGATTACGCCCATACGCCCGACGCGCTGGAGAAGGTGCTCGAGACGCTGCGCGAGATCGTCGGTCACGACCGCGGCGCGCGGTTGATCTGCGTGTTCGGTTGCGGCGGCGACCGCGATCCGGGCAAGCGTCCCATCATGGGCGAGGTGGCTACGCGTCTGGCCGATCTCGTCATCGTCACGAGCGACAACCCGCGCTCCGAGGATCCGCGTGCCATCGTCGATCAGGTGGTCGCAGGCGCTCACGCCAACCACGAGATCGAAGTGGATCGCGCCAGTGCCATCGCGCGCGCGATTGCCGAAGCGCGCGAAGGCGACGTGGT
This sequence comes from Burkholderiales bacterium, assembly GCA_019745565.1. Lineage (GTDB taxonomy): Bacteria > Pseudomonadota > Gammaproteobacteria > Burkholderiales. Next base: position 131,270 of record JAIESW010000002.1, read on the forward strand.
GCTCGTGGCCGGCAAGGGTCACGAAAGCTATCAGGAAGTGGACGGCACGCGGCTGCCGTTCAGCGATGTCGAAGTCGCGCGCAAGGCCTTGCAGCGGGACGCCGGAGGAAAGGATGGGCATGTTCAGGCTCGCTGAAGCCGCGACCGTGCCGGGCATCGTCCATCGCGGACCGGACCTCGCCGTCACCGGCGTGACCACCGACAGCCGATCCATCGGCCGCGGGGATCTCTTCGTCGCGCTGAACGGTGAGCGCTTCGACGGGCACGATTTCGTCGATCAGGCGCTTGCCGCGGGCGCAGCGGCGGCGCTGGTGAGCGATGCTGGTAAGGTGAAGACCACCGCCGCGGCGCTGTTGGTGGCGCAGGACACGCGGCTCGCACTCGGTGCGCTGGCGCAATGGTGGCGCGGCCGCTTCACCATCCCGATCGCGGGCGTGACCGGCAGCAACGGCAAGACCACGGTCAAGGAGATGCTGGCCGCGATCCTGCGCGCCGATGCGGGCGACGCGGCGGTGCTCGCCACTGCCGGCAACCTCAACAACGACATCGGCGTGCCGCTCATGCTGTTCCGGTTGCGCGAGACGCATCGGTACGCGGTGATCGAGATGGGGATGAACCATCTCGGCGAAATCGCCTATCTCACGCGGCTCACCCGTCCTTCGGTCGCGGCCATCAACAACGCCGGTTCGGCGCACATCGGCGAACTCGGGTCGCACGACAACATCGCGCGCGCCAAGGGCGAGATCTTCGAAGGCCTGCCGGTCGAAGGCATCAAGGTGATCAACGCCGATGATCGCTACGCGCAGTTCTGGCGCGGACTTGCTCCCGGGCATCGGACCATCGACTTCGCGCTGGACCATGAAGCGGCGGTCACGGGCACGTATGAACTCACGGCCGACGGCAGTCTGGTCACCATCGAGACCCCGCTCGGTTCAGCCGTCGCGCGCATCCAGGTGCCGGGTGTGCACAACGTGCGCAATGCATTGTGCGCGGCTGCTGCGGCCCACGCGCTCGGCATCGCACCCGTGACGATCGGGGTCGGACTGTCCGCCTACCGCGGCACCACCGGCCGGCTGCAGCGCAACGTGGGTGTGAACGGGGCGACGATCATCGACGACACCTACAACGCCAATCCGGACTCGATGCAGGCGGCCATCGCATGGCTCGCGGGACTGCCGGGCAAACGCATCTTCGTGATGGGGGACATGGGTGAACTGGGCGACGAAGCCGCGGCGCGCCATGCCGAGATCGGCGAGAGCGCCCGCGAGCGTGGCATCGATGCGCTGTTCGCAATGGGCGACGCGAGCGCCGGTGCCGCGAAGGCGTTCGGCAAGGGCGCGCGTCACTTCGGCGATCTCGATCAGCTGGTGGCGGCCGTGAGCGAGGCGAGCAACGCCTCCACGACCGTGCTAGTGAAGGGTTCGCGATTCATGCGGATGGAGCGGGTGGTGGCGCGCCTCGCCCCGAATGCCGCGACGGTGGGAGATCACTGATGCTGCACGCACTCGCGCAGTGGCTGGCCCAGGATATCCGCGCGTTCAACGTGTTCGGCTACATCACGCTGCGGGCGGTGCTCGCGACGCTGACCTCGCTCGTGATCTCGTTCGTCGTCGGCCCGGCGATGATCCGCAAGCTGACCGCCTACAAGATCGGCCAGGCGGTGCGCGACGACGGACCGCAGACGCACCTCACCAAGGCCGGCACGCCCACCATGGGCGGCGCGCTGATCCTGGTGTCGATGGGCGTGGCGACGTTGCTCTGGGCCGATCTCACCAACCGCTTCGTGTGGGTGGTGCTGATCGTCACCTTCGGCTTCGGCGCCATCGGGTGGGTCGACGACTATCGCAAGGTGGTCCATCGCAACGCGAAGGGGTTGCCCGCACGCTACAAGTACTTCTGGCAGTCGGTGATCGGCATGGCGGCCGCGCTGTTCCTCGCATTCTCGGCGACGCTGCCCACCGAAACCCAGCTGATCGTGCCGTTCTTCAAGCACGTCGCCTACCCGCTGGGCGTGATCGGCTTCATCATCCTCACCTACTTCGTGATCGTCGGCACGTCCAATGCGGTCAACCTGACCGACGGGCTCGACGGGCTCGCGATCATGCCGACCGTGATGGTGGGCAGCGCGCTCGGCATCTTCGCCTACGTCGCCGGTAACACGGTGTTCGCGAAGTATCTCGGCTTCCCCTACATCCCCGGCGCCGGCGAACTGACGGTGCTGTGCGCCGCCCTGGCCGGCGCGGGTCTCGCGTTCCTCTGGTTCAACGCGTATCCAGCCGAGGTGTTCATGGGCGATGTCGGTGCGCTGGCACTCGGTGCGGCGCTCGGTACCATCGCCGTGATCGTCCGCCAGGAGATCGTGCTGTTCATCATGGGCGGCGTGTTCGTCGTGGAGACCCTGTCGGTGATGTTGCAGGTGGGCTCGTTCAAGCTCACGGGCAAACGCATCTTCCGCATGGCGCCGCTGCATCACCATTACGAGTTGAAAGGTTGGAAGGAAAACCAGGTGGTGGTCCGGTTCTGGATCATCACGATGATGCTTGTCCTGTTCGGACTCTCGACGCTGAAGCTGCGATGAACCTCTCCGGCAAACGCGTTCTCGTCCTCGGCCTCGGTGCCACCGGCGTGTCCATGATCCGCTGGCTGTCCGCGCATGGTGCCATCGTGCACGCAGCCGATTCCCGCACCGAGCCACCCGGCGTCGATGCGGTGCGGCGCGAGTTTCCGCAACTGCCCATCGATCTCGGGCCGTTCCGTGCAGCGAGCTTCCGTGACATGGATCTCGTCGCCGCGAGTCCCGGCGTGCCGCTCGCCGAACCACAGATCCAGGCCGCCATCGCGCGTCGCGTCGACGTGGTCGGCGACATCGAGCTGTTCGCACGGGCCATCGCTGCCCGAGCCCGCCAGCTGTCGCTGCCGCGGCCGAAGCTTCTCGCGATCACCGGCTCCAACGGCAAGAGCACCGTGACGGAGATGACCGGTGCGCTGTGCCGCGGCGCCGGCCTCGAGACCCTGGTCGCGGGCAACATCGGCCTGCCCGTGCTCGATGCGCTGGCCGAGATCGAATCCGGCAAGCGGCCTTGGCCGCAGGCGGTCGTGCTGGAGCTTTCGAGCTTCCAGCTCGAGACCACGGCGAGCCTTCGGCCCGATGCCGCGGTCGTGCTCAATCTTTCCGAGGACCATCTCGATCGCTATCGCGGCATGGACGACTACGCCGCCGCGAAGGCGCGCATCTTCATCGGGACCGAGGTACAGGTCGTCAATCGCGACGATCCGCGCACCCTCAGCCTCGCGCGCAAGGACGTGCCGGTCTGGTCGTTCGGGCTCGGAGCACCGAACGGTGATGACGAATGGGGATTGCTGCGCAACGGAGCGGATCACCTCGCCCAAGGCGCGCGGCGCATCCTGCCGGTCGCGAAGCTGCGTATCGCCGGGCTGCACAACGCCGCCAACGCTCTCGCCGCACTGGCGCTGGTGCGCGCCATCGGGCTCGACTATTCGACCGTTGCCGCTGCGCTCGAACGCTTCGAGGGTCTGCCCCATCGCGTGCAGCTGGTGGCAGAGATTGCCGGGCGGCGCTTCTACGACGATTCGAAGGGCACCAACGTCGGTGCGACGGTCGCGGCGCTCAACGGCATGGCCGAACTGGTCGTGCTGATCGCCGGCGGCGATGGCAAGGGCCAGGACTTCGCGCCGCTTGCACCCGCGGTGGCCGGCCATGCCCGCGCCGTGGTGCTGATCGGTCGCGACCGCGAGGCCATCGCCACGGCGCTGGCCGCCACCGGCATCCCGCTGCATCGCGCGGCCGACATGGACGAGGCCGTGGACAGCGCCTTCCGTGCTTCGAAGAGCGGCGATGCCGTGATGTTGTCGCCGGCGTGCGCAAGCTTCGACATGTTCCGCAACTACGAGCATCGCGCCGAAGTGTTCCGTGCTGCCGTGCAACGACTCGGGGAGGCCGCGTGCTCTACGCCGCGCTGAAACGCCCCTCGCGCCTGCCGCTCTACGACGAGTCTCTCGTCTGGTCCACGGTGCTGTTGCTCGCCATCGGTCTGGTGATGGTGTACTCGGCTTCCATCGCCATGGCCGAAGGCAGCCGCCTGAGCGGTTTCCAGCCGCAGTACTTCCTGGTGAGGCATGCCGGGTTCCTGGTGGTGAGCCTGCTCGCGGCGCTGGTCGCGTTCCAGTTTCCCATGCGTCTGTGGCAGCAAGCCGCACCGTATCTCTTCCTGTTCGGTGCCTTTCTGCTGATCGTGGTGCTGATTCCGGGGATCGGGCGCGAGGTGAACGGCAGCCAGCGCTGGCTGCGTTTCTTCGGCATCGGGTTCCAACCCTCCGAACTGGTGAAGTTGTTCGTCGTGCTGTACGCGGCGGACTACACCGTGCGCAAGGCCGCGCACATGGGCAGTTTCCGCAAGGGCTTCATGCCGCTGTTCGGCGTGATGCTGTTCGTCGGCGCGCTGCTGCTGATGGAACCCGACTTCGGCGCGTTCGCGGTGATCACCGTGATCGCCATGGGCATCCTGTTCCTGGGCGGCATGAACTGGCGCCTGTTCGTCGCGCTCATCATGCTGCTGGTGGTGGGCTTCGTGGCCCTCATCTGGACTTCGCCCTACCGGTTGCAGCGCATCGCCGGCTTTCTCGACCCGTGGTCCGATCCGTACGGGAAGGGCTATCAGCTCTCGCACGCGTTGATCGCGTTCGGCCGCGGGGAATGGTTCGGCGTGGGTCTCGGGGCCAGCGTCGAGAAGCTGTTCTACCTGCCCGAAGCGCACACCGACTTTCTGCTCGCAGTGATCGCCGAGGAACTCGGCTTCGTCGGGGTCATCGTCGTGCTCGGCCTGTTCGCGTGGCTGGTGCTGCGGGCGTTCTCGATCGGCAGTCAGGCCGCCAAGCTCGAGCGCTACTACTCCGCGCTGGTGGCCCAGGGCATCGGGTTGTGGATCGGCACCCAGGCGCTGATCAACATGGGCGTGAACATGGGCGTGCTGCCCACCAAGGGACTCACGCTGCCGCTGCTCTCCTTCGGCGGCAGCGGCATCGTCGCCAATCTGGCCGGGCTCGCGATCCTGCTGCGGGTGGACTGGGAGAACCGTGAGCTGATGCGAGGCAGAAGTGTCTGACCACCGCGAAGCCTCACGGACGACGAACGGTGCGAGTGCCGACGCCTCGCGCCTCGGGCCTCACGCCTCTCGGACGATTCTCATCATGGCCGGCGGCACCGGCGGTCACGTCTTTCCCGCCCTTGCCGTGGCGGATCAGCTGCGCGACCGCGGCTGGAAGATCGTGTGGCTCGGTTCGCGCGCGGGCATGGAAGCGGACCTCGTGCCGAAGCGTGGCTATCCGGTCGAGTTCATCCGCTTCGCCGGCCTGCGCGGCAAGGGCGTCGTGCGCGCGGCGCTGTTGCCGCTCAACCTGCTGATCGCATTCTGGCAATGCGCGCGGGTGATCTTCCGCGTGCGGCCCGACGTCGTGCTCGGCATGGGCGGGTACATCTCGTTCCCCGGCGGCATGATGGCGGCGCTGTTCGGCCGGCCGCTGCTGTTGCACGAACAGAACGCGATCGCGGGTCTCGCCAACAAGGTTCTCGCCGGCGTGGCGGACCGGCGCATGACCGGCTTTCCGGACACGCTGAAGCGCGCCGAGTGGACCGGCAACCCGATCCGTTCCGACATCGCGGCACTGCCGGATCCGGCGCAGCGGTTCCGGTCGCGCGAAGGTCGTTTGCGCCTGCTCGTGGTGGGCGGCAGCCTCGGCGCGATGGTGCTGAACGACGTGGTGCCGAAGGCGCTCGCGAAGCTCGATGTCGATCGTCGCCCCAAGGTGCTGCACCAGTCGGGCACCAGGCAGATCGATGCGTTGAAGGCCAACTATGCGGCGGCCGGTGTCGACGGCGAGTGCGTCGCATTCATCGACGACATGGCCCGCGCTCTGGGCGAGGCGGACTTCGTGATCTGCCGCGCCGGAGCGCTCACCGTGTCGGAGGTCTCGACCGTCGGTGTCGCGGCGGTGTTCGTGCCGCTGCCCATCGCCGTGGACGACCACCAGACGGCGAACGCGCGCTTCCTCGCGAATTCCGGTGCCGCGGTTCTGATGCCGCAGCCGGAGTTCACGCCGCAGCGGCTCGCGGATCTCATTCGCGGGTTCACGCGCGACACCCTGCTCGACATGGCACAGAAGGCTCGGGCACTCGCCAAGCCGGACGCGGCTCGTCGCGTCGCGGACGCCTGCGTGGAGATGGCCCGATGAGGCACAAGGTGAAGCACGTGCACTTCGTCGGCATCGGCGGCTCCGGCATGAGCGGCATCGCCGAGGTGCTGCTCAACCTCGGCTATCAGGTAAGCGGCTCCGATCTTTCGGAGAATCCGGTCACGCAACGGCTCGTGCGTCTCGGTGCCAGCGTGAAGGTCGGCCACGAGGCTGCCAACGTGCACGGTGCGGATGCGGTGGTCACGTCGACCGCGGTGAAGCCGGACAACGTGGAAGTGGCCACCGCGCGCGCGAAGCGCATTCCGGTGGTGCCGCGGGCACTGATGCTGGCGGAGCTGATGCGGTTGCGGCAGGGTATCGCCGTGGCCGGCACGCACGGCAAGACCACCACCACCAGCCTCGTCGCGAGCGTGCTGGCCGAGGCCGGCATGGATCCGACGTTCGTGATCGGCGGGCGCCTGGAGGCGGCCGGCTCCCATGCGCAGCTCGGCAGCGGCGAGTTCATCGTGGCCGAAGCGGACGAGTCGGACGCGTCGTTCCTGTACCTGCAGCCGGTGCTGTCGGTCATCACGAACATCGATGCCGACCACATGGAGACCTACGGTCACGACTTCGCACGGCTGCGTCAGGCATTCGTGGACTTCGTGCAACGCCTCCCGTTCTACGGCATGGCCGTGCTGTGCGTGGACGATGCGAACGTGCGCAGCATCATCCCGTTCCTCACGAAGCCGGTCACCACCTACGGGTTGTCGGAGGACGCGCAGGTGCGTGCGACCGACATCAGCCACGAAAGCGGCCGCATGAAGTTCCGCGTGCGCTGTGCGGCGAACGGCGGACCGGCGCGCAGCTTCGACGTGACGCTCAACTTGCCCGGTGTGCACAACGTGCAGAACGCACTCGCCGCCATCTGCGTCGGCCTGGAGGTCGGCGCCTCGGACGCGGCGATCCTGAAGGCGCTCGCGGAGTTCCGCGGCGTGGGCCGGCGTTTCCAGCGCTACGGCGAGATCAAGGTACCCGGCGGCAGCTTCACGCTCATCGACGACTACGGTCATCACCCGGCCGAGATGGCGGCCACGCTGGCCGCGGCCCGCGGCGCCTTTCCCGGTCGCCGGCTGGTGCTCGCGTTCCAGCCGCATCGCTACACGCGCACGCGCGACGTGTTCGAGGACTTCGTGAAGGTGCTCTCGTCGGTGGACGCGTTGCTGCTCACCGAGGTGTACGCGGCCGGCGAGGCGCCGATCGTTGCGGCCGACGGGCGCTCCCTCGCCCGTGCGATCCGCGTGCTCGGGAAGGTGGAACCCATTTTCGTGGAGGACTGGAAGGAACTGCCCGCGGCGATCCTTGCCGCGGCGCAGCCGGGTGACGTGGTGGTGACGATGGGCGCCGGATCGATCGGGCAAGTACCCGCGATGACGGTGCACGAGGCGTCCGCGAGGTGATCGATGGACATGACCGAGGTTCTCAGGATTGCGGGGCACGGATTGCGCGGCGAGTTCCGGCATGACGAACCGATGAGCCGGCACACGAGCTGGCGCGCAGGTGGTACGGCCGACCGGGCCTACATCCCGGCCGATCTGGAGGACCTGCGCGTGTTCCTGTCGACGATCCCGAAGGACGAGCCGGTGCATCTCGTGGGGCTCGGCAGCAATCTGCTGGTGCGCGACGGTGGGGTGCGCGGGACCGTGGTGTTCACGCACGGTGCGCTGAAGCGACTCGAGATCACCGCCGATGGGCTGATCTACGCAGAGGCGGGCGTCGCGAGCCCCAAGGTTTCGCGGTTCGCGGCGACGCACGACTATGCGGGGGCCGAGTTCCTGTCGGGCATTCCCGGTACCGTGGGCGGCGCCCTCGCCATGAACGCGGGCTGCTACGGCGCCGAGACCTGGGACCGCGTGGTCAAGGTGCTGACCATCGATCGCACCGGCACGCTGATCGAGCGCGAACCGGGCGACTATCTGCTCGGCTATCGGCACTGCGAACTCACGCCTCACGCCGCGCTACTCACGCCCTACGGCGAAGCCTGGTTCGCTGCGGCGTGGTTCCGCTTCCCCAAGGGGAACGGCGATGCGGCGCGCAACAAGATCAAGGAACTGTTGTCGCGCCGCATCGCGTCGCAACCGCTCAACCTGCCGAACGCGGGCTCGGTGTTCCGCAATCCGCTCGGCGATCACGCGGCGCGGTTGATCGAGTCCTGTGAACTCAAGGGCTACCGGATCGGCGATGCCATGGTCTCGCCGAAGCACGCGAATTTCATCGTCAACGTGGGCAAGGCCCGCGGGTCGGACATCGAGCAGTTGATCCAGGAGGTACGGGAGACCGTGTTGCGCGAACGGGGAGTGGTGCTGGAGCCCGAAGTGAGAGTGATCGGAGAGCCGGCATGAGACACCCGGCGAGGGGCCACACCCGCAGGGTGGGGATCGACGGCCAGTCGAATGCCGGCGGTCGCCGATGCGACCAAGCAGTGCATGTGCGCTGCGTGTCAGAGGTGACGGCTTGAAACAGTTCGGAAAGGTTGCCGTTCTGTTCGGTGGTCGTTCAGCCGAGCGCGAGATCTCGCTCATGTCCGGCAATGCGGTGCTCGCTGCACTGCGCGGTGCCGGCGTCGATGCGCATGCCTTCGATCCCGCGGAACGCGACATCTTCGAAGTGAAGCGCGACGGCTTCGATCGCGTCTTCATCGCCCTGCACGGTCGCTACGGCGAAGACGGCACGGTGCAGGGAGCGCTCGAACTGATGGGCATTCCGTACACCGGCAGCGGGGTGATGGCCTCGGCGCTCGCGATGGACAAGGTCCGTACCAAGCTCGTCTGGATCGCGTGCGGGATACCCACGCCGCGCTTCGAAGTGCTGAACGCGAACAGCAACTGGAAGAAGGTGGTGGCCGCCCTCGGCCTGCCGCTGATCGTGAAGCCGGCGCGGGAGGGTTCCACCATCGGTCTCACCAAGGTGACCAAGGCGACCCAGATGGCCGAGGCGTACGCACTAGCGGCGAGGCACGATCCGATGGTGCTGGCGGAGGAGTTCGTGACCGGCGAGGAGCTCACGGCGGCGTTTGTCGGTGACGAGGCGCTGCCGCTCATCCGCATCGAAGCGCCTCAGGGCAACTACGACTACCAGAACAAGTATTTCAGCGACGAGACCAAGTACATCTGCCCGTGCGGGTTGGCCAAGGCCGAAGAGCAGAAAATCCGCGCGCTCGTCATGCGCTCGGTGGAGGCGCTCGGCTGCGAAGGCTGGGGTCGGGCCGATCTCATCCGTCGCCCGGATGGTTCGGTCTCGCTGCTCGAGATGAACACGTCACCGGGCATGACCGGTCACAGTCTGGTGCCGATGGCCGCGAAGGTCGCCGGCATGGATTTCGAAGCGCTGGTGGTGCGCATCCTGGAGCTCGCCCATGTGGGATAGGCCCGAGCTCCTGACCGCGGCGGCGAACCTGCTCTACGGGCTCGCCATCGTGGCGCTCACCTACATGGTGCTGATCGTCGCGATCCATCTGCCGATCTTCCCGGTGCGTGAGGTGAAGGTGCTGGGCGATCTGTCGCACGTCACACGCTCCCAGATCGAGACCGTGGTGCGCAGCGAATTGAAGGGCAACTTCTTCACCATCAACCTCGACGGTTCGCGCGGTGCGTTCGAGAAGCTGCCCTGGGTGCGCCGGGTGAACGTGCGCCGGCACTGGCCCGACCGCCTTGAAGTGGCGCTCGAGGAGCATGTCGCGTTGGCACGCTGGGGCGACGAGGGGCTCGTCAACACATTCGGTGAAGTGTTCGAAGCGGCGAGCGATGCGCGCCTGCCGGTGTTCACCGGACCGAAGGAAGCTTCGCACGATCTCGCGGACAACTACACGCGGTTCCAGAAGCTGCTGGCACCCGTGGGCAAGAAGGTGGCGGAAGTGGATCTGTCGGCGCGGCGCGCGTGGCGCGTGCGTCTCGCCGACGGCATGACTCTCGAGCTGGGCCGGGAACAGGTCGTGGCCCGGCTCGAGAAGTTCGCCGGCGCGTATGCATCGAGCGTGGCGTTGATGCGGGAGCCGCCGGCAGTGGTGGATCTGCGTTATCCGAACGGTTTCGCGGTGCGGGTGCGAGACCTCAAATGGACCGGCAACACGAAGGCGTGACTTGGGAGAAAGAGGGGATGGACCTCGCAGAACACAAACGCATGACGATGATGAGCAAGGGCAAGGACGCGAAGAACCTGATCGTCGGGCTCGACATCGGCACTTCTAAGATCGTGGCCATCGTCGCCGAAGCGACCCCGGACGGCATGTTCCAGGTGATCGGCACCGGGAACGCACCCTCGCGCGGGCTGAAGAAGGGCGTGGTGGTGAACATCGAGTCCACGGTCAACGCCATCCAGCGCGCGCTGGAGGAGGCGGAGCTGATGGCTGATTGCAAGATCCGTGACGTCTACACCGGCATCGCCGGGAGCCACATCAAGAGCTTCAACTCCCACGGCATGGTCGCGATCAAGGATCGCGAGGTGTCTCAGCTCGACGTGGACCGCGTGATCGAGACTGCGAAGGCGGTGAACATCCCCACCGATCAGCAGATCCTGCACGTGCTCAATCAGGAGTTCGTGATCGACGGTCAGGAGGACGTGCGCGAGCCCATGGGCATGAGCGGCGTGCGCCTCGAGGTGAAGGTGCACATCGTGACCGGCGCGGTGTCGGCGGCGCAGAACATCCTGAAGTGCGTGCGGCGCTGCGGCCTCGAGGTGCGCGATCTGATCCTGCAACCGCTCGCGTCCGCGATGGCGACGTTGTCCGAGGACGAGAAGGATCTCGGCGTCGCGCTGGTGGACATCGGCGGCGGTACTGCGGACATCGCGGTGTTCACCCAGGGAGCGATCCGTCACACCGCGGTCATTCCCATCGCCGGCGATCAGATCACCAACGACATCGCGATGGCGCTGCGCACGCCCACCAAGGACGCCGAAGAGATCAAGCGCAAGTACGGCTGCGCGCTGCGCCAGCTCGCGAATCCGTCCGAGATGGTCGAGGTGCCGGGCGTGGGCGATCGCAACACGCGACAGCTCTCGCGCCAGACGCTGGCCGAGGTGATCGAGCCGCGGGTGGAGGAACTCTACTCACTGGTGCAGGCGGAGCTGCGCCGCAGCGGCTACGAGGATCTGCTGTCCTCGGGGATCGTGATCACGGGCGGCAGCGCGGCGATGCAGGGCATGGTGGAGCTCGGCGAGGAAGTGTTCCACATGCCGGTGCGCCTGGGCCTTCCCACCTACGCGGGACCGCTGTCGGAAGTGATCCGCAGTCCGCGGTTCTCCACCGGCGTGGGACTGCTGATGGCTGCGCACGACCAGCACCGCCGGCGCGAGCTCACCAAGCTGAACTCGGGCAGTTTCCAGCAGGTGTTCCAGCGGATGAAGGAATGGTTCCAGATGAATTTCTAGAAGGTCGGGGACTTCGAGGGTACGAGGCAGTTCGGGTTTTCTTTTTGAGGCTAGAGGAGACAACACAATGTTCGAAATCATGGATGCGCAACCCCAGGAAGCGGTGATCAAGGTGGTGGGTGTGGGCGGCTGCGGCGGCAATGCCGTCGATCACATGCTCGAGCGCGGCGTCGAAGGCGTCGAGTTCATCTGCATGAACACGGACGCCCAGGCGCTCAAGCGCAATCGCGCGCAGCACGTGCTGCAACTCGGGACCGGTGTGACGAAGGGCCTGGGCGCGGGTGCCAATCCCGACGTGGGCCGGCAGTCCGCGATGGAGGATCGCGAACGTATCATCGAGTTGATCGACGGGGCCGACATGCTGTTCCTGACCGCGGGCATGGGCGGCGGCACCGGCACCGGCGCCGCACCGATCGTCGCGGAAGTGGCGCGTGAGCTGGGCATCCTCACCGTCGCGGTGGTCACGAAGCCGTTCGCGTTCGAGGGCAAGCGCCTCAAGATCGCGCAGACCGGTCTCGAGGAACTGTCGCGGCACGTGGATTCGCTGATCGTGATCCCGAACGACAAGCTGATGGCGGTACTCGGCGAAGACATCTCGATGCTCGATGCATTCAAGGCTGCCAACGGCGTGCTGCATGGTGCCGTCGCCGGTATTGCCGAAGTGATCAAGTGCCCGGGCCTGGTGAACGTCGATTTCGCTGACGTGCGCACTGTCATGTCGGAGATGGGCATGGCGATGATGGGCTCCTCGCTCGCCTCCGGTCCGCATCGCGCGACCGAGGCAGCCGAGCAGGCGGTGGCGAGCCCGTTGCTGGAAGACGTCAACCTCGCGGGCGCGCGCGGCGTGCTGGTGAACATCACGGCATCCATGAGCCTCAAGATGAAGGAAGTGCACGAAGTCATGAACACCATCAAGGGGTTTACGGCCGAGGACGCGACCGTCATCGTCGGGACCGTCATCGACGAGGCGCTGGGCGACAGCCTGCGCGTCACCATGGTGGCCACCGGTCTGGGCAGCCCGGTCAACCGGCAGCAGACGAAGCCGTTGCAGGTGGTCAAGACGGGAACCGACCCGGCACCGCTCGTGATGCCGACGCTGGAGCCCGACTATGCGGCGCTGGATGCTCCCGCGGTGATCCGCCGGCGCAATCGCGACGCCACCATCGAGGCGATGAAGCAGTCGGGCGTCGAAATGCTCGACATTCCCGCCTTCCTCCGCAAGCAAGCCGATTGAAAAGTGCCGCACCAGGAAAGTGGAAGGGCGCAACCGTCGTCATGTTGCGACACGTAAATGTTGCGCCCCCGTGGCCGTTGATGTCCCTGGCGTGGTAAGCTTTTCAACGACTTGCTGCGCTGCATACTAAACGACCCCGCAGCCCGAGACCCGATGATCAAACAACGCACCCTGAAGAACGTCGTGCGCGCCACCGGTGTCGGTCTCCATACCGGCGAGAAGGTGGCGCTCACCTTGCGACCGGCGCCGGCCGATACCGGCGTCATCTTCCGTCGCGTCGACCTGCAGGGTGCGGCCGATATTCCGGCCTCGCCATACGCGGTCGGCGATACGCGCCTGTCATCGTGCCTCGAGAAGGAAGGCGTGCGCGTATCGACGGTGGAACATCTGATGTCCGCACTCGCCGGCCTGGGCATCGACAACGTGTTCGTCGATCTCACGGCCGCCGAGGTGCCGATCATGGACGGCAGCGCGGGACCGTTCGTGTTCCTGCTGCAGTCGGCGGGGATCGAAGAGCAGAACGTCGCGAAGAAGTTCATCCGCGTGCTGAAGACGGTCGAGGCCCGTCACGGCGACAAGTGGGCGAGACTCGAGCCGTACAACGGATTCCGCCTCGACTTTTCCATCGACTTCAAGCATCCGGCGTTCGACGATTCGGGCAACCATGTCGTCGCGGATTTCGCCGAGACCTCCTACGTGCGCGAAATCAGCCGGGCGCGTACCTTCGGCTTCATGCACGAGGTGGAGAGCATGCGGGCCCAGGGCCTCGCCCTCGGCGGCAGCCTCGAGAACGCGATCGTCATGGACGAGTACCGCGTGCTGAACGCCGACGGTCTGCGCTACGAGGACGAGTTCGTGAAGCACAAGGTCCTCGATGCCGTGGGTGACCTGTATCTGCTCGGACATCCGCTGATCGGCAGTTTCCGGGCCTTCAAGTCGGGCCACGCGCTCAACAACGCAGTGTTGCGGGGCCTGCTCGAAGATGCCACTGCCTGGGAGTACGCCACGTTCGCCGAGGACGACGCGGCGGCGCCGGCGTTCCTGAAGCTTCAGCTCCAGGCGGCGTAAGCCCAGGCGCCGGTCGCGCCTCCCTCCTCCGCGCTTAGCGAGCGCCCCCGAGCATGATCGTCCTGCGGATCGTCGGCTTCCTGGTGCTGCTGACGATCGGGGCATCGATCGTGACGTCGTTCATCACCGGCGACCGCCGCTGGCTGCGGTTCGCCTGGCAGGTGACGAAATTCGCCGCTGTCCTGGCCGGGGTGGCCATGGCGTTCTTCGTCCTGGAGCGGCTGCTGGTGGTCATTTGAGGTAGGTCTTCTGGCGCGCCGCCAGGCGTTCCAGGGCCGATCGCAGCGGCGAGTCTTGCAGCTCGCCGCTCAATGCCTCAAAGTGGTGCACGCTGCCGGGCGGCAGGCGGGCTTTTTTTTCGTGGGCGTCAGCCGCGGGCAAGCGCTGGCCGGCCGGTCGGACGGTCACGAGTATCTTCGTAACATCCTGATTTTTCGTCTTTAGCTTGTCCAGGATGGTCGGCGCCATCTGTTTCAACTTGGCGGCCGCCGCGCCGTTATCAGCTCGGACAAGCAATTCCCCCTCCCTCAGACTGACCGGCTCGCTGGTCCGGGCCAGGGGTTCGGGAACACAATTCGCATATAGTCGCTGCAGGGCAAGCAGTCGGTGGGCTTGGCGGAGCACGTCTTCGGACGTTCCCCGGCCGGACAGCCAGTCGCCGATCGATTTCGTTGCCATGGTTTGAGATCGAGTTTTCGGGAGGTGTTGCGTGGACATTATTCTGGTTTCCGGACGGCTGAAGAAGGCTCGCAGCTATACGGTCACGCGCCCGCAACTCGCTTTCATGGGCATGCTGGGCCTGCTCGCGGTGGTTTCGCTCGCCGTGCTGCTCAACTACATGTCGCTGCGGTACGCCGTCGCGACCAACAGCCCGCTGCTGCACGCCTTCATGGCGGATGCGCAGGCGCAGGAGAGCCGCAAGGCACAGTCGTACCTGCGCGAGAGTCTCAATACCATGGCCTCCAAGCTGGGTGAGATGCAGGCCCAGATCTTCAAGCTGAACACCATGGGCGAGCGGGTTTCGAAGCTCGCGGGCCTGAAGCCGCAGGATTTCACGTTCGACGCTACCGGCAAAGGCGGCGCCCTGGTGACCACCGCGCCGATCGAGGTTTCGGTCGAAGAGTTGAAGGCCCGCATCGACCTGCTCGCGAAGCAGGTGGACGACGGCTCCGACAAACTGGGTGTGCTCGAGTCCGTGATGACCGAGGCCCATGCCCGCAAGCAGCTTCAGCCCACGGCGATGCCGACCGGGTCGGGGCTCTACAGCTCCAACTTCGGCTGGCGTATCGACCCGTTCACGGGCTACAACGCCTTCCACGAAGGTGTCGACTTCATGGGCGAGGTCGGCACGCCCATCCGCGCGGCGGCCGGCGGCGTGGTCGTCGCCTCAGAGTTCCATCCTCAGTATGGTAATATGATCGAGATCGATCACGGCAATGATCTCGTCACGCGTTATGGTCATGCTTCGAAGCGGACGGTGAAAGTTGGCGACGTGGTTCTGCGTGGCAGCAAGATCGGCGAAGTGGGCAGTACCGGGCGCTCCACCGGACCGCATCTGCACTTCGAAGTGAGGATGCGGGGTGTGGCGCAGAATCCCTCGAGGTTCCTGCAGCCGCCCGGCTAAACCTGCGGCGGTTCGATATCCGGCACGAGGGGTGGGGGCGCAAAGCGCTTCCCACCCCTCGGCGTTTTTGAAGGCCGCACCAACCCCTGCACAACATGATCAGCAACCTGCTCAAGAAGATCTTCGGCAGTCGCAACGACCGACTGTTGAAGCGCTACTCGCAGACGGTCCGTGCGATCAACGCACTGGAACCCGCGCTGCAGAACCTGACCGACGCCGAACTTCAGGCGAAGACCTCGGAGTTCAAGGATCGGCTCGGTCGCGGTGAAACACTCGACCAGATTCTCCCCGAAGCCTTCGCCACGGTGCGCGAGGCGAGCCGGCGCGTGCTGGGCATGCGTCACTTCGACGTGCAGCTGGTGGGCGGCATGGTGCTGCACCAGGGGAAGATCGCCGAAATGCGCACCGGTGAGGGCAAGACCCTGATGGCGACGCTGCCCGCGTATCTCAATGCGCTGGCCGGCACCGGGGTCCACGTGGTCACGGTCAACGACTACCTGGCGAGCCGCGACGCCGCATGGATGGGCAAGATCTACGGCTTCCTCGGCCTCACGGTCGGGGTCAACCTGTCGCAGATGGAGCACGATCTCAAGCAGCAGGCCTACGCGGCGGACATCACGTACGGCACCAACAACGAGTTCGGGTTCGACTACCTGCGCGACAACATGGTCTACCAGACCACCGAGCGGGTGCAGCGCAAGCTTGCCTTCGCGATCGTCGACGAAGTGGACTCGATCCTGATCGATGAGGCACGCACGCCGCTCATCATCTCCGGTCAGGCCGAAGAGCACACCGACCTGTACGTGAAGGTCAACGAGTTGGTGCCGCTGCTCGAGCGGCAGAAGGAAGAGAATGGCCCGGGCGATTTCTCGGTGGACGAGAAGGCCCATCAGGTCCTGCTGACCGAGGCCGGCCACGAAAAGGCCGAGCAGCTGCTCACCGATGCCGGCCTGTTGCCGGAAGGCGGCAGTCTCTACGACGCCACCAACATCGCGCTGATGCACCATGTGTATGCCGCGCTGCGCGCCCATGCGCTGTATCACCGCGACCAGCACTATGTCGTCCAGAACGGCGAAGTGGTGATCGTCGACGAATTCACCGGACGCCTGATGTCCGGACGACGCTGGTCCGACGGCCTGCACCAGGCGGTCGAAGCAAAGGAAGGCGTGGCGATCCAGAAGGAGAACCAGACTCTTGCCTCGATCACGTTCCAGAACTACTTCCGCATGTACAAGAAGCTCGCGGGGATGACCGGAACGGCCGACACCGAAGCCTACGAATTCCAGCACATCTACGGCCTCGAGACCGTGATCGTGCCCACGCACCGGCCGATGATCCGCGCCGACCGCATGGACCAGGTGTTCCGCACCGCCAAGGAAAAGCACCAGGCGATCATCAACGACATCCAGGATTGCTACACGCGCGGACAGCCCGTGCTGGTGGGCACCACGTCCATCGAGAACTCGGAACTGCTCTCGGGCATGCTCGACAAGGCGAAGCTGCCGCACCAGGTGCTCAACGCGAAGCAGCACGCACGCGAAGCCGAGATCGTCGCGCAGGCGGGTCGCCCGAAGATGATCACCATCGCTACCAACATGGCGGGCCGCGGGACCGACATCGTGCTGGGGGGCAATCCGGAACCCGAGATCGCCCAGATCCAGGCGAACGCGGAACTTTCCGACGATCAGAAACAGGCGAAGGTCGCAGACGTCCGTTCGCGCTGGCAAGGTCTGCACGAGCAGGTGATCGGGGCGGGTGGTCTGCACATCGTCGGCACCGAGCGCCACGAATCGCGGCGCGTCGACAATCAGCTGCGCGGCCGGTCCGGTCGCCAGGGCGATCCGGGTTCGAGCCGCTTCTACCTGTCGCTGGAAGATCCGCTGCTGCGCATCTTCGCATCCGATCGCGTCGCGGCGATCATGCAGCGCCTCAACATGCCCGAGGGCGAGGCGATCGAGCATCCCTGGGTCACGCGCGCCATCGAGAACGCCCAGCGCAAGGTGGAAGCGCGCAACTTCGACATCCGCAAGCAACTGCTCGAGTACGACGACGTCGCGAACGACCAGCGGCGCGTGATCTACCACCAGCGCAACGAGCTGCTGGAGAGCAGCGACGTGTCCGAGGCGACGCAGGGCCTGCGCGAACGCACCATCGAGGACATCGTCTCGCAGTACATACCGCCCGAAAGCGTCGAGGAGCAGTGGGATATTCCCGGGCTCGAGAAGGCGTTGCAGGCCGAGCTGGGGTTGAACGCCCCCGCTTCGCAGTGGCTCGCGGAGGACGACAAGCTCGACGCCGACGGATTGAAGGCACGCGCGATCGAAGCGGCGAATCAGCAATACGCCGCGAAGATCGCCCCGGCGGATCCGGCGGAGTGGCACAACTTCGAGCGCGCGATCATGCTCCAGAGCCTCGATACCCACTGGCGCGAGCACCTGGCGGCGCTCGACCATCTGCGCCAGGGCATCCACCTGCGTGGATATGCCCAGAAGAATCCGAAGCAGGAATACAAGCGCGAGGCGTTCGAGCTGTTCGAGATGCTGCTCACCACGGTGCGCAACGAAGTCACGCGCATCCTGATGACGGTGCAGTTCCGCACCGAGCAGGAACTGCAGAAGGCCGAGGAGCCGGTACATCTCGAGAACGTGCGTTATCAGCACGCCGATCAGGACGAAGCGCTGGCCGAAGCGAACGCCGATCAGAAGACCCAGCCGGTCCGCGCCGCACGCAAGGTGGGGCGCAACGATCCCTGCCCGTGCGGGTCGGGCAAGAAGTACAAGCAGTGCCACGGCAAGCTCGGCTGATCGCCAGGATGAAGCAGTCCTCACGCTCCGCGTTGAGCGCCTTGGGGTTGTAAGCAACCTGACATGGCAGTCAACCTAGTACCGCCCGATGCCGCGTCGTTGCACCCCGTCGCCGGCGTCGAACTCGGTTTCGCCTACGCCGGCATCCGCAAGGCCAAACGGCGCGATCTGATGTTGATGCGCTTTGCACCCGGTACCCGGGTGGCGGGCGTTTTCACGCAGAACAGTTTCGCGGCCGCGCCGGTGCAGATCTGTCGCCGGCATCTCGCGGAAAGCCGTTCCATTCGCGGCGTGGTGGTGAACGCCGGCAATGCGAACTGCGGGACCGGTGAGCGGGGCATCGCGGCCGCGCTCGCCACCTGCGATGCGGCTGCCAGGCTGCTCGGCTGTTCGCGCGGTGACGTGCTGCCCTTCTCCACCGGCGTGATCCTCGAGCACCTGCCGGTGGATCGCATCGAGGCAGCGCTGCCCGAATGCTATTCGTCGCTGGGTGCGCGGCAATGGGCCGATGCTGCCGCGGCCATCATGACCACCGACACTGTGCCGAAGGGTGCTTCGACGCAGGTTTCCATCGGCGGCACCGCGGTCACCGTCACCGGGATTGCCAAGGGTGTGGGCATGCTCCAGCCCGACATGGCGACCATGCTGGCCTTCGTCGCCACGGACGCCGCCGTGGCGCCCGCGCTCCTGAATCGTCTGGTGCGCGAAGTGGCCGACGCCTCGTTCAACCGCGTGACCGTGGACGGCGACACCTCCACCAACGATTCCTTCATCCTCGTCGCCACCGGCGCGAGCGGCGCGCCGGAGATCGCTGCGGACGACGACGCCTACCGCGCGCTCCGTGCGGCGGTCGAGAAGGTCGCGGTCCCGCTCGCGCAAGCCATCGCCCGCGATGGCGAGGGCGCGACCAAGTTCATCACGGTGCAGGTGGAAGGTGGCGCGGACGCCGGGGAAGTGCTGCGGGTCGCCCGCGGCATCGCGAACTCGCCGCTGGTGAAGACGGCGTTCTTCGCCTCCGATCCGAATCTGGGCCGGTTGCTGATGGCGATCGGCAACGCCGGTGTGAGCGATCTCGACACGTCGCGCGTGAATCTCTGGCTGGGCGACGTGCAGGTGATCGATCGCGGTGGCCGGGCGGCCAGCTACCGCGAAGAAGACGGGGTGCGCGTGATGAAGCCCGAAGAGATCACCGTGCGGGTGCATCTCGGTCGTGGCGCCGCGGCGACCACGGTGTGGACCTGCGACTACTCCTACGACTACGTGAAGATCAATGCCGAATACCGCACGTGACCGCAACAGTTCCAGTTTCGATGGCGTGATCGAGCGAGTCGAAGCGCTGCTAGGTCGCATCGAGACGCTGTTCCCCGCGGCGGCGCCCGCGCCCGACTTCAAGGATTCCATCGCATTCCGCTGGCGCAAGCGCGGCGGGTCCGCGATCATCGTCCCGGTGGCGCATCCGCACCGCATCCAGCTGAAGGATCTGCGGGGCATCGAAGCGCAGATGGAACTGGTGGATGCGAACACCCGCCAGTTCGTCGAGGGCGTCCCCGCCAACAACGTGCTGCTTACCGGGGCGCGTGGCACCGGGAAGTCCTCGCTGGTCAAGGCCGTCCTCGCGAAGTATGCCTCGAAGGGGCTGCGCCTCATCGAGATGGAGAAGCAGGATCTGGTCGACCTGCCCGACCTGGTGGATCGCATCGCCGAGGTGCCGTACCGTTTCATCCTGTTCTGCGACGACCTGTCGTTCGAGGCCGACGAGCCCGCGTACAAGGCGCTGAAGGCAGTGCTCGACGGGTCCATCGCGGCGACCAGCGAGAACGTGCTGATCTACGCGACCTCCAATCGTCGCCATCTGATGCCCGAGTTCATGAGCGAGAACCTCGAGACCGAGTACGTCGGCGACGAGATCCATCCCGGCGAGACCGTGGAGGAGAAGATCTCGCTGTCCGAGCGCTTCGGGTTGTGGGTATCGTTCTATCCCTTCGACCAGGATCACTATCTGGCCATTGCGCGCTACTGGGTCGAAAGGCTTGGTGTCACCATCGCGGACGTCGCCACCATGGAACGCGAGGCGCTGCAGTGGGCGCTATCGCGTGGCTCACGCAGCGGGCGGGTCGCGTGGCACTTCGCCCGCGACTACGCCGGCCGGACGATGCTGAAGGGGCGGGCGCCCAAGTCGCGGCGGTGAACGCGGGCACGCCCCGAGTCGAAGTGGTCGCTGCGGTCATCGAGCGGCCCGACGGAGCGTTCCTGCTGGCGCAGCGTCCGCCCGGCAAGGTGTATGAGGGCTGGTGGGAATTTCCCGGCGGCAAGGTGGAGACGGGCGAACCGCTCAAGACGGCACTCGCGCGCGAACTGCACGAAGAACTCGGCGTCGACGTCGATGAATCCTTCCCGTGGATCACGCGGACCCACGACTACGAGCACGCCCAGGTGCGGCTCAATTTCTTCCGCGTCACGCGCTGGCACGGCGAGCTGCAATCGCGCGAAGGTCAGCAGTTCGCCTGGCAGCGCTTGCCGGACCTCACCGTCGATCCGATCCTGCCGGCGAACGGTCCGATCCTGCGCGCTCTCGGGATGCCGTTGGTGATGGGCATTACGCAGGCTGCGGATGCGGGTGTCGCGGAGTTCCTGCCACGCTTGGA
Organism: Burkholderiales bacterium; assembly: GCA_019745565.1. Classification (GTDB taxonomy): domain Bacteria; phylum Pseudomonadota; class Gammaproteobacteria; order Burkholderiales. The sequence goes on from JAIESW010000002.1 coordinate 152,261, forward strand.
TCGGGCGCTCGCCGCCGGATTGCGGCTCGTGCAGGTGCGCGAACCGGCGATGCCGGAAGCGGAGCGGCTGGCGTTTTCCCGAACGATCGTCGAACGGGTACACGCTGCCGGCGGCCGCGCGGTCGTGAACGGCCCCGAAGACTTCGCGCGGTCGTCTGGCGCCGACGGTGTGCACATGAGCGCGGCCCGGTTGATGGGCTTGAGCGGGCGTCCCCGGACCGGGTTGTTCGGTGCTTCCTGTCACGACACCGCCGAGATCGCGCGGGCAGTGTCGCTGGAAGCGGACTATGTCGTGGTCGGGCCGGTGAAGGCCACACTTACGCATCCCGGCGCCGGCGGCATCGGATGGGCCCGCTTCACCGAACTGACGGCCGGACTGCCGATGCCCGTGTACGCGATCGGAGGCCTGAGCGTCGAGGATCTAGCCGCGGCTCGCCGGGCCGGGGCACACGGAATTGCTGCGATTCGTTCTGTGTGGTCGTAGCGCTGCAAGGCGAAGCGCAAAACGCGGAGGACACGGGGGACGCGGAGGAAGGCAAAGGCGATCGACGCGGCGGAAAAGCAAAAGCAGCGCAAAGAGCCTTTCGTCTTGCGGTGTTCCGCCGCGTCCGCCGCGTTCAAAGTTGTCTTTGAGGTTGCCCCGCCGGCGTCCTCCGCGCTGAGCGCTTTGGAACGGCCTACTCCCGATCCTCAGGCAACCCCTCGTCCTGTTCGTCGACTGCGATCCGGTACCGCTCGGAAGCCCACTGACCCAGATCGATCAGCTTGCACCGCTCCGAGCAGAACGGCCGCCACGGATTGGAGGGCGCGAACTCGGATGGCTTGCTGCAGATCGGACAGGCGACCTGGCGCGGCTTGGGGGCGGACGACACTGCTCTACAGGTTGCAGAAGGTCAGGTCGACCGTGACGTCGGACTCGAAAGTCCGACCGCGTTCTGCACCCAGGGCGTGGGCGAAGCGGATATTGAGCGCGTACTTGTTCGCACTCACCTCGGGTACGCAGGGCAGGCCCTCGTCGAGGGCCACCCGCAGCATCTGGGCGAGCCGACCGCCCATCATCTGCTGGAACACGCCGCCGGCTGCCAGCACGGTGTTGGTCTTGCCGCTTTCCCGCAGCAGGTGCAGCACGATGCGGATACCCTCGCGCATCGGCAGGAACGGCGCCAGCCACTTGGCGATGTCGGCGCGGCGTGCACCCGGGTCGAGGTGCAGCCAGTAGTGGTAGGACGGCAGGTCGAACTCGCAGACGCCGCCGGGGATGCCGGCCCGCTGGCGGATGCCCATCAGCCACTCGTTCTCGCGCAGCTCCTGGCCGGTCTTGCCGGAGGCCTGGAACAGCGTCGCGTTGGCCCGGTCGATGTCCCCGAGGACTTCGTCGAGCGCCCCGGCGGAGATGGCGGGGTTGTTGCGCAGGCTCTCGAGGTTCTGGCGCTGGCGCTCGAGTTCCTGCATCAGCTCCGATTTGAGGTCGGCGCGGCTCGCGATGTCGAGGATCTCGAACAGCGTGAGGACGGCGACATGATGTTCCTGCGCGTCGCTGAGCGACGTGAAGTGTTCGATCTTGTCGTAGAGATCCTCGAGCCGGAGCAGGGTCCGGATTCGTTCGTTGAGCGGGAACTCGTAGCTGATCACGGCGTTCGCCCGTTGCAGATCGCGCGCAGTATCGGCCAAACCGGACCCGGAAGTAAACCCGGACCGCTCACGGTTTCGCCTCGAGCGCGAGATAGGTCCGGTGCAGCCGCTCCACCTGCGGGCGCAGCCGCTCGATCGGACCTTCGTTGTCGATCACATCATCGGCGGCGGCGAGCCGTGCAGTACGAGTGGTCTGGGCGGCGAGGATGCGCTCGGCCTCTTCTTTCGTGAGTCCGCTGCGCTTCATGACGCGCGCGACCTGGGTGTCGGGCAGGCAATCCACGACGAGGATGCGGTTGACCCGGTCCAGGTAGCCGCCCGACTCGATCAACAGCGGTACCACCACCACCACATAGGGCGCGGTGGATGCCGCGATCTGCCGGTCGGTTTCGGTGCGGATCATGGGGTGGAGGATCGACTCGAGCAGCTGGCGGGCATCCGGACGGACGAACACGTGGGTGCGCATGCGGCCGCGGTCTAGGCTGCCGTCGGCGGCGATGAAGCCCGTCCCGAAGCGCTGACGGATCGCGGGGATCGCCGCGCCGTCGGACGCAGTAAGCGCATGTGCGATCGCGTCGGTGTCGACGATGTCGGCCCCCAGTTCCGCGAACAGGTTGGCTACCGCCGACTTGCCCGATCCGATGCCGCCGGTCAGACCGACGACGAGCGGCGAGGGCGTGGGGGTGGACACTGGCTACAGGCTACAGGCTGCTGCGCATCCACCACTGCACGATCGCGTCGCCCTGGATGAGGGCGATCACGCCGGCGATGGCGAGATAGGGGCCGAAGGGGATCGGCGTTTCGCGCTTGTGCCGCGCGAACACGATCATGGAGATGCCGATGGCAGCGCCCACGAACGACGACAGCAGGATCACGAGCGGCACCACCTTCCAGCCGAGGAAGGCGCCGATGGCGGCGAGGAGTTTGAAGTCGCCGTAGCCCATGCCTTCCTTGCCGGTCAGCAGCTTGAAGCCCCAATAGACCGACCAGAGCGACAGATACCCGACCACGGCCCCGATGACGGCGCTTGTCAGCGGCACGAACGTGCCCGTGATGTTCAGCAGCAGCCCCAGCCACACCAGGGGAAGCGTGATGTCGTCGGGCAGGAGCGTCGTGTCGAGGTCGATGAACGTGAGCGCGACCATGGCCCAGGTGAACACCAGGGCGCCAGCCAGCGCCCAGCCGAAGCCGAAGTGCCAGGCGAGGATCCCCGACAGCACGCCGGTCAGCGCCTCCACGAAGGGATAGCGTGCTGAAATGGAGGCCTTGCACGACCGGCACTTGCCCCGCAACGCGAGCCAGCTCAGCACCGGCACGTTTTCCAGGGCCGTGATCATGTGGCCGCACTTCGGGCAGGCCGAGCGCGGGACCACCAGGTTGTAGCGTACCGGCGGCTCGGGCGTCTCACTTCGCAGTTCGGCGCATTGGGCGGCCCATTCGCGTTCCATCATCTTCGGCAGGCGATGGACCACGACGTTGAGGAAGCTGCCCACCAGCAGCCCGACCACCACGCAGAGGAACGTGAGGAAGCCCGGCGAGGTCTGGATCAGTTCGAAGAGGGCCATGGAGGGAGGGGGTGTCGTCCGCCGGAGCCGCATGCGACACGGGCTCCCGAAGGAGCCCGCGAGCGCGCAGCGATTCGCGCGTGGGCGCTAGATCGCCTGACCCATCTTGAAGATCGGCAGGTACATCGCGATCACCATGCCGCCGATCAGCGTGCCCAGCACCACCATGATCATCGGCTCCATGAGGCTCGACAGTGCTTCGACCGCGTCATCCACCTCGCGCTCGAAGAAGTCCGCCACCTTGCCCAGCATGCCGTCGAGCGAACCGGATTCCTCGCCGATCGAGACCATCTGGATCACCATGTTCGGGAACACTTCGGAGTTCTGCATGGCCGCGGTGAGCGACGTGCCGGTGGACACCTCGTTCTGGATCTTGCGCGTTGCGTCGTAGTACACGTAGTTGCCGGCGGCGCCGCCGACCGACTCGAGTGCCTCCACCAGCGGCACGCCAGCCGCGAACATGGTCGACAGCGTCCGGGTCCAGCGGGCGATGGTGGCCTTGCGGATCACGTCGCCGAAGATCGGGAGCTTGAGCAGCAGGCGGTCCATGGTCATCTGCATCTTCTTCGATCGCTTCCAGGTATAGAAGAAGAACCACAAGCCGCCGCCGATGGCCGGGAAGATGATGTACCACCATGACACGAAGAAGTCCGAGACGGCCATGACGAACAGCGTCGGGCCGGGGAGGTCCGCGCCGAAACTCGTGAACAGGTCCTTGAACGCCGGGATCACGAAGATCATGATGACCGCGGTGATGATGAAGGCCACGACGATGATCGAGATCGGGTAGAACAGTGCCGACTTGATCTTGCTCTTGATCGCGAGGATCTTCTCCTTGTAGGTCGCGAGGCGATCGAGCAGGCTGTCGAGAATACCGGCCTGCTCGCCGGCGGCCACCAGATTGCAGAACAGCGCGTCGAAGTAGAGCGGGTACTTGCGGAACGCCGTGGTGAGGCTGTTACCGGTCTCCACCTCGTTCTTGATGTCCATCAGCAGCTTCGCCACCGCCGGGTTCGCGTGGCCCTTGCCGACGATGTCGAAGGACTGCAGCAGCGGCACACCGGACTTCATCATCGTGGCGAGCTGACGCGTGAAGAGGGTAATGTCCTTCTCGGTCACCTTGCCGCCGAGGCCCTGGCGCTGCTTCTTGACCTTGAGTACCTGGATGCCCTGGCGCCGCAGCGTCGACTTGACCACCGCTTCGCCGGAGGCGCGCATGTCGCCCTTGACGATCTTGCCCTGCTTGTCCCGGCCTTCCCATGCGAAGGTGAGTTCCTTCACGTCCTTGCGGGCGCCTGCTGCTGCGGTTGCGGTTGCCATGAGCGTGTCCTCGCTTGAAAGCGGCCTAAGCGTTGCGGCTATTCATTGGTGACGGCCTCCACTTCCTCGAGGGAGGTGAGGCCCTGGCGGACCTTGAGCAGGCCCGACTGTCGCAGGTCGCGGATGCCTTCGCGTTGCGCCTGATCGGCGATGTCGATGGCATCGCCGTTCTTCATGATGATGCGATTGATCTCTTCGCTGATCGGCATCACCTGGTAGATGCCGACCCGGCCCTTGTAGCCGGTATTCTTGCATACCTCGCAGCCGTTCGGCCCCATGGGAGCCCACTGGCCGTCGAGCTCGCTTTCCTTGAAGCCGGCGCGCAGCAGCGCTTCGCGCGGGATGTCTTGCGGCTTCTTGCAGTTGCAGAGCCGGCGTGCCAGCCGCTGCGCCGTGATCAGATTCACGCTCGAGGCGATGTTGAACGGTGCGATGCCCATGTTGAGCAGACGCGTGAGCGTCGTCGGCGCGTCGTTGGTGTGCAGCGTGGATAGCACCATGTGCCCGGTCTGGGCGGCCTTGATGGAGATCTCGGCCGTTTCCAGGTCGCGGATCTCGCCCACCATGATGATGTCCGGGTCCTGCCGCAGGAACGAGCGCAGGGCGGCGGCGAAGGTGAGGCCCGCGCGTTCGTTCACGTTGACCTGGTTGATCCCGGGCAGGTTGATTTCCGCCGGATCCTCGGCCGTCGAGATGTTGATGCCGGGCTTGTTCAGCAGGTTGAGGCAGGTGTACAGCGATACGGTCTTGCCCGAGCCGGTGGGGCCGGTCACCAGCACCATGCCGTAGGGGCGGCTCACTGCGGACAGCAGCACTTCCTTCTGGTCGTTCTCGTAGCCCAGCGCCTCGATGCCGAGCGTGGCGCTCGACGGGTCGAGAATCCGCATCACGATCTTCTCGCCGAACAGTGTCGGCAGCGTCGAGACGCGGAAGTCGATGGCGCGGGTCTTGGAGAGCGTGAGCTTCATCCGGCCGTCCTGCGGCACGCGCTTCTCCGAAATGTCGAGCTTCGAGATCACCTTGATGCGGGAGGCGATCTTCTCCTTGATCGCGAGCGGCGGCTGCGCCACTTCATAGAGGATGCCGTCGGTGCGGTAGCGGACGCGGTAGAACTTCTCGTACGGTTCGAAGTGGATGTCCGAGGCGCCGCTGTTGATCGCGTCGAGCAGGATCTTCTGGATGTATTTGACGACCGGCGCGTCGTCGATGTCGGCGCCGGCGGCATCGGGTTCCGGTTCCGGCAGGGCCTCGGTCAGGTCGGCGGCGACATCGTCGCCGACCGCCAGGGACGACAGGGACACGTCGTTCGCCTTGACCACCTTGCCGATCATGGTGCCGAGCTTGCTGTCCTCCACCACGATCGCGTCCACCAGCAGCCCGGTCTGGAACTTGATCTCGTCGTAGGTCGCCCGGTTGGTCGGGTCGGAGAACGCGACGAACAGCCGGTTGCCGCGCTGGACCAGCGGCAGCACGCGGCGGGTCACCATCAGCTTCTCGTCGATCAGCTTCTTCGGCAGGTGTTCCTGATCGAACAAGGCGAGGTCGAGCAGGGGGATGCCGAAGGTCTGCGAGGCGAACTCGGCGATCTCCATCTCGCGCATCTTCTTGGCCGAGATCAGCTGCTCGATGAACCCAACACCGGCAGCATTGGCCTGAGCCTGCAAGGCCTCGGCCTCGCGCTCGGCCAGCCGACCCTTCTGGACCAATGCCCGGGCGAGACCGGAAAGATTGCTCTGGAGAGTTGCGGCCACGCCTAAGGTTTACCGTATAAGGACATGAAAAGAAAGAAAGTCATGCGCCCGCAACGGAGTGCTGACAAGGTCTTCCAGTCGGGCTTTCAGTCGGTCTCGTAGGGCAGGAGTCGGACCGATTTGACCACCCGGTCCTGGATCTGCACCACTTCGAGCGGCTGACCAGCAAGTTTCATGCTCGTACCGACCTCCGGAATGTCCTCGAAGTACTCCAGAATCAATCCATTGAGCGTCTTGGGACCCCCGAGCGGAAAGCGTGTGCCGAGCTTCCGGTTGAGGTCCCGCAGGAGCGTGCCGCCTTCGACGATGATGCTGCCGTCGGGCTGGCGCCGGAAGCTGCCGGTGGTGGACAGCGGCGACTGGGTGGTGAATTCGCCGATGATCTCCTCGAGGATGTCCTCGAGGGTGGTGAGGCCCATCAGCTCGCCGTACTCGTCCACCACCAGGCCGATGCGGTCCTGCTGCTCCTGGAAGTGCTGGAGTTGCGTCAGCAGCGGCGTGCCGAGCGGGATGAAGTAGGGCTCGCGCAGGATCTGGCGCAGGCGCTCGGCGCTGAAGTCGTCGGATTCCGCCATGTTGAGGAACTTGCGCACGTGCAGGATGCCGACGACCTCGTCGATGCTGCCCTGGTAGACGGGGATGCGCGTGTGGTTCGAGGTCGCGATCTGATGGCGCAGCTCCTCGGGCGGCGTGTCGAGGTCGATCGCTTCGATCTGGCTGCGCGGCACCATGATGTCGTCCACCGCGATCGATTCGAGATCCACCAGATTGAGCAGCATGTTCTGGTGCTTCTGCGGCAGGAAGTTGCCGCCTTCCAGCACCAGCGTGCGCAGCTCCTCGAGGGTCAGCTTCTGCGCGTGCGGATCGATCGAGCTCTTGAGGCGCAGCAGCCTGAGCAACCCGGTCACGAACAGGTTCACGAACCACACCACCGGGTACACGAGCTTGAGCAGCGGCGTGAGGATGTAGGAAGCGGGGAACGCGATGCGTTCGGCGTAGGTGGCCCCGATCACCTTCGGGGTGATCTCGCTGAACACCAGGATCGCGAAGGTGACCACCAGCGTGGCGGCCGACAGCGTCCACTCCGACTGGCCGAAGAACCGGAACGTGAGATAGGTCACCAGTGCGGCGGCCGCCGCATTTATGAGGTTGTTGCCGAGCAGCACCACGCCCAGCAACCGGTCGGTGCGCGCCAGCAGCTGCGCCGTGAGCCGGGCGCCGCGATGCCCGGTCTTCACCATGTGCTTCAGGCGATAGCGGTTCAACGCCATCATGCTGGTCTCGGCGATCGAGAAGAACGCCGAGACCACCAGGAACACGATAAGCGCCAGGATCAGCGTCTCGGTGGAAATGTCGTCCACGGATGGGAACCGGCTTTACCGGTGCAGGATGACCTCGAGCACGAACTTGCTGCCCACGTAGGCAAGCAGCAGGACGAGAAACCCGGCGAGCGTCCAGCGCTGTGCGATTCTGCCGCGCCAACCCCAGCGCGCGCGACCCAGCAGCAGGGTGCCGAAGATCAACCACGCGGCAACGCCGAAGACCACCTTGTGCGTGAGCTGCAGCGGCTTGCCGAAGAGCTCCTCGGAGAACAGCATGCCGCTCGCCAGGGTCAGCGTAAGCAGCACGAAGCCGGCGGCGATGATGCGGAACAGCAGCCGTTCCATCGCCAGCAGCGGCGGCAACCCGCGCAGCAACGGCGGCAAGGTGCCGGCGTGCAGCCGCTTCTCCAGTACCGCCATCAGCAGCACGTGCAGCGACGCGATTGTGAAGAAGCTGTAGGCGAGCATGGAGATCACGAGGTGCACGCGGAAGAACGGCATGCCCGCGTTCGCGAGCGGCTTGGTCGCGGGCAGGATGGCCGGCATCAGCACGCCGACGGCGGCGACCGGAATGACCAGCGCGTGCACCCCTTCGAGGCGGTAGAAGAAATTGCCGAGCCAGTAGATCAGCACCGACAGCCAGACGATGGTCGATAGTGCGGTACCCACCCCCATGTACATCTCGCCGTGCACGAACATCGCCCGCGCCAGCAGCGAGGTGTGCAGCACCAGCGGGATCAGCACCAGGTAGTGGGTCGGCTGCGGTCGACCCCGCTGCGCGCCGGTGGTCGGCGCCGGTTGGCGGCCCATGCCGCGAACCAGCATGAAGCCGACGGCGGCATAGAGCAGCGCGTTGATGACGTAAGGTAGAATCGGGACCATAGAAGGACGCGCTTGAAGCCCGCGCGGGCGTCGAACCCGCGCATCCATTCGGCGTCTCGTTCGCTCGAACTTCGCGTGCGTGCGACCGGGCGAAGTATACCTCCCACCTCAAGCCCGAATCCTCCCGACCCGGCATGCTCGACGGCCTCACCAATCGCCTGTCCGGCGTCATCAAGACGCTGCGCGGTCACGCGCGCCTCACCGAGGCGAACATCCAGGACGCGCTGCGCGAGGTCCGCGTGGCGTTGCTCGAAGCCGACGTGGCACTGCCCGTCGTGCGCGAACTCATCGCGAAGATCAAGGAGAAGGCGCTCGGCCAGGAGGTGGTCGGGAGCCTCACGCCCGGCCAGGCTCTGGTCGGTGTCGTCTACGACGAACTGACCGCCCTCATGGGGGGCGCTGCCGCCGGGCTCAATCTCGCGGCGGTGCCGCCGGCGACGATCCTGATGGCCGGTCTGCAGGGCGCCGGCAAGACCACCACCGCCGGCAAGCTCGCGCGCATCCTGAAGGAGCAGAAGAAGAAGGTGCTCCTGGTGTCGTGCGACGTGTATCGCCCGGCCGCCATCGCGCAGCTCGAGACGCTGGCGAAGCAGGTGGAGGTCGATTTCTTCCCGTCGAGCCTCGACCAGAAGCCCGAAGAGATCGCGCGCGCCGCTCAGGACTGGGCGCGTCGCCACTACCACGACGTGCTGATCGTCGACACGGCTGGCCGCCTGGCCGTGGACGAGGCGATGATGCGCGAGATCCGCGAACTGCACGCGGCGCTGAATCCGGTCGAGACGCTGTTCATCGTCGATGCGATGCAGGGCCAGGACGCGGTCAACACCGCCAAGGCCTTTGCCGACAGCCTGCCGCTGACCGGGGTCATTCTCACCAAGCTGGACGGCGATTCGCGCGGCGGCGCCGCACTGTCGGTGAAGCACGTGACCGGCGCGCCGATCAAGTTCGCCGGCGTCGGCGAGAAGCTGAACGGACTCGAGCCCTTCCATCCCGATCGCATGGCCTCGCGCATCCTCGGGATGGGCGACGTGCTCTCGCTGATCGAGGACGCCAAGCGCGAGATCGACGTCGAGGAAGCGGAGAAGCTCGCGCGCAAGGTGAAGTCGGGCAAGGGTTTCGACCTCGAGGACTTCCGCAACCAGATGCTGCAGATGAAGAAGATGGGCGGCCTGTCGGCGCTGATGGACAAGCTGCCGGCGCAGCTCACGCAGGCGGCCCAGGCGGGCGGCGCGCAACTGGACGACAAGGTCATCCGTCGCACCGTGGGCATCGTGGATTCCATGACGCCGCAGGAGCGCACGAAGCCCGAGCTCATCAAGGCCTCCCGCAAGCGCCGCATCGCCACCGGTGCCGGTGTGACCGTCCAGGAGGTCAACCGCCTGCTCAATCAGTTCGAGCAGATGCAGAAGATGATGAAGATGATGTCGAAGGGCGGCGGCATGCAGAAGATGATGCGGTCCATGAAGGGGTTGATGCGCTGACTGCGCGCATCGGCAGCCCCCATCCCAACCTTCTCCCCCAGCAAAGCTGGGGGAAGGGGTGTACGTCCCCTCCCCCGGCGAAGCCGGGGGAGGGCGGAGGGTGGGGGCAAGCGAAGCGCCGGCTTCGCCGGGGAAGGTTGGGATGGGGCCGCCCGAGCACGAACCCGTGAAGCGGGTCCGCGGTCTACCCGCGTAGAATCCGCCACCCTCCCAGCGCGGCGCCGCGAGGCGCTGCCGAACCAAGGACTCCCATGCGTTATTTGAAGCCGTTGTTCGCGTTGTGCCTGCTGCTGTCGGCGGCAAGCGCCATTGCCCAGGACTACTACCGCGAGAAGCGCTGGTCCGACCAGATCGTGCCGGGCCTGGTGGTGGGCGAACCGGTCTGGATCGAGCAGGCCAACCAGCACAAGTTCCTGGCCCTGTGGACCGAAGCTGAGAACGCCCGCGGGGCGATCATCCTGGCTCACGGCCGCGGCTGGAGCCCCGACTTCGAGCTCTACGGCGTGCTCCGCGTGAAGCTCGCCGAGAAGGGCTATTCCACGCTCGCAATCCAGCTCCCGGTGCTGGGGGGAGGGGCCAAGGTGGGCGACTACATGATCACCTATCCGGAAGCCAAGGAGCGCTTCGCCCTGGCCGGCAAGTGGCTGGCGGGCAAGGGTTTCAAGAACATCGCGATCGTCTCGCACAGCCTGGGCGCCACCATGGCGAACCAGTACCTGATCGACGTGAAGGAGACTCCGGTGAAGGCCTGGGTCTTCATCGGGATCATCAACGGGCTGGAGGAGATGTTCCGCATCAAGATCCCGGTGCTGGACGTGTTCGGCAGCAAGGACTGGGAGGTGACCCAGGTGGGCGCCTACGAGCGCCAGAAGCAGATTTCCAAGATCGTGGGGTCCCAGCAGGTGGTCGTGAAGGACGCCCTGCACTTCTTCGAAGGCAAGGAAGACGAGCTGACCGGTATCGTCATCAGCTTCCTGGACAGCGTGTTCCAGGGCCAGGCGAGTTCGGCGGCCCGTTAGGCGCTGTAGAGGGACCAGGGGCTAGGGAGAGGCGCCGGCGGACACAGTCCGGCATACCTTACTCGCAGATTTCGAGCCATTCGCGGTGCGCCTTTCCCTAGCCCCTAGTCCCTGGCCCCTAGCCCCCCATCCTTCCAGACTTGCCAAGCGCTTCGACCGGCGCTTACAATCGCTGCCTTTTTCCCAATCCTCCAGGACATTGCGATGGTCGTAATCCGTTTGTCACGCGGCGGGGCCAGCAAGCGCCCGTTCTACAACGTGGTGGTAGCGGATTCCCGCGATCCCCGCGATGGCCGCTTCATCGAGCGCGTCGGGTTCTACAACCCGAAGGCCGCTTCTGCCGAGACCAAGCTGCGCATCGATCTCGGTCGCGTCGAGCATTGGCACGCCAAGGGCGCCAAGCTCTCCGATACCGTGCAGCGCCTGGTCAAGCAATTTGGCAAGACCGTCGCAGCCGCCTGAGCGGCTGGTTGTGATGGGGCGGGTCGCCGCCCCGTTCGGTGTGAAGGGCTGGATCAGGGTCCAAACCTTCACCGAAGCGGTAGACGGTCTGCTCGATTACCCCTCGTGGTGGGTCGGCAGCACCGGGCAGTGGCAGGAATACCGGGTGGAGCAGGGCTCCGCCCACGGGCAGGGAATCGTGGCGAAACTCGCCGGGTTCGATGTGCCGGAAGCAGCAGCGAAATTACGGGGGCAGGACGTCGCGGTACCGCGCGAGGCACTCCCGGAAGTGCAGGACGGGTTCTACTGGACGGATCTGGTGGGCCTCAAGGTGGTGAACAAGGAAGGAATCGAGCTGGGGCGGGTGGATACGCTCCTCGACAACGGTGCGCAGAGCGTGCTGGTGGTGAAGGGAGAACGCGAGTGGCTGATCCCGTTCGTGCCGGTCTATGTGGACCGGGTGGAACTGGAGGCCGGGCGGATCCTGGTGGATTGGCAGCAGGATTATTGAAGTGAAGCAGTACGACGTCGTCACGCTGTTTCCGGAAATGTTCGAAGCCCTCACGGGATCAGGCATTTCGGGCCGGGCCCGGGAGATCGGGGCCTACCAGCTGGTGGCGTGGAATCCGCGGGATTTCGCCGCGAACGCCTACCGGACGATCGACGATCGGCCCTACGGCGGCGGTCCGGGGATGGTGATGATGGCCGAACCGCTCGCGAAGGCGGTCCGGGCAGCGAAGCAGAGGCAGTCGAGCAATGGCATCAAATCATCGAAGGTGGTGTTGCTTTCGCCCCAGGGCCGGAAGCTGGACCACGCAGCGGTGATGGCGCTGACGGCACTGGAAGGCTTGGTGCTGCTGTGCGGGCGGTACGAAGGAGTGGATGAGCGTCTGATCGAGCGTGAAGTCGACGAGGAGATCTCCATCGGTGACTATGTGCTCTCGGGCGGGGAGTTGGCGGCGATGGTGGTGCTGGACAGCGTGATCCGGCAATTGCCCGGGGTTCTGGGCGATGCCGATTCCGCGCAGCAGGATTCCTTCGTTGCCGGGTTGCTGGATTGTCCGCATTACACGCGTCCCGAGGTGTTCGAGGGCGCGGCAGTACCGGCGGTGTTGCTGTCAGGGCATCACGCCGAGATCGAGAAGTGGCGCATGAAGCAGGCGCTGGGGCGCACATGGTTGCGGCGCCCCGAACTGCTGGCAGGATTGCAGCTCGATGCCGCGCAGCAGAAACTGCTCGGCGAGTTCAGGCAGGAACACGAAAGAACCGAAGGAAATCCGAGATGAACGTGATCGAACAACTGGAAGCCGAAGAGATCAAGCGGCTTGGCAAGAACATCCCGAGCTTCGCCCCGGGCGACACGGTCATCGTGAACGTGAACGTGGTCGAAGGCGAACGCAAGCGCGTGCAGGCCTACGAGGGCGTGGTGATCGCGAAGCGCAACCGCGGCCTCAACTCCGCGTTCACGGTGCGCAAGATCTCCTCGGGCGAAGGGGTCGAACGGACGTTCCAGACCTACTCGCCGCTGATCGCCTCGATCGAGGTGAAGCGCCGCGGCGACGTGCGCCGAGCCAAGCTCTACTACCTGCGCGAGCGTTCCGGCAAGTCGGCGCGCATCCGCGAAAAGCTGCACGTGGCGGCGACCAACAAGGCCGACGCGCCGGCCTGATCGGCTTCAGCGCCCGGTTCACGCAAAGGCGACCCTCGCGGTCGCCTTTTTCATTTCCGCCGTTCCCGAAAGCGGCGAGGCCGCTGCTACACTCGCCGCGTTTCTCTGCTGGAGCCATCGTGTGATGCATCTGTCCGTCCGCCTGCTCGCCCTCGTGGCTGCCCTCGTCGCCGTCCCCGCGATCGCGCAGCAGAAGCTCACGTTGTCGATCGGCTCCGGCAATACCGGCGGCGTCTACTACCCGCTGGGCGGCGGGCTCGCGCAGGTGCTCACGAAGCAGGTGCCCGGCTGGCAGGCCACCGCCGAGGTGACCGGCGGGTCCATCGACAATCTGAAGCTCGTGGGCACGGGCAAGGCGGACATCGGCTTCTCCATGGCCGACGCCGCGTGGGATGCCTACGCCGGCAACGACAAGTTCGCGGGCCGCAAGCTGCCGCTGCGTACGCTGATGGTGCTGTATCCGAATCGGATGCACGTCGTCACCACCGAGGCCACCGGCATCGCGACCATGAAGGACCTCGCGGGCAAGCGCGTCTCCGTCGGGTCGCCGGGCAGTGCCACCGAGGTGATGGCCGTGCGGGTCCTCGACGCCTACGGTCTCGCGGAATCGGTGAAGCGCGAACGCCTGTCGGTCAACGAGTCGGTCAACGCGATGAAGGACGGCAAGATCGACGCGTTCTTCTGGGCGGGCGGTGTGCCCACCGCCGCCGTCACCGATCTCGCCGCCACGCCCGGCGTGAAGATCCGTCTGCTCGATCATGCCGACGCCGTGGACATCATGAACAAGCGCTACGGTCCGCTGTACAGCCGCAACGTCATTCCGAAGTCGATCTACGCCGGCATGGCTGCCGACAGCACCAACGCCACCGTGTGGAACGTGCTCGTGGTCAACGCGAACATGTCCGACGACGTCGCCTACACCATCGTGAAGACCGTGTTCGAGCGCAAACCCGACCTCGTCGCCGTGCACAAGGAATTCGCGACCCTCGCCCTCGACTGGCAGACCAACGGCGCCGCGGCGCTGCCGTTCCATCCCGGTGCGCAGCGCTACTTCGCCGAGAAGGGCCTCAAGCTGCAGTGAGTCTCGAGCGCGCCGACGAAGCGGTCAGCGCCGAGCGTCTCGCGCAAGCCGACCGCTTCATCGAACAGGAAGAGGGTGCCACCCACCGGCTGCGCGGTGCGCTTCAGCACGTGCTGACCGCAGCGTTGGTCGCGACCTCGTTGCTGCATCTGTACGCGGCCTTCGCCATCGTCAGCGCACCGACGCTGCGCGTCGTGCACGTAGGCCTGATGCTCGCGCTGTTGTTCCTGACATTGCCCGCTGCTGCGCGCTTTCGCGATCGTGTCATGCCGTGGGACTGGCTGCTTGCCCTCGCGGCGCTGGCCGTGGCGGGCTATCTGCTCTCCGACTGGGACGCGGTCTCCGATCGGGCAACGGAACCGTCGACCCTGGACCTCGTCGCCGGCGGTACCCTGATCGTCCTGGTGCTGGAGGCCGTGCGCCGCGCCTCCGGCTGGGTGATGCCGTTCGTGGTGCTGCTGTTCATCGCGTATGCCTTCGTGGGCCCGTGGCTCCCGGCACCATGGACCCACAAGGGTTACGACGTCGATCGCTTGATCGGTCACATGACCCAGACGCTCGAAGGTATCTTCGGGTCGCCGGTCGATGTCTGCGCGACGCTGATCATCCTCTTCACCATCTACGGTGCGGTGCTCTCCCGCTCCGGCGCCGGCAAGTTCTTCATCGACTTCGCCCTCGCGGCCATGGGCCGGCGCGCCGGTGCGCCGGGTCGCGCGGTGGTGCTCGGCTCCTTCCTGCTGGGCGGTCCCTCGGGCAGCGGCGTCGCGACCACCGTGACACTCGGTTCCGTCGCGTACCCGCTGCTGGAACGCGCGGGCTACGGCAAGAACGCTGCGGGCGGATTGCTCGCGGCCGGGGGCCTCGGTGCGATTCTTTCGCCGCCGGTGCTGGGTGCCGCGGCGTTCCTGATCGCCGAGTTCCTGAAGATCTCGTACCTCGACGTGATCCGCATGGCGGTCATTCCGACGCTGCTCTACTACCTCTCGCTGTTCGTGATGGTGGAGCTCGACGCCCGCCGCATCGGCAGCGGCGACATCGGCGGTGCGCGCGAACGGGTATGGACGCTCGTGCGGCGGCACGGTTTCCACTTCCTGTCTCTGGTCGCGATCATCGGCTTCCTGCTCTATGGCTTCTCGCCGATGATGTCCGTGTTCTGGGCGACGGTGCTGGCGATCGCTACCAGCTTCCTCACGCGCGAGACGGCATTGAGGCCGGGCAAGCTGGTCGACGCGCTGGCCGAGGGTTCGCGCGGCGTGCTCGGCGTTGCGGCAACGTGCGCGGCCGCCGGGATCATCGTGGGGGTGGTCACGCTGACCGGTCTCGGTCTCAAGTTCAGCGGCATCGTCATCGACTACGCCGACGGCAGCCGTGCGCTCACGGCACTCTACACGGCGCTCATCGTGTGGATCGTCGGGCTGGCGGTGCCGGTTACGGCTTCGTACATCATCTGCGCCGTGGTGGCTGCCCCTGCGCTGGTGCACGTGGGTGTCCCGGAATTCGCCGCGCACATGTTCATCTTCTACTACGCTGTCCTGTCGGAGGTTTCACCGCCCACCGCCCTGTCGCCGTTCGCGGCGGCCGCGATCACCGGCGGTGACCCGTACCGCACGACCCTGCAGTCGTGGAAGTACACGCTGCCCGCGTTCGTCACGCCATTCCTGTTCGTGCTGGCACCGCAGGGTGTCGGTCTGCTGTTGGCCGGCGACGCGCTCACCGTGATTCTCGTCACGGTGCTCGCAGTGGTCTGCATCCTGGCGCTCGCGGTGGCCGCGCAAGGGTGGCTGCGCGGGCCGCTCAGCGTCGCCGAGCGCGTTGCGCTGATCGTCGCCGGGCTGCTGATCACGGTCTCGCAGGCATGGAGTGCCGCTGCCGGGCTCGCCGTGGGTGTCGTCGCCGTGACCCTGCATTTCGTGCGCACCCGCCGGAGTCCGGCGTGAGCAACGACCTCATCGATGCGTTCTGCGATGCCTTGTGGCTCGAAGACGGTCTGGCGCAGAACACGCTCGCCGCGTATCGCCGCGATCTGGCGCAATTCGCGACGTGGCTGTCGAAGCAGCACGGGCGCGGCCTGCTCGAAGCCCAGCACGTCGATCTGCTCGAGTATCTCGCTCACCGCTATGCGGCGCGCGCGAAGGCTTCATCCGCGAGCCGGCTGCTGTCCAGTCTCAAGCGGTTCTATCGGTACCACCTGCGCTCCGGACGGTTGACCGTGGATCCGACGCTCAACATCGATTCGCCGAAGATGCCGCGGCCGTTGCCGAAGAGCCTCACGGAGGACGATGTCGAAAGCCTGCTTGCCGCACCCGACGTGATGGATCCTCTGGGCCTGCGCGATCGCGCGATGCTGGAGATGCTGTACGCCACCGGCCTCCGGGTGAGCGAGCTGGTGGGTCTCACCTCGGGTCAGGTCAGTGCCGATGCCGGGGTCGTGCGGGTGATGGGCAAGGGTTCGAAGGAGCGTCTCGTGCCGGTGGGCGAGCTGGCGCTGGAGTGGCTCGCGCGGTACCTGCGCGAGAGTCGTCCGGTGCTGCTGCACGGGCGCCTCACCGACGACCTGTTCGTCACTGCGCGCGGCGAGGGTATGACGCGCCAGATGTTCTGGACGCTCATCAAGCGCTACGCGCAACGCGGCGGGATCACGCGACCGGTGTCACCGCACACCTTGCGCCACGCGTTCGCAACCCATCTGCTCAACCACGGGGCCGATCTGCGGGTCGTGCAGATGCTGCTGGGTCACGCTGACGTGTCCACCACCCAGATCTATACCCACGTTGCGCGCGAGCGGTTGAAGCAGCTGCATTCGAAGCATCATCCGAGGGGCTAGGGACTAGGGGTTAGGGACTAGGGAGAGGCGGCGTTGCAAAATGTTGGCGATGATTTTCCCTAGCCCCTAGCCCCTAGCCCCTAGCCCCTAGCCCCTAGCCCCTCTTCGGCGCTCGCGCCCTGCCCCGCTGGGCATCCGTCCCGATCTATTTCCTCGGCGGCGTGCAGTTGCTGTGCCTCGGGGTCATCGGCGAGTACCTGGCGAAGATCTATGCCGAAGTGAAGCGGCGGCCACGGTACGTGATCGAGACTACTACGTTCGAGGCCGACAGATCGCGGGAGTAGGCGAAGGTCTTGGAAAGCCTCAGGGTGCCGGCGCCACGACCAGGAATTTGTCGACGATCTGCGTCGGCGGCGGTGACGGCAGCGCGTTCAGGGCCGCCTGCAACCGCGGTTGGTCGTCCGGGTAGGCGACGTACAGCGCGGTGGGATCGAAGCGCCCGGCTTCGATGTCGCTCCACAGCGCTGCGTTGACCGCGGCATAGGCCTGCACCCGCTCGCGGTTGAAGTAGGCCTTGTTGAGGGACGCATGATGCTCCACCGCGAGTTTGCCGAACGCTTCCCAGCCGGGCGGCTTGGGATTCGGATGCAGCACCAGCAACCGTTTGCGATCCCGCATGAGCTCGTTCCACTGCGCCGAGTGCAGTGGATTGTCCGGATCGGCGGCGAAGTTCATGCGCGTGGAGATGGTCGTGTGGCCGAGCAGATCGATGGCGCCGGAGAGGTCCCACAGCTGCAAGGCGAAGGCGATCGCCAGGACCACGTACTGCCGGCGCGGCGCGAGCGTGCGGAGGATCACCCACGCTGCCCACAGCACCAGCGCGTACCACACGGGCCAGAACATGCGCCCGGACGCGCGAAACGCCTCGATGACGATGCCCGCCGGCGGCACGCGGGTGAGCAGGAAGGCGACCAGGGGCGCGGTGGCGACGGCGAACAGGAAGGCTGCCACCAGCGCCAGGACCCAGAACACGCCGGACTGCCTCGAAGCCGCCTGCGCGATACGCAACCGCCATGGCGAGCCCGGCGTGGAGAAGCGCACGATCAGATATGCGCCGACGGCGAGCCCCGCGACGGCAACGCCGATGTTCTCGGGCGTCGCGAAGATCAGTTGCTTGCCGACGGCCGGCCACATGGAGATCGCGAACACGGCGAGCAGGAACAGCACGACGGCCATCGGGACGAGGTTCTGCGCGCGTAACGCTGCCGGCTCCACTTTACCGGCCCGTGCGATCGCGAACAGCGTCGCGGCGATCCAGCCCAGGCCCAGGTACGCGAAACCTTCGTAGTCGCCGAAGCCCGCCGGGATCTTCGGCAGCACCCGCGACCAGAGCCCTTCGGAGTTCACCAGCGACACCGCGTTGAAGCGGTAGAAGCCCACCATGTCGGCGCCGGTGCCGGCGCGATCCACCAGGAAATAGCCGCACGCCGCCATGACGCCGAGGGTCACTGCCATGGTGCCCACGAAGAACGCAACGAGCACGCGCCGGTCGGCGGGTTCGCGCGCGAGCCAGGCCTTGATCAGATCGGCGAACCAGAGCGCCATCACCATGACCGCGAGATAGAACTGGGTCGCCACCAGCAGCGCGATCAGCGCGATCCACGCGTAGAACCGGCGCACCGTGCGACCGAACAGGCAGAGCCCGAGTGCCGCCAGCAGCACCCAATGCGCGGTCAGAGCGTAGTGTCCCGTGAGGCGATTGAGCAGCGGCGGCGAGATCAGCAGCATGCCGGCGATCAGCGCCGCCGCGATGCGGTCCGCCCCGAGTTTGCGGGCGAGCACGAAACCGACGGCACCCTGCAGCGTGAAGCTCGTCGCGATCCACAGGCCGAAATACTGGAACGGTTCCGAGAGGATGCCGCGGAACGTCTTGAACACGATCGCGAGCCACGGGATCGAGTCCGAGAACACGATGCTGGAGGCGAAACCCTCGCCGTAGCTCTGCACACGCGCGAGCGGGAAGCCCCACGGGTCGTTGCGGAAGAACGCCCAGCCCAGATAGTTGGCGGCCGGATCGCCCCACAGCAGCCAATCGATGTAGCGCGGGTCCGCCAGCCGCACACCGAAAGCGGCGACGAAGAAGGTTGCGCCGAGCGCGGCGCCGATCAGCAAATCGAAGCCGGTGCCGCGTGGCGGCGCTCTCACGGGATCGCTTTCGGGTGCGTCACGCGCGCGTACGTCGGTCTCAACGGCAAGCGGTCATCGGGCGGCATCGGCGGTGCGCGGATTGTAAGATATGCGCATGGTCACCGTCGTCGTCGCAATCGTCGCCTACCTCGTGGGCTCGCTGTCGTTCGCGGTCATCGTGAGCCGGCTGTACGGCCTGCCCGATCCGCATACCTACGGCTCGGGCAACCCGGGCGCGACCAACGTGTTGCGCACCGGCCGCCGATCCGCCGCCGCGTTGACGCTGCTGGGCGATGCGCTCAAGGGTTTCGTGGTCGTATGGGTCGCTCGTCACTTCGCGGCCGACTGGGGCCTCGATGTCGACGGCATCGCGCTCGCTGCGCTCGCCGTATTCGCGGGGCATCTCTTCCCCGTGTACTTCGGCTTCAAGGGCGGCAAGGGCGTGGCCACCGCAGCGGGGATCCTGCTCGCGTTGTCGCCCTGGCTCGGCCTGGCGGTGGGCGCGGTGTGGCTGATCGTCCTGGGTGCGACGCGCTATTCGTCCGGCTCGTCGCTGGCCGCCGCGGCCGCGGCGCCGGTGCTGTCCGGGTTGATCCTCGGGTGGAATGCCATTGCGGTTGCGGTGCTGGCGATGACGGCGCTGATCTTCTACCGGCACCGCGCGAACATCCGGCGGTTGCTCGCGGGGACGGAGAGCAAGGTGGGGTCGCGGGGGTAGGCGGTTGCGGTGGTCGCAAGCGTCCGCGCTAAGGCATCTCCAGCGAAGCCAACTCCCACCGCGGCTTCACGCTGAATGCCCCCGCCGGTCCCAATGCCGCGACCCGCATGGCTCCTGCGAACGCGATCATCGCGCCGTTGTCAGTGCAGAACTCGAGCGGCGGATAGAACACTTCGATCCCGCGAGCCGAAGCCGCTGCAGAAAGGCGCGCCCGCAGATTCCGATTGGCCCCGACCCCGCCGGCCACCACCAGCCGCGGCACGCCGGCGCGATCCACCGCACCGAGCGCCTTCGCCACCAGCACGTCGACCACCGCTGCCTGGAATTCCGCGGCGAGATCCGCGCGATCCGATTCCTCCAGGGTGCGGGCGCGGGCCACCGTCGCCACGGCCGTCTTGAGCCCGCTGAAGCTGAAGTCGAGATCGTCGGAGGCGATCATGGGCCGCGGCAGCTTGAAGCGTCCGGTGGTGCCGGAATCGGCGAGCCGCGCCAGTGCGGGGCCGCCCGGATAACCCAGACCCAGCAGCTTCGCGGTCTTGTCGAAGGCTTCGCCCGCGGCATCGTCCACGGTCTCGCCCAGCAGTTCGTAGTCGCCGACACCGCCGACGCGCATCAGCTGGGTGTGCCCGCCCGAAACCAGCAGGGCGACGAACGGGAAGGCCGGCGCCGGGTCGGCCAGCAGCGGCGAGAGCAGATGGCCTTCGAGGTGATGCACACCGACGACCGGCACGCCCAGGGCGTAGGCCAGGCCGTGCGCGGCCCCGGCACCCACCAGCAGGGCCCCGGCAAGCCCGGGCCCTTCGGTGTAGGCCACGGCATCCACGCGATCGACCGCGATCCCCGCTTCCCCCAGCACTTGCCGGGTCAGCGGGAGGAGGCGCCGGATGTGGTCGCGGGACGCGAGTTCGGGCACTACGCCGCCGTAGGCGGCGTGCATGTCCACTTGGGAGTGGAGGGCGTGAGCCAGCAGGCCGCGGGCGCTGTGCACCAGCGCGACGCCGGTCTCGTCGCAGGAGCTTTCGATGCCGAGGACGTACAAGGGGAGGGTCTGCAGGAGGGGCGGATGGGCTCGAAGAGCCTTCCGGGAGTTCCCAAGAAGGGAGCGAGTCTGGTATTCTCCCGCCCCTTGTTCGATCCGATCAACCCAAGCGACAGGATTCAACCCTTCATGCCGACCGTACGCGTCAAGGAGAACGAGCCGTTCGAGGTGGCCCTGCGCCGCTTCAAGCGCACCGTGGAGAAGACCGGCCTGCTCACGGAGCTGCGCGCGCGCGAGTTCTACGAGAAGCCCACCGCCGAGCGCAAGCGCAAGCTCGCCGCCGCGGTCAAGCGCCATCACAAGCGCCTGCGCAGCCAGCAGCTGCCCCAGAAGCTGTACTAGGGAGCCCAGATTTCCCGCGAACCCCGCGAGGCTTCGCCCGCGGGGTTTTTCGTTTTGAGGAGTCCACCGTGTCAGCGTTGAAAGACCGCATCACCGAAGACATGAAGAACGCCCTGCGCGCCAAGGAAACCGCGCGCCTGGGCGCGATCCGTCTGCTGCTCGCCGCCATGAAGCAGCGCGAGGTGGACGAACGCATCGAGCTGACCGACGCCGACATCGTCGCCATCATCGACAAGATGCTGAAGCAGCGCCGCGACTCGGTCGCCCAGTACGAGAAGGGCGGCCGGCAGGATCTGGCCGACGCCGAGAAGTTCGAGATGACGGTGTTGCAGACCTACATGCCGGCAGCACTGTCCAACGACGAAATCGCCGCCGCCGTGGCCGAGGCTGTCGCCGCGACCGGCGCGACCGGACCCCAGGACATGGGCAAGGTCATGGCGGTGCTGAAGCCGAAGCTCGCCGGCAAAGCCGACATGAGCGCGGTGTCACAACTGGTGAAGGCGAAACTCGCCTAGCGGCGTGGGGTGAAAGGCCAAGCCTTCAACATGAAGGGCGCGAAGGGCACGAAGGAACACGAAGAAAGGCCAGACAGGCCGGTTGTCGCCGCCCGTTCGCGCTTGGTTGCCTTCGCGTTGAAGGAGTCTTTCGGCGTTTGAGGGTCCGCCCCGGCTCCCCCCTATAATCGGGCAGGGTTCTCGGGTGGGTCGGCAGGTCACTAGGAGCGGATTTCGCGTGGAATCTCAATATCGGACGCCATGATTCCGCAAGCCTTCATCCAGGATCTGCTGTCCCGCGTCGACATCGTCGATGTCGTCGAATCGGCGGTGCAGCTGAAGCGGGCCGGGGCCAACTACTCCGCCTGCTGCCCGTTCCACACCGAGAAGACGCCCTCGTTCACGGTCAGCCCAGCCAAGCAGTTCTACCACTGCTTCGGCTGCGGTGCGCACGGCACCGCCATCAGTTTCCTGATGGAGTACCACGGAATGGGCTTCATCGACGCGGTGAAGGATCTTGCTTCCCGGGTTGGCATGACCGTGCCGGAGCCCGATCCCGCTTTCCGTCGCCAGGCGGAAACGCCGGCCGGCCCGGACCTGACCGAGTTGCTGGCCGCGGCGGCCCGCTACTACAAGGAGCAGCTGAAGCGTTCCGAGACGGCGATCAAGTACCTCAAGGGGCGCGGGCTGACGGGTGAGATCGCAGCCCGCTTCGGCCTGGGCTACGCGCCGGACGGATGGCAGAACCTGGAGGCCGCGGTTCCGAACTACGCCGACAAGGCGCTGGTGGATGCCGGCCTTGTCATCCAGAACGAAGAGGGCCGCCGCTACGACCGCTTCCGCGACCGGATCATGTTCCCGATCGTGAACCCGCGCGGCGACATCATCGGCTTCGGCGGCCGGGTGCTGGGGCAGGGCGAGCCCAAGTACCTCAATTCGCCGGAGACGCCGGTGTTCGAGAAGGGCCGCGAGCTCTATGGCCTGTTCCAGGCACGCCAGGCGATCCGCGCCGCCGGACGGGTGCTGGTGGTCGAGGGCTACATGGACGTGGTCGCGCTCGCGCAGCATGGGGTCGAGTACGCCGTGGCGACGCTGGGCACTGCCACCACGCCCGTGCACGTGCAGAAGCTGCTGCGGCAGACCGACGAAGTGGTCTTCGCCTTCGACGGAGACAAGGCGGGGCGCAAGGCCGCGTGGCGCGCCCTCGAGCAGAGTCTCGCCGCGCTGGCCGACGGCAAGCAGATCCGCTTCCTGCTCCTCCCCGAGGGCGAGGACCCGGACACCTACATCCGCTCCCAGGGGCGGGAGGCCTTCGAAGCACTGGTGGCACAGGCCGAACCGCTATCGCGCTACCTGCTGGACGAGCTCCAGGCCAACGTCGACATGGCCACCCCCGAGGGACGCGCCGCGTTCCTGAAGCAGGCCGAGGGGCTTGTGAAACAGATCACCGCCCGCAATCTGGGGCTGGCGATGCGCGACGCCATCGCCCGGGCCGCCGGCCTGACCCTGGACCGGTTGGACGAGCAGTTCGGCTACTCGCGCAGCACGCAGTCTGCCGGCAGGACGGTGCAGGCGCCGCCCGCGGCGCCCCGGAAGATCGCTGGCCAGCAGGCCGATGAAGTGGTGCTGCGAGGGCTGATGGCCAAGCCCGACCTGCACCCCCTCTGCGCCGAGGCCCTGGAATTCCTGCCGGCCTCGCCGCTGGTGTCCCTGGCCGGCAGCCTGGTGGCTGCCCTGCGCGAGGGTGTCGTCGAACCGACCGGTCCGGCCGTTGCTATATACCTGGAGTCCGCCGGGGAGGCCGAACTGGTCAGGAAGATGCAGACCAAATGCCTCGAATTGGAGCGCGGATACACCTACGATTACGAACAAGAGCTGATAGATCAAATAGTTAAGCTCAAGGCGCTCAACGAGGCCGAGCGCCGCCGGCTGGCGATCGAGGGGAAACTCAGCGCCAGTCAGTTGTCCGAACAGGAACAGAACCTGTTCCGGCAAGGCGCCGGCGGGGCATCCGGCGTACCCGTATGAGGGCTGGAAACTGGCGACCGGCCCCCCAGTTAAGTTAACATCTAAGGCTTTTCTTCAAACTCTTCGGGGACCCCATGGTGATGAAGGTGACGGGCAAGCTAAAGGTCATGGCGAAGGACAAGGACGGCAACGGCAAGGGCCGCGACAAGGACGGCAAGGGCCGTGCGGTCCAGCCGGAATTGACGGGCGCCGACGCGGAAGCGCGGCGTACCCGCCTCAAGAACCTGATCGTCCTGGGCAAGGAGCGTGGCTACCTCACCTATGCCGAGGTGAACGACCACCTGCCGGACGACATGCTGGACGCGGAGCAGATCGAGAGCGTCATCAGCATGATCAACGACATGGGCATCCAGGTGTACGACGAGGCCCCGGACGCCGAGACGCTGCTGATGTCCGACGCCACGCCGGCCACGCCCGACGAGGATGCCGCCGAGGAGGCCGAAGCAGCTGTCTCCACGCTCGATTCGGAGTTCGGCCGCACCACCGACCCGGTGCGCATGTACATGCGCGAGATGGGATCGGTCGAGCTGCTGACGCGCGAGGGCGAGATCGAGATCGCCAAGCGCATCGAAGACGGCTTGAAGCACATGATCCAGGCCATCTCCGCGTGTCCGACCACGATCGCCGAGATCCTGGCGCTCGCCGAGAAGGTGGAGAAGGAAGAGCTGCGGATCGACGAAGTGGTCGACGGCCTGCTCGATCCGAACGCCGAGGAGATCCTCGAAGAAGCCGTGGCCGAAGAGAACATGGTGGAGGATCTCGAGGCCGAAGGCGAGGAAGAGGACGACGGCGGCGCGGCCCAGACCGCGAGCCTGCTGCAGTTGAAGGCTGCCGCGATGGAGCGCTTCGCGATCATCAACGGCCTGTACGTGAAGATGATCAAGGCGCTGCAGCGCCAGGGCTCGAAGAGCCGGCCGTACTTGAAGAGCCAGTCCGACATCTCGAACGAGCTCATGATGATCCGCTTCTCCGCGAAGCAGATCGAGGCGCTGTGCGACAGCGTGCGCAAGATGGTGGACAACGTCCGCTCGCACGAGCGCGCCATCATGGAACTGTGCGTCGAGAAGGCCGGCATGCCGCGCTCGCATTTCATCAAGAACTTCCCCGGCAGCGAGGAGGATCTGGAGTGGGTCGGCCGCGAGGCGGCGGCGCGCAAGCCCTACAGCGAAGCGCTCGCCCGCTATGCCCCCGCCATCCTCGAGCAGCAGCAGAAGCTGATCGACCTGCAGAAGCGCATCGGCATCTCGATCAAGGATCTCAAGGACATCTCCAAGCAGATGTCCACGGGTGAGGCGAAGGCACGCCGTGCCAAGCGCGAGATGACGGAGGCCAACCTGCGCCTCGTGATCTCGATCGCGAAGAAGTACACCAACCGCGGCCTGCAGTTCCTCGACCTGATCCAGGAAGGCAACATCGGCCTGATGAAGGCGGTGGACAAGTTCGAATACCGCCGCGGCTACAAATTCTCGACCTACGCCACGTGGTGGATCCGGCAGGCCATCACCCGGTCCATCGCCGACCAGGCGCGCACCATCCGCATCCCGGTGCACATGATCGAGACCATCAACAAGATGAACCGGATCAGCCGTCAGATCCTGCAGGAGACCGGTCAGGAACCCGATCCGGCCACCCTCGCGGTGAAGATGGACATGCCGGAGGAGAAGATCCGCAAGATCCTCAAGATCTCGAAGGAGCCGATCTCCATGGAAACGCCGATCGGCGACGACGACGATTCCCACCTCGGCGATTTCATCGAGGACCAGGCCACCCTGGCTCCGGTGGAGGCGGCGGTCTACACCAGTCTGCGCGAAGCGACGAAGGAAGTCCTGGATACCCTCACGCCGCGCGAGGCCAAGGTCTTGCGGATGCGTTTCGGCATCGAGATGAACACCGACCACACCCTGGAAGAGGTCGGCAAGCAGTTCGACGTCACGCGGGAGCGGATCAGACAAATAGAAGCCAAAGCGCTGCGCAAGCTGCGCCATCCCAGCCGGTCGGAACGCCTGCGGAGCTTCCTGGACGGCTGAACGAGCCGGTCTTCCGGGGCAACCGGAAGCTCATCGTTCGGGCAGATTATTTCGTTTGCCCTTGTCATCGACGCCCCCACTGGGGGCGTTGTCGCTTTTTGGCGAGCCTCAATATGAGCCGCTGGTGCATCCAGACGGGGTAGCTGAGGCGTACCATGACCTGCATACGACCCCGGCCTGGGCCGGCGGGAGCACTGCACACAAACCCGATCAATCCTGGAGAATCCCAATGCGTAACCGTTTCGCAGCATTGATTCTGATCTCCTCGGCGTTCGCGTTCGGCGCTGCGTCGAGTTTCGCTGCAGAGGGCGAAGCCGTGAAAGAAGGCAAGAAGGCCGATTACGGCCGTGCCGCCGAAGGCGACGCCGTCAAGTCCGGCAAGAAGTCCGAGTTCGGTCGCGAAGCCGAGGGCGACTCCGTGAAAAGCGGCAAGAAGTCCGATTTCGGTCGTTCGGCCGAAGGTGATGCCGTCAAGTCGGGCAAGAAGTCCGAGTTCGGCCGTGAAGCCGAGGGTGACGCCGTGAAGACCGGCAAGAAGGCCGATCACGGTCGTGCTGCCGAAGGCGACGCCGTGAAGTCGGGCAAGAAGTCCGAGTTCGGTCGCGAAGCCGAAGGCGACGCCGTGAAGACCGGCAAGAAGGCCGATCACGGCCGTGCTGCCGAAGGCGATGCCGTGAAGTCGGGCAAGAAGTCGGAGTTCGGTCGCGAAGCCGAGGGTGACGCCGTGAAGACCGGCAAGAAGGCCGACCATGGTCGCGCTGCCGAAGGCGACGCGGTCAAGTCGGGCAAGAAGTCCGAGTTCGGTCGCGAAGCCGAAGCCAAGGCTGCCGCCGCGACCACGACCAAGTAACTGCCGCACAGAAGCAACCGAGAACGGGGCGAATTTCGCCCCGTTTTCACTCCCGCCGTCCATCGGCACGCATCGCTCGTCGAGGTACATCATGAGACGTCTCCTGACTGCGCTGTCCTTCGCCCTGTCCGCGTTCGTTCCGGCCGCGTTCGCGATGAACGCGAGCGATGTGGCCACGTGTCCACCGGCCATGGAGCGGAAGAGCGAGACCATCTCGGGACTGTTCAAGATCCACGTGGTCTGCGACCAGGTCTTCTTCGAGATCCCGAAGTCGGTGCTCGGCAAGGATCTGCTGGTCACCACCGAATTCGCCGCGGTCTCGGTCAGCACCGAGGAAGCAGCGCCGGGTGAGGTGGTCTACAACGGTCTGCTGCGGTTCGTCCGTCGCGGCAATCGCGTCTTCCTGGAGCGCGTCCAGTACGACATCTGGGCCTCCATGGCACCCAATCTGCAACGGGGTGTCGAGGCTGCCCAGCTCGGCACCGTCATCAAGACCTTCGAGGTCAAGTACGAAGGCGACGACGGCGCGCCGGTGATCGAGATGACGACCCTGTTCGTGACGGAGGTGCCGGACGGCTTCGGTCAGCAGTACCGCTCCCAGTTTCGCGTATCCACGGTGGACCCGAAGCGGTCCTACATCGCGCGGGTGAAGGCATTCCCGGAGAACGTGAGCGTACGGTTCTACCAGACCTGGGTGCCCGATCAGTCGGAGCGCCTGCGCGATCCGGATGAGGTGCGCGACCTGGGCTTCATGTTTCACACCAACATCCTGTTGCTGCCCGCGAAGGCGATGCGCCCGCGCTACTACGACGACCGCGTGGGTTACTTCCCGGTGCGCTTCCGTGACTACGGCACCGGCGATCACGGCGGTGTGAACCGCGCGTTCATCCAGCGCTTCCGCCTCGAGAAGAAGGAACCGACCGCCACGCTCTCCGATCCGGTGAAACCGATCGTCTTCTACATCAGCCGCGAAGTGCCGTCGCGCTGGGTGCCGTACCTCAAGAAGGCGGTCGAGAACTGGAGCGTCGTTTTCGAGGCGGCGGGTTTCCGCGACGCGCTGATCGTGCGCGACGCGCCGGGCGAAGAGGAGGATCCGAACTGGGATCCGGAAGATCTGCGTTACAACGTGATCCGCTGGACGCCGAGCGGACGGCAGAACGCGTCGGGCCCGGCGGTGGTCGACCCGCGCAGCGGCGAAGTGATCGCGTCCCATACCATCTTCTGGCACGACATCCTGAAGCTGCTCGAGACCTGGTACGTCACGCAGGTGAGTCCGCTCGATCCGCGCGCGCGCACCGTGCCGATCCCCGATGACCTGATGGGCGAACTGCTGAGCTACGTGGCGACGCACGAGATCGGCCATGCGCTCGGTCTGCGCCACAACTTCAAGGCGCACAGCGCCTATACGGTGGAGCAGCTGCGCGATCCCGAGTGGACCAACAAGTGGGGGACGGCCGCGTCGATCATGTCGTACTCCCGCTTCAACTACGTGGCGCAACCGGGCGACGACGCCGGCCTGATGCCGAGGTTCGGCCCCTACGACTACTTCGCGATCCAGTGGGGCTACGCGCCCGTCGGCGACGGGATGTGCACCGACGAGGAATGGGCCACGCTCGACGAGATGGCGGCACGGCAGATCGAAGACCCGATGCTGCGTTTCGGCGGCGAGGACGTGGCCGCCGATTACGACCCGACCGTCAACACCCAGGTGCTGGGTTCCGATCCCATCGCCGCGACCACGCTCGGACTGAAGAACATCGATCGGGTCGCGAAATTGCTCGTGCCGGCGACCAACCGACTGGGGCAGGACTATGGCCGCCTCGGTGAACTGTGCGAGGCGCTCGTGAAGAAGCGCGACAACGAACTGGGCGCCGTAGCGAAGCTGGTGGGCGGTGTGGAGGAGCTGCGCTACCAGGGCGGCCGCGGCGGACCGCCGTTCAAGCCGGTGCCGCCCGAGCGGCAGAAGGCGGCGGTGAAGTTCCTGGTCGACAACGCGTTCACCCCGCCCGCTGCGCTGCTCGACAAGGACCTGGTGCTGCGCATCGCGCCCACGCGCACCCAGGATCCTTTGCAGGGGTCGAACATCCAGATCCTGTCGCAGCTGTTGCGCACCGGCGTGTTCCTGCGCATGGCTGAAGCCAAGACCTACTGGTCCGACAAGCCCTCCTACCTCGGCATCGACATGCTGAAGGACCTGAACAACGGCCTGTTCAAGGAGCTGGATGCGCCGTCACCCAAGATCGACTTGTACCGCCGCACACTCCAGCGCAACTACGTGAAGCGCCTCAAGGTCGTGACCGGGGACTTCCGCAACCCGAACGCGTCGTCCTCCCGGAGCTTCGAAGCCGAGGAGCGCGACCGCGGCAGCATCGTACGCGGCAAGAAGCACGACCGCGACGACGTCGCCATCGCGCAGTTCAACTCGAGCCTCGCCGAAACGGCACACACCTACTCGCAGATCGTGGGCGCCTCGAGCGAATTCCGCGCGGCGCTGCGCGAGGGCGTGAATCATCTGGGTCGCAAGATCCAGGACAAGAAGAAGAACGTGAAGGACCCGGAAACGCTTGCCCACCTGCGCGACCTGGAGGACGAGCTGGCGAAGATGTTCTGATCCACAGGGTCCTGCGTGTGCCGCACGGTAGAATGCACGGCCGCACGGGAGGGCCTCTAGCTCACGATGGTTAGAGCAGCGGACTCATAATCCGTTGGTACCGGGTTCGACTCCCGGGGGGCCCACCAATCCGAACTAGCACCGGGCCCCCATCCCAGCCTTCCCCCGCGCTATTGCGCGGGGGAAGGAGTGCCTGTAGTTGCGTGGGCGCAGTGATAGATGCACTCCTTCCGCCATCGAAGATGGGGGAAGGTTGGGATGGGGGCAACGATCTACTTCCCCTCATACGCCCGCTGCAACGCCGCGATGTCGAACTTCACCATCTTCAACATCGCCTCGGTCACCCGCTTCACCTTCGCGGGATCCGGTCCGGCCATCATCTCGCCCAGCACCGTCGGCGAGATCTGCCAGCACAGGCCATAGCGATCGCGCAGCCAGCCGCACTGCTCGGGCTGTCCGCCTTCCAGCAATGCGCTCCAGTAGTGGTCGATCTCGGCCTGCGTATCGCAGCTCACCAGGAACGAGATCGCATGGTTGAACGGGTCGAGCGGTCCCGCGCTGATCGCCATGAACTGCTGCCCGGCGAGCGTGAAACCCACCACCGCCACCGAGCCCGGTGGTCCTGAGGGCGTTTCGGCGGCAAGGGTCGTCACGCGGTCCACGCTCGAGTCCGGAAAGATCGAAGCGTAGAAGCGCGCGGCCTCTTCGGCTTCCTTGATGTACCAGAGATGCGGCGTGATCTTCTGCATGCTGCCTGTCCTCCTGTGTTTCGAACGATCGGCGTGGATCGGGGAACGGTCGCTGCTTGGCGACCTTACCTCCACGACGAGCGGCGCCCTCGGATTTCGACAAGCCGGAGCGGAGCAGTCAACGCTGCTCTGGTGGGATCGTACGGATGGAAGCACTGAACCGCGCGTGCACCAACGGGTCCACCGGCCGGAACTTGACCTTCGTGCTCGCCGGATCCTTCCCGAGATAGTTGTCGCCCTTCCAGTTGCGCGACGGCCGGACCGGCCGGGGTACGAATCCGCCACCGCAGTTCGGACATACGTTGCCCAGCACCGTATCGACGCAGTCGGCGCAGAACGTGCACTCATAGGAGCAGATGCGCGCGTCGGGCGCATCGGGCGGCAGGGGTTTGTTGCAGTGTTCGCAGGTGGGGCGCAGTTCGAGCATGCAGGGTCTCCTCAAGGAGGGTGCGGGGACGCGGAGTCGGTAATATGCGCGTGCCCCAACTGGCAGGAGTGACAGACGATGGCAAATTCGCGCCAACCTCCGGCCGTACCGACGCGGACGATCCTCGTGGTCGTGTTCGAGGACTTCCTGTTGCTGGACGCGGCCGGTCCCATCCAGGTCTTCGCCACGGCCAACGACGAGGCGGTGACTTGGGGCGACGGGGGGCCACGCTACCGCATTCGTGCGGTCTCGGTTCCGGGCGGCCCGATCCGGTCGTCCTCGGGCGTCACGCTCGGGACGGAACGACTCCCCGTGGCGGCGCGCGCCCGTGGCGCCACCATCATCGTCGCGGGCGGGCCCGGCGTGCATAGCGATCAGGGGCGCGGGCGTCTGGTGGAGTGGGTGCGCAAGGCCGCGGCCGCCGCCGAGCGCACGTGCTCCGTGTGCACCGGTGCCTTCATCGTCGCGCGTACCGGGCTGATGGACGGCGGCGAGGCGGTCACGCACTGGCGCGACGTGGCCGATTTCCGGCGCGAGTTTCCCGGTGTCACCGTGCACGCCGACGCCCTCTTCGTGCGCAGCGGCCGCGTGCATTCGTCTGCAGGCGTCACCGCGGGGATCGATCTTTGCCTGAGTCTCCTGGAGCAGGATCAGGGACGGGAATTCGCGTTGGCGGTAGCCAAACGTCTCGTCGTGCACAGCAAGCGCCCCGGCGGACAGTTGCAGTTCAGCTCGGAGCTGCTGGCGCAGAGCGCGCCCGCATCGTCGTTCGACGAACTGGTGCGCAAGCTCAAGGACAAACCGGCTGTGCCGTGGTCCATCGAGCGTATGGCCGGCGCGGTGCACATGTCCACGCGCAGCTTCCATCGCAAGTTCGTCGAGGCGCTGGGCGTGTCGCCGCTTCAGTATCTCGCCAACATTCGCCTGGAGGTGGCGTGCGCACTGATCGAGCGCGAACGCGCGACCCTGAAGTCCATCTCCCGCCAGGCCGGCTTCGGCTCCGAGGTCAACATGAAAAACGCCTTCACCCGGCGGTTGGGCGTGACGCCGACGGAGTATCTCGCGCGCTTCCGCGGCTGACCTTGCGTCCCGTCACTGCACGCCCGCCTTGCGCCACGCCGCCGGCGGCAGCCCGAACTCGCGCTTGAAGGCGCGGCTGAAAGCCGATTCGGATTCGTAACCGCTGCGTTCGGCCACGCGCACGATCGCCTCGTCGCCGGAACGCAGGCTGCGTGCCGCCAGCGCGAGACGCCAGCGCGTCAGGTACTGCATGGGCGATTCGCCCACCAGCTCGCCGAATCGCTCCGCCAGCGCCGAGCGCGACATCGCCACTTCGTGGGCCAGCCCGTCCACGGTCCACGGCCTGGCCGGATGTTCGTGCAACAGGGCGAGCGCGCGCCCGATGTGCACGTCGCGCAGGCCGGCGAGCCAGCCCCTGCCATCGGGAGGAAGATCTGCCGCGTACCGCCGCAACGCTTCGACGAACAGCAGTTCGGCGAGCTTCGCGAGCGTGGATTCAGCCCCGGGCCGTGCCGCGACGGATTCGCGCACGCCCGCCTGCAGCAGTTCGCGCACCAACGCCGATGCCGGTCCGTCGCCAAGGGGAATGCGCAGCAGCCGCGGCAGCGCTTCGAACAGCGGCCGGCACATGTTGCGGTTACAGGCGAGATAGCCGCATACGAAGCGGGTAGGCTCGCCGCCGCCACCGTGGCGGATCTGAACGAAATCCTGCGGCGGCGTGGCATCCGGATCCATGGAAGTGTCCGCCTGCAATTCCATGGGTGCGTAGTGGAGATCGCTGCCCATCATGTGCCGGTCGTCCTGCGGGAACATCACCAGGTCGCCGGCTGCCAGATCGAGGGCCTCGCCAGTGTCCGCCAGCTTCACCTTGCAGCGGCCGGCGATGAGGAAATGGAAGAACACGATGTGCTCCGCGCCCGCGAGCCGGTCGCGGACGCCGGCCGGTCCGTAGCGACCGCGAAAGCACCATGGTGCGGTGAACTCCGCGTTCAGATAGACGGCACCTTCGAGCCGCACCGATTTCAGCACACCTGACAGGGGATCCATGGGGCCTCGGGCAAGAAGCGTGGAGTGTCGGACAACACCGGGCGCGTTGCCGCTCGAATAATGGCAACGCCCTCGGCGCGGAAGTGTCGAGGTTCCCTCTCTAGATACTACGTTGCTCCGGCGATTCGCGCCGGGGCCCGATCACGGAAAAGGATCCACCTCATGGAAGTCGCCGATCATCCGCATTCCACCGACCATGCCCACCACGGCACCACCTACAAGGCCAGCTGCTTCTGCGGTGCGGTCCAATTCACCCTCAGCGGTGCGCCGGCCGTGATGGGTTACTGCCATTGCGAATCCTGCCGCACCTGGTCGGCTGGACCGGTCAATGCCTTCACGTTGTGGAAGCCGGAGGCGATCCATATCGTGCGTGGCGCCGACAACATCGGTACGTTCCACAAGACGCCCAGAAGTCATCGCAAGTGGTGCAAGACCTGCGGCGGTCATCTCTATACCGAGCATCCCGGTTGGGGACTCACCGACGTGTACGCGGCAGTCATCGCCGACTTCCCGTTCAAGCCCGCGGTCCACGTCAACTATCAGGAGACGCATCTGCGCATGGCCGATGGCTTGCCCAAGCTGAAGGACGTGCCGGCGGAAATGGGCGGTTCCGGCGTGACCTTGCCGGAGTAGCGGGCAGGTCCGAGCGAGCGTCCGGCTCAAACCTCGAGCCGGACGATCAGCCCGTCATCGATCCATTGCCGCAACCACCAGGCCGCTCGGGACGGGGCCTGCTCGGCACCCAGGCGCTCCGCCGCTTGCGCGCAGATCTGCGCGAAGGTCGCACCGCCGCACGCGGCCTCGAGCGCCGCCGCCTCCACCTCGTCGAGCGAGCGGTAGTTGGTGTCGAAGTCCCGGCGCCACACGAGCCATCCGGTCGGAGCGTCGAGCGCGCGCGCTGCCGGTAAAGGTTCGTCCCGATCGGCAGCCATGCGCAGCAGCGGAGCGTTGGTGGAGAGATTCAGCAGTCGTACCGACGGGTGAAACGTGAACACGGTCGCGGCCAGAGCCTCCGCGCGCACGCTCGTCAAGTCATCGACCGTGATGCCCGGTGCGTCGGACGCATCGAACGCAGCGGCCAGTGTCCAGTCGAACGTCGCAAGCTCCGTCAGCCAGGATCGCCGATCGTAGGGCTGGGTCGACCGCAGGAAGTCGGCAAAGCCGGCGCCGAACCAGCGGATGTTGCGCACCGTCGAAGGTGCTGCCTCCACGTAGCGAGCGCAGGCTTCGTCGAAAGCCGCTGCACCGAGATGGGCGCGCAGCGTTCCGAACGTGTCGGCCAGCGCGCTGCGCAGGCGGATGCGGTAGGCCTCGTGGTAGATCGCGAGGCGCGGCCCCGGCCCGCTGCGCGGACCGTCTTCGATCGACAGGAGGATCGCGACATCGCCGCCGAGCACGAACTGCTGGAACTGCCGCTGCAGATCTTCCAGCCCGATCATGCCGCTGCCGCTGCCGCTGCCGCTTCCGGATCCAGGATCGACGTCACGATCCGTCGCGCGCGATCCAGTTCGGTCACGAGATCCGCCAGCGGGGGGATGTCGTCGTCGCGCTCGATCATGGTGGCCACGGGACCGAGGCGCTCCGCGGTGTACCGATAGAGATCCCACACCGGTTCGGCGACCGGCGCATCGTGCGTGTCCACGATCCAGTGGCCGCAGTGACTGTGGCCCGCGAGATGAATCTGCTGCACGCGGTCGGCCGGCATCGCGTCGATGTAGGTCCGCGCGTCGAAGCCGTGATTGAAGGCGCTGACATGGACGTTGTTCACGTCGAGCAGGATCAGGCAGTCGGCGCGCTGCGCGAGTTCGGCCAGGAACTCCCATTCCGTGCAATCGCCGCCCGCGAAGCTCACGTAGCTCGAGACGTTCTCGAGCAGGATGCGGCGCCCGAGCGTGTCCTGGACTTGCGTCACACGGCGGACCACGTGATCGAGTGCCGCCTCGGTGAACGGCAGCGGCAGGAGATCGTGCAGGTTCCGGCCCTGCGTACCGGTCCAGCACAGGTGATCGGAGATCCACAACGGCTCGACGCGCCGCGCCAGCGCCGCGACCTCTGAAAGGTACTCGCGATCCAACGGATCGGTGCCGCCGATGGACAGGGAGACGCCATGCATGACCACCGGATAGTCGCGGCGGATCGCGTCGAGCCACTGCAGCGGCCGTCCACCCGGCACCAGATAGTTCTCGGTGAGGATCTCGAACCAGTCGATCGCGGGCGGCGTTGCCGCGATCTCCTCATAGTGGGCCGGGCGCAGGCCGAGTCCGTAGCCGGCAATCGGGATGCGGGGTGGGGTGGACATGGTCGGGGTGTGGATGTCGGAGCGGGCCCCCATCCCAACCTTCCCCCGACGCAGTCGGGGGAAGGGGCGTACGTCCCCTCCCCCGGCTTCGACGGGGGAGCGCCCCCCACCGTCGATGGGGAAGGTTGGGAAGTGGCCAGCGGTTGTCGAAGCGGCTACGTCACCCTCTCGACACTCACTCAATGTGTCTGGGGAAAGGCTGTACATCCTTCGAGGTCACGCAACCGCAGGCACTCCTTCCCCCACCTTCGGTGGGGGAAGGCTGGGATGGGGGCGTTCGCTCAGGCTCGCCCGAAATGCTCCATGCAGGCCTTCTCGGTCATCATCAGGAAGCTGTGACCCTTGCAGGCGTTCTGACCCTTGCAGGCGTTCATGGCGGTCTTGCATTCACCCTGACCCTTGCACGCGTTCGAGCCGTAGCACTTGACGCTTGCCGTGCTCGAATCGGCCGATTGATGCACGCCGCTGCCGGGGTTGGACTGACATCCGGCGAGAAACATCGCGGCGGCCGCAGTTGCGATCGCGGCGCCTGCCACTGTGGACTTCTCGATCATCGTTGCTCTCCTCGTAGAGTTGGTGAAGTGCGCTCGAATGTCGGCACGACGCGAACTTCCCCGCGGGGCCGACCGGCATTCCGCGTGCGCTGACCGTGCTGGGTCCGACGGGCACCCACCCATTACGAGTCACGCACCTGGTTGGATTCACCCGCGGGCGTAGCGGGTCATGCGTGCGGCGACCTGGGTCGATTCGCGCTTCGGCGACGTGACGCGAAGTTCCACGCGCGGGCCGCCGGCGCGCGCGAAGTGCACGTCGTCCTGCTCGCCGGCAGCGAAGGACGGTGTCGCGTGCGCGGCGGCGATGATGAGCGCCGAGGTTGCCGCGAGTTGCAGGGTCTTGAGCGTAGTGGAAGCGTTCATGGAGATTCCTTTCGTCGATGGAGATGGGAGTCGTCGGCACGACACTGCCGCAGATTTGCGGACGTCGCCTGCGACGTGTCGCCATTGACGCATCTCCGGATCAACGTCCGGTCGCGGAAAAGTGGCGTTTCTGTGGCGAACGACGGCAGCCGTCAGCCGCCTTCGAAGCCCGCCAGCCGTCCGCGACCGATAAGACCGCGCAGCAGCGCTGCCGCGTCGGCTCCGGGCTCCACCGCCAGTGCTGCAGCGATCGCATCCGCGATCGGTCGCCCGAGGCGGCATGCTTCCAGCACTGCATAGGTGGCAGCATCCACGCGCTCGACGGCGACGGCGTGATCCGCCTCGCGCAGCACGGTCAGCCGGTCGCCGCCTTCGTTCAGATCCACCGTCTCTTCGCCATCGCGCTCGGGTTGATTCGCTTCCCAGATGTGCAGGATCGGGTACGGGGATCGCACCAACCGCAGCGACGGATGGGGCATGAAGCACAGGTCTCCCTGGCGGGCCGGCTCGACGGCAGCGAGCGCCGACCAATCGAAGGGCGGCGGCGATGCTGCATGAAACGCTTCGTGCCAGGCCCATTCGAGCCGCGCCACGTCCGCGAGCCACGGCAGGCCGGCAGCGGCCGGGTGAGCCTCCAGGTACTCCGCGAAGTGCCCGCCGTAGTCGTGGATGTCGCCCGACATGGACGGATAGGCCGACGCGTACTGGCCGGCGACGTGATCGAAGAATGCCGGCCCGACCAGCCGTGCGACCACCGGGTGTACGTCGAGCAGCGCGGTGGCGAGGTTGTTCAGGGCATTGTTGCGGTAGACCGCGAAGCGCGCTGTCCGGCCGGGCGCGTCGTCGATGATCGCGACCGGCGGCCGTGCATCGGGCGCGAACACCGCCGCGACGAACTCACGCTGCAGCGTCGAGAGATCCATGGCCCACCTCGTCGAGAATGGCCGCGGCCTTCGCAGCCTCGCCCAGCAGCACCGGCAGTGCCGGAATGTTCGTGTCCCATTCGATCAGGGTCGGCACGGCGCCGAGCCGCCGGACGGTGTGGCGGAACAACGCCCAGACCTCGTCGGCCACCCGCCGTCCATGCGTGTCCACGAGCAGGTCTCCGCTCACGTCGAACCCGGCGAGATGGATCTCCTCCACGGCCGCCGACGGGATCGCGTCGACGTAGCGACGGGCTTCGAAGCCGTGGTTCATGGCGCTCACGTAGATGTTGTTCACGTCGAGCAGCAGGCCGCAGCCGGTCTGCCGCGCCACCGCCGCGAGGAAATCCCACTCGTGCATGTCCGCGCCCTCGAACTGCACGTAGCTCGACACGTTCTCGATCAGCACGCGGCGGTCGAGGAACTCCTGCGCCTGGTCGACCCTCTCGCAGAAATGCGCCAGCGCCTCTTCCGTGTACGGCATCGGCAGCAGGTCGTGCAGGTAGCGCCCGTCCACCGAGCCCCAGCACAGGTGATCCGAAACGAAGCACGGCTCGAAGCGCTCGACGAGCGCCTGCAACGACAGCAGATAATGGCGCGCCAGCGGGTCCACGGAGCCGAGCGACAGGCCGACGCCGATCCTTGACGCCGTGACCGACCGACGCGAGAAAGGCGGGTAGTACCATGCAGACGATCGTGAACAGCCCCGCAGTCCCCGCCGGCCGCCCGCCCGACGGATCGCCCCGTGCAGAGACCGAACCCACGTTCAGGAGGGAAGCCGTGCGCCGCAACGTGCTGGTGGTGGAAGACCAGAAGGAGATCGCCGATCTGGTCGCGCTCCACCTGCAGGATCTCGCCTGCGACGTGACCGTCGCCTACGACGGCATCGTCGGGCTGGCGGAAGTGGAAGCGAAGCCCTTCGATCTGGTCCTGCTCGATATCATGCTGCCGGGGCTGGACGGGCTCGAGATCCTGAAGAAGATGCGCGCCAAGGCCATCTACACGCCGGTGCTCATGCTCACCTCGAAGTCGTCCGAGATCGACCGTGTCCTGGGCCTCGAACTGGGTGCCGACGACTACGTCACCAAGCCTTTCAGCGTCACCGAGCTCACCGCCCGGGTGAAGGCCATCTTCCGGCGCGTCGACGCGTTGTCGCAGCCGGCACCCGCAGCCGCTTCGCGGCGCATCCAGACCGGCACGCTCGCGATCGAACCGGACAAGCGCGTCGTCACGCTGGACGGCAAGGAGGTGGACCTGACCGCGAAGGAGTTCGACCTGCTGCTGTGCTTCGCCCAGAACCCCGGCCGCGTGTTCACGCGCGCTCAGCTGCTCGACAAGGTGTGGGGCTATTCCCACAGCGGCTACGAGCACACGGTGAACTCCCACATCAACCGTCTGCGCACCAAGATCGAAGCCGATCCGGCGAATCCGCGCTACATCTTGACGGTGTGGAGCGTGGGCTACAAGTTCACGGAACTCGACAAGGCTGCCCGCTAGCCTGCGCGAATGTTCCGGACGCTCTACAGCAAGCTCGCGATCACGCTGGTGGTGCTGTTCCTGCTGCTGGGGGCGCTGTTCTTCACAGTCATGCGCGCGACGTTCGAGTCGCAGCAACTCGCGGCCGAGCAGCAGCTGAACCGTCCCCTCGCACAGCGGCTCGTGCACGAGTACCTGGCCGGCGCCGGCGGCCTGACGGCCGAAGCCGACCGCACGCTGTTCGACGCGATGATGAGCATCAATCCGACCATCGAGCTGTATCGCCTCGGGCTCGACGGTCACGTCGTCTCCTGCTCGGTGCCGCCTGGCCGCGTGATCCGCGAGTTCGTCGATCTCGATCCGGTCCGCCGGTTCCTCGACGGCACCGCGCGCTGGCCGCTCAAGGGCGATGATCCGCGCGATCCGCGCCGCAGCAAGATCTTCTCGGCCGCACCGATCCTGAGCAACGGCGAGCCCGCCGGCTATCTGTACATCGTGATCGGTGGCGAGGAGCAGGATTCCATCGCGCGCAAGTTCGCCATGGATCACACGCTGATGTCGGCGCTCTGGCTGATCGGCGGCGGTCTCGTGCTCGGTCTGGTGGCGGGGTTTGCCGCCTTCGGTCTGCTCACGACGCGCCTGCAGCGGCTGGCCCAGGCCATGGAGCGCTTCCGGTCGAGCAATTTCGCGGAGAAGGTCCCGTATCTCGCCGGATCGGACGCCGCGACCGCCGACGAGATCGATCGCCTCGGTCACACCTACAACCAGATGGCCGACCGCATCATCGACCAGCTGCAGGAACTGCGCGACAACGACTCGGCCCGGCGCGACCTGATCGCCAACGTCTCCCATGATCTGCGTACGCCGCTGGCTTCGTTGCGCGGGTACCTCGACACCCTGCTGCTGAAGGGCGACGCCCTGTCGGAGCGCGAGCGTGCCTTCTACCTGGAGACCGCCGCGCGCCAGAGCGAGCGACTCGGCAATCTGGTGGCGCAGTTCTTCGAGCTGGCGAAACTCGATGCGGGCGACATCAAGCTGACGCGCGAACCCTTCGTGATCGAGGAACTGATCCAGGATGTCGTGCAGCAGTTCCGCATCCGCGCGGAAGGCAAGGGCGTCGAGCTGTCCATGACCGCAGGAGGCCGCAGCCATTTCGCCAATGCCGATATCGGTCTCACCGAACGGGCCCTGGGCAACCTGATCGACAACGCGATCCGCCACACCGGGTCCGGTGGCTCGGTGACGGTATCCATCCGGGCGGACGGCTCGATGATCGAGATCACCGTGGCCGATACCGGCTCGGGCATTCCGAGGGAAGCG
Source organism: Burkholderiales bacterium (assembly GCA_019745565.1). Classification (GTDB taxonomy): domain Bacteria; phylum Pseudomonadota; class Gammaproteobacteria; order Burkholderiales. The sequence goes on from JAIESW010000002.1 coordinate 191,662, forward strand.
CTGCCGCACGTGTTCGAGCGCAGCTTCACGCTCGATCGCAGCCGTTCCTCCGCCTCGGGCGGCTCCGGCTTGGGCCTCGCCATCACCAAACGCATCGTCGAACTGCACGGCGGCCGGATCACCGTGGACAGCGTGGTCGGCGAAGGCACGAGCTTCACCTTCCAGCTGCCGGCCGGCGATCGGCCCGGTGCGACGGCCATGGCGGCGTAGGTCATGCGTGTTGCCTTCAAGATCGCCGTCCTGGTGGCAGTCGCTTGCGCGACCCTCGCTGCCTATCGTCCGGAGGACTTCGCGATCGTCGCCACCTGGGCGGCGCTGCTCTGCATCGCAGTCTTCGCCGCCACCGAGTACTGGGTGCGGCGGCCGGTGATCCAGCTCACCGAGTTCGCGCGGCAGCTCGCGTTGCGCAACCTGCCGGCCCGCGTCGAAGCGGGCGGGGACGAGATCGGCGTGCTCGCCGCGAGCCTCGCGGAGGTTCGCGACACGCTCCAGCGCGACGACCAAGCGCGTACGCGCGAGGCCGAACGGCGGCGCGACGCGGAGCAGGCGGTGCGCGAGAGCGAGGAGCGCTACGCCCTCGCCGTGCGCGGCGCGAACGACGCGTTGTGGGAATGGAACCTGCGCACCGGCTCCGTGTACTACTCGCCGCGCTGGAAAGCGCTGCTCGATCATCGTGAGGACGACATCGGCGTCGACATCGACGAATGGCGCGATCGCATCCATCCCGAGGATCGCGAGGAGGCGCTGCGCACGCTCGACGAGCATCTGGAAGGCCGGAGCATCCGCTACGAGAGCGTGCAGCGCCTGCGCCGCAAGGACGGCCGCTGGCGCTGGGTGCTGGTGCGGGGGGCGCGCATCCGCGGCGTCGGCGACCGGCCGCACCGGCTGGTCGGACTCATCACCGACATCGACGGGCGCAAGCGGGTGGAGCAGATCGTGGTCGGGCTGGCCGAGGGCCTCGCGAACGTCCACGGCGAAGCCTTCTTCCGCGGGTTGGTGAAGAACTTCGCGACCGTGCTGGGCGTGCACAAGGCGTTCATCACCGAGTGCTGTGACGATGCACGTCGTCGGGTGCGGCACCTCGCCAAGTTCGAAGGCGGGGAGTTCGTGACGAACGGCGAATACGATCTCGAAGGTCAGCCGTGTGACGAAGTGATCAACGGCAACCGCGCGTGCGTGTTCGCGAGCGGTCTGGCGCTGCGCTATCCGGCGGACGTCGGGTTCGAGAGCTACGTGGGCATCCCGATCAAGGACAGCGAGAACACTGTAGTGGGTCACCTCGCGTGCTTCGGGGTGGCGCCGCTGGAGCACGATTTCCCGGTGGAGCTGATCTTCACGCTGTACGCCGAGCGCGCGGGGCTGGAGATCGAGCGGCAGCGGTTGCTGTCGCGGTTGCGGGCAGCGGCCTGATCCGCGCTTGCCCCCATCCCAACCTTCCCCCACCGGAGGTGGGGGAAGGGGCGTAGTGCTCTCTGCCCCGCCGCCGCCGAGGACGAGCTGGTGCAGCAACCACCTGCATTCTTACTTGCACCGTCGGATGCCATGAGGACTCCTTCCCCCACCTTCGGTGGGGGAAGGCTGGGATGGGGGCGAGCACCTCATCCATCTCGACACAGAAACTTGAACTGTCCTTGACGGTTCCGGGACCGCCCCCGCGGATAGTTCGTTCCGCGGCGTGCAGCAACAACGCCCGAACCACTCAACCAGACAGGAGCGACACCATGACAACCATCGATCGTGCGATCTCCGCGGCCATCGGCGCCGCACTCGTGGCCGGCCTCGCCGCTGCGCCGGCGTTCGCGCAGAGCAAGGGCGATCTCGAGAAGTGCGCCGGCATCGTCAAGGCCGGCAAGAACGACTGCGGCACCAGCGTCAGTTCGTGCGCCGGCAGCATCAAGACCGATCGCCACGCCGAGGCCTGGATCCTCGTGCCGAAGGGCACTTGCGAGCGCATCGCCGGTGGCCGCCTTCAGACCTCGCCCGACGCCAAGCACGGCGGCAAGGGCTGAAGCGCAAACGGCGCCCGCTGCCTGCCGGCGGGCGTCCATTGCGACCCGACACGAAGGAGATCCCAGCCATGACTCTCGACACCCTGATCGACCGCTTCGACATCGAGATCGAAGCGCCCGCCGCCCAACCGGTCGACGAAGCGGTCCTCGACATCGACGACGCCCCCACCGAGGTGGAGCTGATGGTGCTGTTGTCCGGCATGGTCGGCGATCCGAGCGCCCGCGCCGCGTTCTAGAACTTCTCACCGGACGACATCGCCATGCTCCAGAAACTCACTCCCATCGTCCGGCGCATCTACAGCGCGCTGGACCTCGGCAGTTCCGGCGTCGGCCTGCTGTTCCGCCTGTGGGTCGCGAAGGCGTTCTTCACGGCCGGGCTCATCAAGATCGGCAACTGGGACTCCACACTGTTCCTGTTCCAGAACGAGTACGAGGTGCCGCTGCTGCCGCCCGACGTGGCGGCATACCTGGGCACTGCGAACGAACTGGTGCTGCCGGTCTTTCTTGCAGCCGGCCTCGCCACGCGACCCGCCGCGCTCATGCTGTTCGTCTTCAACATCATCGCGGTGGTCTCCTACCCTGCGCTGTGGGAGACCGGATTCCAGGATCACATCTACTGGGGCTTGATGCTGCTGGTCCCGCTGTTCTACGGGCCGGGGCGTCTGTCGATCGATCACCTGATCGCGAAGCTCTTCTTCACCGGGAAGAAAGGAGCCATGGCATGGGCACGATGAACGAGATCCGTACCGGCTCGCGACACGAATTGAGCCTGCGCGGCCAGCGCGCCATCGTCACCGGAGCCAACTCCGGCATCGGCGAAGGGATCGCCCGCGCCCTGGCGGAAGCCGGAGCGGCGGTGGCCGTGAACTACGTCCGCGGCGCGGAGGCGGCCGAGCGCATCGTCGCGGAGATCCAGGACGCCGGCGGCACTGCCGTCGCGATCGAAGCCGACGTGAGCCGCGAGGATCAGGTGGAGGCGATGTTCGACGCCGCCATCGCCGCGTTCGGTTCCATCGACATCCTGATCAACAACGCCGGTCTGCAGAAGGATGCGAAGCTGCACGAGATGTCGCTCGCCGACTGGAACCAGGTGATCGCGGTCAACCTGACCGGCCAGTTCCTCTGCGCCCGCGCCGCCGTGCGTGAATTCCTGCGTCGCGGCGTGCAGCCCGAACTTTCCGTGGCCGCCGGCAAGATCGTCTGCGTCTCTTCGGTGCACGACGCGATTCCCTGGGCCGGGCATGCGAACTACGCTGCCTCGAAAGGCGGCGTGGCCATGCTGATGAAGACCATGGCGCAGGAACTGGCCATGCACAAGATCCGCGTGAACAGCGTGTCGCCCGGTGCCATCAAGACGCCGATCAACACCACGGCCTGGGACACGCCCGAGGCCGAACGCGAGCTGCTGCGGCTGATCCCCTACGGCCGCGTCGGCGAAACACGCGACATCGCGCGCGCTGCGGTGTGGCTCGCATCCGATCACTCGGACTACGTCAACGGCGCCACGATCTACGTCGACGGCGGCATGACGCTGTATCCCGAGTTCCGGACCGGCGGCTGAAGGAAGGCCAGCATGCACTTCGACGCCATCATCGTGGGTTCCGGCGCCGGCGGTTCGGCCGCGGCCTACTACCTGGTGCAAAGCGGCCGCCGCGTCCTGCTGCTGGAGCGCGGACCGGAGCTGCCGCGCGACGGCTCGACTCTCGACGTCGAGCAGGTGTTCGCGCGCCACGCGTTCGTCGAGACCGAGCGCTGGGTCGACGCCCGGGGCCGCGCCATCGTGCCCGAGGAGCGCTCCAACCTGGGCGGCAAGACACGCTGGTACGGCGCCGCGCTGCTGCGCTTCAGTCGCGAGGAATTCCAGGGAGATCCGGATCGGCAGTTCCTGCCGTGGCCCATCGCGGCCGACGAACTGACGCCGTTCTATGAAGCCGCGGAGCAACTGCTGGGCGTGCGCACGTTTCCCATCGAGCCGGATCTGGCACGCATCGCGGCGCATCTCGCCGGACCGTGGCGCGGCTGGGACGTGCGACCGCTGCCGCTCGGCCTGTCCGCCGGCATCCTGGATCATCCGGAGGAAGCGAAGCACTTCGACGGCTTCGCGTCGCCGCGCGGTCTCAAGGCCGACGGGCAGAGCGCGTTCCTCGAGCGCGTGCGCAACCATCCGAATCTGGTCATCGCCACCGGCCGCACAGTCACCGATCTGCTCGCTTGGGATGCCGACCCGCAGCGCGTGATCGGCGTCGTGTGCGACGACGGCACGGTGCACCGCGCGCAGCACGTGCTGCTGGCCGGCGGTGCGCTGCACTCGCCACGCTTGCTGCAGAGCTATTTCGAGCGCACCGGTCTGGCCCGCACTTTGCCGTCCGCGTGCGTCGTCGGCCGCCACTACAAGTCGCATGTGCTGACCGCAGTGCTCGCGCTCTCGCCGCGCCGCAAGACCGACAGTCTCCGCAAGACCGCGCTGTTCCTCCACGACGACTTCCCGCATTCCAGCGTGCAGCCGCTCGGGTGGTTCGACGGCGAGTTCTTCTCGGCCATCGCGCCGTCGTGGCTGCCGAAACCGCTGGCACGTCTCGCCGGCCCGCGGCTGTACGGTTTCTTCCTGCAGACCGAGGACGGCTCCCATCGCGACAATCGCATCCTGGCCCACGCCCACGGCATCGGGCGTCCGAAGCTGGACTACGACCTTGCGCGCATCCCGCAGGCGCGCGACGAGCACCGGCGTCTGGTGGCGCGATTCAAGCGCGACCTGCTCGCCGCGGGGCTGATGCCGCTCTCGCAGCCGATTCCCGTCACCGGCACCGCGCACGCCTGCGGCACGCTGGTCGCGGGCAACGATCCCGCGGTCTCCGTGGTGGGCGCCGACGGCCGCGTCCACGGCATGGACAACCTCTACGTCGTCGACGGCAGCGTGCTGCCGCGCTCCAGCCGAGTCAACCCGGCCCTCACTATCTACGCGTGGTCTCTGCGCGTGGCGAGTGGCCTCGCGCAACGCATCGAACAGGAACGGACCCGAAATGAACAACCCCCCGCTCGTGCAGGACATCCGGTTTGGGCGTGAGATCTGCGGCGACCTCGAGCAGGCCGAGCGGCGCGAGTGGTGGATCGCCAACGGACTGGGCGGCTATGCCGCCGGCACCATCGCGGGCACGCTGACGCGCCGCTACCACGGACTCCTGGTGGCACCGGTCAACGCGCCGCTGGGCCGCGTGCTGGTGTTCGCGAAGGCCGACGCCAGCGTGATCGACGGCGATCGCGAGTGGGCGCTCGGCACCAATCGCTGGACCGGCGGGGCGGTGGACCCCGCCGGTCACCGGCTGATCGAGTCGTTCCATCTGGACGGTCGCATGCCGGTGTGGCGCTACGCCCTGGGCAACCGCACCGTCGAGCAGCGCGTGTGGATGGAGCAGGGCGCGGACACCACCTACGTGGCCTGGCGCCTCGAAGCGAGCGACGAACCGCGTGAGGCGCTGCGGCTGCGCGTGCGGTTGCTGGTGAACGCCCGCGACCACCACGGCCAGATGTCCGTGGGCGGCATCGACCCCGCCATCACCGTGGAAGGCACCCGGGTATCGGCCCGTTTCGGCGACTGGTTCACGTTTCATCTGCGTGCCTGCGGCGGTGGCGTGGTGGCGGCCCGCGACTGGATCGAGAACTTCGACTTGCCGGCGGAACGCAGCCGCGGCCTGCCTGATCGCGACAATCATCTGTGCGTCGCCACGGCGGAACTGGCGCTGCGCCCCGGCGAATGGGTCGGCATCGTCGGATCACTGGATGCGGACGCGTCACCCTATCTCGAGGAGGCGATGCGCCGCGCGCGATCGCACGATGCGCGACTGCTGGTACGCGCGCGCGCCATGACGCCGGAGCTGTCCGATGCGCCGGGCTGGGTCAACCGGCTGGTGCAGGCGGCGGACAGCTTCGTGTTCGCGCGGCCCCTCGAACAACAGCCCGACGGCGAATCGGTGATCGCCGGCTATCCGTGGTTCGGAGACTGGGGGCGCGACACGATGATCGCACTGCCGGGGCTCACCCTCCCCACCGGCCGGCACGACAGCGCCCGGCGCATTCTCGCCACGTTCGCCCGCTTCGTGGACCAGGGCATGCTGCCCAACTTCTTTCCCGGTGCGGGCGAGCGGGCCGACTACAACACCGTCGACGCGGCGCTCTGGTACATCGAGGCCTGGCGTGCGTACGTCGAAGAGACCGACGACGTCGCTTCGCTGCGCGACGTGCTCCCGACGTTGGGCGGCATCATCGACAGCTATGCCCAGGGCACGCGCTACGGCATCGGGCTCGACGAAGGCGACAGCTTGCTGGCGGCCGGCGAACCCGGTGTGCAGCTCACGTGGATGGATGCGAAGGTGGGCAACCACGTGTTCACCGCGCGCATCGGCAAGCCCGTAGAGATCAACGCGCTCTGGTACAACGCGCTCAATGCGATGGCCGCCATGGCGGAGCGCGTCGGCGCCCCTGCCGATCCATACCTGGTGCTCGCGGCACGCAACCGCGCCGGCTTCCAGCGCTTCGTGCAGCCCGAAGGTCACGGACTGTTCGACGTGCTCGACGGTCCCGAGGGCGACGACGCCACGCTGCGGCCCAACCAGATCCTCGCGGTGAGCCTGCCCTACAGCCCGCTCGATCGCAGCGCGCAGGCGGCGGTGGTGCAGATCTGCGGACGCGAACTGCTCGCGTCCTATGGACTGCGTTCGCTCGTACCGGGACACCGCGAGTACCGTGCGCGCTACATCGGTGGCGTGTGGGAGCGCGACAGCGGCTATCACCAGGGGCCGGTATGGGCCTGGCTGCTGGGGCACTACGCGCTCGCGGAGTACCGCGTGCACGGCGATGCCGAAGCGGCGCAGCGGCGGCTCGAGCCGATCCGCGACCACCTGACCGACGGTGCCCTCGGCACGGTCACGGAGATCTTCGACGGCGATCCGCCGCACCATCCGCGCGGTGCGCCGGTCCAGGCGTGGTCGGTCGCCTGCACGCTCGAAGCGTGGTGGCGCCTCGAGCGCGCCCGGCGTCGCGATGCGGTGCGCCCGATGCAATCCGACCAAGCCCGGCTCACCACGGCCTGACCCGAACCAGAACCTCCAGGAGATCCCGATGGAAGCGAAGACCCAGCGCAACCCCGAACGCGACCGCTTGGAAGCGCAACACCGCGGCCTCGAAGACTGGCGCCTGTGGGGCCCCTATCTCGCGGAACGCGCGTGGGGGACGGTGCGCGAGGACTACAGCTCGCACGGCAACGCGTGGGAGTACTTCGATCACGACCAGGCCCGTTCGCGCGCCTACCGCTGGAACGAGGACGGCCTGGGCGGTATCAGCGACGAACAGCAGCGGCTGTGCTTCGCGCTCGCGCTGTGGAACGGCGCGGACCCGATACTGAAGGAGCGGGCGTTCGGTCTCACCGGCAACCAGGGCAATCACGGCGAGGACGTGAAGGAGTACTACTTCTACGTCGACGCCACGCCGTCGCATTCGTTCCTGCGCTATCTGTACAAGTATCCCCAGCGCGCCTATCCGTACTCGCGCCTGGTCGAGGAGAATGCCCGCCGCTCGCGGCACGATCCGCCGTACACGCTGCTCGACTCCGGCATCTTCGAAGAGAGCCGCTACTGGGACGTGGAGGTGCGCTACGCGAAGGCGACGCCGGACGAGATCCACATCCGCGTGCTGGTGACCAACCGCGGTCCCGAGACGCAGTCCCTCCACGTCATGCCGACCCTGTGGTTCCGCAACACCTGGTCCTGGGGTGATGACGGCGAGAAGCCCGACATCCACGCGGCGGCCACGCCGGGTGACAGCATGTGGGCCGTGCGCGCCGACCATCCGACGCTGGGGCGCTATCACCTCTATGGTCGTCATCACGCCGATCTGCTGTTCACGGAGAACGAAAGCAACGCGCAACGGCTGTGGAACGCGCCCAATGCCACGCCGTACGTGAAGGACGCCTTCCACCGGTTCCTGATCGAAGGCGACGCCGATGCGGTCAATCGCGAGAACCGCGGCACCAAGATGGGTGCGCACCATGTGCTGACGGTCGCACCGGGTCAGACGTCGGTCGTGGGCCTGACGCTGTCGGCGAAAGCGCTCGAGCAGCCGTTCGGCAAGCGCGAGGTGATCTTCGCGAAGCGCGAGGCCGAAGCCTCGGTGTTCTACGACGAACTGTTGCCCCAGGCGCATCCGCAGGACGAAGCGATCCTGCGCCAGGCGCTGTCGGGGATGATCTGGAGCAAGCAGTTCTTTCACTACGACGTGGCGAAGTGGATCGACGGCGACCAGCTGCCGCCGCCTTCCCACCGCCGCGACGGCCGCAACGCCCACTGGCGCCACCTCAAGGCCGAGCACGTGATCTCCATGCCCGATGCCTGGGAGTACCCATGGTTCGCGGCCTGGGATCTCGCATTCCACGTGGCGGCACTCGCGCTGGTGGACGTCGACTTCGCGAAGGGTCAGGTGGAACTGCTGCTCAAGGAGAACTATCTCCATCCGAACGGGCAGATCCCCGCCTACGAATGGGCGTTCGGCGACGTGAATCCGCCGGTGCTGGCGCAGGCGGCGCTCAAGGTCTTCCGTGCCGAGCGCGTCCAGCGCGGCAAGGGCGACATCGGTTTCCTGCAGCGGGTGACCCACAAGCTGCTGATGAACTACACGTGGTGGCTCAACCGCAAGGACGCCGGCGGCAACAACGTGTTCGAAGGCGGCTTTCTCGGGCTCGACAACATCTCGGTGTACGACCGGTCGCAGCCGCTGCCTCCGGGCTTCTCGCTCAAGCAGGCGGATGCCACCGGCTGGGTCGCGATGTTCGCGCTCAACATGACCGTGATGTGCCTCGAGCTTACCGCCGACAACTCCGACTACGAGGACGTCGCGATCCAGTGCTATCACCAGTTCCTCGCCATCGCCAACACCATCGCCGGCCATTCCGGCATGGGCATCTCGCTGTGGGACGATCAGGACGGCTTCTTCAAGGACGTGGTGATCGCGCCCGACGGCTCGCGTCAGCGCATCGACGTCTTCTCGTGGGTCGGGATCATCCCGATGTTCGCGGTGGAGATCGTCGATCAGCGGTTGCTCAAGGCGGCACCGCGCTTCGCCAGCGTGATGAACGCGCACCGCTACGGGATGTTCGACGGGCACTACGTGTCGGAATGCCCGACCAAGACCAACGCTCGCGGCGAACGCCTGCTGGCACTGGTGGACCAGGACAAGCTGCGCGCGATCCTCAAGCACCTGCTGACCGAGGACGAATTCCTGTCGGAGTTCGGCATCCGCAGCGTCTCGAAGCTCCACGCCATGCGCAGCGACCTGGGGCACGTGCACGGCATCGGCCGCGCGTTGATCGAGTACGTGCCGGGTGAATCCACGTCCGGACTGTTCGGCGGCAATTCCAACTGGCGCGGCCCCATCTGGATGCCGACCAACTACACGCTGATCCAGGCGATCGAGAAGTTCCACCGCTTCCTGGGTGACGGCTTCAAAGTACCGGTGCCGGCTCTCGACGGCAAGGAACTCACCTTGCGCGAGATCTCCAACCTGATCTCCGAGCGGCTGGTGAACATGTTCCGCCGCGACGCGACCGGGCGTGTGCCCGCGCTGCCGCCCGACAGCCCGTTCCAGCACGACCCCCACTGGAAGGATCTGTTGCTGTTCAATGAATACTTCCACGGCGAGACCGGCCTCGGCCTGGGCGCCATGCACCAGACCGGCTGGACCGGTCTCGTGGCGAATCTCGTGCAGCGCAAGTACCGTGAGGCGGTGCCGGCGTACTGGCGGCACGAGCTGGGGATCGCCGATGGCGTGTCGAAGAAGAAGCGTGCCGCGGCAGTGGCGTCATGAGTGAAGTCGTCATCGCGCCGCGACGCTCCGAGGCGATCGCGGCGCTGCGCGAGCACTGGCCCGAGTACCTCATGGAGGCCTGGGGGCTCGGCATGTTCATGCTCTCCGCCGCGGTCTTCACGACGCTGTTCGAGCATCCCGGATCGGCGCTGCATGGAGCGGTCGCCGATCCGGTCTGGCGACGCGCGCTGATCGGCATCGCCATGGGACTCACCGCGGTAGGCCTCATCTACTCGCCCTGGGGCCGGCGCTCCGGAGCGCATCTCAATCCCGCCGTGACGTTGACGTTCTGGCGGCTCGGCAAGATGGCCGGGTGGGATGCGTTCTTCTACGCGATCGCGCAATGCAGCGGTGGGCTGGCCGGTGTGGTGCTGGCGTTCGCGTTGCTGGGCGAAACGTTCGCGGAACCCCCGGTGACCTTCGTAATCACCACGCCGGGGGTGCAAGGGGTGGCGGTGGCGTTCGCCGCCGAGGTCACGATCTCCCTGCTGCTGATGAGCGCGGTCCTCGCAATCTCGAACAGTGACGCGTGGATGCGTTGGACCGGCGTTGCGGCCGGCGTGCTGGTGGCATCGTTCATCCTCGTCGAGGCACCGCTGTCCGGCATGAGCATGAACCCGGCACGCAGCCTCGCGTCCGCGCTGCCGGCAGGGCGGTTCGATGCATTCTGGATCTACTGCGTGGCGCCGCCGCTCGGCATGCTGCTCGCTGCGGAACTGCGACGCCGGCTGATCCCGGCGAGCGAGGTGCATTGCGCGAAGATCGACCACGATCCGGGTGTGCGTTGCATCCACTGCGGCCACGAACCCGTGCGGGGTTCGCGATGAGCGTCGCGACGACGGCGAGCGCCGGCCGCATCGCGTGGGGCAAACTCCTCGGCGGAGCGGCACAGGCCATGCGCTCGGGCGAGCGCGTACTCGGGCCGCTGCTCGACGTCCTGATCCGCTGGAGTCTCGCGCAGATGTTCTTCGTCTCCGCGGTGCTCAAGCTCGCGGACTGGGACCGCGCGCTCGACCTTGCCCGCTATGAATACCCGGTGACCTGGCTCGACCCGGTCACCGCAGCGTGGCTCGGCGTCGGCGTGGAGTTCGCGGGCAGCGTCCTGCTCGCCGCCGGCCTCGGGGCACGCGTCGCAGCGCTCGCGCTGGCCGCGTTGTCGCTGGTGATCCAGTTCGAGTACCGGGCCCTCGACGCGCACCTGTTCTGGGTTGCGTTGCTCGCTTGGATCGCGGTGCGTGGTGCGGGACCGTTCTCGCTAGATCGCATGCTGGCGCCGGGACTCGCGCAAAGCGCCTTGCCGCTCGCCCGCTTCGCCGCGAAGGTGCTGGAACGGTTCACGAAGGTGGCGGTACCGATGCATCAGCTGCTGCTGCGATCGTGGATCGGCCTGGCGGTAGGGTGCATCGCAGTCGGAGCCGCATCCGCGTCGATCGTCGTGCCCGCGGGTTCGGCAGCGCCGTTTGCGGGGCAGGTCGCGATCGTGCTGGTCGCGATGCTCGTCGCCGGTTTCGGTACACGCATCGCCGCCGTGGTGCTGGCCGGCGGCATCCTGACGTCGGCGGTCGCAAGCGAGATGACGACGGGCACCGCGGCCTGCTGGTTCGCCGCCTTCGCGCTCCTGGCGGTGCACGGACCCGGTCCGATCGCCGTCGATGCGGTGCTGTTGCGATGGCTCGCCCGCCGTTTCCCACAGGTGGAAGGGAAGCCTGCGTTCGCACTGGACGGTTTGCCCCACGTGGTCATCGTGGGTGCCGGCTTCGGCGGCATCGCGTGCGCGGTACGCCTCGCGCGCACGCCGGTCCGGATCACGCTGATCGACCGGCAGAACTACCATCTGTTCCAGCCGCTGCTGTATCAGGTGGCGACCACCGCCCTGTCGCCGGGCGACATTGCGATTCCCATCCGCAGCGTGTTCCGCGAACAGTTCAACGCTCGCGTGCTCCTCGGCGAGGTGAGCGGCGTCGACACGCAGCGGCGCGAAGTGGTGGTCGGTGACCAGCGGGTCGCCTACGACTACCTGGTCCTCGCGACAGGCGCGGCGCACAGCTACTTCGGGCGCGACGAATGGGCACCGTTCGCCCCCGGTTTGAAGCGCGTCGAGGATGCCACCGAGGTGCGGCGACGCATCCTGACCGCGTTCGAGCGTGCCGAAGCGGCCGAGGACGAAGCGACGCGCGACGAGCACCTCACGTTCCTCGTGGTCGGCGGCGGGCCGACCGGCGTGGAACTGGCCGGCGCCATCGCCGAGCTCGCCCGGTTCGGGATGACCGGCGAGTTCCGGCGCATCGATCCGGCGCGCGCGCGCGTGGTGCTGGTGCAGGCCGGTCCGCGCATCCTGCCGACGTTTCCCGAAGTTCTGTCCGCACGCACGAATGCCGCACTGGCGAAGCTGGGCGTCGAGGTGCTCACCGACAGCCGCGTCGAACGCATCGATGCGACGGGCGTGATGGTCAGCGGCCGGCGCATCGCGTCACGCACCGTCCTCTGGGCGGCGGGCGTGGTGGCGTCACCGGCCGCGCGATGGTTGGGCGCGAAGCAGGATGCGGCGGGTCGGCTGGAGGTCGGCGCGGATCTGCTGGTGCCCGGATTCGACAACGCGTTTGCATTGGGCGATACGGCGCTGTCGAAGGGGTGGCACGGTGGACCGGTACCGGGGCTCGCACCCGCGGCGAAACAGGGGGGCGCGTACGTCGCGAGCGTCATCCGTGCGCGTGTGCTCGGTAAGCGCGCGCCGCAGCCCTTCCGCTATCGGCACCTCGGCAGCCTCGCGACCATCGGTCGCAAAGCGGCGGTGGCCGACTTCGGCTTCGTACGCCTGTCGGGCGCCGCTGCGTGGTGGCTGTGGGGTGCCATTCACGTGGGCTTTCTCGTGGGCGTGCGCAATCGCGTGTCGGTGCTGTTCGATTGGTTCTGGTCGTATCTCACGTTCAGTGGGGCGACGAGATTGATCACGGGCGGGGAGGCGGCGAAGGGGTATCGTTGAGTTGAAGCACGCATGCCCCCACCCTAACCCTCCCCCGACGAAGTCGGGGGACGGGACGTACACCCCTTCCCCCGGCTCTGCCGCGGGAAGGTTGGGATGGGGGCCGACGTTGCAGCACCGCCGCAAGTCGATCACCTATCCCGCAGACTCCCGCTGATGCCGGATCGCCAGCACGAGCGCAGTATCGCTGCTCACGTCATACCGATACAACGCGACGTACCCTGTGCGACCACGCGATATGAGCAACTCGCGCAATCCGTGCTCGGCCGGACGTCCGATCAAGGGATGGTGCTTGAGGACTTCCAACGCGCCTGCGAGCAACGGTCCTGTTTCGGCGGCCAACTCGGGTGACTCGTCGAGCAGAAAATCCGCCAGACGATCGATATCGCCGAGCGCACGAGGGGCGAAGACAAGTCGAGTCAAGGCGACTCGGCCGTGATGGCCTCAGAGCTTGCGCTTGCGGGGGCGCGGTGCCTTCGCGCCGTTCAGGCGCGCCTGCAGATACGCCAACACTTCATCGCCGTCGTGCACCAGGCCGTACCGCGCGACTTCTTCCTCCGCAGCGAGTGCCGCGCCCACGAACGCCCGGCGCCGTTCCGCGTACTGGGTCTGTCGCTCGATCGCTTCGACCATGAATGCGTGCGGCGACTGACCCGCCTCGCCGGCGGCCTTGGCGACCCGTTTCTTCAGATCTTCCGGGAGCTTCAGGGTGGTGGATTCGGCCATAGTGTCGGAAGGGTAACACCAGGGTGACACCGTGGACAATGCGGCGATGCTTGGCTGTCAACGACCTGTGCGGTTGGGGGCATGCATTGCTCGCCGCTGCCCCCACCCTAACCCTCCCCCGACTTCGTCGGGGGAGGGGACGTACACCCCTTCCTCCGGCTCTGCCGGGGGAAGGTTGGGATGGGGGCAATCGCCCTTCAAACCACCGCGCTGCTCGCCATCCGCTCCAACGCGCGCCGTTCCAGTTCGATCGCCCCTCGCTGCGCGAACAGCTTGAAGATCGCGAGGTGCGGTGTCTGCTCCGGCATCGGCCGGTTGTCGGTGCAGGCGATGTGGCCGATCAGGCGGCCGGCGGAATCGTGGATCGGCAGGCCGAGGTACGCGCGCCGGTTGAACTGCTTCTCGAGCGGCCACTGCTTCTCCAGATCGATGGGGCAATAGCACGTGCGTCCGAACACGTGCGGGTTCTTGCACGGCGTGCCTTCGAGGTCGTACTCGATGCCGTTCAGGAATTCGCCGTCACGCCACCAGGCGAGCATGCGTGCCCGCGTGGGTGGCGAATCGCAGGGCTCGCACACGAACGCCTCACGCACGCCCAGCACCTGCGCGAAGCTGCGCACCAGCGTGCGCAGGCATTCGTCGCCGCTCACCGACGACAGCGATTCGGCGACCTCGATGATCGTCTGCTCGGCGGCGCGGCGCGCGGTGATGTCGGTGTGCAGGCCGACGACGCGGTAGGGCGCCCCGCTCGCGTGGCGAATTGCGGTGCCGCGCGCGAGGATCCAGCGCCAGCCGCCGTCCTTGTGCCGCAGGCGATGCTGGTTCTCGAAGCGCAGGCTCTTGCCGGCGAGGTGCTCCTCCAGCTCCTGCAGCACGCGTTCACGATCGTCGGGGTGGATACGATCGCGCCATTCGTCGATGCGTGACCCGATCTCGGTTTCTTCGTAGCCGAGCAGGCTTTTCCAGAGCGGCGAGTAGTGCACCTCCTCGCGGCGCAGATCCCATTCCCACAGACCATCGTTGGCGCCGCGCACGGCGAGGGCGTAGCGCTCTTCGGCTTCGTGCAGGGCTTCCTCGGTCTCGCGCCGCGCGGCGCTTTCGCGCGACAGCGCGGCGCGGGCTTCGTCGAGGCCGGCACGCACGCCGGGCAAGGCCGCGGCAGCCTGCTCCATGGCGGCGATCGGGCCGCGCGCCACCGTCACCGCGACCGCGAGCGCGGCAACGGAAAGGACCAGGGCGAGCGTGAGCAGAAACACTCCGGCGCCGCCGAATGCATCGGCCGGTACCCCGTACGCGAGCAAGCCGAGCAGCAACGCGACCACCGCGGCCATCGGCAGGATCAGTTTCCAGCGCAGCTGCATGCGATTCCTCCCGCGTGGAAGCGCGCGAGCTCGAGCGGCGCAGTGTACCGCGGGACCATCGAATCGTGATCTCTCCGTGACGGCGAGCGGATGCCGGCTGCCGACAATCGCGTCCGGGCAGGTCGAGAAGTATTTGTGTGTCGGCAACTGGGACGACAGGGCGAAGGTCGTGATGCGCTATGCGGTACGCGCAGACGGCACGCTCGAAACCGGTGTCGTCTTTCACGACATGACGAACGCGGCCGGTGCCGAAGCCAGCGACGGCAGCCCCCACCCTCCGCCCTCCCCCGGCAAAGCCGGGGGAGGGGACGTACGCCCCTTCCCCCACCTCCGGTGGCGGAAGGTTGGGATGGGGGCAACGATGAATCGCTCCGAGGAGATCACCATGCACCGAATCCGCTCATCCATCCTGCTCATCGTCGCGCTGGCACTATGTGCGTTCGCGAATGCCGTCTGCGCCCGCGCGCTCGTCCTCGACAGCTTCGCCCTCACCGTGTCCGACCTCGACCGCTCGGCGGCCTTCTACGAGAAGGCACTCGACTTTCGCAAGGTGTCCGAGCGCACCGTCGCCGATCGCAACTATGACTACGTGACCGGCGTGTTCGGCACGCGTGTCCGTTCCGCGACGCTGCGCCTCGGCGAAGAAACCATCCAGCTCGAACAGTTCGTGAGCCCGGCCGGACGCCCCATCCCGGTCGACAGCCGCTCGAACGATCTGTGGTTCCAGCACTTCGCGGTCGTGGTGGCCGACATGGAGCGCGCGCACGAACGCCTGCGGCAGTTGGGAGTGCAGAGCATCTCGAGTGCACCGCAGACCATCCCCGAATCGAACCGCGCCGCCGCCGGCATCAAGGCGTGGAAGTTCCGCGACCCCGACGGCCACCCGCTCGAGCTGCTGTGGTTTCCCTCGGACAAGGGCAATGCCAAGTGGCAGCGCGCCGGCGACCGCCTGTTCCTCGGCATCGACCACTCCGCGATCACCGTTTCCGACACCGAGCGCAGCACGGTCTTCTATCGCGACCTGATCGGGCTCGCAGTGCTGGGCGGCGGCATCAACAGCGGTCCGACGCAGGAGCAGCTCGACAACGCTTTCGGTGCCGTGGTGCGCATCACCGGTCTGCGGCCCGAGCGCCCGGAAGGACCGGGGCTGGAGTTCCTCCAGTACCTCACGCCGGGCGGCGGTCGCCCGGCGCCGGCGGATGCGCGGCTGAACGATCTCGCCGCCACACGTGTCGTAATCGAAGTGGACGACCTGCGGGCGCTGGTGGACAAGCTGCAGCGCCACGGGGTGGCATTCGTTTCACCCGACGTGGTGACCGTCGAGGCTCACCCCTTCCGGCACTACCTGTCGGTCAAGGATCCCGACGGCCACGCCGTGGTGCTGGTGCAGCGCTAGGGCGGCGTCCGGCGATGTATGCTTTGATTCCCCGGCCTGCGGATGCGGCGCCCGGCTCGACGGCACTGCGGATCGGACGGTGCACGCGGCCCGGTGCCCTGAAAGCGCTGCCGGAGGAGCCGCCCCGATGAGGGCGGCGCGAGAACGAGAAGGAGGAGACGTTGCGATGGATGCAGTAGACGAGAAGTTCGAGATAACCAGGACCGATGACGAGTGGCGCAGGCTCCTCACGCCCCAGCAGTACCGGGTGCTGCGCCAGCACGGCACCGAGCGCGCCGGCACCAGCGAACTCGACCATGAGAAGCGCGCGGGCACCTTCGTGTGCGCCGCCTGCGACCTGCCGCTGTACTCCTCCGATGCGAAGTTCAACAGCGGCACCGGCTGGCCGAGCTTCTTCCGGCCGCTTGCCAATGCGGTCGCGACTTCGACGGATCGCTCCTTGTTCATGACGCGCACCGAAGTGCATTGCCGCCGCTGCGGCGGCCATCTCGGGCACGTGTTCGAGGATGGGCCGGCACCCACGGGACTGCGCTATTGCATGAACGGGGTGGCGATGAAGTTCGTGGCGGGGTAGATCTCCCCAGCCTCCCGCCGGCCTGACTCGGGGGATGTGCTGCGGAGACGCAGTCGCCCGAAACTCTGGGTCGATACCTCAGCCGATGCGCTCCTTCCCCCGGCGCAAGACGGGGGAAGGTTGGGATGGAGGCAATGCATCGCTCCCCATACTCGTAGCGGTATCATCCGTGTCGATGATGGCCGAGCGTACCGATTGACTGATCAACTCCCGTTGTTCGACAGCGGACTCGACTCGCCCCCCGATCCTTCGATCGTGCGCGGTGTCGAGGTGAGCGAGGCCACGCGCGCGCTCGCGGCGCAGCTCGGGCCGAATCTCCATCTCGGCACATCGTCATGGTTCTTCCCCGGCTGGACCGGCATCGTCTACGCGAATGCCATGGATTCGCGCGTGCTTGCCCGGGAGGGCCTTCGTGCGTATTCGGCCCACCCGTTGTTGCGCGCGGCCAGCATCGACCGCTCCTACTACAGCCCGCTCGATCGCGAGGTGTACGAGGCCTACGCATCGCAAGTGCCCGACGACTTCCGCTTCACCGTGAAGGCGCCGGCGGAGTGCACCACCCCGTGGCTGCGCGGATCGAGCGGTGAACCCGCGGGCGAGAATCCGCGTTTTCTCGATCCCGACTACGCATACGAAGCGTTCGTTCGCCCCGCATACGAGGGTCTTGGCGCAAAGTGCGGTCCGCTGCTGTTCCAGTTTCCGCCGCAGGGTCGCATGGCGCTGCGGAATCCCAAACAGTTTGGCGAGCGGCTCTATCGATTCCTCACGCGCCTGCCGCGCGTGCCGCTGTACGCGATCGAAGTGCGTGACTCACCGCTGCTCACCGACACCTACGTCGAAGCGTTGCGCGGTGCCGGCGCGCGCCATTGCCTGAGCGTGCATCCGAAGGCAGGTGCGCTGCACGACCAGACCGACGTGCTCGCCGTGCTCGGCCCCGGGCCGCTGGTGGCGCGGTGGAATCTCAATCCGGCGCATACCTACGAAGAGGCGAAGGAACGCTACGCGCCCTTCGACCGGCTGCTGCAGGAGGATCCGGCGTCCCGCTCGGTCCTGGCTGCGGTCGCCGCACGGGCGTTGCAGGCTGGCCAGCCGGTGCACGTGGTGGTCAACAACAAGGCCGAAGGCAGCGCGCCGCTATCGATCTTCAAGCTCGCGGAGGAAATCCGCGAACGTCTACGCCAGCCTTAGAACTTGTAGCCCAGACCCACCGAGTAGATGTTGGCCGTCACGTCTCCGGTGCTCGAGTTACCGTAGTTGCTGTAGCGCTCGTACTCGGCACGACCGAAGAAGTCGTTCGCAAAGTCGTACTGGAAGCCGATGCCGAAGAATGTCTGCACGTCATTCGTCTTGTCGTCCGGGGCAGTCGACGACTTGTAGGTGGTGCGAATCGCCGCTCCGCCCAGCTTCATGAACAGGGAGAGTTGTTGCGTCATCGGCAGCCATGCCACTGCTGCCAGCTGGGCGCCGCGAAGCTTGGCCTCGGCCGTCCCCGAGCCGCCCGGACCGCTGGCAGCGATGCTGATCTTCGCCACGTCGACGTAGCCGCCCTCGACGCCGAAGTACTTGTTGAACTTGTATCCGATCAGCGCTTTGCCGGCATACCTATCGGCATCGTCGGTGAAGGACGCGCCGGGGCCGAACGCTGTTTCGGCATTGGAGCGGGCCTGCTCATGGTTGTACTTGGCCATCGAAATGCCGACGCTGCCGTAGGCATAGAACCCGGTCTTGCCGTTGCCGTCCTGGGCAAGGGCCGAAGCCGCCGTCAGCGCGGTGGCGGCAAACAGGACGATTCTCGCGATCATGGTGCATCACTCCCTTCGGGATTGGCGGTTGAGCGGGTCGCTTCAGGACCCGACACGTTGCCCGGCTGCCAGAAGCACGAAGCACGCCTCGCGTCCCGCAGCGAGCGCCGCGGCTAGGTCCATGAACTAGAAGGACTATCAGCGTAGTTATAACGGAAGGGTCAAGTCAAATCTTTAGACCCTGCCATAACGCGTTGAAAATGCGCGCGGAGCGGCCGGGATCGCGCAGGACTCTGCCCCCTACCCGCAACTCCCCACCGCCCCGCAGGCGGTGCAGAAATCGCAGCCGTCCTTGCGGATCACGGTGACGTTGCCGCACTCGTTGCACAGCGAGCCCGGTTGCACCGCAGGCTGACCGCCTTCGCGCGGTGCCTCCAGAATGCCCATCTCGCGCGTCGGATAGCCTTCCTCGTCCAGCACGCCGAGCATCGCGTAGCGATGGATCACCAGGCGAGCGAGATACGCCACGGTCGACGGGAAATTCTGCTGCCGGCGTTGCCCCGGCACGAATGCCATGAAATCGCCGAGCGGCTCGGAGTAGTTGGTGAGTTTGCGCAGCTTCATCCCAATCCACGCCGGATCGAGCACGCGCATGTCGAGCGACAGGATGCGCGCCAGGCCGTCGAGCGCGCGCGGGTAGTGGCCGGAGAGCCAAAGCGAATAGGGTCGCGTCACGCCGTCGGGCAGCGTGATCTCTTTCATGCCCAGCACGAAGTCCTCGCCGGACGCCGCGTTCTGGATGTCCACGGTCCACGACAGCGTGCCGTCGGTACCGGTGCGCGGTTCGTCGCGCGAGAACATCGCGTCGAGCACGGGTGAAGGGCCGGTCTCGTCGAACGCGCCGAGGCGTTCGCAGCGATAGCGGATCAGCTGCGCGACGCCGGCGACCAAGCTCGGCACCTTCTTGAGCTCGCCGTGCGGCGGGAAGGGCATGTCGAAACTCTGGTCGCCCGGCGTGCGCGCGAGTTCGTCGAGCTTCAGCTTCAGCCATGCGCGATCGTTCGCGCGCATGTCCATGGACAGCGTCTTCGCCACAGCACCAAGGCCGCGCGGTTGCTCGGCGCCGTTGACCCAAGCCTCGAACGGAAACGCGCGATCGTTCGCCTGCGTGTGGCCCACGAACAGCGCGAACTCGCCGTGCGGATGCGTGATCATGTACGTCCAGGCGTCGTTGCCGTCGGGCAGCGCGGGGCGCCCGGGCCATTGCAGCGATGCGAGCACCGGTGCGGGCAGCGACTTGATGGTGAGTCGCCGGTTCGCTTCGCCCAATGCGACGTCCTGCGGGTTCGCCTTGTCGCTTGCGGTCGGCTCGACGCTCAGCACCGCGCCCAGCACCTTGTTGGGGCGATACGTCGCCAGCCCCTTGAGGCCGGACTTCCACGCGGCGATGTAGAGATCCTCGAAGTCGCGATACGGATAGTTCTCCGGCACGTTCACCGTCTTGGAGATGCTGGTGTCGATACACGGTGCGACCGCAGCGACCATGTCCTTGTGCGCCTGTGCGGAGATCTCCAGTGCGGTGACGAAGTACTCGGGAAGCTGGTCGACCTTGCCGCCGATGTGACGGTACAGGCGCCACGCGTAATCCTCGACCGGATACTCCTTCCACGTGCCCTCAGCGGTGCGCTTGCGCCGCGTGTAGGTCCACGAGAACGGCGGCTCGATGCCGTTCGAAGCGTTGTCGGCGAAGGCGAGGCTGATGGTGCCGGTGGGCGCGATCGACAACAGATGCGAGTTGCGGATGCCGTGCGCGCGTATCTTCTGCTTGATGTCCGCCGGCAGTCGCGAGGCGAAGTTTCCACCGGCGAGATAGAGGTCCGCGTTGAAGAGAGGAAACGCACCGCGCTCCTTCGCCAGGTCGATCGAGGCGAGATAGGCGCGATCGCGCATGCTTTCGGCGATGCGCGTAGCCATCGCGCGAGCTTCGACGCTGTCGTAACGCAAACGCAGCATGATCAGCGCATCGCCGAGGCCGGTGAATCCGAGGCCGATGCGGCGCTTCGCATTCGCTTCGTCGCGCTGCTGCGGCAGCGGCCACTGCGTGAGATCGAGCACGTTGTCGAGCATGCGTACCGAAGTCTCGACGACCTTGCCGAATGCGGAAAAGTCGAAGGCTGCTCTTTCGGTGAACGGTTGCGATACGAAGTGCGTGAGGTTGATCGAGCCGAGATCGCAGCAGCCGTAGGGTGGCAAAGGCTGCTCACCGCAGGGGTTGGTACTCTCGATCGTCTCGCAGTAGTAGAGGTTGTTGTCCTTGTTCATCCGATCGAGGAACAGGATCCCGGGCTCCGCGTGATCGTAGGTCGACCGCATGATCTGCTCCCACAGATCGCGCGCGCGCACCTTGCGATACACCCATGAACCATCGTCGCGCTTGTACGCGCCGGCCGCACGGATGTCCGCGGCGGGTTCGGCTTTGTGCACGAGTTCCACGTCGCCGTCGCTTTCCACCGCGCGCATGAACTCGTCGGTCACGCCGACCGAGACATTGAAGTTGGCGAGGTCGCCGTGGTCCTTCGCGTGAATGAAGGTCTCGATGTCGGGATGGTCGCAGCGGAGTACGCCCATTTGCGCGCCGCGGCGGGAGCCGGCGGATTCCACTGTTTCGCACGAGCGGTCGAACACGCGCATGTACGACACCGGTCCGCTCGCGCGCGACTGGGTGCCGTGGACCATCGCGCCCTGTGGGCGGATGGAAGAGAAGTCGTATCCGACACCGCCGCCGCGGCGCATGGTCTCGGCCGCTTCCGCGAGCGCGGTGTAGATGCCCGGGCGGCCGTCGACCACTTCGGTGATCGAATCGCCCACCGGCTGGACGAAGCAGTTGATCAGCGTGGCGGAGAGGGTGGTGCCGGCGGCGGAATTGATGCGGCCGGCGGGGATGAACCCCTGCACCTGGGCTTCGAGGAAGCGCTGTTCCCAGTGGGCGCGGCGTTCTTCGGTTTCGGCCTGGGCCAGAGCGCGGGCGATGCGCTGCCGGACCTCATGGACCGTGCGTTCGCCGCCCTTGGCGTATTTCTCCAGGAGGACCTCGCCGGAGATCTCCTGGGCGGGGAGAGTAGCCGCGGCCTGGACGTCGGCGGTCGGCGTGGCGGAGTCTTTCATGACCGGCCTTTTGCGTATCGGGTTTGACAGGATACGCCTTCAAATCAGTGGGATCGAGGGGTTGTTGCAGGTTGCTCCAGCCTGCCCGCGCGCCTTGTTGCGGGGGTATCCGTGACCTGTAAACCATGTCTCCGAACACCTGTTACCTATGTCTCCGAAGACCTGTTACCTATGTCTCCGGTACAGCGAGAGGCACTCCTTCCCCCGCCAGGGGCGGGGGAAGCTTGGGATGGGGGCAGGCGGCGTGCGCAATGGAGGCGAAGGCTGCCCCCACCCTAACCCTCCCCCACGCGGGGCGTGGGGGAGGGGACGTACTGCGCCCGCGCGCGCGTGGGACCAGTCCCCGTTTCACACGCAATTAATCTTTGGTGGGTAATGTTGAAAACCTCACGTTTTGTGTATATTTCAAATCAAGCAGGCGACCCGAGCTGCAACAGGAGAAGAGACCATGAGCGTGCCACCAATGGAAACCCTTGGCAGCCCAGACGGGCGCGACGCGGACGAGTATCAGTGGGCAGAATTCAATCTGCCCATGGACTTGGTGATGGCCCAGCCATCCGAATCCGAGGCGGCGTGCATGAGTGCTCCCGGCCCTGCCGAGGCCGACTGACCGCCGATAACCGCTGTAAGCGGCGGCGTTGTTGCGCCGCCGCATGAAAATCGCGCCCCACCTCGTCGCCGACGTTTCCGGCCACGGGTTCGGGCACGTGGCGATGACTGCGCCGGTTCTCAACGAACTGGTCCGCCGCCGCCCGGATCTGCGCATCACCGTCCGCTCTTCCGCTCCCGAACGGCTGCTGCGCGAACATCTTCACGGGCCCTTCGACCACCTGCCGGTCGCACACGACTTCGGCATGGCGATGGTCCACGCCCTCGAGATCGACGTCCCCGCCAGTTTCGAGCGCTATCGAGCGTTGCACAGTCGGTGGTCCGCCGCGGTAGATGCTGCCGCCGGCGCACTGCGCGAACTGGAGCCCACCCTGCTGCTCGCGAACGTGCCCTACCTTTCACTCGCCGCCGCGCAAGAGGCCGGCGTGCCGGCGGTGGCGCTGTGTTGCCTCAACTGGGCCGACATCTTCGAGCACTACTGCGGCGATCTCCCGGGTACGCCGGCCATCGCCGGACAGATGCGATCGGCATACGCATCGGCCCGAGTGTTTCTGGCACCCGATCCGTCCATGCCGATGCCGGGGCTCCACAACGTGCGCCGCATCGGGCCGATCGGCCGGCATGGCAACGACCGTCGCTCCGAACTGTGCCGCCGCCTCGGCCTCGACCCGGCTACGCGACTCGTGCTGCTTTCGCTCGGCGGCGTGCCCTTCACCATCGACATCGCGCGCTGGCCGCGCCTCGACGGCGCGCACATGCTGGCCGCGATGACCCTCGAAGGGGCGCACCCCGACGTGACCGATGCCCGGACGCTGCAGTGCTCTCACATCGACCTGCTCGCGAGTTGCGACGCGGTCGTCACCAAGCCCGGCTACGGCACGGTGACGGAGGCGGCGGTCAACGGCACGCCCATGCTCTACGTCACGCGCGACGGCTGGCCCGAGGAGCCCCATCTCGTCGAGTGGCTGAGCCGAACGGGGCGTTGCGTGTCCCTGTCGCGGACCGCGCTCGTCGAAGGGACCATCGCCGAACCGCTCGCAGCACTCCTCGATCGGCCGCGCGCGGCACCGATCGACCCCGACGGCATTGCCGACGCAGCGCGCGTGCTGCTCGAGCTACTCTGAAGCGCGCGGCTTGCGGCGAGCCACGGCGCCCATCGCGAGCAGGCCGCACACAAGTAACGCCCAGGACGAAGGCTCAGGCACCAGGTTCGCCTGATACCGGAAGTTGTCGAGGATCCACGGCGACTGGCTCACCAGCTCGCCGTTGCCGCCGGGCATCGGGGTCAGCGTGGTCGAGATCTCCAGGCGCGTGAGGCCGTCCCAGTTGAACGCCACGAAGTGCGGTGCCAGCGGATCCGTCGGCGACACCGGCCCGAACATCGTCGTGTCGAACGTCACGCTCTGCACGCCGAGAGATCCGTATCCACGCACCGTGATCGGCCCGCCGTTGAACGTGGCGAAGTCTGCCCCGATGAACTTGAACGACGACGCCGACGGATTTGCCCACTCGATCGTCGCCGTCGCGGGGTCGACCACGTTGACCCAGTGCGCCACCTTGTTGAAGAGCGCCGCGCTGCCCGGTGCCGGCTGCACGCCGAAGCAGTAGCCGGTGCCCTGACCACCGGCATCGCAGCTGGAAGTCGCGACGGAGCCCCAAGCGAAATCCGGATACGGATTGGGGGAAGCCGCGCTCCCGAGCAGTTCACCGGCATCGGAGAGGGCCGGGTCGTCGAAGGTGAGGGTGCTGAAGGCGGCGGCGGGTGTCGCGACGGCCAGGGCCGCGAGAAGAAGGAAAGGTCTCATCACTGACATCCTGTCGTGGACACAAACGAAATCACCGGCTCGCCGCCCAGCGCGGCCGGCGGCGTGTAGACGAACGAGCACGTCACCGGATTGGCGCCGCCCGGCACACGGATGCTCACCGAGCCCGCGGGCACCGGTCCGCTGGGACCGACCACGATGCTGAAATCATTGGCACTCAACTGGGCGGCCGCCACGATGCCCGTGGCGTTGGCCGTCGGATACCGGTTGAGCATCGTGACGTTGACGCCCGTCATGTTCGCCGGGCTGTTGGCGTTGGTCGGGTCGGGGTACTGCACGACGTGCTTGGCATTGGCCAAAGCCGCCGCGGCCGCGACCGCGCCCCTCGCGCCCTCGAGCTTGGCGATGCGTGCCTCGGTCGTGAGATCGATGAAACGCGGCAGCGCCACGGCTGCCAGGATGGCGAGCACGACGATCACCACCACCAGCTCGATCAGCGTGAAGCCGCGAGCAGGTGGTCTTAGAGCCTTGATATACATGGCGACAGTCTAGCACTGTCGCCACCCCACGACACTATCGGCGCGCGACCCGGCGAAGCTTTTTCTGGCGGCTGACGGCGAAGCCCACACCCATCAGACCAAGGCCCAGCATGGCCCACGTACCCGGCTCGGGGATCGGGGCGTACACGAAATTGTCCATGGCCCATTGGAAGTTGCGGCTGGACGTGGTGGTGATGACCAGACGGTCGATACCCACGATCAGGGGATCGACGGAGGTGATGTTCCGATGCGGGTCGATCCCGTCGAAGGAGATGGCGATCGGCCCACCGATGTTGGCGTAGCCGCCGTTGCCGTTCCCGGGGCCGGACTTGATCTGCCCCTGGATCGAGAGGCTGCCGACCGTCGGGGCGGAGAAGAAGGCACCGTAGAAGTCGAAAGAGGCGCTCGTCGTGAGGATGTACGCGGTGATCTCAGGCGTGCTCGACCCGAAGTAGGCGAACTTGCTGCCGCCGGTCCCGCCGTCCGGGCCTACCCAGCTGAAGTCCGTGCTGCGTACGCCCAGACGGAACCCCTCGTTGGCTTGACCGCCCGGATCAACCACACCGGCGCCGTGCCACGCCCAGTAGAAGCCCTGATAACCCACGTTGGCGCCGGCATCGACGCCGAGGAGCGCGTTGACGCCCGTGGCGTCCTCGAAGCCGATCGTCAGCGGCGTTGCTGCGGTGGCCGTCTGCAAGGAGAGCGCGAGGGTGACGATGGTCAGGAACGCTCTCGATAATGCCGCTTGCATGCAGGTCTCCCGCTTGTTCGAGGTGCGGTCGCGCCGACTTCGACGTGCCGTGCGGGCGAGCGTGCCCACACACGGAAAATACGTGTCTGTGAACAGTATCGCAAGCTTCGCACCAAGAAGATTTCACTTTGTGAGTGAAGGCTCAGTGTCTTGAGATTTCAGGCTTTCCGCCACGCGCTGCCTGGTCGTGGATCTGCGCACGAACCACATTCCAAAAAAGGATTGGAAAGAATTCCGACGGACCAACTACCCGGGTCGGACGGTGGGCGGACGGTGTGCTCCACGCGACAGGGAAAGTTTCCCGATCGCATCGCCCGCAAATCTGCGAGTGCACCCGGGTGCACCCATTACCCGAATTGCATCAAAGGGCTGTGCGTTCCGACCGCGCCGGGCGCCGTCCGATCACCGCTAGTGACATCTCACTTCGCTTCTGTGAAACAAACCAGCAACAGACCATAATTAGCCTTCCCGGCCTCGACCTCATACGACAGACAACAGGACCTCACCGAGGAATCTCATGCACAAAGTTCAGCAAGCCTCCGGAACCCTTCTGGCGGTGACACTCGCCCTGATGCTCGCAGCCTGCGGCAACGGCGAGAGCGGCGGCGAAAAGAAGGCCACGCAGGTGGCCGCCAAGGTCAACAGCGACGAGATCACCGTCCACCAGGTGAACGCTGCTCTTCCGCGGATGAACAACCCCACGCCTGAACAGGCCAAGGCGGCCTCGAAGCAGGTGCTCGACCGGCTGGTGGACCAGCAGCTCTTCATCCAGAAGGCGATGGAAGCCAAGCTCGACCGCGACCCCGCGGTGATGACCACCATCGAGAACGCCAAGCGCGAGATCCTGGCCCGCGCCTGGCTCGAGCGGGAGATGGCGCACGCCGACAAGCCCAAGCCCGAGGCGGTCAAGGAATTCTTCGACAAGCACCCCGAGCTTTTCTCGGAGCGCCGTGTGTATCAACTGCAGGAAGTGGCGATGCGCACTACGCCGGAGCAAGCGGCGGCGCTGCGCGACGCGCTGAAGAGCATGAAGACCCTGGCCGACGTGGCCAATTACGCGAAGGCCAACAACATCCCCGCCACCGCCAACAACTCCGTGCGCGCGGCCGAGCAGCTGCCCATGGAGTTCGCCGCCAAGATCCACACGATGAAAGACGGCGAGATCATCGCCGTACCCGGGCAGAACGGCATGGCAGTCGTGCAGATCGCGCGGTCGCAGTCGCAGCCGCTCACCCTGGAGAAGGCGACGCCGTTCATCGAGCAGTTTCTGACCAACCGGGCCCGCCTCGAACTGGCGCAAAACCAGCTGAAAGCGTTGCGATCTGCAGCCAAGATCGAATATCTGGGCGACTTCGTGAAGGCCCCGGGCGAGAGCCACGCAAACGACGCCGCACCCGCCCCCGGTGCCGTCAGCGCCGTCGAGCAAGCTGGGCAGCAGCCGGCTGCGCCCGGTGGTGTAACGCAGGACGACCTCGAGAAGGGGTTGTCGGGGTTGAAGAAGTAGGGCGCTGCGGGTTTTTTGCTGTCGGTTGTTCCCCGCTCCGGGCCTGAGCCGGGTGCACCGGCGCATCGTTGCCCGCAGCTTGGCGCTCCCCCGGCAACAGCCGGGGGAGGGGACGTACACCCCTTCCCCCGCCGCAGGTGGGGGAAGGTTGGGATGGGGGCCAGCGGTGGAGGAGGTGGAGACGCTGCTGGCCCCCACCCTAACCCTCCCCCACGCGTTGCGTTGGGGAGGGGATGTGCTGCGCGTGGGGATGCATTGCGACGAGAGAGGCCGGAAAGGGCGCACTACCACGGCTGTATCCCCAGGCACTCCTTCCCCCGGCGAAGCCGGGGGAAGGTTGGGATGGGGGCCGGTTGGTGAAGGTGGAGACGCTGCTTGCCCCCACCCTAACCCTCGCCCACGCGTTGCGTGGGGGAGGGGACGTAGACCGTCGTCTCGCGATAAGAGAGTCGCCTCTACGGAAAGGAATGCCGCACCGTTTGCGACCGCACCGTCGCCAAACCCAGGACACATCGAAGATGTCTTCATGACAGCCCGACGTTGACCGCCAGACCGATCTCCTGAGGAATCAACGCTGTTCGCACCCGCGCCGTAAGGATCCCTAGGGGAACGCGAATTGCTTTCATCTTGCGCCGCTAACTTCGTGAGTAATCATGAAATTGGTGCTCGGAATTTGACGTTCTCGAAAACCGATGCATCATCTCGGCAGTCGCTCTGCCGGACCTTCGAACCCCAGCCCCGACTGCCAGATCGCGCGTGAATCGACCGGTGCCGAACTCCAACGAACCGCTCTCGCTCCCGGCCACCGCAGACCACTCGGTGCGCAACAGCGATTCAGCCCAGTTTCAACTGCAGGGCCCGTTCTCCCGCAGCCTGGGCGACCGCAGCATGTTCAGCGGCGACTTGCCGCACGTGGCGCTGCTGCGCAGCCTCCTCAACCCCTTCGTCATCCTCGCCTCGCTGGGCGCCTGCCTAGCCTGGTATCACGAACCGTTGAGCGGGCACTACCTGATGCTGGCGGTGCTGTCGTTCTTCGTCTCGTCGCAATTGTTCGACCGCGTGGACCTCTTCCGCCTGCGACCCGGCGAACTGCTCGTGCGCGCGGCGCGCGACGTGCTCTTTGCATGGCCGCTCACCGTGGCGATCGTCGGCTTCATCATCTACGCCACGAACTACAAGCAGATCTACGACACGAACGTGCTGATGGCGTGGTTTCTCTTCACGCCCATCCCCATCGTCGTCGCGCACCTCGCCGTGCACTTTCTGCTGCGGGTGCTTTCGCGCGGCGCCACTTCGCAGAAACGCGTGGTCGTCATCGGCGCGAGCCGCCTGGGCAAGCGCATCGTCGACACCATCACCTCCGACCCGCTGCTCGGCGTGACCATGCTCGGCTTCTTCGACGACCGGCATCCGCGCCGCCTGCCCGACCCGGCACCCTACAAGGTGCACGGCGGCATCGACGAAGTGCCGTGCTTCGTGCGCGAGAACAACGTCAACCTCGTCTTCATCTCGCTGCCCATGGTGGCGCAGCCGCGCATCCTGAAACTGCTCGACGAGCTGCGCGACACCACGGCTTCCATCTACTTCCTGCCCGACATCTTCGCGTTCGACCTCATCCAGGCGCGCTTCGACGAGATCGACGGCATGCCGCTGGTGGCCGTGTGCGAAACGCCGTACTCCGGCGTGAACGGCGCGCTGAAGCGCGGCTTCGACATCGCGTTCACGCTCGCGGCGCTGGCGGTGTTGTTGCCGCTGATGGCCCTCATCGCCGTCGGCGTGAAGTTCTCCTCCCCCGGCCCCACCATCTTCAAGCAGCGCCGCTACGGCATGGACGGCCGCGAGATCCTCGTCTACAAGTTCCGCACGATGACCGTGCAGGAAGACGGCAGCGTCGTGCGGCAAGCCACCAAGAACGACCGGCGCGTCACGCCCTTCGGCGCATTCCTGCGCAAGACCTCGCTCGACGAACTGCCCCAGCTCTTCAACGTGCTCGCGGGCTCGATGAGCATCGTCGGCCCACGGCCGCATGCAGTGGCCCACAACGAGCAGTACCGCACGATGATCAAGGGCTACATGCTCCGCCACAAAGTGCGGCCCGGCATCACCGGGTGGGCACAGGTGAACGGATTTCGCGGCGAGACCGACACCATCGACAAGATGAAAGCCCGCGTGGAGCACGACCTGCACTACCTGAGGAACTGGTCACTCTCGCTCGACCTGTGGGTGATCGTGAAGACCTTCGTCGTGCTCTTCCGCGACAAGGCGGCGTATTGATGGACGATGCGCTGAATGCCCCCACCCTAACCCTCCCCCAGCAAAGCTGGGGGAGGGGATGTACGGCCCCTTCCCCCAACTTCGTTGGGGGAAGGTTGGGATGGGGGCCGCTAGTGCATAAAGCACGACAATCCCTATTCCATCCCGTCCCTAACAAAACACCCGCCCCTCCTAACGTCCCCTAAGCGACCTCGGCGCTTACCCAATCGACCGCCCCCGCACCCATGTCCGCCACCACCCACCACCCGACCAAACCCCTCGATGCCCGCGAACTCGCGAGCCGGTGGCAGGCCATGTGCACGGACCCGGCGTTCGACGACGTGATCGGCAAAGTCGAACTGGACGAATGGGGAGACGTGCTGATGTATCCGCCGACCGCACCGTCGAAGTCCATGACGCCGCCGGCCAGACGGAATCCACCAGCTTCCCGCTGAACATGGCCGACCTCTTCCGGAACTGACTACTTGGGGTGAGGGGCCTTTGCTACCTGCCGCCTTGCAACAGACCTACCGGCCCCGCGTTTGCCGGATACCAAACACTCTGTTTACATTGAACAACGCCGGAAGATATCTATCGAACCGTGAATTTCTCCCGGGGGTTTTTGGGTCATCCCGGCGTAACATGTTGTTCATAGACTCCGTCCCTCCCTACGCTGGCGACGCAAGCGGGGCGTGTCGTCATCCCACTTTTTCAGTCTGATTGGCAAACACCGATGCGCTTTGCACGCCTCGTATCACTGGCAGCGATTCTTTTCCTGACAGCCCTCGCACCCGCGATGGCCCAAGTGGTAAAGCCCTACCTTCTGGGGCCCGGAGACATCGTCAAGATCACCGTGTTCCAGAACCTGGACATGATGACCGAGACGCGCGTCGCCGATAACGGCGACATCACCTTTCCGCTGGTGGGTGCGGTCAACGTGGGCGGCCTCACCGCGAGCCAGGCGGAACAGAAGATCGCCAACGCGCTGAAGAGCGGCGGCTACGTGCTGCGCCCGCAGGTGAACCTGACCGTCACGCAGTTCCGCAGCCGGCAGGTTTCCGTCCTCGGCTACGTCAACCGGCCGGGCCGCTATTCACTTGAAGACCAGAACCTGCGCCTGGCCGACGTGCTCTCACTCGCCGGTGGCGTGACGCAGATCGGCGGTGACACAGTCATCATCACCCGCGCCAGCAAGGGCGGCAAGGAAGAGCGATTCGCGATCGACTTCGACGCCGCATTCGTCTTCAACGATCTCGAGAAGAACATCGAGATCCAGGCCGGCGACACGGTGTACGTGCCGCGTTACCCGATGTTCTACATCTACGGCCAGGTGAACCGCCCGGGACAATACCGCCTCGAACGCAACATGACGCTGCAGCAGGCGCTGGCGCTGGGCGGCGGTGTCACGCTGCGCGGCACCGAGAAGGGCGTTCAGGTCCGCCGGCGCGACGTGGGCGGCAAAGTCGAATCGCTCAACGCGGGCCCGAGCGACCGCATCGTGCAGGACGACGTGATCTACGTGCGCGAAAGCGTGTTCTAGCGCGCGGAAAGGAAGACGGACATGACCTTTGGACAGTTTCTCGGGATATTGAGGGCGCGGTGGTGGATTGCGGTTGGTACATTGTTTCTGACCGTTGGCGCGACCATAGCCGTATCGCTTGTACTCCCCAAACAGTACACCGCAACCACGACGCTCGTGGTCGATTACAAGGGAACCGACCCTATTCTGGGCGTCATGCTGCCCGCGCAAATGATGCCCGGCTACATGGCCACCCAGGTCGACATCATCCAAAGCACGAAGGTTGCAACGGAAGTGGTCAAGGCCCTTGGGTTTGCGCAAAGCCCAGTAGTGCGACAGCAGTGGATGGACGACACCGAAGGCAAGGGCACGATTGAGGACTATTTCGCCACCATATTGCTAAAGAAGCTGGACGTGAAGCCTTCACGCGAGAGCAGTGTCATCGAGATAAGCTTCTCGGGTTCTGACCCACGGTTTGCCGCCGCGGTCGCCAACTCTTTCGCGGAGCAGTACCGTAAGACCAACCTCGAGCTGCGCGTGGAACCCGCACGGCAGAATGCACTCTGGTTCGACGAACGGCTTCAACAACTTCGCAAAGGCCTCGAAGAAGCGCAAGCCAGGCTCGCCGAGTATCAGCGGGACAAGGGCTTTACGGCCGCAGACGAACGTCTGGATCTTGAGAATGCCCGCCTTTCTGAATTGAACGGGCAGTACACCTCAACTCAGGGGCAGGCTGCCGACGCTCAGTCCCGTCTGCGGCAACTCAACGAGTTTGTTGCCCGCGGCGCCAGCCCCGAGACATTACCCGACGTGCTTGCGAACCCTCTCATCCAGAACCTGAAAGCGCTGTTAAACCAGACGGAAGGACGTCTTGAGCAGACGGCCTCACAACTGGGCGCTAATCACCCCGAGGTCAAACGCTTGCAGGCAGACATTGAGAGCCAAAAGACCAAGCTCAAGAGCGAGATAAATTCTGCGGCTTCGAGTATTCGGAATGCTGCCAATATTGCACAGCGTCGTGAAGCCGATCTGCGTGATCAACTCGCAGCACAAAAAGCGAAGTTGTTGCGTGCCAACCAAGGGCGCGACCAATTCATGGTGCTCCTCAAGGAAGTCGACAATGCACAAAAGGCCTTCGACATCGCATCGCAACGATTTCAAGCGACCAGTCTCGAAAGCCAGGCAAGCCAAACGAACATTTCCGTTTTGACATCCGCCACACCGCCGATCGAGCCCTCGTCGCCCAAGCTGATCCTCAATACGATCCTCTCGGTTTTCTTGGGAGGGGCGCTTGGCGTTGGCTTCGCACTGCTGGTAGAGCTGCTCAACCGCCGTGTTCGTTCGGCACGCGAGTTTGCCGAAGCTCTCAATGCCCCGGTGCTTGGTCTAATGCTCAACGACAAGGCTACTCAAAAGCGTTCACGCCGCTACGGCCGTGTAGGGCAGCGCAAATTACCCGCGCCCATTCAACCTGCCGCACATTCAGGGTGATGTCATGACCCCCATAGAAAGCGCTCGCATTATTCCTGGCCCCGGCTCGTACCACGGCGCGCCCGATCGGTCCATTGGAGCCATGCTCATTGACGCCGGCAAGCTTACGCCCGAAGACGGCGAACGCATCCTGCGTTATGCAAAGGAGAAGCGACTGCGCTTCGGCGACGCTGCGGTGGCGCTCAAGCTCGTTTCCCAGGACGACATTGCCCAGATACTCGCGCGACAGTTCGATTACCCCTACCTTGTCCCGGGGCAGAGCAATGTTTCGCCGGAGGTGGTCGCTGCTTGGGCGCCGTTCAGCCAGCAGATGGAAGCGTTGCGTGCTCTACGCAGCCAACTCATGCTCCGTTGGTTCTCGGCAGAGGAAGATCACAAGTCTCTCGCTGTGGTGAGCCCCGGCACGGCAGAAGGGCGCAGTCATCTCGCCGCTAACCTTGCCGTCGTTTTCTCCCAAATGGGTGAGAAGACGCTGCTCATTGATGCCGATCTACGCAGTCCGAAGCAACATGAACTCTTCGGTCTTGAGAACATAAGTGGTCTTTCGGCTGTGCTCGCAGATCGTACGGATTTGAACGTGATCGCTCGTATTCCCGCGTTCGTCGATTTGTCCGTGCTTACAGCGGGCGCCGTGCCGCCGAATCCGCTTGAGCTTCTCGGTCGCAATGGTTTTGAGGACGTCATGCAAGCGTGTGCCGAGACTTTCGACGTAATCATTGTTGATACACCGCCAGCCGAACTGGGGGCTGACGGCCAGATCGTGGCTTCGCGATGCCATGGCGCGTTGATGGTGGCACGACGTAACCGGACGTCTCTCGAAGACTGTCGGGAACTAAGTGAAGCGATTAAGGCTTCGGGTGTGGCGCTGATTGGGGGCGTCCTCAACGACAGCTGACGATCTATTGGCCACCCTGACAATATTCCCAGATCATGTTGAAGCAGTAGTCAATGTACCTTTCACGTCGGGGCGCAGGCCACCAGTCCGCTGCGGCATTAGCTGGAATCAAACAGGCCGTGATGAGATCCCTCTCCTCGGAACGCTCGCCGAGATTGATCTCTGCCAAAGCAAAGCGAGCACTGATGCGATCAACGGCAACGACTCCGCCGCAAGCTGATTCGCCTCTAAGGCTGCGGCGTCACTTGAAACAATAAGGCTCACTTGATATGTCTTCAGTCCTTGATCGTCGCGCCATCCCATGGCTCCGAGATAGTCCATGGACCGTATGGATTCCCATAGCGATCGGCCTTGGAGCGTTGTACATACCAACATACGTATCGTTGTGGAAGACAGTCTGGCAAGAAGATGAGCAAGGGCATGGGCCACTGATTTTGGCGGTCATTGCATACCTCGTATGGCAGAAGCGGTCCGCTCTTATTGAGGGAATCCCGAGACCGAATGGCCTTTTAGGATGGCCACTGCTGATACTTGGACTGTTGGTGTATGTCGTTGGTCGATCCCAAGATATCTTGATGTTCGAAGTGGGATCACACATCGTTGTCCTTTCCGCCACTTTGTTGCTCGTCCGCGGAACCAGTACGCTCAGAGCCTTCTGGTTCCCACTTTTGTTTTTCGTATTCATGGTGCCTCTGCCCGGCATCGTGGTGGATGCACTTACGAGTCCGTTGAAGAGGCACGTCTCGGTGATTGCGGAGCACGTGCTTTATTCAGTCGGCTACCCGATAGCGCGCAGTGGAGTGACTTTAACGATAGGTCCCTACCAGTTACTGGTAGCAGACGCGTGTTCGGGCCTGCATTCTCTCTACTCGCTAACCGCCCTGGGCTTACTCTATCTGTATCTTATGCAGCACAAGAGTCTGATGCGGAACGCGCTGATAGGGGCAGCGATACTTCCTATCGCGTTCGGCGCAAACATACTTAGAGTGATCTTCTTGGTGCTTGTTACATATCACTTGGGAGACGAAGCCGGACAAGGCTTCCTGCATGGATTTGCAGGGCTGGTCCTGTTCGTTGCCGCGCTCGGCTTTCTGTTCCTGCTAGACGGGGCGTTGGGAATTGTGGCTGGTGGAAGGACCAAGAGGGAGCAGTTATCGTGAAAGCCATGGGTAGGTCAATCGTCCTTTGCGCCGTAATGGTGCTTGCATCAGCTCTCTCGGTTCTGGCCAAACCTCAACAGCTTACAGAGGACTCCAGTCAGAAGCCGCGCCTGGAATCCTTGTTCCCTGAATCGTTTGGCGAGTGGCAGATTGACAAGACCATCGTTACACCGTTGGTTAGTCCAGACCTGAAGGCGGCATTGGACAAGATATACGAGCAGACCTTGTCACGAACGTACGTATCAAGCAGTGGAGCGCGGATCATGTTGTCCGTCGCGTACGGAGGAAACCAGACAGACAATCTCCAGGTACATCTACCTGAAGGCTGCTACGCTGGGCAAGGGTTTGCGGTCTCGGACAAGATTCGAGGCATCCTCGCTACCACGCTCGGCCAGTTGCCGGTCGCACGGTTAGTAGCGACAAAAGGCCCTCGAATTGAGCCCATCACCTACTGGATCGTAGTAGGTGACACCATCGCACGTAGTGACTGGGAGATGAAGAAGGCAAAGCTGGCCTACACGCTGAAGGGACGCGTCCCGGACGGCATCCTCGTGAGGATCTCCAGTATCGATCCCGACAGCGAAAGAGCGTATGCGCTTCAGACGCGCTTCGCGCAAGAACTCTTGGCGGCTGTGCCAGAAGAAAGTCGTGAGAAAATCTTCGGATCGTTCCCCGGTAAGTTGTGATCCAGGATCTTGCAACGAGGTGCGTAACGATGCGATGGTGGCCGGTGCTCATGCCGAGCTAGGCACTGCGGGAGATCCGCTGCGATGACTTCGACAGGGGTCTATGTGCCGCAAACGCCGTTCGTGAGACGAAGATCGGTGTCCGCACTGATCGCGCTTGCAGTTGTTTTCTTGTTCGGAGGGCTTGCTGCAGCACTTCTCGGTGGTGTTCTTGCGCTTGGTTCGTCATTCCTATCGATCGTGGTAGTGGGCGCAGTGGGTGGAATCGTCTATGTTTTCTTGCCCATTGAGTTGATTCTTTGGGTGACCCTTATCGGCACGTTGCTGGTCGCCGGATCGTTGCAATACTTTCTGCGAATCCCAATTGCGCAGTGGATCCCTGTTGGATTGGCAGCTGGTCTCATCGCGCGGACCTTTATCGATTTTGTTGCTGGGGCCGGCCGCCGCAATAGGCTCATCTCCGCCGAGGGGGGATTGCCTGGCTTTTATATGATCTTTTTTATCTTCGTAGGCCTCATCGTCTTATCGGCAGCGCTCAACGAGTCGCGCTTTTTGCAATCCGTTGTCGGGCTAAAGAACTACTGTCTCTTTGGCATTGTGGCCGTTTGTCTCAGCCAACGAGTAGGGTCTGACTCTAGATTTCGTCGGATCAACACCGGATTGCTGTGGTTGCCGGTGCTTCAGTTGCCAGTAGTGCTCTATCAGCACTTCTGGATCATGGAGAAACGAGCCGGTGGCGCAGCGTGGGACGCAGTTGTCGGAACGTTCGGGGGTAACCCGGAACATGGAGGTGCCAACGCTGCGCTTGTTGTGTTCGCGATAACTTCAATCTGTCTTGGACTGGCGAGATGGAGAGCCCGAAAGCTCTCCCGCACTTGGCTTATATTTCTCCTATCAGTGAATGGCGCTTTGCTGTTCCTCGGAGAAGTGAAGGCAGTTGTTGTCCTGCTCCCGTTAGCGTTGGCATTTGTGTATCGGGAGCAGCTCCTTAGGCGTCCACTTACGCTGCTGCTGTGGTTGATCATTTCGGTTGCGTTTTTGGCGATCACGGTGGCTGTGTACCAGAGCATCTACTGGAGTAAGGACAATTCACACAGAAGCATCCGTGACAACGTCCTCTTGACGATGGACTATGTGACGAACCCTGAGTTCATCAACTACCGCACGGGCGAAGTTGGGCGCACGGCGGCCATTGACTTGTGGCGGCGCGACACGAACGCAACCCCGTACACGAGATTCTTCGGGTATGGACCGGCGGCTAGTCGAACCCAAAGTACGCTCGTCCTCGGTGACGTTGCAAAACGTCATTTCCCGCTCGACATATCTGCAACATCACTGTCAAGTCTTCTATGGGATTTCGGCGTAATCGGTACCGCGTCTTTTCTGGCATTTTTCGCGGCCGCCTTGCTGAGCGGTATGAAGGTGGGGCGATGCCTTACGATTGAAGATGGGAGGCACGCGGATGCAATCGCATTGACAGCGGTGCTGGCGGTATTGATTGCCACCATCCCTTACAACCGGTACCTCGTGGACCTCCCGTCGATCCAGCTGCTCGGCGCCTTGGTTATGGGACAGATTGGTTATCTTGTCCGTCGTAGGCTTCGCGCGGACAGGGTTAACGACGACGGGCAGCGAGCCATGGGGTCGTTCGCGCAGCAGCGTACTTGAATCGAGGCAGCTACAGCGCTCGCAATGCCTTACAGGCGCTGCCTCACTATCTCACCGGTCGTCTGGTTGGAGGTGTTGCGAGCGCCGTCACCATCTTGTTGATAGCGAGATGGACGCCGGTCGAAGAGTACGCGAGGTTCACAAGCCTGTTCGCAATCGGCACGATTGCGAGTTACCTAGCAACTTTGGGTATAGAACGCGCACTCCTCAAGTTTGTGCCACAGCAACGCGGATCTGTTTCCCCAAGACGTATCGAGCACGCAATTGGGCTGGCCATTGTTGTTCGAGTGGCTGGTAGTGCCGTCTTTCTTGCGGTTGGTGTAGCGATAGCGGTGATGGTCGATTCGTCCGTCAACCTTCGCTTGGACGGTCTCGAGTTGGTCATCTGCGCGTCCTTCACGCTCGCGATGGCGTGTAATGAGGCCGGAAGCGCTTCGCTTCAGTCTCTGATGCAGCATCGAGCGCTTAGGCGCGCTATTGGCATCCAAGCATACAGTCGGACAGCCGCGGTGATCGTCTGCTGGTACGCATTCTCCGAATTGGACGCGCGTATGTCCTTGGCTATCTACGCGGTTACCGAATGGTTGGGGGCAGGAACCATCCTTGCGGCACTTTCCCGTTACCTCCGTTCGGAAACGGGCTCGGGGACATCGGCCGGTGCCAAGGGGGCACAAAGCAAGCGCATTACGCGGAGTGCGATCATAGGCGTCGCTGCAAGCAACTATGGAAGCTACCTTGTCATGCTTCCTTGGCAGAACGCGGCTATTCGGCTATGGGTTAGTCATTGGGGAACCCAGCCGGAAGTGGCCGCGTGTGGGCTCTTCCTGAGCCTAGTAGAACGCCTGCGGGTCTACTTGCCCGCCATCCTTCTGCAAGGCGTACTCGAGTCACAGGCGTCCGCAACGTACTCGCACAAGAGTAACGCGCGATTTCCTGGGGCAATGTTTTCGTGTGCCTACCGCTTGAACGCAGTTGTCCTTATTCCGCTGATGTACCTTTCTATCAGTCACGGAGCTTCCGTACTCGCCTGGGCAGTAGGAGGCAAGTATGACCAACTGTCGTGGATACTCCTCGCGCTACTCGGGAACCTACTGATAGCTTCCCACATAGGGGTTCTCTGGGCGCTCCTAAATGCCCATGGACAATCGACCAACCAGTGGCGTGGCAGCCTGCCGGTGTCGCTTCTCGGGGTGCCGGTACTGGTTGTGGCTGGCCAGCTCTGGGGTACGATCGGGGTGCTCGCCGCAACGTTGACGTTCTACGGGGTTTTGAATCTGACGCTACTGCGTGTCGCAAGATCCGCAGGGATATCGTACTCAGTCAGGGCGTGGAGCATTGCCCCATTGGTAATTGTCCCGTCCGCTGTTGACATCGCGTTGCGGTCCGCGATTGCGCAGCCTCCAAGCGTACTAACTACGCTCTCAGGGCTAGTCGTCTACGGTGCTGCGTTCGTCACAACCCTATATCTATTACCTCCGCTCTCGTGGCGCGAGAGAAGATTGGTAGGAGCCATGCTTTCGTTTGGCCGCAGCCGTTCGCCGTGACCGGCATCGTCTAGGTGTCACGTGCTACGGAGCATTGTTTTGTCGACGACGTGCCAAGCGCGCAAGTAGGACGTACAAACGAGGAATCGAAAGTGATACCGCGAAAGATTCACTACTGTTGGTTCGGCGGTGGACAGAAGGGGGAGCTGGCTGATCGATGCATGGCGAGTTGGCGGCGCATCTTGCCGGGCTTCGAGGTCGTGGAATGGAATGAGAGAAATTCGGACCTCTCTAGCAGATACGCGCAGGAAGCCATGCGACAGAAGCGCTACTCAAAGGTGGCCAATCTTGTGCGCCTAGCTGCACTGAATGAACATGGTGGTGTCTACTTCGACACCGATGTAGAAGTTGTTCGACCGATCGACGCTCTAATGAGACACGACTGTTTCGCGGGCTTCCAACTCGTGAACAAAAGCGACGAGTGGGTGAACAACGCCATCCTCGGCGGGATTCGCGGGCACCAGTTCTTCGCAGATTGCATCGAATATACACACCGCCACTTCGAGAGCACAGGAGAACTCCCGCTATCACCGTTTGTCACGACTGCCGTTCTCAAGGCCTACGGCCTCGAGCAGTATGGAAGGCAGACAGTAAATGGCGTCCATCTCTATGAACGAGAGGCTTTCTACCCGTACTCTTGGGAGGAGCGATATCGGCCAGAGGTTGTGACGATGAACACCTATTGTGTTCATCATTGGGAGAAGTCATGGGTGAAATCGCCGTGGTCGCCAGAAGTGGCTTGGGGGCGACTCAGACGCTTTCTTGGTCGGCGAGTTTCGAAGTAGCACGAAGCAAATGACTCTTCGCCCAGGAAGCGAAGCACGTGCGCTCCCGTCAACGAGGTGCTTCCCTGCATGACCGCACTCCCAACGCAATGGTAAATCGGTGTGTGAGGACATGTCATCGACCCCTACCATGGTGAAGGCTCGACAGCTGCGAATTCTCAGTTTCGTGCCAGACGGGTTCCCGACGTTTCGACCAGATGTCACAACACTTTTTGGAAAGTATCTTCCAAAGTATGGTGTTAGTACTGACATTGTCGTGCAGGCGAATAGTTCGAATGAAGGCGAGACCTCCTGGGGAGGAGGGGGACTGCATCTTTGCCCCGGTTCGACTAGCTCCTTGGTCCGGAAGATCCGCCTCTTCGTCTCCGCTACCGTTGCAGTGTTGAGATTGCCGGGGAAAGACGTAGATATTGTGCAAGTCCGCGATTCGCCATTCGTTGGTGCGGTTTGGCTTCTTGCGAGTTGGCTTTGGCGGAAGCCATTCGTTTACTGGATGTCATACCCAATGAGCGAGGATCTTCTCGCGCGATCTCGAGAAGACAAATCGGCAAGACTTTTCAAGAAGCTTGGATGGTGGCTCCGAGGATGGATAGGAGTCCACTTGCTCTATAAGTTGGTTCTCCCGAATGCGAGCCATGTCTTTGTTCAGAGCGAAAGAATGCGGGATGACGTGCATGGTCAAGGCATTCCACGCGAGAAGGTCACGCCCGTAGTTATGGGTGTCGATCCAGAGGAAATGGATGCATCAAGGCTGACGCCAATACGGGACCCAAGAGTCGGCAATGGAAGGGTCGTGGCATATCTGGGGACGCTCTCGAGAATCCGAGGTCTGGACTTTCTGCTCGATGTGCATCGGCGAGTGACAAAGGTGGAAAAGGACGTCGTTCTTCTCCTTATTGGCGACGCTGATCATCCAAGTGATCGAACTTGGCTTGAGCGTGAAATACACAGCCGCGGCATGCAGGGGTGCGTATGCATAACCGGGTGGTTACCTCGCGAAGAGGCCACGCGGTATGTGCTTGGTGCCGACATTGCGGTGTCACCGTTCAAGCCAAGTTTTCTATTGGACAGCTGCTCGCCTACAAAGCTTGTCGAGTATCTGGCCCTCGGGAAGGCTGTCGTGGCAAGTTCCCAACCCGACCAGAAAGCCGTACTACAAGGCAGTCAGGCCGGTCTCTGCGTGCCCCACGAAGTTGACGCGTTTGCGAACGCGATCTTGGAGCTCTTGAGCAACGGGAGCTTGCGAGCAGACATGGAATCTAGAGGTCCGCCTTACGTGCGGAGCGTGAGAAGCTACAGCGTCATAGCGTCGCATCTTAGTGAGGTGTATCGGCACATCGCGGCGACTGCGCTGTAGGTATACCGCGCTCGAAATACCGCATCAACGGAGCATAAGATCATGATTGGAAGTACAGCAAGGAAGCTCGCGCGAAGCATTAGTCGAGGCCCGGCCACGAGCCGCGCAGCAAGAACGCCTTCTAGAGCAGCGCTAAGTCTGTGCCGGTGGGCGAACGAAATTCAACTTTCAGTGCCAGAATTACTTGAAGTCTGCGATGTTGTGACATCAGCAAGGCCAATGAATCTCTTGGTGTTCGGGGTCGGCAACGACTCCACATTCTGGAGATGCTTGAACGCGGGAGGGCGGACAGTCTTTCTCGAAGACAACGAAGAATGGATGCGCCTTGTAAAGAAGCGCGACCCTGGTGTCGATGCTCGTCTCGTGACCTACAAAACTCAGATAGAGGACTGGAGAGCCGGACTTCTTGACACTGAGATACCGGACCTCGATCTGCCCTCCGATGTCAGGGCGCAGAAGTGGGATGGAGTAATTGTTGATGCGCCGGCGGGATGGGCCCCGGGGCAGCCAGGCCGAATGAAAAGCATACGCGAGGCCGCTCGTCTAGGGCGAACGGGAGGCCACGTGTTCGTGCATGACTGCGATCGCGAAGTGGAGCGAGCGTACTGTGACAGATACCTCCGACGTGAGCGATTGGCTCGGGAGATCGGCCGCCTAAGGCACTACGTGCTCTGAACGGGCAGAATGTGGATATGGTCTAAAGGGAAAACCTAGGTGAGTGCCGACGAACACAAGGCTATGCCATCTCCGAAGCGTGGCGCCGCAATGCTCGTTGCAGTGAGCGCTTTTGCTGCCGCTGCGGCTCTCCCAGTGCGTGACGCGTGCGGCGACGAGGCGGTCACTGCTGCTTCCATTGACCGATCGTGCATCGAAGTATTTGCCGGCGGTACCACGAAGAGGGGCGATGCAGCGAGTCCACTAGGCAGGCCAGTGGACCGTGTGGGGAAGAGCACCGTTACGGAACGGGAGGATCTGGCAATCGGTCGCCGAGATACTGTTCGAATAGTTGCAGAGCCCGAGGTGATTCGTAACGACTCTGTTGCGATGTTGTTCGGCGCAAACGTTGTATGGCACCAGATGCAAGACGGAGTCTGGGACCGAGCGTCAGGGAAAGGTCGAGACGAAGTCAACGTCGCGCTGTCTCGGATCGAAGGCGCGCTTTACCGATATCCAGGGGGTGCCGAAGCGAACGTGTTCGACTGGACTGCCGCTGTAGGCGAACCATCTGCACGGCAACCCCAGCGTTCCGTGAGCTGGAAGAGTGCCGAGACTGCGTCGTTCGGGGTCCCCGAGTTCTTCGCCTTCACACGAACCGTCGGGGGAACGCCGCTCTTAGTCGCGAACATCTTCGGCGCTTACGGGCAAGAGCAAGCGGACGAAACAGTCCAAAGTCGAGTGGGCGACGCTGCGGAGGCGGTTCGCAAGATCGAACCTAGTCAACCACTTCTGTGGGAACTAGGGAACGAGCTCGATCGTGGTAAAGAGCCGTGGTCTCCGGAGAAGTTCGCGCGCCGCGCAGCAGCGGCCGGCGCGATCCTGCGGCACAAGGGTGGGGAAAATACTATCGCTATCGTCCCGCTGCTCGAATACCAACCTAGGGGACAAGTCCCGCAGGGTCAATACAATGAAACCGTCGTCAAGGCGATGCCGACGCAGCAGCGCGACTACGCGATGCACGTGTACTATGACAGTCCGAGGACGCTATCTGTTAAAGGTGCTCTCGACACCATCGTAGGAACTGTCAGCACCATACGGCGCTTGAGACCGACTCAGAATATACGAGTGTGGGTGACAGAGCACGGCCGGTGGCCGCTCTTTGACCTAGGAGACCGCCGGAACAATCCAAACTGGTACCAACTCAGCAACGTCAATGCTGGATTGTCAGTTGCCGATTTCATTATCGGATTGACGCAGATCCCGGAGGTTGTTGGAGCGGTCACTGGGAGCGTGAATGGCGGACCGTGGCGATGGTTCGAGGTGACGTCCCGTGCGCGGGAGACCACCCCTAACGCCGTAACGTATGTCTACACTCTATTGAGCACAAACACGCTTTCGGAGGTTTTGCGAACGCGGATCGAGGCACCCAATACATCCAACAATCGAAACGGATATGACGTCCGTGCCACTGTGTTTGCCAACGCGGCACGTTCATCTTATGTCGTATGGTGGGTGAATCGGTCAATGACCGAGAGACGAGCTGACATCACTTTGCCGACAGCGTCGAAGCTAG
Organism: Burkholderiales bacterium; assembly: GCA_019745565.1. GTDB lineage: Bacteria > Pseudomonadota > Gammaproteobacteria > Burkholderiales. The sequence goes on from JAIESW010000002.1 coordinate 234,223, forward strand.
GCTACGTAGGAAGGCGTCAGTTTATTGCCCCGCAGACGACTGGTGAGCTGGACTCACCGAAGGCTGGAATGGTGTGTCGCTCGGATTCGTCCCGACTCCTGGGTGCGACTTCGCCGAGCTCCACTGTGTCAGTGGTTCTCCCCGCTAGTTCTGTCGGCGCGTACCTCCTTGAGTCTATCGCTACAACGGAGCGGACGGAGTAGCGGTGTCTGGCTGGAACGCGTAACTGATGAGAGCAAGTCATGCTGCATCGTGGGCGGATTGCCGCTACGTGGGCTGCTTTGGCACCGCTAGCGTACGGGCTTCCACGCCGCGTCTTAGTTTCTAGAAACGTCGCATGCCACCAGCTCTACTGTCGCTGAACAACTATCACTATCGACGCGGTGGGTCGGATGTTGTTTTCTTAGACCACGATCAGCTTTTCAGAGAGCTGGGATGGAAGACGGCCGTCATGGCAATGGACCACCCTAAGAACCTCACTTCCCCTTGGAGCCGGTTCTTCGTCAACGAGATAGAGTTCGGCCATTCCTATAGTCCGGGGAGAAAGCTTGTGAATGCCACGAAGGTCGTCTACTCCTTCGAAGCATCACGCCGGTTGCGGGCGCTGTTGAGTGAGTTCAAACCAGACGTCGCTCATGCTCATTGTATCTATCATCATCTGTCACCGTCGGTCCTTTGGACGCTCCGGCGAGCAAACATTCCCGTAGTTCTAACGGCGCATGATCTGAAAGTGTTGTGCCCAGCATACAAGATGCTGAACAGTCTTGGAATATGTGAGCGATGCAAGAACCACTCCGTCTTTAATGCTGTTCGATACAAATGCGTGCACGGATCGCGCACCGTAAGTGCTCTCGTTGCAATCGAGGCCGCGTTGCACCGGACGTTGAAAACCTACGAGAAGACGGTCGATATGATCGTCGCCCCAAGTCAGTTCTTCGTTGACAAATTTCTCGAATGGGGATGGTCTGACAAGAAGATCCGCCTGGTGAGGAACTTCGTCGACGAGAGGGATGCGCCGATAAGGCAAGAGCATGGTGACTACTTTCTGTACTTCGGAAGGCTATCAATAGAGAAGGGCGTGGGTACATTGCTGACGGCTGCGCGTGACGCGGGTATCAGGCTATTCATAGCGGGGACTGGGCCGGAGGAGAAGCGTCTTAGGGAACTGGCCACGACACTCAGAGCGAACGTGGAGTTCCTGGGATTCCGCACCGGAGACGATCTGCGGCGCATAGTGCAGGGAGCACTGGCAGTTGTCTTGCCTTCGGAGTGGTATGAGAACAACCCGATGTCCGTTCTGGAGGCGTTCTCGCTCGAACGACCGGTAGTCGGCGCAAGGATCGGGGGTATCCCGGAACTGGTGGTAGAAGGATCCACAGGCCTTCTGTTTGAGAGCGGAAACGTTGCGGACCTTACTCGCGCACTTCGTGCCGTGATCTCGATGCCGAAAAGCACGCTTGACGCGCTCGGCGCCAACGGGCGTTGTTTAGTACAGACGTCTTACTCCAGAGCGACGTATGTCGAGAGTACTCTCGATGTCTATCGCTCTTTGGGCATCTCGTGTTGATCTGGCGAGAGATCCTAACCCCGGACCACGCTGCAGGGCCCGACGACGAGTCGATTGTTACTGTCGTAACTGACTGGCGTTCACGCAGCAGCCTGGGGTTTCCGGAGGCATTGGCGGAGGTACTGGGAATGCCAATTACCACGACAGGAGCCGCGTTCCCAATCCGATTCGGACGCATCGGAAAGCTTGTTCGTGTGTGGCCTTTGTATCTGTTGGTGGCTGCCGCAACCATGTTCGGACGAAGGCGTGGAAGAAGGTTGGTGTTCTGGCAGCAAGCCATTGGAATTGTCTATGCAGGCTTGTGTCGCCTGCTACGCATCAATCCATCCGATGAGATCTACATCCTGATGTTCATCCTCGTTCCGAAAAAGCGTCGAGGCCTTTCCGCGAAACTGGTCGAGTACGCTCTTGGCGCAAAGCAAGTCAGGTATGTATGCTCTTACAATCAATCGGAGACGGCCTTATACCGATCACTATTTCCATCTCTCGCCGAGAAGTTTGTTGATCTGCCGTTTTGCGAGGAGATTCCTGGTGTCGAGCGCTTCATCGTAACGGATAAGGGGTACTTTCTTGACGCGGGGCGAAGCAACCGAGACCATGCATTCTTGGTCGAGGCATTTCGAGCGAACGGCGAGAAACTGGTGATCCTGGACGATTACAAACACAGCGAGGCGCTACCCGAGAACGTGCAAATCATAACCGACGCGTACGGGGACAGATATTTCCAGTACATATCGGACTGTCGAGCGCTCGTGTTTGCGTTTCTAGATCCGGTCATAAGTGCCGGACAGTTAGTGTTTCTGCACGGTGCACAACTGGGAAAGCCCGCCGTTGTCGTGCGATCGCACTGTTTGGATGGTTATGCGGAAGATGGTGTCAATAGTTTGGCGGTCGATCGCACAGTGGAGGGAGTCGAGAAGGCTGTCCGAAGACTACGGGATCCACTGTTGGCTGAAGCCCTCAGTGCTGAAGCTAAGCGGTTGCATAGCGAGCGCCATAGTCTTAGGACGTTGGCGAAGGCTGTCAGTTCACTTCTTCATCGGCGGCCTCCCACTCGACCGGGGCAAACAGCGCAGTGACATTGCAGTGTAGAGAGTGGCCATGCGGGCGGTAAGAATTCTGGGGACCCGAGGCGTCCCAGCCACGCATGGTGGGTTTGAGACATTTGCCGAACGTCTTGGTCTTTACCTTGTTGCGCGAGGATGGGCGGTGTCGATTTACTGCCAAGAGCATGGAAGAGGGCCAGTCGTCGAAGACGAGTGGCAGGGTATTCATAGAATCCGAATCCCAGTTGACATGCGCGGAGCAAAGGGAACGGTGCTCTTTGATTGGAAGGCTACGGTGCACGCAACACGATCGAAGGAGCTCTGCCTTACGCTCGGGTACAACACGGCGATCTTTGGCTTAGTACTTCGAGTGCTTGGCGTGCGGAACGTCATCAACATGGACGGAATTGAATGGTTGCGAGCCAAATGGGGGGCGATCGCAAAGAGTTGGTTCTACGCCAATGACTGGATTGGATGCTGGGTGGGGAACCATCTGGTCGCGGACCATCCACAGATTCGAGACCACCTGTCTAGTCGGGTAAAGGATTCGAAGATCACCATGATTCCCTATGGGGCCGATGCTGTTGAAACGGCGCCCACCCAGGCAGTTGAAGCACTCGGGCTTATGCCGGGAAAGTATCTAACGTTGATTGCGCGTGCGGAGCCGGAAAACTCTATCCTCGATGTAGTTCGTGGTTTCTCGATGAAGCCGCGCGGATTTGAGCTAGCAGTGCTGGGCAAGTACGACGCGGTACGCAACGCATATCATCGGGCCATCCAGGACGCAGCGGGCCCGGAGGTAAAATTCCTGGGGGCCATCTACGACAAGCAGGTTCTTCAGGCGCTGAGATTTCACAGCGTAGCCTACGTCCACGGGCATCAAGTGGGCGGTACCAATCCGTCCCTGGTGGAGGCCCTGGGAGCTTCGAATCCCGTATTGGCGCACGACAATCGGTTCAACCGATGGGTGGCTGGACCGTCGGCGCGGTACTTTCCCGACGCGGGGAGCTTTTCGAAGTTGTTGGACCAAGTGCTCTCATCCGAGGCGGTTCGCGACGAGATGCGGCGGGGAAGCAGGCAGCGCTTTCAGGAGGCATTCACCTGGCCGGATGTGCTTGCACAGTATGAGGCGATTCTCGAGCGATTCTTGCGACAGTAGTGTTGTGGATCAGCTAGGTGGAATTACTCGGCTTCAACCCAAAGTACGCATACGCCGCCGCCACCGCGAGCCCCAACCACGACTGACCTACGCTCGTGAGCGCTGGCAGCACCTTCGGGTGGTACATCCCCTTCATGAAAGCCGCGAGACCAGCGGCCAACCACACCAAGACGTAGACCACCGTCACGGCCTTGAGGATGCTTTTCGCTGTCTGTGAGGCGGTGTCGGAGAGCACTCGCGCGACTGGTGCCTCACCCGGTTGAGTGATGGCGAGCTCGGCGATCACGAGCGCGGACACCAGGCCTCCGATGACGGAAAGGGTCTGAGCCATCACGTCGTTGAAGTCCGTGACGGCGGGCGATGTGCAGCCCGTCTGGACCGCGCAGTTGACTATCAGGTACGCCACGCGCAGCAAGTGGACGTATATGCCCAGAAGGACGACAGCAATGACGCCCCCAAAGATGGCTTTCATGGTGGGTTCCTGTCGGTGGTGAATGGGGGTAGTCCATCGACCGCCGCCGGCGGCAGTTTCATAGTCGCCCGCCGCGCGTAGTGCCGACCCAGATCGAAGTACGCCGCAAACATCAGGTACGACGAGTTCCAGGTGGTCCAGATGAAGTTGTCCTGGGGGAACTCTGGTACGTACGTCTCCGGCACTACGCGCAGACCTGGCCGTTGCTTGTGATCTTGGAATCCGTTCGTCTCGGCGTAGTCCTGCCCGTCGGGTCGGCAGGCATCGGACAAGAGATACGCTGCGGCCGTGCAGGGAATGGGGGTGTCCATGCTGGTGTGCAGGTTCTCCGGTCTGGCCTTGTATGGCGGTGCCGCGCAGGCTTTGATGCTCACCGTGCTTTGCGGCTTTGCTGTCGTGCACAGGGCCTTCCAGTCACGGGCGCGCTCGATGTCGGATGATCCCGAAAGCTGAGGCTTGAGGTCCGTCCAGGCGATGGCTGGCGTGATGACGATGATGGTCGAGAGCACTTCGGCGCGGGGACATTCCTCGATGCTCCGGTCGAGCGGGCAGTCGCGTGTGCGGCGCACCTGCAGATCGAACCGTGTGCCGGTCCAGCGAAAGAACATGCGCTCGGGGTCCGCCCATCGCTTCGGAACGTCGAACGCCGCATTCGAGCGGTTGGCGGGAAAGCGCTGTCGATATCGGGGGCAGACGGTGGTGGCGGCGTCGGGATACTGCAGGCGATGGCAGTACAGGCGCGAGAGCGGAGAGACGTGATCCGCCAGTTCCGAACCGAAGTGGGCACGCGCGCTTTCGTCCAGCTCGTAGCTGCACAGCTGGTCCAGGTAGTTCCGGAAGACGTGATCGGGGTCGCGGTCGTCGGGTTTGAACGGATTGACATTGCCCTTGGCCAGGGCGGTTGCCACGTCGTGGAACTCGTTGCTGTCGATGCGATAGGCGCCATACGCCTCGAGGACGTTCTTGAGGTGGCACAGACTCGGAAACAACGCCTGCCGGTCGTCGGTGCCGTGCGCGAAGACGACGGTTCGATAGCCCCGTCGCAGCAGCGCGAAGATGCCGCTGTTCTCGCTGTTGCCGCCATCCTGCAGGTGAATGTAGGCCGAGGTGTGCTTGTCGCCCGCGGGGATGCCCCAGAACGGATAAGGGGTCACGTTGCGTGCGACCCGGTCGCTTCGCTTGGTGTTGTAGTTGGGGATCTCGGTGAACCAGGTGAGGTTGAGCAGGTATTGCACGAAGCCCATGATGAATCGCGTGGGCTGCTCGGAGAACAACGACTGGTTGTCGTCGAAGAATGCGGCCGAGGCGACGACGCCGTCGGTCATCGACATGTCGCGCGGCGTGTAGTGGTAGCCGTCCAGTTCGAAGCGGAATCGCGGCGGCATCTTCGCGTAGCCGTAGAGGCCCGATCCATAGCCGGTCGCGGTCAGCTCGAAGGAGTTGATCAGCGGGTTGCGCTGCGCCGTGGTGATCCAGTCGACCACCGTAAGGGGCCCGGGCGTGCTCGAGTTGAGGATCCATGTGGGTTCGGACCGGCCCTCGAGCAGCTTTCCGAGGCAGGCGAGCGTGCGGTCGTGCCGGCGTTGGGCCGAGATCTCGGTCATGTTGGCGCCCAGCTTCTTGGCGTCTCGCCAGTCTTCCGGCGAAAAGCCGAACTGCCGTTCCAGCCCGTACCGGTAGACGTTCTTGGTGGGCGCGGTGTTGATGGGCCAGCGGAAGAGCGTTCGCGAGAGCAACTGCAGCGGGACCGTGCCCGCGCTTGCGACCGTGAGGCCCGCTGTCTGCGCGGCCTCGGGAAAGTGCGGGTTGGTGTCCTGCTTGAGCATGGCCATGTCGTCGCCGAACAGCAGATCGGGATAGCGCCACACGTGGCCCTGGTAGCGATACGCCTCGTGGAATTCGTTGAGGTCGTTCTCCTCGCGATGACCCCGAAGCTCGCCGCATAGGGGCAAGGTGTTGCTCAACCGGTCCAGCGGTCCGCCGACGCGGGTGTAGGCGTCGGGCACGCAGGAGCGGAACCAGTCGTCGAAGTCGCCGGCCGTCCTGGTCTTGATCTGCAGCGCGGCCTTGAGCGGTGGTTGCGGTGGGTGGCGGCAGGCGTCGGCCTCGCCGGTGGGAGGAGGTTCGAGCGAGTACATGTCCCACAGGCGGTTGAAGAGGAAGCTGGCCGCGTACGACCCACCGGAAACCGACGAGACCGCGCCGACACGCTTCTCCTTGAAGAGGTTCGCTTCATGGAGGCCGGCCAGCACCCCGAGGGTGAAGGGGGCGGATTTGCTGCCGCCGCCTTCCAGCGCGACGCCGATCGCATCGGGCGGTGGTCTCTTGCCTCCGGGGTTCAGGTACTCGTTGAGGGCGGCGAGATCGGCCATGCAGGTCTCTCGGCCCGCGGGCTCGGCAGCACAGATCGCGTCTCGCACTTTCGCGTCCCAGAGCTCGAGGAATCGCACGTCCAGCTTACGTGGCCGTACGCCGCGCTCGGCGTCGGGGTCGTCCACCAGATGCGGCGTCGCACGGATGACGCAGGGTTCACCGGTGCTTGGCGTGCAGGGCTTGAGCGGAAACTCGGGTGGTTCCGAAGGATTGGCCGTGCGGTCCGAGGTTGTGGTGCTGCAGGCGGCCAGGAGGGCGAGGACGAAGAGAGTGGGCGTGCGCATCGGGAGCGCGCGGTGGCGGCGTGTGGTGAGTGCGGAGGATGCTCAGTCTAGGGGTGGGTTCCTTACGGATCGTGCACGGGTGGTGGGGAGGGGATGTACTGCATAGAACTGGAGGAAGGCGATGCACCGCGCGGTGCGTCACGAGGCACTCCTTCCCCCGGCTGCGCCGGGGGAAGGTTGGGATGGGGGCAAGCGGTGTGTGGGATGGAGGCATCGCATGCCCCCACCCTGACCCTCCCCCAGCTGAAGCTGGGGGAGGGGACGTGCTGCGTAGGACTGGAGGAAGGCGATGCACCGCGCGGTACGTCACAAGGCACTCCTTCCCCCGGCTGCGCCGGGGGAAGGTTGGGATGGGGGCAAGCGGCGTGTGGGATGGAGGCACCGCGTGCCCCCACCCTGACCCTCCCCCAGCTGAAGCTGGGGGAGGGGATGTACTGCGTAGGACTGGGGGAAGGCGATGCACCGCGCGGTGCGTCACGAGGCACTCCTTCCCCCACTTCAGTGGGGGGAGTTGGGTTGGGGGCAGGCGGTGTAAGAGCTCGCCCACATCGTCGTCGCTCGCCATGATTTGAAGCTCTAATCGACGTAGTCCCGCGCCGAGCTTCAAACCGGCGAAGGTCATTCCACTGCACTACCGGTGACCTACTTGAACCACTGGAGAAGATCCGCGATCTGCTGAAACCCCGCCCCGCCGACGATGACGAGAATGGCTTTCACTATGGGTTGCTCCAGGATCGGCTGGAAGGCGCCGGATGTCTCGGCTTCCGCCTCAGCCCGGATCGCACTGAGGCGGGCCAGGTGCTTTCTGATCGCGTTATAGGTCGTGTCAGCCCGGCGGATGTCGTGGAGCGCCTTGTCCATGTCCTCGAGAAGGTGCTTCTTGAACTTCTTCGCTGCGCTCCGCAGGGCGGCCACGATCCCAATGGAGAAGAGCGTGGAAACCGTGAACATCACCACCACGCTGGTGGTTTCGATCGTGTAGTCGAACCGATCCCATCGTGCAAACAGCAGTATCGTGATGATCAGGAAAGGTGCGTAGACCAGCGGGGTCAAGACGCGAGTGCGCATGGCAATCAGCTCCATGTGATGCCGTGCCCCCAAGAGCGTGCGCTCGGCAGCCATGAACTTGGCGCTTACCGTGGGTCTGGGGACCCGGAACGCCAGGCGCGGCAAGGAGTACTTCTCACGAGCTCTATCCTCCGTGTCCTGGTGCCAAGGCAGGCTGTGGCGCTCGTCGACAGACCTGAGGATCCATGCCCGACACGTCAGCACGGCGTATGCGAGCGTAGCGATCAGCGCGAAGAGGGCGACGCCGCCAGCAACCAGCGTCTGATAGTAGAAGGTTACCGCCGCGTAACCACGCGCCGGGTTGTTGGGACTTTCGAACACCATGTACAGGCCGGCAGTCGCCAGATAGAGGATGTATGTGACGACTGCTCCGACGATGAGCATCGGTACCCAGTGGCTGACGTCGGCATAGGAGTGAAAACTGTCGTCGCTGTTCACAAACTGCACTCTGTTCGCGGTGCAGGCCCGGAAGCGCAGCAGCACGCGAAGGGGAGGGGTTTCGGCTGTCATCCGCTCCGCAACTTCGGCGGCGCATTCTTCGGTGTTTTTCGCAAGCGTGCCGAAGATCGTGAACAGCCATACGATCCCTGCCGCAATTGCCAACCACCGGATGGCTGACCCGACCCAGATTGATACGCCGTCCATCAACGCCAGCGGCTCACCAGTGCCTGCGCGTGCTTCGAGGCACGCCTGGTACCCAAGCCAGAAGAACCACGCCAGGATTCCCAACGCGAGCATCCCAAGGCCCAGGCGCCACCATCGATACTGCGGTGAGGGGGGAGGGGTCGTACCGGGGGCTTTCTGACCCCAACCGATACAGAACCACGGCAGGACGACTGCGACGATCACCCAGGCAAATGCGCCCCAACGCCACCAGACCGCAAGGATCGCCAGCGCGACGGTGGTGACGAATGCAAAGCGAAACCGGCTGACTCCGCGAGGGGTGGTCGGTCTCAAACCGGCAAGACAGAATCGCACCGCCGTGAGGCACAGGCGGCGCAGCAGGTAGGAAACTGCGAAGGCCGTGGCGACCAAGAGAACCAGGGGTTTGAGCTTGCGAAACTTCCCCGAGTCTGACGGCTCACCCTTATCAGCGCGTTGTTGCGACAGCTTTGGTTCTGCCGACGCCTTGTCTGTTGCCTTCCGGTCGAAGGACATCAGGTATGGCTGGGAGAGCCCCAGTTCGTACACGTTGACCGTGGATCCGTTCGAGAACCTGTCGAACTCGTCGCCCGGTGATCCCATGGAGAGCGCGGCGCGAAGCGCATGAAAGTACGCAGTCTGCGCGTCTCTGCGGAAGACCGGGAGGCCAGCGGTCTCTTCCGGCTGGCCCTCGGCCTTCAAAGCGTGCTCCCCGGGTTTGAGACCGAAGCCGGAGGCGACCAGCAGGTTTCGCGCCGTGTCGATATTCGGCGCGTCCCATAGTCGCGCATCCAGATCGGTGGTGAAGAACAGCGCCTTCTGAAATTTCGGGCGCAGCGCTCGCAACCAGGTCAGCTTGTCGTAGTCGTCGCCGCCGAGGATGCCGATGGCGAACACGCCCCCGGCACCGCCTTTTTCGTTGGCCTGGTCGTCCAGCATCTGCTTCGCCATCCGGCGCACATAGTCGAACTGCGGATCACCCTCGGAGACGGCTTCGCCGATGGTTGCTTGCGGAACGTTCGACTCCGTCTTCGACTTCGCCCGGTCTGCAAGCTTGTTCCGAACAGCAACGTCATCATCGATGTAAGGATCGTTGAGATCGCGCAGGAACGTGTACTTCCGGTACTGCCAGAAGTCCGGAATGGGCCGAGTGGCGGCGAAGAACTTTGCGTCCATCCGGTATCGGCGGCAGAGTTCCACTTCGTCCCCGTCGGGGTCGGAAGGTCTGGCGTTGCCCAGAAGAGCACGCGCGTAGAAGGTGTCTGTCTCCCCGATGAGGAGGATTCTGGGTTTGGAAGGTCTCTCCTGGCCGCACCACCGAAAAGCCAGTTCACGCTTGACGGCGTCCAGCAGACGGCCGTCATCGGGGACCATGCTGCGGAACTCGATACCTGCCGTGCGGAAGACGTCCTGAATGCACCTCGTGGCGCTCTTCCGACTCGTCGTCGCGCCTTCGCAAAGGGAGCGCTCGCCCGACGGCGGCTGCCTCTGTTCGAAAGCGTTGTTGTACGCCTGCGCGAGATCCATCGGAGGCGCGGTGGCGGAGGGCGAATAGATCCTCAGCCAGGTTGTGTAGTTCGAGTTCTTGGACCAGTTTCTTTCAATACCATTGTCCGACCGATTCTCGGACGATGTTCGTCCCAACGATCGGAGCATCTCGCTCAAGAGATCGGACGTCGTGGGTCCGATGAGGGTTATCTGATTGATGCGCAGTTCGTTGCGCAGACGCTGAAGGGGCAGCAGGAACTCGACGCCACCGCCGGAAGCATCATGTCCGTCGGTGCGGACGGTGTCGATGAAAAAGTCCTCGTCCAGCCAAAGGACCAGAACTGGCGGACCGCCAGCCCGGGTCGGCAATGGCTCGAACCGTTCGAACGGCACAGTCACGATAACTGACGGGCTACTGGTCCGGGTCGGCGATGGCTCGAACCGTCCGAACGGCGTAGTCACGACACCAGGATATTTTCCATGTTGAAACGCACCAATATGCTGCGAGTCCATCGGCCCGTACCCGGCGGAGGTCATGGCTGTGTGCAGTGCGAATCGTGTGCGGCGTCTGGTCTCGGCATGCTCCGGATGCGCACCGAAGTTCATGCTGATGGCCACGACAATTGGTGTTCTGCTCTCGGACGGATCTGAGAGCCATCTGGCGACGTCGTCAGACTTCACGAATGATCTGAACGACGGTGGTCGCTGGTTGGGGTCCAGACCGGAGTCGATCGAACTCGCTTCGGCACGCAATCCTCTCGTAATGGCCTCGCTGGGGTCTTCCCAAAGGCGGGTGTCGAACCGCTCGAGATTCTGGAAGATCTCGTGATGGACCTGCGGCGGAGCGGCGGGACGCGGAGCGCGGATGTCCGCTTCCTTCAGGAAGGGTGCGACCGTTACGGTCAGCACCATCCCGAGGAACGCAACGACCGGGATGTCCCGGGCCCAGTTGAGGGTGGGGGAAATGCTGAAGCCCTCCAGTGTTGCTGACTACGTGGTGCGCGTTCTTCCGCTATACCGACATGACAGCTGTTGCCGGTCGCCGAGGAACGCTCTACCAGCGGTGTCCGTGTCGAGCCGCCGCGAAAGGGCGGGCGTGCGACTCTCATCGCATCCTCGAAGACTAACGAAGTGCTACACACCGATCTCTTACGAATTCGCGAGCCTGTCCGGTTCGCCCTTCTGATGATCCTGCGCACGAAAGAACACGAGGACCATTGGCGACCGAAGCCGCTCCGCGACGCTTTCCATCCGGGTCGCGAGGCACCCCTTCCCCCGGCTTAGCCGGGGGAAGGTTGGGGCGGGGGCAAGTGGCGTGTGGAATGGAGGCATCGCATGCCCCCACCCTGACCCTCCCCCAGCTGAAGCTGGGGGAGGGGATGTGCTGCGTAGGACTGGAGGAAGGCGATGCACCGCGCGGTGCGTCACGAGGCACTCCTTCCCCCGGCTGCGCCGGGGGGGAAGGTTGGGATGGGGGCAAAGCGGTATGTCGAATGGAGGCACCGCGTGCCCCCACCCTGGCCCTCCCCCAGCTGAAGCTGGGGGAGGGGACGTGCTGCGTAGGGCTGGAAGAGGGTGACGTACCGCGCGGCGTGTCACCAGGCACTCCTTCCCCCGGCTGCGCCGGGGGAAGGTTGGGATGGGGGCAAGCGGTATGTGGAGTGGAGGCACCGCGTGCCCCCACCCTGACCCTCCCCCAGCTGAAGCTGGGGGAGGGGATGTACTGCGTAGGACTGGGGGAGGGGATGTACTGCGTATGACCGGAGGAAGGCGATGTGCCGCGCGGCGTGTCGCGAGGCACTCCTTCCCCCACGTTAGTGGGGGAAGGTTGGGATGGGGGCCTGCCTCCTACTTCGCCTCTCTGAACCCCTCCGGATTCATCGACTGCCACTTCCACCCATCCCGGCACATCTCGTCCACGCCGCGCTCCGCCTTCCACCCCAGTGTCTTCAACGCGAGAGAAGGGTCCGCATACACGGTCGCCACATCCCCCGGGCGCCGCGCGACGATCTTGTACGCCACCTTGCGCCCGCTCGCCCGCTCGAACGCACGCACCATCTCCAACACGCTGTAGCCGCGACCGGTGCCGAGATTGACGGCGAGCAGTCCGTCATTGCCGGCACGTTCGAGCGCTTTCACATGGCCGATGGCGAGATCCACCACGTGAATGTAGTCGCGTACACCGGTGCCATCGGGGGTGGGATAGTCGTCGCCGAACACCTGCAGTTCCGCCCTGCGCCTCACCGCCACCTGCGCGATGTACGGCATGAGATTGTTCGGAATGCCTTGAGGGTCTTCGCCGATCAGCCCGCTATCGTGCGCGCCCACAGGGTTGAAGTAGCGCAGCAGCGAGAGCTTCCAGGATGAATCGGCGACGTGCACATCCCTCAGGATCTGCTCGCTCATCAGCTTGGTCTGCCCGTAGGGATTGGTGGCGCGCAGCGGAGCGTCTTCGCGCACGGGCACCGATTCCGGATCGCCATACACGGTGGCGGAAGAACTGAACACGAGGTGCTTCGCGTCATGCCGTGCAAGAGCACGAACGAGAGCCGTCAGGCTCAAAAGGTTGTTCTCGTAGTACTCGATCGGCTTCGCCACTGATTCGCCGACCGCCTTGAAAGCTGCAAAGTGGATGGCCGCGTCGATCCTGCGTCCTTCGAACGCGCGATCGAGCACGCCTTCGTCCTGCACGCGGCCCTGCACGAACACCGGGCGCTTGCCTGCAATGGTGGCGATGCGGTCGATGACAACCGCGTGGCTGTTGGAAAGATCGTCGACGATGACGACCTCGTGGCCTGCCTCGAGGAGTGCGATGCAGGTGTGGGAGCCGATGTAGCCGGCGCCGCCGGTGACGAGGACTTGCATGGAGAAGAGAGGCCGAAGAAGAAAAGCATTCTAAACGCAGGCGCTTGCCAGGCGGACTGCACGAGTGCGGCGGACATGCAGCCGTGGTTCGATCCACGGCCGTAGCGGCCGGTATCATCCGTGCTTCACACTACCGTCTTTCGATACACGCAAGCTCAGTACCATGGCCAAGATCCTCGTCACCGGCGGCGCCGGCTTCATCGGCGCCAACTTCGTCCTCAACTGGCCCTATGCCGAGCGGGTCGCCGTCGTCAATCTCGACAAACTCACCTACGCCGGCAACCTCGAAAGCCTCAAGTCGCTCGAAGGCAACGCCGGGCATATCTTCGTGCACGGCGACATCGGCGATCGAACCCTGGTGGGCAAGCTGCTGCGGGAGCATCGACCGACAGCCGTCGTGAACTTTGCCGCGGAAAGCCACGTGGACCGTTCCATTCACGGCCCGGAGGATTTCATCCAGACCAACGTGGTCGGCACCTTCCATCTGCTGGAGGAAGTGCGCGGCTACTGGAACGAGGTGCTGAACAAGGATCCGTCGTTCCGCTTTCTGCACGTGTCGACGGACGAAGTCTACGGAACGCTCGGTCCGGGCGATCCGGCCTTCACCGAGGAAACGCCGTTCGCACCCAACAGCCCTTATGCCGCCTCGAAGGCTTCGTCCGACCATCTGGTGCGCGCCTATCACCACACGTACGGTTTGCCGGTGCTGACGACCAATTGCTCCAACAACTACGGCCCGTATCACTTCCCCGAGAAGTTGATCCCGCTGATGATCCACAACGCCCTCGCCGGCAAGCCGCTGCCCGTGTATGGCGATGGGCAGCAGGTGCGCGACTGGTTGTTCGTGGAGGATCACTGCGCCGCGATCCGCGCCGTGCTCGCCCAAGGCACGCCGGGCGAGACCTACAACGTGGGCGGGCGCAGCGAGATGAAGAACCTCGACGTGGTGAAAATCCTGTGCACCATCCTCGACAAGGAAAGCCCGCGCAAGGATGGCCAGTCGTACTCGACACAGGTCGCTTTCGTTGCCGACCGACCCGGGCACGATCGTCGGTATGCGATCAACTGCGCAAAGCTCGAGCGCGAACTGGGATGGAAACCGAAGGAGACGTTCGAGTCCGGAATCGCGAAGACCGTACGCTGGTATCTGGACCACCAGGACTGGGTGAAGAACGTGACGAGCGGCGAGTACCGGAAGTGGGTGGAGAAGCACTACGCGAAGGGGTAGATGGGATGTGCGCCCCTTGTTGGTAGGGGATCTGCTGCGCGCGCAGGCTGCATCGAGATGCACGTCTTCCCCCAGCGTGCTTGGGGGAGGGGACGCAAATCTTCGAGACGCGGTGATCGCCAGGCACTCCTTCCCCCACCATCGGTGGGGGAAGGTTGGATGGGGGCAGGCGATCATCGCGATGCGTACGTCTGCTGCCCCCACCCTAACCCTCCCCCAGTGCGCTGGGGGAGGGGACGCAAATCTTCGAGACACGGTAATCGCCAGGCACTCCTTCCCCCACCATCGGTGGGGGAAGGTTGGGATGGGGGCCAGCGATCGTCGCGATGCGCACGTCTGCTGCCCCCACCCTAACCCTCCCCCAGCGTGCTGGGGGAGGGGACATAAAGCATGCACCGCCGCGATTCGGTCAATGCGAATGGCATTACTTTCTTCCCCGAATAGCCAGGGAAAGGCGAGAATGGGCACTCCGCACTCGACTGACCATAGTCGCATGTCATTGAGTCGGCATCGAATTTCTAACTCGGCTCGCGAGCCCTTCGAATAGGGCCGCCACGGGGTTGCCAACACTCCAGCCGCGGCGTAGAACTT
>JAIESW010000010.1 GCA_019745565.1 Burkholderiales bacterium
GTCATCGGCGGCGGTGGACGGGAACACGCGATAGCGTGGCGGCTGGCGCAGTCGCGCCGCGTGGCGCGCGTCTACGTGGCGCCGGGCAACGCCGGCACTGCTTTGGAGGACGGACTCTTCAACGTCCCCATCACCGACATCGACGAACTGCTCGCGTTCGCGAAGAAGGAAAGTGTCGCTCTCACCGTCGTCGGCCCGGAGGCACCGCTCGCCGCAGGCGTGGTCGACCGGTTCCGCGCGGCGGGACTGAAGATCTTCGGGCCGACCCAGCGCGCCGCGCAGCTCGAAGCTTCGAAGGACTACGCCAAGCGCTTCATGGTGGAGCACGGCATTCCGACGGCGCGCCACGAGACGTTCACCGATGCCGCGGCTGCGCACAAGTACATCGACGCCGAGGGCGCACCCATCGTGATCAAGGCCGACGGGCTCGCCGCCGGCAAGGGTGTGGTCGTGGCCATGACCCTGGACGATGCCCACGCCGCCGTGGATTCGATGCTCAAGGACGATCGCCTCGGGTCCGCCGGCGCACGCGTCGTGATCGAGGAGTTCCTCGAAGGCGAGGAGGCCAGCTTCATCGTCATGGTGGACGGCCACAACGTCCTGCCGCTCGCCACGAGCCAGGATCACAAGCGGTTGCTGGACGGCGATCTCGGCCCCAACACCGGCGGCATGGGCGCCTACTCGCCGGCACCGGTGCTGACGCCGGCGCTGCATGCCCGCGCGATGCGCGAAGTGATCCAGCCGGTGGTGTCGGGGATGGCTGCCGCGGGCGAGCCCTACACCGGTTTCCTGTACGCCGGCCTCATGATCACGCCGAAGGGCGAACTGCGTACCCTCGAGTTCAACTGCCGCATGGGCGACCCGGAGACCCAGCCCATCATGATGCGGCTGAAGAGCGACCTGCACACCCTCGTCGAGCATGCGGTCAACGGCACGCTCGACCGCGTCCAGGCCGAATGGGATCGTCGCGTCGCGCTCGGCGTCGTGATGGCCGCCCATGGCTATCCGGACGCTCCACGCAAAGGTGACCCGATCACGAACATCCCGCGCGACGAGGACGACGTGCACGTGTTCCATGCCGGCACGTCCGATCGCGACGGCGTCACCGTGACCAGCGGCGGGCGCGTACTATGTGTCACGGCGCTGGGCGACACCGTGCGGGTGGCGCAGCGCCGCGCCTACGAGATCGCGGAACAGATCCGGTTCGACGGCCGGCAGATGCGCCGCGACATCGGTTACCGGGCGATCGGGGCTAAGAGGAGTCTGCTATGAACGCTCGCGTGCAGGACGAGGTCGACGCGGCCGCGGTCACGGCGTACTTCGTCGGACTGCAGAGGCGCATCGTCGCCGGCCTCGAGGCCGAAGACGGCAAGCCGTTCCGGCTCGACACCTGGACGCGCCCCGAGGGGGGCGGCGGCACATCCTGCGTGCTCGAGGAAGGCAACCTGTTCGAACGCGCCGGGGTCAACTACTCGCACGTGCTGGGTGACACCCTGCCGCCGTCCGCATCCGCCAGCCGGCCTGAACTCGCGGGCCGCGGCTTCGAGGCCACCGGCGTGTCGCTGGTGCTGCACCCGCGCAACCCGTACGTGCCGACAGTGCATATGAACGTGCGCTTCTTCATCGCGCGCCCGCCGGCCGGCAGCAACGCGGCACCGGTGTTCTGGTTCGGCGGCGGCATGGACTTGACCCCCTACTACGGCTTCGAGGACGATGCCCGGCACTTCCACGGGATCTGTCGCGACGCGCTCGCCCCGTTCGGGCCGGACCGGTACCCGCAGTTCAAGCGCTGGTGCGATCGCTACTTCTTTCTCAAGCACCGCAGCGAACCGCGCGGCATCGGCGGCATCTTCTTCGACGATCTCGCCGACCCCGACTTCGCCGGCGCTTTCGCGCTGGTCCGGAGCGTCGGCGACCATTTCCTCGATGCGTACCTCCCGATCGCCCGCCGTCGCGGCGACACGCCTTACGGCGAACGCGAGCGCGACTTCCAGGCCTATCGGCGCGGCCGCTACGTGGAGTTCAACCTGGTGTTCGATCGGGGCACGCTGTTCGGCCTGCAATCGGGTGGCCGCACCGAATCGATCCTGATGTCGCTGCCCCCCGCCGTGAAGTGGCGCTACAACTGGAAGCCGGAGCCCGGCAGCCCCGAGAGCGTGCTGTACGACGAATTCCTCACCGGACGCGACTGGATCCCCCTGCCGCCGGCGGCGTAACCGCACGACCTTCGCGCCGATGGCGAATCTCGAAGAGCTCCTCGCGTTGATCCATCGCCAGCAGGCGCGGATCGGTTATCTCGAGCGCGTGCTGGCCGCGAACAACATCCACGTTCCCGACGGCGTGGAGGTGGGCGAAACCACGCTGAGCGACACGTCGTCGTATTTCCCGGCGCTCGATCTGTCCGAACCGGAGAAGCCACCGCCCAAGCGACTGGAGACCAAGGCCTCGGTGGAAGATCTGCCGCGCATTTTGGAAACCCTGCTGAAGCTTTGGGGCCACAGCACCTTCGACGAGTACCTCGATCGCCTGGTCATCGACGAACGCGGCAACCGCCAGGGCTTCAGCCCGGACGTGATGGAAGAGTTGCTGTTCCTCGGTCGCATCTCGCGCGGCAAGCTGCGCCTGATCGGCGTGCCGCCGCCGATCCAGCATCCGAAGGTGAAGTAGCGCGGAGAGGACTTCCGCCGGGTCGCTCCAAGGAAGTCGCGGCCCTCTTGGGGGCAGCGGCCGCAGGGAACGAGCCCACTATTCGCCGAGGTAGGCTTGCCGCACCTGCTCGCTCTCGAGCAGCACCGAGGCAGCATCGGTCAGAGTGACCGCGCCCGATTCCATCACATACCCGCGCGAAGCCGCCTGCAACGCGAGGCGCGCGTTCTGCTCCACCAGCAGGATGGTGACGCCCTGGGCCGAGATGGAAGCGATCACCTCGAAGATCTTCTGCACCATCAGGGGGGCCAGTCCCATGCTGGGCTCGTCGAGCAGCAACAGCTTGGGCCGGCTCATCATGGCACGGCCGATCGCGACCATCTGCTGCTCGCCACCCGACAGGGTACCGGCGGTCTGCGTGCGACGCTCCTTGAGGCGTGGGAACAGCGTGAAGATCCGATCGAGGTCGGAACGGACTTCGTGGCGATCGTCGCGGATGTACGCACCCATCGCCAGGTTCTCCTCGACCGTGAGCCGCGCGAACACGCCGCGGCCCTCCGGCACGAGAGCGATGCCGCGATGAACCAGCCGATGCGACGGTTCGTGCGTGATCGAAGCGCCTTCGTAATGCACGCTGCCGCCGCTCGGCCGCAGCATGCCGGCCAACGCCTTCAACGTCGTGGTCTTGCCGGCGCCGTTGGCACCGATCAACGCCACCAGCTCGCCCGCCTCCACGTCGAGATCGATGCCGCGTACGGCGACGATGCCGCCATAGGCCACTTTGAGGTTCTTCACTTCTAGGAGGCTCATGGACTTGTCAGTGTCGCCGGGCCGTCCCAAGATACTGGCGCGCCCCCTCGGGGGGCAGCGACCAGCGGGAGCGTGGGGGCAGTTTCATCTAAGCCGCCGGCGCGACGCCGATGTACGCCTCGACGACCGCCGGATCGTGCTGTACTTCCTTGGGCAGCCCTTCGGCGATCTTCCTGCCGTAATCGAGCACGGCCACGCGATCGCACAGCCCCATGACCAGCTTCACGTCATGCTCGATCAGCAGCACGGTCGTGCCGTCGGCGCGGATGCGCGCGACGAGCTGGCCGAGCGCCTGCCGCTCAGTGGGATTCATGCCGGCGGCAGGCTCGTCGAGCGCCAGCAGCTTCGGCTCGGTGGCCAGCGCCCGCGCGATCTCCAGGCGGCGCTGGTCGCCGTACGACAGATTGCGCGCGATGGTGTTGGAATGCCGATCGACGCCCACGTAGCGCAGCAGGGCATGGGCACGCTCGGCGATGGCGTGCTCTTCATCGCGCGTCGCCCTGGTGCGCAGCACTGCTCCCATCACGCCGGCGTGAGTGCGCAGATGCCGGCCCACCATGACATTCTCCAGCGCCGTCATATTCGCGAACAGGCGGATGTTCTGAAAGGTGCGGGCGATGCCCGCCAGCGCGACGCGATAGGGTTTGAGCCCCGACAACGCCTGGCCGTCGAACACGACTTCGCCACGCTCGGGCACATAGAGCCCGGTCAGCACGTTGAACAGCGTGGTCTTGCCCGCGCCGTTGGGACCGATCAGCCCGTAGATCTCGCCGCGGCGGATCGCGATCGAGATGTCCGACAGCGCCGTGAGGCCGCCGAAGCGCTTCTCCACGCCTCGGGTCTCCAGCAATGGTGCTTCGACGGACATGCTAGTGCTGCTCGCCGGCCGCGAACTCGCGGCGACGCGTCTTGGAAGGGAACAGTCCCGCCGGCCGGAACAGCATCATGAGCACCAGCGCCAGACCGAACAGCAGCATGCGGATCACTTCCGGTTCGATGACGAGGCGCCCGAACGCCGCCTTCTGCAGGGGCTCGACGGTGTAGCGCAGGATTTCCGGCACGAACGACAGCAGCACCGCGCCCGCGATCACGCCCCAGATGTTGCCCATGCCGCCCAGCACCACCATGGCGAGCACCATGATGGATTCCACCAGAACGAAGCTCTCGGGGCTGATGAAACCCTGCATGGCGGAGAACATGCCGCCGGCGATACCGCCGAAACTCGCACCCATGGCGAAGGCGAGCAGCTTCACGTTGCGCGTGTTGATGCCCATGGCCTGTGCCGCGGTCTCGTCCTCGCGGATCGCGACCCAGGCGCGACCGATACGCGAATCCTGCAGGCGCACGTTGACCACGATCACGACCAGCAGCACGAGCAGCAGGAGGTAGTAGTACTTGATGGGTCCCGAGAACGTGAGGCCGAGGAAGGTTTCGGTCTTGCTGAAACTGAAGCCGTCCACCTTGAACGGATCGATCAGCGTGATGCCCTGGGGACCGTTGGTGATGTTGACCGGCTGCGACAGGTTGTTGAGGAACACCCGCACGATCTCGCCGAAACCCAGCGTGACGATGGCGAGGTAGTCGCCGCGCAGCTTGAGCGTCGGAGCACCGAGCAGCACGCCGAACAGACACGCCAGCCCAGCACCGATGGGCAGGATGATCCAGAAGGGCAGATGCAGCCCGAAGTGCGGCGAAGCGAGCAGCGCGTAGCAATAGGCGCCGACCCCGTAGAAGGCGATGTAGCCGAGATCGAGCAGCCCGGCGAAACCCACCACGATGTTGAGTCCGAGCGACAGCAGGCAGAACAGGATCGCGAGATTGGTGATGCGCACCCACGCCGTGCCCACGGACGCGAGCATGAAGGGCAGCACCGCGAGCGCCAGTGCGATCAGCACGATGCCGATCTTCACCTTGACGTCCATCGGCTTGCCCGCCATCACGCACGATCTCCGACGCGCTCGCCGAGCAATCCCGAGGGCCGGAACACCAGCACCGCGATCAGCACGAGGAACGCGAACACGTCCTGATAGTTGCTGCCCATCAGCACCACGTGTCCGTCCCGGGCACAGCGTTCCGCGAGTCCGCTCGAGATCCACGAGACGTGGCACAGATCGGTGAACTCGCCGATGTAGCCGGCACCGAGCGCCTCCACGAGCCCCAGCAGGATGCCGCCCAGCATGGCGCCCGCAAGGTTGCCGATACCGCCGAGCACAGCGGCTGAGAAGGCCTTGAGCCCGAGCAGCGCGCCCATGGTGTAGTGCGCGATGCCGTAGTAGGTGCCGACCATCACGCCCGCCACGGCCCCGAGACCCGCACCGATGACGAAGGTCGATGAGATCACGCGGTTGATGTTGACGCCCATCAGGCCGGCCACCTGCGGGTTCTCCGAAGTGGCGCGCATCGCGACGCCGAGGCGCGTGCGATACACGAGCGCGGTGAGCCCCAGCATCATCAGCGCCGACAGGCCGATGATGGCGATCTGGACCCCCGTGATGCTGGCGCCGGCGATCTCGAACACCGGGTTCGGGATGATCTGCGGAAACGACAGCGGATTGCGGCTCCAGATCAGCATCGCCAGATGCTGCAGGATGATCGATATGCCGATGGCGGTGATGAGCGGTGCCAGTCGCGGCGCGCCGCGCAGCGGACGGTACGCGACGCGCTCCATGGTGAAGCCCACCACCATGCACACGGGTACGGCGCAGGCGATGCCGGCGAGCACGATGACGATCGGCGGCATTCCCGTGTTCGCGCCCGCGAGCGAGCCGATGACCGTCAGCGCCACCATCGCGCCGATCATCACGACCTCGCCATGCGCGAAGTTGATGAGTTGCACGATGCCGTAGACCATCGTGTAGCCGAGCGCCACGATGGCGTAGATGCTGCCCAGGGTCAGCCCGTTGACGATCTGCTGCAGGAAGACGTCCATGGACTGCGCGGGGGGCGGCTAGCGGCGCGAGCCACCCGGCGAGGGGATCGCTGAAGTCGGAGGCCGACGCATGCCATCAACGAAAACAGCACCCGAGGGTGCCGTCTTCTGGAAGACTCGCCGGTGCGATTTCAAGCTGCAGGCTCCGGCGGCGAGTCGCGGATCTCGGCGGGGCTGGAGGCCGATCAGGCTCCCGCGCCCTTCGCGAACTCCTCGAAGGGAATGGTCTTGCCCGCCTTGATGATGGCCACCGGCACGATCTTGCCTTCCTTCATGGCGAAGATGGTGATCTCGGCATCCTTGCGGTCACCCTTCTCGTCGAACTCGATGTGCCCGCTCGCGCCGTCGAAGCTGCTCGCCTTCAGCGCCGGCAGATACTTGGCCGGATCGACCGAATCCACCTTCTGCATGGCGGCGATGATCAGGTTGGCCGCGTCGTAGGTGAACGGTGCGTAGATGATCGGGTCGGAACCGAACTTGGCCTTGAAGGCATCGATGAACGGCTTGCTGGCAGCTTGCGCGGGAATGCCGGCCTGCGAGCAGACCATGCCTTCGGAGGCGTCGCCCGCGAGTTCCTTCATCTTGTCGCTGCAGGCGCCATCGCCGAAGGCGAACACCGCCTTCAAGCCCAGTTCACGGCCCTGCTTCACCAGCGGACCGCCGCCGGAATCCATGCCGCCGTAGAAGATGGCATCGGGCTTCTTGCCCTTCAGCTTGGTGAGGATCGCCTTCCAGTCGGCGGTCTTGTCCGTGCCCTTTTCGCGCGCCAGCACCGTCACGCCCGCTGCCTTCAGGGTCTTCTCCACTTCGTTGGCGAGACCTTCGCCGTACGACGTGGCGTCGTCCACCACGGCCACGACCTTCGGCTTGAACTGCGAGACGAGATAGCTCGCGATGGCCGGACCCTGCTGATCGTCGCGGCCGACGGTCCGGAAGGTGACGGCGAAACCCTGCTCGGTGAGCTTGGGGTTGGTGGCCGAACCCGAGATCATCGGAATGCCTGCCGTGTTGTACACGGCGGAGGCGGGAATCGTCACGCCCGAGTTGAGGTGGCCGACGACGCCGGCCACCTTCGCGTCCGCGAACTTCTGCGCGATGATCGGCCCCTTGGTCGGGTTGCCCTCGTCGTCCTCGGACATCATCTCGAAGTGGATCTTGGCGCCGCCGATCGTCATGCCCTTGGCATTAGCCTCGTCGATAGCGAGACGCACGCCGGCCTCGTTGTCCTTGCCCAGATGGGCGATGCCGCCGGTGAGCGGTGCTGCGTGGCCGATTTTGACCACCGTCGCCCCGCCGGCCGCGGCCGGCGCCGCGGATTTCGCCGCTTCCTCCTGTTTGCCGCAGGCCGCGAGTGCCAGGACGGCAAAGATCAGTGCAACGGACCGGAGGCGGGCGGGGGCGCGGGAGAGTTGCATGGTTTGTCCTCGAGGGCGAGACGGCAGGGAAAGGATCGAGGGATTATTCCCTTTCGCCCCCAGCGCCGTCAATTTGGCGAGCGGCCCGCGCGCCCTCGGTGCGGACGAAAAAAAACCGGCCGCGGGGGCCGGTTTCCTTCACCGTGTCGCGACGGTCGGCGATCACTTCAGGGACAGGATCCACTCCACGATGACCTTCACGTCCTCGTCCTTCAGGTTCGGGTGCGGCGTCATCGGCACGGCACCCCAGGCGCCGGAACCGCCGGCCTTGATCTTCTTTACCAGTGCATCGACGTGACTCGCGTCGTACTTCTTGGCGACGTCCTTGTAGGACGGGCCGACGAGCTTGGTCGCCTCCGCATGACAGGCCATGCAGTCGCTACCCTTGATGAGGGCGGCAGCCTTGGCGGCATCGGCGGCGTGCACCGCACCGGTGGCGGCAAAACCAACGGCCAGCGCCGCGGTGGAAAGGATCAGTTTCATGCGTTCTCCTCAGGGGTCGGTCGTAAACTGCCGGCGAATTCTAGGGACTTTCCACCGCCTTGGAAACGGCGGGCCGGAAAATCCCCTCAGGCCGCGCCGCCGATCTCCCGGAGCACCTCTGCAACCCGGTCCATCGGCGGCAGGCATACAACGCCCCGGCACACCCAGGCGTTGACCACCGGCCCGACGGGTTTGTCCATGACAGCGGGCAGTGGTTCCTTCGTCTCGGGCAGCGCGATCACCAGGGTCGACGGCGCATAGCTGGCCGCGAGGTCTCGCGACCAGGACGCGAGCGCGGTGGTCGGACCACGCAGCATGACGACGGCAGGCGGTTCGAGAAACTCGCCGAGCGCCCGGCTGAAGGTCGCGAAACCGCTCGGCTGTCGCAGCGCCGCCGGGTGGAACAGCCGAAGAGTCCGCTCCGCTGCCGTCAGATAGCGTGGTTCGCCGATCAGATGGCCGAGGCGTTGCAGGTGCAGGGCCGCCATGCCGTTGCCGGACGGTGTGGCGTTGTCGTGGCCCGGCTTGGTGCGGAGGATCAGCTGCTCGTGATCGTGGCTGGTGAACCAGAATCCGCCCGCATCGCGATCTTCGAACTGCTCGAGCAGCACGTCGGCGACGGCGATCGCCCAGTCGAGGTCCTCGCGACGAAACTCGGCCTGCATGAACTCGAGCAGCGCACCCAGCAGGAACGCGTAGTCGTCCAGATAGGCATTGAGATGGCTGACCCCGTCCTTGTGGGTGGCGAGCAGGCGTCCGTCGCGCCAGAGCGAGGACCGCAAGAAGTCGAGTGCACTGCGCGCCGAAGCGAGCCAATCGGACCGATCGAAGACGCGGGCGGCGCGCGCCATGGCTTCGATCATCAGCGCGTTCCAGCTCGCCAGGATCTTGTCGTCGCGGCCAGGATGCACCCTGAGTTCGCGAGCAGCGAAGAGCTTGGCGCGTGCGCTGTCGAGGAGCGCCGCGCAATCGGCTACCGGGCGGCCGACCGATGCTGCCACCTGGTCGAGATTGCGCGCGAGACGCAGATGCCAGTGACTGCGCTCGAAGTTGGGCGGGCCATCGAGTCCGTAGCGGACCGCAGCGGCACGATACTCGTCCTCGTTCAGGAGCGACGCCACCTCGTCCCGATCCCAGACGTGGAACTTGCCTTCCACACCTTCGGCGTCGGCGTCGAGGCTGGAGTAGTAACCGCCGGCGGGCGATTGCATCTCGCGCATGACCCACACCGCGGTTTCCTCGCACACGCGGCGATACGTCGGATCCCGCGTCAGCAGCCACGCATCCGCATAGAGCCGCAGCAACGGACCGTTGTCGTAGAGCATCTTCTCGAAGTGGGGAATCTGCCACTCGCCGTCGACGCTGTAGCGGGAGAAGCCACCGCCCAACTGGTCGTAGATGCCGCCTTCGGCCATCTTCGTCAGCGTATGCAGCACGACGTGCCGCGCATCGGCGTCGCCGCGCGACGCCGACTCCCGCAGCAGGAAGTCGAACTCGAAGGGATGCGGAAACTTCGGGGCGCCGCCCAATCCCCCGTGCTCAGGATCGAAAGCTCCCTTCAGTTCGCTGCGCACGCCCTCGAGCGAACCCCCATCGAGATCGACACCGACCTGCGGCGCGGGCGGCACCGTGGTCGCGAGAACCTTCAGCAGTTCGCCGTTCTGCTGGTCGATCTCGGTTCGTTGGGTGCGGTAGGCCTCCGCGACCCGTTCCAACAGCCCGGTGAAACCCGGCAGGTTGTACCGCGCCGCCTTCGGGAAGTACGTCCCGCCATAAAACGGCTTGCCGTCGGGCGTCAGGAACATGGTGAGCGGCCAGCCGCCGGCGCGCTGCGTGAGGAGATGGTGCGCCGTCTGGTAGATCTGATCGATGTCGGGCCGCTCTTCGCGATCCACCTTCACGTTCACGAACAGCGCGTTCATGACCCCGGCGACCTCGGGATCCTCGAACGACTCGTGCGCCATCACGTGGCACCAGTGACAGGCGGAGTAGCCGACCGAAAGCAGGATGGGCTTGTCCTGCTCACGAGCGCGTCGCAACGCCTCCTCGCCCCACGGATACCAGTCGACCGGATTGTCCGCGTGCTGCTGGAGATAGGGACTGGTCTCGCGGGCGAGACGGTTGGGCATGCTCGGGCTCCGGTGTACGGCGGCCTCAGGGTACCATGCAGCTTCGATGAAACTTACCAGCCGTCGTTCGACGCATTTGCACCAGCGGTTGGGAGCGATCCTGGCCCTGGTCGCGGCTGCGGGCGCTGCCGGCGCCGATGAGTCTGCGCGATTGGGCTTGCCGGTCCGCGAGATCCCCGTGATCAGTGAACAATCCGCGGCGCGTATCGAACTCGGCCGCCGCCTGTTCTTCGAGCCGCAGCTCGCCGAGGACGGCGTGATGGCGTGCGCCACGTGCCACATCCCCGAACATGCGTTCACGGTGAACGCCGGCACCGTGGCGTTCGGTCGTGGCGGCCAGGCGCTGCGCCGCAATTCGCCGACATTGTTGAACGCCGAGTTGGCATCGACGTTCTTCCACGACGGACGCGCCGGCACGCTGGAGGAGCAGGTGTGGTTCCCGCTCCTCAGTCAGACCGAGATGTGGAATCCCTCCGCGGAGAGCGTCGTCGGTCGTCTGCGCTACCGGCGCGACTACGCGGAACTGTTCCGCCGGGCCTTCGGCGAAGAGGGTGTCACGCGCAAGAACATCGCTGCGGCCATCGCCGCGTATGAGCGCACTCTCGTGGCTGCGGGATCGCGCTTCGATCGCTGGTTCTACGGCAAGGAAGCAGATGCGCTGACCACCGAAGAGCAGGCCGGCTTCACCGTTTTCAACTGGAGCGGCTGTAACGCCTGCCACACGGTCGATGCGACTCACGCGACCTTCACCGACAACCGCTTCCGCAACACGGGGGTCGAATGGGCTCGCATCCGGGGCGAGTTGGGGCCGAAGAAGACGGAACCGGACCTGGGCCGGTTCGAGATTTCAGGGCAACCCGAAGATCGACACGCCTTCCGCACACCAAGCCTGCGTAACGTCGCGCTCACGGCACCGTACATGCACGACGGGTCGCTGCAGACGTTGCGAGAGGTCGTCGACTGGTACGACCGCGGCGGCAGCACCGATCCCCGCAAGGACCCCATGGTGCGCCCGTTGCGGCTGTCGGAGACGCAAAAACGTCAGCTCGAAGCGTTCCTCAGAAGTCTGACGAGCGACAGCGCTGCCGTTCTGGCACGCACGGCACGTAGCGCTCCACAGTAGCGCACAGCGCCCAGCCGGCGACAACGGCACAACGCTTGCATCGATGCATGGGAACCTCACACACCCTGAAGAGGTCACCACGAAAGGCGAGGCGCCGCTGCAATGCGTGACGCCGCCATCGATCATGGACACCGGCCTCGACTTCCCCCTCAACCCCACTGCCTACCAGTGGACGGGGCGCTTCATGCGCTTCCTGCGGCGGGTGCTCAAGGTCAACATCCGGCTGCACCACGACGAGGGGCAGGTGGAAGCGGGCGACATCTTCGTCTTCAACCACTTCGCGCGTTTCGAAACCTTCATCCCGCAGTACCTGTTCTGGGAGCATTGCGGCGCGCAATGCCGCTCCATCGCCGACCATGATCTCTTCAAGGGCAACGATCGCTTCGCGTCCTATCTGCAGGGCGTCGGTGCGGTACCGAACGATCATCCGCATCTGCTGAGCCTGCTCGCGGCCGAGGTGCTGCGCGGCCGCAAGATCATCGTGTTCCCCGAAGGCGGCATGGTGAAGGACCGTCAGGTGCTGGACGGCAGCGGGCAGTACAGCGTGTATTCGCGCAGTGCGCAGCAGCGTCGCAAGCAGCACAGCGGAGCTGCGGTGATCGCGCTGGCCCTGGAAGTGTTCAAGCAGGCCGTGTTGAGTGCAGCCGACCGCAGGGACCACCGGCGGCTGGAAGCCTGGTGCGACCTGATCGGCCTGGACAGTCCCGCGCTGCTGATCGGGCGCGCGCGCCGGCCGACACTGATCGTGCCGGCCAACATCACGTTCTATCCCATGCGCGTCCGCGGCAACCCGCTGCAGGCGGGCGTGGAGTTCTTCAATCGCGGCATCAGCCCACGCATGCGCGAGGAGCTGCTGATCGAGGGCAACATCCTGCTGCGCGATACCGACATGGATATCCGCCTCGGCAAGCCGCTGCGGCCGGCCAACTTCTGGAGCGAGCGCGAGCGCGAACTCGTCGTGGCCAGCGCCGACCGCCTCGGCAATCTGCACGATGCCTTCACCACGCATTCGGAGCGCGCCGACAAGCGTCTGTTCGCCAACGCCACGCGCCTACAGGCGGAGCAGATCCGCGACGCCTACATGCACTCGATGTATCAGCTCGTGTCGATCCACCTGAGCCACCTGGCCGCGCTGATCATCTACGAGCTGCTCGAAGCCGGTCGCAGCGAAATTCCTGCCGCCGACTTCCATCGCATCCTCTATCTCGCGGTGAAGACGCTGCAGTCGGACAGCACCGTGCACATGCACCGCAGCCTGCGCAACCCGGAGAACTACGAGGACCTGCCGTTCGGTCGTTGCGCAGGATTGGAACAGTTCCTCACCATCACCACACAGCTCGCCCTGATCGAGCGCACCGACAGCTACTACCGCTTCCTGCCGAAGCTCCTCAAGGACCACGGCTTCGATCAGGTGCGCCTGGAGAACCCGGTGGAGGTGTACGCCAACGAGGTGGCGCCGATCCAGCCGGCGCTGGCCGCGGTGCGCACCGCGATCGAGGACGTCGCAGCGCTGTCGGAGCAACGCCTGGCCGAACTACGGTTCGACGACGCGCGACGCGCCTATGCGTGGGACCGCAAGCGCTTTCGCAAACAGAAGCATGACGCGATCAACGCCCTGCAGACGCAGAGCGAGGATGCCGAACCGTTCCTGTTCCGCCCGGAGCAGCCGCGCCGCGTGGGCGTACTGCTGGTGCACGGGTTCCTGGCCTCTCCGGCGGAAGTCCGCGGGTTCGGAGAGGCGCTGAGCCAACAGGGTTACACGACCCTGGGGGTCCGGCTCAAGGGTCACGGCACTTCCCCCTGGGACTTGCGCTCGCGGAACTGGCACGACTGGCTCGCCTCCGTCCGGCGTGGCTACGAAACGCTGGCGCCGTTCGTGGACCGTGTCTGCCTCGTAGGCTTCTCCACGGGAGCGTCGCTGTCGCTGCAGCTCGCCACCGAACAGCCCGCCAAACTCGCCGGCATCGCCGCGCTCTGCACGCCGCTGCGGTTCAAGAACCGCAACATGGTGTTCGTGCCGTTCGTGCATGGCACCAACCGCCTCGTCAGCGTCGTGCGGGAGGAGGGCGTGCTCGCGTTCCGGCCGAACCCGTCCGAGCACCCGCACATCAACTACGTGCACATGCCGATCCGCGCGCTGTACGAACTCGGGCGCCTCACCGACAACGTGAAGAAGCGCCTGCGCGAGGTGCGGTGTCCGGTGCTCATCGTCCAGGGCGACACGGACCCCATCGTGGAACCCAACAGCGCGCTGCTGCTGCACCGCGCGCTCGGCACCGACGACAAGCGGATCGTGATGGTGCAGGCACGGCGGCACGGCATTCTCTACAACAACGTCGGGGAGACGTGGCAGGAGATCTTCGGTTTCCTGGCGCGCTTCGACCTTCCGGCGTAGCTTCTAAAGGCCGAGCTCACTCCACAGCTCGTCCACGCGGCGCTTCACCGCCGCATCCATCGCGATCGGCTTGCCCCATTCGCGCTGGGTCTCGCCGGGCCATTTGTTGGTGGCGTCGATGCCCATCTTCGATCCGAGGCCCGAGACCGGGCTTGCGAAATCGAGATAGTCGATCGGGGTGTTTTCCACGAGCAGGGTGTCGCGTACCGGATCAACACGCGTGGTCAGCGCCCAGATCACTTCCTTCCAGTCGCGCACGTTCACGTCGTCGTCGGTGACCACGATGATCTTGGTGTACATGAACTGGCGCAGGAAGGACCAGACGCCGAACATCACGCGCTTCGCGTGACCGGGATACTGCTTGCGCATCGACACCACCGCGAGCCGATAGGAGCAGCCTTCGGGCGGCAGGTAGAAATCGACGATCTCCGGGAACTGCTTCGTGAGCAGCGGCACGAAGACCTCGTTCAGAGCAACACCGAGGATGGCCGGTTCGTCCGGCGGCTTGCCGGTATAGGTGGAGTGATAGATCGGGTCGCGGCGCATGGTGATGCGCTCGACCGTGAACACCGGGAACCGCTCCTGCTCGTTGTAGTAGCCGGTGTGATCGCCGAACGGCCCTTCGAGCGCCGTCTCGTCGGGATGGATCACGCCTTCCAGCACGATCTCGGCGCTCGCGGGCACCTGCAGCTCGCTGCCCATGCATTTCACGAGCTCGGTCTTGGCGCCGCGCAGCAGGCCGGCGAACTGGTATTCTGACAGGGTGTCCGGCACCGGCGTCACGGCACCGAGGATCGTGGCCGGGTCGGCGCCGAGCGCCACCGCGACCGGAAACGGTGTCCCGGGATACGCCAGCGTATGGTCGCGGAAGTCGAGCGCCCCCCCGCGATGAGCGAGCCAGCGCATGATCAGCTTGTTCCGGCCGATCACCTGCTGGCGATAGATGCCGAGGTTTTGGCGCGGCTTGCTCGGCCCGCGCGTCACGGTGAGGCCCCACGTGACGAGCGGTCCCGCGTCACCCGGCCAGCAGGTCTGCACCGGCAGGCGCGCGAGATCCACGTCCGCGCCTTCCCACACGATCTCCTGACACGGTGCGCTGGAGAGCACCTTGGGCGCCATGTGCAGCACCTGCTTCAGGACCGGCAGCTTGTCCCACATGTCCTTGAGGCCCTTGGGCGGCTCGGGCTCCTTGAGATACGCGAGCAGCTTGCCCACTTCGCGCAGCGCATCGACCGAGTCTTCGCCCATGCCCAGCGCGACGCGCTTGGGCGTGCCGAACAGGTTCGCGAGCACCGGCATGTCGAAGCCGGCGGGCTTCTCGAACAGCAGCGCGGGCCCCTGCGCCCGCAGCACGCGGTCGCAGATCTCCGTCATCTCCAGCCGCGGTGACACTGCAACGCCGATGCGCTTCAGTTCACCCTGCTGCTCCAGCTGCCGGATGAAGTCGCGCAGATCGTGATAGCGCATCAGAGCACGGCGCTCAGCCCGCCATCCATGGGGAGGATCGCGCCGGTCACGTACGCAGCCCGGTTCGATGCGAGGAACAACGCGACCTGGGCAATATCGGCCGGATCGGCATAGCGGCCGAGCGGCACGCGCTTCTGTCCGTTCGCGAGCAGATCTTCGCGCGACGTGCCCGACCGCGAGGTCTCGAGCGCCAGCGCGGCATCGAGACGCTCGCCCAGGACCGCCCCCGGGTTGATCGCATTGATGCGCACGCCCTTCGGTCCGTAGACACTGGCGAGCCCCACCGTGGCGAGCATCAGCGCCGAATTCGCGGCGCCGCCCGGCAGATGGATGTGCGACGCCACCTTGCCGCCCATGCCGATCACGTTGACGACCGCGCCTCGACCCCGTTCCGCCATGCCCGGGAGCAATGCATCCATCGCGTGGATGTAGGTGAAGTACTTGGCGTCCATGGCGGCATGCCAGGCCGCTGCGTCCAGTTCGTCGGGGGCGTAGCGCTTGGCGGCTCCGGCGGAGTTCACCAGGACGTCGACCGGGCCCATGCGACGCTCGAGCTCCCGCGCGGCCCGCTGCGCTTCGTCTGTGCGCGTGAGATCCGCCTGCACGATCACCGGCGGATAGTCGCCGGCCGAGTGCAACTGCGCGGCCGCGATCTTGAGATGCTCCTCGCTGCGCGACACGAGCGCCACCTGCGCGCCCTCCACGAGAAACGCCGCTGCGCATGCGAACCCGATCCCGCGGCTGCCGCCCGTGACCACCACCACCTTGCCCGTCAACTCCAGATTCATTCCGTTCCTTCAGATCAGCGCATCGACCACGATTCCCGCGAAGATCGCGGCGCCGACCCAGTTGTTGTGCAGAAACGCACGAAAGCACCCGTCGCGCGTGCGACTCCGGATCATACGGAATTGCCATGCGCACAGCACCGCTGCCACCGCGAGGCCCGCGAAGTAGGGCATGCTGAGGCCGAAGGCCACGCCCAACCACGCCATCAGCGCCAGGAACCCGGCATGGAACAGCATGACCGCCGCCACGTCGAAGCGACCGAACAGCAGGGCGGCCGTGCGGATGCCGATCTTCGCGTCGTCATCCCGATCCACCATCGCGTATTCGGTGTCGTAGGCGAGCGTCCACAGGATGTTGGCTACGAGCATCCCCCAGCCGAGCGCCGGCACGCGCCCCTGCAGGGCTGCGAACGCCATGGGAATGCCGAAGCCGAACGCGATGCCGAGGTACGCCTGCGGCAAGGCAAAGAAGCGCTTGGTGAACGGATAGCTCGCCGCCAGGAACAGGGCGACGAAGGACAGTTCGATCACCAGACGATCGAGCGGCAGGATCAGAACGAACGCGATCAGCGACAACACTGCAGCCACCCCCAGCGCCTCGGCACCCGAGATCCGCCGTGCCGCCAGCGGACGGTTGCGGGTGCGCTTCACGTGCGGGTCGAAATCGCGATCGGCCCAGTCGTTGATCGCGCAGCCCGCGGAGCGCATCAGCACCGTGCCTGCCACGAAGATGCCCACCACCATCCAGTCGGGCTTCCCGTCGCCCGCGATCCACAACGCCCACAGCGTCGGCCACAGCAGCAGCAGGATGCCGATGGGCCGGTCGAGGCGCACCAGGCGTGCATACGAACCCAGGCGATCGAGGATCGGGTTGCGCGGCGCGTTCAGGTCGGATTGCACGGTGCCTTCATACTCGCAACAGGGTTTCCCGGCTACCCAGCCAGCGCTCCACATGCCGGCGCGCATGCTCGGGCCAGCGCGCCAGCAGTTCGGTCGCCACATCGCGCGCGCGCTCGAGCAGCGCGGCATCGCGCGCCAGATCGGCGAAGCGCAACATCGGCACCCCGCTCTGCCGAGCGCCGAGCAGTTCGCCGGGGCCGCGCAGGCGCAGGTCTTCGCGGGCAATCTCGAAGCCGTCGACGTTCTCGTACACGATCTTGAGCCGCTCGCGCGCGGTCTCCGATAAGGGCTGCTGGTAGAGCAGGATGCACGCGGATTCGCCGCCGCCGCGGCCCACCCGCCCGC
The DNA here is from genome assembly GCA_019745565.1 of Burkholderiales bacterium. GTDB lineage: Bacteria > Pseudomonadota > Gammaproteobacteria > Burkholderiales. Next base: position 17,428 of record JAIESW010000010.1, read on the forward strand.
GCAGTTGATGCAGTTGCGACAGCCCCATGCGTTCCGCGTGCTCGATCACCATCAGGGTCGCATTGGGCACGTCGACGCCCACTTCGATGACTGTCGTGGCCACCAGGAGCCGGACTTCGCCTGCCTTGAAGGCAGCCATCACCTGCGCCTTCTCGTCGGCCTTGAGGCGGCCGTGCACCAGTCCCACGCGCAGTTCGGGGAACGTGGCCGACAGCAGCGCATGGGTATCGAGCGCCGTCTGCAGTTGCAGCTGTTCGCTTTCCTCGATCAGCGGGCAGACCCAGTACGCCTGGCTGCCGCTCATGCAAGCGTCGCGCACGCGCAGGAACACTTCGTCGCGCCGCGCCTCGGACACCAGCTTGGTCACTATCGGGGTGCGGCCCGGCGGCAGTTCGTCGATGGTGGAGACGTCGAGATCGGCGTAGAAGCTCATGGCCAGGGTCCGCGGTATCGGCGTGGCGCTCATCATGAGTTGATGCGGCAACTCGTCGCCTGCCGCGCCTTTCATGCGCAACGCGAGGCGCTGATGCACGCCGAAGCGATGCTGCTCGTCGACGATGGCCAGCGCGAGGCGGCGAAACACGACCTGATCCTGGAACAGCGCATGGGTCCCCACGGCGATCGCCGCCTGCCCGCTCTCGACCGCGGCAAGGCCGGCCCTGCGCGCCTTCGCGCCGAGACTGCCGGCCAGCCAGACGACCTCGATGCCCAGGGGCGTGAGCCACTGCGAGAACTTGGCGTAGTGCTGCTCGGCGAGAATTTCGGTCGGCGCCATCACCGCTACCTGGAAACCGCCTTCGACCGCGGCCAGCGCGGCGATTGCGGCGACGATGGTCTTGCCGCTGCCCACGTCACCCTGCAGCAGGCGCTGCATCGGATGGGGGCGTTCGAGATCGGCGCGGATCTCCGTGAGCACGCGCTGCTGTGCGCCCGTAAGCACGAACGGCAGCGCGGCGAGCAGTCGCTCCGCGAGTGCCCCGCCACCCGCGAGCACCGGCGCTCGCGCGGCATCCCGTTCGCGCCGGTGCAGGCGCATCGACAGCTGCTGCGCCAGCAGCTCGTCGAACTTGATGCGCAACCACGCAGGATGCGTCTTCTGCTCGAGCGCATCGAGAGCGACGTCCACCGGAGGATCGTGCAGCAGGCGGACGGAACTCTCGAAGGCCGGCAGACGCAGGCGCTTCGCTACGGCCTCCGGCAGCGTGTCGTCGAGTTCGCACGTGGCCAGGGCACCGGCGACGGCGCGCGTCAGCGCGTACTGGGACAGACCGGCCGTCGTCGGATAGATCGGTGTCAGCTTCTCGGGCAGCGGCGTGCTCTGGTTCACGACCTTGATGCGCGGATGGACCATCTCCGCGCCGAAGAAGCCCTGGCGGATCTCGCCCACCAACCGCACACGGGTGTCGGGCGCCAGCTGCTTCTGCTGGCTCGGATAGAAGTGCAGCAGACGCACCGTGAGTTCGCCACCCTCGTCGCGGATGCGCGCCACCAGCTGCCGGCGCGGGCGGAACTTCACGTCGCAATCGATCACCACGCCTTCGACCTGCACCAGCGTCCCGTGCCGTGCTTCCGCGATGGCTTGCACCCGGGTCTCGTCCTCGTAGCGCAAAGGCAGATGCAGCACCAGATCGAACGGGCGTTGGATGCCGAGCTTCGAGAGGCGATCGGCCACCGCGCGCGGCACACCCGGCAGATGCTCGGGCGGCGCGCCGCGCGCTCCCGGGCGTTCGGGCGGCACGGTGTCGCCTAGCGCGCCGGCACCAGGATCGCGTCCACTTCCACGGCCGCGCCCTTCGGCAGCGCCGACACCTGCACGGTGGTGCGCGACGGGAACGGTTCGCGGAAGTATTGCGGCATGATCTCGTTCAGCTTGGCGAAGTTGGCAAGGTCGGTGAGATACACCGTCACCCGCACGGCGTCGTGCAGGCTCGCACCGGCCGCCGCGGCGACCGCCTGCAGGTTGCGGAACACGCGGTGGATCTGGTTCTCGATGCCGTCCACGAGCAGCATGGTGGCAGGATCGAGCGGCGTCTGGCCGGAGAGATAGATGGCACCGCCGGCCTTGATGGCCTGCGAATAGGTGCCGATGGCGGCGGGTGCGTCCTTGGAATGCACGGGTTCACGCATGGAAGATCCTTCGGGCTGATATCCGTCGAGATGGTATGCGACCGGCGCCAAGCCCTCAAACGTGACGGGGCTGCTCGCTGCGGCGCACAATGACAAGTGCTAACATCCGCGCCGCGCGAAACGTGGGAGTGTTCATGCAGGAACCCGCAAGCCCGACGCCTCCCGCGCCGGAAGCAGTGAAGAACCACAAGAGCGGCCTCTTCGCGTTGGCCCTGGGTGCGGTCGGCGTCGTCTTCGGCGACATCGGCACCAGCCCGCTGTACACGATGAAGGAAGCGTTCGGGCCCGGCCACGGGCTCGCGCTGTCGCACGACAACGTGCTGGGCATCCTGTCGCTGGTGTTCTGGTCGCTGATGCTGTTCGTCACCATCAAGTACGTGACGTTCATCATGCGCGCCGACAACCGCGGCGAAGGCGGGATCATGGCGCTGCTCGCGCTGGTGATCGGCACGACCGAGCGCGATTCGCGCGGCCGCTGGTGGCTGATGTCGCTAGGCATGTTCGGCGCCGCGCTGTTCTACGGCGACAGCATGATCACGCCCGCCATCTCGGTCCTGTCGGCGGTGGAGGGCCTCACGGTCGCCACCACCGTTTTCGACCCGTACATCGTGCCGATCACGGTGGCCGTGATCATTGGCCTCTTCGTGGTGCAGTTCAAGGGCACGGGCATCGTCGGCGCATTGTTCGGGCCGATCACGGCGTGCTGGTTCGTGGTGCTGGGTATCCTCGGCATCGCGCAGATCGTCCACAACACGCACGTGCTGAACGCGTTGAATCCGGTATGGGCGGTGGAGTTCTTCATCAACAACCGGGTGCACGGCTTCCTTGCGCTCGGTGCGGTCGTGCTGGCGGTCACCGGCGCCGAAGCGCTCTATGCGGACATGGGACATTTCGGCAAGAACCCGATCCGCGTCGCGTGGCTCGGCCTGGTGTTCCCGGCGCTGATCCTCAACTACTTCGGGCAGGGCGCCTTGCTGCTCTCCGACCCGGCGGCTGTGGAGCACCCTTTCTTCCACATGGTGCCTTCGTGGGCGCTCTATCCCATGGTGGGCCTCGCCACGCTGGCTACCGTGATCGCCTCGCAAGCCGTGATCTCGGGGGCCTATTCGCTGACACGCCAGGCGATCCAGCTCGGCTACTGTCCGCGGCTCGCGATCCGCCATACCTCCGAGAGGGAGATCGGGCAGGTCTACATGCCGTGGATCAACTGGGCGCTGCTGTTCGCCGTGCTGGTGCTGGTGCTCGGATTCCGCTCGTCGAGCGCTCTTGCCTCCGCTTACGGCATCGCGGTGACCGGCACCATGGCGATCGACACCATCCTGCTGTTCTTCGTGATCACACGCATCTGGAAGTGGGGTTATGTGGCTGCATGGCTCATCTGCGGCGTGCTGCTCTTCGTGGACCTCGCCTACTTCGCCGCGAATTCGGTGAAGATCCTGCAGGGGGGCTGGTTCCCGTTGGTCATCGCGGCAGGCGTGTTCACCGTCATCTCCACCTGGCGTCGCGGTCGCGAGATCCTGTTCGAACGCCTGCGGCCCGGTGCGATCCCGATCGAACCGTTCCTCGCGTCCATTGCGATTCATCCGCCGCAGCGGGTGCCCGGCACCGCCGTCTTCCTCACCGCGGGTCGCGAGGGCGTGCCCCATGCGATGCTGCACAACCTGAGCCACAACAAGGTGCTGCATGAGAAAGTGATCCTGCTCACCGTGTTGACCGAGGACGTGCCGTATGTGCCGGACGAGAGCCGTGTCGAACTGGAGGAGCTCGGCGAGGGCTTCTATCGCATGAGCGTGCGCTACGGCTTCAAGGACGAACCGGACATCCCGGCTGCCCTGCAGCTGCCGAACCCGTGCGGCCTCGAGTTCAGCCTGATGGAAACGTCGTTCTTCCTGTCGCGGCAGACCATCGTGCCGACCAAGGCGCCGGGCATGGCCATCTGGCGCGAGAAGCTGTTCGCCACCATGTCGCGCAACGCCGCGAGCGCCACCGAGTTCTTCCGCATCCCCACCAACCGCGTGGTCGAGCTGGGCACGCAGATCGAGATCTGATGCTGGAGAATCTGGAGCGACTGCTGGAACGGGGCAAGGACGGCGCGCTGCTGCGCTTCAGCATCGCCGGCGAGTATCTGAAGCGCGGCGACACCGCGTCCGCCGTTGCGCATCTGCGCAAGTCGGTGACGCTCGACCCAAAGTATTCCGCCGGCTGGAAACTGCTCGGCAAGGCCTACGAGGCAGCGGGACAGCTGAGCGACGCGGAACAGGCCTGGCGCGAAGGCCTGAGCGTGTCCGAAGCCAATGGCGATCTGCAGGCCGCGAAGGAGATGAAGGTATTCCTGAAGCGACTGGAGAAGGCTCGATCGAAGGACTGAACTCCTCCCCCCGCGAATGCGGGGGGAGGTTGGGAGGGGGACGCGCGCATGATCGTCACCCGGCCCCCACCCCGACCCTCCCCCGCCGAGGGCGGGGGAGGGAGAGGATCATCAATGCCGCGTCTTCGACTCCGGGAACATGTACACCTTCCCACCCTTCATGCGCGGCGGCGACGGCTGCGAGCCCCTGCTGACCGCGTCGAGCGCGCTGTCGAACACGATCGCCACCACCTTGCGTGATGCGTCGCGATAGCAGCGCAGCTTCAACTGGTCGATGTGCCAGTAGGGGTCGGCCTGGCGGTCGCAGCGCGCCAGCTCCATCAGGAAACCGCCGTTCGCCAGGACGATGCGGCGCGCCTGGTGTTCGGTACCGGCAATGGCTGCCGAGAAATCCGGCGGATGCTGGCCCATGGACTCGTCGAGCAGACCCACCGCCACCGGTCGCGCCGGCTCGCCCAGCACGGTGCGCTCGAAGCCCACGGTGGTGACGAAGGAATCCATGCCCTTGTAGGTCTCGATGTCGCAGGTGTAGGCCTCGTGGTGGAACACGAAGAAGCTGACCGCCGCCTGACCCCACTTGAGCGCCGTCTCGACCGCGAAGGACAGGTCCCACTTGCCGGCCTTGATGTCGGGAATCACGGTCCGGCTGCCGCCGCGCGACTGGCAAACCACCGCGAGCGAGCCCGAGCGCACCTCGAAGCCGGCGAACTCCTCGAAGTCGGAGTGCGACATGTATTCGTAGGTCTCTTCGAGACCGTCGGCCATCTCGCCCTTCTCGTAGACGACCTTGCCGTCGTAGCCGGCACCGTCCGGATAGAAGTACTCGAGGGCGAAGCGCAGCTTCGGATACTCCTCGGACAGCATGCGCGTGAGGCCCAGCAGCGGCGTCCGGCTGGTGTAGAACTCGTACGTGACGGAGGCGTCCGCTTCGTTCACCACCAGCACGGGATGGCTGGAATCCGCGTAGTCCCCCCAGCGCTCGCGCAGGAAGGCGCACAGGCGCCCCATCGTGCGGGAGGAATCGTCGAACAGATGCTCGGGCACGGCGTCGAAGTCGCCGAACTTGAGGAAGTGGTCGAGCTCGCTGCCCCAGCGCTCGGTCTCCTCCAGTTCCTTGCGGAAGGTCTTCACGTCCGCCGGATCGCCGGTGATCTGCAGCATCTGGCGACAGCCGTCCTCCTCGTCCTCGGGGTCGAGATAGTCGTCTTCAGACATGGGAGGAGGCAATCACGAATGTCGATCCAGGGCCGGCGCGATGGGACCGGGCGAGCACCGGCATCTTCGATACTGGTGGAGACGAGGAGGATCGAACTCCCGACCTTCGCATTGCGAACGCGACGCTCTCCCAGCTGAGCTACGTCCCCACGGCCGTTACACGAACGGCGAGGGCGGGATTCTAGCGCGAGTCCCCGGCAGGGTAAATGCTAGGCGGCGCAGACCCCTCAGGGCCGGCGCGTCGACGGCCGCCGATAAGCCCAGATCAGCAGGCCGATGCCTGCCGCCACCATGGGCAGCGACAGCCACTGCCCCATGCTGAGGCCCCAGGTCAGCAGGCCGAGAAAACTGTCCGGTTCGCGCGTGAACTCCACCAGAAACCGCAGCAGCCCGTAACCGATCAGGAACACACCGGAAACCGCGCCCAGGGGCCGCTGCTTACGCGAGTAGATCCACAACACCGCGAACAGCACTATGCCCTCCAGCGCGAACTCGTAGAGTTGCGACGGATGGCGCGGCAGGTTGTCGGCATTCGGAAACACGACCGCCCACGGCAGGTCGGTGACTCGGCCCCACAGCTCGCCGTTGATGAAGTTGCCGATGCGACCCAGCCCGAGCCCCGCGGGACAGAGCGGCGCGATGAAGTCGGTGACGGCGAGCCATGGCTTGCGGTGGCGCCACGCGAAAAAAGCCATCGCGATGATCACGCCGAGGAACCCGCCGTGGAACGACATCCCGCCCTCCCACACGTAGAACACGTGCAGTGGGTTGTCGACGTAGTCGGCGAACTTGTAGAACAGCACGTAGCCCAGGCGTCCACCGAGCACGACACCGATCACCGCGTAGAACAGCAGATCGTCGATGTCCTTGTAGGTCCAGCCCGCAGACGGCTGGCTGCGCACGCGGCTGCGGCCCAGCAGGAGGCCGATCACGAAGCCCGCGAGATACATGAGCCCGTACCAGCGCACCGCCACGGGGCCGAGCTTGAACGCGATGGGATCGAACTGCGGATGGATCATGCGGGGGAGGTGATGCAGGAAGCGCGCCGGATTATACGGGGGAGCCCCGCAGGGTTCTTCAGGGAATTTCCGCAGCCGGCATGCGCACCAGGATGATGGAGGTCTTCCGCTCGAGCCATCGCGTGGACCGGTGGGTGTCGTAGAAGCGCGGATTCGGGACCATCGCCGCGAGACGGGCCGCCTGCGCCGGACCGAGCTGGGCCGCGCTCACACCGAAATAGTGGCGCGCCGCGGCTTCCGCACCGAACACGCCGTTGCCCCATTCGATGACGTTGAGATAGATCTCGAAGATGCGCTTCTTGCTCATCACGAGTTCCAGCATCACCGTGATCACCGCCTCCTGCAGCTTGCGCCACGGCGTGCGCTTGGACGACAGGAACAGGTTCTTCGCGAGCTGCTGACTGATGGTGGAACCGCCCGAGACGATGCGGCCCTTCTTGAGGTTCTTCTTGTACGCCTTCTCCAACGCCTCCCAGTCGAAACCTTCGTGGTCGACGAACTTGGCGTCCTCGGATGCGACGATCGCGCGCTTCAGGTGCACCGAGATCTTCTCGTAAGGCACCCACGTGTGCTTGAGTTCCGCGTCCGGATTCTTCGACTGCATGACCTCGAGCCGATCGTCCATGAAGCTCGAGGACGACGGATTGAACTTCACCCACCACACGATGCAGGCGAACATCCAGAGCTGGTACAGCACGACGATGACGGCCAGGATCAGGCATGCGTGCCACACGCCCTTGCCCACGGCCTTCAGCACGACGGCGCGCCGCCCCGCGTCACAACTGGCTGCGCAGCAGCGCGAGCACCGGCGCGGTTTCGGGCCGCACGCCGCGCCACAGCTCGAACGCCTCGGCGGCCTGTTCCACCAGCATGCCGAGACCGTCGGCCACCCGCGCCGCGCCGGCAGCCAACGCCTGTTCCATGAACAGCGTCTGCCCGCGTCCGTACATCATCTCGTAGGCCAGCGAGCAATCCTCGTACACCGCCTCGGGCAGCGGCGGACATTCGCCGCCGATACTGGCCGCCGTGGCATTGAGGATCACGTCGAACCGCGAATCCAGCTCTTCGAACGTCGCCGCGCGGATCGGGCCGCGCGGCGCAAAGCGCGTGGCGAGCGCATGCGCCTTGGCCGCGGTCCGGTTGGCGACCACCAGCACTGCCGGACGACACTCCAGGAGCGGCACGATAGCCCCCTGGGCGGCACCGCCGGCACCCACCAGCAGGATGCGCCGGCCGGCCAGGTGCACGCGCTGATTGGATTGCAGATCGCGCACCAGGCCCGCACCGTCGGTGTTGTCGCCGAAGGCGTCGGTGCCCTCGAACTTGAGCTGGTTGACGGCACCGGCGGCTTGCGCCCGGTCGGACAGCTGCGTTGCGTACGCGCAGGCTTCGAGCTTGAACGGCAAGGTCACGCTGAGACCCTGACCGCCCTCGGCGCGAAAGGTGTCGACGGCCGCCCGAAATCCGTCCACCGGGGCGAGGATGCGTTCGTAGGAGATGTCCTGGCCGGTCTGCCGCGCGAACTCGGCATGGATCACCGGCGACTTGCTGTGCGCGATCGGGTTGCCGATGACGGCGTAGCGGTCGGTCATGATGGAGTGCCGTCCGTCATTCGCTCACCAGCGCTTCGGCGCGGGTGAACGACCAGCTGCGCGTCACCGAGAGGATGTCGAACTCCTTGCGGATCGCCGGCGGGAAAGGCGCGAACGGCGAGGCCAGCTCCACCACGCGCCGCGCGGCGCGATCGAGCACGGGATGGCCGGAAGAACGCTCGATCTCCACCTTCTCCACCGATCCGTCGGCGCGGATCGAGACGGTGAGCAGCAGCGTTCCGAAGATGCCCTGGCGCTTCGCCTCCTCGGGGAAATTGCGGGTGCCGACGCGCTCGATCTTCTGGCGCCAATCGTCCACGTACTGCGCGTAGACCACGCCTTCGGTGCGCGCTCCGATGAACTTGCGCTTGGGCAGCTTCTGGTACTGATCCATCTGTCGCGCGATCTGCGCCTCGAGTTTCTGGATCTCGAGCTTGCGCTGGTCCACCTCCACCGGATCGCGACCCTCGGCGCGATCCTGGGGGCGCTTCGGATTGTCCACCGGCAGTTCGGTCCGGTAGTCGGACCGGAGCTGGGCCAGCATGCGCTGTACATCGGCCTCGAGCTGCTCGATGCGCCGCGCCGCCACCGACATCTCGCTGGTCGTGCTGGCCGCGATGGCCGGCAGGTTGGTCTTGGCGCGCCGATCCTCCTCGGTGTTGCCGCCGCCGTCGAGGTCGGCCTGGGCCAGGGCATCGGGCTTGCGCGACTTCTGGGTCGACTTGCTGTTGACCAGCACCACTTCCATGGGTGCCGTCAGGTTCTCCAGCCAACGGGCATCGGGCGGGACGAACTTGATGAGCAGCAGGGTCGCGTGCGCCACGAGCGAGAGCGCGATCGCCACCGGCAGGATCTGGTTGCCGGCGTTGAGCGGTACCAGGTCGTCGAAGTTCAGCGGCGCCGGGGAGATGGCTTTCGCAGACACCGTGGGGCGGGAGGAAGACGCACGCACCGATTGTATGCGAGCGCGCCGGCGCTCAGGGAGAGTCCGTCACCTTGCCCACGAACCGGCAGTCGCACTCCAGGGTCAGCAGGTCGATGGCGGACAGTTCCACATCCACCGGCGACCCCACCGGCAAGTCGGGCAGGGAGGGGGTGCGCAGGTAGAGCGGAATGCGGTCGATGCGCACCAGACTCTCGCGCACGACGCTGGCACGCGTGTGCTGAGCCTGCTCCTGCAGGATCCAGCGCAGGCACCAGTAGCGCTCCATGCCGCGCTGGAACTCGGCGTAGGCGTCGTAGGCGAGTTCGAAGTCGCGCATGGCGATGACCAGTTCATCGCCGCCCTTGCGGTAGGGCGGGGCTTCGCCGCGCGTGAGGGCGATGATCTGACGCTGGTTCACCAGATCGACGTAACGGCGCAGCGGTGAGCTGGACCACGCGTATTGCGCGACGCCCAGGCCCTCGTGCGGCGCCGGCACGGTGGACATCCGCACCTTGCCGCCACCCTGCACCCGGTAGATCCCGGGCACGTCGGCGGCGGCGAGCTGCCGGCCCCATTCCGAGTTGGCGAGGATCATCATCTCCGCCACCAGCTTGTCCATGGGCGATCCGCGCTTGCGTTCGACGATGCGGATGCGGTCGTCATCCACGTAGAAGTTGTAGTCCTGCCGGTCGGGACCGTTGTCGGCCTTGCCGCGGGCTGCTTCGAGGGCCGTGGCGTAGCGCCAGAGCAAGGCCAGCTCGGCACCCCACGGAAAGTCCGTGGCACCGGCGGCCAGCGTGGTCGCGTTGAACTGGCCTTCCAGCGTGTCGTGTCGCAGGTTGGCTGCGATCGCGACGCGCTCGATGCGAGTGTCGAAACCCACGGGCTTCAGATCCGCATCGATCAGCGCGTAGAGCGACAGCACCGGACGCTCGGCGCCTTCCGACAGCGTGAACCGGTCGATGACCGTGTCGGGCAGCATGGTGATCTTGCGACCGGGCATGTAGACGGTGGACAACCGCCGCGCCGCCGCCTGATCGAGCGCACCGCCGACGTCGATGCCGAGCGCCGGCGCAGCGATGTGGATGCCGATCCTCCAGCCGCCGTCAGGCAGCGGCGTTACCGACAATGCGTCGTCGATCTCGGTGGTGGTCGTGTCGTCGATGCTGAACGCGCGCACGTCCGCCAACGGCAGATCCTCGAACGTGTCGGCGAACTCGGCCGCTTCGAATCCCGTTCCGTGCGGAAAGTGCTCGCGCAGGAAGCGCTTCAAGTGATAGTCGTGGGTGGACGGGATCGCGCCGCAGCGCTCGAACAGGTGCGGCACCGCCAACCCCGTGGCCGCGCAGGCAGCGTCGAGCGCCTTGAATTCGATGGAACCCTTGTCGGGTTCATACAGCAACTCATCAAGCTTGCCGCGGAATGCCTCGGGCAGCTCGAAGCGCGTGAGCGCCGCCACGTATTCGGCCTGTGCCGCCGCCTGCTGCCGCTTGCGTTCGACACTGGCGAGCGCCGCCTTGAGCGCATCGGCCGGTGCGGCCCGGTAGCGGCCCTTGCCCTTCTTGTAGAAGTGCATGGGCGAGCCGTGCAGCCGCATCAGCAGGCCGGCCGATTCCGGCGGCGAGGGCTCGTGCCCGAAATAGTCCCTGGCGAGCGTGCCGAACTCGAACTCGTCCTGCGGCGCCACTTCCCACAGGAAATTGGCGTCGAGCTCGTCCGCGACCTTCTGCGCGCTATCGAGGAACGGCGCGAGGCCCGGCTGCTCGAAGCGCAGCACCACGGCGTTCGCCTTGATCTTGCTGCGCTTGCCGTGGGCGGCCTCGACCTGCAGCGAGGTATTGTTGTCGGCGAGCACGGCACCCACCTTGAAGGCGCCGTCCTCCTCGTAGAACACGTTCACGTCGGGAAACCCGGGACGAAGGGGGCGCGATTATAGCCGTCGGGTTGGCCCCGGCTCGTCGCCGAAGGCGAGCACCGAGTCCAGGTACTGCTCGAACTCGGCGAAACCGTGGTCCGAGCCCTGCACCACGAGCTGCCGGGCACCAGCGTATTTCGCCGCTGCGATCCGGTAGTCGAGCACCTCGTCGCCGGTGGTCACCATCAGGTAGTAGCGCTCGAGCCGGGTCGGTGTCGGGACGTGATAAGTCGACATCTGGGTCAAGTGGTCGCGTGTGAGCTCGTAGGCTGCCCCGGTGTAGAGGTTGCGCTGCGGGCCGAGATAGGCCTCGAGGCCCACGTGCGGGTCGATGGCGGGGTTCACCAGCACCGCCCGGCAGCCGTGATGCTCCGCGAGCCAGGTAGCGTAGAAACCACCGAGGGAACTGCCGACCAGCGTGACCGATGATGGATCATGACCGTCGATCAACGCCTCGAGCTGGTGCATGGCTTCGCGCGGCCAATGGGACAGCGCGGGACAGGCGAACTCGTCTCCGCGGCCCAGGGCGGTGAGTCGCGCGTGCAGTTGCTGCGCCTTGATCGAGGCCGGGGCGCTGTTGAAGCCGTGGATATAGATGTACATGTCTGAGAAGGCACTGATGACTCTGAAGCGCTCAGCGCGGAGAGCTTCTGATCGGTGCATGGAAGCGGGTTTGCTTACCCTATCATCCCCGACGCTCACCATGATCGAGACTTTCCCATGCCGACTCGCCGCGACTTCCTCACCGGTGCCGCCGCCGCCGTGACCCTGCCCATGATGCCCAGCGCCCACGCCGAAACCAACGAACGTCCCGAGATCGCAGCGCTGGCCGCGGGCCACATCGGCCAGTACCAGGGCGGGGTCTACCTCCTGCCGGCCACCACCGAGACGGTGCAATGGGGCTGGTTCGACAACAGCGAGGAACCGCGCGCCCGCATCCGCTCGGGCGACACGCTGGTCATGGAGACCATGATGGCTTCCATGAACCAGGTGCTGCCGGGCGTCCCGGTGGACGAGATCACGCGCCTGCGCGTGGCCCACCCGGGTCGCGGCCCCCACACCATCACGGGGCCGGTTTTCGTCGAGGGTGCCATGCCCGGCGACGTGCTGAAGATTCGCATGAACCGGATCGTCCCGCGCGCCTATGGCGCCAACTGGAATCTGCCGGGCGAACTGAAGCTGGGTCAGTTCCCGGACGTCTTCCGCCAGCCCCAGGTGAAGTACTTCTTCTTCGACATGCACCGCGGGGTGACCGAGTTCCTGCCGGGCATCGAACTGCCGGTGCGACCGTTCCCCGGTATCGTCGGCGTGGCCCGCGCCGAAAGCGGCAAGTTCAGCACCGTTCCGCCCGGGCCGTTCGGCGGCAACATGGACGTGCGCGAGCTGGTGGAGGGCACGACGCTGTATCTGCCCGTGTTCGTGGATGGGGCGTTGCTGTGGTCGGGCGACTCGCACGCAGCCCAGGGCAACGGCGAGATCAACCTGACCGCGATCGAGACCGCCTTCAACGAACTCAACATGACCATCGAGGTGGTCAGGGGCCACCCCATCGCCTGGCCGCGGATCGAGACGCCGACCCACTGGATCACCGTGGGCTACGACCGCGATCTCGACAAGGCCCTCGACGTGCTCGAGGAAGAAACGCTCAAGTTCCTGTCCGAGGCCCGAGGCCTCAGCACAACCGCGGCGCGCAAGTTCATGGCGAGCCACGGCGACTGCCGCGTGTCGGAAGTGGTGAACCAGGTGAAAGGCGTGTACTGCATGCTGCCCAAGCGGCCGGGCAAGCCGCTACCCGATCGCCCCACGCAGGAGACGCGGACCAGCTTCATCACCCATGTGACCGATCGCAGCCTGCAGACCGCGATGAACGACGCGGCGATGCAGATGATCGTGGCATTGCAGGAGCGCAAGCGGCTGAGCGCGCTCGACGCTTATTCGCTGGCGAGCCTGGCGATGGATGCGCGGATCGGTCGCGTGGAGCCGGGAGCACGGAGCATCCATTGCCTGCTGCCGAAGAAGCTGTGGGTGCCGGGGAAAGGCGAGACGAAAACCAAAGCGTGAAACACGAAGGCGTTTGTCTCTACATCGCCTCAAACCGCGAACGGCGCCACCCCGATCCACCACGCGTGCAGCCAGAACGCGAACAGCGCCCACGCCGCCGCGCCCACGGCCACGGCGATGGCCGTCGCGCCGCCCTGCCCCGGCGGATAGGTCTTGCCCTCCGCGCGGTCCCGCTGTCGCATGGACTTGAACGCCAGCACGGCCCAGACGAGGAAAGCGCCGAACAGCACGATGTCGGCCAGCGCCCCGTTGGCGAGCAGGTGCGCCAACGCCCACACCTTCACGCCCGCTACCATCGGGTGATGTACCTTCGCCTTGATGGCGTTGCGCGGTACATAGGCGGCCGCGAGCAGCACGAACGCCAGCAGCGTCAGCAGCGCGGCCACGTGGCGGGTCCAGATCGGTGGCACCCAGATCGGTATCGGTTGCGCCCGCGCCATGCCGTAGCCCCACACGATCAGCACGAAGCCGACGGCGGACACGACCGAGTAGAGACCCTTCCACGCGACCTCGCCCAGCTTGGCGCGCTGCCGGGTGCGCCAGTCGTCCGCAAAGATGCGAACGGAATGCATGCCGAGGAACAGGACGAGACCTAGGATCAACGGGATCATGGGGCACCTGTCTGGGTGAGAAGCCGCACTGCGAGCGTACTACGGTGGTACGCGAACCGGAACGTGTTGCGATCAGAGCGTGATCGTGCCGCGTCCGATGTCCAACACGCGACCGCTCACCCGGATGATCCGATCGGCATCCACGCTGAGTCCGAGGCGGCAGGCGCGGCCGAGATGATCGCCTTGATGCACCGTGCGGCGCACCGGCAACGCACGCTGCGTCGCGATCAACCAGCCGCCGAGATTGGCACACGCCGAACCGGTGCCCGAATCCTCCATGATCACGCCCGGCTGCTTCTCGAAGAAGAAGCGGGTGGCGAACGACCCGTCGTGACGTTCGAACCAGACGTAGATCTTCACCATCCCGCTGTGATTGGCCCAGCGCTTGGCGAGCTCCGGCACGGGCACCGCGCGACGCACCGCGTCCTCCGACGCCAGCGGCACCAGCAACTGCTCCATGCCGGTGTTGATCCACAGCGGCGCTTCACCGATGTCGCCCGCATCGAGGCCCAGCATTCGAGCGAGGTCCTGCCGCGCTGCCTCGGGCGCTCGCCACTTGGGAGCATTCGCCTGCAGCGTGAACGAGTCGCCGGCTCGCTCGACCGGAATGACGCCGGCCTGCATGTCCAGCGCGAGCCGGTCACCGGTACGCTTCAGCTCGCGCACCACGGCGGCAGTCCCCAGCGTCGGATGCCCCGCGAACGGCAGCTCGCCGTTGGGCGTGAAAATGCGCACGCCGGCATCGGCTCGCGCGGAGGGCAGCACGAACGTGGTCTCCGACAGGTTGAACTGGAGCGCGAGCGCCAGCATGTCCGCGTCGGTCAGGCCGCGCCCGTCTTCGAACACGCACAACGGATTGCCCGACAGCGTGGAATCGTGCGCGAAGACGTTGACCAGCCGGTAGGTGTATTCAGCCACAGCTCGCGCCGGGCCGCCCCAAGCGAGCTGGCCCCCATGGGGGGAGGGGCCGAAGGCCCATCCGGGGGGGTGTCACCTTGCACGCGCCGGGCCGCCCCAAGCGAGCTGGCCCCCTTGGGGGGAAGGGCCGAAGGCCCATCGGGGGGGTCGTCATCTCACCCCAGGCGTTCGAGCAGCTTACCGTGGATGCCGCCGAAACCGCCGTTGCTCATGATCAGCACGTGGTCCCCGGCCTTCGCTTCCGTAGCAATCGCCTCGACCAGTTGCCCGAGATTCTCGAAGGTCTGCGCCTTCGCGCCCAGCGGCTTCAAAACCTCGGCGGCATCCCATCCCAGGCCGCCGGCATAGCAGAACACCTTCTCGGCGTCGGCCAGGCTGCCGGGCAACTGCGCCTTCATGACACCCAGCTTCATCGTGTTGGAGCGGGGTTCGAGCACGGCGAGGATGCGGGCCTTGCCCACCTTGCGCCGCAGACCGGCGATGGTGGTCTCGACGGCGGTCGGATGGTGAGCGAAATCGTCGTAGACGGTGACGCCGCCGACCACGCCACGCACCTCCATGCGCCGCTTCACGCCCTTGAAGGCGCCGAGCGCTTCGATGGCGACCTCGACCGGCACACCCACGTGGCGTGCGGCAGCGATCGTCGCGAGTGCGTTCATGCGGTTGTGGGCTCCGAGCTGATCCCAGCGCACACGACCGAGCCGGGTTCCGGCATGCAGCACGTCGAACGCACCATCGGCGTCGGGAGCCGCCGCCTGCCAGCCGCCATCCACGCCGAAGCGTTCGACCGGGGTCCAGCAGCCGCGCGCCAGCACGCGGTCCATGCTCTCCTCCATACCGTTCGCGACGATCAGGCCGTTGCCGGGAACGGTGCGCACGAGGTGGTGGAACTGGGTCTCGATGGCCGCGAGATCGGGAAAGATGTCCGCGTGATCGAACTCGAGATTGTTGAGGATCGCGGTGCGCGGGCGGTAGTGGACGAACTTCGAGCGCTTGTCGAAGAATGCGGTGTCGTATTCGTCGGCCTCGATCACGAAGAACGGATCGTCGGTCGTGCGCGCCGACAGACCGAAATCGAGCGGTACCCCACCGATCAGAAAGCCGGGATTCAGCTTCGCGTACTCGAGAACCCACGCGAGCATCGACGTCGTCGTGGTCTTGCCATGGGTGCCGGCCACGGCGAGCACCCATTTGCTGCGCAGGACGGTCTCGGCCAGCCATTGCGGCCCGGAGACGTAGGCCAACCCGCGGTCGAGGATCTCCTCCATCAGCGGATTGCCGCGCGAGACCACGTTGCCGATCACGAACAGGTCACAGCCGATGTCGGCCTGCTCGGGACCGAAGCCTTCGGTGAGCTCGATGCCCTGGGCCTCGAGCTGGGTGCTCATCGGCGGATAGACGTTGGCATCGCAGCCCGTCACGCGGTGGCCGGCCTGTTTCGCGATCACCGCGATGCCGCCCATGAAGGTGCCGCAGATGCCGAGGATGTGGATGTGCATCGATCAGGAAGCGCCGGAGGCGCCGTCAGTTCGGGTCGATCCGCATCATAGCGTCTCAGGCCGCGGCAAAGCCCATCAGCGTGGCGATGCGATCGGCATCCGCAGCCAGTGCGCTGCTGTGGCCCTGCCAGACGAGACGGCCGCGATCCAGCACTGCAGCATGCGCAGTCAGTGCAAGCGCCTTCTCGACGTGCTGCTCCACCAGCAGGATCGCGACGTCCTCCGCAACCAGGCGCCGGATCGCGTCCTCCAGTTCGTCCACCACGATGGGGGCGAGGCCTTCGAACGGTTCGTCGAGCAGCAGCACCTTCGGATTCAGCATCAACGCGCGGCCGATGGCCAGCATCTGCTGCTCGCCGCCGGAGAGCTGACCACCGCGATGGCGCTGCCGCTCGGCGAGGCGAGGGAACAGGTCGTGGACCCGTCCCAGCGTCCACGGCCCCGGGCGGCCCACCACCGTCAGGTTCTCGGTCACCGTGAGCGACGGGAAGATGCCGCGTTCCTGCGGCACCCACGCGATGCCGGCGCGTGCCCGCCGTTGCGGCGACCACCGCGTGACATCATGTCCATCGAAACGCACCGTGCCGGAGTGCACCTGGGCAAGGCCCAGCAGAGCTGCGATCAGGGTCGATTTGCCCGCGCCATTGCGTCCGAGCAGCGCAACACCTTCGCAGGAAGCGGCGAGCGCAACGTCTTCCAGCACGATCGCATCACCGTAGCCCGCGGTAAGGTGCTCCGCTTCCAGCACCGGACCGTTCATGCGGCGCGGCCCAGGTACACCTGCTTTACCCGCGCGTCGGTCGCGATCTCCTGCGGCGTGCCTTCGGTCAGGACCGTACCCGCCACCAGCACGGTGATGCGCCGCGCGAAACGGAAGACGAGATCCATGTCGTGTTCGATGAACAGCACGGTCAAGTCTCCGGGCAGACCCGCGATCGCTTCGAACAGCGCGACGCTCTCGCGCCGCGGCACGCCGGCCGCGGGCTCGTCGAGCAGCAGGATGCGGGGCCTGCACGCGAGCGCCAGCGCGATCTCCAGCAGGCGTTGCTCGCCGTAGGCGAGATCGCGCGTCCGTGTGGCCTCCGCTCCCTCCAGCTTCAACAGCCGCAGGATCGCGCGCGCCGACTCGATCTCGGTCCTCCGCGCTTCCAGTGCACGCCAGGCATCCAGCGCCGCGCCGGTACGCTGGCAGGCGGCGAGCAGCACCGATTCCAGCACCGTGAGCTCGGGGAACAGGTTGTTGATCTGGAACGTCCGCGCGAGGCCGCGCCGCACTCTGTGCTCGGGCCGCAGCGCGGTCACGCGCTCGTCCCCCAGATACACCTCGCCGGCGCTCGGCCGTACGGTTCCGGTCAGCGCGTTGATGAGCGTGGTTTTGCCGGCACCGTTGGGTCCGATGAGGGCGTGTCGGGCGCCACGCGGCAGCGCCAGCGAGATGCCGTCCAGTGCCTGGAAGTCGCCGTAGCGCTTGCTTAAGGCTTCGGTGCGGAGGACGGCGTTCACGATGCCGTCACCGTGACGGGTCGCCGGCGCCGCAGCGTAAGCAGGCGACGACCCGCGCCGAGTATGCCGTCGCGCCCCACGAGCACGATCGCGATCAGGCACACCCCAAGCCAGAACTGCCAGTACACCGGATCGAGCGACGACAGGACGTGATGCGCGATCATGAAGACGGCAGCCCCGATGAATCCGCCATAGAGCAGCCCGGCGCCCCCGACGATCAGCATGACCAGCAGTTCGGCGGAGCGACCGAACGACAGGACATCGAGCCCGACGAACTGCGTGGTCTGCGTGAGCAGCGCACCGGCCACCCCGGCGTAGGCGGCCGCAAACGTGTAGATCGCCGCGAGGTGCAGATCGACCCGGCAACCGATGGCGCGCATGCGCCCGGGATTGGCGCGAATGCCGCGCAGGCTCAGGCCGTACGGCGATCGGACCAGCCGTCGCGCCGCCAGGAACAGGACGAACACGACCACGAGGACGTAGCCGTAGGCCGTGCGGCCGTAGATGTCGAACCGCAGTGCGCCCAGCAGCGGCTGCATCTCCACGCCCTGCAACCCGTCCACACCGCCCGTGATCGTGCCGAGCCGGTTGGCGAGTTCGAACAGCAGCAATCCCAGACCCGTGGTGATCATCAGCCGGGTGAGGTCGGTGCCGCGCACCACCAGCGGACTGGTGACGAACCCCACGAGAGCGGCGACGAGACCGGCCACCATCAGGCCGGAGATGGGTTCGCCCCAGCCGTGCGCCGCGAGCAATCCGGCCGTGTAGGCGCCGACGCCGAAGTAGGCGGCGTGACCCAGCGACAGGATGCCCGCGTAGCCGAGCACGAGGTCGTAGGAGAGCGCGAACAGTCCCGCGATCAGCACCTGGCTCGCGAGCGGCAGCTTGCCCGGCCACAGCACGTAACCGGCAACGAGCACGAGCCAGAATGCGACCTCCAGCCAACGGAACGTCGATCTCACGCGCGCGCCACCAGGCCCTGCGGCCGCGCAATCAGCAATAGCACCATGATCGCGTACAGGATGAACGCACCCACCTGCGGCAGGTAGTACTTGCCGGCGACGTCGGCGACACCCAGCAGCAATGCCGCCAGCAGCGGGCCCTTCAGGCTGCCAGTCCCGCCCACCGCCACCACGAGCAGGAAGTAGACGATGTACTTGAGCGGAAACGTCGGATCGAGACCGAGGACTTCGATGCCCAGTGCGCCTCCAAGCCCTGCAAGCCCGCAGCCGACGGCGAACGTGAGCTGGAATACCAGGGATACACGGATACCGAGCGCCTCGGCCACACGCGCGTCGTCCACCGATGCGCGCACCGCGGCGCCGAACCGTGTCCGTTCCAGCACGACCGTCAGCGCGAAGGCCAGCACAGCGCCCACCGCCAGCAGGAAGCAGCGATAGACGTTGAGATCCACCCCCACCAGCGTCCATTGCCCGGACAGGATCGGAGGCAATCGGAGCGGTTGTTGCTGCGACCCGAACAGCCAGGTGGCGATCGCGATCGCCACGAAGACGAGGCCGATGGTGAGCAGAACCTGATCGAGGTGGCTGCGGCGGTAGAAATGCCGATACAGCAGCCGCTCCAGTACCACACCCGCCACGGCCGACGCGAAGAACGCCAGCAGCAAGGCCCCGAGGAACGGGACACCCCAGCGCTGCATCAGCACCACGCATACGTAGCCGCCCAGCATGGCGAATGCGCCGTGGGCCAGATTGACGAAGTTCATCAGCCCGAGCGTCACCGACAGACCGACGCTCATCAGGAACAGCAGCATCCCGTAGGCGAGGCCGTCGAACAGAACTCCCAGCAGACTCGCCATCAGGCCGTCGGGCGTGCGGTCGCGGGCACCACTACTTGCCGGGATCCTTCACGTTGGGGATCTGCTCGAACTCCACGTTGTAGATGCGGCCACCGCGCTTCTGCACGCGGCGCACATACACGGTCTGCACCACGTCGCGGGTCTCCGGATCGATCATGATGGGACCGCGCGGGCTGTCGATCTTGAGACCTTTCAACGCCGCGAGCACACGATCCCCGTCGATGGGGCCGCTGCCGTTGCGGCGGATCGCCTCGTAGATGGCGGCCATGCCGTCCCAGGCACCGACAGCCATGAAGTTCGGCTTGAAATCCGGCCCCGCTACGTCCGCGAACGCCTTCAGGAAGGTGCGGTTCTGTGCGCTGTCGTGCGCCGCGGAATAGTGATGGGTGGTCACCACGCCGAGCGGCGTCTCGCCCATGGCTTCGAGTTGACCGTCCTCGGTGACGTCGCCGGTGGCGATCACCCGGATGCCGGCCTTGTCGAGCTCGCGCTCCGCGAAGCCCTTCATGAAGGCCACCGGCTGTTCGCCCACCGGCAGGAAGATGAACACCGCCTGGGGGCGCGCGTCCTTGATGCGCTGCAGATACGGCGCGAATTCGACGTTGCGCAGCGGTGTGCGCACCTCGCCCACGATCTCGCCGCCGCCGGCGATGAACGTCTTCTTGAAGGCGGTCTCGGCGTCGATCCCCGGGCCGTAGTCGGCCACCAGCGTGTAGACCTTGCCGATGCCGTTCTTCGCGGCCCACGTACCGAGCGGGGCAGCAACCTGCGCCAGCGTGAAGGACACGCGCGCGATGTAGGGCGATTTCTGCGTGATCACCGACGTCGCGGCGTTCATCACGATCATCGGCTTCTTCGTTTCGGTGGCGAGCGGCGCCACCGCCAGCGCGTTCGGCGTCAGACCGAAGCCCGCGAGGAAGTCCACCTTGTCGTTGACCAGCAGTTCCTGCGCGAGACGCTTCGCCACCTCGGGCGCCGGACCGGTGGAATCGCGGACGATCAACTCCACCTTGCGGCCGCCGACGGTCTCACCGAAAACCTTCTGGTACGCCTTCGCGCCGTTCACCATCTGCCGGCCGGTCTCGGCGAAGGGCCCGCTCATCTCGGCGATCATGCCGACCCTGACCACGTCCTGCGCCGCAGCGCCGGCGGAAACGATCGCTGCGACAGCGAACGACAGCGCGCCCCACAGTCTTCCCGACATGAACGCTCTCCTCCTCGACGCCGGCGCTCGTGGTCGCCGGATTGGTGTCGAGCGATTATTGCACGCACACCGGTGGCGACCGTGAAGTTGCGAGAGAATGCAGCGCCATCTTCGGGGGACCGTCATGACGCAGCGCAAGATACCGCCGTTCCGGGCCGATCACGTCGGCAGCTTCCTGCGACCGCAAGCGCTGCTCGAAGCGCGCGAGCGCCTCCGCGCCGGAACGCTGACGCGACCGGAGTTGCGCGCAGCCGAAGATCGCGCGATCCGCGACATCGTGCGCTTCCAGGAGGATCTGGGTCTCACCGGCATCACCGACGGCGAGTTCCGGCGCACCTATTTCCACGTGGATTTCCTCGAGCAGTTGGAAGGCGTGGAGACTCGCGGCGGCATCGCCGTCAGCTTCCGCAACGCGCTGGGCACCGAGGTCAATTTCGCACCGCCGGTGATGCGCGTCACGCGGAAACTGCGGCACGTGAAGCCGATCCAGACGGAGGACTTCCGGTTCCTGCGATCGGCCACGCAACGCACGCCGAAGGTGACCATTCCTTCCCCCACGATGCTGCACTTCCGGGGCGGCCGCGGCGCCATCAGCAAGGAGGCATATCCCGACCTCGAGGCGTTCTACGACGATGTGGCCGCGTGCTATCGCGACGAACTGAAACAACTCGGCGAGGCCGGCTGCACCTACGTGCAGCTCGACGACACCAACCTCGCGTATCTGTGCGACGCGAAGATGCGCGAGGGCGCGCGCCAACGCGGCGACGATCCGGACGAGCTGCCGCGCCGCTATGCACGCCTCATCAATGCGGCCATCGCCGATCGGCCGGCCGGCATGACGGTGTGCGTGCACCTGTGCCGCGGCAACTTCCAGAGCGCGTGGGTGGCGGAAGGCGGCTACGAACCGGTGGCGGAAGTCCTGTTCAACGAACTCGCGGTGGACGGCTATTTCCTCGAGTACGACGACGCGCGCTCGGGAACCTTCGCGCCGCTGCGCTTCGTGCCCAAGGACAGGATCGTCGTGCTCGGACTCGTGTCCACCAAGGTGGGCACGCTGGAATCGAAGGACGAACTGAAACGCCGCATCGACGAAGCGGCGAAGCTGGTGCCCCTCGAGCAGTTGTGCCTGTCACCGCAGTGCGGCTTTTCGAGCACCGTGCACGGCAACGAGATCGCGCAGGAATCCCAGGCAACCAAGCTCAGGCTGGTGGTGGAAACGGCGCGCGAGGTATGGGGTTCGGCGTGAATCAGCCGGCGGCGAAGTGCGCCAGCGCCGCCGTGGCCACCGGCGCGCCCCATTCCTGGAGGAAGTGACCGCCTTCGGCCACCCGCATGGGCGGTGGACAACCGCGGATGTCGGCGCGCAGCGCCTCCATCACCGTGGGCCCGAGCACCGGATCGGTCATGCCGATCGCCATGAAGCTCTGTCCGCGCCACTGCGTGCGCCACCAGTCGCGTGCGCGCCGTGAGAGCGCCGCGCCGGGAGCATCGGGACGATCCGGCACCAGTTGCGGAAAGCGTCGCGCACCGGCCTTGTAACTGCGATCCGGATAGGGCGCCGAGTACGCTGCGGCTTCGGCGGGCGTCAGGTGCGGGCATGCCCGCGCCAGCAGCTTGCCGCAATCGAGGTCGGGATTGTTCGCGACCCATTGCCGCCAGGCCTTGAAGCCGTCGGTCAACGGCACATCACCGGTGCCCAGCGTCGTGTTCATCACCAGCAGCCCCGCGAAGCGATCCGGCATGTCCATGGGCAGGGTGAGTCCGAGGAGTCCGCCCCAGTCCTGGCACACGAGGGCGATGCCCTTCAGGTCCAGCGCTTCGATGAACCGGACGAGCGACCGGCGGTGGGTGTCGAACGTGTACCACGCGTCGTCCACCGGTTTGTCGGAACGGCCGAACCCGAACAGATCGGGGGCGACGACCCGGTGCCCGGCCCGTTCGAAGACCGGGATCATGCGGCGGTACAGGTAGCTCCACGTCGGTTCGCCGTGGAGACAGAGGAAGGTGTCCTTGGCGTCCGCGGGTCCAACGTCGACGTAGTGCATGCGGAGGCCGTCGAAGTCGCGGTAGCGAGGTTCGTAATCGAAGCCAGGGAGATTGGCGAAACGGTCGTCGGGGGTGCGCAGGGCGGGGGTCATGGGGTCGGTGGAAGCAAACGCTTTCAACACGAAGGACACGAAGGGACACGAAGCAAGGCAAGGACGTCTCGAGGAAGGACCCGCGGATTCGCTTTCCTTCGTGCTGCCGCGTGTCCTTCGAGTCCTTCGTGTTTCACGCTTTTGCAGTCCCCTACAACAACCGCGACAAGTCCCCTGTCGGAAACCCGAGCAGAGGCTCCTCGACCCGGCGCCCGAGAGCCAATACCTTGAACAGTTCGCCCATCTCCGCCGGACTCAGCAACCGCAGCGCCTGTGACGACTGCGGGAGGTAACGCCCCGCATCCTCCGGATTCTCGGCCGACAGCAGATCGGTGATACCGCAGTTGATGAGGAAGCGCGACTGCGTCGTGTAGCCCAGCACCTCCAACCCGCCCATCACGCCCGCTTCCGCCACGGCGGTGAAGTCCACGTGCGCGGTGATGTCCTGCAGGCCCGGCAGGAAGAACGGGTCGTCGTGCGCGTGGTGACGGTAGTGGCACATCAAGGTGCCGTGCGAGCGCTGCGGATGATGGAACTCGGTGCTGCCGAAGCCGTAGTCGACGATCAGCATCACGCCATGATGCAGGCGTTCCGCGAGCGAGGAAATCAGCGCGGTGCCGCGGATCCCGATTTCGGTCACGAACGGAGGATCGATCGGCAACGCGCGCGCCACTTCATCGAGCGGACCGGGGGCCAACGGACGATCGGCCCAGCCGAAGCCCTGCCCGCGCCGTTCCACGCCGCGTTCGAAGATGCCGTCGTCGCGCCAGTGCACCAGGTTCACGGGAACTGCATCGAGCACTTCGTTGGCGATCACAGCCCCGTCGAACGTCGGCGGCAACGCATCGAGCCACACGACGCGGTCCAGCAGATGCGGCAGCTGCACCGCGACGAGATCGCGCTGGCGCTGGCGCAGCTCGCCGCTCACGTCGAGGATCGAATAGCGCGGCGGCAGGTTGTCCATGCGCTCCAGTTCACGCAGGAGATCCACCGCGAGTCGACCGGTGCCCGCACCCAGTTCGAGGACTTCGCCGCGGGTCGCGTTCAGGATCTGGCCGACCTGCCGAGCGAGGGTGCGCCCGAACAGCGGCGAGATCTCCGGTGCGGTCACGAAATCGCCGGCGCCGCCGAACTTGGTGGAACCGCCGTTGTAGTAGCCCAGCCCGGGTTCATACAGGGCGAGCTCCATGTAACGATCGAAGCCGATCCAGCCGCCGGCAGCCCGGATCACGTCGGCGATGCGTTCGGCGAGCAGGGCACTGTGAGCCGCGGCGTCGGGGCCGGGTACCAGATCGGGAGCGGCAGCCAACATCGGGGCTTGGGGTCGGTCGAGTAGAATCCGCAGTCCTCGATTTAACTACGGCGTCGCGGTCCGATGCAAAACAAGGTCGTGCTGATCACGGGCGGTGCCCGGCGCGTGGGTGCGGCCATCTGCCGCCGTCTGCACGCCGAAGGGGCCAACCTGATGGTCCACTATCGGAGTTCGGCCACCGAGGCCCGGGCGCTGCAGGCTGAGCTGAACGTGGTTCGCCCCGATTCGGTGGCCCTGGTGCAGGCCGACCTGCTCAACCTGGCCAACCTGCCGGCGGTGGTACACGACACGGTGCAGCGCTTCGGCCGGCTCGACGTGCTCATCAACAACGCCTCCAGCTTCCATCCGACACCGGTGGGCGAGATCACCGAAGACCACTGGGACGACATCGTCGGCACCAACCTCAAGCTGCCGCTGTTCCTCTCCCAGGCGGCCGCGCCGCACCTGCGCAAGGCGGAAGGCTGCATCGTGAACATCGCCGACATCCACGCCGAGCGGCCCATGAAGAACTACCCCGTGTACTCGATGGCCAAGGGCGGGGTGGTCGCACTGACCCGGTCTCTGGCCCGTGAACTGGGGCCCGATGTCCGCGTGAACGGGGTCGCGCCCGGCCCGATCCTCTGGCCGGAGGACGAGGCGTGGTCGGATGCCCTCGCGCGCCAGCGCATCGTCAACACCACGCTGCTCAAGCGGACCGGTGAACCGGACGATGTTGCGCGTACGGTGCGCTTTCTGGTGCAGGATGCGCCCTACATCACGGGACAGATCATCGCCGTGGACGGCGGACGGAGCATCCATCTGTGAACACGACGGTCGACAGCCGGCGCCAGGCCTTCGAGAACAACAAGCTCGCCAAGCGGTTGCGCCGCCTGGTGGGGGAGGCCATCGCCGATTACGACATGATCCGCGCCGGCGACAAGGTGATGGTGTGTCTGTCCGGCGGCAAGGACAGCTACAGCCTGCTCGACGTGCTGCTGCATCTGCAGCAGCACGCGCCGGTGCCGTTCGAGATCGTGGCCGTGAACCTGGACCAGCGGCATCCGGGTTTCCCCGAGGACGTGCTGCCCCGGTATCTCGACAGTCTCGAAGTCCCGTACCGTATCGAAGTCCAGGACACCTACAGCACGGTTAAGCGCCTGGTGCCGGAAGGCAAGACCATGTGCTCGCTGTGCTCGCGGCTGAGGCGGGGCGTGCTCTATCGCGTCGCTTCCGAGCTCGGCGCGACCCGTATCGCCCTGGGCCATCACCGCGACGACATCCTCGAGACGCTGCTGCTCAACATGTTCTTCGGGTCGAAGCTGAAGGGCATGCCGCCGAAGCTGGTCTCGGACGATGGCAGGCACGTCGTCATCCGGCCGCTCGCTTACTGCAGCGAGCGCGATCTGGCGGCGTGGGCGGAGGTCCGCCAATTCCCGATCATCCCGTGCGATCTGTGCGGCTCGCAGGAGACCCTGCAGCGCAAGCAGGTGAAGGCGATGCTGCAGACCTGGGAGAAGCAGCACCCCGGCCGCCTCGACAACATGTTCCGGGCGTTGCAGAACGTCGTGCCGTCGCACCTCGCGGACCGCCGTCTGCACGACTTCGCCAACCTGGCGCCCACCGGAGAGCCGAATGCGGACGGCGATCTGGCGTTCGATCCGGAACCGACCGAACCGGCCCCGCTGCCGCTGCGCATCGTCCGCAACCCGTGACCATCGCGAACTTCACGCCCTGGTCGGCGCTGGCCGGCGGCGCGATCCTCGGCGCAGCTGCCGCGCTGACCTGGTGGGGCCTGGGGCGCATCGCGGGTGTCTCCAACATCTTCGGGCGTCTGCTGACCCTCGAACGCGGTCATTGGGGCTGGCGGCTCGCGTTCGTCGCTGGGCTGTTCGTGGTGGGTGTGGTCGCGAAGCTG
The DNA here is from genome assembly GCA_019745565.1 of Burkholderiales bacterium. Classification (GTDB taxonomy): domain Bacteria; phylum Pseudomonadota; class Gammaproteobacteria; order Burkholderiales. The sequence goes on from JAIESW010000010.1 coordinate 43,548, forward strand.
GCCTTCGACGAGCACCTCGCCTTCGAATTGAACGGGGGCGAATGGCAGATGCTTCTGGCCGGATTGCTGGTGGGTTACGGCACCCAGCTCGGCAACGGCTGCACCAGCGGTCACGGCGTGTGCGGCGTCGGACGGCTCTCGCCGCGGTCGATCGTCGCGACGGTCTGCTTCATGGCGACCGGCGCCATCGCCGTGTTCGCGCTGCGCCAGGGTGGCCTGCTGTGAACAAGATCCTGTTTGCGTTCGCTTGCGGCGCGCTGTTCGCCGTCGGCCTGATCGTGGCGCAGATGACCAATCCGGCCAAGGTCACGGGGTTCCTGGACGTGACCGGTGCGTGGGATCCCAGCCTGGCGTTCGTGATGGGCGGGGCGCTCGTCGTGTTCGGCTTCGCCTACTGGCTGAGCCGGCGCAAGGCGGGCAAACCGCTGCTCGACGACCATTTCGAAGCGCCCCCAAGCAGCGGGATTACCTGGCAACTGGTTGCCGGCAGCCTGCTCTTCGGGTTCGGCTGGGGCCTCTCCGGCTTCTGCCCCGGACCGGCATTAGTGAGTGCCGGCTTCGGTGACATACGAGTCTGGATCTTCGTGGCGGCAATGGCGGGTGGCGCCATTGCCTTTAATCTGACTGGGCTGAAGAGGCGCTAGAGATCGCTTGGCGCGGCTAGATGCCGTCAGCGTTGCTTGTCAAATTCATTTTGATAGGGCAATCTCGCGGCTCGCTTCGAACCCCATCGCCATGAACTGCGCCGAACGCCTCGTCGAACATTTCGGTACCCAGGCCGAAGTGGCCCGCCGCCTCAAGCTGGACCGGGCCGTCGTCAGCAACTGGGTGAAATCCGGCTACGTGCCGGCGCGCTGGGCCATGGAGGTCGAAGCGGTCACGGAGGGCCGGATCGCGGCCCTCGAGGTATTGAACGAGGCCAACCATCGCCGCCCGATCCGGGTGAAGTCGCGCGGCGAGGACGAGAACCTCTTCGGATCCGTCATCCCAGGGAGCGACACCATGAACCCGTACCTGCCGTCGAAGCGCATCCAGTCGTTCCATCCGCCCCAGCGCACCCTGATGGGTCCGGGCCCCACGGAAATCCATCCGCGCGTGCTGACCACCATGAGTCAGCCGGCCATCGGCTACCTCGACCCGATCTTCGTCGAGATGATGGAGGAGCTGAAGGGGCTGCTGCGCTACGTCTACCAGACCAAGAATCCGCTGACCTTCCCGGTCTCCGGCCCTGGCTCGGTCGGCATGGAGTACTGCTTCGTCAACATGGTCGCGCCCGGCGACAAAGTGATCGTCTGCATCAACGGCGTGTTCGGCGGCCGCATGCTCGAGAACGTCGTGCGTTGCGGCGGGGTTCCGGTCACCATCGAACACGAATGGGGCACGCCTGTGGATCCCCAGCGGGTCGAAGACGCGCTCAAGGCGAACCCCGACACCAAGATCGTCGCGTTCGTGCATGCCGAGACCTCGACGGGTTGCCTGTCGGATGCGAAGGCGATCATCGAAGTCGCCCACCGCCATGACGCGCTCACCATCGTGGACGCCGTCACATCCCTGGCGGGCGTCCCGGTGCTGGTGGACGAGTGGGGTGTCGACGCCATCTATTCGGGCAGCCAGAAGTGCCTCTCGTGCACGCCCGGGCTTTCGCCCGTGTCGTTCTCCGAGCGCGTGGTCGACCGAGTGAAGGCGCGCAAGGACAAGATTCACAGCTGGTTCATGGACATGAACTTGCTGCTCGGCTACTGGGGCGCGACCACGCGTACCTATCACCATACGGCTCCGACCAATTCGCTGTTCGCGCTGCACGAAGCCTTGCTGCTGATCCGCGAGGAAGGCCTGGAGGATTGCTGGGCGCGCCACCGCCGCCATCACACGGCGCTCAAGGCCGGCCTCGAAGCGATGGGATTGAAGTACCTGGTGCAGGAGCAGTACCGCGTGCCGCAGATGAACGCCGCGCGCGTGCCCGAGGGCGTGAACGAAGCCGAAGTCCGCAAGCGCCTGCTCGCCGAATTCAGCCTCGAGATCGGCGCCGGCCTGGGTCCGCTCGCCGGCAAGATCTGGCGCTTCGGCACCATGGGCTACTCGTGCCGTCCGGACAACGTGATGTTGTGCCTGTCGGCACTGGGCTCGGTGCTGCAGGACATGGGCCACGACGTCCACGTCGGCGAGGCGGAAGCCGCCGCCCACGGCGCCTACGCGCAGATGCACGCGCAGGCTGCCCAGCAGAAGAAGCGCGCAGCCTGACCAGTCGGGGTTCCCCCTTTATTCGCCCCCCCGAAGCGACCTATGCTAGCGGTCGCTTCGGAAGAACCCGGGAACCAATCGGGCGATTTTCCTGCCCGAAGTGGCGCAGAATCCGAAGCCGACTGCACTGTCATGCTCATCCGCCCGCCGCATCCCGGCGACAACGATTTCGAGGAAGATTCACCCATGATCCGCACGTTCTCCCGCCTGCTCGGCGCGCTTGCGCTGGGAATTGCCGCGACCGGACCTGCCCTGGCCGCGGAAACCGTCAATGACCAGGACCTGAAGTGGTCCTTCGTCCCGGGATTCGCCCGGCCGATCGAGGTAGCCGTAGTCTCGGGCGACCCGAACCAGCCCGGCCCGTTCGTGATCCGCATGCGCATGCCCTCCGGCATGAAGATCGCCCCGCAGCGCTACCCCGACGATCGCGAACTCACCATCCTGAAGGGCATCTTCTGGAGCGCCGAGGGCGAGAGCTACAACTGGAAAGAGATGAACGAGTACAAGGCCGGCACCGTCATCCAGAAACCCACCGGCAAGGCCTACTACGGTTGGGCGCGTACCGCCGTCGTCCTCGAAGAGAAAGGCACGGGTCCGACCAAGATCGAGTACGTGCACGAGGATGACGATCCGCGCAACCATCGGCGCGAGTGACAGTGCCTTGACGCCGCAAACGAAAACGCCCGCTGCACGCGGGCGTTTCTCTTTTCGGACCTTGGACGGGGGTCAGTTCAGCGCCGCAGTCCGGATCTTCGCGACCGCGCGCTGGAACCGATCGGCGTTCTGCGGGCGATTGCTGTAGGTGTCGAACGTCGTCCCCATCGCGGTGCCGAGCCGATCGAGGCGGTCGGACGGGTTGGGGTGGGTCTTGAACAGCAGCGCCATGTACTTGTCGTCCGGTTTGATCTTGGCGAGCGTCTGCAATGACGAGGCCAGCCCCCATGGGTCGTAACCCGCACGGGTAGCGAGCACGAGGCCGATGCGGTCGGCTTCGAACTCATCGTCCTTGTCGAGGCCGCGCGAATACAGTTCCTTGGTCGGACCGACCAGCGCGTTCACCAGCTCGCCGCCCTGCGACCCTGCAGCAGCGCCAGCGGCTCCGGCACCGAGCAGGTTCATGTAAGCGCCCTTGCGGATCGCGTTCAGGTGATGCTTGCGGACCACGTGGCCGATCTCGTGCCCGAGCACACCCGCCAGCTCGGCCTCGTTCTGCAGCAAGTTCATCATGCCCTTGGTCACGATGATGTAGCCGCCAGGTGCGGCAAAGGCGTTGACGTGGTCGCTGTCGTTGACGGCGAAATGCCAGGGCAACTGCGGCCGCTCCGACTGGGCCGCGACCCACGCACCGACGAAGTTCACGTACCGTTGCAGCTCGGCATCGTCGACCATGGGCCTCGCACCGAGCAACGTTTCGGTGATGCCGTGGCCCATCTCGATCTCTTCGGGTTCCTTGATGGTACCGGTGGCCTGCTTGAGGTTCTTCATCAAGCCGTCGACGCCACCGATGTTGTCCATGAAGGCCTGACCCTGAGGGCCGGCACAGCCCGCGACGATGCCGATGGCACCGGCGAGAACCACCACGTGCAGGAGGAGGCGCGAGTTCATTTCTTCACCTTCACGAACTTGCCGTCGGCATCGACGTAGGACACGGTCTGGGCGTTGAGTCCGCCGGCGGCGGCGAACTGGGCGGCACCCGCGGGCGGGATGGTGAAGGTCTCCATCTTCTTCACCTCCTCCGGATTCGGTTTGGCGGCCTTCAGGTCCTCTTCGGAGAAGCCGCGCACGCCCGTGGTCACGGTCGGGCCACCACCCGGACGCTGCTTGCCGAAGCCGATCGCGGTCGCCACGGCGGTCGGCTTCTTCTGCGGATCGGGACTGCCCAGCCGCATGCTGAGCAGGCGGATCCAGCCTTCGAGCTTATTGTCGGCACGGATCTGGGTCCAGCCGCCCTGGCGGCTCACTACGGTGACCTGTGCCTTTTCCGGCAGCTTGCCGACGTTTTCCGCGTCGAGGAAAGGTTTGGCCTTCACCTCGGTCTCGCGCAGCGTGTAGCCGGTTTCCTGCGCGTGCGCGGCCGCGCAACTCAGCAGCAGACCGGCTGCCATCCACGTCCATGTTCGGGTCATGACGATTTCCTGGAGGGTTCGAAAAGCCGCACGCCCTGCGCGCGACCCTTCACGGGAAACGATCCGCGATCGGCGAAGCCAAAAGCATTCCCGCAGCGGCGCATGGTCTCTTCGGACACCAGGATGCGGGCAACGCCCTTCGTCAGCCCCTCGATGCGGCTCGCCAGATTCACCGTATCGCCGATGGCAGTGTACTCGCGCCGTGCTTCCGAGCCGATGAGACCCACCACCGCCGGGCCGGAGTTGATGCCGATGCCGACGTCGAAGTCGGCATCCGCCTCGCCCAGCTCGCGCTTGAAGGCCTGCAGCGTGTCCGCCATCTCCAGCGCGGCCGCCACCGCGTGCTGCGCGTGCTCGGGATCGTCGATGGGTGCGCCCCAACAGGCCATGATCGCGTCGCCGATGAATTTGTCCAAGGTACCGCCGTGGCGGAATATGACGTCCACCTGTTTCGAGAAATAGCGGTTGAGCAGTCCCACGACCTCTTGCGGCGAGCGCGATTCCGACAGCGTCGTGAACCCGCGGATGTCGGAGAACAGAATGGTCACTTCGCGGCTCTCGCCGGCGCGCGACAGGCCGCCCTGGGCGATGATCTCCTTCACCACGTGCGGATTGACGAAGCGGCTGAATTCGCGAATCGCCGACTCTCGCGACCGTCGTTCGTCGCGGTAGTCGTGCAGCGCGCACACCAGGAAGAAAGTCCACCCGAACAGCAGCGGCGTCATCACTGGCATGCGGACATGCTGCAGGAAGGCGAGGTAGCTCGCCCCGAGCAGCACGACGGTCGCACCGACCAGAGCGAAGCCGATCTGGACGGTGTTGAGCCGGCTCCAGAATGCGATGCCGAGCAGGACGATCAGCGCCAGACCAAGTACCGGCGTGAACCACGGCGGAGGCGTTCGGAGCCAGGCGTGGTTCTTGAGGTTGTCGATCGCGGTCGCCAGGATCTCGACGCCAGGGTGCGTGTTGCTGACGGGCGTGACGCGGATATCCCCCAGCCCCACGGCCGTGGCACCGATCACGACGATCTTGTCGCGGAACTCGTTTGGCGGCCGTGTCTTCTTCTGACTGTTGAGGTCGACGTACAGATCGACGAAGGACACCTGCTGGTGCGCCTGAATGCCGCCACGCCAGCCGAGTTCGATGTACTCGAGATCCGGCAGCGGCCAGCCCAGGTCGGCACCGAGTCGCGCGGGCAGCGAGGGAATGCGCCAGCCGTAGGCGGACTTGAAGACGATGTAGCGGCGCCCGACGCCGTCCCGATCCTGATCGAAGTTGATCAGTCCGAGCCGCCAGTGTTCGCTCGCAAGAGCGGCCGGCTGCACGATATCGATGGTCGCGTTCTTGTCGGAGCGCGGATTGCGGACGGCACCGATGGCCGACGCCAGGTCGGCGATGGGTACGCCGAACGGATCACCTGCCACGTCGCGTCGCGCGGTCGGAAAGTAGACGTTGTCCAGACCGCGCAGCACCTGATTGAAATGCTGGTCCGATTCCGGGCGATCGGTGTCCGGCTCGCCGAACATGATGTCGAAGACGATCGCCTTCGGCTTCTGCGCCGAGATCGCCGTGACCACTTCGCCGTAGACGGACCGCGGCCACGGCCAGCGCCCCGCGTACTCGGCCATCCCGGTGATGCTCTGCTCGTCGATCGCGACGATGACGATATCCGGGTCGCCCTTCAGGTCCTTGACCTGGACGCGCTGGAAGAAATCGGCGACGCGGTTGGAGAACGCCTCGGTGAAATGGAGCCAGTACGCCTCGACCAGGATGAGGCCGACGAAGACCGCGAAGACGGCGGCGAAGAAGCGGGCGCGAGTCGATGGCACGCCGCGAGTCTACTGGGAAATATGCGAACCGGGTGCGCTCAGAGGCCGAGCCGCTGCCAGACGGTGGTGACCGCGCCCGCCTGATTCAGCGTGTAGAAATGCAGTCCCGGCGCGCCGTTGCGCAACAGGTCGTCGCACAGGCGCGTCACCACGTCGAGACCGAAGGCGCGGATCGACGCGGCATCGTCGCCGAAGCCTTCGAGCTTGCGGCGGATCCAGCGCGGAATCTCGGCGCCGCAGGCATCGGAGAACCGCGCGAGCTGCGTGAAGCGGCTGATCGGCATGATGCCCGGCACGATGGGAATCGAGATGCCGAGCGCTTCGCACTGGTCGCGGAAGTAATAGTAGGCATCCGCGTTGAAGAAATACTGCGTGATGGCCGCGTCCGCGCCGGCCTTCACCTTGCGCTCGAAGTTGCGCAGGTCGTCCTCGGCGGAACGTGCCTGCGGGTGGTACTCGGGATACGCGGCCACCTCGATGTGGAACGCATCGCCGAACCGCTCGCGGATGAACGTCACCAGATCGGAGGCGTAGCGGAATTCGCCGATCTCGACCATGCCCGAGGGCAGGTCGCCACGAAGAGCCACGATACGGTCGATGCCCGATGTCCGATAGCGCTCGAGCATCTCTGCCGTGGATGCCTTGGTGGCCGCAACGCAGGACAGGTGCGGGGCCACCTTCTGGCCCTCCGCCTGGAGTTCGGAGACCACGCCGAAGGTGCGGTCGCGCGTCGAACCTCCCGCCCCGTAGGTGACGGAGAAGTACGCAGGATGCAGCTGCGCCAATTGACTGCGCGTGACCCGCAGTTTCTCCAGGCCCTCCGGCGTCTGGGGCGGAAACAACTCGAACGAAAACGAACGCGCGACCACGGTCCCCTCCGGACTACTGCATCACTTCTCGACTCCGCTCCCGAACCCGCGCCGATTGAGCGTCAACCCGCCAGGGTTGTCGCTCGAACCGGCGCCACTGACCGTCCATCCACCGGATGGATGGTCTAGTAACGGTAATGGTCGGCCTTGTACGGCCCTTCCTTCTGCACCCCGATATACCGCGCCTGCGCATCCGTCAGCTCCGTCAGCTGCGCATTCAGCTTCTTCAACTGCAGCCGCGCCACCTTCTCGTCGAGATGCTTGGGCAGCGTGTACACGCCCACCGGATACTTCTCGGGATTGTTGAAGAGCTCGATCTGCGCGATGGTCTGGTTGGCGAACGACGAACTCATCACGTAGGACGGATGGCCCGTGCCGCAGCCCAGGTTCACCAGGCGGCCTTTGGCCAGCATGATGATGCGCTTGCCGTCGGGGAAGATGACGTGATCCACCTGCGGCTTGATCTCTTCCCACTGGTACTTGTTGAGGGATGCGACGTCGATCTCGTTGTCGAAGTGGCCGATGTTGCAGACGATGGCCTGGTCCTTCATCTTCTTCATGTGATCGTGCGTGATCACGTGGAAGTTGCCGGTGGCGGTGACGAAGATGTCGGCCTTGTCGGCGGCGTACTCCATGGTCACGACACGGTAGCCTTCCATGGCAGCCTGCAGCGCGCAGATCGGATCGACCTCGGTCACCCACACTTGCGCGGACAGCGCGCGCAGCGCCTGCGCCGAGCCCTTGCCCACGTCGCCGTAGCCGGCGACCACGGCGACCTTGCCCGCCACCATCACGTCGGTCGCGCGCTTGATGCCGTCGACCAACGATTCCCGGCAACCGTAGAGGTTGTCGAACTTGGACTTGGTAACCGAGTCGTTGACGTTGATGGCCGGGAACTTGAGCAGCCCGTCCTTCGCCATCTGGTACAGGCGATGCACGCCGGTCGTGGTCTCCTCCGTGACGCCGCGGACCTTGCCGAGGCGGGTCGAGTACCACTTCGGATCCTTCGCGAGCTTGGCCTTGATGGAGGCGAACAGATGGGTCTCTTCCTCGCTGCCCGGATGGTTGAGCAACGACGCATCCGTCTCCGCGCGCGTACCCAGATGCAGCAGCTGGGTCGCATCGCCGCCGTCATCGAGGATCATGTTGCTGTAGCCGCCGTCCGGCCACTCGAAGATGCGGTGGGTGTAGTCCCAGTAGTCGGCGAGCGATTCGCCCTTCCAGGCGAACACGGCCGTGCCCGTGGCCGCGATGGCGGCGGCGGCGTGATCCTGGGTGGAGAAGATGTTGCAGGAGGCCCAGCGCACCTCGGCGCCGAGGGCCTGCAGGGTCTCGATCAGCACCGCGGTCTGGATCGTCATGTGCAGCGATCCGGTGATGCGGGCGCCGCGCAGCGGCTGCTGGCTGGCGTATTCCTCGCGGATCGCCATCAGACCGGGCATCTCGGTCTCGGCGATGCGGATTTCCTTGCGGCCCCAATCGGCGAGCTTGAGGTCAGCCACGACGAAGTCGTCGACGGGCTTCAGGGGTTTCACGGCGGACATGGCGTCTCTCCTGGTCGAAGGACCGGTCCGCGGGACGCCGAGGGGTGGGGGTTGTGCCGCCAGCCTCGTCACCCGTGAGCGCGGTCACGAGTCAACGAGCGCGGTTCCGAAACCTGAGCCTGGCGGGGGACCCCGTTGCAGCGCTCCTCAGGAAGGCGCGAATTGTAACTCAGGCCGGACATCCAGCAACTTTGATTGCCGCGCCGCACAAAAACCCGTATCCTCCGCGCCCTGCGTTCGGGATCGACCACCTGCCGGTCCCCTTCCGACACCGGAAAGCGCACCTTTCATCGGCTCTGACTCAAGTCTCCGGCATTCGCGGAGGTCCCTGGTTGGCGGCGATGCCGTCGCACCAGGGTGCGACTCCCCAAGGCGTTCCATCACGGCAACGTCTACGAAGCTGGAGAACTATTTGAGTCACGATCTTCCGATCGCGCCCGACGCGACCACTTTTGCCTCCCTCGGCCTGCACGACACGCTGCTCAAGGCCGTCGAAGGTACCGGCTACACGCAACCCACGTCCGTCCAGGCGGCAGCGATCCCCGCGGCCATGGCCGGCGGCGACCTGATGGTCTCGGCCGCCACGGGTAGCGGCAAGACCGCCGCCTTCCTGCTGCCCGCCCTGCAGCGCCTGGTCACGTCCGAGAAGCGCGCCGTCCCCGGCGGCGGTCCGCGCATCCTGGTGCTCACGCCCACGCGCGAGCTCTCGATGCAGGTCACCCAGGCCTGCGAGCTCTACGGCCGCACGCTCAAGTGGTTGCGTACCGCGTCCGTGGTGGGCGGCGTGCCCTACGGAGCGCAATTGCGCGCGATCCGCGGCGCGTTGGACGTGCTGGTCGCCACCCCTGGCCGCCTGCTGGACCTGCTGAAGAGCGGCCGTCTCGATCTGGCCCGCGTCGAAGTGCTGGTACTGGACGAAGCCGACCGCATGCTGGACATGGGCTTCATCGACGACATCCGCGCTATCGTCGCGGCCACCCCGGAGTCGCGCCAGACGCTGCTGTTCTCCGCGACGCTCGACGGTGACATCGCCAAACTGGCCGGCCAGTTGATGAGCGAACCCCAGCGCATCGAACTCGCCTCCCATCGCGATCGCCATGAAGGCATCACCCAGCGTCTGCACTGGGCCGACAACCGGAACCACAAGGAGCGTCTGCTCGATCACCTGCTGCGCGATCCGAGCATCGACCAGGCGATCGTCTTCACGTCGACCCAACGCGATGCCGAACGCATCGCCGCGCAGATCGAAGCGAGCGGTCATGCGGTCGCCGCCCTGCACGGCGGCATGCCCCAGTCCCAGCGCAGCCGCACGCTCACCGGCCTGCGCCATCGGCGTCTGCGCGTGCTGGTCGCCACCGATGTCGCTTCCCGCGGCATCGACGTGCCGACCATCAGCCACGTGATCAACTACGGCATGCCGATGAACTCCGAGGACTACGTACACCGCATCGGCCGCACCGGCCGTGCCGGACGTACCGGCCTCGCCGTGACGCTGGCGGAGCACGCCGACCTGCACAAGATCCGCGGCATCGAGCGCTTCACCACTCAGCGCATTCCGGTGTCCACCGTCGAAGGGTTGGAACCGCGGCTGGCCGAGCCGTCGACGCAGAACCGTTCCGGCAACCCCGGCCGTCGCGGCAACGGCGGCGGACGCTCGTTCAGCGGCCGACCGCATGCCGGCCGCGACCGGGATTCCCGGTCGGAAAGAACCACGGGCGCACCGCAGCGCGCCCGTCGTCCTTAAGCAGTCTTCCACGAACCCCCGCCCAGTGCGGGGGTTCTCGCTTCAGCCTATCGGTGCGCCTTCAACAGCGGCACCTTGTCGAGCCCTTCCCACGAGAACTCGGGCTCGTCGCGGCCGAAGTGGCCGTAAGCCGCGGTCTTCTGGTAGATCGGCCGCAGCAGATTCAGCATCTGCACGATGCCCTTCGGGCGCAGATCGAAGTGCTGCTGCACCAGCTCGGCGAGCTTCTCGTCGCTCACCTTGCCCGTGCCCGAGGTGGTGACCATGATGCTGGTCGGCTTCGCTACGCCGATCGCATAGGAGATCTGCACCAGGCACTTGGACGCGAGGCCGGCGGCCACGATGTTCTTGGCCACGTAGCGCGCTGCGTAGGCCGCTGAACGGTCCACCTTCGACGGGTCCTTGCCGGAGAACGCACCGCCGCCATGGGGCGCGGCTCCGCCGTAGGTGTCGACGATGATCTTGCGACCGGTCAGTCCGCAATCGCCCTGGGGGCCGCCGACCACGAAGCGGCCGGTCGGGTTGATCAGATACTTGATCTGACCCTTGATCAGTTCCTTCGGCAGCACCGGCTTCACGATCTGCTCGATCACCGCCTCCTCGATCTGCTTGTGCTGCATCTCCGGTGCGTGCTGCGTCGACAGCACCACCGTGTCGATCGCGTGCGGCTTGCCGTCGACGTACTTGATGGTCACCTGTGATTTCGCGTCCGGGCGCAGCCACGGCAGGCGGCCGTCGCGCCGCAGCTCCGATTGGCGTTCCACCAGACGGTGCGACAGGTAGATCGGCATCGGCATGAGCTGCGGGGTCTCGTCGCACGCGTAGCCGAACATCAGACCCTGGTCGCCGGCGCCCTGGTCGAGGTCGATACCCTTGCCTTCGTCCACACCCTGGGCGATGTCCGGGCTCTGCTTGTCGTAGGCGACCAGCACCGCGCAACCCTTGTAGTCGATGCCGTACTCGGTGTTGTCGTAGCCGATGCGCTTGATGGTGTCGCGCGCGACCTGCTGGAAATCGACCACGGCATTGGTGGTGATTTCGCCGGCCATGACCACGAGGCCGGTGTTCACGAGCGTCTCCGCCGCTACCCGCGACCTCGGGTCCTGGGCTAAGATCGCGTCCAGTACCGCATCCGAAATCTGGTCCGCGACCTTGTCCGGATGCCCTTCGGAGACCGACTCCGACGTGAAGAAAAACTCGCTCATGCTTGCGCGGCCTTGGTGGATGTGTTGATAAAAAGGGCCCGGCAGGATAGCAGATTCCCTGTTTCCGCCGATATCGAACGAGGCGATGCTGGAAGCCGTCTTGAGGCTGCTCGCGCGCCTGCCGCTTAGCTGGTTGCATCGCCTGGGTGCCGTCGCCGGCTGGCTCGCCTACCGGCTCGCCCCCCGGTATGCCGCCAGGCTGACCGACAACATCGCGGCGAGCGGCCTGGCGGACGACCCCCGGGTGTTCGAGCGCGTGTGCCGCGCGGCCGTGCGCGAGACCGGCAAAGGCCTGCTGGAGCTGCCCGCCATCTGGTTCCGTCCGGCGGACCAGGCGGCGCAGCTCGTGGTCGAAACCCACGGGTGGGAATCGGTCGAAGCCGCTCGTGCGGTCGGTCGCGGCATTCTGTTTCTCACGCCCCATCTGGGTTGCTTCGAGGTCTCGGCCCTGTATGCCGCGATGCGCTTTCCCATCACCGTGCTGTACCGTCCGCCGAAGCTCCGCTGGCTCGAGCCGCTCATGCGCATCGGGCGCACGCGCGGGTACGGTCGCCTCGCGCCCACGTCCATCGGTGGCGTCCGTCAGCTCCTGAAGGCGTTGCGCAACGGCGAGGCGGTCGGATTGCTGCCGGACCACGTCCCCGGTTTCGGCGAAGGCGTGTGGGCGGATTTCTTCGGCCGGCCGGCGTACACCATGACGCTGGCAGGTAAGCTGCAGAAGGCCACGGGCTGCATCGTCTTTCTGGCTTTTGCCCGGCGCCTCCCCGATGGTGGCGGGTACGCGCTCGAACTGGACGTCATCGAAGACGACCTGACCGGACCCGTGGGCGCCCGCCGGCTCAATGCCGCCATCGAGGACATCGTGCGACGCTGCCCCGAGCAGTATCTCTGGAGCTACAACCGCTACAAGGTGCCCGCCGGCGTCGAGCCCCCGGCGGCCGTTGCGGGTTTCTGATGCCGATGCGTCTGCTGATCGGATTCTTGTGGCTGCTGCATTTCCTCCCGCTCCCGGTGCTGGCGCGCATCGGTTCGCTGGCCGGCGATGTCTTGCGTCTCATCGGCACCGAACGCCGCCGCGTCGCACGCACCAACCTGCGGCTGTGTTTTCCGGCGTGGGACGAGGCGCGCATCCAGGAAGTGCTGAAGGCGCACTTCCGCGCCGTGGCCCGCAGCATGCTCGAAGCCACCATCGTCTGGTGGGCATCGGAGGCGCGCATCCGGCGCCTGGTGCGCATCGAGGGCGAGGAGCACGTCCAGGCGCTCGTCGACCGGCGCGTGATCTTCCTGGTGCCGCACTTCGTCGGTATCGAGCTGGAGGGGCTGCGCATGTCGATGGACTACCGCGGCATGGCGGTCTACAGCCACCAGAAGAATCGCGAGTTCGACGAGTTCCTGGTGCGGGTGCGCAGCCGCTTTCCGGGTACGCGGATGGTCGCGCGGCAGGAAGGAGTGAAAGCGATCCTGCGCGGGTTCAAGGACGGCCTCGGTCTGCAGCTCTCGCCCGATCTCGATCTCGGTGCGCGCGACGCGGTGTTCGTCCCCTTCTTCGGCGTGCCGGCGGCCACGGTGACAGCGCTGTCGCGACTCTCGCGTCTCACCGGCGCAGCCGTGATTCCGGTGGTCGTGCGACAACTGCCCGGCGGCCAGGGCTACGTACTGCGCATGTACCCGGCCTGGGAGGACTATCCCGGTGCGAGCCCCGAGCAGGACACCCGGCGCATGAACGCCTTCATCGAAGAGCGCGTGCTGGAGATGCCGGAGCAGTACTATTGGCTGCACAAGCGGTTCAAGACGCGGCCGGAAGGCGAGGAAGGTTTCTACTGATGGATGTGAAGTGAAGCGCGAGACCGGATTCGCGAACCCGCCGACCGCGGAAATCTGCGACGTCCTGGCGCGCGTCTCGACCCTCGCGGTCGTGGGCCTCTCGCCGCACGCGCATCGGCCGAGTCATCGCGTGACGGCCGCGATGCAGCGCGTGGGCTTCCGGATCATTCCGGTGCATCCGAACGTCGTGGCGGTGCTCGGCGCGAAGGCCTGTCCCGCGCTGGACGCCGTGACCGAACCCTTCGATCTGGTCAACGTCTTCCGCGCCGCCGACCACATCGACGGCATCGTGGACGACTGCATCCGGCTCGGCGTGCGGCGCCTGTGGATCCAGCAGGGCATCGTCAACGAAGCGGCCGCGGCCCGCGCCGTGGCGCACGGCATCTGGACGGTCATGGACCGCTGCATCTGGTCCGATTTCAACGGGACCTGCGGTCGGCGGCGGGAGGTCGCGTGAGCTCCGGCGAAATCCTCATCGAACCGCTGCGCGAAGCCGACATCCCGGCTGTGGTGACCCTCGCCCGCGACACGTGGCACAAGCACTATCCGTCCATCATCACCGTCGCGCAGATAGAATACATGCTCGCCCAGCGCTACGGCGACGACGTGATCCGGGGCCAGCTCGCCGATCCCGACGTGTGGTGGGACAAGCTGCTGCTGGACGGACAGCTCGCCGCCTTCGCCCAGTACGAGCGCAGCGATCCGCCGGGCACCCTCAAGGTCGACAAGCTCTACGCCCGCCACGAACTGCGCGGTCGGGGTCTCGGCAGCAAGCTGTTGCGGCACATCGAACACGAGGCGCGGGCGATGGGCTGCGCGCGCCTCAAACTGCAGGTCAACAAGAACAACGTGTCCGCCATCGGCACCTACCGCAAGAACGGATTCGAGGTGGCCGAGTCGGCGGTCTTCGACATCGGCAACGGCTTCGTGATGGACGACTACGTGATGGTCAAGGAACTGCCGGCGCTGCCGGCCGGGACGGAATGAAACTCCGCTTCACCAAGATGCAGGGCGCAGGCAACGACTTCGTCGTGATCGATGCCACCCGCAACCCGATCGAGCTGACGCGCGATGAGGTGCAACGACTGTGCGACCGGCGCTTCGGCGTCGGCTGCGACCAGGTGCTGATCGTGGAACGCGCCCGTCACCCGGGCACCGATTTCTACTATCGCATCTACAACGCCGATGGCGGTGAAGTACAGCAATGCGGCAACGGCGCGCGCTGCTTCGCCCGCTTCGTGCACGACCACGGTCTGACGGCCAAGCTCGAGATCCGTGTCGAGACCGTCTCGGGCGTGATCGCTCCGCGGCTGGAAGCGGACGGCACCGTCACCGTCGACATGGGCGTACCCGAGTTCGAACCGGCGCGCATTCCGTTCACGGCGCCGGCGCGCGCGCTCACCTACCCGCTCGATGTGAACGGCACTATCCGCGAGATCGGCGCTGTCTCCATGGGCAATCCCCATGCGGTGCAGGTGGTGCAGGACGTCGACACCGCGCCCGTGACGAGCGAAGGACCGCTCGTCGAACGCCACGCCCGCTTCCCGGAGCGCGTGAACGCCGGTTACATGCAGGTGCTGGACCGGCACACCGTCCGCCTGCGCGTCTTCGAGCGTGGCTCCGGCGAAACCCTGGCATGCGGCACGGGCGCCTGCGCGGCGGTGGTGTCGGGCATCCAGCGCGGACTGCTGGAGAGCCCCGTGCAGGTGCACACGCGCGGCGGCGACCTCGGCATTCGCTGGAACGGCGAGGGCAGTCCGGTCTTCATGACCGGCGCCGCGGTCACCGTGTTCGAAGGCGAGATCGAATTGCAGCAAGGCGCGGTGGCGACCCCGTCGCCCGCCCCCATGACGGCCTGAATCCATCCTAGACAACGAGAGCGAAGCGATGCAACCCGAAGCAGAAGACGTGGCCCGTTACCTCAAGGCGAACCCGGAGTTCTTCGAGCAGTACGCCGAAATGCTGGCCGAGATCTTCGTACCGCACCCCCACGGGGGTCGTGCGATCCCGATCTCGGAACGGCAGATCGTCACGCTGCGCGAGAAGAACCGCGCGCTGGAGGACAAGCTGCGCGAACTGGTGCAGTTCGGCCAGGAGAACGATTCGATCATCGACCGGCTGCATCGCATCACGCTCGCGATGATGATGGCCGGTGAACTCGACACGCTGCTCGCCTCGCTCTACTACAACCTGCGCGAGGACTTCTCCGTACCCCACGTCGCCATGCGGCTGTGGGCCGAAGGCGGCTGGGAACGCCCCGAGTTCGGTTCCATCAGTCAGGAAGTGCGCGTGTTCACCGAGAGCCTCACCAATCCCTATTGCTCGCCGCATCCCATGTTCGAGACCACCTCGTGGTTCGGCGACGACGGCAGCGCATTGCGCTCGTTCGCCTACGTGCCGCTGCGGACCGAGCAGGCATTCGGTCTGCTCGCTCTCGGCTCGGAGGATGTGCAGCGCTTCTATCCCGAGATGGGCACGCTGTATCTCAAGCGGCTCGGCGAACTGGTGAGCGTCGCGCTCGCCAAGTTCCTCAAGGCATGACGCGCCGCGGCTCGCCCCAGGAAACCCCGCCGGCACCGCCACCCGACGCGCGCTTCGACGGCTATCTGTCGCATCTCGCCCACGAGAAGCGGCTGGCCGCCCACACCGTGGAGAACTACGCCCGTGACGTGCGCGACCTGCTGCGCCTCACCGGCACCATGCCGCTCGAGGCACTCGGCGTGCACGACATTCGCCGCTGCGTCGCGCGGCTGCACGCCGGTGGTTTGGGCGGTCGCAGCATCGCGCGCAAGCTGTCCGCCTGGCGGAGCTTCTTCGGTTACCTCGCGCGCGACCATGGCTTCACCGCGAATCCGGTCACGGGGCTGAAGGCCCCGAAGTCGCCCAAACGACTGCCGTCCAGCCTCACGCCGGACGAGGCCGCGCAACTGCTCGACGGGGAGGGCGAGGGCGATCTCGCCCTGCGCGACAAGGCGCTGTTCGAACTGATCTACTCGTCCGGACTGCGGCTCGCCGAGGCGGTGAGTCTCGATCCGCCCGACGTCGATCTGCGCGAACGCACCGTCCGCGTCACCGGCAAGGGCTCCAAGACGCGCGTGGTGCCGCTCGGCACCCAGGCCGCCAGCGCCATCGAAGCCTGGTTGCCGCTGCGCGCGAGCCTCGCGCGCCCCGGCGAGACCGCCCTGTTCGTGAATCGCGTCGGGCGTCGCATCGGTCCGCGCTCGGTGCAGACGGCGCTCAAGCAGCTCGCGACGGCCCGCGGCCTCACGCGCAACGTTCATCCGCACGTTCTGCGCCACTCGTTCGCGTCGCACGTGTTGCAATCGAGCGGCGACCTGCGCGCGGTGCAGGAGCTGCTGGGTCATGCCAGCATCTCGACCACGCAGGTGTACACGCACCTGGACTACCAGCACCTCGCCAAGGTGTACGACAGCGCGCATCCGCGCGCGAAACGGAAGTCCTGAACGTGCGCCGACTCGTTTTGAAAGCCGGCCGCGAGAAATCGCTGCAGCGCCGGCACCCCTGGATCTACACCGGCGCGGTCGAGCGCATCGAAGGTGACCCGCAGTCGGGCGACACGGTCGAAGTGCGTTCGTCCCAGGGCGGCTTTCTCGCCTGGGCCGCCTACAGTCCGCAATCGCAGATCTGTGCGCGTGCATGGGACTGGCGTGAAGGCGCACGCATCGATGCCGACTTCCTCGCCACCCGTCTGCGCCGCGCATTCGCCCGTCGCGAGGCGCTGACTTCTTCCGGCGCCACCTCCGCACTGCGGTTGGTGCACGGCGAGTCGGACGGACTGCCCGGCATCGTTATCGACCGCTTCGCCGACTGGCTCGTGCTGCAACTCTCCAGCGCCGGCGCCTGGCGCTGGCGCGACGACATCGCCGCTCTAGCGGCCGACATCACCGGTATCGTGAACGTGTTCGAGCGCTCGGACGCCGACGTGCTTGCACTGGAGGGGATGGCGCCCCGTGTCGGCGAGGTGACGAGCAGCGCCGCGCCCCCGCATGTCGGCATCGAGGAAAGCGGTCTCAAGTTCGAGGTGGATCTGCGCCATGGTCACAAGACCGGCTTCTATCTCGATCAGCGGGACAACCGCGCGCTGTTGCGCAGCCACGCCCGGGGACGCGAAATCCTCGACTGCTTTTGCTATTCCGGTGGTTTCACCGTGAGCGCGCTGGCGGGAGGTGCCGCCAGGGTGACGGCCATCGACAGCTCGAAGGACGCGATCGAAGCCGCCCGCCGGCATCTGCGCGCCAACGATCTGGCGGAAGAGCGCGCCGAACTGCTCGAAGGCGACGTCTTCGCGCTGCTGCGCAAGTTCCGCGACCAGGCACGCAAGTTCGACGTGATCGTGCTCGATCCGCCCAAATTCGCGCCCACCGCGGCCCACGCCGAGCGGGCTGCGCGCGCCTACAAAGACATCAATCTTTGGGCACTCAAGCTGCTGCGCCCGGGCGGAACATTGTTCACCTTTTCCTGCTCCGGCGGCGTCTCGCGCGAACTGTTCCAGAAGATCGTGGCCGGTGCGGCGATCGATGCCGGCGTCGAGACGCGCGTGGTGCGCCATTTGAACGCCGGGGTGGACCACCCGGTCAGCCTCGCGTTTCCCGAAGGCGACTACCTCAAGGGGCTGCTTTGCCAAGTGGATTGAAGGTGACGTCCCCCCCGGGGGGCCAGCCCGCTTGGGACGGCGCGACGCGGGCTGAGGTCTCATCATGACAACGACCCTGCTCGTGGTCCGCCACGGCGAGACCAAGTGGAACGTCGAAGGGCGCATGCAAGGCCACCTCGACAGCGATCTCGACACGAGCGGTGTCGAACAAGCCGATGCCGTCGGGCGCCGGCTGGCAGGCGAACGCATCGATGGCGTGATCTCGAGCGACCTCGGCCGCACCGTCGCCACGGCTCGCGGCATCACGGCGCACACCCGTCACGAGATCCGCACCGATGCCCGGTTGCGCGAGCGGCACCTCGGCATCTTCCAGGGTCTGACCGGCACCGAGGCGGCGCTGCGCCATGCCCATGATTGGCGCCGCTTCAAGGAGCGCGATCCGGAGCACGACCTGCACGGCGGGGAGACGCTGCGCCAGTTTTCCGCCCGCTGCGTCGAATGCGTGAACGACCTCGCTGCGAGGCAGCCCCGCGCGACGCTGCTCGTCGTGACCCACGGTGGCGTGCTCGACGTGCTGTTCCGCCACACGACCGGTCTCCCGCTCGAGGCGCCGCGCACCTTCACCCTGCTGAACGCGAGCCTCAACACGTTCGAGATCACCGACGGGATGTGGACACTCCTGCACTGGGGTGACATCGCCCACCTGGGCGTGCGCGACGCCATCGACGACGTCTGAGGTAGCCGTTCCCCACGCTCCCTGCGGTCGCGATTGCCTTGCAACAAGGTTGCGGTTTATCCTGATCGGCAGGTCGCTGGCGGTCCGCGGCGAAACTCTCGAAGAAACTGGTCTCCCGTGCGCTCCACCACCCTGCGCCTCATGCTGTCGCGCATCCTCCTCGCTGCCGCACTGCTGTTCGCGCAGCAGGTGGGCGTCGCGCACGCGGTGGCACACGGTGCCGGCAACGCGCCGACCCATCAGCACGGTAAGGGCGTGCCGATGCAGGGTTGCGACGAGTGCGTGGCCTTCGCCCAGGTCCAGGGCGGGCCCGGCTTCTTCCTGGTCCATGCGCCGCCGGCCGCGGACTTCGCCGCCCCGCAGTTCGCCATCCACGAGGATTGGCAACCGGCCCCGATCCGGGCTTTTTCGTCCCGCGCCCCACCGCATCACTCCTGAGAGCCGAACCGTTGCGCGAGCGGCCGCCGGCCGTCGCGCGCCCTTTCGTTTTCGCAGGAGATTCGAACGATGCGCCAGACGTTCATGGCCGCCGCGATTGCCGCGGCATGGGCCACTACCGGTCCTGCCGCCGCCCAGACGGCGGAGCTGGACCAGATCCGCAAGGACATCCAGGAACTACGCAACAGCTACGAGAGCCGCATCAAGGCACTCGAAGACAAGTTGAAGGAAGCCGAGACGGCCGCCAGTACCGCTCAGGATGCGGCGAATCGAGCGGAGACTGCCGCGGCCGAGGCCAAGACCACAGCCGCACGCGCCGAACCGGTCGCAGAACCGGCCGCGACATTGCAGCCGGCATCGAAGAACGCCTTCAACCCGTCGATCTCGCTGATCCTCAACGGCACGTGGGGCCGTTACGGTGAAGACCCCACGACCCGGATCACCGGGTTCGCGCCCTCCGGCGGCGAAGTCATGCCGCCCCGCGGTGCCTCGCTCGGCGAATCGGAACTGTTCCTCGCGGCCAACATCGATCCGTACTTCCGCGGTGCCCTGCTCGCTGCGCTGACGCCGGAGAACACGGTGGAGGTGGAAGAGGCGTACGTCGAGACGCTCGCGCTCGGCCACGGCTTCACCGTGAAGGGCGGCCGTTTCTTCTCGGGCGTGGGCTACTTCAACCAGGTGCATCCGCATGCGTGGGACTTCGCGGACCCTGGCTTGGTGCAGACCGCATTTCTCGGCCGCAACTACGGTGACGACGGCGCGCAGTTGCGCTGGGTGGCACCGCTGCCGGTGTTGGTGCAGTTCGGCGTCGAACTCGGGCGCGGACGCGAGTTCCCCGGTGCCGGCGAGATGGAACGCAACCGCAACGGCGCCGAGTCGCAGGTCTATTTCGCCAACGTCGGCGGCGACATCGGCGTGTCGAGCGCCTATCAGGTGGGGGCTTCCCACCTGCGCCAGCGCACGGCGACCGACGGCGCCGTGTTCCTCGACTACGACGACATCACCGGCACGAGCAACGTCTTCCAGGGACGGCAGAGGATCAACGGCCTCAACTTCGTCTACAAGTGGTCGCCGGACGGCAATCCGCAGTACCGCAACTTCAAGTTCGTCACCGAATGGTTCCAGCGCCGCTACGACGGCGACTTCACCTTCGACACCACCGGCATCGCCGCCACCGATGCGATGAACGCGCAGCAATCGGGCTGGTACGCGCAGGCGGTCTATCAGTTCATGCCCTACTGGCGCTTGGGCGGTCGCTATGACCGGCTGAGCCACGGCAGCGTCGGGCTCAATGCCAACGCTGCGAACGTGACCCCACCCGATTTCGATCCGAAGCGCTACAGCGTGATGCTCGACTGGAATCCGAGCGAGTTCAGCCGCATCCGCCTGCAGTTCAACCGCGACCAGTCGCGCCAGGATCCCGGCACCGGTCAGAGCATCACGGACAACCAGCTCTTCCTGCAATACATCTTCAGCCTGGGCGCGCACGGCGCGCACCGGTTCTGAAGCGTGATGCAGACGGACCAGGAGGAATCGACGTCATGAGATCGCGTTTGAAGTTGTTGTTGACGGCGCTGTCGTTGCTCGTTGCGGGCACGGCCCACGCCGCTCTCGAAGTGTTCGCGTGCAGCCCCGAATGGGGTGCGCTCGCGAACGAGATCGCGGGCAACCGGGCGACGGTCTTCGTCGCCACCACCGCGCTTCAGGACGTGCACCGCATCCAGGCGCGACCGAGCCTGATCGCGCGCGCACGCACCGCTGCGCTGGTCGTATGCACCGGTGCCGATCTGGAGGTGGGCTGGATGCCCATGGTGCAGAGCCAGTCGGGCAACGACCGCATCCAGCTGGGCCGTCCCGGCTTTCTGGAAGTGGCGAGCGTCGTACCGCGCATCGAAGTGCCCACCACGGTGGACCGCGCGCTCGGCGACGTGCATCCGCTCGGCAACCCGCACATCCAGTTCGGTCCGAAGCAGATCCAGCTCGCGGCCGAGGAGTTGACCCGGCGCCTGGCACGGATCGACCCTTCGGGCGAGAGCGAGTATCGCGCGCGCCTCGCGGATTTCACGAAGCGCTGGGGAATGGCGATCGAGCGCTGGCAGCAGCTGGGCGCGCCGCTCAAGGGCGTCACGGTCATCCAGCATCACAAGAACTTCTCCTACCTGTTCGATTTCCTCGGCATGCGCGATGTGGGCTCGCTCGAACCGAAGCCCGGCGTGGAGCCGACGTCGTCGCACTTGAACGATCTGGTGGAACAGCAGAAGTCCAATCCGGCGAAGCTGATCGTGCGGTCGTCCTACCAGTCACCGGCGCCGTCGGAGTGGCTCGCGCAACGCATCAAGGTCCCCGCGGTGATGCTGCCGGCCACCATCGGCGGATCGGACGCCGCGAAGGACCTGTTCTCGCTGTACGACGACAGCATCCAGCGGATGCTCGCGGCCGTGAAATGATGACGGCGTGAACGACGCTCCCTGCATCGAGTTGCAGCGGGTCGAGGCCGGCTACGAGCAGCCCGTGGTCGGCCCGTTGTCGTTCGCACTCGGCGCCGGGGAGATCGTCGCGCTGTGGGGGCCCAACGGGTGCGGCAAGACCACGGCGATGAACGCGATCGGCGGCAGCGCGCGCGTGTTCTCCGGCACCATAAGGAAGCGGCCGGGTCTGCGCATTTCGCATCAGCAGCAGAATCCGCTGTCGCTGCGCGACATTCCACTGTCGGGACGCGAGTTGCTGGCGCTGACCGGCGGCGATGCAGCGGCCTTGCCGTCCTCCCTGCAGCCGCTGCTCGATCGGCGGTTGTCCGAACTGTCGGGAGGCCAGCTTCAGCTGCTGCAGGTCTGGGCCTGTCTCACCGCGCCGGTGGACGTGGCGCTACTCGACGAGCCCACGAACAACGTGGACGCGGAGGGCATCGCGCTGCTCGAGCAGGTCATCGACCGCGAGCGTCGCCGGCGCGCGATCCTGCTGGTGAGCCACGACCGGCGGTTCGTGGAAGCGCTCGGCGCGCGCGTCGTGGAAGTCGGTGCGCCATGAACTGGACCGCGATGTTCGAGCCGATGTTCTTCATGCCGTTCGCGACCGGCTTGCTGGTGGCTGCGGTGCTGCCGATCCTGGGGATGTATCTGCGACTGCGCGAGGAATGGCTCGCGGCTCTCGCGTTCGCCCAGCTCGCGGCGGCGGGTTCGCTTGCCGCCGCGATCGCCGGGGCTCCGGTGCTGGTCGGTGGTCTCGCGCTGTCGGGCGTCGCGGCCGCCGCCAAGGCCTGGATCGCCCGCAACGGCAACAACGGCTATGCGATCCTGATGGTGGCCGGGTGGGGTGCCAGCGTGCTCATGCTCGCCAATGCGCCGCTCGCGGATCACCTCGGTCACGCACTGTTCGACGGACAGCTCTACTTCACCGATGCCCACAACCTGTGGAGCATGGCCGCGTTCGCCCTCGTGGGCGGCCTGACAATGCGATGGCTGTCGCACAAGCTGCTGTTCGAACGCATGTTCCCCGACTTCTTCCGCGCGAGCGGGCTGTCGGCCACGCGCTATCACCTGCTGTTCGACCTGCTCGCGGCCGCCGGGCTGGCGCTCGCGACTGCGTCGGTGGGCGTGATGGCCGCGTTCACGCTGGTGTTCGTGCCCACCATGATCGCCTATCAATGGGGCCGGAGCTGGCGGCAATCGCTCGCGATCGCCGTGGTCATCGGCGTGGTCGCCTATGTCGTGGCCTTCCAGATCGCGCTCGTCCAGGATCAGCCGTTCGGCCCGGTCCTGGTGGTGACCATGGTGTCCGCTGCCGCCGGGGCCTGGGCCCTGCGCAAACTCGCCTTCCGGCAACCCGCGAGGACACCGGCGAAGCACTGACGATGTCGCAAGGACACCTTACAAAACAATCGCTTGATCCCTCGGGGAGCAGGGTTTACCCTCGCGCCGGTGCAGCATAGGGCGCACTTTCTGCTTTACTCGCGGCTCCCATGAGCGTCTCCAGCATCGAGGTCTCGGAAATCCAGGGCCGGTTGCACCCGGCGGCCGAAAGTGCGGCCATGCGTTATGCCGGCGGCTACGCGGCCGAAGCCCGGCGCGCGCTGGAGCAGGGGCTCGCCCAGTTCCCCGAGGAACGCCGTCTCTGGCTGATGCTGCTCGACCTGCACCGCACGGAAGGTCACTGGAAGGACTACGAGGCGGTGGTCGCCAACTATCGCCGGCACTTCGGCCAGGAACCCGCCCCGGAACAGGAACGCCACGAACAGGAAGCGCGGCTACCGGAAGCCTTGCGGACGGGAGGCAAGGCCTGCTGGGCACTGGGCGGCCTGCTGGATGCCAGTGCCGTCGGCACGCTCGCCCGCCTGCGCGAAGCCGCGAGCCATCACACCGTCGTCCACCTGGATCTGTCACGCCTGTCGGGCATCGAGCCCGCCGGCTGCCGCCTGCTGGCGGACACGCTGGACCAGCTGATCGCGGCCGGCAACGGCATCGTCCTGAGCGGCGACCGCTTGCTCGGACGTCTGTTGCGCGAAGCAGTCGAGGCCGAGCCGACGCGGCGTCCCTATTGGGAACTCATGCTCACCCTGCTGCGGTTCGCGCAGGATCGCGCCGCTTTCGATCGCACCGCTCTCGAGTACGCGCTGGCCGCCGACGTGCCGGCGCCGACCTGGGAACCGCTGATCATGCCGCAGCCTCAGTGGATCCTGCCCGGCGAGCGTCGCAACGAGCCGCGCTATGCCCCGCGCGAGCAATTCGCCCTGACCGGGACCATGAAGGGCGCCGACGATCCGCAGCTGATCGCGCTGACGGACTTCGCGCAGGAGCACGAGTACCTCAATCTCGACCTGTCGCAACTCGACCGGGTCGACTTCGTCTGCGCCGCGCAGCTCGCCAACACGATTGCCGCGTTTACCCGCGACGGCAAGGTCATCCGTCTGATCCGGCCGAACCAGCTCGTGGCCGCCCTCTTCGAGCTCTTGAATCTCGGCGGGCACGCCTCCATCGTCTCCGTTTCGGCGTAATCGCCGGTCGCAGGGTTTCGAGTTCCATGGCCGAGTTTCACGGCACAACCATCCTTTCCGCCCGCCGCGGCAACCGGGTCGCCTTGGGCGGCGACGGCCAGGTGACGTTGGGCAACATCGTCGTCAAGGCGAGCGCGCGCAAGGTGCGTCGCCTCTACCAGGACCGGATCCTCGCCGGTTTCGCCGGCGGTACCGCCGACGCCTTCACGCTGTTCGAGCGGTTCGAGGCCAAGCTCGAGAAGCACCAGGGCCACCTGGTCCGCTCCGCCGTGGAACTCGCCAAGGACTGGCGCACCGACCGGATCCTGCGGCGGCTGGAAGCCATGCTCGCAGTCGCCGATCGCGAAAGCTCGCTCATCATCACCGGCAACGGCGATGTGCTCGAACCGGAATTCGGCCTCGTGGCGATCGGCAGCGGCGGCGCCTACGCGCAGTCCGCCGCGCGGGCGCTGCTCGAGAACACCGAACTCGCGCCGGCCGACATCGTCAAGAAGGCGCTCACCATCGCCGGCGATCTGTGCATCTACACCAACCAGTCGCACGTGATCGAGACGCTCGACTAACCTCCGTTTTCGTCGGCGTGCCGTCGCACCGGTCCGCCGTCCCCCGCCATGTCTTCCATGACCCCCCAGGAAATCGTCCACGAGCTGGACAAGTACATCGTCGGCCAGCAGGCCGCGAAGAAGGCCGTGGCGATCGCGCTGCGCAACCGCTGGCGCCGGCAGCAGGTCGCAGACCCGCTGCGCCAGGAGATCACCCCCAAGAACATCCTGATGATCGGCCCCACGGGCGTGGGCAAGACCGAGATCGCGCGCCGCCTCGCGCGGCTGGCCGATGCGCCGTTCATCAAGGTGGAAGCGACCAAGTTCACCGAAGTGGGCTATGTCGGCCGCGACGTCGACACCATCATCCGCGACCTGGTGGAGATGGCGATCAAGCAGACGCGCGAGCAGGAAATGAAGAAGGTGCGCCATCGCGCCGAGGACGCCGCCGAGGACCGGGTGCTCGATGCGCTGCTGCCCGGCACGCGCGACGCCGGCTTCGGTACGGGCACCGCCGACGGCGAGAACGCCACCCGCCAGAAATTCCGCAAGAAGCTGCGCGAGCGCGAACTGGACGACAAGGAGATCGAGCTGGAGGTCGCCCAGGCCGCCCCCAACATGGAGATCCTGGCGCCGCCCGGCATGGAGGATCTCACCCAGCAGATCCAGGGGATGTTCCAGAACCTCGGTGCCGGTCGCCGCAAGCTGCGCAAGCTGAAGGTGCGCGAAGCCATGCAGCTCATCACCGACGAAGAGGCCGCGAAGCTCGTCAACGATGAAGAGCTCAAGACGCGCGCGCTGGCGGCGGTGGAAGGCAACGGCATCGTGTTCCTGGACGAGATCGACAAGATCGCGAGCCGGTCCGAAGCCCATGGCGCCGACGTCTCGCGCCAGGGCGTGCAGCGCGATCTGCTGCCGCTGGTGGAAGGCACCACCGTGAGCACCAAGTTCGGCATGGTGAAGACCGACCATATCCTGTTCATCGGCAGCGGCGCGTTCCATCTGTCGAAGCCATCCGACCTCATTCCCGAACTGCAGGGGCGCTTTCCGATCCGCGTGGAACTGGAATCGCTGTCGGTGGAGGATTTTCAGCGCATCCTCACCTCCACGGACGCGTGCCTCACCCGCCAGTACGAAGCCCTGCTCGCCACCGAGGGCGTCAAGCTCGAGTTCACCGAGGACGGCATCCGCCGTCTCGCCGAGATCGCTTGGCAGGTGAACGAGCGCACCGAGAACATCGGGGCACGCCGGCTGTACACGGTCATGGAGAAGTTGCTGGAGGACATCTCGTTCGACGCCGCGAAGCTCGAAGGCCGGTCGGTCACCATCGACGCGTCCACGGTGGATGACCGCCTGGGCAACCTCGCCGCCACGGAAGACCTCGCGCGGTACGTGTTGTAGGGCAAAGGCCGTAGGGGCGCACCAGCATGGTGCGTCCGGTGAGGGGCAGGAGGGTGCGCGCTACAATCGGTTACACCTCTTCCTAGGATCGCGCGGCCATGGCATCGGGCAACACCTTCCTCCTCGAAGTCCACCCGAAGATCCCGCGCCGCCTCGCCCGCCTCGAGGAACTGGCCGACAACCTGTGGTACAGCTGGGATCGCCCGACACGTTCGCTGTTCTCGCGCCTCCACACCGGCCTGTGGGATGCGGTGGGTCACAGCCCCAAGGCGTTCCTGAAGCGCGTCGACGAGCAGCGCCTCATCGAGGCGGCCGACGACCCGGTCTTCATCAATTCGTACAACCGCGTGCTGTCGGCCTACGACAGCTACAAGGACGAACCGCTGCGGCGCAACGGCTCCGAGTGGCTGCGCCACAACGACCTGATCGCATACTTCTGCGCCGAGTTCGGCTTCCACGAATCGCTGCCCATCTACTCTGGGGGCCTCGGCATCCTCGCGGGTGACCACTGCAAGGCCGCGAGCGACATGCGGCTGCCGTTCGTGGGCGTGGGGCTGCTGTATCGGCAAGGCTACTTCTCGCAGGCGATCGACGGCGACGGCAACCAGCACGCGTCCTACGCCGATTCGGACTTCGAGGATCTGCCGATCTCGCCCGTGGTCGGAACCGACGGCACGGAGATCTTCGTCTCGGTGGATTTCCCCGGACGCAGGATCTGGCTGAAGGTCTGGCAGGCCAAGGTCGGTCACGTCACGCTGTACCTGCTCGATGCCGACATCGAGCGCAACGCGCCGCACGATCGCGACATCACGCACCGCCTGTACGGCGGCGATCGTACCGACCGCATCGAACAGGAGCTGATCCTCGGGATCGGCGGCGTGCGGGCGCTCGCGGCGCTGGGCCTGAAGCCCACCGTCTGGCACATCAACGAAGGCCACGCCGCCTTCCTGGTGCTGGAGCGCATGCGCGAGCTGGTGGCTCAGGGTCACCCCTTCGCCACCGCGATGGAGGCAGTGGCCAGCAACACGGTGTTCACGACGCACACCCCGGTGCCGGCGGGTCATGATCATTTCCCGACCGACATGATGAACACCTACTTCGAGAAGTTCATCGGCGATCTCGGGATCACGCGCGACCAGTTCCTGGCGCTGGGACGCATGGGCGACGGCGGCGAGTTCAACATGACCGCGCTGGCGATCCACGGTTCGCGCTTCCACAACGGCGTGTCGCGCATCCACGGCAGCGTGTCGTCGCGCATCCTCTCGGGCATGTGGCCGCAGGTGGATCCGCGCGAGAATCCGATCTCGTACGTGACCAACGGCGTGCACGTGCCCACCTTCCTCGCGCAGGAATGGTCGGACCAGTTCGACAAGTTCCTCGGCTACGAGTGGACCCAGCACGTCACCGACGCGAGCTTCTGGCAACGCATCGACGAGATTCCCGAGCACCTGTTCTGGAGCGTGCGCCAGTCGCTCAAGGCGCAGATGCTCTATCTCATCCGGCATCGCATCTCGCGCCAGCATTTCCGCAACAACGGCTCGGAGGCACACCTCGACCGCCTGCTCAAGTTCACCGACCCTACGAACCCGAACGTGCTGACCATCGGATTCGCGCGGCGCTTCGCCACCTACAAGCGTGCGGCGCTGCTGTTCGAGAACCTCGATCTGCTGCGTCAGATCGTCTGCAACGACGAGCGTCCGGTGCTGTTCATCTTCGCCGGCAAGGCGCACCCGGCCGACGTGCCCGGCCAGGACCTGATACGCCGCATCAACCAGATCTCGCGCATGCAGGAGTTCGAAGGCCGCGTGCTGCTGGTGGAGAACTACGATCTGCGCCTTGCACGCCGCCTCGTCTCCGGCGTCGACGTGTGGCTCAACAACCCGGTCTACCCGCTGGAAGCGAGCGGTACTTCAGGCATGAAGGCCGGCATCAACGGCGTGGTGAACCTGTCGGTGAGCGACGGCTGGTGGGACGAAGGCTACGACGGCAAGAACGGCTGGGCCATCAAGCCGGTGTCCGAATCCCTGGACGATCACCGCCGCAACTACGAAGAATCGAAGACACTCTACGAACTGCTGCAGGATCACGTCATTCCCACCTACTACTCGCGCAACAAGATGGGCTTCTCGCCCGAGTGGGTGCGGATGGCCAAGCACTCCATCGCGACGCTGCTGCCGCGCTTCAATTCGACACGCATGGTCAACGAGTACGTGGCGAAGTTCTATCTGCCTGCCACGCGGCAATGGCGGCGCCACAGCGAAGGCGAGTACGCCAACGCACGCAAGCTCGCCGAGTGGAAATCCCATGTCCGGGACCGCTGGGGCAACATTCGTCTGCGCCGCCTCGATACCGCACCACGTCGCATTGCATTCGGCGAAGGCATCCGGCTCGAGGTGGCCGTGTTTCTCGACGGATTGAAGCCGGAGGACATCGTGGTGGAACTGGCGCTGGCGCGCTCGACCCATCTCGATTCCCAGAAGCGCGTGAGCCACTACCGCTTCGAGCCCGACGGCACGCTGACGGACGAGAAGGAGCACCGCTTCGCGCTGGCGCTGACGCCCGAGATGTGCGGCCGGCTCGAGTATCGCGTGCGGGTGTATCCGTATCACGAGATGCTCACCCATCGTCTGGAAATGGGCATGATGAATTGGTTGTAGTCGATGAAAGTTACGACGACCGCTTTGCGGCCCTCGTAACTTTCATCGAGGAATGTCGAGGGATGATCAGCGCGACGGCCTTCGGGCGGCCGGGCGGCCGCCGCGTCGACAAGAGCTACGGCGTGAACCGTCGTGCCTCTCGCGATATTCCGGACGGATCTGGGTGTCGCGTATTGGGTCAGTAACCCGCGCTACGATCCACGACACCTAGGGGTTGCTCGCCGCGTTCGAGGCGGTGCAGGTTGGCGATGACTTGCGCGGCGGCTTCGGAGGCGAGGGTGACGGCGGCGACGTGAGGCGTCACGAGGACCCGGGGATGGGTCCAGAAGGGATGATCGGCTGCCAACGGCTCCTCGTGGAACACGTCGAGGAGGGCGCCGCCCAGGTGGCCGCTGTTCAGGGCCGCGAGGAGATCCGCGTCGACCACGTGGGCGCCGCGCGCGAGATTCACCAGGCATGCGCCGGCGGGAAGCTTGCCGAACAGACGCGCGTTCAACAGACCTTCGGTCGCCGGGGTGAGCGGCAGGAAGTTCACCAGTACCCGCGTCTGCGCGAGGAAGCGATCGAGGTCATCGCCCGAGTGGCAGATCACCCCCGCGATCCGCTTCGGCGTCCGACTCCACCCCAACACGGGATAGCCCATGCCGGCGATGAATCGCGCGGCTTCGGTGCCGAGCACGCCGAGCCCCATGACTCCTACCTTGCAGTCCTCGGTGAGGATGGGTGGGAGCGGCTCCCACCGGCCTTGCCGTTGCAGCAGCGAGTACTCGTGCATGCGGCGATGGAAATGCAGGACTCCGTAGGCCGCGTACTCCGCCATCTGCCGGCTCAACCCGGCATCCACCAGCCGCAGCACCGGAATGCCGGGCGGCAGGTCCGGATCGGCCAGGATCGCGTCGACGCCGGCGCCGAGCGACAGGATTGCCTTCAGATTCGGAAACTGGCGGTGCCAGCCGGCCGGCGGCTTCCAGACGAGGGTGTAGCGGACCTGGGCCGGGTCACCGGTTTGCGGTGAAACGTGGAACGGCAGGCCGGGCAACGCGGCCCCGATGGCTTCACGCCATGGTTCGGGTGCGTCGGTGCGGCTGTAGAAGACCAAGCTCATTCGGTTGCTGAAAGCGCGGGAATCGGCGCGCGATGATAAGCGACCGGCCGCGATTGCGGATCGCGCCCCGCGCCGCTACCCTCGCAGGCTCGATGCGCGAACCCGACCATCAACGCGAATGGGACGCCGGCGATCTCGGTTGCGGCGACCTGGTTCTCCGGCTGCGATTCCTGCTGAAGGAGATGCAGCCGGGCGAAGTGATCCGCGTGCATGCCACCGATGCCGGCGCACCGCTCGACCTGCCGGCCTGGTGCCGGCTGACGGGTGAGAAGCTGGTCGGGCACGACGCGCCACGCTGCTACTACTGGATCCAGCGCGCAGCATCGAATCCCGCCCGCTGAACCTCAACCCCCCAAGGAGATCTCGTCATGGCCGGCACCGGCAAGTTCTGCGTCGCACTTTCCTGCTCCACCGACAACACCGACAAGGCCACCGTCGCCTTCGTCGTCGCGAACGCCGCCGTGGCGTCGGCCCAGGACACGCTGGTGTTCCTGTCGATCGAAGGCGTGCGCCTCTCGCAGAAGGGCGTGGCGGACACCATCCACGAGGAAGGCTTCGCGCCGCTCAAGGAGCTGATGGAGAACTTCGTGAAGGCCGGCGGCAAGGTCTGGGTGTGCTCGCCGTGCTTCAAGAAGCGCAAGCTCGATGAAGGTGCGCTGATCGGGGGTGCCACCATCGTGGGCGGGGCGAAGCTGGTGGAATTCCTGTCCGACGGGACGCCTTGCCTGTCGTACTGAGACGGACGAACCTCTCTCAAGACGAAGGACACGAAGACCACGAAGAAAACCCTGAGGGCTCCTCCTTCGAGTTCCTTCGTGCTCTTCGTATCCTTCGTGTTCCACGCTTTGGCCTTTCCTTGACAGCCTCTTCCCACACACCCGACGCGAGCTTCGACGGCGGCGACCTCGATTGCGGCAACGGGCTGCTGCTGCTCATCCGCCGCCACATCGATCCGCTCCCGCGCGGGGCGCTGCTGGAGATCCTGTCCACTGAAACCTCGGTACAGGAGGATCTGCCCGCCTGGTGCCGGCTCACCGGCAACGAATTCGTCTCGCAGCAGCAGCGCGAGGGACGGCAGCGCGCCTATCTCGTGTGCAAGGGAGCGCTGGCGGAGCGACCCGCGGCCGTACCGACACGGCCGATCCCCTCGAAGGCGGCGCAGACCATCGTCCCGGTGCACATCCCGGATCGCCTGCCCGCACCCGCCCCTGCGCCCATGATCGCGCCGCTGTCGGTCATGGGCATCGGCAGCTGGCCGCGGCCGCGCTGGTTGATCCGCGCACTGCACGAACGGCTCGAAGGTCGTCTGCCCGAGAGCGAGTTCGAAGCCACTGCCGACGATGCGGTACGGCTCGCCGTGGATGCGCAGCTGCGCGCCGGCGTCGATGTCGTCACCGATGGGGAACAGCGCCGCGACAGCTACGCGAGCTTCGTCGGCGGACGGCTCGACAACTGCCAGCTCATCCCGCTTACCGACCTGCTGCCGCTGGTCGATGACCCCGAGACCTTCGCGGCGGAGCTGCGGGCGCTCGACGTGCCCGCGGGCGAAGTCCGGCATCCGGCGGTCTTCGGTCCGCTCGGACGCAGCCGCTCCATCGCCCTGCATGAAGCGCAGTTCCTGAAGACGGTCACCCACCACCCGGTGAAAGTCGCGCTGCCGGGACCGTATCTGTTGTCGCGCACGCTCTGGATGGAGTGCATCTCCGACAACGCCTACGAATCACGCGAGCACATTGCCGTGGACATCGTGCGGGTGCTGCGCGAAGAACTGGCCGATCTGCTGGCCGCCGGCGTGGCACTGGTCCAGTTCGACGAGCCGGTACTGTCGGAAGTCGTGTACACCGGTCCGAAGCAACGCCGCAGCTTCATGTGCGGAGCTCTTTCGGAGAAGGGCGACAGCGCCACTGAACTCGCGTTCGCGCGCGATCTGGTCAACGCCGTCACGGCCGGTTTCCCGACGGAACGTATTGCGCTGCACATGTGCCGTGGCAATTGGACCCCCGACGAGAGCACCTGCCTCGCGGGCGACTACGCACCGCTGGCGGCCACCTTCCGGGAAATGAACGTAGGCACCTACATGCTCGAGTTGTGCACACCTCGCGCGGGTGAGATCGACGTTCTGCGGGCGCTGCCGGAGGATCGGCGCGTCGGTGTCGGCGTGGTCAACCAGAAGTACGCACGCATCGAATCCCCGGACGAGATTCTGGCGAAGGCCGAAGCCGCGATCCGCGTCTTCGGTCCTGCACGGGTACTGCTGAATCCGGATTGCGGTTTCGCGACCTTCGCCGACAATCCCCTGGCGTCCGCCGACATCGCGGAGCGCAAGCTCCAGGCGATCGCGACAGCCGCGCGCACCCTGCGGGACCGCTACCAGCGATAGCCGAGACTGAAGATCAGCTGGCGGTCCACGCTCTTGCGCTCCGGCGCCGGATTGCCGTCCCAATCCAGGTTGTAGAGCAGCGCCGCGATGACACCGCCGCGCAGCGGAAAACGCAGACCCGACTGCGTTCGCAGAAAGCTGGTACGGATGTCTTCCAGGCTCGCGTAGACCTGGTTGTTGTTGAACACCTGCACCACGTCGTCCCACAACCACCGGTCGAAGCGCGAACCCAGTCGCAGGGCGAAGAAGCGCTCGTCGGTCGCATCGAAGAAATCGGCGTTCACGCGGTCCAGACCGGCTTCGAGCGCGAGATTCGTGGGACTGCCCTGGTAGACCTGTACGCCCAGTCCGACACCATAGGTGGACCGCAGCCGCAGATCCTTGAAGCGATCGTGCTCGAAGGAGGTGGCCCCATAGCCGTACAGCCGTTCATCCATGAACCGGTCGTACTTGAGGCCGACGATCGCGTTCATCTCCGTTTCCACCTGCTTGTCGGTCGCCTCGTTGGCCCGCGCCGTACCGGTCCAGCGGTTGCGGTCGCGCCGCGCGATCGCTTCGGTGTCGAGGTTGTACCGGCGGAGGTCGGTGTTGCCTTCGGTGTTGAAGATGCCGAGATTGATGCGCCCCGTGAACTGCCATTCCCTGCCGGTCAGGCGACCCGCTTCGAGCGAAGCGACACGCCTGGCGTCCACCGGCACCGGGGTAGCATCGGGCGCGGTCAAGACCGTGACGCGGCCGTTGACCACGCTGAGACGCCCGACGACGCGGGTGTAGTCCTTCATGAGAATGGTCACCTCGCCTTCGGTGACGAGCGATTCCACTTCGTCGGTATCGATCGTGACCGTACCGGCATAGCTCGTGCCGAGATCGACCTTGCCTTCGCGGAATTTGGTCACGGTGCCGGTGAGGCGATCGCCGTTCTTCATCACGACGACATCGGCGAAGGCGGACGATACGGATACTCCCCCAAGTACCACCATCCACAGCACCAGCAACCAGCTACGAACCGCTACCTGCAATGCACGACTCCCTCACCCAAAGCCCAAGATGCACCGAGACGCTGTGCGCCCCGGCCTTACTGACCGCGGGGCCAGCCGCGCTGGGCCCGGCCCAACCAAGGCCCCCGGCGCCTCAGCGCAACTCCGCGGCGCCGATCGATCGGCTCCACAACAGCGCACCTTCACCGTCGTACGCCTCGAACGTCAGCGTGCGATTCGCCTTGGGTCCGGCCAGCCGGACCATCCCGAAACTGCGCTGGGTCACGAGCGTGTCGGGCACGAGGT
This sequence comes from Burkholderiales bacterium, assembly GCA_019745565.1. GTDB lineage: Bacteria > Pseudomonadota > Gammaproteobacteria > Burkholderiales. The sequence goes on from JAIESW010000010.1 coordinate 77,077, forward strand.
CCGGATTGCTGCGTTCCAGCGCGTCGGGATTCGCGAATGCGCCGGCAGTCAGCGGCGACGAAGTGAATTCGTAGAGCGGATACGTCCCCTCGCGCGGCAGGCGCAGCAGCTCCGAGAAATGACGATCGCCGGAAAGGAACACGACACCGGCGATGCGCTGCTCGCGCAGCCAGTCACGCAGCTTCTGCTGTTCGTCCGGGTAGTTCTGCCAGGTCTCGAAACGGCTCACGCGGTTCCAGAACTGCGTCCCCATCGCCACCACCTTGAAGGTGGCGTTGGACGACAGCAGCGCCTGCTTCAGCCACTCGAGCTGCTGCGTTCCCAGCAGCACCTTCTCGGGTACGTTCGGATAGCGATTGGGATAGCGGTACCAGCGGTCGTCGAGCAGGAACAGATCGGCGTCCGCCACACGCACCTGCGTGAACACGCCGGGGACACCAGGCAATCCATGGGTCGGGTTGGGCCAGTAGCGCTTGAAGGTGTCGAGCGCCGCCCCCTTCTGGATAAACGATGCGTCGCCATCGTTGGGACCGTAGTCGTGATCGTCCCAGATCGCGACGTGCGACGTCGCGCGCCACAGGCGGCGCAGTTCCGGTTGCTCGCGATAGGCGCGATAGCGGTCGCTCATCGCTTCCGCGGAGGTCCATTCCGGTTCGCGGAAGTAGACGTTGTCGCCGAGCCACAACATGACGTCCGGCGCTTGCGCGGCGATCGCATCGAAGATGCCATAGCCGCCGCCATAGGGCGGACCGGGCCGGTCGAAGCGGCCGTCGTTCAGATAGGCGCAAGACCCGATGGCGATGTTCACCGCCGGCGGATCGGTGCGCCATTCCCACAGAGCCTGGGTGCGGAACGTGCCGACGTCACCGGTGGGTTCGTCGTTCATCAGCACCCGGTAGCGATATCTCGTCCCCGGTTCCAGGCCCGTGAGCCGCAGCGCGACCGCGAAGTCGTGCTCGGGCAACGCCATGCCTTGCACCTTGCGCACCGGCACGTTGCCGTCGATGACCGCGAACTCGGCGCCGATGGGGATGGGACCGCGACTCTGCACCCACAGCGTGAAGCTCGTCTGGTCCGCGAATCCATGCATCACCGCGAGCGGTTCGGCCTGCGCGGACGACGCTGCGACGGCGACGACCATGGCGGCCAACCGCAACATCCGGACGAGGAATCGGGACATGGGATCGGTGCGACCGCGCATGCGGCGGCTCGGTTCCATGCCCGTCACGACAGACGGCCGAACTGGACGCGCGTGTCGTATTCGAACTCGACCTGGCCGTCGACCTGCTGTGCGTCGAACAACGCTCGCAGTTCGCGCATGCCGGCCTCGTGTCCGGTCTTCGGCACGAAGGAGGAGGACAGATGCCGTGCCTTGAGACCCTCCCAGTCGAAGCACTGGCGATTATCCAGCACGACTTCCTCCAGACCCTGCGGACCGTAGAACCGGCGCAGCGCCGGCGCATCGATGTTGCGGTGGACCACCTTGAGATAGTCCGGACAGTGCCGGACCAGCAGATCTTCGTAACCGCGGAGGAACGGTGTCGCGTCGAGCCGCCGGTCGTTCCAGATCAGGACCACCCACCCGCCGGGTTTGAGGATGCGGGCGAACTCCTGGCGCGCCCGTTCGCGATCGAACCAGTGGAACGCCTGCCCTGCCGTGACGAAATCCACGCTCGCATCCGACAGGGTCGTCGCTTCTGCGCCGCCGTCGATGCTGTGGAAGGCCGCACAGTCGACGAGAAAGCGTTCGCCCGCCGCGCGCATCTCGGCGTTGGGTTCCACACCGAAGACGGCGTTGCCGTACTCGAGGAACACGCGGGCCAGCAGCCCGGTCCCGCTGCCCACGTCGGCAATCGTCGCGTTCGGGGTAAGCCCGCAACGACCGGCCAGCACCTCGATCAGTTCACCCGGGTACCCCGGCCGGGCGCGGACATAGTCGGCGACGCGATCGGAGAAGCGTCCGGTGGGATTGTGGTCGGGCAACGTCGGAATGGCGCGCTGCGGCGCGGGATTTCGTTGACAGCGTTCTCAGGCGGAACATAGCATACGAGCCCGCTTGACGTGCCTACCAGTAGAGGCATCGGGCCGGCGCCGGCAGACAAAGAGACTCAACCGAGAGTCCTTGGGGGCGCGCATCAGCAACAAGGGAGGAAACATGCGCCGTTATGCCCGGTTCGCAGCGGCTGCGCTCGCCGCAGCGCTGGCCGTCTGCGCCCACGCGCAGGACACCGTCAAGATCGGTCTGGTCAACGAAGCGACCGGACCCAACGCCGAAGCCGGGGTCTACACCCACAACGGCGCCAAGCTCGCCCTCGAGGAGATCAACGCCGCCGGCGGCGTCCTCGGCAAGAAGCTGGAACTCAAGCTCGAGGACAACCAGAGCACGAACCCGGGCACCGTGCTCGCCTTCTCCAAGCTCTTCGGCGAAGGCGGCATCGTGTCCATCATCGGACCGATCCGCAGCACGCAGATCCAGGCGGCCTCGCCCACGGTCGCGAAGGCGGGCATCCCGACCATGATCGGCGGCACCGATCCGAGCCTCACCAAGGTGAACAACCGCTGGGTCTTCCGGGCCCGCCCGAACGATTCCTACTCCTCGCGCGTGATCGCGGACTTCGGCGTCAACACGCTGAAGAAGCAGAAGTGGGCGATCATCCATTCCACCGACGCGTTCGGCTCGGGCGGCATGAATGCGCTGACGACGGCGCTCAAGGCGCTGGGTGTGACGCCGGTGCTGGTGCAGGGCTACACCAACAACTCGCAGGACTTCACGCCGGTCGTCCTCGCCATCAAGAAGTCGGGCGCCGACGTCATCGGGTCCTACATGACCAACTCGCCCGATGTGGGCATCTTCGCGAAGCAGCTGCGCCAGCTCGGCGTGACTGCGGAATGGGTCGGCTCGCCGTCGGTGGTGACCGACACCGCGATGAAGCTGGCCGGTCCCGCACTGCATGGCGTCTACGGCATCGCCGACTTCACGCCCGATGCCACCGCCGAGTCGAAGGCCTACGCGAAGAAGTACCGCGACACCTACAAGCTCGATCCGGACGTGTACTCCAGTTGGGCCTACGACGCGCTGCGCGTGCTGGCCCTCGCGATCAATACCGCGAAGAGCACCGACCCCGAAGCCATCCGCAAGGCCATCGTCGGCATCAAGGGCTGGAAGGGCGTCGAAGGCACCTACAACTTCGACGAGAACGGCGACGGCCTGCGCGGCTACAACGTCGTGAAGAACGAAGCCGGCAAGGTCGCCTTCATCAAACACATCGATTTCAAGGACTAAGGCCTTACGGGCACGAGCCTCCGCAACCGCGACGCATTTTCCAAGTTGTTGTTCCACGCCGGGCGCCGGGCCGCCCCAAGCCCGGCGTCTGATCAACTCGAATGAAGAAAGTGCGTTGCGCAAGCAACGTACTTTCTTCATTCGACACACACTGGGGGAGGGGAACCCGCCGCCGGACCGCAGCCGTCACAATAGAAGATAGAAGACGGTCCGGCGGCAGGTGTTCCGCCACGAGGCAAGACCCGTGCAGTTCATCACCGAAAACCTGCAGATCCTGTTCACCGGCCTGGGCCTGGGCAGCATCTATGCGCTCGTCGCGCTGGGCTTCGTGCTCATCATCCGCGCGACCAACGTCGTCAACTTCGCCCAGGGCGACTTCGCGATGCTGGGCGGGTACGCGATGGTGCTGTTCTTCACCGGGCTGGGCTGGCCCTACTGGATCGCGTTCATCGGCGCGTTGCTGGCGATGGCGGTGTTCGGTGTCCTGTTCAACTACGGCGTCTACTACCCGCTGCGGCATCGCTCGTTCCTGCCGGTGCTGATCAGCACCCTGGGTGCTTCGATATTCCTGCAGAACACCGTGCTCTACGTCGCCGGTCCGCAACCGAAACCGCTCGACAAGCTGCTCAACTTCGACGGCATCACGCTGGGCGGCGTGTTCCTCGACAGCCAGTACATCGTGATCCTCGTGGCCACGGTGGCGCTGGTGTTCTTCACTTTCCTGTTTTTCGAGAAGACCCTGCTCGGCAAGAAGCTACAGGCCACCTCGCAGGACAAGGACATGGCACGGCTGCTGGGCATCCCGGTGGCGCTGATGATCGCGATCACGTTCATCTACAGCGCGGTGCTGGGCGGCATCGCCGGCGTGCTGGTGGGGCCGATCCTGTTCGTGTCCATCGGCATGGGCTCCATCATCGCGTTGAAGGCGTTTGCCGCCACCATCATCGGCGGGTTCGGCGACGTGAAGGGTGCCATCGTCGGTGGTCTGCTGCTCGGCGTGATCGAGAGCCTGGCCGCCCAGCACATCTCGGTGCCGTACAAGGACGCGTATGCGTTCCTTGCGCTGTTCCTGTTCCTGCTGTTCCGGCCCCAAGGGATCTTCGGGGAAAAAGTCAGCGAGAAAGCATAACAACGATGCAGAACCGGATCTCGCTGCCCGCGCTGATCGTGCTCGCGATCATCGCGATCGCCCTGCCGCTCATCCCTTACCAGCTCCACGTCAGTACCTACGTGGTGCAGATGTTCATGCAGGCAGTGACCTATGCCATCGCAGTGCTCGGCATGGTGGTCGTGCTGGGTTACACCGGACAGATCAACCTTGCCCAGGCGGCCTTCTTCGGGCTCGGCGCTTACGGCGTCGCGCTCGGCACCGTGAGCGGCGGAATCAATTTCTGGATCTCGCTCGCGCTCGGCGTGGGTGCGGCGACGGTCGCCGGCCTGGCGCTGGGTCTGACCACGCTGCGGCTCGGCGGTCACTACCTCGCGATGATCACCATCAGTTTCCAGCAGATCTTCGACCTGATCCTGGTGAACTGGGTGGAGGTCACGCACGGTCCCGACGGGATCGCCGGCATCGGACGACCATCGCTGTTCGGCTGGGAGCTGGCGGACGACAAGGCCTATCTGCTGTTGTGCACGATCGTCCTCTACCTGCTCGTGTTCGCGGTCTGGTATCTGCCCTCGACCCGCCTCGGCCGCGCGATGCGGTCGGTGCGCGAGAACGAACTCGCCGCCGAGGTGGTGGGCGTCCATACGCTGCGCACGAAGGTCATCGCGTTCGCGCTCTCGGCGCTGCTGGGCGCGATCGGCGGCGCGCTGTATGCCGGCGGCTTCGCCTACATCAGCCCGGACAACTTCAACTTCGCGCGTTCCGTGGAGTTCCTGACGGCCACGCTGCTGGGGGGTGCCCAGTCACCGTTCGGGGGCGTGATTGGCACGGTGTTGATCGTGCAGCTGCCCGAATGGCTCAAGCACCTGCCCGAATCGCTGCGGTTCATCAAGGACGTCTACCTCGCCGTCTACGGCCTGGGCGTGATCCTGATCATGGTGTTCCTGTACGAGGGCATCTGGGGTCTCATCAAGAATCTGCGCGCGAAATTCGTGAAGTCCCAGGCAAAGACCGACGTCTCGGGCGTGCAACCGCTGGTGCTCGACGTGCAGGGATCGGGCGACAGCGCGCTGCTGCGCCTCGAGAACCTGCAGAAGCACTTCGGCGGCCTGAAGGCGGTGGACGGCATCGACATCGACGTGCAGCGCGGGACGGTACACGCGCTGATCGGGCCGAACGGCTCCGGCAAGACGACGTCGCTCAACGTCGTGAGCGGCATCTACCGTCCCACTGGCGGCAAGGTGATCCTCGACGGCGAGGACGTCTCGCAGTTAAAGCCGCATCAGCGCGCCGGTCGGGGCGTCGGCCGCACTTTCCAGAACATCCGCCTGTTCGCCTCGCTCTCCGCGCTCGAGAACGTGATGGTGGGCGCGCAGCGCGACAACAACCCGATCCCCAAGGGCGACAAGGCGCTGCGCGACCGCGCGATGTCGGCGCTGCACTTCGTCGGCATGGCCGATCGCGCCCACGTCATCGTGCGCAACCTGCCCTACGGCCATCAACGCCTGGTGGAGATCGCACGCGTGCTGGCCGGGCATCCGAAGCTGCTGTTGCTCGATGAACCCGCCGCCGGCCTCAACCAGACCGAGAAGATGGAGTTCGTGGAACTGCTGAAGCGCCTGCGCGGCCACGGCCTCACCATCTTCCTGATCGACCATGACATGGGTCTGGTGGAGAAGGTCTCGGATCGCATCACCGTGCTCAACTTCGGCCGCAAGATCGCCGAGGGCGCGCCGGCGGAAGTGCTGCGCAACCCGGACGTGATCGCTGCGTATCTGGGCACGGCGGGAGAAACCAATGCCGCTGCTTGAGTTGCGCAACGTCGCGAGCTACTACGGCAACGTGCAGGCGCTGAAGGGCGTCAGCCTGCGCGTCGAGCAGGGCGAATTGGTGACCCTGCTCGGCGCCAACGGCGCGGGCAAGAGCACGACGCTGAAGACCATCTCCGGCCTCGTGGTTCCGGCACAGGGCGAGGTGCTGTTCGAAGGCAAGCCGATCCAGAAGCTCGGCCCCGAAGCGATCGCACGGCTCGGCATCAGCCACGTGCCGGAGGGCCGCCGCATCTTCCCCGGCCTGACCGTGCGCGAGAACATCCTGCTCGGCGCGTCCAACCGCAAGGGGGTGCCGCGCCGCCAACTCGAGGAGGAAGCCGACGAGAAGTTCACCGTCTTCCCCGAGATCAAACCGTTCGAGAACGCGCTCGGGTGGACCCTCTCCGGCGGTCAGCAGCAGATGCTCGCCGTGGCGCGCGGCCTGATGGCTAAGCCGAAGCTGCTGCTGCTCGACGAACCCTCGCTGGGCCTGGCACCCCTGATCGTGCAGAACCTGTTCGGCACGATCCGCACGATCCGTGCGGCGGGCACCACGATCCTGCTGGTCGAGCAGAACGCCAACATGGCGCTCTCCGTGGCCGATCGCGGCTACGTGCTGGAGACCGGGTCGCTCACGGTGGAAGGCACGCCCAAGGAACTGCTGGGGAACGAGGAAGTGCGCGCGGCTTATCTGGGCGGGCATCACGCCTGAGGCAGGGTCGCTGCTATGCTCCGCGACACGGCAAAGCGGAGAGCGGCTTGAAGTTGTCCCCGGAACAGTTGAAGGCCTTCGAGCGCGACGGGTACGTCACGGTCCCGGCGCTGTTCACGCGCGAGGAGGTCGCGGTGCTACGCGACGCGCTCGACCGCATCAAGGCCATGACCGACCGCCCGGAAGTGGTGCGCGAACGGACCAACGACGCGGTTCGTGTGGTCTATGGAGCGCATCGGTTCGAGGACGTGTATCGGCGGCTGTCCCGGCATCCGCGATGGATCGAGCCGGCGCGTCAGCTGCTGGGCGGCGACATCTACATCCACCAGACCCGCCTGAACCCCAAGGCCGCTTTCGACGGCCAGGGCTGGTGGTGGCATCAGGACTACGCCACCTGGCATTTCGAGGACGGCCTGCAGACGCCGCGGGCACTGATGATCGGCCTGTTCCTGAACGACATGACTGCTGCCAACGGCCCGCTCATGGTGATCCCGGGATCGCAGCGGCACGGCCACATCGACGACACGTCACGCGACCACGACCGCAGCGGCTACTCGGTGATGGAACTGCCGAAGACGTTGATCGCCGAACTGACGGAGGAAGGCGGCGTCGACGCCGTGACCGGCCCGGCCGGAACGGCGCTCTTCATGCACTGCAACCTCGTGCACGGCTCGGTCGGCAACATCACGCCGTTCGAGCGCACCATCGCCTACCTGAACGTCGCTTCCTGTGACAACCCGACCACGTCCGGCAAGCGCGCGGAGTGGTTCGCGAACCGGGACTTCTCCCCGCTGCAGGCGCTGGCGGACGACTGCCTGCTCGAACGTGCGGCCGCGGCGGGTACCGCCTAGATCTTCAGGTTCTTCAGCAGGTCCAGCCCCTGCGCAACCATGTCGTCCTGCACGCTGCCGTTCGGCGTGAGGCGATCGACCACGCCGGGTAACATCTGCGCGAGTCCGCTCACGGCTTCGCTCTGCTGCATGCCGAACTTCGACAACATGTCCTGCAGCTGACCGCCGCCGAACACCTTCATCAGGTCGTCAGCGGAGATCGGCAGGTTCTGTCCGGTGCCGACCCAGGAAGCTGCCTGCGATCCGAGCCCTGCCCGGGTGAACTGGTCGATCAATCCCTGCAAGCCGCCCGGCTGGTTCTGCAGCAGCTGCATGACCAACTGCAGCATCTGGTTCTGGCCCGCGCCGCCGCCCATCTGGCCGCCGAGCGCCCCCGTGATCTGGTCCAAGAGTCCCATGGTGTTCCTCCTTGGTCGGTGTCGAGGAAAGTGCAAACCGGAACATCTCTCGACACGAAGGTGACAAAGGACTCGAAGGAATACGAAGGAGGACTTGAGCCAGAGCTTCGTGTTCTCCTTCGTGCTCGTCGTGTCCTTCGTGTTTCACGAAGTACGACAGTACTCTCTACCGAGGCACCCGAAGTACCCGCAAAGCCGCGCAGGCGGCGCCGAAACCGTTGTCGATGTTCGTCACCAGCAACCCGGATGAGCAGCTGGACAGCATCGTATGCAGTGCGGCGGTGCCGCCGGTGGCCACGCCGTAGCCGTTGGACGTGGGGCATCCGATCACCACGCCGGGCACGAGGCCGCCCATCACCGTGGGCAACGCGCCGTCCATGCCCGCCACGACGATCACCACGGGCATGTGGCGGATCTCCTCGACCCGCTCGAGCAGGCGCCACACGCCGGCCAAGCCGACGTCGGTCACTTCCAGCGTCGGTTCGCCGTACCAGTGCATCGTGCGCGAGATCTCGCGGACGACGTTGATGTCCGACGTACCGGCCGCGACGACCGCGGTACGGGTTTCCGCCTGCAACGGCATCGGCTCGCCGAAATAGCCGGTGCGCGACAGGTCATCGTAGTCGAGGCGGGCGCGATGATGCTCGGGCAACGCTTCGAGCTGTTCGCGCGTCAGCCGCGTGAAGAGAAATCGTGCGTTCTTCTCAGCAGCCTCGTCCAGGATCGCGGCGAGATGGGCGACCGTCTTGCCGCTCGCCAGAATGGCCTCGTCGAGACCGATGCGGGCACGGCGCTCGAAGTCGAGCTTGATATCGCGATGGATGTTCATGCGGAAGCGGGTTGCGGTTTGAGTTCGCGAATCAGGAAGGCGCTGCCGGTGCGGTAGGGTGCGAACGCGACCGACAGGGCGAAGCCGCGCGCGTGGAAAAGCTCTGCGACAGCGCCGGACAGCTCGTTGCGCGGCTCATCGTCCAGACGCGCGAGCGTCTCGCGATCGAGTTCGATCACGGCACCACCGGCGCGCACGCGACAACGCACCGTCCGCGGATTCAGGCTTGTCGCCACCAACTGCTCGGCAGCGTGCACGCCCGCGAGCATCGCCGGATCGATGGCGATACCGGTCTCGATGCGGCTCGACAGACACGGGGCCGAAGGCAGGTCCGCCACGTCGTCCAGACCGAGGTGGCGGGCGATCTCGCGCACGCCGGCCTTGTCGATGCCGGCCTCCACGAACGGGTGACGCACCTGATGGTCGCGCGCGGCGTCGAGCCCCGGGCGGTATTCGCCCAGATCGTCGAGGTTGGTACCCGAAACCAGTTGCGCCGTCGTGGCCGGCTTGATCGCACCGTACAGGCTGGTCTTGCAGTAGAAGCAGCGGTTCACCGGATTGGCGCGATACTCCTCGCGCCCGAACTCGCCCGCGTCGATGACGGTGAAGGACCACCCTTCGCTCGCGGCCAGGCGTTCGGTACGTGACGTGGCCTCCGGCGGCACGGCCGGCGAAGTAGCGTGGAACATCTCCACTCGCTCCGGCATGCGGCGATGCGCGAACGTGGCGAGGGTCAGACTGTCGACGCCGCCGCTCACGGCCACGGCCAGCGATCCCATCTCGGCGAGGACCGCCTCGAGCCGCTCCAGCTGTGATTGCGTGGCGCCCATCTACGATTTGTCCTTCAAACTTTCGGCCTCGGCCGTGCGGCGCAGTTCCGAGCGCGTGTCGAAGCCGGACAATTGCGCCGTATCGTCGCTCTCGGCCTTCGCAGTGGTCGATCGCGGCCGCTGCGCGAGCTTCACGCGCACCGCGTGGTTACCCACCTGCACCACTTTCATGTCGCGCGGCAGCGTTTCACGCTGCACGATCTGATGGCGGAGTCCGATCGTGGCGGTCTCCAGGAAGCAAAGCTGCGCGACCGCATCCAGCGCCTGCGGGTCGGCCAGCACCTGGATCTGCGCCGCGATCCGCCCCTTCTTGCCGAAGACCGCGCTCTGCAGCACGTCGAGCACGGACGGATGGGACCGCAAGCGATCGAGCGCGATCGCGAGATCCTCCGGCGTCTGGTCATCCACTTCGAACTGGATCACCGCGACCCGCGACCCGGCGTCGTCGACATCCTGAGCGACCGCCTCGGAAGCGAGCACGCGCAGCACGTTGCTCATGCCCAGAAAGACCCTGGTGCCGAAACCGTGGCCGCTGTGCTTGAGACGGCGCGCGGTACGGTCCCGCTCCTGGCTGCATTTCAAGTGCCGCACGATCGCGGCGCCCGTGGGCGTCACGCGCTCGCCGGGGAAACCATCGTCGGCGCAGGCGTAGCCCTCGAGCAGCAACGTGGTGGCGGGCGTCGGGATCGGCAGCCGCCCATGCGCCGTCTGCGCGAAACCCGATCCGAGCGGCAGCGTACCGACGGACCACGATTCCGCATCGAGCGCCGTGATCAACCACGCGGCACCGACGATGTCGGCAATGGAGTCCCACTCGCCGATCTCATGGAACGACACGTCCTCGGGCGTGACGCCATGGACCTTGCCTTCCGCGGCGGCGAGCAGCGTGAAGATGCCGACCGCGTGATGCTTCACCTCCGGGCTCAGGTCCGACTCGAGCAGGTGCTCGCGGATATCGGCGAAATCCCGGTGGTGATGATGGTGCGGCTCGTCGCGATGGTTGTGCTCGTCCACGATGAACCGGCTGCCGGTCAGCGCGTGATCGCGATGCGCTTCGAACCGGCACTGAATGTCGTCCGGCAGTCCCGCCTGCGCGATGGCCTTCAACACGCCTTCGCGCAGGTGCGGGAATGCGTCGGTGACGGCCGCGATGAACATGTCACCCGCGACGCCACCGACTGCATCGAGATGGACGTGCACCGCCGCTACCTCACCGAAGCGACTGCGCTAGGCGGTCGCGTGCTCGCGGTGCTTGCCGAGCATGGGATAGAGCGTGCCCTTGGCGTCGAACTTGAACGGCTCCAGGTCGCCTACGATCTCGAACATCGACGGATTCGCCTTGACCCAGGGCAGCAGCGGCTCGGAGACGTGGATGTCCATGATCTCGAGCGTGTTGGCCACGCGCACGATCTTCGTGTCCTGCGGCTTCACGCGCACCACGGTCTTCACCGCGAGCTGGATGGCTTCCTGGTCGGTGTTCATGATGATCGGAATGCCGGCGCCGTCCAGGTAGGTGGACGTGATCACGTTCGCATAGGTCTTGCCGATGTCGATGTCGCGATACAGCCGCATGGTGATGACGTCGGCCAGGCCGAGGCCGGTCGCGTTGCCGTGGGTCTCGGGCGTCAGGCCCAGGATCGCGATCTTCTTCACCAGGGGCTTCATGTCCCACTCGGTGAAGCGGCAGTTGCGTCCCGTGATGTTGGGATCCATGCCCGAGCCGGAGATGTTCTTGCCGATCTTCTCGACCACCAGCACGTCGATCTCGTCGAATTGCAGGCGCGCCATCAGCGACTTCGCCTTGGCCTGCAGCACCGGCTCGCGGTCGAACACCTGTTCGCCCGGCACGGCTTCGATGATCGCGGTCTCGTCGGCCGCGTTCTCGACCATCGCGACGCCGAGCAGGAAGTTCTTCTTGGACATGATCAGGCGTGCCGCCTTGGGCAACAGTTCACCGAACGCGTCCATCCCGTCGGTGTGCAGCGTGGTCGCGCCGATGATCTTGCCCATGCCGATGGTCATCATCTTGACGATGCCGGACTCGATCGGGGCACGGAAGTTGGTGTGCGGCTTGACGCGGCAGATCAGCACCACGCCGTCGGCAGCCGCGGCGAGCTTGTCCATGTACACCGGCATGCCGCTGTCGAGCTTGCCGAGCTCCACTACGTCCATCTGCGAGTGCACGGGGCAACCCATGGTCGCCTCGGTGATGCCGTAGCCTTCCAGCACTTCGCGCTGACCCTCGGCGGTCGCGCCGCCGTGGCTGCCCATGGCGGGGAAGATGAAGGGCTTGGCGCCCAGCGCCTTCAGCTCGGCGATGACCTGCTTGGTGCATTCGGCGATGTTGTTGATGCCGCGGCTGCCGCAACCCACCGCGATGGTCATGCCGGGCTTCACCTTGGCCCGCACTTCGGGACGCTTGAACTGCTCGACCACGGTGGCGGTCACGCTGGCGAGGCGCGGGCGCTCGAACTTCTGACGTACGTGCACCATGCGCGGCAGCGGCACGTCGAGGCCGCCCGCGATATTGGTTTCGATCCTGTCTCCGATCATTTCACCCTCCGCCAGTAGTAGAGCCCGCACGGGGCCGTTTCGTTGTACTCCAGAACCGCAATTTTGCCACACCCGTCAGAGGGAGGCCGTCAGTGCCCCATAGAGCGCGGCGTAACCCCGCGCCGAAGCGTCCCAGCTATAGTCGCGATCCATGCCCCGCCGCTGGAGCTGCCGCCACAGGCGCCGGTCGTGATATGCAGCGACGGCGCGTTTCACCGCGGCATACAACGCATCGGGGCTCGGTTCGGTGAACAGAAAGCCGGTCGCCGTGCCGGCGGCCCGCGTCTGCGGATCGCAGTCCACCACCGTGTCCACCAGACCCCCGGTGGCCCGTGCTATCACCGGGGTGCCGTAGCGTTGGCTGTACATCTGGTTGAGGCCGCACGGCTCGTATCGTGAGGGCATCAGGAAGGCGTCGGCCCCGGCTTCTATCAGGTGCGACAGCCCCTCGTCGAACCCCACCTGCACGGCGATGGTGCCGACGTGCTGGCGCGCCAGCTCGCGGAAGCCGTTTTCCAGCAGAGTGTCGCCCGAACCCAGCACGGCGAGCTGGACCGGGAGCTTCAGCATGCGCTCCGCCGCCGCCAGGACCAGGTCGAGCCCCTTCTGATAGGTGAAGCGGCTGATCACGCCCAGGACCGGCGTGGCAGCGGACGGCTCCAGCCCCATGCGCTCCTGCAGGGCGCGTTTGTCGTCGATCTTCCGCGCCAGCGTGGCCGACTTGTACCGCCGCGGGATCGATTCGTCGGTGGCGGGATTCCACGCCTCGATGTCGATGCCGTTCACGATGCCGGTGAGGTCCTTCGAGCGCCAGGCGAGCAGGCCCTGCAGGCCGAAGCCCAGCGGTTCGCTCTGGATCTCCCGGGCATACGTGGGACTCACGGTGCTCAGGCGGTCGGCGTAGTAGAGCCCCGCCTTCAGGAACGAAACGTTGCCGTAGTACTCGACGCCGTCCACCTTGAAGGCGTCCCACGGCAGCCCCACCCGCGGCACCGATGTCGGCGGAAAGATGCCCTGGTACGCAAGATTGTGGATGGTCATCAGCGTTCGCGCGCGCGCTCCGGGCATGAACGCGAGGTGGGCGGGCGCGAGGCCGGTCTGCCAGTCATTGCAGTGGAGCACGTCGGGCCGCCACGGCAGCGGACTGGACTCGTGCGCCAGCACCGCCGCGACGCGCGACAGCAGACCGAAGCGGATGTCGTTGTCGGGCCAGTCGTCGCCGCCCGCCTGCTGATACGGTCCGCCGCCGCGCGCATAGAGCTCCGGGCAGTCGAGCACCAGCAGCGGCACCCCGGACGGGAACGCCGCCGACAGCACGCGCACCGGCGGGAACGGCGGCAGGGCGAGTTCCGCTACGACCTGCGACCGCCCGTCGATCCAGCCGAGCACCGGTCCGTAGCCTGGCAGGAGCACCCGGACGTCGACGTCCTGCTTGCGCAGCGCCTCCGGCAGTGCACCGCTGACGTCGGCCAGTCCGCCGGTCTTGATGAGCGGGACCGCTTCCGAGGTGGCGAACAGGATTCTCATCCCGGCAACAGGATCACGGCGCCGAGCGGCGGCAGGGTTGCAACGATGGAGAAGGGCAGTCCCATCCAGGGCATGCGTTCTGCGTCCAACCCCAACCCGTTGCCGACGTCGGCGCCGCGGTAATGACGCGAGTCGCTGTTGAACGCTTCGCGGTAGCGGCCGCCCTGGGGCACGCCGATGCGATAGCCCTCGCGCGGGACCGGGGTGAAATTGAGCAACACGATGGCGAAGCTGCCGTCGCGCGCACGGCGAACGAATGCGACCACGGACTGGTCGGCATCGTGGCAATCGATCCACTGGAAGCCCGATACATCGAAATCGAGCTCGTGCAGCGCCGGCGTGTCGCGGTACAGGCGGTTGAGGTCGCGACTGCAGGCGTGCACCCCGCGGTGCCAGTCGTGCTCGAGCAGCCACCAATCGAGCTCGCCGCCGACCCGCCACTCGCGGCCCTGACCGAACTCGCCGCCCATGAACAGGAGCTTCTTGCCGGGCGAGGTGGCCTGGTAGGCGAGCAGCAGGCGCAGGTTCGCGAACTTCTGCCAGACGTCGCCGGGCATCTTGTCGAGCAGCGATCGCTTGCCGTGCACCACTTCGTCGTGCGACAGCGGCAGCAGGAAGTTCTCGGTGTAGGCGTAGAGCTGGCCGAAGGTGAGCTTGTCGTGATGGAAGCGGCGATGGATCGGATCGTGTTCGATGTAGGCGAGCGTGTCGTTCATCCAGCCCATGTTCCACTTCATGGAGAAACCGAGGCCGCCCACATACGTGGGGCGTGACACCATGGGCCACGCGGTCGACTCCTCAGCGAAGGTGAGCGCGCCCGGATATTCGCGGTGCACCAGTGCGTTCAACTCGCGCAGGAAGTCGATGGCTTCGAGGTTCTCGCGCCCCCCGTAACGGTTCGGCAGCCATTCGCCGGCCTTGCGCGAGTAGTCGAGATAGAGCATGGAGGCCACCGCATCCACGCGCAGGCCGTCGATGTGGAACTCGCTCAGCCAGTATGCCGCCGAGGACAGCAGGAAGCTCTTCACCTCGTTGCGGCCGAAGTTGAAGATGTGCGTGCCCCAGTCCTTGTGCTCGCCCAGCCGCGGATCCTCGTGCTCGAAGAGCGCGGTGCCGTCGTAGCGCGCCAGCGCCCAGGCATCGCGCGGGAAATGCGCGGGGACCCAGTCGAGGATGATGCCGATCCCGGCCCGATGGCAGGCGTCGACGAAGGCGCGCAGCTCGTCCGGCTGACCGTGGCGGGTGGTGGGGGCGAAGTATCCGGTGGCCTGATATCCCCAGGACTCGTCGAGCGGATGCTCCGACAGCGGCATCAGCTCGATGTGCGTATAGCCCATCTCCACCACGTAGGGCACGAGGTGCTCGGCCAGTTCGCCGTAGCTGTAGAAGCGGCCGTCGGGATGGCGCTTCCACGAGCCCGCGTGCACTTCATAGGCGTTGAGCGGCGCATGCAGCCAGTCGCGGCCTTCGCGCGCGGTCATCCAGGCGGCGTCGCCCCACACGTACGCCGGGTCGCCGCAGACGCGGGCCGCCGTGCCGGGACGGACTTCGAAGCAGCGGCCATAGGGATCGGCCTTGACCATCACCGCCCCGGTGGCGCGATTGCGGATCTCGAATTTGTACAGCGCGTCGACCGCCACACCGGGGACGAAGAGTTCCCACACACCGCTCGCGCCGCGACTGGTCATCGGATGACAACGGCCATCCCAGCGATTGAAGTCGCCGACCACGCTGACCCGCTCGGCGTTCGGCGCCCAGCAGGCGAAGCGCACGCCCGGAACGCCGCTGCGCACGATCCGGTGGGCGCCGAGCATGCGCCAGCCCTGCGTGAGACGGCCTTCGTTGAACAGGTACAGGTCGTGGTCGGACAGCGCCGGCGCGAAGACGTAGGGACTCACCACATCGGCCGTCGCGCCGCCCTCGTATTCCACCCGCACGGTGAGGGGCGACCACGGCGGCGGGCTGCCGCGCCATTCGAACAGGCCCGGCGCGACGCGCGTCATCGGCTCGAATCCCGCGGCCGTCCGCACGTTGGCGGCCTTGCCATAGGGATCGAAGTGACGGGCCACGGTCCCGCCGTTCTCGGCGTGCACCCCGAGAAACCCATGGGGCTCGTGCAGGCGGCCTTCGAGGAGTGCAGCGATGCGGGAATCGGTCAAGGGCAGGAAGAAAGCTCGCGCCGATCCGGCTGCAAGCCTCGGCAAGGACGCTATTATAGGAACCGAGAGCAGGGTACCAAGAGACGGCGGCCGAGCGGACGTGTCGGTTCCGGACACGGCGTCTACGATACCCGCTCGCGCCGTCCCGCGCGTCCATTCCGTCGTAGCCGCCATGCCCACCGAGCCAGCGACCCGTTTCGTAAGCCGCCTCACCAAGAGCACCTATGCGCTGGTGCTCGCGGGCGGGAGGGGCAGCAGACTGCGCAATCTCACCGACTGGCGCGCGAAGCCCGCCGTGCCCTTCGGCGGCAAGTTCCGCATCATCGACTTCGTCCTGTCGAACTGCGTCAACTCGGGCGTCCGCCGCATCGGCGTGGCCACGCAGTACAAGGCGCACAGCCTGATCCGGCATCTGCAGCGGGGCTGGAGCTTCCTCGACGGCCGCTTCGACGAGTTCGTCGACGTGCTGCCGGCCTCCCAGCGCCTCGACGAGGGCTGGTACGCCGGCACCGCCGACGCCGTGTACCAGAACCTCGACATCATCCGCGCCGCCGAGCCGGAGTACGTGCTGATCCTGGGCGGTGATCACATCTACAAGATGGATTACGGCCGCCTGCTGGCCGAGCACGCGAGCAAGCAGGCCGATCTCACCGTCGCCTGCATCGAAGTGCCGGTGACCGAAGCGAAGGCCTTCGGCGTGATGGGGGTCGATCACGAGCTGCGCGTGCGCGAATTCGTGGAGAAACCGCCGCACCCGAACGAGATTCCGGGCAAGCCCGGGGTCGCGCTCGCCAGCATGGGCATCTACGTGTTCAACGCGAAGTTCCTGTACGAGCAGCTGGAGCGCGACACGCTGACGCCCGAGTCGAGCCACGATTTCGGCAAGGATCTGATCCCCTATCTCGTGCCGCGTTATCGCGTCTATGCCCACAGCTTCTCCGACAGCTGCGTCGGCAACAAGGCAGGCTCGCCCCCGTACTGGCGCGACGTCGGCACGGTGGACGCGTATTGGGAAGCCAACCTCGATCTCGCCACGGTGGATCCGGAACTCAACATGTACGACGAGGAGTGGCCCATCTGGACCCACCAGGAACAGCTGCCGCCCGCCAAGTTCGTGTTCGACGACACCGACCGGCGCGGCTTCGCGGTGGATTCGCTGGTGTCCGGCGGTTGCATCGTGAGCGGTTCCATGGTCGCGCGCTCGGTGCTGTTCTCGCGCGTGCGCGTGCACAGCTTCGGCTCGATCGAGGATTCGGTCCTGCTGCCCGAAGTCACCGTCGCGCGCCATGTGAAGCTGAAGCGTTGCGTGGTGGACAAACGTTGCGTGCTGCCCGAAGGTCTGACGGCCGGCGTCGATGCGGAGGAGGACCGCAAGCGCTTCCACGTGACCGAGAGCGGGCTCACGCTCATCACCCCCGAGATGCTGGGCCAGGAGGTCTTCCGCCAGCGTTAGCGCCGTACGGCGCCCCCCGCAGTTCTTCTCACCCCTTCCTCCCTATGGCCGAATCCAAATCCCTCGATCTGGTGCTGCTGTGGCACATGCACCAGCCCGACTTCCGCGATTGCGCGACCGGCGAGTACCGCCTGCCCTGGGTCTACCTGCACGCGATCAAGGACTACTCGGACATGGCTGCGCACCTGGAGCGCCATCCGAAGGTCCGTGCCGTGGTCAACTTCGTGCCGGTGCTCCTCGATCAGCTCGAGGACTACGCGCAGCAGTTCGAGTCCGGGGTCATCCGCGATCCGCTGCTGGCGCTGCTCGCGCGCGAGAACCTGGACGACCTCGACGCCGCGGCGCGCGAGATGATCCTCGATCGCTGCTTCCGCGCGAACCACACCAAAATGATCGAGCCTTACCCGGCCTACCGGCGCCTGCTCGATCTGTTCCGGTTCACCGAGGAACGCGGCACCGCTGCGCTCGACTATCTGTCCGGCCAGTACCTGGCCGATCTGCTCACCTGGTATCACCTCGCCTGGACCGGCGAGACCGTGCGGCGCGAGCATGTGGCGGTGGTACAGCTCATGTCGAAGGCGGAGCAGTTCACCTCGACCGACCGCCGCCGCCTGTTCGACCTGATCGGCACGATCCTGAAGGACATCGTGCCGCGCTGGCGGCGCCTGGCGGCGTCGGGTCAGGTGGAGATCTCCTCCACGCCGCACTATCACCCCATCGGACCGCTGCTGCTGGATTTCGCGACGGCACGCGAGACCCAGCCGGGACTGCCCCTGCCGCAATCGGTGCAATACGCGGGCGGGCGCCAGCGTCTTACGGAGCATCTGCATCTTTCCGTGGCGTCCCATGCTCGACGCTTCGGTGCAACGCCCGCCGGCATCTGGCCGGCCGAAGGAGCGATCTCCGACGGCGTGCTCGACATGTTCGCGGCTCAGGGCGTGCGCTGGTGCGCGAGCGGTGAAGCGCTGCTCGCTGCGAGTCTCACGGCCCGCGGAGCGGTGCCGGCGAAGGCGGAGTACCTGTATCGCGGGTATCGGTTCCGCGGCGGCGGGTTGACCTGCTTCTTCCGTGATGACCGCCTCTCCGACCTGATCGGCTTCGAATACTCGAAGTGGCACGGCCGTGACGCGGCGGAGCATTTCGTGCAGGAACTCGCCGGCATTGCCGCGACAGCCACCGGAACGCCGCTCGTGAGCGTCATCCTCGACGGCGAGAATGCCTGGGAGTACTACCCGTACAACGGCTTCTTCTTCCTCGACGACCTCTACACGGAGCTGGAGCAGCACGCGACCATCCGCACCCGCACCTACCGCGACGTGCTGGCCGATTCGCCGGCGGAACGCTTCGGCAACCTCGACCACGTCGTCGCCGGCAGCTGGGTGTACGGCAACCTCTCCACCTGGATCGGGTCGCGCGACAAGAACACGGCCTGGGATCTGCTGTGCGACGCGAAGCGCAACTACGATCTGGTGATGGCGTGCGGCAAGCTGACGGCCGACGCCAGCGCGCTCGCCTCGCGGCAGCTCGCGATCTGCGAGGGTTCCGACTGGTACTGGTGGTTCGGCGACTACAACCCGCCGGAGTCCGTCATCGCCATGGACCGCGTGTTCCGGCTCAATCTCGCCCACCTCTACCGGCTGCTCGATCTGCCGGTGCCGGCGGTGCTGGAGCATCCGATCAGCCAGGGCGGCGGGCATGCCGAGATGGGCGGCGCCATGCGCCGCGCGTCGTGACGTGAGGCGCAGCGACAGAGCATGAGCACGGTCTCTCTCCTTCTCGGCGTACACGCACACCAGCCCGCGGGGAATTTCCCCGAAGTGGTGGATGAAGCGCATCGGAAGTCCTACGGGCCGTTCCTGCGCACGGTGCATCGCTATCCGGAGTTCCGGTTCGCGATCCACTTCAGCGGCTGGCTGCTCGAGTTCCTGCTGGCGCACTACCCCGACGACATGGCGCTGCTTGCGGAAATGGTGGCACGCCGCCAGGCGGAACTCTTCGGTGGCGGCGACATGGAACCGGTGCTGGCCTCGATCCCGGCGCGCGACCGCGTCGGGCAACTGAACGCGCTGGCCGATCGCCTCGAGCGCGCGTTCGGGCAGCGACCCCACGGTGCCTGGCTCACCGAACGGGTCTGGGAAGCGACCGTGGTGCCGTCGCTCGAGGACACCGGTGTGGAGTTCGTCACGGTCGACGACTATCACTTCCTGTGCGCGGGGCGCGAACTCGGCGAACTGCGCGGCTACTTCACCACGGAGGAGGAGGGCCGACGGCTCGATCTCTTTCCCATTTCCGAGCAGCTGCGCTACCGCATTCCGTTCGCGCCGGCGGACGAAACCGTGCGGTACATCGAGTCGCTCGCTGGCACCGAGGAACTGCCCGCGGCCGCCATCTACTTCGACGACATCGAGAAGTTCGGCATCTGGCCCGAGACCTACGAGTGGGTCTTCGAGAGGAAGTGGCTCGAGCAGTTCATCGAAGGCGTGCTGGCCTCGCCCGCCATCCGCACCCGCCACTTCCGCGAGTTCCGGCGCGACACCCGTACCCGCGGCATCGTCTATCTGCCGACGACCTCCTACATGGAGATGGGCGAATGGTCGCTGCCGGCGGCGCGCGCCGACGACTTCGCCGCGCTGATCGCCCAGGAGAAATCCCAGGGCCGTTACGATCGCTTCAAGCCGTTCCTGCGCGGCGGCATCTGGCGCGGGTTCTTCAGCCGCTACACCGAAGCCAACTGGATGCACAAGCGCATGCTGGCATTGTCGGCGCGGGTCGCGGCCCTGCCTGCGGCGACACGCACCGATTCGATGATCGCGCTGTTGTATCGCGGCCAGGCGAACGATGCGTACTGGCACGGTCTGTTCGGTGGCCTGTATCTGCCGCACCTGCGCCGCGCCGTCTGGAACGCGCTGATCGCCCTCGAAGCGGAGCTCGATGCCGCGCAACCGGCGGACCGCGACGCGGAGGATGTAGACCTCGACGGCCACGAGGAGGTGTTCCTGCACAGTTCGAAGCTGCTCGCGGTCGTGCGTGACGATGCGGAAGCCGCGGTCATCGAGTTGTCGAGCTATCCGCTGCGGCACAATTTCGGCGACACGTTGATGCGCCGGCGCGAGCACTATCACGGCAAGCTCGCGCAGTCGGCGGAAGCGCATGTGCGCAACGAAGGCATCGCATCGGCCCATGATCGAGTGGCCTTCCGTCACGCGGTCACACTCGCCGATGCCGAACCGGACGACCGCCCGCGGGCACTGTTCGTCGATCGCTTCCAACCCGCCGACAGCCAGGCACTGCAGGCTCCGCACTATCGAAAGGTGGTGAACACGACCACCGAGTTCGCCGGTACCATCGGCGGCGGCAGCATGCGCAAGCGCTACGCCGTGGAAGAGGGTCGCCTCGTGGTGCGCTATCGCTTCGACGTGCCCCAGGCCGGACGCTTCCGCACCGAGATCAATCTCGCGATGCCGAGCTGCGACGGCTTCCTCGGCCGCTACAGCATCGCGGGTGATGTGCGTGGGGGCTTCGGGCAACCGCTGGCGGTGACCGCACTCACGTCGTTGCTCCTCGAGGACGGCGTATTGGGCGGCAATCTGCTCGTGCAGTGCGAACCGGCCTGCGAACTGGACGCACGCCCGTTGCACACCGTCTCGCAATCCGAAGCGGGCTTCGAGAAGATCATGCAGGCCGCGGCACTCACGCTGGCATGGCAGATCCCCATCGGCTCGAGCGAGTTCGTCGTCACGCTGACACCGGCACGGGGCTGATCCGTCGTCACGAATTGTCACAGCCCGCCCACGCATCGGACGGTTGACAGGGGTACGCCGGAGCGCGCATCGTGTAGCCGAGATGCAGGACAGAGATGTAACCGCCGTCCCCCGCACGATGCTTGGATATGAGGCTGTAGGGCCCGCTTTTTTCCGCATCGCCGCGGCTTTCGACCGCGCTCTGCCGCACCGGATCTCAGCGAATCCGGTGAACGTCCTGTTTCAGTTTCACTCTGACCAGGGAGATCCGTCACCCGCCTGAATGCGGGAAGTTGGCGTGCGGCTGCGCGCCGCACGGCAGTCGCACCATCGATGTCGTACGCGAAGGAGACAAGAGCATGCAGACACCGCTGCAAATCACGTTTCGTGACATGCCCCATTCCGCAGCCATGGAAGTGCACATCCGCGAGAAGGCGCAGAAACTGGAGTCCCATTTTGCCCACATCATGGGCTGCCACGTGACCATCGAGCGGCCGCACAAGCACAAACAGCAGGGTAAACAGTTCTGCGTGCATGTGGACGTGCGCGTACCCGGCGCCGAGCTCGTGGCGAACCACCACGAGAACGAGGATGCATACGTCGCCCTGCGCGACGCCTTCGATGCGGCACGCCGCCAGGTGGAGGATTACGCGCGCAAGCTGCGCGGCGAGGTGAAGACGCACAACGGCGCCCGCTCGCACGCGGTACCCCCGGTCGAAGAACTGTCGGGCGACTGACCGTCTCCGCCGCAATCGATGAACGGGCGGCCTCGGGGCCGCCCGTTTCGTTTCCGGCCCCGATGCGCTTGATATAGTCGCGGTCTCGAGGAGGAGAACCCATGACCCGACGGAAACTTGCGGAGAACCTGCGCAGCCAGCGCTGGTTCGCCACCCGCGACCTGCGCGGCTTCGGCCATCGTTCCCGCGCACTGCAGCTTGGCCTCACGCACGAGGACACCAAGGGCAAGCCGGTGATCGCCATCGTGAACACCTGGAGCGACGTGAACCATTGCCACTCGCACCTGCGCGAGCGGGCCGAGGACGTGAAGCGCGGCATCTGGCAGGCAGGCGGCGTACCCATCGAGATGCCCGCCATCTCGCTCGCGGAAGTGTTCCAGAAACCCACCACCATGATGTACCGCAACTTCCTCGCGATGGAGACCGAGGAACTGCTGCGCTCCTACCCCGTGGACGGCTGCGTGCTGATGGGCGGCTGCGACAAGACCACGCCGGGCCTGTTGATGGGCGCCATCAGCATGAACCTGCCCACGACGTTCGTGCCGGCGGGCCCGATGCTGCGCGGCAACTGGCAGGGCCGCACGCTGGGCTCGGGCTCGGACGTGTGGAAGTACTGGGACGAGCTGCGTGCCGGCAACATCACCGAGCGCGACTGGGCCGAGATCGAGGAGGGCATCTCGCGCTCACCGGGCACCTGCATGACCATGGGCACCGCATCCACGATGACGAGCCTGGCCGAGGTGCTTGGGTTCAGCCTGCCCAATGCGTCCTCGATCCCTGCACCGGATTCGAACCACCGGCGCATGGCCGCCTACACCGGTCAGCGCATCGTGGAGATGGTCTGGGAGGATCTGAAACCGAGCGACATGCTGACCGAACGCTCTTTCGACAACGCGATCCAGGTGCTGATGGCGCTGGGGGGGTCCACCAACGGACTGATCCATGTGATGGCGATGGCGGGCCGGGCCGGTTTCCGCATTCCGCTCGAACGCTTCGAGGAACTGGGCCGCAGAACACCCTATCTGGTCAACATGCGGCCCGCCGGCAAGTACCTGATGGAGGACTTCTACTACGCCGGCGGCCTGGTGGCATTGCTCGAAGGCATGCGCGATCTGCTGCACACGGATGCGCTGACCTGCACCGGCAAGACCCTAGGCGAAAACGTGGCGGGCTCGAAGATCCATCAACCCGACGTGATACGGACGCCAGCGAATCCGATCCAACCGGAGGGCGGCCTCGTGGTCCTGCGCGGCAACCTCGCGCCCGACGGTGCCGTGATCAAGGCCAACGCGGCGGACCCGCGACTGCTGCAGCACGCCGGCCGCGCCATCGTGTTCGACGACTACAACGACATGGCGGCGCGCCTGGACGACCCGAACCTCGACGTGGATGCGGACTCGGTGATGATCCTGCGCAACGCCGGCCCGCTCGGCGGTCCCGGCATGCCCGAGTGGGGCATGCTGCCGATCCCCAAGAAGCTGCTGAAGCAGGGCGTGCGCGATCTGGTCCGCATCTCCGATGCGCGCATGAGCGGCACCAGCTACGGCACCTGTGTGCTGCACGTCGCACCGGAATCCTTCGTCGGCGGTCCGCTCGCGCTGGTGCGTACCGGCGACATCGTCAAACTGGATGTACCGGGGCGCCGTCTCGATCTCGACGTGAGCGACGCCGAACTCGCGCGCCGCAAGGCCGCGTGGTCACCGCCGCCGCCGCGTTTCGCGCGCGGCTACGGCGCGCTGTTCTCGCAGAACGTCACGCAGGCGAACGAGGGGTGCGATTTCCGCTTTCTCGAGGGGACGGCGCCGATCCCGGAGCCCGAGATTCATTGACCGCCGTTGCCGGGTGCCGCCCCGCGGCGGCACTCCCGTTCTAGGCCTTCGGCGCCGGGTGGATATCGTCCACCCAGTGCACGGTCTCGGGCTGTTCCACGACGGGAATGTCGAGGTTCACGACCACCGGCTCCTGACCGCTGCGGCACAGCACGCACGACAGGGGCTCGGTATCGGACGCGTTGATTTCCTGATGCGGCACGAACGGCGGCACGTAGATGAAGTCGCCCGGACCCGCTTCCGCGGTGAATTCCAGCGCCTCGCCCCAGCGCATGCGCGCCTTGCCGCTCACCACATAGATGACGCTTTCCACCGGGCCGTGATGGTGCGCTCCGGTCTTGGCCTTCGCGTGGATGACGACGGTGCCGGCCCACAGCTTCTCGGCGCCGCAGCGGGCGTGGGTGATCGCGGCGGCGCGATTCATGCCCGGGGTCTGCGCGGTGTTCGCGTCGAGCTCCGTGCTTTTCACCACCCGCACGCCGTGAAACTTCCAGTCGGTGTCGCTCAAGTCCTCGGTCACTCGGCGGGGTCCCGCGCCGGGCCGTTGGCCCATCGGCACGGCTGATCTTAGCTGAACAGGAACAGTACCAGCAGCAGGATGGTGGGCACCCACATGTTGATCAGGGAAAGATACAGCAGGCGCCGGGGCCCGGTTTCGCCGAACACCAGCTTCGAGACCGCCGTGGCACCCGAGATCACCATTACGAGGCCGCCGACCGCGTAGAAGCCCGCGAATGCGTGCAGGCCCAGGTCGCGTTCGGTTTCCGGCACCCATGCGAGCTGCCACACCGTGAACGCGACGAGCAGCAGATTGAGCACGACCGGCAGCGCATAGAGCGCTATGAAACGCCATTTCATCGGGAATCGTCACCTCGCGTCGTCAGAGCCTGCTCCAGCACTTGCGCGACATGGATCGCCCGCCGGCCCGTGCCGTCGGCGATCTGGTGCCGGCAACTGGTTCCGTCGGCGACGACGACGGTGTCCCCGGGAGCCTGGCGGACGGCGGGGAGCAGCGCCGCCTCGCCCATTCGCATCGACAGCTCGAAGTGCTCGGCTTCGTAGCCGAAGGCGCCGGCCATGCCGCAACAGCTCGATGGGATGGTCTCCACCGACAGATCCGGCACCATGCGCAGAACCTGCTCCACCGCCGTCACGGCATCGAACGCTTTCTGATGGCAATGACCGTGCAGTAACGCCTGCCTCACCTCGAGCGGTTGCAGCGGCGGCGCGAACCTTCCTGCCGCCTGTTCGCGCACGATGAATTCCTCGAAGGTGATCGCGGCCAACGACAGCCGGGCACTCTCGACCGCCGGCAGCATGGCAACGTACTCGTCCTTGAACGTGAACAGGCACGAGGGCTCCAGGCCGACGACCGAGAGGCCGCGATCCAGAGCCGGCTGCAGGGCCTCGAGCACGCGCCGCGCTTCGACGCGCGCCGCGTCCACCATGCCAGCCGCGAGGAAGGTGCGGCCGCAGCACAGGGGACGCTCACCGGCGGGTGGCGTGGCCACTTCCACCGAATAGCCCGCGGCGTTCAGCACCCGCAGCGCCGCACGGAGATTGTCGGGCTCGAACCACCGGTTGAAAGTGTCGGCGAACAGCACGACCGCCTTCTCGCCCGACCCCGCGGCGGCCCCCTCGCGATCGCGGAAGGCATCGCTGCGCCAGCGCGGCAGGGAACGTCGCGCCGAGAGTCCGAGCCACCTCTCGGTGAGTCGCGGCAAGCCGGGCAGGGCATCGCGCAGATTGACGAGCGGCGCGACGGCCGCCAGGGTCGGCGCATAGCGCGGCAGATACGCCACGACCTTGTCGCGCAGGCTGTGCGGCTCGGTGCGATGCAGCTGATGGCGCATCTCGATCTTGAGGCGCGCCATGTCGACGCCGGTCGGGCACTCGCGCTTGCAGCCCTTGCAGCCGACGCAAAGATCCATCGCCGCCTGTACGGCGGCCGTGTCCAGCTGCGGACTCCCCAGCTGACCCGACAGCGCGAGCCGCAGGGTGTTGGCACGGCCCCGGGTGGAGTGGATCTCGTCGCGGGTGACGCGATACGAAGGACACATGGTGCCGGCGTCGAACTTGCGGCAATGGCCGTTGTTGTTGCACATCTCGACCGCCGGGCCGAGCCCGCCCCATTCCGACCAGTCGAGCGCCGTGTCCATCTTCGCCGTCGCGTAGCCCGGCTTGAAGCGGAACAGGCTGCGATCGTCCATGCGCGTCGGACGCACGATCTTTCCGGGATTGAACAGATTGTGCGGATCGAGCAGGTCCTTGATCTCGCCCAGTGCGATGGTGAGGCGCTCGCCGAGGATCGGCTCGATCCACTCGGAGCGGACCAGTCCGTCGCCGTGCTCACCCGAGAACGCGCCCTTGAATCGACGCACCAGCGCACAGGCCTCCTCGGCGATGGCGCGCATCTTCTGCGCGCCATCGCGCCGCATGTCGAGCACCGGCCGCACGTGGAGCGTGCCGACCGAGGCGTGTGCGTACCAGGTGCCGCGCGTACCGTGACGCGCGAACACTTCGTCGAGACACTGCGTGTACTCGGCCAGATGCTCCAGCGGAACGGCGCAATCCTCGATGAAGGAAACGGGTTTGCCGTCGCCCTTCATGGACATCATGATGTTGAGACCGGCCTTGCGCACCTCCCAGATCTCGCGCTGGGCGCGCGCGTCCGTCACTTCGACGACCGCACCGGGCAGGCCGAGGTCCGCCAGTAACTGCACCAGGCGCTGCAGCTTCGCGACCTGGACGGCACGATCGTCCCCCGCGAACTCCACCAGCAGGATCGCATCGGGATCGCCGACGAAGTAGCGCTCCACCACCGACCGGAAGGCGGCCTGATCGCGCGCGAGACCGATCATGGTGCGGTCCACCAGTTCGACCGCGTCGGGATCGAGCTTCACGATCTCCTGGGTCAGCTCCATGGCGCGGTGGAAGGTCGGGAAATGCGCGACCCCGAGGACCTTGTGCACCGGCAGCCGCGCGAGTTTCAGCTTGATCCGCCGCGACCAGGCGAGCGTACCTTCCGAGCCCACCAACAGATGCGCCAGGTTGTGTGGCGCGTGCGGCTGCACCATGTCGAGGTTGTAACCCTGCACGCGCCGCAGCACCTTGGGCCAGCGCGCCTCGATCTCGGCGGCCTCGCGGCGCGCGATGGCGTGGACGCGCTCCACCAGCCTGCGGTAGTGCGCCGGGCCTCGGTCGACGTCGTCGGCCGGACCGAACAGGCATTCGCTGCCGTCGGCGAGCCACGCGTCGATGCCCAGGACGTTATGCACCATGTTGCCGTGGCGGATCGAGCGGGCCCCGCAGGAATTGTTGCCCGCCATGCCGCCCAGCGTCGCCTGGGCCGCGGTGGAGACGTCCACCGGGAACCACAGCCCATCGGTCTTCAATTTCGCGTTCAGGTGATCCAGCACGAGACCGGGTTCGACCCACGCCGTCCGCTCTTGCGCGTCGACTTCGAGCACGCGATTGAGATGCTTGGACGTGTCGATGACCAGCGCCGCGCCGACCGTCTGTCCGCACTGCGAAGTTCCCGCGCCCCGCGGCAGGATCGGCACGCCCTGCTCGCGCGCGATCGCGAGCGCGGCGGCGACATCTTCCTGGGTCTTCGGCACGACCACGCCGACGGGTTCGATCTGATAGATCGACGCATCGGTGGAGTACCGCCCACGGCTCGCGGCATCGAACAGCACCTCGCCCTCGATCTCGCGGCGCAACCGCGCCGCGAGCGCACCATCGCCGGGGCGCAGGGACCGGTGCAGCGTGATCGGTGCGTTCATCATCGCGATGATACTCGCGAGTTAGCGTAGTCAGCCCTCGCCGGACCTGTCGGGGGAGGTCACCTCAATCGGCGACGACGATCGTCCCGCTCTCGACCGCGACGGCAAGGACCTCGAGACTCCGCCCCTGGCACGGCCCGTCCTCGCAGAAACCGTCTTCGTAGCGGAACACCGCGCCATGCGTCGAACAGACGATCCATTCGTGATCGAAGCTCACGAAGCGGTCCGGCACGTCGTTCAGAGGAATGTAGTTGTGCGGGCAGCGGTTGACGTAACCCCACGCACGATCGCCACGCCGCACCACGAGGACCCGCACACCACTCACCGAGCTGCCGAAGACGAATTCCCGGCCTTCGCCATCCGGAATGGCATCGAGCAGGCACAGCACGGTTCCGGCGGCCGGTGCCGCCGGATAGTCGCGCCAACCCATCAGGAGGGCTTGCCGCCGCAGCTGCGCGGCTGGGCGTAGATCACGCCGTAGGGCGGCGTGCGATCGGCGAAGAAGCGGCCGACGAGGATGCTTTCACAGACGGCATTCAAACCGGGCGGATGGTCGGTCGCATCGAAGCGGACGCTCGGATACTCGAAGCGCAGCTTGCGCTGCCACTCGGCGAGCGTGTCGAAGGTCGCCATCAGAACTTCTCCGGACGCAGCACACCGATGTCGGCGAAGAACAGGGTCGTCGCGTAATGGCCGGAATAGGTATCGCGCACGTGAGCGGCGATCGCGTCGGCCACGGCGCCATCGCAGATCACTTCCATCCGGATATTGCGGTCGGCCTGCCAGTCGGCATCGCGGGGCCCGTGACGGCCACCGCCGCGCACGTCTGCGATGGTGTAGCCATGCGCACCGAGCTTCAGCACGTCCTTCACGAGCAGCGGTTCGAGCGCCGACTCGGTGATGATGACGATGAGCTTGCGGGCGTGGGTCTGCATGACGGTCATCCGAGAGGGCCGAACAGCGCTTCCGCCAGCCGCTGGTAGAGCGGAATGCCGAACAGCACGTTGAACGGAAAGGTGACGCCCAGCGCGGCTGCGATGGAGAGCGAAGGGTTCGCCTCGGGGACCGCGATCCGCATCGCCGCCGGCGCCGCGATGTAGGAGGCGCTCGCTGCGAGCGTGGCCAGCAGCATCGCACCTCCGGGGGAGAGTCCGATGAAGCGGCCGACACCCATCCCGAGGAGCGCGAACGCACACGGCGCGATGATGCCGAACACCACCAGGAACGGTCCGTTCGCGCGCAGATCGCGCAGGCGGCTCGCCGCCACCAGGCCCATCTCCAGCATGAAGAGCGCGAGCACGCCCTTGAACAGATCGAAGAACAACTTGGTCTGCGGCGCCAGCGCTTCGGGACCAGCGATCCAGCCGATCAGCAGGCCGCCCGTCAGCAGCACCACACTGCGACCCAGGAAGACTTCGTGGGCGAGCACGCCCCATCTGAGCTGTGCGCCCTGCCCCACCTTGGCGAGCATGATGCCGACGATGATGCCGGGCACCTCGAGCAGCACCACGAACAGGGGCAGATACTGCTCGTGCGCGATGGAACGATCGGCGAGATAGTTGAGCGCGACGGCGAAGGTCACCATGCTGACCGACCCGTAGTGGGCGGCGATGGCCGCCGCGTCGGCGCGCTTCATTCGTCCGAGATACCGCAACACCGGGAAAGCGATCAACGGCAGCACGAACCCCAGGGCGATGACTCCGGTCACCTGGGGCAACAACGGCACGAGCGCGCGCTGCGCCAGTTCGACGCCGCCCTTGAGACCGATGGCGAGCAGCAGATAGATGGACAGCCCTTCGTACAGCGCTTCCGGCAGACGCAGATCGCTCTTCAGCAGGCGCGCCAGCACGCCCAGCAGGAAGAAGAGGACGATCGGGTCCACGATTCGTCAGGGTGTCTCGGCGCCGGCGCCGAACGCGGCGCGCGCGAGCCGGTCGCGGACGGCGGCCCATGCCGGATCGGCAGGTGGTGCTTCCACCACGATGCGGTCGAAGCCTGCGGCATCCAGCGCCCGCAACTGCGCATAGAGATCGTGCGCATATCCGACGGGATCGGCGGGCGCCGCAATCCACGCGACTCGTGCCGATGCCGGCGCGGGTCGTCGCGCGAGGACCACGATCCGCTGCGATGCGGTCGACGCGATCGCATCCACATCGCGGCTCGCGAGAAGATCGAGAGGCGTCGTCGGCGCGTAGTGGGCTGCGAGCGCTCCGGAAACCCGGGGCGACGTCCGCGACGTGGCCGCCAAAGGTTCGCCCAGCACCGCCTCGAGTTGCGCCGCGCTGATCATCCCGGGCCGCAACAGCGCCGGATGGGCACCGGAAACATCGATGATGGTCGATTCGATTCCCACTTCGGTCTGTCCGCCGTCGAGCACCAGATCGACCCGATCGCCGAGTTCGGCGCGCACGTGGTCGGCCGTGGTCGGCGAGATCCGGCCGAAGCGGTTCGCCGAAGGCCCTGCGATGCCGCGACCGAAGGTCCGCAGCAGCGCCTGGGCCACCGGATGGGAGGGTACCCGCACACCCACGGTGTCCTGCCCGCCGGTCACCGCGTCGCTGACGGCGGCCGCGCGCTCGACGATCAACGTGAGCGGGCCGGGCCAGAACGCCTGCGCGAGCTTGCGCGCCGCATCGGAGACGGTCCGGGCCCACGCACCGAGATCGACGGCGTCGGCCACGTGCACGATCACGGGATGGTCCGCCGGCCGACCCTTCGCCTCGAAGATGCGCCGCACGGCATCGGGATTAGTGGCATCGGCACCGAGCCCATAGACGGTCTCGGTGGGAAACGCGACCAGCCCGCCGCTGTCGAGAATCGCCGCCGCCCGAGCGATCGCGTCGGTCACCAAGGTCAACCCATCAGCAGGCGCGCCGCTTCCTCGTACTTGGCAGCGGTCTTCGCCAGAACATCGGCCGGCAGCGCCGGGGCCGGCGGCTGCTTGTTCCAGTGCTGTGCCTCGAGCCAGTCGCGCACGAACTGCTTGTCGAAACTCGGCGGGCTCATGCCCACGCGGTACTGATCCCTGGGCCAGAAGCGCGACGAATCCGGCGTCAGGGCCTCGTCGATCAGATATAGCTTGCCCGCGGCGTCGGTGCCGAACTCGAACTTGGTATCGGCGATGATGATGCCCTTGGTCGCGGCGAAGTCGGCCGCTTCGCGATACAACCGGATCGCGGCATCGCGGACTTCGGCTGCGCGCGCACTGCCGAGCAGCCGTTCGGCTTCGGCATAGGGAATGTTCTCGTCGTGGGTGCCCTTGGGTGCCTTGGTCGAGGGCGTGAAGATCGGCTGGGGCAGCTTCGATGCCTCCTGCAATCCCGGCGGCAGCGCGATGCCGCAGATGGCGCCGGTGGCCCGGTAGTCCTTCCAGCCCGACCCCGCGACGTAGCCGCGCACGATGGCTTCGATCGGCAACGGCTTGAGCCGCCGCACCACGAAGGCACGGCCCACCACCTGCGAGCGCTCTTCGGACGCGACGACGCTTTCAGGGTCGATGCCCGTCAGGTGGTTCGGAATCACGTGTCCGAGTTTCGCGAACCAGAAGTTCGACACCGCGGTGAGCACCTTGCCCTTGCCCGGGATCGGCGTGGGCAGGATCACGTCGAACGCCGACAGCCGGTCGGTCTGGATGACCAGCAGGTGTTCGTCGTCGACCGCGTAAAGGTCGCGCACCTTGCCCCGATGCAGCAGGCGCAGGGAGCGCAGGCGTGTTTCCTGGATGGCGGGTTCGGTCATGGCTGCTGCGATTCCGGTTCTGCGTTCGCGTCCGCGTGAAGACGCGCACGAATGGCCCGCGCGGTGGCGATGGCGCGGTCGCGATCGTCGTCCAGCACGGTGTAGTGTCCCATCTTGCGGCCGATCCGTGCCGCGTCCTTGCCATACAGGTGCAGCTTGGCGCGCGGATGGCACAGCACGTGGGTCCAGTCGGGCTCGCCCGCACCCCACAGGTCGCCTAACAGATTCACCATCACGCTCGGACAGTGGGCCGCCGTGTCGCCGAGCGGCAGGCCGCACATGACACGTGCCTGCTGTTCGAACTGCGAGGTCACGCAGCCGTCGATGGTGTAGTGGCCGCTGTTGTGCGGACGCGGCGCGATTTCGTTGGCCACCAGCTCGCCCGCCACCACGAAGTACTCGACGCACAGCACGCCGCGATAATCCAGGGTCTCGGCCACGCGTACCGTCGCATCGCGGGCACGATGAGCAAGCTCCGGGGATACGCTGGCCGGGACGATGCTCACGTCGAGGATGCCGTGTGAATGGGCATTCTCGGCCACCGGAAACGTGCGCACTTCGCCATCGAACCCGCGCGCCACCACGCACGAGACTTCCAGATCCAGTGCGAGGCGCTGCTCCAGCACACAGGGTTCGGCGCCGAGCGATGAGAAGGCCGCGCGCACCTCGTCGATGGTGGCAACCCGTATCTGTCCCTTGCCGTCGTAGCCGAAACGGGCGCGCTTCAGGATGCCCGGCAACAACGTGGCATCCACGGCGTCCACGTCGGCTTCCCGTTCGATGACCGCGAACGGCGCCGTAGCGAGACCGACGCCGGCCAGGAAGCGCTTTTCACGGATGCGGTCCTGGGCCACGGCGACGCTGTCCGCCGCGGGACTGACGACGCAATGCTGCGCGAGACGCCGGAGCGCTTCCGCCGGCACGTTCTCGAACTCCGTCGTGACCGCAGCACAGCGCCGCGCGAGTTCGTCCAGCGCCTTCTCGTCGAGATAGTCGGCGCGCAGATGGTCGTCGGCGACGGAGCCGGCAGGACTGTGGTCGCTCGGGTCCACCACCACGACCCTGTAGCCCATGCTCTGGGCCGCCATGGTGAACATGCGACCGAGCTGGCCGCCGCCGAGCAGGCCCAGCCAGGCGCCGGGCGCGACCGCCTTCATGACACCGGCGGCAACTTGACCGCTTTCACGGCCGCCTCCTGCTCGCGGCGGAACGCGGCGAGCCGGGCAGCGAGCGCGGGGTCCGTGGTGGCCAGCAACGCGATCGCGAACAGGGCTGCGTTGACGGCGCCGGCCTCGCCGATGGCGAACGTGGCGACCGGAACGCCCCTGGGCATCTGCACGATGGACAGCAGCGAATCGAGACCCTGCAACGCCTTGCTCTGCACCGGCACGCCCAGCACCGGCAGCGTGGTCTTGGCGGCGACCATGCCGGGCAGATGCGCAGCGCCGCCGGCACCCGCGATGATGCAGCGCAGGCCGCGCGCCGCGGCGCCGCCCGCATAGTCGAACATGGCGTCGGGCGTGCGGTGGGCGGAGAGCACCTGTGCTTCGTACGCGACGCTGAACGCCCCGAGCTTCGCGGCCGCGTGCTGCATGGTTTCCCAGTCGCTCTGGGAGCCCATCACGATGCCGACCAGGGGTTTGGCGGTACTCATGTGCTGACCTCGGCCATCAGGATTTGTGCTCGCCGACCTTCACGATCTTCATCGTGTTGGTGCCGCCCGGTTTGCCGATGGGCTCGCCGATCGTGAGCACGATGAGATCACCGTCCTGCACCGCGCCGTGCTTTTTCAGCTGCTCCTCGGCCTCGCGCAGGAGCTGCTCGCGATCACTGCCGTAGTACTGGATCATCAGGGGATATGTGTCCTTGTAAAGCGAAAGGCGATACCGCGTCGTGATCTCCGGCGTGAGCGCATAGATCGGGACGCCGCAGTTGAGGCGCGAGATCCACAGTGCCGTGGAACCCGATTGCGTCAGTGCGGCGATGCACTTCACCTTGAGATGGAATGCGGTGAACAGCGCGGCCATGGCGATCGACTGATCGACACGGGTGAACACGCGGTTCAGGAACTCACGATCGAGCGTCGTGTCGGCCGATTTCTCGGCCTCGAGGCAGATGCGGCTCATGGCCTCGACGGTCTGCACCGGATACTTGCCGGCGGCGGTTTCCGCCGAGAGCATCACGCCGTCGGTACCGTCGAGCACCGCGTTCGCCACGTCCGACACCTCGGCACGCGTGGGCACTGGGCTGTCGATCATGGACTCCATCATCTGCGTGGCGGTGATGGTGAGCTTGTTCTTCTCGCGCGCGAGCCGGATCATGCGTTTCTGCAGCGCCGGCACCGCCGCATCGCCGACTTCGACGGCGAGGTCGCCGCGCGCCACCATGATGCCGTCGGATGCGTCGAGGATCTCGTCGAGCGCGCCGATCGCCTCCGCGCGTTCCACCTTCGCGATCAACAGCGCGCGGCCGCCCGCTGCCCGCATCAGCTCGCGCGCCATGTACATGTCCGCGCCGCTCTTCGGGAACGACACGGCGAGAAAGTCGGCCTTCATCCGCGTGGCGGTGCGGATGTCCTCCATGTCCTTGGCGGTCAGCGCCGGCGCCGTGAGGCCACCGCCCTGCCGGTTGATGCCCTTGTTGTTGGACAGCTCGCCACCGTGCCGCGTGACGGTGTGGATCTCGTTGCCGCTCACCTTTTCCACCGTGAGCGTGATACGGCCGTCGTCCAGCAGGAGGATGTCGCCCGCGCGCACGTCGTTGGGCAGTTCCGGATAGTCGAGGCCCACGCGCTCCTGGTTGCCGAGCGTGCAGGCAGCGTCGAGGATGAAGCGCGACCCGTTCTCGAGCGTGATGCGACCACCTTCGAACTTGCCGATGCGGATCTTGGGTCCCTGCAGGTCGCACATGATGCCGACCGTGCGCTCCAGCTCGCGTGCCGCCTCGCGCACGGTTTCGGCGCGGGCGAGGTGATCGTCCGCCGTGCCATGGGAGAAGTTCATCCGCACGACGTCGACGCCGGCGGCGATCATCCTGCGCAGAACTTCACGGTCGGACGACGCGGGACCGAGCGTCGCGACGATCTTGGTGCTGCGTTGCATGGGGGATCCTGGGTTCAGCCGGCGGCCCTGGCTTCGAGGATCTCGAGGGCCGGCAGCTTCCGGCCTTCGAGGAACTCGAGGAACGCGCCACCGGCGGTGGAGATGTAGGAAACGCGATCTGTGATGCCGTACTTCGCGATGGCTGCGATGGTGTCGCCGCCGCCGGCCAGCGAGAAGCCGCGCGCGGATGCGATGGCGTCGGCGATCGCCCTGGTGCCGCCGCCGAAGCGGTCGAACTCGAACACGCCCACCGGGCCGTTCCAGACGATGGTGCCGGCAGCCTTCAGCATCGAGGCGAACTGCGCGGCGGTCTTCGGACCCACGTCGAGGATGAGATCGTCGGCCGCGACGTCCTGCACGTCCTTCACGGTGGCCTCGGCGTCCGCGGCGAAATGCTTCGCGACGGTGACGTCCACCGGAATCGGCACGGACGCACCGCGCCTGGACGCCGCGTCCATGATCCTGCGCGCTTCCGGCAGCAGGTCGGGTTCGGCCAGGGACTTCCCGATGGGTAGTCCGGCTGCGAGCATGAACGTGTTCGCGATGCCGCCGCCGACGATCAGCTGGTCCACCTTCTCGGCCAGCGAGGCGAGAATGGTGAGCTTGGTCGACACCTTGGAGCCGCCGACGATGGCGATCATCGGACGCGCCGGATGATCGAGCGCCTTGGTGAGCGCGTCCACTTCGGCCCCCATCAGCGGGCCGGCCACGGCGACGGGTGCGAAGCGCGCGACACCGTGGGTGGTGGCTTCCGCGCGATGGGCGGTAGCGAAGGCATCGTTCACGTAGACGTCGCACAGCGCCGCCATCTTGCGCGCGAGCGCTTCGTCGTTCTTCTTCTCGCCCTTGTTGAAGCGGCAGTTCTCCAGCAGCACGGCCTGACCGGCAGCGACCTCGACACCGTCCAGCCAGTCGCGCTTGAGGGGCACCGGAGCGCCCAGCAGCTCGGACAGGCGCTGCGCCACCGGCTCGAGCGATTCCGTCGGATCGAACTGACCTTCTGTGGGCCGGCCCAGGTGCGACACCAGCATCACCTTGGCGCCCTGGCCGAGCGCGTGGCGGATGCCCGGCAGCACGGCGCGGATGCGGGTGTCATCGGTGATCCGGCCGTCGGCCAGCGGCACGTTGAGGTCGACACGGATCAGCACGCGCTTGCCGCGTACGTCGATGTCGGAGAGCTTGCGGATTGCCATCTGGAAAGTAGGGCGTGAAATGCGAAGGGCGAGGTAGGGAGCAGTACGAAACGGACCTGCCTCCTACCTCGCCCCTCGCCGGGACTTACTTCGCGTTCATGAACGCAACCGCCGTATCCAGCATGCGGTTGCTGAAACCCCATTCGTTATCGTACCAGGAGGAGACTTTCACGAGCGTGCCCTCCGCCACCTTCGTGAGCGAGGCGTCGAAGATGGACGAGCGCGGGTCGTGGTTGTAGTCGATCGATACCAGGGGTTCCTTGGTGTAGCCCAGGATGCCTTTCAGTTCGCCGGCGGCGGCGGCCTTGATGGTGTCGTTCACTTCCTCCACCGTCGTCGGGCGCTTGGCCGTGAAGGTGAGGTCCACCAGCGATACGTTGATGGTGGGTACGCGGATGGCATAACCGTCCAGCCGGCCCTTCAGTTCGGGCAGGACCTCGCCGACCGCGGACGCGGCGCCGGTCTTGGTGGGGATCATCGACATGGTGGCGGAGCGCGCCCGGCGCAGGTCCTCGTGATACACGTCGGTCAGCACCTGGTCGTTGGTGTAGGCGTGAATGGTGGTCATCAGCCCGGCCACCAGACCGATCTTGTCGTGCAGCGGCTTCACCAGCGGCGCGAGACAATTGGTGGTGCAGGACGCGTTCGAGATCACCGTGTGCGCCGGCTTGAGGGTGTGGTGGTTGACGCCGTAGACGATGGTCGCGTCGACATTCTTGCCCGGGGCGGAGATGATGACCTTCTTGGCGCCGCCGGTGAGGTGGGCAGCCGCCTTCTCCTTCGCCGTGAAGAGGCCGGTGCATTCCATCACCACGTCCACGTTGAGCGACTTCCACGGCAGCTTGGCGGGGTCGCGTTCGGCGAACACCTTGATCGGATCGCCGTTCACCACCAGCGCATCGCCCTCCACGTTCACCGTGCCCTGGAACTTCCCGTGCGCCGTGTCGTAGCGCGTCAGGTGCGCATTGGTCTCCGGACTGCCCAGGTCGTTCAGGGCGACGATCTGGAGCTCGCCGTTGCGGCCCGATTCATAGAGCGCACGCAGGATGTTGCGGCCGATGCGGCCGTAGCCGTTGATAGCAACGCGGATGGGCATGAAGGTCTCCTTGCTTCGAGACGAAGGATTGTATCTCAGCACCGTGGACGCCGTTCCCGCACCGCGCATGGACAACGCGCGCGCGACTTGGGTATGCTGCCTTGCGACCCCAAATCAGCGAACCTGCGATACCGAACTACAAGATTCGAGACGGGTCTCGGGCATGTACCCAGCGCGCGGCAAGGTAGCAGCCGCGCCCGACAAAGATACGGGAGGAGCAAACGTGAGCATCGTTGAGCGTTCATTCACGCGGTCCCTTGTCGCCTGCGCCATCGGCTCGTTGTTCGCCGTCGGCAGTGCCATCGCCGGCGAGGTCGAAGTGCTGCACTGGTGGACCTCCGGCGGCGAGGCCAAGTCCGTCGTGGAACTGAAGAAGATCCTCGAAACCAAGGGCCACAAGTGGAAGGACTTCGCGGTGGCCGGCGGCGGCGGCGAGAACGCGATGACGGTGCTCAAGTCGCGCGTCGTGTCCGGCAAGCCGCCCACGGCCGCGCAAGTGAAGGGCCCATCGATCCAGGAATGGGGTGCCGAAGGCGTCCTGACCCAGCTGGACGGGGTGTCCAAGGCCGGCAACTGGGACGGACTCCTGCCCCCGGTGGTGAGCAACGTCATGAAGTACAAGGGCCACTACGTCGCGGTGCCGGTCAACGTGCACCGCGTGAACTGGATGTGGGCCAATCCCGAGGTGTTCAAGAAGGCCGGCGCCAAGATCCCGACCACGTGGGACGAGTTCGCGGTTGCCGCGGACAAGATCCAGAAGGCCGGCTTTATTGCCGTGGCGCACGGCGGGCAGCCCTGGCAGGACGCGACGGTGTTCGAATCGGTCGCGCTGGGCGTGGGCGGGGCGGACTGGTTCAACAAGGCGTTCGTGAAGCTCGACACGGGCGCGCTCAACAGCCCGACCATGGAGAAGGCCTTCGCGACGCTGCGCACGGTCCAGAAGTACGTCGACAAGGACGCCGCGAACCGCGACTGGAACCTCGCCACCGCGATGGTCATCAACGGCAAGGCCGCCATGCAGTTCATGGGCGACTGGGCCAAGGGCGAGTTCACCGCCGCCAACAAGGTGCCCGGCAAGGACTACGTGTGCGCGCCCGCCCCGGGGACCGCAGGTGCGTTCACCTTCAACATCGACAGCTTCATCATGTTCGAGCAGAAGGATCCGGAGGCGAAGAAGGCGCAGGCCGATCTGGCCGCCGCGATCATGGAGCCCCACTTCCAGGAAGTGTTCAACCTGAACAAGGGCTCCATTCCGGTGCGTTCCGGCATGGACATGAGCAAGTTCGACCAGTGCGCCAAGGACTCGACCACCGAGTTCCAGTCGAGCAACAAGTCCGGCAAGCTGGTGCCGAGCTGGGCGCACGGCATGGCCATGCCCTCCGCGGTCCAGGGGGCGATGTTCGACGTCGTGACACAGTTCATGAACTCGAACATGTCGCCCAAGGACGCCGCGGCGAAGATGGCTGCCGCAACGAAGGCCAAGGGCTGACGGTCGTCTGACCGGGAGGGGCCGTCCGGCTGCTCCCGGTCTCACACTCCTTCCCGGCGAGGGCGCAAGCCTTGAACACCGCCGCCCCCGTGCCGCGCCGCTCGGCCCTCGATGCCGTCGAGGCGGCGCTGCCGAAGATCGTGCTCGGACCTACGCTGCTGGTGAGCCTGGTCTTCGTCTACGGCTTCATCGCCTGGACGGCGATTCTCTCGTTCACGAAATCGCGCCTGCTGCCGAACTACGAGTTCGTCGGCTTCTACCAGTACGTCACGCTGTTCGAGAACGAACGCTGGTGGGTGGCGCTCAAGAACCTGTGCGTCTTCGGCGGGCTGTTCATCTTCTTCTGCCTCGCCACGGGCCTGATCCTCGCGATCCTGCTCGATCAGAAGATCCGCGCGGAAGGCTGGTTGCGCTCCATCTATCTCTATCCCATGGCGCTGTCGTTCATCGTGACCGGCACGGCCTGGAAGTGGATTCTCAATCCCGGCCTCGGCATCGAGCGTCTGGTGCAGCAGGCAGGGTTCCCCGGCTTCACTTTCGACTGGCTGGTGAATCCGCAGATGTCCGTCTAC
The DNA here is from genome assembly GCA_019745565.1 of Burkholderiales bacterium. Classification (GTDB taxonomy): domain Bacteria; phylum Pseudomonadota; class Gammaproteobacteria; order Burkholderiales. The sequence goes on from JAIESW010000010.1 coordinate 115,871, forward strand.
ACCGTGGTGATCGCGGGCGTCTGGCAGTCGTCCGGCTTCGTGATGGCGCTGTTCCTGGCGGGCCTGCGCGGCATCGACGATTCGGTCATCAAGGCGGCTCAGGTGGACGGTGCCAGCATGCCGCGCATCTACTGGAGCATCATCATCCCGACCTTGCGGCCGGTGTTCTTCAGTGCCGTGATGATCCTCGCGCATATCGCCATCAAGAGTTTCGACCTGGTGATGGCGCTGACCGGGGGCGGGCCCGGCTTCTCGTCCGACATGCCGGCCACGTTCATGTACGCGTTCGGCTTCACGCGCAACCAGATCGGACTGGGTGCGGCGTCGGCCATGATGATGCTGATGACGGTGGTCGCCGTGATCGTGCCCATGATGTACGCCGAGGTGCGGAGGAACCGTCGTGGCTGACTTCGTGCGCGCCGACAGCGCCGGCGGCGGGCGCGCGCTCGGGCGGATCGTCGTCTACGGCCTGCTGATCCTGGTGGCCCTGTACTACCTGATGCCGCTCTTCGTGATGCTGACCACGTCGATCAAGACGCTCGAGGAGATCCGCGCGGGCAACCTGATCGCGCTGCCCGGTACCGTCACGTTCGAGGCGTGGGCCAAGGCGTGGGGCTCGGTCTGCACCGGCGCGGACTGCAGCGGCCTCAAGAACAACTTCTGGAGCTCGGTGAGCTTCGTGCTGCCGGCGGTGGTGATCTCGACCCTGATCGGCGCCTTCAACGGCTACGTGCTGACGCTATGGCGCTTCAAGGGCTCGGATCTGCTGTTCACCACCATGCTGGTGGGTTGCTTCATCCCGTTCCAGGTGGTGCTGCTGCCCATGGCCCAGACGCTCGGCTGGCTGGGCCTCGCCAACACGACTTCCGGCCTGGTCTTCGTCCATGTGGTCTACGGGCTCGCGTTCACCACGCTTTTCTTCCGCAATTTCTACGTGAGCGTGCCGGAGGAGATGGTCAAGGCTGCCCGCATCGACGGCGCAGGGTTCTTCACCATCTTCTGGCGCATCATCCTGCCGCTGTCGCCGCCCATCATCGTGGTGTGCGTGATCTGGCAGTTCACCCAGATCTGGAACGACTTCCTGTTCGGGGTCGTGTTCTCCGGCGGCGACCGCCAGCCGATCACCGTCGCGCTCAACAACCTGGTCAACACGTCGACCGGGGTCAAGGAGTACAACGTCGACATGGCGGCCGCCATCATCGCTGCCTTGCCGACGCTGTTCGTCTATATCGTCGCCGGCAAGTACTTCGTGCGCGGCCTCACTGCGGGCTCGGTCAAGGGATGAAAATGAAACAACCCCCACGTTCGCTGTGCTCTCTGCCCCCCAAGGGGGCGCGTCAGTGCCTTGGGGCGGCCCGGCGTCACTGACATGGGTTCTCTGTCGATCCGCAACGTCGTCAAGCGCTACGGCAACGTCACCATCCTGAAGAGCATCGACCTCGAGGTTCGCGACGGCGAGTTCGTGATCCTGGTAGGGCCGTCAGGCTGCGGCAAATCGACGCTGCTCAACATGATCGCCGGGCTCGACACCGTGTCGGAAGGCGAGATCGCCATCGGCGGGCGCGTGGTCAACAACCTGCCGCCGAAGGATCGGGACATCGCCATGGTGTTCCAGTCCTACGCGCTATATCCCACCATGAACGTGCGCGACAACATTCTTTTCGGGTTGCGCATCCGCAAGAGTTCTCCGCAGCAGATGGAAGAGGCGCTCGCCCGGGTGGCGAAGACGCTGCAGATGGAACACCTGCTCGACCGCAAGCCGTCACAGCTCTCCGGCGGTCAGCGCCAGCGGGTGGCCATGGGCCGGGCGCTCGCGCGCGATCCGGCGCTGTTCCTGTTCGACGAACCGCTGTCGAACCTCGACGCGAAACTGCGCGTCGACATGCGCACCGAGATCAAACTGCTGCACGAGCGCGTCAAGACCACCATCGTCTACGTGACCCACGACCAGATCGAGGCCATGACGCTCGGCGATCGCATCGTCGTGATGAAGGAAGGCGAAGTGCGTCAGGTGGGTACGCCGCAGGAGGTGTACGACGATCCGGCCGATCTGTTCGTGGCCGGCTTCATCGGATCGCCCTCGATGAACTTCATCCGCTGCACGGTCGAATCGCGCGGGGGAAGATTGGGCGTCGCGCTGCACGACGGCGGCGGCTCGTTCTTCATGCCGGCACCGCCGTCCATCGGCGGGCTGGGCGAACGAGTCGGCCAGGAAGTGATCCTGGGCATCCGTCCGGAACAGATCACCGACAAGGATCCCTACGCCGGGGCAAATCCGCATTCCATCGAACAGGCTGCCCGCATCGAAGTGGTGCAGCCGACGGGCCCCGACACGCTGGTGCTGATCCACCTGAACGGCACGCCGGTAACGTGTCGCGTGCATCCGGGTGCGAACCCCAAGGCCGGGCAGTCGATGGGACTCACGTTCGATCTGTCGAAGCTGGTGTTCTTCGATCCTTCGACCGAGAAGCGAATTCGCTAGCTCAGAACCTATCGACGCGGCGGACGCGGCGCGTACCCGAAGAAAGAAGCGATCCGGTCTGTTCCAGGTTTACCCCGCGTCCGCCTTGAACGCTTTCAGGCGCTTCTATGGCAGATCTACTTCCTGCTCGCGCTTCCCCCGCCGCCCGCCGTAGCGGACTTTCAGCGCGATCACCAGCACCGAAAGCACCAGCGTCACCACGTTCGCCACGATGATCGGCATCGCCGCCAGGGCGATGCCGTAGGCGAGCCACAACACGATGCCGACGCTGAAGATGCCGAACATCAGATACGACACGTCGTCGGCCGACTTGGTGACCCAGATCTTCACCGCCTGCGGCACGAAGGCGATGGTGGTCAACGTGCCTGCCAGCAGGCCCAGCCAGTCGGTCGGAGTCAAAGCGGGGTGAACGCCCGGGCGACACCGCGCAGGGCGGGGTTGCGAGCGGTGATCACGTAGGTGGGTACCGCCGCCACGTAGCTGCGGAAGCGGCCCTTGTGTTCGAAGCGCGCCCGGAACGGCGACCGGTCGAACCAGTCGCCCAGGCTCGGCACGATGCCGCCACCGATGTACACGCCGTTGCGAGCGCCGAGCGTCACGCACAGGTTGGCGGCAGCGCTGCCCAGGATGCCGCAGAACATTTCCAGCGCTTCACGGCAGATCGCGTCGGTGCCGTCCCGGCCGCGGCGCGCGATGTCCTCCGGCGCCAGCGGCGGCGCGGCCACACCGTCGATCGCAGCCAGCGAATCGCGCAGCGCCACCAGTCCCGGCCCGCTCGCGAGCCGTTCCGTGGACACGTGATCGTAGGTCTGCCACATCACCCTCAACACTTCGATCTCGCGCGGCGTGATCGGACTGAACGCCGTGTGTCCGCCTTCGCCCTGGATCGGAATCCAGCCATCGCCCGCCGGCACCAGGCCCGAGACGCCCAAGCCGGTGCCCGCCCCGATCAGGGCGATCGGCGTGTTCGCGACCGGAGCGCCGCCGCCGACCTGCCGATACTCATCGGACGCAAGCAACGGCAGCGACAACGCCAGCGCCGTGAAGTCGTTCACCATCACGAGACGATCGAGGCCGAGCATCGTGCGCGTCTGCTCGACCGAGAACGTCCAGTCGTTGTTGGTGAGCTTGATGCGATCGCTGGTGATGGGCGTGGCCGCCGCGACCGCGGCCTCCTTCACCGGCGGGTTGCCCTGGGAAGCGAGATAGGCGGCGGCAGCCGCTCCGAGATCCGCAAAGTCCGCGCACTGCAGCGTCGATTCCTGCTGCGGCGTCTCGGAGCCTTCGCTCAGCAACGCGAATCGCGCGTTGGTGCCGCCGATGTCGGCCACCAGACGCGTGAATCGCGCGGCAGCCATCCTCATCAGCCCGCGCGGGACCGCAGGCCCATCAAGGGGGCGTCTACCTCAGCCCAGCACCGAGCGCGCAGCGGCTGCGACATTGGCCGTCGTGAATCCGAAATGCTTGAACAGTTCGCCGGCCGGTGCCGATTCGCCGAAGCGATCGATGCCGACCACCGCACCGTCGAGCCCGACGTACTTGCGCCAGAAATCGGTGACGCCGGCCTCGACGGCCACGCGCGGCACACCGGGCGGCAGCACCGCTTCGCGCCAGGATCGATCCTGTCGATCGAAGATTGTGGTCGACGGCATCGAGACGACGCGGGCCCGCACACCTTCGGCGGCCAGGGCGTCGCGAGCACCCATGGCCAGTGCGACTTCCGACCCGGTGGCCAGGATCACCACCTGCGGTGGCCCGCCTGCGGATTCGGCCAACACGTAACCGCCGCGCCGGATCGCGTCCACGGTACCGGCATCACGCGGTTGATGCGGCAGGTTCTGCCGCGACAGCAGCAGCGCTGCGGGTCCGTCGCGCCGTTCGATCGCGGCCTGCCACGCGATCGTCGTCTCGACCGTGTCGCAGGGGCGCCACACGTCCATGTTCGGGATCAGGCGCAGACTCGCCGCATGTTCGATCGGCTGATGCGTCGGACCGTCTTCGCCCAGACCGATGGAGTCGTGGGTGAACACGTAGATAGCCCGTTGTTTCATGAGCGCAGCGAGCCGCAACGCGTTGCGCGCGTAGTCGCTGAACACCAGGAACGTGCCGCCGTAGGGGATCACGCCACCGTGCAGCGACAACCCGTTCATGACGGCGGCCATGCCGAACTCGCGCACGCCGTAGAACACGTAGTTGCCGCCCGCGCCGGCGATCGGCTTCGAGCCCTTCCACAGCGTCAGGTTGGATGCAGCGAGGTCGGCCGACCCGCCGATTAGCTCGGGCAGCAGCGGACCGAAGCCGTCCAGCGCATTCTGCGAAGCCTTGCGCGTGGCGATGGTTTCGGCTTTCGCAATGGTCGCGTCGATGAAGGCCTGCGCCCGCTTGCCCCAATCGGCCGGAAGGTCGCCGTCCATGCGGCGCCGGAGCTCCTTGGCGGCTTCCGGATGGGCCTTCGCATACGCCGAGAACCGATCGTTCCAGGCGCCCTCGGCCCGGGCGCCGGCCTCGCGCGCGTCCCAGGCAGCGCGGATGTCAGCGGGGATTTCGAAGGGCGGATGATGCCAGCCGAGCGCGGCCCGCGTCGCCGCGACCTCGTCCGGACCCAACGGGGCACCGTGAGCAGCGCCGGTGTTGGCCTTCTTCGGGGCGCCCTTGCCGATGATGGTGCGGCAGCAGATCAGCGTCGGGCGATCGGTGACGGCCTTCGCGGCACGCACCGCGGCATCCACGGCATCCACGTCGTGGCCGTCCACGCCGCGGATCACGTTCCAGCCGTACGCCTCGAACCGCTTCGGCGTGTCGTCGGTGAACCAGCTCTCCATCGATCCCTTCTCCGAATCGATCGAGATGCGGTTGTCGTCGTACAGGCCGATCAGCTTGGACAGCTTGAGCGTGCCGGCCAGCGAGCACGCCTCGTGGGAGATCCCCTCCATCAGGCAGCCGTCGCCCAGGAACACCCAGGTGCGATGGTCGACGACGTCGAAACCGGGACGGTTGAACTCCGCAGCGAGCACCCGTTCCGCGAGCGCCATCCCGACGGCATTCGCGAGCCCCTGGCCGAGCGGGCCGGTGGTCGTCTCGATCCCGGGCGCACAACCGAGCTCCGGATGGCCGGGGGTCATGGAGTGCAGCTGGCGAAAGCGCTCCAGCTCGCTCAGCGGCAGCGCGTAGCCGGTGAGATGCAGCAGCGCATACAGCAGCATCGACCCGTGCCCGTTCGACAGCACGAAGCGATCGCGGTCGGCCCAGCGCGGGTTGGCGGGGTTGTGCTTGAGGTGATGGCGCCAGAGGACTTCGGCGATCTCCGCCATCCCCATGGGCATGCCGGGGTGGCCGGAGTTGGCCTTCTGCACTGCATCCATGGCCAGCGCCCGGATGGCGTTGGCGAGTTCGCTTCTGGTTGCCATGAAACCCGATTCCGGAAATGAAAAAACCGCCTAAAAGGAGCGGCAGGGAGTGCGGATTCTAGCGGAAAGGCCCGAGCCGCCATGGTCCGCGACGATCGGCCCCGCCGATCGTCGCGCGCTTTCTTCCCCTGTGACTCGGTCGCGGGGGTCCTCAGGCTACGCGTCGGACTTGCGCGGCGGCGACACGCCGAGCTGCTTCAACTTGCGGTAGAGGTGCGTGCGCTCGAGGCCGACCTTTTCGGCCACGCGGCTCATGTTGCCGCCCTCGCGCGCGATGTGATATTCGAAGTAGGCACGCTCGAACGCATCGCGCGCTTCGCGCAGTTCCAGGTCGAGCGGCAGTCCGCTCAGCGACGCGTTCGACCCGAAGTCCCCCTGTGACAGCGCGGTGCCGACGTCGGACGGCACGATCTCGTCGCCGGGTGCCACCAGCGCGGACGATTTCACGACGATCTCGAGCTGTGCGAGATTGCCCGGCCATGGGTACATCCGGAGCTGGTTGAGTGCCGCCGTGCTGAAGGATCTGAGCGGCACCTCCTTGGCCTCGACCATGCGCGCGAGCAGCAGATTGGCGATCTCGGGTACGTCCTCGGGGTGCTCGCGCAGGCTGGGGATGCGCAGCGTCACCGCCGCGAGCACGCTGTAGAGCTTGGAATCGAACTGACCGTCGGCCACCCTCTGCGGCAGCGACGGGCCGGCCGTGGAGACGAGCCGGGCGTTGCAGCGTTCGATGCCGGGCAGATGATGCAGCAGCGCGCGCTGCGCATCGCGGCCGAGCGCGTCCACGGCTCTCAGGAACAACGAGCCATCGGAGGCCTGCGCGATCTGCTTGCCGGCCGGATCGTCGAGATACGCGGTGTCGGCGGGAGCCACCCACGGCGTATTGACGTGATGAAGGTAGCGCGCACAAAGGTGCCGGCCGCTGCCCGGCTCACCGAGCAGCATCACCGGCGTACGCAGTTCGCGCACCCGCTCCAGGCGGGCCTTGAGGTCGACGATGAGCGGCGCGCGTCCGAGGAACGCGATCGAACGTTCCGGCGCTGCGGTGGCCGGCGCCGGACTCTGCGCCAGGGCCTTGCCGACGGTCGCGAGCAGCTTCTGCAGCGCGATCGGCTTCTCGAGGAAACCGTAGGCACCGATGCGCGTCGCCTCCACCGCGGTGTCGATGGTGCCGTGGCCCGACATCATCACCACCGGCATGGTGAGCTGGCCGCTCGCCGACCATTCCTTGAGCAGCGTGATGCCGTCGGTATCCGGCATCCAGATGTCGAGCAGCACCAGATCGGGCCGGCCGCGGCCGCGCTGCTGGCGCGCTTCCGTGGCGTTCTGCGCGAGGCGCACCTGATGTCCTTCGTCGGAGAGGATCTCCGAGAGCAGCTCGCGGATGCCGACTTCGTCGTCGACCACCAGGATCTGACTCATGGCGCCACCGTGATCATTCGTTCGCCGCCTTCGGCGGTACGGACGTCACCTGCGCCACGCTCGCGGCGGGCGGCAGCCAGATGGTGACGCGCGCACCCAGGGGCACGAGATTCTCGAGACGGATGCGACCGTGATGCTCCTCGACGATCTTCTGGACGATCGCGAGTCCCAGTCCGGTGCCCTTCGGCTTGGTGGTGATGTACGGTTCGAACGCCCGCCCCATGACTTCGGCGGGAAAGCCCGGCCCGTTGTCGGTGACGCTCAGCGCCACACCGCCACCCTCCGCCGCGACACCGACCACGATGTTCGGCGCCGACACCGTCGCCACGGCGTCCTCGGCATTGCGCAGCAGGTTGTGGATCACCTGCCGCAGCTTGGCCGCATCGCCCAGGATGGGCGGCAGGCCGGGCTGGAGATTCAAGCGGATCATGAAGCCCGTGGATTCGTACAGGCCGAGCACCTCGCGCGTCAGCGGGCCGAGGTCCACCGGAACGGTGCGCGTTTCCGGCGCGCGCGCGTACTCGCTGAACGCATTGACCATGCTCTTCAGCGCAGCCACCTGATTGACGATGGTCTGGGTGAGCCGGTCCAGCATCTCGGCATCGGCGGCGTCCAGCTTGCCCGTGAGGCGTTGCTTCAGGCGTTCGGCGGAAAGCTGGATCGGCGTGAGCGGGTTCTTGATCTCGTGCGCGAGCCTGCGGGCCACCTCGCCCCATGCCGCCTGGCGTTGCGCCTTCAGGAGGTCGGTGATGTCGTCGAACACGACGACGAAGCCGCCCGGGGAAGCCTGACGGATCGCCGCGGCGCGCGCGAGCAGCATGCGCTCGCCCTGCGGACCCTGATAGGCGAGCTGCGCCTGCCAGTCCTCGTCGAGTGCTCCGGCCAATGCCGCGTCGAGCGGTGCCGCAATGGCGGCGAGGCGCGGTTCGCGGTAACGCCATTCGCCCACGGGCACGTCGATCAACGGCGCGAGATCGATGCCGAGGATGCGGCTGGCGCTCGGGTTCGAGGAACGCAACCGCCGTTCCCCGTCGAGCGCGATCACACCCGCAGAGAGCGTGGTGAGCGTGCTCTCGAGAGACCCCTTGGCGTTCTCGAGCTGGCTCTGGTAGCGCTGGGTCTCGTCCTGTGATTCGGCCAGTTCGCGCGTCATGGCGTTGAACGACTGCGTGAGGATGCCCAGCTCGTCGTAGCTGCGCACCGGCGTGCGCTGGCTGAAGTCGCCTTGCGCGACGGCACGGGTGCCTTCCGCCAGCACGCTCAACGGCGCCGACAGCTTCTGGCTGAAGTAGATCGCGAGCAGCAGAGCCGCGAACAGCGCGAGCAGCAACGCGAGCGTGAGCGTGAGGCCGTATAGGCGCTTGAGACCCGAGCGCGAGAAGGCGAGCTCCTGATACTCGGCGTGAGCGAATTGCACCGCTTCCGCGTTGCGCGAAACCGCCTCCGGCACGCGCTGCACCAGCTCGAGGGCGAGCACGTCGCTGCCGGCCACATTCACCGGCACCGCGACCCGCAGCAGCAGACCGCCGGAGGGTTCCGCCACGATGCCGGTATAGGTCTTCTGCAGGCGCAGTTCGCGCAATGCCGAAGGCGACAGCGGGTCAGGCATGAGGCCGCTCTGCTCGTCGCCGGAGAACACCAGCACCGTTCCGTTGGTGTCGAGCAGCGCCACTTCCTGCACCGCGGCCTGTTCGCGCAGCGTGTTGAGCAGCGCGAGCTGCTGGCGCGGTGGTCGGTCGGCCACGAGCAGGGCCATGGTGTCGGCCTTGCCCCGCAGATCCTTCACCATGCTGTCGAGCACGTTGCGCCCGAGGGCGAGGCCACCGTCGAGTGCGCGTTCGACGCGCACGTCGAACCAGGTATCCACCGATCGCGCCAGGAACTGCACCGACACCGCATACACCAGCGCGCCCGGCAGGACCGCGACCAGCGAGAACAGCAGCACCAGTCGCAGCGACAGCTTCGAGCCGAAGACGCGTTGACGCAGACGGCGCCGCAAAGTGAGCAGCTGGTAACCGGTGAGCAGCATCAACAGCAGCACGACCCCCAGACCCACCAGCAGCAGCTGCGGCAATCCCTGCGTGAACGTCGGCATGTCGGTGTGCGTGCCCGACAGCAGGTACAGCACGATCGCCCCCACGGCCGCCACCGCGGCGGCGAGCACCTTGCCGCCGCGCGTCGTGAGCGAAAGCCAGAACAGTCGCAGGCGCCGGCTCATGGACGCACCGTCCAGCGGTACCAGTCGGAAGACAGGTTCCAGCCCTTGGAGCCCAGGGCGTTCACCTGAAACGCCTTCGGCAGCTGCGAGGTATCGAGTCGCAGGCGCAGCTGGGCTGAGTACACCTTTTCCGCGTCGAGCTCGTCGCGCGGCACGATGAAGCGGTTGCGGATCTGGCCCATCACCGCAAGCGCTTCGCGCAGCGTATCCACGTTCTGCGTCAGCGCGCCGGCGGCCACGCGATATTGGCGCGTGAGCGCGTTGTAGGTGAGCCGATAGCGCTGCGCGAACTCCGAGATGGTGCGGTTCCACAGGTTGAGCAAATACCAGCGCTCGTAGATCAGTTCGAAATCGACGAGGAAGTTGAGCGCCACACCCTTGACCAGCGCTTCCTCGAGCGTATCGCCGAGCTCCAGCTCGAAGCTCGCATCCAGGTAGTACCCGTCGGCACTCGACGTGATCTCGGCCGAGCGCACGTTGATGGCGGGCTCGCCCGCGTGCAGCGCGCCGTGACCGGACAGCAGCAGACCCAGCAGCGCCGCAACGATCGCGACCCACCGGCGCGGCTCAACGATCGAACTTTCGCAGCGGCGCGTAGTAGAAACCGTCATGCTCTTGGTCTGGGAGTAGCTGCCCGCCGCTGCCCGCAAACTGGACAGGCTCCGAATGACGCGCATCGGGGTGGCGTTCGAGGAAGGCCCGGACCGTATCCCGGTTTTCCTCCGCGAACACCGAGCAGGTCGCGTAGAGCAATGTACCACCAGGGGCCAGCACCTGCCAAAGCGCATCCAGCAGCCGTGCCTGCTGCCGCGCGAACACGTCGACGTCGCCGGGTCGCCGCAGCCATTTCGCATCGGGGTGGCGGCGCACGATGCCCGACGCGGAGCACGGCGCATCGAGAAGGATGCGATCGAACGCGCGCCCGTCCCACCAGGTGTCGACCGCGCCGGCGTCGGCGGTACGTACCGCCGCTTCCAGTCCCAGACGCGCGAGCAGGCGGTCGATGTCGCGCAGGCGATGCTCATCCTTGTCGATCGCCAGCATGTCGACGGCGGCGATCTCGAGCATGTGCGCGGTCTTGCCGCCAGGCGCCGCGCACGCATCGAGCACGCGCTGCCCATCGTGCAGGTCGAGCAGGCGGGCGGCCCACTGGGCACCGGCATCCTGGATCGACACCAGTCCTTCATCGAAGCCCGGCAGTCGCACGGAAGGGACCGGCTGCTCCAGCAGCAGCGCATCGTTGTCGAGCAGACGGGTAGCGATGTCCACCGTTTCGAGCCGTGCCCGATACGCTTCGAGCGATGTGCGGCGTCGATTCACCCGCACGCTCATGGGCGGATGCTCGAGGCCCGCCGCAAGCACGGGCCGGGCGTTCGGACCGAGCTGCCGCTCGAGCTTTTCGATCCACCACTGCGGCAGCGACCATCGTCCCTCCGGCGTCGCGGCCGCTTGCTGCAGCAGCGGTTCGCGCTCACGCAGAAAGCGACGCAGCAATGCGTTCACGAAACCGCCCGCGCCATCGGCGCCCAGTACACGCACGGTCCGCACCGCGTGATCGACGATCGCATGAGGTGCATGCCGCGTCTGCCAGAGTTGATACAACGCGACCAGCAGCAGTGCTTCGACGCGACCGTCGGTGACCGGCCGGGCCGCCATCTGAGCGACCACCGCACGCAGGCGACCCAGATGCCGCAGCGTGCCCTGGGTCAGATCGAGCGCTGCCGCGCGGTCGCTCTGCGAGAGATCGGCATCGTCCTGACGGCGCTGAGCCAGGCTGCGCCCGGCCAATACCGCCGCGACACGTTCGGCCGCGACTTTCTGCGCTGCGATCACGGGCAGGCGGCGATCAAGCCCCGTCCTCGAAACGGCTGCCGACGGCTACCGCATGCCCACGCAGGAAGTCCCCGACGGCCAGCCGCTTGCCTCCCGGGCGCTGCAGCACGGTGAGGGCGAGCGCGGTACCGCCGCCGCAGGCGATCTCGATCCCCCGTTCACTGCTGGAAAGCACCTCGCCCGGCGCGCCGTCCTGCGCTCCGGATGCGCCGTGAGCCCTCCAGATTTTCACGGCTTCGCCGTTGAATCGCGCATGCGCCCCGGGAACCGGATCGAAGGCACGAATCTGCCGCTCGATGACTTCCGCGGATTCCGACCATCGGACCGCGGCTTCGGGGCGGCCGATTTTCGGCGCATAGACGGCCAGACTGTCGTCTTGCGGCGTCGGTTCGATCGTGCCAGCCGCCAGGGCAGCGAGGCCGTCGACGATGGCACGGCCACCCAGTTCGGCCAGCCGATCATGCAGCGAACCCGCGGTCTCGTCGGCCGCAATGTCGAGCGCAACCTGCACCAGCACCGGCCCGGTATCGAGCCCCGCCTCCATCTGCATGATGCTGATGCCCGTCCTGGCGTCACCCGCGAGGATCGCGCGCTGGATCGGCGCTGCGCCGCGCCAGCGTGGCAGCAGCGAAGCGTGGATATTGACGCAGCCGCGCGGGAAAGCGTCGAGCACCGCTTGCGGCAGGATCAGCCCGTAGGCCGCAACGACCATCATCTCGGCGCCCGTGGCGCGCAGTGCGCCTGCCGCATCCGGGGTCCTGAGCGTCTGCGGTTGTTCGATCTTGAGCCCGTGCGCGAGCGCAAGCCGCTTGACCTCGCTTGCCGTGGCCTGCAGACCGCGTCCTGCGGGACGATCCGGTTGGGTGAGCACGAGGACCACCTCGTGCCCTGCGGCCAACAGGGCGTCCAGGGCGACCGCGGCGAACCGCGGCGTGCCGGCGAAGACCAGGCGCATCGGTGGCGGAAGAGCCGGCTAGCCTGCGCGCCGCTGCTGCTTCCTCATGCGCGCGGCGATGCGCGTCTGCTTGAGGCGCGACAGGTACTCGACGAAGACGCGCCCCTTGAGATGGTCCATTTCGTGCTGGATGCAAACGGACAGAAGCCCGTCGGCCTCCAACTCGAACCGTTCGCCGCTGGCGTCCTTGGCCTCGACGCGGATCCGGTCGTACCGCGGCACCTGGTCATAGATTCCCGGGACCGACAGACACCCCTCCTCGAGTTCGGACTGGCCCCATCCCTCGAGCAACACCGGATTGATGAACACCTGCAGCGCGTCGCGCGTATCCGAGACGTCGATCACGATCACCTGTTTGTGGACGTCAACCTGGGTCGCCGACAGACCCACCCCCGGCGCCGCATACATGGTTTCGGCCATGTTCCGCACCAGGCGCTGAAGCTCCTCGTCGAACCGGGTCACCGGGGCCGCGACGATGTGAAGGCGGGGATCGGGGTACTGCAGTATGGGCAGTTGTGCCATAAAAGCTTGCTAAGTTAGGCGATTACGATCAAAATCTAAAGAAGAATATAGTAACCATGCGGCATCTCCCGTATTCCAGCGACAAATTCCCTGTCCAACAGGTGGGGACACGAATGCGACATTCAATCATATCGGCCGCTCTCGGGCTAACCCTCGCCGCTGCGCTGGTACTCCCGGCTTGGGCCCAAGACGAGGAGAAGCCGCTCGAACTGGCGGACAACCCGCCGGACCGCTACGTCGTGGTCAAGGGCGACACGCTCTGGGGCATCTCCAAGCGCTACCTGAAGAGCCCGTGGCGCTGGCCCGACCTGTGGGGCATGAACAAGGATGAGGTGAAGAACCCGCACCGCATCTACCCCGGCAATGTCCTGATCCTGGATCTGTCGGGCGCCACGCCGCGCCTGCGCATGGAAGGCGAGGGCCCCGGCGGGGTCGTGGCCGCTGCGCCCGGCACCGGCGTAGGCAGCACCGTGAAGCTCACCCCGAAGATTCGCGCCCAACAGGTGGACACGGCCCCCATTCCCAGCATTCCTTCCACGGCCATCGAACCGTTCTTGAACCGGCCTCTGATCGTCGACGCGAGCGAGTTCCGCGACGCACCGCGCATCGTCGCCGCCCAGGAGAATCGCGTGGTGATGGGTGCAGGGGACACCGCATTCGTCAAGGGCCTCACCGCCGATTCGCCGCTGGTCTGGCAGGTCTATCGCGCCAGCAAGCCGCTGGTGGACCCGGGCACCAAGGAGGTACTGGGCTACGAAGTGATCTACCTCGGCGACGCTCGCGTGCGTGAGTTCGGCGAGGTCACGACGGTGCGCATCCTGCGCGCACGTCAGGAGATCACGGTCGGCGACCGCCTCGTATTGGCGCCGCCCTCCGACGTGCTGGCGTACGTGCCGCATGCCGCGCCGGCGAACGCAACGGGTACCGTGATTTCCGCACCCGACACAGTCATCGCGGAGATCAGCCAGCAGCAGGTGATCGTGCTGAACCGCGGGGCCCGCGACGGGGTCGAGGTCGGCAACGTCTATGCACTGTACCGGGCCGGCAAGACCGTCGCGCCACGCGCGCTGCCGCGCAGCAGCTCGAACGAAGTACATCGGTCGAAGGTCGAGACGGTGTACTCCGAGTACGATCGGAGGAACCAAAACGAGCCGGTATTGCTTCCGGACGAACGCTACGGACTCACTTTCGTGTTCCGCGTCTTCGAGAAGGTCTCCTACGCTCTCGTCATGAGTGCCTCGCGTCCGGTGAATCTCCAGGACACCGTGCGCGCTCCCTGAGCCCCGCACCCCGGCGCCGAATCAACCGTCGGCGATGGCGGCGGCCGCAGACCTCGAGCACTGGCTGCGACTGACGCTGACGCCGGGGGTGGGTCCGCGCACCGCCCGGCTGCTGCTGCAGGCCTTCGGTTCACCGGAGGCCGCCGTTTCCGCCAGCACCGCAGCGCTCGAGCGCGTGGTGCCGCGCGCGGTCGCAGCGGCGATCGTCACCGCGTCCCTCGACGACGCCATTGCGACGAGCCGCTCCTGGTCCGAGCAGACAGGCAACCACGTCATCACCCTGGCAGACGAGAGCTATCCGCCGGCTCTGCTCGAGATCCCCGACCCTCCCGTGGTGCTGTTCGCCAAGGGTCGTCCGGAGCTCCTGCGTTCGACATCGGTCGCGATCGTCGGCAGTCGCAACGCGACGCCGCAGGGCATCGCCACCGCACGGGAGTTCGCGCAGGCACTGTCCGATGCCGGACTCACCGTCGTGAGCGGCTTGGCACTCGGCATCGATGCCGCAGCCCATGAGGGCGGACTCGCAGGAAGCTCGAGCACGATCGCCGTCACCGGCACCGGACTCGACATCGTCTACCCCGCACGCAATCGTGCGCTTGCGCATCGCATCGCGGAGAAGGGTCTGCTGCTGTCGGAGTTTCCCCTGGGCACCGGCGCCATCGCGCACAACTTTCCGCGGCGCAATCGCCTGATCAGCGGTCTGTCGCGCGGCGTGCTCGTGGTGGAAGCGGCGGTCAAGAGCGGCTCCCTCACCACGGCACGTTTCGGCGCGGACCAGGGACGGGAAGTGTTCGCGATACCGGGGTCGATCCATTCGCCGCTCGCCCGCGGCTGCCACGCGCTCATCAAACAGGGCGCGAAACTGGTGGAGAGCGCCCAGGATGTGCTCGAGGAACTGCACCTCGCCGCACCGGTGCGCGAACGGCCGGCGGCGCCGGCCGACGATGATCCGCTGCTGGCGCAACTCGGCCACGACCCCTGCGATGTCGACACGCTCGCCGTACGCAGCGGTCTCGCGGTCGATGTCCTGACGGCACGGTTGCTCGAACTGGAACTGGAAGGCAGGATCGCGAGCCTGCCCGGAGGCCGCTACCAGCGACTCGGCTGAAGGCGCACCCGCGCGGTGCCTTGCTTGCACCGCCGGATTTCGAGCGCTTATCATGCGCGGCCCTCGACAGCGCCCCCCACAAGGGAGCCCGACCCCATGCCCGCGACGAAGCGAGCCCCAGCAACCAAGACGAAGGCACGTTCCGCTCCGGCGCGGGCTTCTGCCGCGGCCGGCAAGAAGCTCGTCATCGCGGAGAAACCGTCGGTAGCCAACGACATCTCGAAGGCGCTGGGCGGCTTCACCAAGCACGACGGCTTTTTCGAATCCGATGACTACATCGTTTCGTCCGCCGTCGGCCACCTGCTCGAGATCGCGGCGCCGGAAGAGTACGAGGTGAAGCGCGGCAAGTGGAGCTTCAACCATCTGCCGGTGATTCCGCCGCATTTCGACCTGCACCCGATCGCGAAAAGCGAGGACCGCCTGAAGCTGCTTACGCGGCTCATCAAGCGCAAGGATGTCACGGAACTGATCAATGCCTGCGACGCGGGGCGCGAGGGCGAGCTCATCTTCCGCTACATCGTGCAGGCGGCCGGTGCGAAACAGCCGGTGCAGCGCCTCTGGCTGCAGTCCATGACCCCGACGGCGATCCGCGACGGCTTCGCCCATCTGCGTTCGGACGAGGAGATGATGCCGCTCGCGAGCGCAGCGCGCAGCCGATCCGAGGCCGACTGGATCGTCGGAATCAACGGAACGCGCGCCATGACCGCCTTCAATTCCAAGGGCGGCGGTTTCTATCTGACCACGGTCGGGCGCGTGCAGACGCCGACGCTGGCCGTGGTGGTGGAGCGCGAGCGTCGCATCAAGGCTTTCGTCCCGCGCGACTACTGGGAAGTGCGCGCGCAGTTTGCGGCCAAGGCCGGCTCCTATGAAGGACGCTGGTTCGACCCGAAGTTCAAGAAGGTCGAGGAGGATCCGGAGCGCAAGGAGAGCCGGCTGTGGAAGGCCAAGGACGCGGAAGCGATCGTCAAGGCCTGTCTCGGCAAGCCCGGTACGGTCACCGAGGAGTCCAAGCCATCGAGTCAACTTTCGCCGCTGCTGTTCGATCTGACTTCGCTGCAGCGCGAAGCCAACGGCCGCTTCGGTTTCTCCGCCAAGACCACGCTGTCCATCGCGCAGGAGCTGTACGAGAAGCACAAGGTGCTCACCTACCCGAGAACCGACTCGCGTCATCTGCCCGAGGACTATCTCAAGACCGTCAAGTCGACCCTCGAGGAGTTGAAGGGCTCGAACACCTACGGGAAGTTCGCCGGCCAGGCATTGAAGCAGGGTTGGGTGCAGCCGAACAAGCGCATCTTCGACAACACCAAGATCAGCGACCACTTCGCGATCATCCCCACGCTGCAGATGCCCCACGGCCTCAACGAAGTGCAGCAGAAGATCTACGACCTGGTGGTGCGGCGGTTCCTCGCGGTGTTCTTCCCGGCCGCCGAGTCGCTCGTGACCACTCGGATCACCGTGGTGGAGGCGCATCACTTCAAGACCGAAGGCAAGGTGCTGGTGAATCCCGGCTGGCTCGCCATCTACGGCAAGGAAGTCCAGGACGAAGACGCGAACCTGGTCCCTGTCGCCAAGGGCGAGAAGCCGAATGCCGAAACGGTCGAGGCGGTCGCCCTGCAGACCAAGCCGCCGGCGCGGTACAACGAAGCAACACTGCTATCCGCCATGGAAGGCGCGGGCAAGGGCATAGAAGACGACGAACTGCGTGAAGCGATGGCGCAGAAGGGCCTGGGCACGCCGGCGACACGCGCGCAGGTCATCGAAGGGCTGATCGGCGAGAAGTATCTGCTGCGCGAAGGACGCGAACTGGTACCCACGGCAAAGGCATTCCAGCTGATGACGCTGCTGCGCGGCCTCGGCGTGGAGGAACTGACCCAGCCTGAGCTCACCGGAGAATGGGAGTACAAGCTCGCCCAGATGGAGCGGGGAAAGCTCAAGCGCGAAACCTTCATGCGCGAGATCTCGCGCATGACCGAACAGATCGTGAAGCGTGCCAAGGAATACGACAGCGACACGGTGCCGGGCGACTACGCGACGCTCAAGACACCGTGCCCCAACTGCGGTGGGGTGGTGAAGGAGAACTATCGTCGCTTCGCCTGCGAATCCTGCGAGTTTTCCATCACGAAGACACCGGCAGGACGGCAGTTCGAGATTGCCGAAGTGGAACAGTTGTTGAAAGAACGCCAACTCGGACCGTTGCAGGGCTTCCGGTCGAAGATGGGACGACCGTTCGCCGCGATCCTGCGGATCGTGCGCGACGACGAGAACGACAACCAGAAGCTCGAGTTCGACTTCGGCCAGAACGACGCCGGGGACGAGGACGGCGAAGAGATCGATTTCTCGGGGCAGGAGCCGCTGGGCGCGTGCCCGAAGTGCGGCGGCGCCGTCTACGAGCACGGCATGAGCTACATCTGCGAGAACCTGCCGCTCAAGAAATGCGATTTCCGCTCGGGCAAGGTGATCCTGCAGCAGGAGATCGGCCGCGAGCAGATGCACAAGCTGCTCGCCGAGGGCCGCACCGACCTGCTCACCGGTTTCGTCAGCAATCGCAACGGCCGCAAGTTCAAGGCGTTCCTGGTCAAGCAGCCGGACGGCAAGATCGGCTTCGAATTCGCCCCGCGCGAGCCGAAGAAGACGGCGGCGGAAGCGCCGGCGAAAGCCAGAGCCGCCGCAAGTGCAGTCCCGAAGAAACGCGCGAAGGGTGCCGGCTGAGGCCGGCACCCGCCGGATCAGACGTCGAGGTTGCGCACGCCGAGCGCGTTGGTTTCGATGAACGCGCGACGCGGTTCGACGATATCGCCCATCAGGGTGCTGAAGATCTCGTCGGCCGCGATGCTGTCCTCCACCTGGGCTCGCAGGAGGGTGCGCGACGCGGGATCCATGGTCGTCTCCCACAGCTGCTCCGGGTTCATCTCGCCCAGGCCCTTGTAGCGCTGGATGCTGACACCCTTGCGGACCTGATCGAGCAACCACTCGAGCGCTTCACGGAAGTCGATGACCGGATGCTCGTCGTCGTTGCGACGGACCACCGCTCCTTCACCGAGTAGCCCCTGCACCAGATCCGCGGTCCGGCGCATCTGCGCGTAGTCGCCGCTGTCGATGAAATCCTGATCGATGATCGTCAGCCGCTCGACGCCGTGGACCCGCCTGGAAACGCGCAGCAGGCGCGCTTCGGTGAGACCGTCGACACCCGGGGAGACGGTCACGTTCTGACCCGCGAAGACACTTTGCAGCTGCAAAGCTGCCTCGGTCGCGGCGGTCTCGTCGGCCAGCGAAAGGGCGGGTCCGCGGGTCAGCGCCTGCAGGACACTGCCATCCATGCGGCGCGACAGCCTTTCGATGACCGCTTCGGTCAGCAGATACTCCTTCGCAACCTGTTCGAATGCTTCGCGACCGAGCGGTTCGGCGCCCGCGCTCGGAATGAGCAGAGCATCCTTCAACGCGAGGCGCAGGAGGTAGTGCTTCAGTTCGTGCTCGTCCTTGAGGTAGCGTTCTTCCTTGCCGTGCTTCGCCTTGTACAGCGGCGGCTGGGCGATGTAGATGTGGCCCCGCTCCACCAGTTCCGGCATCTGCCGATAGAAGAAGGTGAGCAGCAGCGTGCGGATGTGGGAGCCGTCCACGTCCGCATCGGTCATGATGATGATGCGGTGGTAGCGCAGCTTCGCCGGGTTGTAGTCGTCCTTGCCGATGCTGGTGCCGAGCGCGGTGATGAGCGTCGCGATTTCCGCGGATGAAACCAGCTTGTCGAACCGCGCGCGCTCCACGTTGAGGATCTTTCCGCGCAGCGGGAGGATCGCCTGGAACTTGCGGTCGCGGCCCTGCTTGGCGGAGCCGCCCGCGGAGTCACCCTCCACCAGGTACAACTCGCACAGCGCCGGGTCCTTCTCCTGGCAATCGGCCAGTTTGCCGGGCAGACCCATGCCGTCGAGCACGCCTTTGCGTCGGGTCATCTCGCGCGCCTTGCGTGCGGCTTCGCGCGCGCGCGCCGCTTCGATGATCTTGCCCACCACCGTGCGGGCGTCGACCGGACGCTCGAGCAACCAGTCTTCCAGGGCCTTGGCCACCACTTCTTCGACCACGGGGCGCACTTCGGAAGAGACCAGCTTGTCCTTGGTCTGTGACGAGAACTTGGGATCGGGCACCTTCACCGACAGCACGCAGGTGAGGCCTTCGCGCAAGTCGTCGCCGCTGATCTCGACCTTTGCCTTCTTGTCGAGCTCGTTCGAGGTGATGTACTTGGTCATGGTGCGCGTCATCGCGGCGCGCAGCCCGGTCAGATGGGTCCCGCCGTCCCGTTGCGGGATGTTGTTGGTGAACGCGAGCACCGTCTCCTGGTAGGAGTCGTTCCACTGCATCGCCACTTCCACACCGATGCCATTGCGCTCTCCCAGCGAGTGGAAGATGTTCGGATGCAACACCACCTTGTGACGGTTCAGGTACTCGACGAAACCCTTGACGCCGCCGGAGAAGGCGAAGCTCTCCTGCTTGCCGGTGCGCTGGTCGATCAGTTCGATCCGCACGCCGTTGTTGAGGAACGAGAGCTCGCGCAACCGCTTGGCGAGCACATCGAAATGAAACTCGATGTTGTCGAACGTCGCCACGCTCGGGCGGAAATGGATCTCGGTACCGCGACGTTCGGTGGGTCCGATCTCCCGGATGGGGGCTGACAGATCGCCGTTGTGAAATTCGAGAAAGTGGGTCTTGCCGTCGCGCCGGATGGTGAGCTTGAGCCACTCGGACAAGGCGTTCACTACGGACACACCGACACCGTGGAGGCCGCCGGAAATCTTGTAGGAGTTGTTGTCGAACTTGCCGCCGGCGTGCAGCACCGTCATTACGATCTCGGCGGTGGAGCGACCGTGTTCGTCGTCCGGGTGGATGTCGGTCGGAATCCCGCGACCGTTGTCGACGACGCTGATGGAGTTGTCACCATGGATGACCACCTTGATCTCGTCGCAGTGGCCCGCCAGCGCCTCGTCGATGGAGTTGTCCACCACTTCGAACACCATGTGGTGCAGGCCGGTGCCGTCACTCGTGTCGCCGATGTACATGCCCGGGCGTTTGCGGACCGCCTCGAGCCCCTTCAACATCTTGATGCTCTCGGCGTTGTATTCGTTATTGCCTTCCATGCGTACCCGTCCCGTCCTGGTTCTAGATGCGCATCGGCATCACGACGTACTTGAAATCGCTGCGACCGGGGAGAGTCACGAGCATGCTGCTGTTCGCATCCCCAAAGGCGCAATCGACCGTTTCCACTTCCACGCTGTTCAACACGTCCTGCAGATAGGTGATGTTGAACCCGACGTCGAGTGCGTCGGCGGTATAGGGGATCTCCATTTCCTCCTCCGCCTCCTCCTGTTCGGTGTTGGTGCAGATGATGCGCAGGCTGCCCGCCGTGAGGACCCAACGGACCCCGCGGAACTTTTCGTTGGAGAGGATGGCCGCCCGTTGCAGCGCCTGCTGAAGGCGCACGCGATCGGTCTCGAAATGCTTCGCGTAGTTGACCGGCACGACCCGAGCATAGTCGGGGAACTTGCCGTCTACCACCTTGGTGATGAGCTGCAGACCGCCGAACTCGAATTTCACCTGGTTGGCGAGCAGCGTCACCAGCACGGTATCGTCGGTATCCTGCAGCAGCCGCGCCAGCTCGAGCACGGCCTTGCGCGGCAGGATCACTTCGTTGCGGACATAGCTGTCGAGCAACTCGCGCGTCGTCAGCGCGAGGCGATGCCCATCGGTCGCGACGAGCGTGAGTTCCTTCTTGTCGACGACGAGCAGCAATCCGTTGAGGTAGTAGCGGATATCCTGCTGCGCCATCGCATATTGCGTGAGAGAGAGCAGGCGCCGTAATTCCTTCTGCGGCATGGCGACCTCGGCCGTGGCCTGCGCACCTTCCGCCAGGCGCGGAAAATCCGCTGCAGGCAACGTCTGCACGCTAAAGCGGCTGCGCCCCGCCTTCAACTGGATCTTCGAATCCTTCTGCTCAAGGCCGATCTGCGTGCCTTCCGGCAGTGCCCGCAGGATATCGAGCAGCTTCTTGGCCGAGACCGTGACGGCGAAGTCCTCCTCGATGGTCTGACCTTCCACCGGTGCAGCCACCTGGATCTCGAGGTCGGTGGCGAGCAGCGTCATGACACCAGCCTTCGACTCGATCAGTACGTTCGACAGGATGGGAAGAGTCTGTCGTCGTTCCACCACGCCGGTCACCGCCTGCAGTGGACGCAGCAGTACATCACGATCGAGTTGTATGTTCTTCATTGCTCTTTCAACCTGATAGATGTTGATGAAAGGACGACAAGTCGGTGGGTAACCGGTGCAGGTCTACGATCCACGCGGTGTTCCGGGCGATCGGCGCGGGACCGCAAACCCTGTATGGTCTGTGGACGAACTCTGGATGGAATCCGGAACGGACCGGAATGGAACGGTTATCCACAATCCGTACTCCGGTTATCCACGAAGCACCTGTATAAGTGAATCGAAGTCGCGCGTGATTTCGGGTGTGGTGGAACGCAGTTCGGCAATCTTGCGGCACGCGTGCAATACGGTGGTGTGATCGCGGCCACCGAATGCGTCGCCGATGTCCGGCAGGCTCAACGTGGTCAGTTCCTTCGCGAGAGCCATGGCGATCTGGCGCGGCCGCGCGATGTTGCGTGAGCGCTTCTTCGAATACATCTCCGACACCTTGATCTTGTAGAAGTCGGCGACGGTCTTCTGGATGTTGTCCACCGATACCTGCCGCGTCTGCACCGCGAGCAGGTCCTTGAGAGCGTCGCGCGTGGTATCGACGGTGATCGGGATGTTCGCGAAGCGGGAGAACGCGATGACGCGTTTCAAGGCGCCTTCCAGTTCGCGCACGTTGGACTGGATATGAGTCGCGATGAAGAAGGCGACGTCTTCGCTGACCGGCGTGTTGTCGGCCTCGGCTTTCTTGAGCAGGATCGCGACGCGCATCTCGAGCTCGGGCGGTTCGATCGCGACCGTGAGGCCCCAGCCGAAGCGCGAGATGAGGCGGTCTTCCATGCCCGAGATCTCCTTCGGGTACGTATCGCAGGTGATGATGACCTGCTTGTGCGCGTCGATCAGCGCATTGAACGCGTAGAAGAACTCTTCCTGGGTCCGGTTCTTGTTGCTGAAGAACTGGATATCGTCGATCAGGAGCAGATCGAGCGAGTGATAGTACTTCTTGAAGCTGTCGAAGGACTTGTGCTGATAGGCGCGTACCACGTCGGAGACGTACTGTTCCGCGTGGGTATAGCGGACCTGGGCATCGGGCGAATGTTGGCGGACGAGATTGCCGATGGCCTGGATGAGGTGGGTCTTGCCGAGGCCCACGCCGCCGTAGATGAAGAGCGGGTTGTAGGCAGTCCCGGGGTGTTCGCCGACCTGTATGGCGGCGGCCCGGGCGAGCTGATTGGCCTTACCGGGAACGAAGCTGTCGAAGGTGAAGGTCGGATTGAGGCGGCCGCGCACCGGACCCGCAGCGGGCGCTTGCGGCCGGGGGGGTGCCGCAGGAGCCTCGGGGAGGGGCGGGGGCGATTTCGGTCGCGCCGAAGCCTCGGCAAGCAGCAGACTGACGGCAAGACTCCCGTCGGTCAGGCGCTTCGCCAGGTCTTCAATGCCCCGAAGAAACTTGTCGCGGACCCACTCGAGCACGAACCGATTGGGCGCCACGAGTGTCAGCGTATCGCTGTCCACGGTGGCAGCGAGCGGCTTGATCCAAGTGTGATATTGCTGCTCGGACAGGCTCTTGCGGAGCTCGTCCTGGCAGCGTTCCCAAAGTTCGGGCATGGGACTCTAAGACGGTGGAATCCAGCAGCAGCGCGCCGGGGGATGATCGGTCGATTGTCGAACTCGCAGGCTGAGAGATCGAAGGGCGGAGTTTAGCAGAGGCCCGGATGAGTTATCCACAGGCCTCACAAGGGTCGTGGCGGTTGACAGCAGAGGGAGTGCAAGTGTCTAATACGTCGCTTTTTTTCCGGGGAGTTAACGATGAAACGTACCTATCAGCCGTCGGTGACCCGACGCAAGCGCACGCACGGCTTCCGGGTCCGCATGAAGACCAAGTCCGGCCGTGCCGTGATCAATGCCCGCCGGGCAAAAGGTCGGGCGCGACTCGCTGTCTGACGAGCCTTCCCGCCCGACGCCGGAGCGTCCGCGGCAGCGGTTCCCGGCCGCACTTCGCCTCAACGATCCGGCCGCCTTCGAACGGGCTTTCAAGGCCCGGCGGCCCGAGCAAGGCCGGTTCTTTGCAGTACACAGCGCGCGCAATGCGCTGCCCTACGGCCGCCTCGGCATGGTGGTCGCGCGGCGCACGGCGCGCTCCAGCGTTGGCCGCAATGGCCTCAAGCGCCTGATCCGAGAGATTTTTCGGACGAGGCTCCAGGAGTTGTCAGGGTGGGACTGGGTGGTACGAGTGAAGGCGGCACCCACGTACTCAGCCCGACAGGAGGCGCGGTCCGAACTCGCATCCCTGCTCAAGGTGCGACCTTGATCGCCCGCGCGCTCGAAGGACTCATCAGGGTCTATCAATGGACGGTGAGTCCCCTGCTGCCGCCCGCTTGCCGGTTCTACCCGTCCTGCTCCCATTACGCCCAGGAAGCGGTGCATCGCCACGGTGCGATGCGCGGTTCCTGGCTCGCTGTACGCCGTATCGCCCGTTGTCACCCCTGGTGTGCCGGGGGGCATGACCCGGTGCCCTGAACCTATAAGACTTCCATGGACACCACTCGCCTCGTTCTCCTGGTGATTTTCTGCGTTTCCCTCTTCATGCTCGGGGAGAAGTGGTACAAGGAATACGGTCCCAAACCCGCGCCGGTCCCGACCGCCGTCGAACCTTCGCCGGGGACTGACTTCACGCCGGTGCCGGGTGCTGCGAAGCCGGCGCCTTCGGCGAGCGCGCCCGCCCCTGCTGCGGGGCCTACAGCGAAGCCGGAGGCAGGGCCGATCGGCGGCGGTGATCTCGTGTCGGTCCGCACGGACCTCATGCACGCTGAGATCAGCACACTCGGAGGCGATATCCGGAAGGTCGAGCTGCTGGCCCACCGGGATACCGTGGATCTCGATCGCAACCTGCTGCTGCTCGATTTCGGCGCCAAGCACACCATGGTGGCGCAGACGGGTCTCATCGGATCGTCGTTGCCGAATCACAAGACGGTATTCGTGCCGGATCAGCGCGACATCCGGTTGGCGGATGGCGCGGACCATGCGGTCCTGACGCTCACAGCCACCGAACCCGGCACCGATATCAAGGTGATCAAGACGCTCACCTTCCATCGCGGCACCTATGTGATCGACGTTGCGTACCGCATCGAAAACCACGGCGCTGCGGCCGTGGAACCGTTTGCGTACTACCAGCTGGTGCGCGATGACCAGGCCCCGCCAGGTGAATCCACGTGGGTACCCACTTTCACGGGAGTGGCCTTGTTTACTGACAAGGACAAGTACCACAAGATATCCTTCAGCGACATCGCCAAGGACAAGGCGAAGTACCCGAAGGAAAGCCAGGACGGCTGGATCGGCATGGTCCAGCACTATTTCGTCACGGCATGGCTCCCGAAAAGTGGCGGTCCGCGGGAGTTCTACACGCGGTCGCTGGGGAACGGGCTGTTCGCAGCGGGCGTGATCGTGCCGGGGCCCAGGGTCGAAGCGGGCTCGAGCGCCGAGTGGGACGTCCCTCTGTATGTCGGACCGCAGGAGCAGGAGAAGCTCGCCGCGCTGGCACCGGGCCTCGATCTCACGGTGGACTACGGGTGGCTCACCGTGATCGCGGCGCCGCTGTTCTGGGTGCTCTCCGCGGTGCACGGCGTGGTGAAGAACTGGGGGGTCGCGATCATCATCGTGACCATCATCATCAAGCTCATCTTCTTTCCCCTGTCCGCCGCTTCGTACAAGTCCATGGCCAAGATGCGGATCATGGCGCCCAAGCTGCAGAAGCTGAAGGAGATCCACGGCGACGATCGCCAGAAGCTGCATCAGGCAATGATGGAGCTCTACAAGACCGAGAAGATCAATCCGCTCGGCGGTTGCTTGCCCATCGTCATCCAGATTCCGGTCTTCATCGCGCTTTACTGGGTGCTGCTCGGCAGCGTTGAGATGCGTCAGGCGCCGTTCATGCTGTGGATCCAGGACCTGTCGCGGCCCGATCCGTTCTACGTGCTGCCGATCCTGATGGGCATCAGCATGATCATCCAGACGCGCCTCAATCCCGAGCCCCCGGATCCCATCCAGGCCAAGGTGATGAAGATCATGCCGGTCGCATTCAGCGTGTTCTTTTTCTTCTTCCCGGCGGGTCTGGTGCTCTACTGGTTGGTCAACAACATCCTGTCCATCGGTCAGCAATGGGCGATCACCAGGCGTCTGGAGAACGCCGGTCTTGGGGCTCCGAAGCGCTGAGGTGCTTCCGACCACGACTGGGCAGCGCCCGGCGAAGCCGGAGCGCACCGCCCCTCGATCGTGTCCAAGGCGCTGAGTGACACGATCGCCGCGGTAGCGACCGCGCCTGGTAGAGGTGCAATCGGGGTGGTGCGCTTGTCGGGGCCGGCGGCAATGCGTATCGGCGAGGCGATCACGGGGAAGGTTTTGGCCCCGCGGACCGCGGCGTACGCGAAGTTCTCGGCCCCGGGTGGCGACGTAATCGACGAAGGCCTAGCCATCGCATTCCGCGGCCCGCACTCGTACACGGGCGAAGATGTGGTCGAGCTGCAGGGACATGGCGGGGATGCGGTGCTCAGTGCCGTCCTCAACCGGTGCGTCGAACTTGGGGCCCGGCTGGCCGAACCCGGCGAGTTCACGCGGCGTGCTTTTCTCAACGGAAAGCTCGATCTTGCGCAGGCCGAAAGCGTGGCCGATCTCATCGAGGCGAAGACCGCGGCTGCCGCGCGATCCGCAGTGAGATCCCTGCGCGGCGAGTTCTCGGATCGTATCGAAGCCCTGCATCGCGGATTGGTGGAGGTGCGCGCACTTGCCGAAGCGTCACTCGATTTCCCCGAAGAGGGGGATGTCGAGGTCATGCAGGCCTACGGCGTGGCGGAGCGTCTGCGCGTACTGCGGGACCAGCTGACCGCCGTCTGCCAGGCGGCGCAGCAGGGCGCTTTGTTGCGCGAGGGCGTGAAGGTGGCGATCACCGGTGCGCCGAACGTCGGAAAATCTAGTCTGCTCAACAAGTTAGTGGGTGAGGAGGTGGCCATCGTGACGGCCATTCCGGGGACCACCCGAGACGTCCTTCGAGCGAACATCGCGCTGGAAGGTATTCCGTTCGAGTTCTTCGACACTGCCGGCTTGCGCGATTCCGATGATCCGGTCGAGTCGATCGGCATCGATCGCGGCCGGAAGGTGGCGCGGCAGGCGGATCTCGTGATCAGGGTGGTGGTAAGTGGTGCACCGAGCATCGGTGAGACCCCGCTCCATCAGATAGAGATCGAGAATAAGATCGACCTGACGGGTGTTGCGGCAGGGGTGGACCGCGCAGGCACTGTTCCGCGAGTGCGGATATCGGCACTGACTGGAGCGGGGCTCGACCAACTGCGAGCGGTGCTGTTGGAAGCGGTGGGTTGGAAGCCGTTGCAGGACGAAGGTGTGTTCATGGCACGCGCGCGCCATCTTCGAGCGTTGGACGAGGCGGCGGAACGGCTGGCCGAGGCGGCAGCAATCGGCGTGGCGCGGGAAGAGTTGTTTGCGGAAGAGCTGCGCTATGCACTGGATGCCTTGGCTTCCATCGTGGGCAAGACGACGGCCGACGATCTCCTCGGGGAGATCTTTTCGCGCTTCTGCATCGGGAAATAGCCGGTGGGGGCAACCGAGCTCCTGTTCCTCTGCGGTTGCGCGCTGTTGGCTGGGTGGGTGGATGCCATCGCCGGCGGGGGAGGCCTGATCCAGATCCCGGCGCTGTTGGGAACGATGCCTGGCGCTCCCATTGCCCTGGCGCTCGGCACGAACAAGCTGTCGTCCTTCTGCGGGACAGCTACCGCCGTCTTGCGCTACCGCTCGCTGCGCTTCGTGGATCCGCGGGAGTGGGGGATCGCCGTGGGTGCGGCGCTGGTCGGGTCGGGCATTGGCGCGTTCTGCGCCACTTTCCTGCCTGGGACGGTGATGAAACCCCTGGTCATGACGCTCCTCCTCGTCGTTCTCGCGGCGACATTGAAGGGGAGCAGGCGGAAAGAAGGTCTGATCAGTGAAGTTCTACGGCCGGATGGTGGCAGGCAAGTAGTGCTGGGGAGTGGGGCCGGCGTGTATGACGGGTTGTTCGGGCCTGGTACGGGAAGCTTTCTGATCTTCTTCCTGGTGCGGTGGTGTCATCTGGACTTCGTTCGAGCATCGGCCGCAGCCAAGGTCGTCAATCTGGCCACGAACTTCGGGGCGCTCGGGATGTTCATGGGGCTCGGGTATGTGGACTACCGCGCCGGAGTGCCCATGGCGGCGTGCAATGTGGCGGGCGCGTGGATCGGCGCCACGATGGCTGGGCGTGTGGGGCCAACGCTGGTGCGAAGGGTCTTTCTGATTACAGTGACGGGCCTCCTGCTGAAGCTCGCCGCGGACTACTTCATGGCCGGATAGGGATGTTTCACGTGAAACCTGGGCCCGAGGCTGCTCGGTGTTTCACGTGAAACATGTACGAACGGCTGGGGCGCGCAAATTCGGCTATGATGCCGACCCCTGAAAGTCGAGCGTGATCATGCTGTTTCCCAAGCGTTTCCAGGTCATCGTCGTAGGAGGAGGGCATGCCGGTACGGAAGCCGCCCTCGCTGCTGCACGCATGGGGCAGGACACGCTGCTGTTGACGCACAGCATCGAGACGCTCGGCCAGATGTCCTGCAATCCGTCCATCGGCGGAATCGGAAAAGGCCATCTGGTCAAAGAGGTAGACGCTCTCGGCGGCGCCATGGCCACGGCTGCCGACGAGGCGGGAATCCAGTTCCGGATCCTCAACCGCAGCAAGGGGCCGGCGGTTCGCGCGACCCGCGCGCAGGCCGATCGGGTGCTTTACCGCAAGGCCATCCGCCATCGCCTCGAGAATCAGCCGCAACTCACGCTGTTCCAGCAGGCTGTGGATGATCTGCTGCTCGACGGCGACCGCGTGGCTGGCGTCGTCACCCAGCTCGGTATCCGATTCCAGGCGGAAACCGTGGTCCTGACCACCGGAACATTCCTGTCCGGCCTTATTCACGTGGGTCTGGCCCACTATCAGGCCGGTCGTGCCGGGGACCCGCCGTCGATCAGCCTCGCGCAGCGACTGCGCGAACTCAAATTACCTGTCGGTCGCCTCAAGACCGGCACGCCGCCACGGCTTGATGGTCGGACCATCGATTATTCCGTGATGACCGAGCAGCCTGGCGATGCGCCGGTCCCGGTGTTTTCCTTTCTGGGCTCGGCCGCGCAGCATCCGGAGCAGCGTTCCTGCTGGATCACCCATACCAACGCGCGCACCCACGAGATCATTCGTGGCGGCCTCGATCGATCACCGATGTTCACCGGGGTCATCGAAGGCATCGGCCCGCGGTATTGCCCGTCGATCGAGGACAAGGTCACGCGCTTCGTCGGCAAGGATTCGCACCAGATCTTTCTCGAGCCCGAGGGCCTGACGACCCACGAGATCTATCCGAACGGCATTTCCACCAGTCTGCCGTTCGACGTACAACTGGAAGCGGTCCGTTCCATCCGGGGTCTCGAGAACGCGCACATCCTGCGGCCCGGCTACGCGATCGAGTACGACTACTTCGATCCGCGCGGTCTGAAGTCCTCGCTGGAAACCAAAGCCATCAGCGGCCTGTTCTTTGCCGGACAGATCAACGGGACCACCGGCTACGAGGAAGCGGCGGCCCAGGGGCTGCTGGCCGGGATCAATGCGGCGTTGCGCGCGCGTGGCTCCGAACCCTGGAGCCCTCGTCGCGATGAGGCCTACCTCGGGGTTCTGGTGGACGATCTGATCACGCGCGGCGTGACCGAGCCCTATCGCATGTTCACGAGCCGTGCGGAATACCGGCTGAGCCTGCGCGAAGACAATGCCGACCTGCGGCTCACCGAAATCGGTCGCACGCTGGGGCTGGTGGATGACGTGCGGTGGGCGCATTTCGAAGCGAAACGCGAAGCGGTTGCCCGGGAACTGGAACGACTGCGGTCCACCTGGCTGAACCCGCGCACGCTGTCACCCGAAGCCATGCTCGCCACCGTAGGCCAGGTCCTGGAAACGGATTACACGCTCGACGCCCTGCTGCGCCGACCCGATGTGGACTATGGGTCGTTGATGAACCTCCCGGGCGCCGGCCCCGCGGTGACCGACGCCACCGTGGCCGAACAGGTCGAAATTCAGACTAAATATCAAGGCTATATCGAACGTCAGCGCGAGGAAGTGGCGCGTCACGAGCACTTCGAAGACGCTAGGCTGCCCTCCGATCTGGACTATCGCACCGTGCGCGGCCTCTCGAACGAAGTCCAGCAGAAGCTCAACGCCCATCGGCCCGAGACCCTCGGCCAGGCGGCACGCATTTCCGGCATCACATCGGCAGCGATTTCGCTGCTGCTCGTCCATCTGCGCCGAGGTTTTCCGGGCAACCGGGACAGTGCGCCCGCCCACGACGCTCCGGCGGCGCAGGCGCGGTGACGACTCAGCAGGCGCGGGCGCTCGAACAGGGCGTCGAGAAACTCGGCCTCAATCTGGCCCCGGGGACCGAGAGCCGGCTGCTCGACTATCTCGCGCTGCTGCAGAAGTGGAATCGTGTCTACAACCTGACCGCCATCCGCGAAGCACCTAAGTTAGTAAGCCATCACCTGCTGGATAGTCTAGCCGTGGTGCCGCATCTCGCCGGCGGCGCAATCGTCGATATCGGTACCGGACCGGGTTTGCCCGGTATTCCCCTCGCACTCGCCCGGCCCGACTGGCAAGTGACGCTGGTGGACAGCAATCACAAGAAGACCGCCTTCGTGACCCAGGCGGTGGGAGAGCTCAACATCGCCAACGCCGAAGTCCGCCGCGAGCGCGTGGAGCAATGGCGGCCTGCCGCCACCTTCCAGGTCGTCATCTCGCGCGCCTTTGCCGAGCTGGCCGACTTCGTCCGCCTTGCCGGCCATCTGCTGGCACCCGGCGGTCGCCTGGCGGCGATGAAGGGCCTCAATCCGCACGAGGAAATCGCCCAGTTGCCCGAGGGCTTTCGCGTCGAACGCGTGGTGCCGCTGGCGGTGCCGGGCGTCGAGGGCGAACGGCATCTCGTGCTGATCGAACGCACTGCAGCCTGATCCTCGAGGACCCATGGCCAAGATCATCGCGATCACCAACCAGAAGGGCGGCGTCGGCAAGACGACGACCACCATCAACCTTGCGGCCAGCCTAGCGATGGCGGGCCGGCGCGTGCTGCTGATCGATCTCGATCCGCAGGGCAACGCCACCATGGGCAGCGGCATCGACAAGCGGCAGCTCCAGGCCACGGTCTATCAGGCGCTGCTGGGCGAGGCCCCGCTCGCCGACGTGCGCCAGCGTTCCAGCAGCGGCAATTACGATGTCATACCGGCCAATCGCGATCTCGCCGGCGCGGAGGTCGAGATGGTGACCATCGACAACCGCGAGACGCGCTTGAAGGAGGCGCTGACGAGCGTCGATGCCGACTACGACTTCATCCTCATCGACTGCCCGCCGGCGCTCAATCTGCTCACGGTCAACGGCCTGGTGGCGGCTCAGGCGGTGATGATCCCGATGCAATGCGAGTACTACGCGCTCGAGGGCTTGTCCGACCTCGTCAACACGGTGAAGAAGGTGCGCGCGCATCTGAATCCGCACCTCGAGATCGAAGGCCTGCTGCGCACCATGTACGACCCGCGCAACACGCTCGGGCAGCAGGTGTCGGAGCAGCTGCAGCAGCACTTCGGCGAGAAGGTGTATCGCACCGTCATCCCGCGCAACGTGCGCCTCGCCGAGGCACCGAGCTACGGGATGCCGGTCCTCTCCTACGATCGCCAGTCGAAGGGCGCGCTCGCGTACCTGGCGCTGGCCGGCGAAATCCTCGGCAAACAGGCGGCAGCGTGATGGTCAAGCACAAAGGGTTGGGACGCGGGCTCGATGCGCTGCTCGCGGCGGACGAGGCGGAAGAGAACGCTGCCGGCGATCGCATGATGCAGCTTCCCGTCACGGCGCTGCAGCGAGGCAAGTACCAGCCTCGCACGCAGATGCACGAGGACGCGATCGCCGAGCTGGCGGAATCCATCAAGTCGCAGGGCCTGATCCAGCCGATCCTCGTGCGACCCATCGGACCCGGCCGCTACGAGATCATCGCAGGCGAGCGCCGCTGGCGTGCCGCCCAGCGCGCCGGGCTCAAGGAAGTGCCGGTGGTCGTACGCGAAGTCCGCGACGAAGCCGCGCTGGCGATGGCGCTCATCGAGAACATCCAGCGCGAGGACCTGAACGCGCTCGAGGAGGCCGCCGGCCTCCAGCGGCTCATCGACGAATTCGGCATGACGCACCAGAGCGCGGGCGAAGCGGTGGGTCGATCACGAACCGCCGTTTCCAACTTGCTGCGCCTGCTGCAACTGGCCGGGCCCGTGCAGCAGAGAATGATGAACGGCGAGCTCGAGATGGGTCACGGCCGTGCCCTGCTGGCGTTGCCCACCGGCAAACAGTTGGAGTTCGCCGAGCGCATCGCCGCGCAAGGACTTTCGGTTCGCGAAGTGGAGCGGCTGGTGGCCCAGGCTGGCACGGAGCCTCCGCGGAAGAAGCAGCGCGCCGTGAGTCGCGACCTCAAGGACCTCGAGGAGGAACTGTCGGACCACCTGGGCGCGTCGGTGGAGATCCGCGCGCGCGGCAAGGGTAAAGGCAAGCTCGAGATCGAATACCGGTCGCTCGACCAGCTGGATGCGCTGCTGGCTCACCTGCGACGGCCTCGCGCCTGATACGTTGACGCACCGCCGCATCCACCATTACACTCTCGCGGTTTTTCTAGTCGCCAGCGGGTTCAAAAGATGGTCCGGATCCAAAGCGCGCCCTTTCGAACCGTCTTGCGGTGGCAGGTCGTGACGACCGTGGTGGTCGCCGTCGTCACGGGGTTGATCGCAGGGGTGCACGGTGCGCTGTCCGGAGCACTGGGCGGGATGGTCGCTCTGGTGGCATGTCTCGGATTCGCCATCGTCACGCAACTCGCGAAGACGCCGTCGATCGGATCGACGCTGTCGACGGTGTTCCGTGCCGAAGGG
Source organism: Burkholderiales bacterium (assembly GCA_019745565.1). Taxonomy (GTDB): domain Bacteria; phylum Pseudomonadota; class Gammaproteobacteria; order Burkholderiales. The sequence goes on from JAIESW010000010.1 coordinate 148,267, forward strand.
GTCAAGATCGGCGTCAGCGTGGTGCTGCTCTGGCTGGTGCTGGCGACGTACAAGCAGGTGGTTGCGGTGGCGTTCGTCGGATCCTTCGCCATCTCGATCGTGGTGTTCTCGATGGCGGTCTTCGTCCGGGATGTCGGACGAACCAGCGTGAAATGATCAAGGTTTGAACGAGCAATGTCCTCCGAAGCCGCACTGACACCCACCGAATACATCCAGCATCACCTTTCCTTCCTGGCGAAACCCGTCGGCGGCGGAGGATCGTTCTGGACCCTGCACGTCGACTCGGTGGTCACCGCCGCGATCCTCGGCGTGATCAGCATCGGTCTGCTCTGGTGGGTGGTGCGCGGCGCCACCGCCGGCGTGCCCACGAAGCGGCAAGCCTTCGTCGAGCTGATGTTCGGCTTCGTCGACGATCAGGTGAAGGGCATCTTCCACGGCAAGCGCGATTTCGTCACACCCACCGCGCTGACCGTTTTCGTGTGGGTGCTTCTGATGAATGCCATGGACTTCCTGCCCGTGGACATCGTCGCCAAGATCCTCGGCTGGGTCGGCATCCACGAGTGGCGCATGGTGCCCACCGCGGACGTCAACACCACCTTCGCGCTCGCGCTGTCCGTGTGGCTGCTGATGATCTTCTTCTCCATCAAGGTGAAGGGTCTCGGCGGTTTCATCCATGAGCTCTTCTGCTCGCCCTTCGGTTCCAACCCGCTGCTGTGGCCGGCAAACTTCCTGTTCAACCTGGTCGAGTACATCTCGAAGCCGCTGTCCCACTCGCTGCGGCTGTACGGCAACATGTACGCAGGCGAGATCATCTTCCTGCTGCTGTGGCTGTGGGCTGCCACCGGACTGGTCGGTACCGTCTTCGGCGCGATCCTCGGCGTGGGCTGGGCGATCTTCCACATCCTGATCGTCGCGCTGCAGGCCTACATCTTCATGATGCTCACGATCGTCTACATCTCCATGGCGCACGAGAGCCACTGACGTTTTTTCCAATCTCACTTCACGTTCCGCAACTCGAAAGGAAACTCTGATGGACAAGCTGCAACTCCTCGCGATGATCCAGGCCTACACCGGCGTCGGCATCGGCCTGATGATCGGTCTCGGCGCCGCTGGTGCGTGTATCGGCGTGGGCATCATGTGCAGCCGCTTCCTCGAAGGTGCCGCGCGCCAGCCCGAGATGATCCCGGCGCTGCAAGCCAAGGTGTTCCTGCTGCTCGGCCTGATCGACGCGTCCTTCATCATCGGCGTTGGTCTCGCGATGCTGTTTGCCTTCGGCAACCCGCTGCTCGCCGTCATCCAGTAACTCCCTCCACCTTTACCCGGTTAGGGGGCAGCAATGAACATCAACCTGACGCTGATCGCCCAGGCAGTCGCCTTCGCGGTCTTCATCTGGTTCACGGTGAAGTTCGTCTGGCCGCCGCTGCTGCGTGCCATCGAGCAGCGCCAATCGCAGATCGCCGACGGTCTCGCGGCGGCCGAAAAGGGTCGCCAGTCGCTCGAGGTTTCCTCGAAGCAGGCCGAGGCCGCCATCGCCGAAGCGCGTGCCCGCGCCCAGGAGATCATCGCGCAGGCCGAGAAACGCGGCTCGCAGCTGATCGACGAAGCGAAGAACGCAGCGCGCGAGGAAAGCGGTCGCGAGAAGGCTGCGGCAAAAGCCGAGATCGACCAGGAAGTGTCGCGCGCGCGTGAAGCGTTGCGCGACCAGGTGGCCGCGCTCGCGATTGCCGGCGCGGAAAAGATCCTGCGCAAGGAGATCAACGCGCAGGCCCACGCCGATCTGCTGGCTCAACTGAAGAAAGAGATTTAGGCGACATGGCCGAGATCAGCACCATCGCCCGGCCCTACGCCGAAGCCATGTTCGAGATCGCCGACAAGGCCGGTGCGCTGGGCACGTGGTCGGTCATCCTGGGCAACCTGGCGACCGCGGCCGGGAGCCCTGAAGTCCGCCAGCTGCTCGGCAATCCGCGCGTCTCAGCCAATGCGCTGGTCGACATGTTTGCCGCCGTCTCCGGCGACAGCTCGCCCGAGACGCGCAAGCTGCTCGAAGCATTGACCGCGAACCAGCGTATCGCCGCACTCCCGTTGATCCACGAGCAGTTCGAAGCGCTCAAGAACGAGCGCGAGAGCACCGTCGACGCCAAGATCGAAAGCGCCTTCCCGCTGGAAGGTGCCGATCTCGCCGGTCTCGTCTCGGACCTCGAGCGCAAGTTCAAGCGCAAGGTGCGCCCTGAAGTGACCATCGATCCGACCTTGATCGGTGGCGTCCGCATTGCCGTCGGCGACCAGGTCATCGACGGCTCGGTGCGAGGCAAGCTCGCGGCGATGGCCGCCAGCCTCACCGCGGCCTGATGCGCGTCCCCACTCCAAACACCCACGAATCGGAACCGCCATGCAACAGCTGAAACCCTCCGAGATCAGCGAACTGATCAAGTCCCGGATCCAGAGCCTCGCGCTCTCGGCCGACGTGCGCACCCAGGGCACCGTGGTCTCGGTGACCGACGGTATCTGCCGCGTGCACGGCCTGTCCGACGTCATGCAGGGCGAGATGCTCGAGTTTCCCAACAACACCTTCGGTCTGGCACTGAACCTCGAGCGCGACTCGGTCGGTGCGGTGATCTTGGGTGAATACGAGCACATTTCCGAGGGCGATCCGGTCAAGTGCACCGGTCAGATCCTCTCGGTGCCGGTGGGTCCGGAACTGATCGGCCGCGTCGTGAACTCGCTCGGTCAGCCCATCGACGGGAAGGGGCCGATCAACGCCAAGGAAACCGACATCATCGAGAAGGTGGCGCCGGGTGTCGTGTGGCGCAAGTCGGTGTCGCAGCCGGTGCAAACCGGCTTGAAGTCCATCGACGCCATGGTGCCCGTGGGTCGCGGCCAGCGCGAGCTCATCATCGGCGACCGCCAGACCGGCAAGACGGCGGTGGCCGTCGACACGATCATCAACCAGAAGGGCAAGGATCTCTTCTGCGTGTATGTCGCCATCGGCCAGAAGGCGTCCACCATCGCCAACGTGGTGCGCAAGCTCGAAGAGCACGGCGCCATGGCGTACACCATCGTCGTTGCCGCATCCGCTTCCGAATCCGCCGCCATGCAGTACATCGCCGCGTATTCCGGTTGCACCATGGGCGAGTACTTCCGCGACCGCGGCCAGGACGCGCTCATCATCTATGACGATCTGACCAAACAAGCCTGGGCGTATCGCCAGATCTCGCTGCTGCTGCGCCGCCCGCCGGGCCGCGAAGCCTATCCCGGCGACGTGTTCTACCTGCACAGCCGCCTCCTCGAGCGCGCTGCGCGCGTCAACGAAGCCTGGGTCGAGCGTTTCACCAAGGGTGCGGTGAAGGGCAAGACCGGTTCGCTCACCGCGCTGCCGGTCATCGAGACGCAAGCGGGTGACGTGTCCGCATTCGTGCCGACCAATGTCATCTCGATCACGGACGGCCAGATCTTCCTGGAAACCGACTTGTTCAACGCCGGTATCCGCCCCGCCATCAACGCCGGTATCTCGGTGTCGCGAGTCGGTGGCGCCGCCCAGACCAAGGTCATGAAGCGCAAGGACGTGGGCGCCGGTGTGCGTCTCGCGCTCGCGCAGTATCGTGAACTCGCGGCCTTCGCGCAGTTCGCCTCCGACCTCGACGAAGCCACCCGCAAGCAGCTCGAGCGCGGGCGCATGGTGACGGAGCTGATGAAGCAGCCGCAGTACCAGCCGCTGCAGGTGTGGGAAATGGTGCTGACGCTGTTCGCGGTCAACAACGGCTACTTCGACGCGATCGAAGTGAAGAAAGCGCTCGCGGCTGAGAAGAGCCTGCGCGATCACATGAAGACCAAGTACGCGGCCCTGGTCGACAGCATCGAGTCGAAGAAGGACATGAGCGCGGACGAAGAGAAGGCGCTGCGCGCGGCCATCGACGACTGGAAGAAGAACGGCACGTACTGACCGTTAAGCAACGGCCCGCGAGAGAACCCACGACATGGCTGGCTCGAAAGAGATCCGCACCAAGATCAAGAGTGTCCAGAACACTCGCAAGATCACCAAGGCGATGGAGATGGTCGCCGCTTCCAAGATGCGCAAGGCCCAGGACCGCATGCGCGCGGCCCGGCCCTATGCCGAGAAGATCCGCAACGTGGCGGCGCACATCTCGCACGCTAATCCCGAATACCGGCACCCGTTCCTGATCGAGCGCGACACCGTGAAGAAGGTCGGGATCATCATCGTTACCACCGACAAGGGACTGTGCGGCGGCCTCAACACCAACGTGCAGCGGCTTGCTCTCACCCAGATGAAGCAGTGGGAATCCGAGGGCGAGAGCTTCGAGGTCTGCTGCATCGGCAACAAGGGCCTGTCGTTCATGCAGCGCCTGGGCGCGAACATCGTGTCCCAGGTAACCCAGCTCGGCGACCGTCCGCACCTCGAGAAGCTGATCGGTGCCGTCAAGATCATGCTGGACGGCTACACCAGCGACCGCTTCGACCGCCTGATGATCTTCTACACCAAGTTCATCAACACCATGAAGCAGGAACCGGTGTGCGAGCAGCTGCTGCCGCTCTCCGGCGAGAAGCTCGGTGTGCCCGAAGGCTCCTGGGACTATATCTACGAACCCGAAGCCAAGGGCGTGCTCGACCAGGTGCTGACGCGCTATATCGAAGCGATCGTCTATCAGGCGGTGGCCGAGAACATGTCGAGCGAACAGTCGGCCCGCATGGTCGCGATGAAGTCCGCCTCCGACAACGCGGCCAACGTCATCGACGAGCTGACCCTCATCTACAACAAGTCGCGTCAGGCGGCGATCACGAAGGAACTCTCGGAGATCGTCGGCGGCGCCGCCGCGGTCTGATCGCGGCAACTCCATTCGAAACGAATTTCAGGAAAGAACGAGCATGGCACAAGCACAAGGCACCATCGTCCAGTGCATCGGCGCAGTGACCGACATCGAGTTCCCGCGCGAGTCGATGCCGCGCGTGTACGACGCGCTCACGCTGGTCGACGATGCGACCAACCCGCTGGCGGAGAAGGGTCTCACGTTCGAAGTCGAACAGCAGCTGGGTGACGGCGTGGTGCGCACCATCGCGCTGGGTTCCACCGACGGCCTGCGCCGCGGCATGAAGGTGACCAACACCGGCAACCCGATCTCGGTGCCGGTGGGCAAGGCTACCCTGGGCCGCATCATGGACGTGCTCGGTCGCCCGATCGATGAAGTGGGCCCGATCGCCACCGACGAGCGCCGCTCGATCCACCAACCTGCGCCGAAATTCGACGAGCTCTCCCCGTCCGTGGAGCTGCTCGAAACCGGCATCAAGGTCATCGACCTCATCTGCCCGTTCGCGAAGGGCGGCAAGGTCGGCCTGTTCGGCGGCGCCGGCGTGGGCAAGACCGTGAACATGCTGGAGCTCATCAACAACATCGCGAAGCAGCACTCGGGTCTGTCGGTTTTCGCCGGTGTGGGCGAGCGTACTCGCGAGGGCAACGACTTCTATCACGAGATGTCGGAAGCCGGCGTCATCAAGTTGGACAACCTCGGCGAATCGAAGGTGTCGATGGTGTTCGGCCAGATGAACGAGCCGCCCGGCAACCGCCTGCGCGTGGCGCTGACCGGTCTCACCATGGCCGAGCGTTTCCGTGACGAAGGCCGTGACATCCTGTTCTTCGTGGACAACATCTATCGCTTCACGCTGGCCGGTACCGAGGTGTCCGCGCTGCTGGGACGGATGCCCTCCGCCGTGGGTTATCAGCCGACTCTCGCGGAAGAGATGGGCCGCCTGCAGGAGCGCATCACCTCCACCAAGACCGGTTCCATCACGTCGATCCAGGCCGTGTACGTGCCCGCGGACGACCTGACCGATCCGTCGCCGGCCACCACCTTCGGTCACCTCGACGCCACCGTCGTGCTGTCGCGCGACATCGCGGCGCTCGGCATCTATCCCGCCGTGGACCCGCTGGATTCCACGTCGCGCCAGGTGGATCCGAACGTCATCGGCGAAGACCACTACAACACCACCCGTGCGGTGCAGGCGACGCTCCAGCGCTACAAGGAATTGCGCGACATCATCGCGATCCTGGGCATGGACGAACTCTCGCCCGAGGACAAACTGGCGGTGGCGCGCGCGCGCAAGATCCAGCGTTTCCTGTCGCAGCCGTTCCACGTGGCCGAAGTGTTCACGGGTTCGCCCGGCAAGTACGTCACCTTGAAGGACACCATCAAGGGCTTCAAGGCCATCGTCAACGGCGAGTACGACCACCTTCCCGAGCAGGCCTTCTACATGGTCGGCACCATCGAGGAAGCGGTCGAGAACGCGAAGAAGTTCCAGTAACGCATGGCCAACACCATCCACGTCGACGTCGTCAGCGCCGAGGAGTCGATCTACTCCGGCGAGGCGGAATTCGTCGTCCTCCCCGGTGAGGTCGGCGAGCTCGGCATCTACCCGCAGCACACGCCGCTCATCACGCGCATCAAGCCGGGCTCCGTGCGGATCAAGCCCGCGGGCGGCGGTGAAGAGCAACTGGTCTTCGTTGCTGGCGGTGTGCTGGAAGTGCAGCCCAAGGCCGTGACCGTGCTGGCGGATACCGCCATCCGCGGCACCGATCTCGACGAAGCCAAGGCCACGGAAGCGATGCGGCGTGCCGAGGAAGCCATGCGCAGTTCGCAGGACAAGGTCGAGATCGCGACCATGCAGGCCGAGTACGCGATGATGGCGGCGCAGCTGGCTGCGATCCGCAAGCTGCGCAAGCGGTAGGCCGACTCCGGTCCGAGCGAAAAGGGCGACCGCGGGTCGCCCTTTTTGTTTTCCGTCCGTTTGACAGGGCCACCTGCGGCCCCTACCCTCGCCGCCAAACTACACAGGGGACCTGCCATGAGGCTCGCGACGCTGTTGATTACCGTGATGGTCGCGCTGGCGACGCTCCCGGCGCAGGGCAAGGACACCGTCAGAATCGCGTTCATCGGTCCGCTGACCGGGGGCGTCTCCGCGAACGGCCTGGGCGGGCGCAACAGCGCCGATCTCGCGGTGCGTCTGCGCAACGCCGATGCGAAGGCGCCGTATACCTACGAACTGGTCGTGCTCGATGACGAGTGCAAACCGAACGTCGGTGTGCAGGTGGCGACGAAGGCGGCCGCCGACAACGGGATCGTCGCTGGCGTCACGCACTACTGTTCGACCGTCGCGATGGCGGCGGTGGACGTGTATCGCAAGTTCGGCCTGCCGGTGATCGTGTGGGGTGCGGTCCTGCCGGACATTACCTATGCCAACGACTACAAGGAAGTGCACCGGGTCAACGGCACGATGATCAACCAGAACGAGGCCGCCGCGCGCTTCATGACCGGTCTCAGGTTCAAGCGCTGGGCGGTCATTCACGACACCACCGACTACGGCAAGGGTCACAACAAATACTTCAGCGAAGACCTCGCGAGGAGCGGCGGGCAGATCCTTGGGACCTTCGGCGTCACCGCCGATCAGCAGGACTTCTCCGCGGAGCTCACCAAGATCAAGGAACTGAAGCCCGAGGTCATCTATTTCGCGGGCCTCACGCCGGTGGGCGTGCGCATCCGCAGCCAGATGGACAAGCTCGGCGTGAAAGCGGTCTTCCAGGGCACTTCGGGCATCGTGTCCGACGCTTTCATCGAAGGCCTCGGTCCGCTCGCCGAAGGTGTGGTCGCGTTCCGCGAGGGTGCACCGGCGGAGAAGCTGCCCGGTGGCCGCGTGTTTCTCGACGCCTACACGAAGCAGAAATATCCGGACGATCCGGAGGCCTACGGCCCCTTTGCCTTCGCCGCGGCGACGTTGATCATGGATGCCATCGACAAGGTAGGTCCCGATCGCAGGAAGGTGCGAGCCGAGCTCAACCGCACCAAGGACTACGACTCCGTCGTCGGCAAGATCACCTTCGACGACCATCGCCAGAACGCCGTGCCGCTCATCACCCGGTTCGTCGTGCAGGACGGCAAGTGGGTCGTGTGGGAGGACAGCGAGTACGCGAGCGGCAAGCGCGCGCTGGTGAAGAAGTAGTTCCGTGGACCCGGGACTGCTCGCCCAGCACGTCTTCAACGGGCTGATGCTGGGAGTGATCTATGCCCTCGTCGCGGTCGGCTTCACGCTGTTCTTCGGGGTGCTGGACGTCATCAAGTTCTCCCATGGCGACGTGGTCATGCTGGGTGCGTTTACGGCGCTCGCGGTCTCGGTGGGTCTGACCGGGGGCGGCGTGACCTCTTCGCCGCTGGTCCTGGCGGCGATGCTGGTGGCGGCCATCGCTTCGATGGCGCTCGTCGGCGCACTGCTTGCGCGCCTGCTGGTACTGCCATTGCGCCGTGCACCGGCAATCAACGTACTGCTGATCACGCTGATGGCGGGCACCGTCATCCGCGAGGGCGTGCGCCTGTTCTACCCCCAGGGTTCCAATCCGAAACCGTTCCCGCGGCTGTTGCCCGGCGGCAGCTCCGAACTGGGTGCGTTCACGTTGCGTCACGACAGCGCGATTCTGTTCGCGGTCGGGGTACTGGCGATCGTCGGCGTGCACCTCGTCCTGACGCGCACCCGCTTGGGCCTCGCGATCCGGGCCGTCGCACAGGACCCAGAAACCGCTTCGGCCATGGGCATTCCCTTCACCGCGACAGTACTCGCCACCTTCGCCATCGGCTCCGCACTGGCCGCGCTCGCAGGTGTGGTCAACGGGCTTTACTACAGCGAGATCAGCTTCAACCTCGGATTGCTGCTCGGCGCAATCGGCTTCTCGGCCGCCGTGATCGGCGGTCTGGGCAACGTCTATGGCGCGATCCTCGGCGGTTTCCTGTTCGCCGCGCTGCAGACCATCGGGGCAGTCGCGCTGCCCTTCGCGAGTGCCTACAAGGATGTCTTCGCCTTTGCCGTGGTCATCGTGGTCATGGCGATCCGGCCGGCGGGGCTGCTGGCGGAACGGTCCGCCGAACGGGTTTGACGTGACTTCCTCCGTCTGGCCGGCCCTCGCTGCCCTCGTCGTTTCGGCCGTCGGCGTGCTCGCTCTCCTGCTCGCGGAGAAGCAGTGGGCCGTGATCGCCATCATCATCGCTGCCGGCGCCGCGATGTTCCTGGCGCGCCGCTTCGACTGGAACGAACGGATCCGCCGCAGCGGCGCTGCAAACTCGCGCAAGGTCTTCCTGGCCGCCATGGTCCTCGTGGTTGGTGCCGCATTCGTGATGCGCGAACACAACTTCGCGCTGCTCATGCTGTGCACGGTCATGCTCATGATGGTCGCGGGCCTCGGGCTCACGCTGCAGTTCGGTCAAGCGGGTGTGGTCAACTTCGCGGGTGCCGCCTTCTTCGGCATCGGTGCGTATGCCGCAGCGGTCTTTGCAACGAAGACGGCGTTGCCGCATCTGCTGGTGATCCTCGCCGGCGGTTTCTTCGCGGCGTTGATCGGTTCGGTCCTGGTGTTGCCGTTGCTGCGCACCCGCGGCCATTACACCGCGCTCATTACGATCGCCTTCGGGATCCTGTTCAAGACCTTCCTCGAGGTGAACGACGCGCTCGGTGGCCCGCAAGGACTCAAGGTGCCGGGCTTCGTGCTGTTCGGTCACGCCTTCAACGATCCGATCGAGATCGACGAGGAGACGGAATGGTCGTTCTACCTCGCCTATGCGGGCCTCAGCCTGCTGCTCGTGGCCGCGGCCTATGCGTTCGTGCGTCGCCTCGAGCGTTCGTGGATCGGCCTTGCCTTCGACGCCGTGCGCATCGACGAGACCGCTGCTTCCGCCTTCGGCGTGAACGTGGCTGCCTGGAAGATCGCTGCCTTCTCGATCGGCAACTTCCTCATCGGCGTTGCCGGTGCCGCCTACGCGATGATGACCGGCTTCGTCGCGCCCACCAGTTTCACCTTCGGTGATTCCCTGATCCTCGTCTCCATCGTGATCCTGGGCGGTCTCGGCAGCGCGCTGGGGCTGATTCCCGCAGCCCTCGTCGTGGTGGTGTTGCCCGAGAAGCTGCAGGCGATCCAGGAGTACCGCTTCCTGCTGTTTGCCCTGCTCGTGATCGTGATCCTGCTGGTGCGTCCCGGTGGATTGTTGCCGCGCGCGCTGCGCGACTACCGGGTCGGCGCCCCGCGATGACCACGCCGCTGCTCGATGCGCGGGGACTGGTCGTGCGCTTCGGCGGCGTCACGGCCCTCGATGGGCTCGATCTGTCGGTCGCTGCCGGAGAGACCGTCGGGCTGATCGGTCCTAACGGTTCCGGCAAGACCACCTTCTTCAACGCGTTGACCGGATTCGTGAGGCTGGCTGCCGGCCGTGCGCAGCTGGCGGGTTCGGACATCACCGGGCTCGAGCCGCGTCGCATCGCTGCGCACGGCATTGCACGAACGTTCCAGCGCCTGCGTCTGCTGCTCGAGCTTTCCGTTTTCGACAATCTGATGCTGGGCCAGCACCTGGTACTCGACCACGGGCCGTGGTCGAACCTGTTCGTGCGCCGGCGTTTCACCGCCGAGGTGCGTCGCCAGGCGGAAGCCGCCCGGGCGTTGCTCGCGGCTTTCAGCCCGGGACTGCCGGCGCGACTGTTCGAGCCGGCGCGCGCGCTCACGATGATCGACCGGCGCCGGGTCGAGATCTGCCGCGCGCTCATCCGCGATCCGGCGCTGCTGCTGCTCGACGAGCCCTCGGCCGGCATGACGCCGGACGAGACGGCCGAACTCATGACCGACCTGCTTGCGGTCAAGGCGCAGAGGCCCGCGCTTACCGTCGTGATCATCGAGCACGACATGGCCGTCATCGAGCGCGTGAGCGACCGCTGCGTCGTGCTCGACTATGGCCGCAAGCTGGCGGAAGGACCGTACGCCGCAGTGGCGGCCGATCCCGTCGTTCGGCGCGCCTATCTCGGGGAAGACTAGGATGGATGGCTCTCCTGCGCACGAGGTACGCCGCCCCCGGAGCGGGCGCCGCTCATGAATGGCATGAAGCTCGAAGTGCGCGACCTCACCGTCGCCTATGACCGCGCGGACGTGCTGACTTCGGTGTCCTTGGAGGCCGATGGTGGCGAAATCACCTGCCTGCTCGGCGCCAACGGTGCCGGCAAGAGCACGCTCGCCCGCGCGGTGCTCGGGCTCACGGCACCGCGCGCCGGTACCGTGCTGCTCGACGGCGAAGACATGACGGGCGAACCGACCCACCGCATCGTTGCGCGCGGGGTCGGGGTCATCCCCGAAGGGCGGCGCGTGTTCCCCAAGCTCACGATCGCCGAGAACCTGCGCACCGGGGCGTTCCTGGTGCGGGACCGCGCGCGCATCGCAGCCCGCTTCGACGAAGTCTGCGAACTCTTCCCGCGTCTGCGTGAGCGGCTGACGCAGCTTGCCGGAACGCTTTCCGGCGGTGAGCAGGCGATGCTGTCCATCGGCCGTGGCCTGATGGGATCACCTCGGCTGCTGATCATCGACGAACCCTCGCTCGGCCTCTCGCCGCGATTCGTGAAGGAAAACTTCCAGGCGATTCGCCGCATCCGCGAAACCGGCGTCACCGTGCTGCTGGTGGAGCAGAACGTCCATCAGACGCTCGCCATCGCCCAGCGCGGCTATGTGCTCTCCGGCGGGCGGGTCACGGCCGCCGGTTCGGCCGAAGAGCTGAAGCAGCACCCGGAGCTGATCGCCGCCTACTTCGGCGCCCACTGACGGCTATACTCCCCCGACCAACGCGAGCATTGACATGGGCCATCCCGCCGAAGCCGTCCGCCTGACGCAGGAACTGCTGCGTTTCAACACCATCAACCCGCCCGGGGCCGAGGAGCCCTGCGCGCGCCACCTCGGTGGCCTGCTCGAAGCGGCCGGCTATCGCGTGCGCTACCACGGCATCGGTACCGGTCGCGCGAATCTCATCGCCACCATCGGCGGCAGCGATGCGAAGAAGCCGATCGTCTTTACCGGGCACATCGACATCGTGCCCCTCGGTGCCGCGCCGTGGACACGCGATCCGTTCGCCGGCGAAACCGATGCCGGGCGGATGTACGGACGCGGTTCGAGCGACATGAAAAGCGGGGTCGGTGCCTTCGTCACGGCGGCCATCGCACTCGCTCCCCATCTTGCGCGGACACCGGGTGTCGCGCTGGTGATCACTGCGGGCGAAGAGACCGGCTGCCAGGGTGCGTTCGAACTGGTTCGCGACAAGGCGCTGCTGGAAGCGGCCGGCGCGATGGTCGTGGCGGAACCGAGCGGCAACTATCCCTTCATCGGTCACAAGGGTGCGTTCTGGCTGCATGCGAAGACCCACGGCGTCACGGCCCACGGGTCGATGCCCGAGAAGGGTGTCAACGCCGTGTTCAAGGCAGCGAAGGCGGTCAACGTGCTCGAGCAGTTCCGCTTCGACAATCCGCCCCATGCCATGATGGGTCAGGGCACGCTCAACCTGGGCACGATGCACGGCGGCCTCAACATCAACTCCGTGCCCGACGAGGCTGTCATGGGTCTCGACATCCGCACCGTGCCCACGCAGACGCACGCGCACATCCGTGATCAGCTCGTGCACGCGCTCGGACCGGAAGTGGAGCTCCATACGTTGCTCGACGTGCAATCGGTCTACACCGATCCGCAGCACGAATGGGTGCAGAGCGTGTTCGACGTCATGCAGCCGCATCTCGGTGCCCGGCCGGAGCCGCGGGCCGCCACCTATTTCACCGACGCTGCGGTGTTGAAGCCGGCGCTCGGCGAACCGCCCACCATCATCCTCGGTCCGGGCGAAGCGCAGATGGCGCATCAGACCGACGAGTACTGCCGCACCGATCGCGTCGAGCAGTGCACCGACGCTTTCATCGAGATCATGCGGCGCTGGACCGGTGCGTGAACACGCGTTCGTTCCTCGATCTGCGTCTCGACGCGCGTGTCGGCGCCCTGCTCGACGCAGGTAGTTGGGTGCCGCTCGATCCGGTGGAGGGCAGCGGCGTCCTTGCCGGCGAAGGCGCCGTCCACAATCTCAGGGTGGTGCTCGCGGCCACCGATCCGGAGCGTGCCTCCGGTGCGATCGACACCGCCGACGCGGAGGTGTTGCTGGCCGCCGTCGAACGCGCCCGTCGGTCGTCGCGACCGCTCGTCCTGTTGCTCGACTCCGCCGGCGCGAAGCTGACCGAAGGCGTGGCCGTCCTCGGTGCGTTTCGCCGACTGGAGGCCGCGCTGCTCGATGCCGCGGAGAGCGGACTCCGCATCGCCGCCGTGCTCGGGCGCCATTGCTTCGGCGGTTCCAGCCTGATCGCGTTCGTGGCGGCCGCACGGATCTATCCGCGCGGCACGCTTCTCGGTGTTTCGGGACCGCGCGCCCTGGCGGCGCTGTCGATCCCGATGGGACGCGAGGATATCGTGGCGCTGTTCGGTGTCGACAGCCGCGCGCGTCACGACGAGGACGCGTTGATGGTCACCGACGACGCGGCCGCCGTGCGCGCGGCGACCGCCGCGTGGCTCGCCGATGCGCCGCCCGGTCTCACGATCGATCAACGCCAGCGCGCGCTGAAGCGGCGCCTGCGCCTGTATCGCGGCGATCCGCTGTCGACCCCGGCCGATCCCATGCCGCCGGAGCTGGAAGCGCGGCTCGATCATCTGTTCCCGCAGGGCTGGAGCGCCCTGTATGCCAGCGGTGTGATCTGGGGCGACGGCTGGGTGCACGGCCGGGAGACGCTCGTGGTGGGATTCGTGCAAGGCCGACCCGTGGACGCGGCTGCCTGCTGGCGCTTCGCCCAGGCGCTGCTGGATCTTGCGCGCGATCACCCGCCCATGCCGTTCGTGATCCTGCTCGATACGCCGGGGCAGGCGGCGACGCTCGACAACGAACAACTGGTCCTGTCGGAGTTCATCGCGCAGGTCGCGGCCGTGACGTATCGCCTCCGAGCGCAAGGCCAGCCGGTCGAGTTGTGGCTGACCGGTGAAGCGGGTGGTGCGATCTACGTGGCGCTTGCCGCCGCGGCGACCACCGTGACCGCGTGGCCCGGTGCGCGGGTGCAGACGTTGCCCGCGCGCATCGTGAGCGGTGTCGTCGGCAGCACGCGCGAACAGGTCACGCCGGTATCGGCTCTGCTCGAAGCGCGCGTGATCGACCGCTGGACCCGTGCCCCCGGCTTCGCCGAACCACCGTCATCGTGACAGCGAACTTCTACGCGCTGCTCGAAGCACGGCGTCCCGGCGATCCTGACGCACCGTTGCTGGAAGCGGACGACGGCACGATCTGGAGCTATCGGCGGATCGGCGAACTGGCCGGCCGCATGGCCTGGGCGCTCGCGAGCGCCGGTGCGAATCGCGGTGACCGCGTCGCCGTGCAGGTGGAGAAATCACCCGAAGCCCTGGCGCTCTACCTTGCCTGTCTGCGCAGCGGTCTGATCTTCGTCCCGCTCAACACGGCCTACCAGCCGGCGGAAATCGAGTACTTCCTGACCGATGCGGCGCCGGCCGTGTTCGTGTGCCGCCCGGCGTCGGTGACTGCGTTGCGGAGCGCCACGCAGGGGGCGCTCGTGCGTTCGGTGTTCACGCTGGATGCCGACGGCAGCGGCACCCTGCTGGAAGCTGCTGCGGACCGCGATCCCCATTTCCCGGTAGCCGAAGCGCAGCCGGAGGATCTCGCCGTCCTGATCTACACGTCCGGTACCACGGGCCGATCCAAGGGCGCGATGATCACGCACGGGAACCTCGCCGCGAACGGCCTCGCGTTGGTGGAGGCCTGGGGCTTCACCGGGACGGACGTGCTGCTGCACGCGCTGCCGATCTTCCACATCCACGGTCTGTTCATTGCGACCCACTGCGTGCTGCTGGCGGGGGCGCGCATGCTGTTCCACGCCCGCTTCGAGGCGCAGCGGGTGCTGCGCGATCTGCCGCGCGCGACGGTGCTGATGGGTGTGCCGACGTTCTACACCCGGCTGCTGGCGGAGCGGGATTTCACCACCGACGTGACCGCGGGCGTGCGCCTGTTCGTCTCCGGGTCGGCGCCGCTGCTGCTCGAGACGTTCACCGCCTTCGAGGGTCGCACCGGCCAACGCATCCTGGAGCGCTACGGCATGAGCGAGTCCGGGATCATCACCACCAATCCGCTCGACGGCGAACGCCGTGGCGGCACCGTGGGCAAGCCACTGCGCGACGTGCAGGTACGCGTGGCCGATGCCGAAGACCAACCGCTCGCTCGTGGTGAAGTGGGCGGCGTGCAGATCCGCGGCCCGAGCGTGTTCAAGGGCTACTGGAACCTGCCCGAGAAGACCCGCGAGGAATTCACCACCGACGGCTGGTTCCGCACGGGCGACGTCGGTTGCTTCGACGCCGATGGCTACCTGTCGATCGTGGGACGTGCCAAGGACCTGATCATCACCGGCGGCTACAACGTGTATCCGAAGGAGATCGAACTGGAGCTCGATGCGATGCCGGGTGTGGTGGAGTCCGCGGTCATCGGCGTGCCTCATCCCGATTTCGGCGAAGCCGTGACGGCGGTCGTGGTGGCGAACCCGACCGCACGACCCGACGAGGCCGGCCTCATCGCGGCGCTCAAGGCGCGATTGGCCGGCTACAAGGTGCCCAAGCGCGTGGTGGTGGTAGACGACCTGCCGCGCAACGCGATGGGCAAGGTACAGAAGAACGTGCTGCGCGAGCGTTACGGCCGCTGATCAGGCCGCGCGCAGGCGCTGAGTGCGCGTCGCGGCGAGAGCACGGACGATGTCGGTCGCTTCCTCGATGCTGCGCGCGTCCGCTTCGGTCAACGTCGCGAGCGGTGGACGGCATGGACCGCAGTCCACGGCGATGCGCTGTCCCAACGCCTTCAGCCCGTTGACGAGGCCGTAGGGGGCCGCTGCGCCGAGCACGTCGCGGATCACCTTCTGCTGGCGCGCAGCGGCCGCCTGGTCGCCGGCATCGTGGGCCTGCACCATCGCGTGCACGACGGGTGCGGTGAAGTTGAACGTCATGCCCACCGCGTTGCGGACGCCCAGGGCCATGGCCGGCAGGAGCATGTCGTCGCGCCCGAAGAACACCCGCAGGCGCTCGGCGCTCGCATCGATCACGCGTCCGAGGTCGCCGAGATCGTCGCCGGTGAACTTCACGCCGGCGAAGTTCGGGATGCGCTTGATCGCGGCGCGAGTGACGTCGGCTGCCGGGACCGTGATGCCCGTGACCATCGGGATGTGGTAGTAGAAGAACGGCAGTCCCGGCGCGGCCGCGGCAATGGGCGCGAGGCACTCGACCAGCTCCGCCGCCGACCGCGGCTTGAGAAAGTACGGCGCCACCGCAGCGACGGCCCCGGCCCCGGCCGCCGCCGCATGGGCCGCAAGCTCGGCTGCCTCGGCCACGGATGCGTGACCCACGTGCACGATGATCTCGAAGCCCTTCGGGGCGGCCGCGATCCAGGCCTCCGCCACCTGCTTGCGCTCGCGGGTGGTGAGCGCTGCACCTTCACCCGTGGTGCCGCAGATGAACGCGCCGGTCGCGCCATCCGCCACGAGGCGCTCCACCTGACGAGCGATCGTGCCGGGCGCGGGCGAACCGTCGGCGTTGAAGGGTGTGAACGCGGCGGCGACGATCGAGAACGGCTTGGTCATGGCGGGTTTCTCCGGAGGGTGAAGTCGATGCGTGACGGGTAAGATACGGACGAGTAGCAGCTTCGTCGCCGCAAGCGCTGCGACGGATCGCGCTGGCCGTCGCAACGGCTCGCAGTCTTTCGCAACGAATCGCAACCCGATCCTCCCTTGGGCTCCACCGACCGCAGCGAACGCGTCGTCCTGCTCCGCCGCGCCGTGCTCGACGCGCTCGAAGCCGCGCGCGATCGGCATGGCGGACGACTGTCGTCAGCCTATGAAGCGCTCGAGCCCCACGCCACGCGCGAGGGTCTGACGCGCGACGATTTCTATCGCGCCGCACGGCGCGAAACGGTCGAGAAGCTCTCCCAATCGAAGCTCGCCCGATTGAAGGTGGTGCTGGAGCAGGCGGGGCTGGTCGGGCGTTCTGCAGAACCGGGTGCCGAGCTCGTGGGTGCGATCGAAGCGTTGTCGCGAGCATCGCTGATGCCCGAACGCCTGCGCCGTGAACTGCCGCGCACCATGCTTTGTTTCCGCCGCAGCTATCTGGTCCCCGACGCGGTCAACCTGTCCCACGTGGAAATCACGTGCGACGACACGGTCATCCACTACCGTGAGACGCGTGCGGGCAGTCTAGGTGCCGCGAGCCAGCGCTCCGAGATCCGCGGGACCGTGCTGCATCACGAAGACGTCGAGGGGTTGCTGTACGTGGTCGGCCACAACGAGTTCCGCACCAACTTCGCCGTGGAGGAAACCGTGAGCACCCGATCCAACATCGTGGTGCTGTCCGTGCTGCGGCCGTGCGAACCGCCGTCGCTGGCCGCGTTCGAAGGCATCCACGTGGGCGTCACGCCCGACAACAATCCGGATCGCCCCGACACCCCCTACGCGGCAGCCCAGGTGCTGATCGCGACTTCGCGCACACTGGTGGAAGCGGCTCGTGCCGGGCTCATCCAGAATCATCCGCTGGCGACCCTGTCGCGCGGGTCGATCTGGACCGCCGACGAGCGCGCGACCCTCGCGCGGCTCGATGTCGGGCGCAGGCTGGCGGCCGCTGCCGATCCGCGCTACGGTCTGTTCATGGTGCCGCCAGCGGCGCCGGCGCGACCGAAACGCACCGTCCGCCAACGTTAGCCCAGGGAAGGATCCGCCATGCGCTGGGAATCCGGCAGACGCAGCGACAACATCGAAGACCGGCGCGGCATGCGCATTCCCGGCGGGTTCGCCGGCGGTGGCATCGGCGTCGTGGTGATCGCGTTGATCGCGATGTTCTTCGGCGTCGATCCGCGGCTGATCCTCGAAGGGGCGGGTCAGCTCGGCGGGTCCCAGCCGCAGCAGCAGGTCGCGCCGCCCGATCCGGCGCAGGACAAGCTGAAGGACTTCGTCTCCGTGGTCCTGGCGGACACCGAGGACACCTGGTCCGACATCTTCCGCCGGGGCAACAGTCAGTACATCGCACCCAAGCTGGTGTTGTTCACGGGTGCGGTGCAATCGGCGTGCGGCCGTGCCGGCGCGGCCGTCGGACCGTTCTATTGCCCGGGTGATCAGAAGGTCTACATCGACCTCGATTTCTACAGGATGCTGGACCAGCGCTTCGGCGCGCCCGGCGATTTCGCCCAGGCCTACGTCATTGCACACGAGATCGGACACCACGTGCAGAACCTGATCGGGATTTCCGAGAAGGTGCATGCAGCGAGCCTGCGCAGCACACAGGAGCGCGCGAACCAGTTGTCCGTGCGCCAGGAACTGCAGGCCGACTGCTTTGCCGGCATCTGGGCCCACAACGCCAACCGGTCGCGCCAGGTCCTCGAAGCTGGTGACGTCGAGGAGGGGCTGAATGCGGCCGCTGCCATCGGCGACGACCGCCTCCAGCAGCAGGGCCAGGGCTACATTGCCCCGGAGAGCTTCACCCACGGCAGCTCGGAGCAGCGTGTGCGCTGGTTCAAGCGCGGCCTCGACTCGGGCGACCTCAAGGCCTGCGACACCTTCTCGGCGGGCCGCGTCTAGCGGCGCGCCAAGTCTGGCCGATCCGGGGAATTCGAATTTCGAAGTGGTCGCCGAATTTCACAGTGTAAGCACACGCTTACTCGGTATCGATTGTGGTTCCGATATGATCGGCATCCGCGGCACGGTTCTCGATTGGCGTTGCTCGGGCCCGTGCGCGAGCGCGGCGCCGACGCCGTCGGACGATCTCGACGGGCGTGCCGCCTACACCTGGAGCGGCTGCACGTGAGTTGTAGGACCCGGAGGCCGCCGCCTGTGCCTTGACGGCACCGGCTGCGGCGTTCGCGTGGTGCTCGGCGCAATTTCCGAGCTCGTGTCCCATCAGGCCTTCTAGATACGGCCCTTAGTCCTGCGGTTCCAGCTGGGCGAGTGATGCGCGGATGAATCCGGAGTTTCCGAGTGCGGCCACGTCGCAGCGTCCCGGCGCGGCAATGGCCACCGGGGCGGGCGTGATCGCAGGGTCGGCGACGAAGCGCAGACGTGCATTCCAGGCCGGGTCCGCAGCCGTGGTCACCGCGGCTTCGAAGGCCTGGTGAACGTCGACCGCAGCCTCCGAGGGCGCGGGAAGGAGGGCGGCGCACAGAGCCGCCACGACCGGGATTGCAGGGGTTTGCCAGTGCCACATGATGTCCGTCGCTCCGCAGGTTCGTTGATGGAACCGACGACTACCGGGCGACGACACTCGGCCTGAGGGATATGGATACGGTCCCCTGGAACCGGCAGCCCCGCTGGCATCCGGAAGCGCGTCGCGTTTCCGATTAGCCCGGTGGCTTTGCGTCCCCGTCTTTCGACGGGTTTGCCCTTGTAGCTCGTCTTGCTGCCGGCGGGACCCTAGGGCCACCACCGTCACCCCACTTTCGGCGGGATGCGCGCTTCCTCACGCAATATTCCGGCCAGGGGTCTGGCGTGCTCGATGCTTAGTCGTGCTTTCCTGACATTTCAGGCGTGTTCCGCACCCCGAACGGAGGCTTCATGCTCGTCACGAATCTGGAAATCGTCCCCGGCAAACGCATCGGGAAGCACCTCGGCCTGGTCCAGGGCAGCACGGTCCGCTCCAAGCACGTCGGCAAGGACATCCTGGCCGGCCTCAAGAACATCGTCGGCGGGGAGCTGAAGGGCTACACCGACCTCCTGAAGGAAGCTCGCGAGGAGGCCACGACCCGCATGGTCAAGCAGGCCGAGTCAGTGGGCGCCAACGCCGTGCTGAACGTGCGCTACAGCACGTCGTCCATTACCCAGGGCGCGGCCGAGATGCTCGCCTACGGCACCGCCGTCTTCCTGGAGTAATCCGGCATGCTGGACCTCGCGATCTTCGCCACCCTGGTGGTGATCGGCTACATCGTCGGCCGCATCCTCGAGGCACGCCACTACAAGTCGATCCGCGCGCGCGAGCAGGACTATGGCGACATCATGCTGTTCGCCAGCCGTTTTCCGCCCACCCTGAACCCTTTGCGGCAGGATCTGGTGGCCGGCAGCGTGGTGGTCTCCGCGGACTACTTCAAGACGGCGGTGGCCCGCCTGCAGGGCATCGTGGGCGGACGGCTCAAGTCCTACGAAACGCTGCTCGATCGCGCCCGCCGCGAAGCGATCCTGCGCATGAAGGAAGAGGCGCGTGGCCGCGGGTCGCGCATGATCGTGAACGTGAAGTTCCAGACGTTCTCGATTCCCGGCCGCAAGCCGGGCAGCCTGGCCGGGGTCGAGATGCTGGCCTACGGCACCGCGCTGCTTGACTGAGAACGACGTCCCCCGCCGCGATCGGGCAGCGCCCGGCGAGGTCGAGGCGCACGGTCCCTCCATGTGTCCCGGGCGGTGACCGAGTATTCCAATCCCCGGATCCCCGACGGGATCAACGTAAGTCACACCCACCCGCTCGCGGACTTCGCGCGGCTGCTCGGCGGCATTCTGGTGGTGGTGGCCGTCGCGGTGGGGGCGCTGGCGCTGCTCGCCGGCTATCTCGCGAAGTACGTGCCGTTCGAGTCCGAGCGAGCGATCGCCGAACGCTTCGTCGGCTCGCTCGCGCAGCCCGGGCCCGAGCCCGTTGCCGCTTACCTGGACGCGCTCACGCAACGGATCGCGGCGGCCCACGACCTGCCCCCCGGGATGAAGATCACCGTGCACTACGTGCCGGGCGATACCGTCAACGCTTTTGCAACGCTCGGGGGTCATATCGCGATCTACGAAGGGTTGATGCGCAAGATGCCGAACGAGAACGCGCTCGCGATGGTGATCTCGCACGAGATCGCGCACGTGAGGCAGCGGCATCCGATCTCGTCCATGGGGCGGGTTCTCGTCATCGGCGTGGCGCTCACCGCCGTGTCGGCGACGGCGGGCGGCGACGTTGTGGGCCAGGTGCTCGGTCCTGCCGGACTGCTCACGATGATGAGCTTCTCGCGCGACCAGGAGCGCGCCGCCGATGCGGAAGCACTGGACGCGCTGGTCAAGGTGTACGGGCATGCGGGCGGTGCTGCGGATACGTTCCGGACACTCCAGCAAGCGACCGCCGGCAAGGCGCGCCCGCCGGAGCTGTTCAGCACCCATCCGCTCGACGCCGATCGCATCGCAGCCATCGAATCTACGGTGGCTGAGCGCGGCTGGGCGACGAGCGGTGAGCTCGCTGCGTATCCCGCCGCGGTTGCAGCGGCGCTCGCCGCTGCCGGGAAGAACGACGAGAGCCGGTAGCGGACGCGAGCGCTGAAAACAGCACGGGGCAAGGAGAAAAACGCGTGCTGATCTCGCCGTGCCCGCCACTTTCTTCGTGGTGAAGGATGCGGGACTCCTGCGAACGCACCGATTGACACGCCCGCACCCGTCCACGTAATTTGTGCGTTGCGTCAACGTGTGAGTGCGCACGGGAATTCCGAGCATGCGTGTACTGATTCTGGGGGCCGGCGTCATCGGCACGGCGTCGGCCTGGTATCTGGCCAGGGCAGGCCACGACGTCACGGTGATCGACCGTCAGCCGGGCGCAGGGCTCGAGACCAGCTTCGCGAACGGCGGCCAGATCTCCGTGAGCCACGCCGAGCCGTGGGCCAATCCGGGGGCACCCGCGAAGATCCTGAAGTGGCTGTCGAAGGAAGACGCACCGCTGCTCTTCCGGCTGCGAGCCGACACGGCGCAGTGGTCCTGGGGGCTGCGCTTCCTGGTGGAATGCCTGCCGGGGCGCACCCGCGACAACATCGCGCAGATCCTGAACCTGGGCCTCTACAGCCGCGCGGCCTTGCGCGAGCTGCGCACCGAAACGGATATCCGCTACGACCATCTCGAGCGCGGCATCCTGCACTTCTACACCAACGCCGCCGAGTTCGAGGCCGCGCTGGAACCGGCGCGCGTCATGCGCGAGTTCGGCGTCGATCGCCAGGTGATGACGCGCGACCAGTGCGTCGCCCTCGAACCCGCGCTCGGGCGGGCGCGCGATCGCATCGTCGGCGGCACCTACACGTCGGAGGATGAATCCGGCAACGCCCACAAGTTCACGGTCGAGCTCGCGCGTCTGAGCGCGCTGCAGGGCGTCGTGTTCCGTTACGGCACCACGATCCGCTCGCTGCAGCGTGCGGGCGATCGCATCGAAGGTGTGCGGGTGGCGGGCTCCGATCAGCGCGAGGAAACGTTGCGCGCCGATGCGTATCTTCTGGCGCTCGGCAGTTGGAGCCCGCTGATGTTGCGGCCCATCGGCCTGTCGATCCCGGTGTATCCGGCCAAGGGTTACTCGATCACGGTGCCGATCGTCGATGCAGACCGCGCGCCCACGGTCAGTCTCACCGACGACGAGTTCAAGCTGGTGTACTCGCGGCTGGGCAACGAATTGCGGGTGGCGGGCACGGCGGAACTGAACGGTTATGACACCGGCCTGAATCCGGTACGCTGCGAAGCGCTGGTGAAACGCACCGCGGATCTGTTTCCGGGTTTCGGCGACCTCGCACAGGCACGTTACTGGACCGGGCTGCGACCGGCAACGCCGGGCAACGTGCCGCTCATCGGTCGTTCTTCGATTTCCAATCTGTACTTCAACACGGGTCACGGAACGCTCGGCTGGACCCAGGCTTGCGGATCGGGCCGCGCCATCGCGGAGATCCTGAGCGGGCGCCGGCCGGACGTGGATTTCCGCTTTCTCGGCATCGACCGGTCCGCCGGTCCGGTGTCGGTCGAGCAGCGCAGAGCGGCCTGAAGAGCCGCCCACTTTCCCTCTCGAGAGCAAGGAGCCCACCGCTGTGAACAATCGATCGTTGTGTACCTGGCTGACCGCCGCCGTATTGGGACTGCCGCTCGTCGCCGCAGCCGGCCCGGGCGATGCCGAACTCGTCGCCGCCGCGAAGAACAGCGGCGAGTGGCTGATGTACGGCCGCACCTACGACAATCAGCGGTTCAGTCCGCTCACCCGCATCAAGCCGTCGAACGTAAAGAATCTGCGGCCCGTGTGGACCGCCACGCTGAACTCGCTCGACGGTCTCGAGGCCACGCCCCTCGTGCACGGCGGCGTCCTGTACGTGTCGGGCGCTCACGCCAACGTGTTCGCCTTCGACGCCACCACCGGCCGGCGCCTGTGGCACTGGGCGCCCGAGGAACCGGAAGGGCTCGGTACCGTGCTCTGCTGCGGTCCGGTCAACCGCGGCGTCGCGCTCCACGGTGATCACGTCTTCGTGCTGACGCTCGATGCGAAGGTGGTGGCGCTCGACAAGAACACCGGCAAGGTCGCGTGGGAGCAGGTGATCGACGATTGGAAGGCCGGCTATACCGCAACCGGTGCGCCGCTCGTGGTGAAGGGCAACGTCATCGTGGGCGTGGGCGGCGGCGAGTACGGCATCCGCGGCTACATCAAGGCCTATGACGCGAAGACCGGCGAACTCAAGTGGACCACGTACACCATTCCCGGTCCGGGCGAACCCGGCAACGATTCGTGGCCGGGCGACACGTGGAAGACCGGCGGCGGCGCCACTTGGCAATCCGGGGCGTTCGATCCCGCGCTGAATCTTCTGTACTGGGGTACCAGCAACGCCGGACCGTGGCCCTCCAACGTGCGCCCAGGCGACAACAAGTGGACCGCGTCGCTGCTCGCCCTCGATCCCGACACCGGCAAGATCCAGTGGGGCTACCAGTACACGCCGAACGAGGGCTGGGACTACGACGGCAACAACGCGCCGATCCTGGCTGACATCCGGGTCGGTGGAAAGCCAGTGAAAGCCGCGTTGCAGTCGAACCGCAACGGCTTCTTCTACGTGCTCGATCGGACCAACGGCAAGTTCCTCTACGCCACGCCGACGGTGGACGGCATCAACTGGACCTCGGGCCTCGATCCGGCGACGGGCCGCCCGACGGTTAACGAGGCCATGCGGCCGCTGGCGGACGGCAAGACCGTGATTCCCATCGTCCCGGGTCTCGAAGGCGGCACCAACTGGTTCCCGATGGCGTTCAATCCCGAGTCGAAGGTCGCGTTCGTCCCGACGAACACCTGGGCCATGTCGATGACGGGACACAAGGCGGAAGACATCAAGTACCAAGCCGGACAGGTGTTCATGGGCATGGACTTCAAGATGCACACGCTCGGCGACACCGTGGGACGGCTGCGTGCCTACGACGTGCAGCAGAAGAAATGGCTGTGGGAGATCGGCAGTCCATTGCCGATCTTCGCCGGCGTGCTCGCGACCCGATCGGGTCTGGTGTTCACCGGCGACCAACTCGGGTTCTTCTACGCGGCCGACCAGAAGACCGGCAAGGTGCTCTGGCGCTATCAGACCGGATCGGGCATCAACGCGTCGCCGATCACGTACGAGATCGGCGGCAAGCAGTACGTCGCGATCCTCTCCGGTCTCGGCGGTGACCCGAGCTTCTACTTCAGCGCGCCCAAGGGCAACAGCCTCGTCGTGTTCGCGCTCGACAACACACCGCCCGCCAAGGCTGCCGGCGGCAAATGGGGCGTGACCGACATCGACGGCGCGCTCACCCCGTTGCCCAAGTAATCGCTCTCACGATGCCGGGCGCGCCTCGTTCCCGATGAGCGCGCCCGCGTTCTCCGAACCGTTCATGAAGATCCTGACGACCCTGTTGTGCGCCGGCCTTGCGGTGGCACCGTTCGGTAAAGCCTGGGCGCAGGCGCACCAGGCGCCGAAGACGCAATCGGACGGCTACGTCTGGGAGCACGAAGACAACCCGTACGGCGGTGACGCCGAAGCCATCGCGGAGGGCAAACGGCTCTACCGCAACACCTGCTACATCTGTCACTCGGACACCGGTTCGCGCGGGCCGAACCTGCGCAAGTCCAAGCTGAAGGGTCAGGCGTTCCTCCGGATCGTCATCAACGGCCGCAAGGGCACGCAGATGCCTGCGTGGAAAGGCAAGTTGACCGAAGACGAGATGTGGAGAATCTACAGCTACCTCGAGGTGCCGCTGGAGGCCCAGTGAACCCGCTCTAGAGCAAGCCGTAGAGCATCTTCACCGCGAGGATCGTCAGTACCACGGCGAACACGCGCTTCAGTTTCGGCACCGGCAGCGAATGGGCGAGCTTCGCGCCGATGGGCACGGTGACGAAGGTGCCCAGCACGATGCCGACGAACGCCGGCAGATATACGTAGCCGACGGAGTACGGCGGCAGATGGTCCTTGCCCATGCCGGTCCAGAGATAACCCACCGTGCCCGCGATCGCGATCGGCAGTCCGAGCGCTGCGGAGGTGGCGACGCATTGGCGCATGGGCACGTTGCACAGGCTCATCAGCGGAATGCTCACGAATCCGCCGCCCGCACCTACCAGCGCCGATAGCACGCCGACGATACCGGCGCTCACCTGCAGGCCGAAGGGCCCGGGGAGCTGTCGCGACGGCTTCGGCTTGAGATCCATCATCATGTTGACGGCCGAATAGATCACGAACGCGACGAACACCATCGCGAGCCATTTGGAACGGAATTGCTCGGCGATCACGGTGCCGAGCAGTGTGCCGGCCACGAGACCGAAGGCCGTCCTGCGCGCGATGTCCCAGCGCACCGCGCCGTGACCGTGGTGCGACCAGGCGCTCTTCATCGACGTGAACACGATGGTCGCCATCGACGTGCCGAGGGCGAGATGCATCACGCGATCGGCGGGAAAGCCCTGCGCGTTGAACACCATCACCATGAGCGTGACCAGGATCATGCCGCCGCCGACACCGAGCAGGCCCGCGAAGAACCCCGCGAACAGGCCCATCGCGGGATACACCAGCCACCACACCGAAAAGTCCACCGCTCCGGAACTACAACAGTGATTCGATGAAGCGCCACTCCTCGGGCGTCACCGGCGTGATGGAGAGCCGGTTGCCGCGCTGCAGGATGATCATGCTTGCGAGTTCCGGGTGGTTGCGCAGTTCGGGCAGGCCGATGAGGCGCGTCTTCTTGACGAGTTTGACGTCGACCATCATCCAGCGCGGCTGTTCGCGGGTCGCCTTGGAGTCGTAGTAGTGGCTCTTCTTGTCGAACTGCGTGTCGTCGGGATAGGCGGTGCTTGCGACCTTGGCGATGCCGGCGATGCCGGGCTCCGGACAGCTCGAGTGGTAGAACAGCACCGGGTCGCCGACCTGCATCTGGTCGCGCATGTAGTTGCGCGCCTGGTAGTTGCGCACCCCGAACCAGGGCACGGTCTTGTTCGGCATGGCCGCGACGTCGTCGACGCTGACCTCGTCGGGCTCGGACTTCATCAACCAGTGACGCATGAGCGCTCGGCTCGTTCCGGGGACGGCCGGAACGCTTAGTCGGAATCGGAATATCGGAAGAATACTAGAGCGGTCGCCGGTTCGAACAGACGGACGCGACAAACTCCCGGAGAACTGCCGATCGCGACGGGCGAAGAAGTCGAGACGCGGTCGGTGCCGCGTCTCGACTGCCGCAAGGGGTGCCCCCCGCAAATGCCGTTTGGCCGGGTCTCCTGAACCTGGCGGTTCAAGAGTGGCTGCGATCCGGGTGCCGCAGGTACGTCCGCGTGGGACGCGCACAAAGGCGCCGACTGGGTCGCAACGCTACGAATTGCATTGGTTCAGAGAACATCGGCCTGGGCGAACACCGCAGGGAGCGAAGCTTCTCGACGCCGCGTTGCACGACGCCTTCGATGTTTCGCAGCAGCCGCGACTAGAACAACTCGTCCTGACTGGACAGAGCCGCGTCGATCGCCGACTGCATGCCGCGCATTCTACGCTTCACCTCGCCCACATCAAATCCGCCGGGGACGCGGGTGTTGAGCAGTTCGTGCGCGATGTTGAGCGCCGCCATCACGGCGATGCGCTCGGTGCCGATCACCTTGCCCTGGTCGCGGATGTCGCGCATCTTCTGATCGAGGAACTCGACCGCGCGCAACAGTTCGGGTTTCTCCTCGTCGGTGCAGGAGACCCGGAAGTCGCGCCCGAGGATCTGCACGTCGAGCGACTTCACTTCGGACGTCATGGCTGATCGTTGTCCGGGGGCAGGCGCGTCAGCACTCCTTCGAGGCGCAGTCGCGCTGCGGTCATCCGGTCGCGCAGCTGTTTGCCTTCGTTCAGGGACGTGGCTAGTTGCTGGCGCAGTTCGCCGTTTTCCACGCGTAGCCGGTCGGCGACCCGGATCAGCTGCTGGATGCGATCGTCGAGGGAGTTGAGCTCGGCTTCCATAGCGACCAATAGTAGCAAAAACTATACGAGTCAACGCACAACGAGACGTTCTGAATCCTGTTCGTCAGAATCCGGCAGCATGTGCCGCACAGGGGCAACGGGGGAATACCTGCCTGCGCGGGAGGTTGCTCCCCGACCCGGCACCGTTTCGTCGTACACTCGAAGCCGAATTTCAGGTGCCCCGAGCCGATCCTTTCGGCCTGGGATAAACGGGAAACAGGTGAGCGGGTACCCCGCGATCCCTGTGCTGCCCCCGCAACGGTCAGCGAGGATGGGTGTGTCATGGAGCCACTGTCGGCTCGTGTCCCCGGAGGTTGCAACCTCCGCGGGCACCCGATGGGAAGGCGATGCACCTAGGTCTCGCGAGCCCGGATACCGGCCTGGGATTCGACCGGCACGAGTCCGCGGGCGGCGGATACCGGCGGCGAGGTCCGAAGACCCCGTCGCGTGCAGCCGCTGCCCTGGGTGTCGCGCCATTCCGAATAACGGCGTGCGGTGGGCATGCCACAGCGGCAGGGGTGCAGAATGTCGTTTCGTCGCAGGGCCATGGCAATGGCCGTGGTGTGCGTGCCGGGATGGGCGTTCGCGGACACGGACCTCGCCTCGCCGAGGGTCGTGGTCACGGCGAACCGCTTCGAGCGCGAAGCTGCGCAGACGCCCGTCGGCGTCACGGTGATCACGGCCGATCAGATCCGGGATAGCGGGGCGCGCACCCTGCCCGAAATGCTGAGCCGCGAGGTGGGCTTCACCGTTCGTGACAACTCCGGCAGCCCGAACCGGCAGATCGACCTGCGCGGCTTCGGCATCACGGGCGACCAGAACACACTGATCCTGGTCAACGGCCAACGCATTTCGGAGAACGAACTCACGCCGGCCGACCTCGCTTCCATCTCGCTCGCCACGGTGGAACGCGTCGAGATCCTGCGTTCCAGCGGTGCGGTCCTGTACGGCGGCGGCGCCACCGGCGGCACCGTCAACGTCATCACCCGCGGTCCCCGGCCGCAGGAGAGGTCGGCGCAGGTTAGCGGCACCGTCGGTTCCTACGATACCCAGGGCGTCTCCGCAGGCGTCAACCTGGCGACCGAGCGGCTGGGCCTGGGCGTCAACGCGGCCCGGCTCACGTCCGACAACTACCGGTACAACAACGCCCTCAGCCAGGACAACGTGGCGGGCGACCTGACGGTGTTCGGCGATCGCGGCCCGGTTTCGCTCAAGTTCTCCCAGGGCTCGCAGGAGCTCGGTCTGCCGGGCGCCCGCACCGAGGCCCAGTTGAGCACCGATCGTCGCGGGGCCACCAATCCGAACGACTTCTCCTCGCTCGACGACACCCGCGTCACGCTCGGCACGACGCAGCGTGTCGCGGGCGACGTGGAGTTGGCCCTCGACCTCACGCACCGCGAGCGCAAGTCGCGCACGTTCCAGTTCGGCGGCAACAACGACATCAACGGTCGCGTGACCGGCATTTCGCCGCGCCTGCGCATTCCGTTCACGCTCGGTCCCGCCCGCAACAGCCTGGTGCTGGGCGGCGACTGGGACCGTTGGAACTTCAACAACAGCATCTCCTCGTTCAGCTACTTCGGCACCTCGCAGCAGGAGAATGCAGCCCTCTACTTCCAGGACACCATCGAGTTCCCCACGCGCACCATCGTGAGCATCGGGGCACGCGAACAGCGGGTCGACACGACGCTCACGGAAACCCAGACCTCGGAGCAGGTGCGCAACGTCCGGGCGAGTGAGCTCGCGGTGCGCCAGGGGCTCGGGGACGAGTGGTCCGTGTACGGCAAGATCGGACGCAGCTTCCGCCTGCCGGTGGTGGACGAGATCCGCAGTTTCGGCTTCGGTCTGCCGAATTTGCTCGAACCGCAGACCTCGCGCGACGCCGAGATCGGCGTCCAGTTCGCGCAACCGGAACGGCGCGCGCGTCTCGCCGTGTTCCAGTCGCGGCTCGAGAACGAGATCATGTTCGTGCCGTTCGCGCTGTCGGCCTTCTCCGGCCAGAACGTGAACCTGCCGCCGACGCGCCGGACGGGTCTGGAGTTCGACGCGAGCACGCTGCTCGGCCCGCATTGGGAAGCCGGCATCCGCTACGCGTACACCGAAGCCGAGTTCCGTTCCGGCACCTTCTCCGGCATCGACGTGACGGGCAATGAGATTCCGCTCGTGCCGCGGCACAAGGCCGGGGCGACGCTGGCGTGGCGGCCGGTGGAAACGTTGCTCTTCAACGCGATCGTGACCTTCATCGGCGAGCAGCGCTACGATGGTGATCAGGCCAACACCTTCGACCGCAAGATGCCGAGCTACACGCTGCTCGACCTGAACGCGGCCTGGACCCGGGGGCCTGTCACGTTGCGGGCCAGCGTCCTGAACGCGGGTAACGCGCACTACTACTCCTACGCGATCCTGGACCAGTTCACGCCCGGCAACGCCTTCAACGCCTATCCGGCTGCCGACCGCACGGTGCTGTTCACTGCCGAACTGCGCTTCGGCAACCGCTAGACCGTCGCGCGTCAGGCCGCCCGCATTGGGGCGGCGCGGCAACTCTGCTATCGTCGCCCCCCATGTCGACGCTCACGAGCCGGCAGCTCTACCTGCGCCTGCTGTCCTACGTCAAACCGCACTGGCGCGTGTTCCTTGCGTCCGTGTTCGGCACCTCGATCGCCGCGCTGACCGAACCGGCCCTGCCAGCCATGATGAAGCCACTGCTCGACGGCACTTTCGTCGACAAGGATCCATGGCTCATGACGTGGATGCCGGTGTTGCTGGTGAGTCTGTTCCTCGTCCGCGGCAGCGCCAACTTCGTCGAGAACTACTGCTCGAACTGGGTCGCGAGCCGCGTCGTGCTCGACCTGCGCGACGCCATGTTCCGCAAGCTGATGCAGCTGCCCGCCGGCTTCTACGACGATCACGGCAGCGGCACGCTGGTCTCCAAGGTCACGTACGACGTCACGCAGGTCACCTCGGCCGCGACCTCCGCCGTCACCGTCTCCATCAAGGACAGCATCGCCATCGCCGGTCTGCTGGGCTGGCTGTTCTGGCTCAACTGGAAGCTCACCCTGATCACGCTGGTCGTCGCGCCGCTGATCACGCTGATCGTTCGCTTGTTCAGCCGGCGGCTGCGGCGGGTGGGTCGCGAAGTGCAGCAGGCCATGGGCGACACCACCCAGGTGCTGCAGGAAGGCATCGACTGCCAGAAGGTGGTGAAGATCTTCGGCGGCGCCGAATACGAGATCTCGCGCTTTCGCGACAGCGCCAACCGCGTGCGCAAGTTCAGCATGAAGTACGCGGCCTCTGCCACCGCCAACACGTCCATCGTGCAGCTGCTGGCGGCCATCGCCCTCGCTTTCGTGATCATGATCGTGGGCAAGCAGTCGGCGGCCAACGAAACCACCGTGGGCGGGTTCGTCTCGTTCGTCGCCGCGATGCTCATGCTGCTGCAACCGTTGAAGCGCATCACCGGGGTCAACGAGCAATTGCAGAAGGGCCTGGCCGCGGCCGAGAGCATCTTCAGCCTGCTCGACACCCCAGCCGAACCCGACACGGGCACTGTCACCCTCGACCGCGCGCGCGGCGAACTCACCTTCGAACACGTGACGCTCAAGTACCCGCGCGCCGAACGCCTCGCTCTCGACGACGTCTCGATCCGGATCCGCGCCGGCGAGACCATCGCACTCGTGGGCCCCTCGGGCGGCGGCAAGACCACGTTCGCCAATCTGGTGCCGCGCTTCTACCTGCCCACGTCGGGCCGCATCCTGCTGGACGGTCATGAACTGGGCGAACTCACCCTCGCCAGCCTCCGCGCCAACATCGCGCTCGTGTCCCAGGATGTCGCGCTGTTCAACGACACCGTGGCCGCTAACATCGCCTACGGTGCGAAGGCCGGGGCGACGAAAGCCGAGATCATCGCTGCCGCGGAAGCGGCGAACGCGATGGGCTTCATCCGGGACATGCCGCAGGGGCTAGAGACCGTCGTCGGCGAGAACGGCGTGCGTCTGTCGGGCGGGCAGCGCCAGCGGCTCGCGATCGCGCGGACCTTACTCAAGGACGCGCCGGTGCTGATTCTCGACGAGGCCACTTCCGCGCTGGATTCGGAATCAGAGCGGCTGGTGCAGGCCGCCCTCGAAGTGCTGATGAAGAACCGCACCACCATCGTGATCGCGCATCGCCTGTCCACCATCGAAGGCGCCGATCGCATCGTGGTGCTCGAGCAGGGCCGCATCGCCGAGGTCGGTACGCACGCGGAGCTGCTGGCCCACGACGGCATCTACGCGCGGCTGCATCGGATCCAGTTCGCCCGGACCGATTCGCCCACCGCGTCGCCCGAACCGCCGCCGATGGCTCTGCCCGAACCGGAAGCGGAGCTCGCGGTGAAGGCGCGGGAGCCCTACTGACGCCGGGTCATCGAAGCTCGATGCGCTTCACGTCGCCGAGCACGAAGATGTAGGAGGCCGCACCCACCAGCGCCACCAGGCCCACGTAGGCCAGCGCGTAGTGGAACGACCCGGTGAGTCCGACGATGAGGCCGATCACCACGGGCGTGATGATGCCCGCCAGGTTGGCGGCAAAGTTGAACACCCCGCCGGTGAGTCCCATGAGATTCTTGGGAGCGATGTCGGAGATGAGCACCCAGCCCAGCCCGGTCATGCCCTGGGCGAAGAACGCTATCGACAGGATGGTGATCACCGCCACGTCGCCAGCGACGAAGTTGGCGAGGATGATGGTGGAGGCGCCGAGCAGACCTGCGATGATCGGCAGCTTGCGGGCGATGTTGGCCGAGCCGGTGCGCTGTAGCAACGCATCCGAGAGCCAGCCGCCGAACATCACACCCACCGCCGCGGCGAGAAACGGCATGACGGCGAAGAAGCCCAGCTTGATCCAGCCCATCTGCCGCTCGGTGGCGAGATAGGTGGGGAACCAGGTGAGGAAGAAGACCAGCGTC
This sequence comes from Burkholderiales bacterium, assembly GCA_019745565.1. Classification (GTDB taxonomy): domain Bacteria; phylum Pseudomonadota; class Gammaproteobacteria; order Burkholderiales. The sequence continues at coordinate 180,286 of JAIESW010000010.1, forward strand.
GAATTGCCGCCGAACTGACCGAGGCACGCGCCCCAGATCTGCCGGTAGCGCAGCAGCGCTCGCACCCGCGACCACGAGAACCCGGAATCCGCCGGCGACTGCGGCGGGACCAGGCCACCGCCACGGGCGATGTAGTCGAGCTCCGCCTGATTCACGGTGCGACTCTCGTGCGGTTCGCGGTATTTCACCCACCACACGAGGGCGAACACCAGGCCGGCGACGCCGGTCGCGATGAACGGCGCCCGCCAGCCGTAAGCACCGATCAACCAGATCAGGACCGGACTGAAGCAGGCGAGGCCGAGATACTCGCCCACCGTGTAGACGCCCGTCGCGCGCGCGCGTTCATGCTGCGGAAACCACGTGGTCACCACGCGGCTGTTGGTCGGGAAGCAAGGCGCTTCCGCGAGCCCCAGCCCGAAGCGATACGCGATGAGCGAATACAGACCGGTGGCGAACCCTTGCAGTACGGTGAATACCGACCACAGGCTCACCGAGAGGAAGTACGTGAGGCGTGCACCGAACCGATCCAGGAACAGTCCGCCGGGGATCTGCGCCAGCGCATAGGTCCACGAGAACGCCGAGAACACGATGCCCATCACCGCAGCGGTCAGTCCGAGGTCCTTCGTCAGGACGGGCGCAGCGATCCCGAGCACCGTGCGATCCAGATAGTTGATCATCGTGCCGGTCGCGAGCAGCGCGAGCACGACGAAGCGGGCGCGTGTGGGGCGTGAGGTGGGCGTCGTCATCGGGGGTTCAAGCCGCGATCAGTGCGGCGAAGTGGTCGAGCATGCGTTGCGGGTCGGGCTCCGCGCCGGTGAACAGCCGGAAGGCATCGACGGCCTGGAAGACGGCCATGCCGCCGCCGTCGAGCGTGCGGCAGCCGATGCGGCGCGCCGCGCGCAGCAGCTCGGTTTCCAACGGGAAGTACACGATCTCCGCCACCCACAGATCGGGGCGCAGCCAGTCGGCAGGTAGCGGCAGACCGGGATGGGCCTTCATGCCGGTGGGCGTCGCGTGGACGAGTCCCTGTGATTGCTGGATCGAAGCGCGCAGGTCGGCCACGGCCGTCGCTCGCGCGGCACCGAAGCGGACGGCGAGATTCGCCGCCAGCTTGCGCGCGCGTTCCGACTCCACGTCGAAGACGGCGAGATGCTCTGCGCCGAGCGTGAGAATCGCATGCGCAACGGCAGCGCCCGCGCCACCGGCACCGAGCAGGGTCACCCGGTCGCGCGGGGCATCGGGCAGGCCGCGTTGGAAACTCGCGGCGAAGCCCGACCAGTCGGTGTTGTGCCCGATGCGCTTGCCTGCACGGAGCAGCACCGTGTTCACTGCGCCCAGCGCGCGGGCGTCGTCCGAGAGTTCGGTGAGATGCGGGATCACCGCCTGCTTGAACGGATGCGTGATGTTGAGACCGGTGAAGCCCATCAGTTCCGCTGCGGAAAGCAGTTGCGGGAGCGCCTCAGGGCCTACGCCGAGGACGTCGATGTCGACGAGGCGGTACCAGTAGCGGAAGCCGTGGGCGGCTCCTTCCTGTTCGTGCATCGCTGGTGACTTCGACGCCTGGATGCCGGCACCGATGAGTCCGATGAGGAACGAGGGGTGTTTGTCGTAAGTCATCGCTCCGTACTTTGGCTGCGGTGGCTTCCGTATGCACCTGGCCCCCATCCCAACCTTCCCCCACCGAAGGTGGGGGAAGGGGTGTGCGTCCCCTCGCCCGGCGCAGCCGGGCGAGGGCGGAGGGTGGGGGGCCGGAGCGCCGGCTGCGCCGGGGGAGAGCTAGGGTGGGGGCACAGCCGATGCCTCAATGCGCCTGCTCCCAGTTCGGTCCCGATCCCACGTCCACCACCAGCGGTACCGCCAGTTGCGCGACGCGCGTCATGTATCCGGGCAGCTCCGCCTTCACGCGAGCAAGCTCGGCGTCAGGCACTTCCAGCACCAGTTCATCGTGCACCTGCATGATCATGCGTGATTCCAGGTGCTCCGCTTCGATCCACCGCTGGACCGCGATCATCGCGAGCTTGATGAGATCCGCGGCCGTTCCCTGCATCGGCGCGTTGATCGCCGCGCGTTCCGCGCCTTGTCGCCGCCCCTGGTTCTGGGCACGGATCTCGGGCAGATAGAGTCGGCGACCGAACACGGTCTCCACGTAGCCCGCATCGCGCGCCGCGTTGCGCGTGCGCTGCATGTAGTCGGCCACGCCGGGATAGCGCGAGAAGTAGCGGTCCATGTACTGCTGCGCCGCCGAGCGCTCGATGCCGAGCTGCGACGCGAGCCCGAACGCCGACATGCCGTAGATCAGGCCGAAGTTGATCACCTTGGCGTAACGGCGCTGTTCCGACGTGACGTCGGCTGCGGGTACGCCGAACACCTCGGACGCCGTTGCGCGGTGCACGTCCATGCCCTCGGCGAAGGCCTTCAGCAACGAAGCGTCGCCCGACAGGTGCGCCATGATGCGCAGCTCGATCTGCGAGTAGTCGGCCGAGACGATGTGCGACCCGGGCGGCGCGATGAACGCTTCGCGGATGCGCCGGCCTTCGGCGGTGCGCACGGGGATGTTCTGCAGATTCGGGTCGGTGCTGGACAATCGCCCGGTCACCGCAGTGGCCTGACCGTAGTTGGTATGCACCCGCCCGGTCCGCGGGTTCACCATGCGCGGTAGCTTGTCGGTGTAGGTGGACTTGAGCTTGGAGACGCTGCGCCAGTCCAGGATGCGCCGCGGGAGCGGATGGTCGAGCGCGAGCTGCTCCAGCACGTCCTCGTCCGTGGACGGTGCGCCGCTCGGGGTCTTCTTGACCACCGGCAGCTTGTGTTTCTCGAACAGGATCTCCTGCAGTTGCTTGGTCGATCCGAGGTTGAACGGCTGCCCGGCAAGCTCGTGCGCCTCGCGCTCGAGCTCCAGCATGCGCTGGCCGAGCGCCGTGCTCTGCGATTCCAGCAGACGGGCATCGATCAGCACGCCCTGCCGCTCGATCTTGAGCAGCACCTGCATGACCGGCATCTCGATGTCGGCATACACGCGCGCCAGCGCCGGTTCCTTCTCGAGCTGCGGAAACAGGGCCTGATGCAGCTGCAGCGTGATGTCCGCATCCTCGGCCGAGTACTCCGTCGCGCGCTCCACGCTCACCTGATCGAACCCGATCTGGTTCGCGCCCTTGCCGGCCACCTCCTCGAAAAGGATGGTCTTCACGCCCAGGTGGCGCATGGCCATCGAATCCATGTCGTGGGGCTTGTGGCTCTCGAGGACGTAGGACTCGAGCAGCGTGTCGTGCACGATGCCGCCGAAACGGATGCCGTGGTTCAGCAGCACGTGCGCGTCGTACTTGGCGTTCTGGCCGAGCTTCGGCTTGGCGTCGCTCTCGATCCAGGGTTTGACCTTCGCCAGTGTCGCGTCGAAGTCGAGCTGATCCGGCGCACCCGGGTAGCGGTGTGCGAGCGGCAGATAGGCCGCCTCGTGGGGCGTGATCGCGAACGACAAGCCCACGATCCGCGCCGCCATCGGATCGAGGCTCGTGGTCTCGGTGTCGAACGCCGTGACGGGCGCGTCGTTCAGCTTCTTCAGCCACCGGTCGAGCCCCTCGGCATCGAGAATGGTTTCATAGTGCCGCTCGGGCGGAGGCGCATCGAGTGCCGGTACAGGCGAGGGCTGCGGGTCCGCCGCATTCGCATCCTTGAGTTCACGCAGCCAGGTCTTGAAGTCGAAGCGCTCGTACAGCTTCGCGAGCTGTTCCCGGTCCTCGGGCTGCGCCGCGAGCTGCTCCGGGGTGAGCGGCAGGTCCACGTCGCGCTTCACCGTCAGCAGTCTGCGGCCTTGCGGCAGCCAGTCGAGGGCCTTGCGCAGGTTGTCGCCGACGGCGCCGCCGATCTCATCGGCGCGGGCCACGATCTCGTCCAGCGTGCCGTATTGCTGCAACCATTTGACGGCGGTCTTCGGACCCACCTTCTCGACGCCGGGCACGTTGTCGACGCTGTCGCCCACCAGCGTGAAGTAGTCGAGGAGCCGCTCCGGCGGCACGCCGAACTTGGCCTGGACACCGGCTACGTCGAGCACCTCGTTCGTCATGGTGTTGACCAGGCTGACGTGCGGCGTGACCAGTTGCGCGAGATCCTTGTCCCCGGTGGAGATCACGGTGCCGATGCCGGCCTTCTCCGCCCGCGCCGCAAGCGTACCGATGACGTCATCCGCCTCCACGCGGTCCACCATGAGCAGCGGCCAGCCGAGCGCGCGGACCAGTTCGTGGATCGGTTCGATCTGGCGCGCGAGATCCTCGGGCATCGACGGGCGGTTGGCCTTGTATTCGGGATACCAGTCGTCGCGGAAGGTCTTTCCTTTCGCGTCGAAAACGCAGGCGATATAATCCGCCGGTACTTCCCGACGGAGACGGCGCAGCATGTTCGCCACGCCGTACACCGCGCCGGTCGGCTCCCCGGCCCGGTTCCTCAGGTCCGGCATCGCGTGGAATGCGCGGTACAGATAGGACGAGCCGTCCACCAGCAGAAGCGTCTTCACGTGTTCGTTCGAATCACCGCTCGAGGAAATCCATGACGATCGGGAACAAGATTCCTGTTCCGCTTGCGCCCGAGCTCCTCGAGAAATCGTGGTCGGCGCGCGAGTCGTGGCGGGTGCTCGCGATTATGGCAGAGTTCGTCGAGGCGACCGAGCGTCTCAACGCCGTGCGCCCCGCGGTCTCCATCTTCGGCAGTGCGCGCACTCCGTCCGATCATCCCTACTACGCTCTCACCGAGCGCATCGCGCGCGAACTGTCCGACGCGGGCTTCACGGTGATCTCCGGCGGCGGCCCCGGCATCATGGAGGCGGCGAACAAGGGCGCGTTCTTCGGCCGTTCGCCATCGGTGGGCCTCAACATCCAGCTGCCGCACGAACAGATCTCCAACCGCTATCAGGACATCAGCCAGACCTTCCGCCATTTCTTCGCGCGCAAGGTGATGTTCGTGAAGTTCGCCTCGGCCTATGTGGTGATGCCCGGGGGCTTCGGCACGCTCGACGAACTGATGGAGGCGCTCACGCTGGTGCAGACCCGCAAGACGCGCCGCATCCCCATCATCCTGGTGCAAGGTTCGTTCTGGAAAGGCATGCTCGACTGGTTCCGCTCGACCCTCGTGACCGAGAAGATGATCGATCCCGAAGACATGGACTTGATCCAGGTGATCGACGAGCCGAGCGAGGTGGTGCGGGCCATCTTCAGCCACTACGAGAAGCGTGGCTTCGAGCCCTCCGCGGCCGAGCGCGAGGCCTTGCTCAACCTCTAAGTGAGACCACTCCCGCGCGCTCTTTGTTCGCTGCCCTCCGAGGGGGCGCAGCAGTGCCTTGGGGCGGCCCGGCGGCACTGATGTCGGTCTTCACGCGCGTCACCGCCGAGCAGTTGACCGAGTGGCTCAAGAGCTACTCGATCGGTCATCTGACCGAGTTGAAAGGCATCCTCGCCGGCATCGAGAACACCAACTACTTCGTGACGACCACCGGCGGCCGCTATGTGCTGACGCTGTTCGAGAAGCTGAAGCCGGCCGAGCTGCCGTTCTACCTCAACCTGATGGCGCACCTGTCCAATCACGGACTGCCGTGTCCCAAGCCGATCGCCAATCTCGACAACGAGTTCCTCGGCCACCTCAACGGCAAGCCGGCGGCGCTGGTCACGTGCCTCGAAGGCGCGCCGGTCATGAATCCGGGCCCGGACCAATGCGCACGCGTCGGTGAAGTGCTGGCCGACCTGCACCTCGCAGGGCGTTCCTATCGCGGCCAGCTCGACAACCTGCGCGGGCCGAAATGGTGGACTGCCACGGCGCCCGAGTTGCTGCCGTTCCTGTCCGAGGCGAACAAGGCCATGCTTACGGACGAGGTCGCGTTCCAGGCGAGCCATCGGCTGGACGATCTGCCGCGGGGCGTGGTCCACGCCGATCTCTTCCGCGACAACGTCCTGATGCACGGCGACGCCATCGGCGGCGTCATCGACTTCTACTTCGCCTGCATCGACGTGCTGCTCTACGACGTGGCCATCACCGTGAACGACTGGTGTACGACGGAAGACTGTGAGCTCGACCCGGCGCGCACGCGCGCGCTGCTCGATGCCTATCGCGGCACGCGCGACTTCACCGAGGCCGAGAAGAAGGCGTGGCCGGTCATGCTGCGCGCCAGCGCGCTGCGCTTCTGGGTCTCGCGGCTGTACGATTTCCATCTGCCGCGCCCGGGTGACCTGACCCACGCGCACGACCCGTCGCGGTTCGAACGCATCCTGCGACATCACATCCAAAGCGCCGGACGATCCGGCCCCCATCTGCGACTGGTGGCCTAGAATGAAACAACCCCCACGCTCCCGATGGTCGCTGGTCCACGGTCGGGCCTGCAGGCCCGACCGCTTCGTCAGGCACGCGACAGTCCGCAGGGACTGTCGCATGTCCGGACTCAGCCCCTCGGGGGCGCGTCAGCGGCTTGGGACGGCCCGGCGCCAACCACCTCAATGCTTGATGAGAGAGGGCCTGTGCGCCCCGGCTACGCCGGCCGCTGGCCCATCGCGATTGCGAGCATCGCACTGACATGCCCGAGATCAAGAGCGTTCCCTTCATCCGCGGGTGGTTCTGGGTACTGGAGGGCTGGCGGCTGTTCCTGCGCAAGCCGCTCACCGCCATCGTCTTCACCATCGCGCTCTGGTTCATCATCCAGGTAAGCGGGCTGCACGGATTGCTCGCTGCCGCAGTGGCGGTGTTGCTGCCCGTGTTCCTCGGCGGATGGGTGGCCGCATGCGACACCATTGCCCGCGGCAAGCCCGTGCCGGTCACCATGTTCTTCGAAGGGTTCCGGCGGCGCACCGCCGAACTGGGCGCGATCGGCGCCTTCAATGTCGTGGCGAACCTGCTGGTGCTGATGGTGGTCTTCGCCGTCGGCGGCGATATGCTCGGCAAGCTGATGAGTGATCCTACGGCCGTGGATCCTGCAGCGGTGGCGGAAGCGTCCGGACGCATCACGCAGGCTTTGCTGCTCGGTGTTCTCGTGGGCCTTCCGGTGGCGATGGCGGTGTGGTTCGCGCCGTTTGCCGTGATGCTCGACGGTATCCGCCCGTTGAATGCCCTGGTCGCGTCGCTGCGCGCCATGATCCGCAACACGCTGCCGTTCCTGCTCTACAGCCTGGTGTGGCTGGCGATCGGCGTCGCGTTGTTCAGCCTCGGGAGCGCGATATTCGGTGCGCGCGCTGCGTTGGGGATCAGTGTCTGGCTGATGATGCCGGTGCTGGTGCCCAGCGTGTACGTGAGCTACCGCGAGATCTTTCGAGTGGGTGACGCGGCGACTGATCGGCGCGTGCCCCCACCCTAACCCGGCAAAGCCGGCGCTGCGCTCCCCCACCCTCCGCCCTCCCCCGGCGCAGCCGGGGGAGGGGACGTACGCCCCTTCCCCACCTTCGGTGGGGGAAGGTTGGGATGGGGGCCCCACTCAAGCCGCAGTGAGCTTCGCGTATTCCAGCGCGAGCCACTTGAGCCCGGCGTTGCGGAAGTTCACCTGGACCCGCGCGTCCGATCCGCGGCCTTCGGCGCTCACGATCACGCCCGCGCCGAATTTCGGATGCACGACGTTCTGGCCCACGCGCCACCCCGAGTCGGTCGTCGACAGCGCCGTGAACGCCGGCGGCGCCGATGAGCGGAACGCCTGCGGTGCCCACCCGCGTACGGGCGCGGTGTTCAGCCGCTTCATGAGCTGCGGCGGCAGCTCCTCGAGGAAGCGCGATGCGACGTTGTAGCGCGTCTGTCCGTGCAGCAGGCGCGATTGCGCGTAGGAGAGATAGAGGCGGCGGCGCGCCCGGGTGATCGCCACGTACATGAGGCGGCGCTCCTCTTCGAGTCCGTCGTCCTCGTTCAGGCTGTTCTCGTGCGGGAACAGACCTTCCTCCAACCCGCCCACGAATACGGTGTGGAACTCGAGCCCCTTGGCCGAGTGCACGGTCATGAGCTGCAATGCGTCGGCACCCGCGCCGGCCTGATGCTCTCCCGCCTCCAGAGCCGCGTGCGCGAGGAACGAATTGAGCGCCGCGAGCGGATCGTTCGGATCGGCGGTGCCGCCTTCCTCGGCGTTCGGATCGTAGATCTCCTCCACGACGAACGCTGCCGCGGCGTTCACCAGTTCGTCGAGGTTCTCCAGGCGCTCGGCGCCCTCCTTCTCGGTCTGGTAGTGCTGCTTCAAGCCGCTGCCTTCGACGACGTGCTCGACGATCTCCGCGAGCGGCAATCCCGCCACCTGCCGGCGCAGCCCTTCGATCATCTGCACGAAGGTCGCGATGCTGCTGCCGGCCTTCCCCGCGAGCGCACCGCTGCACGCGGCCTGCCAGAGGCTGGTGCCGCGCAATCTGCCTGCCTCCTGGAGCTGTTCGATGCTGCGCGCGCCGATGCCGCGCGTGGGAAAATTGACTACCCGCAGCAGCGCACCGTCATCCTCGGGATTGGCCACCAGGCGCAGATAGGCCAGCGCATGCTTGACCTCCTGCCGCTCGAAGAAGCGCAGGCCGCCGTACACGCGGTAGGGAATGGCGGCGCCGAACAGGGCGTGCTCCAGCACGCGCGACTGGGCGTTCGAGCGATACAGCAACGCGATGTCCGACAGCCGCACGCCCTCGCGCTGCAGGCTCTTGACCTCGTCGACGATGAACCCGGCTTCCTCGATATCGGTGGCCGCCTCGAACACCCGCAATGGCTCGCCGCTGCCTTCGGCGGTCCACAGGTTCTTGCCCAACCGCACGCGGTTGTTGGCGATGAGCGCGTTCGCGGCGTCGAGGATGTTGCCGTGGGAGCGGTAGTTCTGCTCCAGCTTGATGACCTTGCCGGCCGCGAAGTCGCGCTCGAAGGCGAGCATGTTGCCGGAGTCCGCCCCTCGGAAGCGATATATCGATTGATCATCATCACCTACTGCGAACACGGCGGCGTCCTTGCCGGCGAGCAGCTTGAGCCACTCGTACTGCAGCTTGTTGGTGTCCTGGAACTCGTCCACCAGGATGTGCTGAAAGCGTGACTGGTAGTGGGCGCGCAGCACTTCGTTGCGCTTCAGCAGTTCGTAGCTGCGCAGCAGGAGTTCCGCGAAATCCACCACGCCTTCCTGGTTGCACTGCCGGTCGTACGCTTCGTAGACGTCGTTCAGGCGACGCGCGAAATCGTCCGGCGGATCCACCTGGGACGAGCGCAGCCCCGCTTCCTTCTGGGCATTGATGAACCACTGCGCCTGGCGCGGCGGATACTTCTCGTCATCGACATTGAGCGCGCGCATCACACGCTTGATGATCGCGAGCTGGTCCGCCGAGTCGAGAATCTGGAACGCCGCCGGCAACGCCGCATCGCGGTGATGGGTGCGCAGCAGCCGGTTGCACAAGCCATGGAACGTGCCGACCCACATGCCGCGCGTATTGATGGGCAGCATCGCCGAGATGCGCGTCAGCATCTCGCGCGCGGCCTTGTTGGTGAACGTCACGGCCAGCAGCGCCATGGGGCTTACCTGACCGGTCTGGATCAGCCAGGCGATGCGGGTGGTGAGGACGCGGGTCTTGCCGCTGCCGGCACCGGCGAGGATCAACGCCGACATGCGCGGCAGCGTGACGGCCTCGAGTTGCTGCGGATTCAGGCCGTCGAGAAGAGAGGAGTTCATGGAGCGATTCGGGTTGTGCCCGAATTATAGAGGGCGCGTCGCACGGCCCGAGGCATTTTGCCCGTGGAGCATCTGGTATCGTTCCGGTCCGGTCCGCGCCGGCTGGCGCGCAACCATCCGTATCGTCAGGAGCACGCTTTGAAACCGAACACCTTTTCCGCGAGTCCGACCGCCTCCACCATCATCCGGCGTTGCCTCGCCGTGCTGGCGCTGGCTTGCTGTGCCGGCCCTGCTGCGGCCGCCGAAGCTCCCGGCCCCGTGGCCGTCACCATCGACTGGCTGGCCACCAATGGACGCTGTGAATTCATGCTGACCAAGGACGACGAGGGCTACGGCATCGTGCTCAAGATGGACCCGATCATTCCGCTCGCGCCGGGCGACGTGATCGTCGGCAAGCTGTCCACCATCAATTTCACCGGGCGCGTCGTGAAGGAGGCCACCGGCGAGGCCACCATGATGCGCGCCATGATGTACGGTGCGCGCCGCAAGGACGCCGTGAAGCAGATGGTGGAGTGGTCGCGCTTCTGCAAGCCGCCCGCGGAGTAACGCGCAGCGGATCGGACCGGCGCGGCTTCCGCACCGGTCCCGTGCCGTCTACATCGAGACCGACGGTTCGGCGATCTCCAGTTCGGTCTTGAGGCGGCGTCCGAGCGCCAGCGCTTCGGCGCGCGACGGCAGACCGAGGATGCGGACACGGTAGATCGTCCCCGTGTCGGAAGAGACCGGACGGATCACCGCCGGATAGCCGGCCGCCCGCAGTCGGTCGTAGGTACCCAGAGCGTCTTCCTGATTGCTGAACGTGCCGACGGTGACTTTCCACTTGCCCCCGGCGCGAGCCGCTCCCGTGCCGCTCGCGATCTCGGTCTCGGCGGCGTATTTGCCGAGCACATCGAGCGTCGCCTTGGTGAGCGGCGGCGAGGGCATATCCTTCGGCGCATCGAAGACCGACAGCGGCTCGGTCATGTCGACCTCGGCACCGTCGCCGCGCTTGACCGCGATGTGACCCTCGATCAGCACGACGAACTCGCGATCGGCCTGGGCCTTGCCCCACAGATCGGTGCCGCGGATACCCACGGTGACGGTGGGCAGTCGAATCGTCACCTCGCGCTGCGTACGCACTTTCGCCACGGCGGACGTGGTGAACCGGAAGGCGCCGGTCAGCACCTGCAGTGTGGCCTGGAACAGGGAACGATTCTCCGGCGCCGGCGCAGCGGCTGCGACGACGAACCGCGCGTTCTCACCCAGCTTGACGGCGCTGCCGTCACCCAGGCGCAGCAGCACGCGCGAGCCGGCAGCAGTGGTGATCTCGTCGGCCGCTTGCAGCGCATCTCCGGCACCGAGCGGCTGCTTCAATCCACCCCGCGTCACCCAGGCGGGCATGTTCACACCCTCGACCAGCACATCGGGTGCGGCGAGCGCGTTGGCGGCACAACACGCCGCCGCCGCTACCATGAACCACTTCGAAAACATGACGTTCTCCTGATTTCCCTGAAGGCCGCGCTCCCCACCAGCCCGGGCGGAGATACGGGTGCGGACCGGAGTCGGATGAGGGGTCCCGGTTATAATCGATCGCTTCTACGGCAGACCGAACAAGACGACGATGCAAGTGCAATACCACCCGGCGGACGTGGAGCGCGCCGCCCAGGACGCCTGGCGCCGGAACGAGAGCGCCCGCGCCCGGGACGACGCCAAGGACCGGCCCAAGTACTACTGCCTGTCGATGTTCCCGTACCCCTCGGGCAAGCTGCACATGGGGCACGTGCGCAACTACACCATCGGCGACGTGCTGGCGCGCTACCACCGCATGCGCGGGTTCAACGTCCTTCAGCCGATGGGCTGGGATGCCTTCGGTCTGCCCGCCGAGAACGCTGCCATGGCCAACGGGGTCCCGCCGGCCAAGTGGACGTACGACAACATCGCGTACATGAAGAAGCAGCTGCAGGCGCTTGGCTTCGCGCTCGACTGGGAGCGCGAGGTGACGACCTGCAAACCCGATTACTACCGCTGGAACCAGTGGCTGTTCCTGCGTCTGCTGGAGCGCGGCATCGTCTACCGCAAGACCGGGGTGGTGAACTGGGACCCGGTCGACCAGACCGTGCTCGCCAACGAACAGGTGATCGACGGTCGCGGCTGGCGTACCGGGGCCGTGGTGGAGAAGCGCGAGATCCCCATGTACTACATGCGGATCACGGCATACGCGGAAGAACTGCTCGCAGCCCTCGACGGGCTGGCCGGCTGGCCCGAGCGGGTCAAGCTGATGCAGGCCAACTGGATCGGCAAGAGCGAGGGTGTGAACATCGCGTTCCCCTACGAACTGGACGGTGAGAAGCGCCAGTTGCGCGTCTTCACCACGCGCGCCGACACGTTGATGGGCGTGACGTTCTGCGCGGTGGCGGCCGAGCATCCGCTCGCGCAGCACGCCGCAAAGTCCGACACGCGTGTCGCCGCGTTCATCGAGGAATGTCGGCACGGCAGCGTGCAGGAAGCCGACATCGCCACGATGGAAAAGAAGGGTGTGCCGACCGGCCTCGAGGTCATGCATCCGCTCACCGGAGCCAGGGTGCCGGTGTGGGTCGGCAACTACGTGCTGATGGGCTACGGCGAAGGCGCCGTGATGGGCGTGCCCGGGCACGACGAGCGCGACTTCGCCTTTGCGAAGAAGTACGGTCTGCCGATCGTGCAGGTGATCGACGTCGCCGGCCAGACGTATTCGACCGACGCGTGGGCCGAGTGGTACGCCGACAAGACCCAGGGCCGCTGTGTCAACTCCGGCAAGTACGACGGCCTCGATTTCCGCGCGGCGGTGGACGCCATCGCGGCGGATCTGAAGTCGAAGGGTCTCGGCGAGAAGCAGACCACCTGGCGCCTGCACGACTGGGGCATCTCGCGTCAGCGCTACTGGGGCACGCCGATCCCGCTCATCCACTGCGAAAGCTGCGGCGACGTTCCGGTGCCCGACGACCAGCTGCCGGTGGTGTTGCCGGAGGACTGCGTGCCGGACGGCAGCGGCAACCCGCTCAACAAGCGTCACGATTTCCTCGACGTTGATTGCCCGAAGTGCGGCAAAGCGGCGCGGCGCGAAACCGACACCATGGACACGTTCGTCGATTCGTCCTGGTACTACCTGCGCTATGCGTGCGCCGACAACGACCAGGCCATGGTCGATGCGCGCACGCACTACTGGCTGCCGGTGGACCAGTACATCGGCGGCATCGAGCACGCGATCCTGCACCTGCTCTACTCACGCTTCTGGACCAAGGCCATGCGCGATCTCGGGCTCGTGCAGCTGGACGAGCCGTTCGCCAACCTGCTCACCCAGGGCATGGTGCTGAACGACATCTACTCGCGGCGCAACGGACCGCGGGTGCAGTACTTCAACCCGGCCGAGGTGGAAGTGAAGTACGACGACAAGGGACAGCGCGTCGGCGCTGTGCTCAAGTCGGACGGCTCGGCAGTGGAATACGGCGGCATCGGCACGATGTCCAAGTCGAAGAACAACGGGGTCGATCCGCAGGCGCTGATCGAGAAGTTCGGCGCCGACACCGCGCGCTTCTTCATGATGTTCACCAGCCCGCCGGAGCAGACGCTCGAGTGGTCCGACAGCGGCGTCGAAGGCTCGTACCGGTTCCTGCGGCGGCTGTGGGTCTTCGCCCAGGAAAAGGCCCATCTGCTGCGCGGCGCGGGTGCCAACGGCTACACCGCAGCGGACGGTGATCTCCGACGCGAGATACATTCCGTGCTCCAGCAGGCGACCTACGATATCGGACGCAAACAGTTCAACACCGTGGCGTCGGCCTCGATGAAGATGCTCAACGCCCTGGAGAAGCACGCCGCCAAGGCCGGCGCGGCAGCGTTGCGCGAGAGCATGGGCATCCTGCTGCGCGTCATCTACCCGGTCACCCCGCATCTGTCCCACGTGCTCTGGTCCGAGCTCGGCTACGGCGACGACATCACCGTCGCGCCCTGGCCCGAGGTCGACGAGAAGGCGCTCAATCGCGACGAGATCGAACTGGTGCTGCAGGTGAACGGCAAGCTGCGCGGCAACATCACGGTGGCCAAGGACGCGGCGAAGGAAGCGATCGAGCGCCTCGCGATCGAGAACCCGAACGTGCAGAAGTTCATCGCCGGTCAGGCGGTGAAGAAGGTCATCGTCGTGCCCGGGAAGCTCGTCAATGTGGTCGTCTGAAGGGGCTTCCCCCCCGACAGGCCTGCGGCCTCTCCCCCCAAGGGGCCAGCCGCTTGGGGCGGCCCGGCGCTGGCTGAGCGCGAGGCGTGGCGCGTGAGGCGTGAGGCGCAACGGCCGACGCGACGTCGCGCCTTGCTCGCGCTCGCGGCGGTTGCGTTCACGACTTCGTGCGGGTTCCAGCTGCGCGGCCGCACCGATCTGCCCTTCGACACCATCTTCGTGGAAGGCATGGAGTACTCGCCGTTCACCGGGCAGCTGCGCCGCGCCATCGAAACCGCGAGCAGTACCAAGCTCGCGGAGGACGCCGACAAGGCCCAGGCGGTCCTCACGCTGATCGGCGAGTCGCAGGAGCGCACCATCCTGGCGCTGTCCGGCGGCGGTCGCGTTCGCGAGTTCCAGCTGCGCTACCGCGTGAGCTTCCGCGTGCACGACGGCAAGGGCAAGGAGTGGCTGCCCGCGAACGAAGTGGTTCTGCGCCGCGACCTGACCTACGACGACACCCAGGTGCTTGCGAAGGAAGCGGAAGCGCAGTTGTTGTTCAAGGACATGCAGTCCGATGCCGTGAGCCAGGTCCTGCGCCGCATCCAGGCGATCCGCGCCGCTTCGACGTTCGACAGCTAGCATGCGGACCTGCCCGAAAGGAATGCAGCCGCTCCTTGTCGAGGGGCAATCTCTCCCTGAAGCGCTCCGCCGCGTGCCCACGGCATGAACGCCGCCGCCCCGAACATCGCCGACTCCGTTGGCGTGGTGGTTCCGATCGATGTGCACTTCGATGTGCCGCTGCGCCTGAAGAGCGGCGCCGTCATGCCGCAGTACGACCTGCGCTACGAGACCTACGGCACGCTGAACGAGCAGCGCTCGAACGCAGTTCTCGTCTGCCATGCGTTGAACGCCTCACACCATGTCGCGGGTTGGTACGCGAACGACCCGCGCGATGTCGGCTGGTGGGACAACCTGATCGGGCCCGGCAAACCGGTGGATACCAACCGGTTCTTCGTCATCGGTGTCAACAATCTCGGCGGCTGCCACGGATCGACCGGCCCGGCGAGCATCAACCCTGCGACGGGACGACCGTGGGGCGCGGACTTTCCGGTGGTGACGGTGGAAGACTGGGTCGAGGCCCAGGCGCGACTCGCCACTCACTTGGGCATCGAACGCTTTGCGGCCGTGATCGGCGGCAGTCTCGGCGCCATGCAGGCGCTCCAATGGACCATGAGCCATCCCGATCGTGTCGGGCTCGCGCTGGTCAGTGCCGCCGCGCCGAAGCTCTCGGCGCAGAACATCGCGTTCAACGAAGTGGCGCGTCAGGCGATCACCACGGACCCCGATTTCCACGGCGGCAACTACTACGCCCACGGCGTGGTGCCGCGGCGCGGTCTGCGGCTTGCGCGCATGCTGGGCCACATCACCTACCTGTCCGACGACGCGATGGCGGAGAAGTTCGGCCGCGAGCTGCGTGGCGGCGAGATCAAGTTCGGGTTCGACGTGGAGTTCGAGATCGAGTCCTACCTCCGGTACCAGGGCGACAAGTTCTCCACCTATTTCGACGCGAACACCTACCTGCGTATCACCAAGGCGCTCGACTACTTCGATCCGGCGCTCGAGCACGGCGGCAACCTCTCCGCGGCGGTCAAGGGCGCGAAGGCGCGCTACCTGGTGGTGTCGTTCACGTCCGACTGGCGCTTCTCGCCGGCGCGCTCGCGCGAGATCGTGAAGGCACTGCTCGACAACCGTCTCGACGTGACCTATGCCGAGATCGACGCGCCCCATGGTCACGACGCGTTCCTGATGGACGATCCGCGATACCACTCGTTGATCCGCGCGACGATGGAATCACTACCCCTGTGATTGCAGCCCTGCCCGCACGTTCGGACTTCAGCGCGATCGCCGGCTGGATCAAGCCCGGCGCCCACGTGCTCGACCTGGGTTGCGGCGACGGCTCGCTGCTGCGCTTCCTCAAGGAGACCCGTGGTGCCACGGGTTACGGCGTCGACATCGCCGACGACAACGTGCTCGCGTGCGTGAAGAACCGGATCAACGTGATCCAGAGCGATCTGGAGGCCGGTCTCTCGGGGTTCGATTCCGGCTCCTTCGATTGCGTGGTCCTGTCGCAGACGCTGCAGGCGATGAAGCACACCGAACGGTTGCTGAAGGAGATCCTGCGCGTGGGGCGCGAGGGCATCGTGAGTTTCCCCAACTTCGCGTACTGGCGCACCCGGTTGCAGCTGATGGCGGGCCACATGCCGGTCTCGAAGGAGCTGCCGTACCAGTGGTACGACACGCCCAACATCCACCTCTTCACGCTCGCCGACTTCGAGAAGTTCTGCCGCGGTCACGGCGTGCGCATCCTCGAGCGCGTCGTGCTGGCCGGCGGCCGGCCGGTGACGACCTGGCCCAACATGCTGGGTGCGCTCGCGGTCTACCGCCTCGATCGCGCCGGCGGTGCCGTTCCGGTGTCCGCCTGATCATCGCTTCGTGACGAGCGACCGCCCGTCGATCTGGTCCGCGCTGCTCACGCGGCGCATGCTGATCTGCATCTTCACCGGGTTCAGCTCCGGGCTGCCGCTGTACATCCTGCTCAACCTGGTGCCGGCGTGGTTGCGCACCGAAGGCATCAGCCTGAAGGCGATCGGCGCGTTCGCGCTGATCCAGTTTCCGTACACCTGGAAGTTCCTCTGGTCGCCGCTGCTCGACCGCTACGTGATCCCGGTGCTCGGCCGCCGCCGCGGCTGGATGATCGTGACCCAGGTGGGGCTGCTCGCCGTGATCGCGTGGCTGGGTTCGCTGTCGCCCAACGACGATCTCACGTTGATCGTCTACGCCGCGACATTGCTCGCGTTCCTGAGCGCGACGCAGGACATCGTGCTCGATGCCTATCGCCGCGAACTGCTGGAGGAACAGGAACTCGGGCTTGGCAACTCGGTGCACGTCAACGCGTATCGCGTCGCCGGACTGGTGCCGGGGTCACTCTCGCTGATCCTGGCCGATCACCTGCCGTGGTCCGCGGTGTTCGTCGTGACGGCGGCCTTCATGCTGCCGGGCCTCGCCATGGCGCTGTCGGTGCGCGAACCGCTGACGCGCACCGCCGCGCCGAAGACTTTGCGCCAGGCGGTGGTCGAACCGTTCCGCGAGTTCATGAGCCGCGACGCGGGCTGGCAGGGCGCCGCCCTGATCCTCGCCTTCATCTTCCTCTACAAGCTGGGCGACAGCATGGCGACCGCGCTCGCCACGCCGTTCTATCTCGACATGGGCTACTCCAAGTCGGACATCGGGCTGATCGCCAAGCATGCCGGCCTGTGGCCCAGCGTGATCGGCGGGCTGCTGGGTGGCCTGTGGATGGTGAAGCTCGGCATCAATCGCGCGCTGTGGGTGTTCGGCGTCGCGCAATGGGTCACCATCCTGGGCTTCGCGTGGCTGGCGCAGGCCGGTCCGTACCCCGCCATCGGCGCCGAGGAACGCGTCGCGCTCGCCGTCGTGATCGGCCTGGAAGCGCTCGGTGTCGGGCTCGGCACCGCGGCGTTCGTCGCGTTCATCGCCCGCACCACCAACCGGGCCTACACCGCGACCCAGTTCGCGCTTTTCACGAGCCTTGCCGCCGTCCCGCGCACATTCATGAACGCGACCACCGGCTGGCTGGTGGAGCGCATGGGCTGGTTCGGCTTCTACTGGCTGTGCGTGCTGCTGGCCGTGCCCGGGATGCTGCTGCTGTTCAAGGTCGCGCCATGGCGTGGTGACACCAAGAGCGCGTAGACCGAAGGGCCTCAGCCCGTGCCGGGCCGTTCAAAGCGGGCTGACCCCCTCGGGGGGAGAGGCCGCAGGCCTGTCGGTGGGGACGTCAACTTATCTCGTAGTCGATCGTGAGCGGTGCGTGATCGGAGAACCATTGCGCGGTGTACACCGAGGCTGCGCGTGCCCGTTTCGCGAAGGCCGGCGTGGCGATCTGATAGTCGATGCGCCAGCCCACGTTCTTCGCGCGCGCCTGGCCGCGATTGGACCACCACGTGTACACGCCCGGGTTCGGGTCGAGTTGCCGGTGCACGTCGACGTAACCGAGATGATCGAACACGCCGGAGAGCCAGGCGCGCTCTTCCGGCAGGAATCCGGAGTTCTTCTGGTTGGAGCGCCAGTTCGCGAGATCGATCTCGCGGTGCGCGATGTTCCAATCGCCGCAGATGACGACGTCGCGCCCGCTCGTCGAAAGCTCGTGCAACCGCGGGATGACCCGTTCCATGAAACGGAACTTGATGCCGAGCCGCTCCTCCGAGGTCGAGCCCGAGGGCAGGTAGAACGAGATCACGGAGAGGTTGCCGAAATCGGCCTGCAGATAGCGGCCCTCGGCATCGATGTCGGTGATGCCGAGCCCTTCGACGATGCGATCGGGTTCGCGCCGGCAGTACAGCCCCACGCCGCTGTACCCTTTGCGCTCGGCGTGATGGAACCAACCCTTCAAGCCTTTCGGAGCGCGCATGGCATCGGTGAGATCGCCGGCCTGCGCCTTGATCTCCTGGAGGCACACCACATCGGCGCCGTGCTGTTCGAGCCACGGCAGGAAACCCTTGGCAACCGCGGAGCGGATGCCGTTCACATTGACGGAGACGATACGCAGCATGGATGAGAAGCAGAAGTTTCGCGGGGAGTTCGTCGAGTTCGCGATCGAGCAGGGCGTGCTGCTCTTCGGCGAGTTCACCACCAAGGCCGGGCGGCAATCGCCCTATTTCTTCAACGCGGGATTGTTCAACGACGGCGCCAGCCTGCGGCGCCTCGGGCAATTCTACGCGCAGGCCCTGAACGCGTCGGGCCTCGCCTATGACGTGCTGTTCGGCCCTGCCTACAAGGGCATTCCCCTGGCATCGGCCACCGTGGTGGCCCTTGCCGAATTTGGGCGCAATCTGCCGTTCGCGTTCAACCGCAAGGAGGCCAAGGATCATGGGGAGGGCGGCACCGTGATCGGGGCCCCCTTGAAGGGACGTATCTGCATCATCGACGACGTGATTTCGGCCGGAACCTCGGTGCGGGAATCGGTCGACCTGATCCGGGCGGCGGGGGCCGAACCGGCCGGGGTGATCATCGCCGTGGACCGGCAGGAGAAGGGAAAAGGCGACCTTTCCGCCGCCCAGGAGGTGCGTCAGCTCTATGGCATCCCGGTGCTCAGCATCTGCACCCTGGACGATATCGTGGCCTACCTGGCCGGCCGCAACGATTTGGCACACCACTTGCGGGCGGTGCGGGCATACCGTCAACAATACGGAGTGCATTACCCATGAAGTCCCCGATATTCATCATGTTAGCTGCTGCGCTGGCTCTGGCGACCAGCGGAGCATCGGGTGCGGCCAAGCTCTACAAGTGGGTGGACGAGAAGGGTCAGGTCCACTACGCCGAAAGCATCCCGCCCGAGTACAACAACAACGGCAACACCGAGATGGACAAGCGCGGACGCGTTCTCAAGAAGAACGACGCCGTGGCGCCGCCCGATCCGACCAAACTCAGCGACCAGGAAGTGGCGCGCAAGCGGGCCGACATGAAGCGTCTCGCCGAGCAGCGGCGCCGCGACCACGCCCTCATCAACACCTACACCACCGAAGCCGAGATCGATATCGCCCGCGACCGCAACCTGCAGCTGCCGATACAGGCGATCAAGGGCATCGAGCCGCGATTGAAGGCTTCGTGGGCGCGGCTGGAAGCGCTCAAGAAGCAGGCCGAGCCTTACGCGAAGGACGGCAAACCGGTACCCGACGGTCTCAAGGAGGACATCGCCCTCCAGGAGAAGGAAGTGGCCCTGTTCGAGGCGGAATTGCGCGCCAAGCAGACCGAGGCCACCCACATCCGCGAGAAATATGACGCCGACAAGGCGCGTTTTCGCGAATTGTCTTCCGTCGCTGAAGCTCGGCAGTAAACTAACGACAGCCCGACGAAGTCCCAGCCGCCCGATCGGCTTAGAACCTGGCGGGAACTGGCCGGCTTAACCGCCGGCCAGTTTCTTTTTGAGGATCTCGTTCACCTGCGCCGGGTTGGCCTTGCCCTTGGTGGCCTTCATGGCCTGGCCCACCAGCGCGTTGAACGCCTTCTCCTTGCCGGCGCGGAACTCCTCCACCGACTTCGGGTTGGCGGCCAGCACCTCGTCGATGATCTTCTCGATGGCGCCGGCATCCGAGATCTGCCTGAGTCCGCGCGCTTCGATGATGGCGTCGGCCTCGCCCTCGCCGGCCCACATGGCGTCGAAGACTTCGCGGGCCATCTTGCCCGAGAGAGTACCGTCCGCGATGCGCGCGAGCAGGCCGGCCAGGGATTGCGGCTTGACCGGGGCGGCTTCCAGCTCGACATCTTCGCGATTGAGTCGCGCCGAGACTTCGCCCATCAGCCAGTTGGCGCAGAGCTTTGGTTCCTTCGGCAGCGTCGCGACCATCGCTTCGAAGTAGTCGGCCATCTCGCGCGATGCGGTCAGCGTCGCGGCATCGTACGGCGTCAATCCGTACTGCGTGACGAACCGCTCGCGCATGGCTTGCGGCAGCTCCGGCATGGCGCGCTTCACTTCCTCGATCCAGGCCGGCTGGATCTCCAGCGGCAGCAGATCCGGATCGGGGAAGTAGCGGTAGTCCTGCGCGTCTTCCTTCGAACGCATCGGCCGCGTCTCGTCGCGGTCGGGATCGTAGAGGCGCGTTTCCTGGACGACGTGGCCGCCATCCTCGATCAGGTCGATCTGGCGGGCGATCTCGTACTCGATCGCGCGTTCGAGGAAGCGGAACGAGTTGAGGTTCTTGATCTCGCAGCGCGTGCCGAGCTTCGGGTCGCCGATGCGGCGCACCGAGACGTTGGCGTCGCAGCGGAACGAGCCTTCCTGCATGTTGCCGTCGCAGATGCCGATCCAGCGCACCAGCGCGTGCAGCGTCTTCGCGTACGCCACGGCCTCGGCAGAGGAGCGCAGCTCCGGTTCCGACACGATCTCCAGCAGCGGAGTCCCGGCGCGGTTGAGGTCGATGCCGCTCATGCCCTGGAAGTCTTCGTGCAGCGACTTGCCGGCATCCTCTTCCAGGTGCGCGCGCGTCAGATTCACGACCTTCTCGGTCTCACCGACGCGGATGGCCACCGTCCCGCCCTGCACCACCGGGATCTCGTACTGGCTGATCTGGTAGTTCTTCGGGAGGTCGGGGTAGAAGTAGTTCTTGCGCGCGAAGATGGACCGCGGACTGATCTTCGCGCCGATCGCGAGACCGAAGCGGATCGCGCGTTCCACGGCGCCGCGGTTCAGCACCGGCAGCACGCCGGGAAGCGCCAGGTCGATCACGCTCGCCTGGGTGTTGGGTGGCGCGCCGAAGGCGGTGGACGCGCTCGAGAAGATCTTCGAGCGGGTCGAAAGCTGTGCGTGGGTCTCCAGGCCGATCACGGTCTCCCAGCCGCGCGCGAGCGAAGTGCTCACCGGAAGCCCTCCGGAATGCGCGTGTGCCAGTCGGTCGCGAGCTGGTACTGGTGCGCCGCGCCCAGCATTTTCGCTTCCTCGAAGTAGTTCGCCATGAGCTGCAGGCCCACCGGACGCCCCTTGGCGCCGAAGCCGCAGGGGATGCTCATGCTGGGGATGCCCGCCAGGCTGCCGGGGATCGTGTACAGGTCGGACATGTACATCGCCACCGGATCGGCCGCCTTCTCGCCGAAGCCGAACGCCACGCTGGTGGTGACCGGGCCGGCGATCAGGTCGCACTGCTCGAAGGCGCGGCGGAATTCCTCCGCGATCAGCCGGCGGACCTTCTGCGCCTGGATGTAGTAGGCGTCGTAGTAGCCGTGGGACAGCACATAGGTTCCGATCAGGATCCGGCGCTTGGGTTCCGCGCCCAGCCCTTCGGCGCGGGACTTGGCGATCATGTCGTTCAGGTCGCCGTAGGTCCGGGCCCGATGGCCGTAGCGGACGCCGTCGAACCGGGACAGGTTGCTCGAGCACTCGGCGGGTGCCACCACGTAGTAGACCGGGATGCCCAGTTCGGCGCTGGGCAGCGAGATATCGACGAGGGTCGCGCCGAGGCGGCGGTACTCTTCCAGGGCGGCGCGCACGGCTGCTTCCACGTCCGGCTGCAGGCCGGCGCCGAAGAACTCCTTGGGCACGCCGATCCGCAGGCCCTTCACCGGCTTCGCGAGGTCGCGGGTGAAGTCTTCACCCGGGCGATCCACGCTGGTGGAATCCTTGGGGTCGAAGCCGACCATGGGTCCCAGCACCAGCGCCGCGTCCTCGGCCGAGTTGGTCATGAGCCCGGCGGTGTCCAGGCTGGAGGCGAAGGCGATCATGCCCCAGCGCGACGGGCGACCGTAGGTGGGCTTGGTGCCGGTAACGCCGGTGAAGGCGGCCGGTTCGCGGATCGAGCCGCCGGTGTCCGTGGCCGTGGCGACCGGCGCGATGCGTGCCGCGACCACCGCCGACGACCCGCCCGAGCTGCCCCCGGGCACCGCACCCTTGTCCCAAGGGTTCAGCACGTTGCCGTAGGCGCTGTTCTCGTTCGACGACCCCATGGCGAACTCGTCGCAGTTCAGCTTGCCGAGCGTCACCATGCCGGCCTCGCCCAGGTTTCGGACCACGGTGGCGTCGAAGGGGCTCATGTAGCCCTCCAACATGCGGCTCGAGGCGGTCGAGAAGAAGTCCTTGGTGACGAAGATGTCCTTGTGCGCGATCGGAACGCCGGTCAGGGGATGTGCTCCGCCGGCGGCGATGCGGGCGTCGGCGGCGCGTGCCTGGGCCAGGGTGACTTCGGGCCGCACGTCGAGGAACGCGTTCAGGTCCCGGTGAGCCTCGATCCGCGCGAGATAGGCCTGGGCGAGTTCGACCGCGGAGACCTGCTTCGACTGGAGCTGCCGGGATAATTCGGCGAGCGACACCAGGTGGGCGGTCACTCGATCACCTTGGGTACCAGGAACAGGCCATCCTGCTGCGCCGGCGCATTGCGCAGCGCGGCGGCGCGGTCGATGACCTCGGTGGCCTCGTCGGCCCGCAGGCGCTGGGCGCCCCCGAGCGGGTGCGCCATGGGTTCGACGCCCGAGGTGTCGACCGCCTGCATCTTCTCGATGAGCGCGAAGATGTCGTTCAGTTGTGACAAGGTGCGACGGGCTTCCTCGTCCGTGATCTCGATGCGGGCGAGATGGGCGATGCGGGCGACGTCGTCGAGGGTAAGGGCCATGAAACGAGGGGCGCCGGGATCCGGGCCGGAGGCGGCTCGAATGGGCTCAATCGCGGGGAAAAACGGACGAAAACAACGGCGAGAACTTTGTTCAACCTAGCTCCGTAAGGTACCATATCCGACTGATTCGGCACCACTTCACGGCGCTTCTCTCCACGCGGTACAAACGGGCTCCCCCGATAAGGGCTCATCTCACATGTTCGGTTTTCTCTCCGGGTACTTCTCCAACGATCTCGCGATCGACCTCGGCACCGCCAATACCCTCATCTACGCCCGCGGTCAGGGCATCGTGCTCAACGAGCCCTCGGTGGTTGCGATCCGCCAGGACGGCCCGAACGGCAAGAAGGTGATCGAGCAGGTGGGCCTCGCTGCCAAGCAGATGCTCGGTCGCACGCCCGGCAACATCACCGCCATCCGCCCGATGAAGGACGGCGTCATCGCCGACTTCACCGTCACCGAGCAGATGCTGAAGCAGTTCATCAAGAAGGTGCACGATGCGCGGCTGTTCAGCCCGCAACCGCGCATCGTGATCTGCGTGCCCTGCGGCTCCACGCAGGTGGAGCGCCGTGCGATCCGCGAATCGGCCTTCGGCGCCGGCGCCCGCAAGGTGGAACTGATCGAGGAACCCATGGCCGCCGCGATCGGCGCCGGCCTGCCGGTTTCCGAAGCGACCGGCTCCATGGTGGTCGACATCGGCGGCGGCACCACGGAAGTGGGCGTCATCTCGCTGGGCGGCATCGTCTACTCCGCGTCGGTGCGGGTCGGCGGCGACAAGTTCGATGAGGCGATCATCAACTACATCCGCCGCAACTACGGCATGCTGATCGGCGAGACCACCGCGGAAGAGATCAAGAAGGAGATCGGCTCCGCGTTCCCGGGCTCCGAAGTGCGCGAGAAGGAAGTGAAGGGCCGCAACCTGGCCGAAGGCATCCCGCGCAGCTTCACCATCTCGTCCAACGAGATCCTCGAAGCGCTCACCGATCCGCTCAACTCCATCGTGAGCGCGGTCAAGTCGGCGCTGGAGCAGACACCGCCGGAACTCGGCGCCGACATCGCCGAGAAGGGCATGGTCCTGACCGGCGGCGGAGCGTTGCTGCGCGACATCGATCGTCTGCTGATGGAAGAAACCGGACTCCCGGTGATCGTGGCCGAGGATCCGCTGACCTGCGTGGTGCTCGGATCCGGCAAGGCGCTCGAGAACATGGACAAGTGGACCGGCATCTTCACCAACGACTGACCGGTTCCCTTGCGTAGCGGCGGCGAGCCCCGAGCGGGTGCCGGCGCTGCGCGCCGACGGATTCTTCCTCCCGCCTGATGCAAGCCTCGGGGCAACCCATCTTCAAGCGTGGTCCGAGCCTCCTTGTCCGGCTCGCGTTCTTCACGCTGTTGTCGCTGGTCCTGATGGTGTCGGACTCGCGCTTCCGCTATCTCGAGGGCATCCGCAGCGTCGTCTCGGTGGTCCTGTATCCGCTGCAGCAGGCGGCCGCCATGCCCGGCATCGTGCTCGCGCGCACCGGCGAGTTCTTCGTGACCCAGGCAGCGCTGTACCGCGAGAACGAGCAGCTGCATCGCGAAAGCCTGCTGAACGCACCGAAGCTGCAGCGGCTCCAGGTGCTCGAAGCGGAGAACGCCCAGCTTCTGCGCCTGATCGACGCGAAGCCCGCGCCGGAACGCACCACCATCATCGCCGAGATCCTGTACGAGAGCCGCGATGCGTTCACACGGCGCGTGGTGATCGATCACGGTTCGAATGACGGACTGCACGAAGGCCAGGCGGTCATCGATCACGTCGGCGTCATCGGGCAGATCACGCGCGTGTTTCCCTTCGTGTCCGAAGTCACGCTGATCACCGACAAGACGCAATCGGTGCCGGTGCAGAACGCGCGCAGCGGCCTGCGGTCGGTCACGTTCGGCACCGGTCATGACGGTGCGCTGGAGCTGCGCTTCATTCCGGTCAACGCCGACATGCAGATCGGTGACGTGCTGGTGACTTCCGGCATCGACGGCACCTATCCCGCGGGGTTGCCGGTGGCCACCGTGGCCAACATCGAACGCAACGCTGCGTTCGCCTTCGCGCGCATCACCTGCACGCCGTCGGCGGGTGTTTCCAGCTTCAATCGCGTCGTCGTGCTGTCCGACGCACCCGCCCGTCCGCCGAACCCGCTGAAGGATCCCGTGCAGGACAAACTCAAGAAGGCTCCCGCCAAGCCATGAGCCGCTCCAGTCTAGGCGACAACATCCAGGGCGGCGAGATCCTGCTGCCGGTCAGGACCGGCTACATCCTGCTCACCATCCTCGCCGCGGTGCTGCTCGATCTGGTGCCGTTGCCGAAATGGATCTCCTGGGTACGCCCGGACTTCATCGCGCTGACACTGCTCTACTGGGGCATCTTCCAGCCGCGCCGCCTCGGTCTGCTGCCGGCCTGGCTGCTCGGCCTGCTGATGGACGTGGCCGATGCGACCCTGTTCGGCCAGCACGCGCTCGCCTACTCGGCGCTCATGTTCGCGGCGATCTTCCTGCACCGGCGCATCCAGATGTTTCCGCTGCCGTATCAGATGGCACACGTCGGGGCGTTGCTGCTGGCGCAGCAGGCGATCCAGTTGCTGGTGCGCATCGCCGACGATTCCGAGTTTCCCGGCCTCACCTATTTCGTATCAAGCCTGACGGCCACGGTGCTGTGGCCGGCCGTGATGGCCGCCTTCAACGCACCGTTGCGTCGGCGATCCGGGCCGGACGACGTCTGATCGCGGGGATCGGGCGTCATCGCGATGCTGCTGCGCTTGCCCCTGAAGATCGGTTTGTTCCGGCGTTCGCGCGCCGGCTTCCGGCCGCGTGGGCGCGGCATCGAGATGCGCGATCTGGTGCGCGACCTGCAGCGCTTTCAGCTGCGGCTCGCGATCTGCGCCGGCGGCGTGCTGTTCGCGTTCTTCGTGCTGCTGCTGCGGTACGTGTATCTGCAGGTGGTACAGCACGAGTACTACCTGACGCTCGCCGAGAACAACCGCATCTCGGTGCTGCCGGTGATCCCGAACCGCGGGCTGATCCTCGATCGCAACGGCGTGGTCATCGCCCACAACTATTCCGCGTACACGCTCGAGATCACGCCCAAGGAAGTCGGCGCGGTCGATCCGGTGATCGACGCGCTCGCCGAGATCATCGACATCCAGCCGAAGGACCGGAAGCGCTTCCGCAAGCTGCTCGAAGAACGCCACGACCTCGATTCGCTGCCGATCCGCACCCGGCTGTCCGACGAGGAGGTGGCGCGCTTCTCGGTCAATCGCTATCGCTTCCCGGGCGTGCAGATCAACGCGCGGCTGTTCCGCCACTATCCCAACGGCGAGATTGCCTCGCACGTGCTGGGCTACATCGGGCGCATCAGCGATCGCGACAAGGCGGCACTCGAACGCAAGGGCATCGCCGCCAACTACAGCGGCTCCGACTACATCGGCAAGGTGGGCCTGGAGGAGAAGTACGAGAAGGAACTGCACGGCGTGACCGGCTTCGAGCAGGTGGAGACCGACGCGGGTGGCCGTGCGGTGCGCACCTTGCGCCGCATCCTCCCCGTCTCGGGCGACAACCTGCACCTGGCGCTCGATCTGCGGCTGCAGGAGGTGGCCGAGCGCGTGTTCGGCTCCCGGCGCGGCGCGCTGGTTGCCATCGAACCGTCCACCGGGGGCGTGCTGGCACTGGTGTCGAAGCCCGGCTTCGATCCGAACCAGTTCGTGGAAGGCATCGATCCGCAGAACTGGGAAGCGCTCAACACGGCGACCGACAAGCCGCTCAACAACCGTGCGCTGCAGGGCGTGTATCCGCCCGGGTCGACCTTCAAGCCGTTCATGGCGCTCACCGGGCTCGAGTTGGGCAAGCGCTCGCCGAGCTACACCATCTACGACCCCGGCTACTTCATCCTCGGCGGCGCCGCGCACCGGTTCCGCGACTGGAAGCAGGGTGGCCACGGCATGGTGGACCTGCACCGCTCCATCGTGATCTCGTGCGACACCTACTACTACGGGCTCGCGCAGGACCTCGGCATCGACGCGATCCACCAGTTCATCGGCCAGTTCGGCTTCGGCAAGCAGACCGGCATCGACATCAGCGGCGAGTCCGGCGGGCTGCTGCCCTCGCAGGAATGGAAGCAGAAGCGCTTCGGCCAGAAGTGGTTCGGTGGCGATACCATCTCGGTGGGCATCGGCCAGGGCTACAACCTCGCCACGCCCATTCAACTGGCCTTTGCCACGGCCATCCTGGCCAACAGCGGGGTCGTGTATCGCCCGCACCTGGTGCGCCAGATCGAGGACAGCCAGACTGGCGACCGCCGTACTATCGAAGCCGAGCCGTACAACAAGTTCACCATCAAGACCGAGAACCTGATCCGCGTGCGCGACGCCATGATCGACGTGAACAAGCCCGGCGGCACGGCCGCCCTTGCGTTCTCGGGCGTCCCTTACGGCGTCGCCGGCAAGACCGGCACCGCGCAGGTGGTGGCGATGAAGCAGAACGAGAAGTACGACGAATCCAAGGTGCTGGAGCATCACCGCGACCACGCGCTGTATATCGCCTACGCCCCGGCCGATGCGCCGCGCATCGCACTCGCCATCCTGGTGGAGAACGGCGGGCATGGCGGTTCCGCCGCGGCGCCGATCGCACGCGCCGTGTTCGATTTTCTGCTGCTCGGCAAGGAGCCCAAGATCCCCAAGGACGACGGCAAGGAGGAGGCGGAAGGTGATTGATCGTCTGATCGCGTACCTGACCCGGCACCTCGATCCGTTCCTCGCCACGGTGGTGGGTGTGCTGCTGTCGCTCGGCCTCGTGGTGCTGTTCAGCGCGTCGGGCGAGAGCTTCAGCCGCATCGGGAATCAACTCGTGAACATCCTGATCGCGGTCACGGTGATGTGGATCGCGGCCAACGTCGCTCCGCAGCATCTGCTGCGCTTCGCCGTTCCGGTGTACGTGGTCGGGCTGGTGCTGCTGATCTGCGTGCCGCTGTTCGGCGATGAGGCGAAGGGCGCCAAGCGCTGGCTCGACCTCGGTGTCACGCGCATCCAACCCTCCGAGCTGATGAAGATCGGCGTGCCGCTGATGCTCGCGTGGTATTTCGACCGCTACGAGGCCATCCTCAAGCTGAAGGACTACGTGATCGGCAGCATCGTGCTGGCGGTGCCCGTGCTGCTGATCGCCATGCAACCCGATCTGGGCACGGCCATTCTGGTGGCCGCCGCCGGCTTCTACGTGCTGTTTCTCGCGGGGCTGTCGTGGAAAGTGCTGGCGGCACTCGGCATCGCCGCTGCCGGCAGCCTCCCGATACTGTGGGGGATGATGCACGACTACCAGCGCCAGCGCGTGCTGACCTTGCTCGACCCTTCCCAGGATCCGCTCGGTCGCGGGTACCACACGATCCAGTCCACCATCGCGCTCGGTTCCGGCGGCGTGTTCGGCAAGGGCTGGCTCAACGGCACGCAGGCGCGCCTCGACTTCCTGCCCGAGCGCACCACCGACTTCATCTTCGCGGTCTATTCGGAAGAGTTCGGACTGTTCGGCAACATGATCCTGCTCGTGCTGTTCCTGCTGGTCATCGGGCGTGGCCTGTACATCTCGGCCAATGCCTCGATGCTGTTCTCGCGCCTGCTGGCGGGCGCCGTCACGCTGACCTTCTTCACCTACGCCTTCGTGAACATGGGCATGGTGGCCGGCATCCTGCCGGTGGTGGGCGTCCCGCTGCCCTTGATCAGCTACGGCGGCACGTCGGCGGTGACCATCCTCTTCGGCATCGGCATCCTCATGAGCATCCACACGCACAAGCGGCTGGTGACGACGTGAAATCGGGGAGGCGCGGAGCGTGAGGCGTGGGCTGGGGTGGCTGACGGCCGGGAGCTGCGTGTTGCTCGCTGCCTGCGCGGGAACACCAATCCAGGAGAACGAACGTGGCACGCCCGCGCCGCAGCCATCTACCGGCAGCACTGCGCAACCGCGTCCGCCTGAGACCACGACGGTCCCGGGGCGGAAGCCCGGCGGCTACTACCTGGACGATGGTCCCGGCGCCAATCCGCCGGCGGATCTCGCGTCTATTCCGGATGCCGTCCCGCGCGCCGAACCGGTGAAAGTCTCCACCACGCGGCCCTACACGGCCATGGGCAAGAGCTACACGCCGATGCGCGAAGTCACCCCGTACAAGGCGCGCGGGCTGGCCTCGTGGTACGGCAAGCGCTATCACGGCAAGCCCACGTCGAGCGGCGAGGTCTACGACATGTACGCGATGACCGCCGCGCACCCGACGCTGCCGATCCCGAGCTACGTGCGCGTGACGTCGGTGAAGAACGGGCGCGCCGTCGTCGTGCGGGTGAACGATCGCGGGCCGTTCCATTCCGACCGCCTGATCGATCTGTCCTACGTCGCTGCGTGGAAACTGGGCTTCGTCGGCGAAGGCAGCGGGCTGGTGGACGTCGAATCGATCCTGCCCGGCACCGAGACGGTCGCCGCTGAACCTCCGAAGGCGGTCCCGGTTGCAATGACCGTCGAGGATCCGTTGCCGGCACAGGTAGCGGCGACCGGCGTGTTCCTCCAGCTCGGTGCCTTCGCGAGCCGCGAGAACGCCGACGATTTCATCAACAAGATGCGCGTCGAACTCGATGCGCTCGCCGCACCCCTGCAGGTCTTTGCCAAGGACAATCTCTTCCGCGTCCACGCCGGCCCCTATGCCGATCGCGAGGCCGCCTCGCGGGAAGCCGCCCGCATCGACGAGCGGTTGGGCCTGAAGCCCTTCGTCGTCGTGCGCTGATTCCGACTCAACCCTCCACCGACTTCCAAAATGAACACGCTCATCTGCGGCTCCGTCGCCTACGACACGATCATGGTCTTCCACGATCGGTTCAAGCAGCACATCCTGCCTGACCAGATCCACATCCTGAACGTGTCGTTCCTCGTGCCCGACATGCGGCGCGAGTTCGGCGGTTGCGCCGGGAACATCGCGTACTCGCTGGCGATGCTGGGCGGCAAGCCGCTCGCGATGGCGACCGTGGGGTCGGAGGATTTCTCAGCGTACGAGAGACGTTTCGACAACCTGGGCCTGTCGCGCGCGCACGTGAAGGAAGTGCCGGGCAGCTTCACCGCGCAGGCCTTCATCACCACCGATCTCGACGACAACCAGATCACCGCCTTCCATCCGGGCGCGATGTCACATTCGCACCTGAACCACATTTCGGACGCGAAGGACGTGACGTTGGGCATCGTCGCGCCGGACGGCCGCGACGGCATGCTGCAGCACGCGCGCGAATTTCACGAGGCCGGCATCCCGTTCATCTTCGATCCGGGCCAGGGTCTGCCGATGTTCGACGGCGCCGACCTGAAGCGTTTCATCGACATGGCGACCTACGTCACGCTGAACGACTACGAAGCGCGGCTGGTGCAGGAGCGCACCGGCGAGACCGCCGAAGCGCTCGCGAAGAAGGTGAAGGCCTTCATCATCACGCGTGGCGGCGACGGTTCCACCGTCTTCGCCGAGGGCAAGCGGCTCGACATCCCCGCGGCGAAGCCGGCAGCCGTGGTGGACCCCACCGGTTGCGGCGATGCCTATCGTGCCGGCCTGCTCTACGGCATCGCGAACGGGATCGATTGGCCGCTGACCGGGCGGCTCGCCTCGCTCATCGGCGCGATCAAGATCGCGCAACGCGGGGCGCAGAACCACAGCTTCACGCGCAACGACATCGAAGCGCAGTTCCATGCGTCGTTCGGCACGCGACCCTGGTGACGAGGCTCGGCGCCTGATGACGGACAACGTCACATCGCCTTGATTTAACACAAACTTCAATCCGCCGTAACCCCGCTGTCACCAGCGGTTACGACCATGTGCGCCGTCTCATTTGATTATGGGGGCGCATATGCTGAGAAACGAAGTCGAAGTACGCGGGCGCGAACGGGTCGGCCTTTCGGTGCACCTTGCCCGCAGCGACGCGGAAGTGCGCGAAGCGCAGAAGTTGCGCTGGCGCATCTTCGCCGAGGAAATGGGCGCACGGCTCGAAACGAGCGAAACCGGCGTCGACATCGACGTCTTCGATCCCTGGTGCGAGCACCTGATCGTGCGCGAGCACGACAACGGCGAGGTGATCGGCACCTATCGCATCCTCCCCGGGGCGCAGGCACGCACGCTGGGCGGGTTCTACTCCGACGGCGAGTTCGACCTGACCCGTATCGACCATCTGCGCGATCGGACGGTGGAAGTGGGCCGCTCGTGCGTACATCCGGATCACCGCAACGGCGCCACCATCGCGCTGCTTTGGCAGGGTCTCGCGCAGTTCATGCAGGCGCACCACTACGAGTTCATGATCGGGTGCGCCTCCGTCTCCATGGCCGACGGTGGACATGGAGCGGTCAGCATCTACAATAGGCTCCGGCAATCCAGCCTGAGCCCGATCGAGTACCGGGTGTTCCCGCGTCATCCGCTGCCGCTCGATCGCATCGAGGGCGCGGTGGATGCGTCGATTCCCCCGCTCATCAAGGGATACGTGCGTTGCGGTGCCTACGTCTGCGGTGATCCCGCGTGGGATCCGGACTTCAACACGGCCGATCTGCTCATGCTGTTGCCCATGTCCCGGCTCGACCGCCGGTACGCGCGGCACTTCATGAAGCATGACCACTGACGCACTCACTCGAAACTACCGCATCGTCCGGATGTTTCTGCACCTGCTGGCGGGGCTCGGCGCCTCGGCAGTGGTGTTCCCCCTGGTGGGCCGCAACGGGCGGCTCGCCATCTTCCGCCGCTGGTCGCAAACGCTGCTGCGCATCTTGAACGTGCGCGTGAGCGTGCACGGCACGCCCCCGATCTCCCGCACCGAGCCCACCATGATGCTGGCCAACCACGTGTCGTGGCTGGACATCTTCCTGATCGCTAGCCAGGTGCCGTCGCGCTTCGTCGCGAAATCCGAGATCCGCCGCTGGCCGGTGGTGGGTTGGCTGATCTCCCGCCAGGGCACGTTGTTCGTGGAGCGCGCGCGGCGGCACGACACCGCGCGGATCAACAACTCCGTCAACGATGCGCTGGAGAAGGGGTATTGTGCGGTCGTGTTCCCCGAGGGCACGACATCCGACGGGACCGAGGTGAGACCGTTCCACGCCTCGCTGCTGCAGCCCATCGTGCAGACCCATGGCGTTGCGGTGCCGGTGGCGTTGCGCTACGTCACCGCTGACGGCGGCATCGACGATGCGCCCGCCTACACCCAGGAGCGCACGCTGTGGGATTCGCTGAAGCTCATTGCATCCCAGCGTGAACTGCACGCCGAGATCCACTTTCTTCCGGCCGTACCGGCGGTCGGCAAGCACCGGCGCGATCTGGCCGAACACACCGCGCGACTCGTCGCCGAAGCGCTGTCGCTCACACCCCCCGGCAGGAAACGCGGAACAGCTTCCGATCCTCGAGCCGCACCGCCGCCAGCTCCCGACCCCACACACAGCCCGTATCCAGGGCCAGAAGCCGCGGTTCGACCCTGAGGGCAAGCGCGGACCAGTGGCCGCACACCACCGTGTGCGTGTTGCTGCGCCGACGCGGCACGTCGAACCAGGGCATGTAGCCAGCGGGAATGTCGTCGAGTTCGCCTTTGTGGCTGAATTCCATGTCCCCGTCGGCGGTGCAGATGCGCAGGCGCGTCATCGCATTCACGATCACGCGCAGGCGATCCCAGCCTTCGAGATCGTCGTTCCACCGTGCCGGCTGGTTGCCGTACATGTGGCGGTAGAACCTGGTCGGATCCTCCTTGCGCAGCGCGGCCTCGGCTTCGTGCGCGAGCGCCATGGACTCTTCGATGGTCCATTGCGGCAGCAGGCCCGCATGCACCATCGCGTACTCGTCTTCCACGTGCATCAGGGGTTGTGCACGCAGCCAGTCGAGCAACTCCTCGCGATCCGGTGCGGCCAGGATGTCGTCGATCGTGTCGCCCCGATGGACCTTTGCGTGACCGGCAGCGGCCACCAGCAGATGCAGATCGTGATTGCCGAGCACGACGATGGCGCGATCGCCCAGGTCCCGAACGAAACGCAACGTCTCGAGCGAAGCCGGGCCACGATTGACCAGATCGCCGACGAACCACAGGCGATCCCGCGACGGCGAGAACGAGCAGACGTCCAGCAACCGCTCCAACGGAGCGAAGCAGCCCTGCAGATCGCCGATCGCGTAGGTGGCCATCGTCAGGACGAAAAAAAGGCGCAGCGTGGTGCTGCGCCTTCGTTTTGCATGGGATCGACTATTTCGCGAGGCCGACCATGTGGTCCACGGCGGCCTTGACCTCGTTGTCCGACAGCGCCGCGTTGCCGCCCTTGGCCGGCATCAAGCGAATGCCCTTGATCGCGTGCTCGTACAGCGTCGGCTTGCCCTGCGCGATGCGCGGACCCCAAGCGGCCTTGTCGCCGGCCTTGGGCGAGTTCATCACGCCGGCGCCGTGACAGGCGGCACAGGCCTTGTCGTAGACGGCCTTGCCGTCCACAGGACCGGCCGCCGCGGCGGCGGCAGGCGCTGGTGCCGCCGCGGGCGGCGGTGCTTCGCCCAGGACCACCTCGCCCGCAGGCTTGATCCGCTTGGCCACCGCATCCTCCGCCATCAGCGGGTTGGACGGGCTGGTGTCCAGACCGCTGGTCACGTACTGCGAGATCGCCACGATGATGGAGATGGGAACCAGGAACGACGCCAATATGACAACCACCAGTTGCACTGGCGTCTTGATGAACGATTGGTGGGCTTCGACGTGGAGTTCTTCGGTCATGGCGGCCTCCTGCGCTTTGCAGGTCTCGGAAAGACCCGAATTATAGGGGACCGCCCCCGCCCCCGAAAGCCGCGCGCATGGAGGGGTTCAGGGCAACCGGCTATACTTCGTCCCGCAGCGCGCCCGTAGCTCAGTTGGATAGAGTACTGCCCTCCGAAGGCAGGGGTCGCACGTTCGAATCGTGTCGGGCGCGCCAATGCTTCGGCTCCTGCGGACGTGACCCACGTCCTCGCGCGCCGACGATGGTTCGCGCCGGGGGCGGGAAGTTGCCTACAACGCGTTCCTCCGCACCCGACGCGCCTTCCAGTCGAACTCGAAGTAGTCGATCAGCTTGCGCGGTTTCGAGTACGGCTCGTGCGGACGCGGGACGGTGTAGTACTTGCCGGTGATCGTGGTGCGCGTGACCTCCAGGCGCAGAAAGCCGTGATGGTCGTCGCTGTAGCTCTCGAGCGTGATCGGCTCGTCGCCGTCGCGTTCGAACTCGACCGGCGCGATGATCGCTTCACCGTCCACCTTCTTCATGGTGTGCAGGTTGTGATAGCCGCCAGCGCCGGCGACGATGTACGGCGTGGCCGCACCGTTCGCATGCATCTTGGTGAACCGCTGGTAGTTGTGCACATGGCCGGCGAAGACCATTTCCGGAATCCGGTTCGCCTTGCGGAAGGCATCCTCCAGGACCTGCTTCATCTTCGTGCTGCCCGAATGGAAGTTGTCGCCCGAGTAGATCGGGTGATGCAGGGAAACGAAGAGCGGGCGATCCTTGGGCAGTGTCTTGAGTTGACCGACGAACCATTGGTCCTGGTCCCCACGGATGTCGCCGCCTTCCGGGACGTTGCTGTACAGGCCGATGAAGTTGGCGAGCGGCGTCAGCAAGGTCCAGTAGACGTTGGGCTGCACCATCGCCGTCCGGTTGGAGTCCTTCGCCTCGGGCTGCATGATGCCCGGATGTTCCGCACAGAAGTTCCGGATGAAGCCGTCGAGCGAGTGCTTGCCGGGCAGGTTCTCGCCGTCGTGATTGCCGGGGACGGCGAAGATCGGTGCGTTGTAGTGCACGTAGGGTTCGTAGAACTGGTTGTAGTACTCCTCGACTTCGCCGTTGAAGTAGACGCAGTCGCCCAGTATGTACAGGAACGACGGCCGATCGGGACTGCCCTTCGGTGCGGCCTCGAGATCGC
This sequence comes from Burkholderiales bacterium, assembly GCA_019745565.1. Classification (GTDB taxonomy): domain Bacteria; phylum Pseudomonadota; class Gammaproteobacteria; order Burkholderiales. The sequence continues at coordinate 215,181 of JAIESW010000010.1, forward strand.
CTTCCATGCCCGCGGCGACGAGTGTCTGGGGTCGGTCATCCTTGATGCCTCCCATGTCCCCGTTGAGGTGGAAGACCAGCTTGCCGTGGTCGTTGACGGTGGCGAGATCGTCGGCCGACAGGATCGTGGCGAGATCCAGCTGAAAGGGCGGGCGTCCGCTCGGCGGTGGCAGCGGGCGAAAATGCGTATCCCGGTGCGGCTGTCCCTGATCGATGTGCAGATCGTGTCCGTGACTCTTGCTCGGACGCGTGCGGCCGAACGAATGGTTCATGGTTCCATCTCCTCGGATTGGGCGAACGGAAAGGTCGGGGGCTGCCGGCGAAGCGATCGCCGTGCAGGGTCTGGCCGGAGGCCGAAGCTCTCCCGTCACGCGGCAAGGCCGTGTGCTCTTCGGACGCAGGCGCTGCCGCCGGCGGCCTCGTGCGTGGTCGTTCCTCTGGCGCCGTCTCGCGCCGCGACGCCGATCCGGTCAAGTCTCGCTGCCCACTGCGCAGCGTCTTCCGGCCTACCTCGGGCGGAAGCTGCTCGACTCGGTGCGACGGGTGTTGTCCACTCCCTCGGTGGGGATGCTACCGCCGGACGTATTACATGGAGCTTACGGATCGCGCGCCGTCGGGCTTCCGATGGGAATCAAACCGGCGGCGGATTCCGCTCCCCGTAAACGTTGCGCTGATGCCAATACGGATACGCCGGCGTCGTCTCGCTCGCGGCATCCAGCTTGGCCACTTGTTCCGCGGTCAGCTTCCAATCGACGGCGCCGAGATTCTGCTTGAGTTGCGCTTCGTCGCGCGCGCCGATGATGACCGTCGCGACCGAAGGCCGTTGCAGCAGCCAGTTGAGCGCGATCTGCGGCACGGTCTTGCCGGTCTCCACCGCCACCGCGTCGAGGGCATCGACGACCTTGTAGACATGCTCGATCGGTACCGGCGGCGCCTTGTCGTTGGAGATCTTGCTCTGCAGGCGTGTCGTCTCCGGCAGCGACTGGCCGCGGCGGATCTTGCCGCCAAGGCGTCCCCAGCCCAGCGGACTCCACACCACCGTGCCGACCTTCTGGTCGAGTGCCAGCGGCATCAACTCCCATTCGTAGTCGCGCCCCACGAGGCTGTAGTAGGCCTGATGGGCGACATAGCGCGGCCAGCCGTAACGGTCCGACGTCGCCAGCGACTTCATGAGATGCCAGCCGGAGAAGTTCGAGCAACCGATGTAGCGGATCTTGCCGGCACGCACGAGGTCGTTCAACGTTCCGAGCACTTCCTCGACCGGCGATTTCGCATCGAAGCCGTGCAGCTGATACAGGTCGATGTAGTCGGTACCGAGACGCCGCAGACTCGCGTCGACCGCCTGCAGCAGATGAAAGCGCGACGAACCGATGTCGTTCGGCCCGGTGCCGAGCCGGAACGAGCCCTTGGTGGAGATCAGCAGCTGATTGCGGCGGCCCTTGATCGCCTGCCCGAGGATTTCCTCGGCGAGACCACCGGAGTAGACGTCGGCGGAGTCGAACATGGTGAGCCCCGCGTCCAGGCACACGTCCACCAGGCGCGTGGCCGCTGCCACATCGGTGCTGCCCCAGGACTTGAAGAACTCGTTTCCGCCGCCGAACGTGCCTGTGCCCAGACTCAGCGCCGGGACCATGAACCCTGCACCGCCCAATTGTCGGTATTCCATCTTCAGCGCTCCGTGAAACCCGATGAGCGCCGATTGTCGCAGCTTCCAGGTTTGAGAACCCGCAGCCCTGGCCGGACGGATCGTCGACACGATCCATCCAGCCTCCCTCGTTCTCACGAATCCGCGGTTTCCTCCGCCTCTCCCACCGGGCAGCACCGATACTCCTGGGATTTCTCCAGCAGCTGGATCTGTTTCTTGAGCAGCTCGTTCTCGAGCGCCTTGCGTTCGAGGTCCAGTTCGATGGCACGGTCCACGGACGGCTCGCAGATATCGCATTCGTCGAGGCAGCCTTTGACGAGCAAGCCTGGCGTGGGCAGCGAGCTGACGCGCTCGAACGACAGTTCAGTCACGGTCTGGTCGGTAACCTTGCCTTGCCTGTCGATCAGCCCCTGCTTCTGCAACGACTGATCGACTTGGGCCAGCGCGCGGGCCTTGAGCGCTTCCGGGATGGGCGTCGCCTCGGCAGCGGCGAGCTTCCCGATCGCGACGCCGCTATTCGCGCGGAGCGCATCGCCGGCCACCGATGCGCCCGCACGCAACCGGGCCAGCTCGCTGGCACGCCCGATCTCTTCCACCTGCAGGCGGTTGGTGTCGGTGGCCAATACTGCGTTCGGAATCGCGGAGACGTCGCCGTCGGCCAGGAACGCGTTGTTCGTGACACGCGTGTCCGCTGCCGGATCGATCACGCGACGCTGGATCGCGACGATCTTGAACCGCACGGTCTGGGTCTTGTTGATCTGGTAGAAGTAGAAGGTCACCGCATGGCACTTGTTGGGATTGGAGAACTCCCGCGAAGCCGATTCGAAGTGATCCGACGATTCACCCTCCGAGTGGGTGCGGGTCGAAACCTCGCCCACCGAGACCGAACTTGCCGCCCGAGTTCCCATTTCCGCGCGTCGGTCGCTGCTGGAGGCGTGTTGGGAAAGCTCGCGCAGGAACGAACTGGTGGACGAGGCGTCGTACGAACCGCTGACGTCGACGCTGGCACCGCCGAAGAAACTCTGGATCGCGCCGCTGGTGCCGGCATGACCCTTGGCCGAACCACGGCTCGAAGATGACGCGGAGCCGGAATCGCGAACCGAGACGTCCGACATGAAGTCGTGCAGGCTCGCCGAGTAGTAGCGCTCTTCGCTCGTCTGCTCGTTGCGGTAGCTCACCTTGGTGCTGCTGTCGAAACTGAAGCGGCTGCGTCGATCGGCAGTGAAGAGTTTGACCTTCTCCCCGGGCAGCAGCGTGGTGCTGTAGACCAGGTCACCCAGCGACATGGGGCCGGGACACCGCTCGAAGCGGGCGTGGATGAGCACTTCGACCACCACGCGCCGATTGCTGGAGACGACGGTGGTGGGGTGGGTGAGACGATAGTGGAAGTCGAGCACGTCGCACACTGCGTCCTTCGACAGCGGCGGGCAGCAGGGGACTTCCAGCGTGTTGGGTTCAGCCATTTCGGACACCTCGCATTCAGGGAAGGTTGGGTCTCCAGGGGGGGTGGTCCAGCAGTCTTGGCGCCGCTGGACATTCGGTCAGGCGCGCCGCAGCTTCGGCATCCCGTCAAAGTGGGGCGCGTCGAGCGCGTCGACGACCAGTCGCGCTCCACGCTCGGCGAATCGATATCTGCGTCCGGTCATGGGACCCGAGACGATCAAACCCGCGACGCCGTCGTAGACGAACGTCACACCGATAGGTCCAGGCCCGCGCGCGGCGTTGGGGTTCGGCACTGCAGTCGACGCAGTCCCCGCCGACCCAAATGCGCTGGCGACGGCCTGCTGGCGTTTGCTTCCGCAGCACGACATTCAGGGTTCCTCCTTTCGATCACGTTCGGTTGACGCCATGGCGAGGCCGCCGGTCGCGCGTTCGAGCAGGATCGCCCCAGCCGACAGCGCCGGCCACAGCAGGAGTTGCTGCACCCAGTTCGCACCGAGCAGCGCGGCCAGCGGCAAGGCGATCCACAGGCTCAGGCAATAGAAGCAGTCCATCGCCTGGCCTATCCAACCGTTGCCGGCGCGGGCGCGCAGGCGCACCACCACATCCCACGGGCCATCCTCGGCCTGGATGAGATGCGTGATGCGCCAGACGACCAGCACGCCCACCGCCAACTCGAACAGCTCGTGCTCCACGGGAGCGCTCTACGCAACGACCTTCTGCTGATCCGGGCAGACGTCCGGGCACAACTCGGGCCGCAGGATCGTGAAGGCGATCTCGAACCGGTTGACGTGAACGGTGCTCGGATCGGCACACCCGTTGGTCGTTCGTTTCCACGCTTCCAGGTGCAGCAGGTAGGCACAGCACTCCGGAAAATCCGTACCGCGCAGCGCCACCTTGTAATCACCGCCGTACCAGTGTGGTCGCGGGGCTCCTTGCAGCAACGCGCTCGCATAGTCGGGCCCGACCTCGAAAGTCGGGTCGGCGGTGAAGGTCCCATGCACTCCGGTGCCGATGGCGAACGATTGCGCGACGCCGTAACGGGCTTCCAGCGTGTATCCGCCCAGGTGACCGTCCTGTGTGGTCGGCGGGCAAGTCGCGGAGAAGTGGACCGTGAGCGTATCCGTGGCCGCCAGCTTCACGATGTCGCAGGCCGAGATGCAGTGCTCGTCGGCTGTGCCTTCGTTGACGCAGATCTTGCGGATGTAGCAATCGGGTTCATTCGTGCAGATGTGCACGGTGCCCTGCCCGCACGGATGCAGCGCCGTCGGCAATGGATGCACCATCGCTTGATTGTCGATCCGCACGTAGAACGTCTCGGCGGTCGTCTGGCCGCAGGTGGGCAGGATCCGTTCGCTCGCGGCGATCAGGTTGTCCGCGGCATCGGCCGTGTACCCGACGAAGCGCAACTGATACAAGCCGTCAGGTGTGAGCCCTGGATTGGTCAGCGTGTCGAAGAGGAACAGCGTGTCATAGTCGTACCAGATCACGCTGCCGCCGAAACGCGGGATCGCGGGATGCAGCACCTCGTAGTGACGGCGGGTGATCATCACGGTCTGCCCGTTCTTCAAGAGAGGTGTGAATGCCGGGGCCGGTGCGACGACCGCATTGGCGCCGTCCCAGTAGCTGCGGGAAAAGCCGCCGAAAGCCGGCACGGGCAAATCGGTCCAGGGCCCGCCGTTGCGCGAAACCTGTACCTTGAAGTAGTCGACGTCGCTGCCGACCCCGCCCCGGATCTGCAGCGAACCGAAGAACGGACGATCGTAGTTGACGTCGGAATAGCCGTAGCCGCGCAGATCGGGCGGTCCTGCCGTCGAGCCGATGTGGTCGGTCGGCGTGCAACCGACGAAGGTCACCTTCAGGCATTCCGGACATTCCGGATCGCGACAAACCGGGAGGCAGCAAGCCTGGTCGTTGGCGAACAGCGTGACGTTGAGCGCGGTCGGAATGTTCCACCGGGTCTGAGCGTTGGTCTCGCTGTGGATGACGCGCAACTGCCCGTCGCATGGCTGGGTGACGCGGAACACGACGTCCGGTGCGCAGTCGTGCCAGTCCCACCACGGCCAGACATGCAACGCGGCCAGCTCGGGCGAAGCCGGCAGCAGGGCAAGCAGCGACTCGCTCGACACGGGTGCGTCGATGACGCCCGGTACCGGAGATTGCGGCGCACCCGGTGACCGACTTGCCTGCGCCATGAGTTGCTGCAGGAAGTGGGGATCCGGATCCGGTCCGGGCGGCACCGGGGGCAGGGGGATACCGTTGCGGCCGAGGAGCTCGTGGATGCGGCCGTAAAGATCCGGATCAAGCGCCCAGTTCCGGATGAGCCACGGAAACCAGGGCAGGCAGCACCAGCGGAACTGGATCACGAAGTTGCCGTTGATGTCGGTCGTTGCCGATTTGATGAGGTCGCGGTGGTACCAGATGAAGAAGCGATCGACGTCGTAGGCTTCCACCGTTGCGCCTGGTACGGGCGCATCGCAAAAATGGAAGCGCCCGGTTGCAGGGTCGTACTGCCAGTGCCGGCAAACGACGCGGCCGCGGATCGTGTACAGACGGCAAAGATGCAGCCAGTTGATGTAGATGTCCGGGTTCAGCGTGAGCGCACCTACGGAGATCTTCGCGTTCTCCGGAGCGCGTTTGGCGGCCGTCTGTGTTTGCCCGCGGGGTGCCAGATCGATCTCGAGGCTGAGCGTGTCGAGGCTGAGCAGTTCGATGTCGGCGATGTTGGGGCCGACGAGGAGCCGGACCGGACAAGGCAAGCGTCCGCCCGGCAGGATCGGTGGGTCGAACGGCACCGCGAACGGCAGCTTCTTCCTCGGATCGGCGGCCTTCAATACGGTCGATCCCAGCACCACGCCCTCACGCACGACTACGGCACGCAGTTCCATGGCGGAATCGAAGTCGTTCTGCGCAATTCCGCTCAGGTCCAGTTCACCATTGATCTCGGTCATGTTCCACTCCATGTCGGGCGAATAGCGACGAAACGTCGAAGGGGCCGAGCGCGAGGTGCCCGAGATCGGACGAGTGGCGTGAACAGGCGCGCGGTGGGGCGCGTCGCTGCGTCGACTCGCAGCTGCGGGCGATCGCGGCGGCGTCGGGATCGCCCTCGTTCCCGGGTGCCCGCGTGACGATCGGACCTTGCTACTCAGCGTGGTCGCGTGGGCCTTCGCGAATTTCCTCGCCCCGAGTTCGTGCCTGTGGCGGAGCGATGCCGAAGTTAAAGATGTGAGCGCCCGCCCTTGTTTCTGCTGGAAACGGCGGTGACGTCACGCCGGGCTGGTCTTGGTGTCAGCGCCTGCTTGGATTCCGCCCACGGCCGGCGAGGTTTCGCGCAGACATGGTGGTGCCCCAGGCAGGCAGTGGCGGGCGGCGGTTGCTGCAATCCGATTCCTCACCCGATCGACGCCACCCGTGCAGAGTGTGCTGCCGCGCCACTTACTGCGCTCTTACGGATCCTGTGGCTTGTCTGCCCAGCGTCTACGTGACTCGACGCCGCCGTGTCGTCGTCATGCGGCCCGGCGCAGGCCGACGGGCGTCAGGACGACGGTGTTTGCGCGGCCACCGTTGATCGCCCAGCGCAAGCGTTGATCACCGCCTCGCGCAATCGCGTCGAACAGCTCCAGCTGCACGTGGCTACCCCCGCAATCGCTCAACGTTGCGCGCAGCGCGGTCCATTGCTCGCGTGCCTGCCCGTACCGGCCTTCCGCCCAGGCTTGCAGCACCTGCAGGCCCGGCTGCGTGATGCTGCGCGCGCGCGACGCGGCGAAATCTCGGCCCGCGGCGCAACGATCGACTGCGCGTGTGAGCTGCTGAACCCGGGCGTGCTGCCCTGCCGCGGCATGCGCAATCGCCGCATGCAGATCCACGAACGGCCAGAAACCCGGTGTCATCGCGCGCTCGAACGCGTCGGACAGTCGCAGCCAGCGGCCTTCGTCGTCACCGCCGTCTTCGTGCAGATGCCATAGCAGCGCCGTCGCGTCGCACGCATCGAGGGCGGATTGGGCGCTGGCAGGCATCAGCCATCCGTCCAGAATGCCCATGGCGGAGGCGTAGTTGCCCTGCTCCACATGGAACATCGCGAGATGCCACGCGTTGTGGGTCCGCATGCGGCTGTCGCTTTCCCAGTGGGCGCGCTGTTCGCGCATCCATTTCGCACCGTGGTCCGATCGGCCGGAAGCGGCAATGGCATGCGCGACCGCATGGACGCCTATGGGGCAGGAAGGATCCATGATGAGTGCCTGTCGCCCCAGTGACTCGGCATAGTCGCTGTCGCCGCCCTCGGCATGGGCAAAGCACGTCATGGCGAGCACGAAAGCGAAACCGATCTGATCGCCGCTCCAGGCAGCGAGGTGCTCGTCCATGATCCTGCACAGGCGCTCGTGCCAGCCGAGGAAGAAGAAGCACGACGGAAGGAGCCGCAGCGCGACCAGATCGTGAGGCCAGCGGTCTGCGATGGACACGTAGGCTTCGGCCGCGCCCACGGGGTCGCCGGAGCACCACGCCTGCGCCGCCTGCACGTGGGCCTCGGTGTGTGCCGCGAGCGGCATACCGTCGAAAGCTGCGATCGTTGCTTGGATGGCGGGAAAAGCGGCGGGATTCTTCGCCAGCACACCCACGGCGATCCGGAGGATCTGCGCCTGTTCGAACTCGGCGTGGCCGGGTCCGATATGACGCAGCTCCGCCATGGGATCGCCGGCGGCGCGCAGAAAGGAATCGAGGGCATGAGCGGTGACTAGCATGGACGCGATTGTCCCCGCCGAAAGGACATCCCGACTTGACGCAGACTCCAGGCGACTTTGCAGACCGGCCGCATTTGCGGTTTGCGGGCGGGGCGGGCCGTCGCTGAACGGCAACGGCGATTCGTTGCTTAGCTCGACAGCGGCGGCCCCCATCCCAGCCTTCCCCCACGCTAGCGCGTGGAGGAAGGAGTGCCCGTTGTTCGCGATGTGCCGGCCGCACGCACTCCTTCCCTCACCGCAGGTGGGGGAAGGTAGGGATGGGGGCCGCCTAAGCAGTCACCTCCAACACCCCATCCTCGACCTCCTCCCCGAGGAAGCCGCCCGACTGCCGGGCCCACAACTTGGCGTAGAGGCCATTCGCCGCGAGCAACTGTGCGTGCGCACCGCTCTCCACCACGCGGCCGCGATCCAGTACCACCAGCCGGTCCATGCGCACGATGGTGCTCAGGCGGTGTGCAATGGCGATCACGGTCTTGCCTTCCATGATGGCGTCGAGCTGCTCCTGGATGGCGGCTTCGATCTCGCTGTCGAGCGCAGAGGTCGCTTCATCGAGCACCAGGATCGGCGCGTCCTTGAGGATCACCCGTGCGAGAGCCACGCGCTGGCGCTGGCCGCCGGAGAGTTTCACGCCACGCTCGCCGGCGTGGGCGTCGTAGCCGGTGCGGTCCTTCCAGTCGCGCAGCGCCAGGATGAACTCGTGCGCATGGGCACGTCTGGCGGCGGCCTCGATCTGCGCCGCCGTCGCATCGGGCCGCCCGTAGCGGATGTTGTCGGCGATCGAACGGTGCAGCAGCGACGTGTCCTGGGTCACGACGCCAATGGCGCCGCGGAGGCTTTCCTGGGTGACGGTGCGGATATCCTGACCGTCGACGCGAATCGCACCGCCTTCAACGTCATGAAAGCGCAGCAGCAGATTCACCAGGGTCGACTTGCCGGCGCCGCTGCGGCCCACCAGGCCGACACGCTCCCCGGGGCGCACCACCAGGTCGAGATCGTGCAGCACGATCGCCTTCGGATCGCCCGGGCGACCGTAGCTGAAGCGCACGGCCTCGAAGCGCACTTCTCCCTTCGTGACCGCAAGCGGCACGGCGTCCGGCGCATCCACCAGGGCCAGCGGGCGGGCGATGCTGTCCATGCCCTCCTGCACCACGCCCACGTTCTCGAAGATGCCGCTGACTTCCCAGCTCACCCAGCCGGCCATGTTCGAGATCTGCCACGCGAGCGGGATCGCGGTGGCCACGATCGCCGGGCTCGCCTGCCCGTGATACCAGAGCCAGCCGCCGAGGATTGCCGTGCCGGTGACGAGCAGCGTGTTCATCACGGCGAGCGTCCCGACGAAGAGCGTGCTCCAGCGCATGTGGCGCGACATGCGGTGCTCGTGCTCGTCCAGGCTCTCGCGCACGTGGGCGTCCTCATCGCGGGCGCGGGCGAACAGCTTCACCGTGAGGATGTTGGTGTAGCTGTCGACGACCCGCCCCATCACCTGGGAGCGTGCTTCCGAACTTGCGCGCGACAGGTCGCGCATGCGCGGCACGAAGACACGCAGGAAGGTCGCGTAGGCCACCATCCACACTACGGTGGGGATGGCGAGCACAGGATGCGACGACAGCATGACCACCAGCGCCGAGATGCCGTAGATCGCGATGTACCAGATGGCACGGACGCTCGAGACCACGCTCTCGCGCAGCGAGTTGGCCGTGTTCATCACACGGTTGGCGATGCGGCCGGCGAAGTCGTTCTGGAAGAAGCTCCACGACTGGCGCACCACGTGCCAGTGGTTCTGCCAGCGGATCTCGGTGGTGATGCCCGGCAGCACCGCATTCAACCGCATCAGGCAGTCGAAGAAGACCGCCACCGGCCTGGCGAACAGATAAAGCGCAGCCAGGATGAGGAGCGTGCCGCCGCCGGCAGCGACGGCCGCGACCGGATCGGGGGCCGTCATCAGCCCCACCAGACGGCCGATGAAGATCGGCACGATCGTGTCGAGCAGCGCCACGCACAGGCTCGCCGCGAGCATGCCCGCGTATACGCGCGGGTGCTGCCGCAGGAAGTGCCGGTAGAACCCCCACAGCGTGGCGGGCGGTCCGGAGGGAGGCGTCACCGTTCCCGGAGGAACGGCGGTCCCGCGGACGAAGGATTCGAAGAAGCGAAAAACTTGAACGGCCTTTCGCGTCGGAGTCGACGGATGCGTGCGAGCTTAACGCACGCTTCGGGCAGAGGTGAAGCTACCCGGCCGTCGCGTACGCCGGCAGCGGGTCGGGCGCGGCGGACTGCAACCGCTCGCGGCCTTCCTGCAGCAGATAGTCGAGAAAGGCCTGCGCCGCCGCCGAGAGCTGTTGCCCGCCCAGATGCACCACGTGCCAGCGCTGCGCGAGCGGAAAGCCTTCGATGTCCAGCACGGCGATGCGCTCCCCGGCGCGATCCAGCGCGTGCTGCGACAGGATCGCGACACCCAGGCCCTTCACCACCGCTTCCTTGATCGATTCGTTCGAATCCAGTTCCGTCTTGTGCCTGAGTTCGATGCCGTGCTCACGGAACAGTCGTTCGGTGGCGAGGCGTGTGCCGGAGCCGCGCTCCCTCAGCAGCACATTCTCGTCGCTGAACCGCCGCAGCGGAACACGCTTCTGCCCCGCGAGCGCGTGCTGCGTGGACGCCACCGCGACCAACGGATTGTCGAGAAAAGCGTACTGCACGATGTCGAAGTGCTGGGGCGGAGTCCCCATGATGTACAGGTCGTCGTCGCCGCGCGCCAGGCGCTCGACGATCGCGTCGCGATGCCCCACCTCGATGGATACATCCAGTTCCGGCGAGCGCTCGCGAAACGGCGCCATCAGCTGCGGCATGAAGTACTCGGCCGTGGACACGCAGGCGATCCGCAGCCGACCCCGGCGCAGCGCCTTGAGGTCGGCAACGGTTGCCTCGAACCGTGACCAGCACTCGAACATCTCGTCGCAGGTGCGCAGCAGCTCGGCGCCGGCATCGGTCAGTTCGATCCGCTTGCCCAGCTGCTCCAGCAGCGGTTGCCCGACGGCCTCGGCGAGCTGCTTCATCTGCATCGAGACCGTGGATTGCGACAGGTAGAGCTCTTCTGCGGCGCGGGTGAAGCTGCCGGCGCGCGCGACGCACTCGAAGACCTTGAGCTGCCGCAAGGTGACGTGCATCGAAGGGCGATTGTGCTGCCGGTTCATACGGTCGAAAGTATCTCACGGCGGGTGCGCCACGTGCCATTTGCCGGCCCCGTGAGCGCGGTCTATCCTTTCCAGCATCCCCTCCTGCACGAGTCCGCATGAATCTTCGCTCTGTTGCGCTCTTCGCCTTCCTGCTCGCAGCTCCCGTATTGCAGGCCGCGAACTTGTCCGAGTTGCGCGACGCGGAAGTGGCCAAGGGCCTGCGGGAGGCGCTCGAACTCGGTGTCGCCAATGCCGTCACCAAGCTGGGCCACGAGAACGGCTTCATGGACAACGAAGCGGTACGGATCCCGATGCCCGAAAGCCTGCAGAAGGTGGAATCGGGCATGCGCAAGCTCGGCATGAGCAAGCAGGCCGATGAACTGATCGCCACCATGAACCGGGCGGCGGAGCAGGCTGTGCCGGAAGCGCGGATGCTTCTCATCAACACCACGCGCAAGCTCACCATCGAGGACGCGAAGAAGATCCTGACCGGGCCGGACGATGCGGCGACCCAGTATTTCCGGGCCCAGAGCGGCGAGCAGCTGGCGCAGCGCTTCCTGCCCATCGTCGCGCGCGAGACCAGGAAGCTGAAGCTCGCGGACTATTACAACCGCTTTGCCAATCGGGGTGTCGCGCTCGGTCTGGTGCGCGAAGAGGACGCCAACCTGGACGAGTACGTGACGCGCAAGGCGCTCGACGGGCTGTTCCTGGTGGTCGCGGACGAGGAACGCGCGATCCGCGCCGACCCCATGGAAACGGGCAAGCGCCTCATCAAGAAGGTGTTCGGGTCTGTCGTTCCATAGTCACCGTGCGCGGGAGGTCCGGTACACTCGGCTCCCGATCGTTGACGCCACCCGCATGAATCCGTTCGACCTCGCGCCCGCCACGGTTCCGCGGCTGCGCGAAATCCCCTACAACTACACGTCCTATTCCGATCGCGAGATCGTCATCCGGCTGCTGGGGGCCCGCTGCTGGGCCCTGGTCGAGCAGCTCCGTGCGGAACGCCGCACCGGTCGCTCGGCCCGCATGCTCTACGAGGTGCTGGGTGACATCTGGGTCGTAAACCGCAACCCCTACCTGCAGGACGACCTGCTCGGCAACCGCAAACGCCGCAACGCGTTGATCGAGGCGCTGCGGCACCGGCTGCGGCAGATCGAGGCGCGTCGCGCCGGGGAGGACGCGCGGGTCGAAGAGCTGCTCGCGGCGGCCCACGAGGCGGTGAATGCCTTCGCCGTCGACTTCGACCACACGCTGGAGCTTCGCCGCCGGGTGCTGCGCCGGCTCGGTCGCGTGACTCGCCGTGACAACATCGCCTTCGATGGCCTGGCGCGCGTGTCGCACGTGACCGACGCGACGGACTGGCGGGTGGAGTACCCGTTCGTCGTGCTGTACCCCGATGTCGAGGACGAAGTCGCGCCGATGGTGCGGGCGTGCATCGAGCTGGGTCTCACGATCATTCCCCGCGGCGGCGGCACCGGCTACACCGGCGGCGCCGTGCCGTTGACGCCGTTGTCGGCGGTCATCAACACCGAAAAGCTCGATCGCCTCGGCGCGGTGGAGCAGGTGCAGCTACCAGGCGTCGACGGGACCGTTCCCGTGATCCGTTGCGGTGCGGGTGTGGTCACGCGGCGGGTGATGGAAGCGGCTGAGGCCGCCGATCTCGTGTTTGCGGTCGACCCGACGTCGGCCGATGCGTCGTGCATCGGTGGCAACGTGGCGATGAACGCCGGCGGCAAGAAGGCCGTGCTTTGGGGCACGGCCCTCGACAATCTCGCGTCGTGGCGGATGGTGGATGCGAACGGCGCACCGATCGAGGTCACCAGGCTCGATCACAACCGCGGCAAGATCCACGACGTGGATGTCGCACGCTTCTCGGTGCAGCGCTTCCGGAACGACGCGCGCACGCCGGACGGCGACGCAACCTTGCTGGAGATCCCGGGGCGCAGCTTCCGCAAGCAGGGTCTCGGCAAGGACGTCACCGACAAGTTTCTCGCGGGACTGCCGGGCGTGCAGAAGGAAGGTTGCGACGGGCTCATCACCAGCGCCACGTTCATCCTGCACCGCATGCCGACGCACGTGCGAACGGTCTGTCTGGAGTTCTTCGGGCAGGTGCGTGACGCCGTGCCGTCCATCGTCGAGATCAAGTCGTTCATGGACCAGCATGGCGGTGCCGTGCTCGCAGGTCTGGAGCATCTCGACGAGCGCTACGTGAAGGCGGTGGGCTACGCGACCAAGGCGAAACGGGGCGCGCGGCCGAAGATGGTTCTGCTGGCGGACATCGCATCCGACGACGAGCGGTCCGCGGGCGAAGCGGCGTCGCAGGTGGTGCGCATCGCCAACGCACGCGGTGCGGAAGGATTCATCGCCGTGTCGGCGGAATCGCGGCGCAAATTCTGGCTCGACCGCGCCCGCACCGCCGCGATCGCGAAACATACCAACGCGTTCAAGATCAACGAGGACGTGGTGATCCCGCTCGAGCGCCTGGGCGAGTACTCCGACGGTATCGAGCGCATCAACATCGAACTCTCGCTCACGAACAAACTCGCGTTGCTCGACGAACTGGATGCCTACTTCGCCGGGGAGCTCGCGGTCAGCGTGCATGGAGAGGCCCTCGCTGCCGCGGAGATGCTCGCCGGCCGGCCCGAGAATGCGCGCGAAGTGCTGCGGGCGGCGCGGGAGCGCTGGCAGCGGCTGCTCGATCACCTGGATGATCGCGCCGAGGGCGGGAGCACGGTATTCGCCACGCTGCAGAATTACTCGCAGCGCGTGTCGTGGAAGACCGAGGTGCGCGAGCCGCTGATGCAGCTCTTCGACGGGCGACCGTTCGATCCGATCCGGGCCGCCATCGATGCGATCCATGCCCGCGTGCTGAAGGGACGTGTGTTCGTCGCGCTGCACATGCATGCCGGCGACGGCAACGTGCACACCAACATCCCCGTCAACTCCGACGATTACGCGATGCTGCAGCGGGCCAACGCCGCGGTCGCGCGCATCATGAAGCTCGCGAAGTCGCTGGGCGGTGTGATCTCCGGTGAGCACGGCATCGGCATCACCAAGCTCGACTATCTGGAGCCGGGCGAAGTGGAGGCGTTCCGTCGCTACAAGGCGGACGTGGATCCGGATGGCCATTTCAATCGCGGCAAGCTGCTGGTCGGAGCGAACCTCGATCAGGCCTATACGCCCTCGTTCGGCCTGCTGGAACTCGAAAGCCTGATCCTCGAGCAGAGCGAGATCGGGCACATCTCCGATTCCATCAAGGACTGCCTGCGCTGCGGCAAGTGCAAGCCGGTGTGTGCGACCCATGTGCCGCGCGCGAACCTGCTGTACTCGCCGCGCAACAAGATCCTCGCGACATCGCTGCTGATCGAAGCCTTCCTGTACGAGGAGCAGACGCGGCGCGGCATCTCGCTGCAGCACTTCGACGAGTTCTCCGACGTCGCCGATCACTGCACCGTCTGTCACAAGTGCGCGAACCCCTGTCCGGTTGACATCGACTTCGGCGATGTTTCCATGGCGATGCGCAACTTCCTGCGCAAGCAGGGGCGCAAGAAGTTCAATCCCGGCACGGCAGCGTCGATGCTGTTCCTCAACGCCACGGACCCGGCGACCATCAAGCTGGTACGCCAGGTCATGATCGGATGGGGGTACAAGGCGCAGCGCGCCGCCCACACCGTGGCCAAGCGTCTCGGGTTGACCCAACCCCAGGTGCGCCAGCCGCCGGCGACGCTCGGCAAACCGGCCATCAAGGCGCAGGTGATCCACTTCATCAACAAGCCGATGCCGAAATCGGTGCCGCGCCGCACCGCGCGGGCGCTGCTCGACATCGAGGACAAGCACATCGTGCCGGTGATCCGCGACGCGAGCCGGGTCAACGACGATTCCGACGCGGTGTTCTACTTCCCGGGCTGCGGGTCCGAGCGGCTGTTTAGTCAGGTCGGGCTCGCGACCCAGGCGATGCTCTATCACGTCGGCGCGATCACGGTGCTGCCGCCGGGCTATCTGTGCTGCGGCTATCCGCAGACCTCCGCCGGCGAAGCCGAGAAAGGACAGGCCATCTCCACGGAGAACCGGGTGCTGTTCCATCGCATGGCGAACACGCTCAACTACCTCGACATCAAGACCGTGATCGTGTCGTGCGGCACCTGCATGGATCAACTTGCGAAGTACGAGTTCGATCGCATCTTTCCGGGCTGCCGCCTGCTCGACATCCACGAGTACCTGATGGAGAAGGGCGTGAAGCTGGACGGCATCGAAGGCGTTCGTTACCTGTACCACGACCCGTGTCACACGCCCATGAAGACGCACCAGCCGCTCAAGGTGGTGAACCAGCTCATGGGCACCAGCGTGAAGCTCAACGATCGCTGCTGCGGCGAGTCAGGCACGCTCGCGGCCACGCGGCCCGACATCTCCACGCAAGTGCGCTTCCGCAAGGAAGAGGAGATGCGCCAGGGCGCGGAGGCGCTGCGCAAGGACGGATTCAACGGGCCGGTGAAAGTGCTGACCGCGTGTCCTTCCTGCCTGCAGGGGCTGTCCCGCTACGACGACGATTCGGGAACCGCCGCCGACTACATCGTGGTCGAGATCGCGAAGCACAAGCTGGGCGGCAACTGGCTCCAGGAATACGTGGACAAGGCCAACAGCGGCGGCATCGAGCGCGTGCTGCTGTGAGGGCGACCGGCTGCGTCTTCTGCGAATCCGACGGCGGGCAGGTTCTCTGGCGCGATGAGCGGTTGCGGGTGATCGCGCCCGATGAGAAGGACCACCCGGGTTTCCTGCGCGTGGTGTGGCACGAGCACGTGGCCGAGATGACCAGCCTGCCCGCGTCCGACCGTGAGCATTTCATGCGCGTGGTATTCGCCACGGAAGCGGCGATGCGCGAGCTGCTGAATCCGCACAAGGTCAACCTGGCGAGTCTCGGCAACGTGGTGCCGCACCTGCACTGGCACGTGATCCCGCGGTTCACCGAGGATCCGCATTTTCCGAACTCCGTGTGGGGTCAGCGCCTGCGCGAAGGTCCGGTGTCGGTTCCGCAGGACTACCGGGCGCAGATCACCGCGCGACTCAGGACGCTGCTGTCGTAGCGTCTTCGACGGCGCGTACTGCGACGGCGGGCGCCTCCGCCGGTTCATCCATCACCACGGCGCGGTCCGGCGGAAACACTGCAGCGAAGGTGCTGCCCTTGCCCGGTTCGCTCTGAATGTCGAGCCGCGCGTGGTGGCGTGACAGCACGTGCTTCACGATCGCGAGGCCCAGGCCGGTCCCGCCGGTTTCGCGCGAGCGGCTCCGGTCGACGCGATAGAAGCGTTCGGTCAGGCGGTCGATGTGATGGGCTTCGATGCCGATGCCCGTGTCGGTCACGGAGAACATCGGTACGTCGCCGCGCAGTTCCCAATGCAGTTCGATGCGGCCGCCGTCGGGCGTGTAGCGGATCGCGTTGCTCACGAGATTGCCGAGGGCGCTGCGCAGCTCCTCCGCGCTGCCGCGCAAGCCGATGGAAGTTTCCAACCGGAGGCGGATGTCGTGCCGGCCGCCCGACAGGGCGAGCGCGTCCTGATAGAGGTGTTGCACCAGATCGCACACGTCGACCGGATCGTCGCGCAGCGGTGTGACGGCGCTTTCCAGGCGCGAGAGCGTCAGCAGGTCCTCCACCAGATTGTTCATGCGGACGCACTGCTGCAGCATCAACTCGAGCGAGCGCCGCGCCATCACCGGGTCGGGCTGCTCCATGTCGGTCAGTGTTTCGAGGAACCCGTTCAGCACCGTGAGCGGGGTGCGCAACTCATGCGACACGTTGGCGACGAAATCGCGGCGCGTGGTTTCGAGACGCTCCCAGCGCGTAATGTCGCGGCCGAGCACCAGTTTGTCGCTGTCGCCGTAGGCGACGATCTGGATCGACAGGATCGCTTCGGAACCGGACCCGGTCACGAGCTTCAGGTTGAGCGGCGTCGTGAAATCGCCGGTCTGCAGGTATTCGACGAACTGCGGCTGGCGCACCAGATACGTGATCTGCTGGCCACGGTCGCGCGAGGCACGCAGGCCGAAGTACTTCTCGGCCTTCGGGTTGCACTGGTCGATGCGGTTGTCGGCGTCCAGCAGGATGACGGCCTCAGGCAGCGCGGCACCGGCCTTCTGGAAACGGAGCAGGGCTTCCTGCAGACGCGCTTCGGTCTGGCCCTGGCGGCGGACCATGCGATGCAGGTAGGAGAACAGCTGCTCCCAGGAGCCGGTTCCGTTGGGAACCGCATCCGGGCGCGGGTCCAGGAGCCAGTCGTGGAACAGCGAAAAGTTGTAGAGGTGCTGCACCAGGAGCAATGCGAGGACGGCGCATGCGACGAGCAGCGCCGCCGTCTTGCCGGCGATCGGCCAGATCGGCAGAACGACCGCTGCGACGATCCCCAGGGTCAGCAGCGGCTTGCGCCAATGCGGGTTCACGAAGGCTCCGGGCGGGACGGGTGCCGGATTATTGCAGATGCCGGCCCGGCGCCGGGATTGCGAACGCCGTCAGTTCGGGGAGAGTCGGTACCCGGTGCCGCGCACGGTCTGGATCAGCGAATCGAGCGCGGTGGGCTCGAGCGCCTTGCGCAGGCGGCGGATGTGGACGTCGACGGTGCGCTCTTCCACGAAGACGTGGTCGCCCCACACCTGATCGAGCAACTGGGTGCGCGAATGGACGCGTTCCGGGTGCGTCATCAGGAAATGCAGCAGGCGGAACTCGGTGGGACCGAGATCCACGGGCGTGGCGTTGCCGGTGACTCGATGGCTCGCCGGATCGAGTTTGAGGCCGCCCACCTGGACCAGATCGTCCGTCATCTGGGGGGCGCGGCGCCGCAGGACCGCCTTCACGCGGGCATTCAACTCCCGCGGGGAGAACGGCTTGGTGATGTAGTCGTCGGCACCGGTTTCGAGGCCGGTCAGCTTGTCCTGCTCCTCGGAGCGGGCCGTCAGCATGATGATCGGAATGGCCTTGGTGCGCTTGTCGGAGCGCAGGCGCCGGGCGAACTCCACGCCGGAGATGCCGGGCAACATCCAGTCGAGCAGGATCAGGTCGGGCAGCGCGTTCTGCACGAGATTCAACGCCTGCTCGGCGTTGTCGGCCTTCAGCGCTTGATGACCCGCCTGCTTCAGGTTGTACGAAATCAGTTCCTGGATAGCCGGCTCATCTTCGATCACCAGAATGGTGGCGGCCATACGTCACTCCTCGGCTTATCAATGCCTTGCGATCCTATGTAACGATTGTTACAGCGCCGTGACACGGATCGACCACCGCCCTGTGACCACGTTTCGGATCAGCCCTCGCCGGGCCGCCCCAAGAGGGCTGGCCCCTTGGGGGAGGGGCCAGCAGGCCCATCGGGGGGACGTCATCAACTAGCCGCCGTTGTCGTGCAGTGCCCGCCACTTCTCGCGGCCGCGGATTTCCTCGTCGAGCGTCTCCCGGGCGATCTTGTCGCGTTCGCCGATGTAGAGCACTTCGCGGGCAAACTGACCATAGGTGGTGGCGCCCTCGTACAGATCGGCCAGGGCTTCCAGCACCCCGCTTTCGCTCTTCATCCGATAGATGGGCACCGGCCCCAGTTTCTCCTCGGAGATGCGCTGGCATTCGTGCATTGCCTCGGCCAAAGCCTTGATGGCTGGCTTTTCCGCCTCGGTCGGTCGCGTCTTGTTGGCCAGCATCTCGATGGGCTGCGGCGCCTCGAAGGAGATGGGCAGCAGGATGTGACCGCGGATCGGGTCGATCTTCGGGTCGGCGTACAGCTTGGCGCACTCGGCCCGGACGTCCTTGGTTACCCGCTCGGCTTCACCGGGCATGCCAGCGCAGCCGGCGAGCGCCATGGCGGCCGCCAGGGAAAGGGAAGGGATGTGGTTTTTCATGGTCTCCGTGACTTCCGAAGTTTCGGTGAGCCCATGTTAACCAGACTGTCACAAATCTGTAATATGCCGAACGGACGATGCCGCGCCCCACGAGAAGGGCGCGCCGGGTCGAAAGGGACGGAGGAGCGCCATGAAGAACAAGTTCGGATGGGTGTTGTTCGGGGTGGTCGTGCTGAGCGGCTGCGCTACGGGGTCCGATCCGGGGGCCGGCGAGTGGGCAGCCCGCCAGAGCGGGTCGCGGGTGGAACAGGCGCCCGGCCGGCCAGCGATGGCGGTGTACGGCAGCGGCCAGGCAGCCCGGTACCGTGCCCTCGCGAGCGACGATGCATGGCTGGCGGAGTACGCCGCCTATGCAACGTCCATCCGAGAGAGCGTCGCGGCGGGCGACCTGACCGAAGCGGAAGGCAAACGCCTGATCGCGCGTCAGCGCCGTCTTGCGGAAGCCGAGCGTGTGACGGCCGTTCGCCACGAGTTGCGCTACAGCTACCCCGACAACTGACCGCTGCGGTCGGACGTGCCCCCGCAGGGCGGGGGTGGCGGCATCGGTTATGATCCGATCGGTCGCTTCGCGACCGGATCGATCATCCCGGAGATAGAGTTTCTTGGCCGCATCTCGCAGCAGCCCGCAGCCGACCGACATCGTGCTGCACCGGCAATCCAAAGTGCTGGAGATCGCCTTCGACGACGGCCTGCGTGCCCGGCTGCCGTGCGAATACCTGCGTGTCTACAGCCCGTCGGCCGAAGTCCGAGGCCATGGCCCTGGCCAGGAGGTGCTCCAGGCCGGCAAGCGCGAGGTCAACATCGATGCCATCGAACCGGTGGGCACCTATGCGGTGAAGCTCGTCTTCACCGACGGCCACGACACCGGTCTGTATTCCTGGGAATACCTGCACGAACTGGCGCGCGACCAGGACAAGCTGTGGACGCGCTACCTCGAGCGTCTCGAAGCCGCCGGTGCCAGCCGCGATCCTGCCGGTGGCGTGAAGGTGCACAAACTGAAGCGCATGGACCCCCCGGGTTTCACCAAGCCGCCCACCGATGAGTAAGACCGACTTCGGCTACACCCAGGTCGAGGAGGACGAGAAGGCCGCAAAAGTGGCCGGCGTCTTCGACTCGGTCGCGTCGAACTACGATGCGATGAACGACCTGATGTCCGCCGGGCTGCATCGGCTGTGGAAGCGCTTCGCCGTGGATGCGGCCCTGGTGCATCCGGGGCAGCGCGTGCTCGACGTGGCGGGCGGTACCGGCGACATGACACGCCTCTTCAGCGAGCGGGTCGGCCCGACCGGCGAGGTGTGGCTGACCGACATCAACGGACCGATGCTGGCCGCCGGACGCGATCGGCTCGCCGATGTCGGACTCGCGGTACCGGTGATCCGCTGCGATGCCGAGCGCCTGCCGTTTCCCGATCGGTATTTCGATTGCGTCTCAGTGGCCTTCGGCCTGCGCAACATGACCCACAAGGACCGCGCGCTCGCCGAGTTCCGGCGCGTGCTCAAGCCCGCGGGGCGGCTGATCGTGCTCGAGTTCTCGCGCGTGTGGAAGCCGCTCGAGAAGCTCTACGACCTCTACTCGTTTCGCGTGCTGCCCTTCATGGGCCGCGTCGTCGCCAAGGACGCGGATTCGTACCGCTACCTCGCGGAGTCGATCCGCATGCACCCGGACCAGGAGACCTTGAAGTCGATGTTCGAGGACGCCGGTCTCGAGCGTGCCGAGTACTTCAATCTGAGTGCCGGCGTGGTCGCCGTGCATCGGGGCTGGGCACCTTGAACGGGCCGCTCGAGCGCGTCGTCGCCGCGGCGCTGAACCACGTCGTGGCGCATGCCCCCTGGGCGCAGGAGGCTTTGCTCAAGCACACCGGCAGCACCGCTGCCTTTGCCGTCGCGCCCTTCGAATTCGCGCTCCGGGTCGACGCGACGGGCACTTTTCAGACTGCAGGCGATGCCGCGGAGCCCGACCTTCGCGTCGAACTCACGCCGGGTGAAGCCGTTCGCGTGATGACGGGGCAGGCGTCCGTGGCCGAAGTCGTACGCATCGACGGCGATGCCGCCTTCGGTGCGACGTTGCGGCAGCTCGCGGCCAACCTGCGCTGGGACTACGAGGAAGACCTCTCGAAGGTGGTCGGCGACATTGCGGCCCACCGGGCGGCCGGCATGCTGCGGTCTCTCGCGGCCTGGCCCGGGATGGCCGGGAACAGGCTCGGCCAAGCCGCCGTCGAGTTTGCGACCGAGGAAGCGCAGCTGACGCCGTCGCGCCACGAGTTCGAGGCCTGGCTCGCCGACGTGGACCGCCTGCGCGACGACGCCGAGCGCCTCGAGAAGCGCATCGCGCGGCTCGAAGCCGCACGGTAGTCCCGGCGAGGACCGGGCCATGCTGAGGTTGTTGCGCCTCGCGAAGATTCTCGCGGTCGTCTTCCGATTCGGCCTGGACGAATTCGCGTTCGGCCACGAGCGCGTGCGCTGGCTGCGGCCGCTCATCCGCGTGGTGTTCTTCTGGCGCCGGCTCGATCGGCCACGCGGCGAGCGGTTGCGCCGCGCCCTGGAAGACCTCGGCCCGATCTTCGTCAAGTTCGGTCAGGTGCTCTCGACGCGGCGCGATCTGATTCCGCTCGACATCGCGGACGAGCTCGCGCGCCTGCAGGATCGCGTGCCGCCGTTTCCCGCCGAACAGGCCGTGGCGGTGATCGAGAAGGCCTACGGCCGCAAGGTGGACGAAGTCTTCGCGGCGTTCAATCGCGTGGCGGTCGCATCGGCCTCGGTGGCGCAGGTCCATTTCGCGACGCTGCCCGATGGCCGCGAAGTCGCGGTGAAGATCCTGCGGCCCGGCATCGAACCGGTGATCGGTCGCGACATCGCTCTGCTCGAGACCGCGGCCGGTCTGGTCGAACTCGCGTGGAAGGACGGCAAGCGGCTGAAGCCCAAGGAGGTCATCGGCGAGTTCCGCAATCATCTGCGCGATGAACTCGACCTGATGCGCGAGGCTGCCAACGGCAGCCAGCTGCGGCGCAATTTCCGCGGCTCGCCGATGCTCGAGGTGCCCGAGATCCATTGGGACTGGTGCACGTCGGAGGTGATGGTGATGGAGCGCGTCACCGGCACGCCGATCTCGCAGGTCGCGGCACTGCGCGAGCAGGGCATCGATATTCCCAAGCTATCGCGCATGGGCGTCGAGATCTTCTTCACGCAGGTGTTCCGCGACGGCTTCTTCCACGCCGACATGCACCCGGGCAACATCTTCGTGGGGGCCGACGGGCGCTACATCGCGCTCGACTTCGGGATCATGGGAACGTTGACCGAGGTGGACAAGAGCTATCTCGCGCAGAACTTCCTCGCGTTCTTCCGCCGCGATTACCGGCGCGTGGCCCAGGCGCATCTCGAAGCCGGGTGGGTACCGCCGGAGACGCGCATCGACGAATTCGAGTCCGCCATCCGTGCCGTGTGCGAACCGATCTTCGACAAGCCGCTCAAGGAGATCTCGTTCGGCCGCGTGTTGCTGCGCCTCTTCCAGACCGCACGCCGCTTCAATCTGGAGGTGCAGCCGCAGCTCGTGCTGCTGCAGAAGACGCTGCTCAACATCGAGGGCCTGGGGCGCGAACTCGATCCGGACCTCGACCTCTGGAAGACCGCCAAGCCGTATCTGGAGCGCTGGATGTCCGAGCAGATCGGCTGGCGCGGACTGCTGCGCTCGTTGCGGGACGAAGCGCCGCAATGGGGCGTCACGCTGCCCCAGTTGCCGCGGCTCATCCACCGGGCGCTGCAGAGCCCGCAACCGCATCAGCTCGAGACAGCGTTGAAGCAGCTGGTACGTGAGCAACGCCAGCAGTCGCAGCTGCTGGTGGTGGTCATTGCCGCCCTGGTGTTCCTGATCGTTCTCCTGGTCGTCCTCGCCGCGCGCCACTGACGCGACAACCCCCGGACGGCGGGGTATGTCATTAAAGCGTCATTTTCCCTGCAGACAATCTCGGCCGAACCCGGCAGCCCGGCTCACGCCGTCGCTGCCCGGCATCGACCAAGAATCCGTCTCAGACCGGGAGAGTCATATGGGTAACGCGCGCAGGACCGTCGCACGCTTTCGTTTCACTCCGATGGCCGCCGCCTTGCTGGTGGCATTGGGAATCAGGGCCGCGCCCGTCCACGCCGAAGACGACGCCGCGCCGGCGCCGAAGAAGGACAAGATGATCGAACTGCTCGACAAGCTGAAGGCCAAGGGCATCATCAGCGACGAGGAGTACGACGAACTGTCCGGCAACACGCCGGAAGCGCGCGCCGAGGCCCGCGCCGAGCGCCGCAAGCAGGCGGTGCGTGATGCCACCGAGGCGCAGAAGGCAGAGGGCGCCAAGGAACGCTACAACGGCCGTTGGAACAACGGCATCACGTTCGCGACGCCCGACAACCGTAACTCGTTCAACATCAGCGGCCGGGTGCATGCCGACTACCGCTATTTCGACGAGAACATCTCGCCGAGCGGCTTCGACGTCCGGCGTGCCTACCTCACGCTGGCGGGCAAGTGGAACGAGTGGCTCACCTGGGACATCACCGGCGACTTCGCGCAGACGACGACCTCATCGTCGGGCGGACAATCCAACGGTGGGTCCATGCTCGACGTCGCCTGGGTCAATGCCGCGTACAGCGACGGCCTGCAGTTCCGCGCCGGTCAGTTCAAAATGCCCTTCAGCTTGGAACAGCTCGGCAGCTCACGCTTCCTCGACTTCCAGGAGCGCGCGATGCTCGACGCCCTTATTCCGGCGAAGGAGCGCGGCGCGATGATCCACGGTGCCCCGTTCCTCGGCTTCACGTACGGCCTCGCGCTTTCCAACGGTCAGGGCAAGAACGGCAACGAGAGCAATCCGCGCGCCGACCAACCCGACATCATCGGCCGCGTCACGTTCAACTTCGCCGAGATGCTGAATCAGCAGACCAAGGCGGTCTACCACCTGGGGTTCGCCGGATCGGAGGGCTATCTGCCCTTCAACTCGTCAGGGCAGGCAGGCACCACCGAAGCGCGCGGCTACCAGTTCTTCGCGCCGGCCGCCTTTGCGGGCGACAACGTGCATCGCACGCGCTACGGCATCGAAGGCGCGGTCGCCTACGGGCCGGTCAAGGCGCAGGGTCAGTGGGTGCAGGTGAACTACGCGGGCAAGAACGGCACCACGTCCTACGACAAGAGCATCCAGTCCTGGTACGGCGAACTGATGTGGATGGTCACCGGCGAGCGCTATGCCGAGTCCTACCGCAACGGCGTGTTCGGCCGCCTGGTGCCGATCCAGAATTACGTACCGGGTGGCGACAGCTGGGGCGCGTGGGAACTGGGTCTGCGCTACAGCATGTGGGATGGCTCCGACTTCCAACTCGCCACCGCCAACAACGGCACCGGTGTCCAGGTGGTGACCTCGCTCTCGGCGCCGACGCTGGTCACCAAGGCCCAGGCGCTCACGCTCGGCGCCAAGTGGATCTGGACGCCCAACTTCAAGATCTACTTCAACTACATCGACACCAAGTTCGACTCGCCGGTCACCATCACGACCTCGGGTCCGGTGGAGCGCTTCACCACCGATCGCGAACGCGCGCTCACCATGCGCGCTGCGTTCGACTTCTGACGTTCGGCGGTCCGATCGCCCCGTCGGGGTGATCGGACCGGCTTCACAGGCCGCCGCCGAACCGGTATTGCCAAGCCACGCCGACCGTGTTGAACTCGGTGCCGGTCCGGGTCTGGACACCGGAGCTCCCGTAGAGCTTGAGTGCATTGCGGCGGTTGACGGCGAGACTCAACGTCGCGCCCCAGCGCCAGTTCTGCTGCAGGTCGTCGTGCTCGACGCCGTTGATCGTCGTGCGCCCGCCGGTGTAGTGGGTGCCGCCCAGCGACAGCCAGATGCCGGGGCGCAGATCGAAGATCCCGTGCAGCTGGACGGAGACGATCGGCTCCTGTTCCTTGCGCGAACTGCCCAGGTACTGATCGTTGTCGCCGAACACGGTGACACCCAAAGCGCCTTCGAGCGTCACCCGCCCGAAGGCCTTCGACGCCCCGACCTCGGGTGTGACGAACCAGCGGTTGGTGCCGACGTTCACCAGGCGCTGTGGATCGTACTGCCCCCACGGCGCGCCGGCGGTGAGACTGACGCCGACGATGGTGTCCTGACGCCAACCCTGGAACTCCTCGAGCTCCATCGCCGGTGCGCCATACAGATTCACGGCGAGCCGAAACACCGGGTCGCCGAAGCCAACGCGGTGGGCTTCGCGGGTCGAACCTTCGAGCCGGCCCTGGGCATCCACCGTGGCCCAGGGAACCACCAGTCCGACGACGCCGGACTGGCCGAGCACCGAGATGCTGCGACCATAGCCCACCACGATGGA
Source organism: Burkholderiales bacterium (assembly GCA_019745565.1). Classification (GTDB taxonomy): domain Bacteria; phylum Pseudomonadota; class Gammaproteobacteria; order Burkholderiales. The sequence continues at coordinate 240,393 of JAIESW010000010.1, forward strand.
TCCGACGCGCGCCGACGCATCCTCGACCGGGATGCTCGGATCCACCAGGACGTTGCCGGACGAATAACCGTAGCCGACCGTGAGGAAGTTCACGCCGATCGGTGCGTTCGCATAGGAACGTGGCTCGATGCGTTGGGCGTGCGCGGTCAGCGCCAGCAACGCTGCCGAGCAACCCAGCATCCATGAAGACAAGCGATAGCGCGCCCGGTCATGCATGGGCGCGAATCTACCACCTCGGCACAGGTGCCGATTGCGAGATCAGGCCGGCAATTCGGCGAGCGGCATGGTTCGGATGAAGCGGTGCCGCACCATGCTGAAAGCCACGGGTACCAGCAGCAGCGTGGCCACCGTCGCGAACAGCAGACCGCCGATCACCGCGCGGCCGAGCGGCGCGTTCTGCTCGCCGCCGTGACCGAGTCCGCTCGCCATGGGCAGCATGCCCACAATCATCGCGAACGCGGTCATCAGCACCGGACGCAGCCGCGTCGCACCGGCTTCCAGCGCCGCCTGCATCGACGGTTGACCGTCAGCCAGCCGCTCGTTGGCGAACGAGATCATCAGAATGCTGTTGGCAGTCGCCACGCCCATGGCCATGATCGCGCCCATGAGTGACGGCACGCTGAACGTCGTGCCGGTGAGGAACAGCATCCACACGATGCCGCACAGTGCCAGCGGCAACGCCGTGATGATGATGAGCGGGTCCACCCAGGACTGGAAGTTCATCACCATGATGAAGTAGACCAGCACCACGGCGAAGATCAGCCCGGCGCCCATGCGGGTGAAGGCGTCGTTCATGCTCTGCGCCTGGCCGCTGATCTCGATGCGGGTGTTGTTCTTCTGCGCCTCGGCCCTGGGACGGAACTCCTCGACGATCTTCTCGATGTCCGCGACCACGCCGCCGAGATCCCGTCCCTGCACGTTGGCGTACACGTCGAAGGCGAGTTCGGTGTTGACGTGGTTGATGATCGCCGGCGTGACCGCACGTTTGACCGTGGCGACGTTGCCGAGCGGGACGGTGGGGGACTGACCCCTGCCGGGCAACTGGATGCCCAGCACCGCATCGATCGAGTCCAGTGCCGTGATGTGCGGCTGGATCACCACCACCTGGTAGGGCCGACCGGACTTCGGATCGTTCCAGTAGTTCGGCGTCAGCACCACGCTCGAGCTGGCGGAGATCAGGTAGTTCTCGGCGATCTCGCGTTGCGTGAGGCCGAGCTGCGCCGCGCGCGTGCGATCCACCTCGAACTTGAGCGAGGGCTGGTTCATGATCTGGTGCACGTGCACGTCCGCCGCGCCGGGCACGTTCTTCACCTTCGCGGCGATCTCCTGCGCCAGCTTGAAGTTCTTGTAGTCGCCGCCGAGGATCTTGATGTCGATGGGCGCCGGCAGCCCGAAGTTCAGGATCTGGTTCATCATGTCGCCGGGCTGGAAGTAGAACGAGATGTCCGGGAACTTCTGCGGCAGGATCTCGCGCAGGCGCCGCACGTACTCGGGTGTTGGCACCTTGTGGTCGGGCTTGAGCGAGATCAGGATCTCGCCGTCCGACGACGTGATGGTGACGTTGTCGCTGTAGGCGAGGTTGGTGGACGGCGGGATGCCGATGTTGTCGATGATGACGTCGAGGTCCTCCGGACCCACCACGCGGCGGATCTCGTCCTCCACCGCCGAGAAGATCGTGCCGGTCTCCTCGATGCGCGTACCGGTGGGCGCGTTCACGTGCAGACGCATCTGGCCGGCATCCACGGTGGGAAAGAAGTCCTGCCCCACGCGCGGCAGGATCACGGCCGTCGCAGCCACCAGGGCGGCGAAGGCGACGAACAGTGCGAGGGGCCGCTTGAGCATCGCTTGGAGCAGGCCGAGGTAGCTGCGACGCAGCTTTTCGAAGCCGCGCTCGAATCCAGCGTGCCAGCCGGAGTGGGCACCGTCGTCGTGTTCCTTTAGCAGCGCCCGGGCCATCACCGAGACGATGGTGCGAGAGAGGATGTACGAGGCGATCACCGCGAACACGACCGCCAGCGCCATCGGCGTGAACAGGTACTTGGCCGCGCCGGTGAGCAGCATCACGGGCAGGAACACCACGCAGATGCACAGCATCGAGACGAGCGCCGGCACCACGATCTCGCGTGCGCCGTCGAGGATGGCGGTGGTGATCGGCTTGCCCATGGAGAGATGGCGGTGGATGTTCTCCACGTTGACCGTCGCATCGTCCACGAGAATGCCGACGGCGAGCGCCAGCCCGCCCAGCGTCATCAGGTTGAGCGTGTGACCCATGGCGCCGAGCAGCAGGATCGACAGCATCACCGCGAGCGGGATCGAGATAACCACGATCAGGGTGGAGCGCCAGCTCCCGAGGAACAGCAGCACCAGCAGTCCGGTGAGGCCAGCGGCGATCAGGCCTTCGACCACCACAGCGTGCATGGCATTCACCACGAACACCGACTGGTCGAACAGGAACGAGAGCTTGAGGCCCTCGGGCAACTCCACTTTGCCGAGCCGCTCGCGCGCCTCGCGGATGATGTCAAGCGTGGAGGCACTGCCGCTCTTCAGCACCGTGAGCAGGCTCGACTTGCGGCCGTCGTGGCGCACCAGGCTGGTCTGCTCGTTGTAACCGTCGCGCACCGTGGCGACGTCGCGGATGTACGTCACACGGTCACCGCTCACGCGCACCGGCAGGTCGCCGATCTCGTCGATCTTCTCCGGGCTGTTGTTGAGCGCGAGGATGTATTCCCGCGAGCCGATCTGGGTCGAGCCCGTGGGCAGGTTCACGTTCTGCCGGATCAACGCGTCGTTGATGTCCTTCACCGTCACGCCGCGCGCCTGCATCTTGTCCGGCTCGGCGTCGATCATCACCAGGCGCGGCCGGCCGCCGTAGGGCAACGGCACCGTGGTGCCGGGGACCGGGATCACCTCGTTGCGCACGAGCCAGAGGCCCTTGTCGTACAGCTCCTGCTCGGTCAGCGTGTCGCTGCCCAGCGCGATCTGCAGGATCGGCACGCTCGAGGCGTTGTACTGCACGATCTGCGGCGGCGTCTGCCCGGGCGGCATCCGGCGGATGATCGTTTGCGACGTGGCCGTGATCTCCGCCACCGCCTGCTCGATCTTCACGTTCGGCTGGAAATAGATGCGGATCACGTTCTTGCCGTAGATCGTGGTGGACTCGATCCGGCGCACGTTGCTCACCGTGGTGTTGATCTGCTGCTCGGAGAAGATCGTCACCTGCTTTTCGTAGGCATCGGCGGGGATGCCCACGTACTGCCAGATCAGCGTGACGATGGGCTCGGCGATCTCCGGGAAGATGTCCTTCGGGATCGGCTTCAAGCCGGGTGCACCCACGATGGCGATGATCCCGCCCAGCAGGATCGCCAGCGCCGCGACGACCACCGTGTAGGGCCGCAGCAGCGCAAGCCGGACGAGCCACATCTTCGATCCCCTCCCGTGCGGTTCGTCGCACTGTCTTTTGTGACAATAATGTTACAGAATGATGACAAAAGGGAATAGGAATCCGCGCCCCGAGCGCGGCATCCGTGGAGGAGTCACTTTGAGCGCAACCCAATTCGCGGCCGATCTGGTCCACGCGGTCCGGCATCGCAGTCGCGGCGTTCTGCTGGGTGGTGTCGTCCTGGCAGCGATCGTCGCGGTGGCAGCGATCGGCATTGGTTCGAAGTCCCCGGTTTCCGCCGCTGCCCCACCCGGAGGCGTCAGCGAGCGGCCGCTGGTGATCTTCGTGCAAGCGCATCGCGGCAAGGGGGCGGCCGAGATCACCCTGCCGGCGACGCTGCAGGCACTCCAGGAAGCCACCGTCTACGCGCGCACCAACGGCTACGTTAAGCGCTGGCTGGTGGAGATGGGGGAAAAGGTCAAGGCCGGCCAGGTGCTGGCGGAGATCGAGGCGCCCGAACTGGATCGGGAGATCGATCAACTGCGCGCCGCCCAGGCCCAGGTCAAGGCTCATCTCGATCTCGCGCGCACCACGGCCGATCGCTATCGCAACCTGGTCCACGACGAGGCCGTCTCGCCTCAGGAAGCGGACGAGAAGATCGGCGCGTACACCGCGCGCGAAGCCGACTACGCCGCGGCTTCGGCGAAGCTGCGTCAGCTGGAAAGCCTCAAGGCCTACCAGCGCGTGACCGCACCTTTCACCGGAATGATCACCGCACGCAACATCGAGATCGGCTCGCTCGTGAGCGCCGGCAGTTCCAGTGCGACGCCCTGGCTGTACAAGCTCGCGCAGAGCGAGACCATGCGCGTGTTCGTGAGCGTGCCCCAGAGTCACATGCAGGCGGCCAAGGTCGGTTCCGAAGCCGAACTCGCCATCGCCGAACTGGGCGGCAAGCCCATCGCCGCCACGGTGGCCCGCAACTCCGGGGCTTTCGATCCCGCGACGCGCACGCTGCTGGTGGAGTTGCGGGTGGCGAATCCGGAGGGGAAGATCCTGCCGGGGATGTACGGTCAGGTGCGCTTCAAGCTGAAGTACGCCGAGCCGCCGGTGGTGGTCCCGGTGAACGCGCTGCTGGTGGGCGGCGACGGCCTGCGCCTCGCGGTCATCGACGACACCGATACCGTACGCATCCGCAAGGTGAAGCTCGGGCGCGATCTCGGCAAGGAAGTGGAAGTGCTCGAAGGTCTCGTCGAGAACGAGCGTGTCGTGAACAACCCGCGCGACGACGTGGAGGACGGCACCAAGGTGAAGGCCGTGCCTGCGCCGAAGCACGACGACAAGAAGAAGGACGAGAAACCCGCCGCTGCATCCGCCAAGACCGCCGAGGCGCCCAAGCCCGCAGAAGCCGCGAAGCCGGCACCAGCACAGAAATGAGCGGGCTGCACGCGCGCTCGCCGCTCGCCGCGAGTCTGGTCCTGCTCGCGGCGTGCACGTCGGTCGGTCCCGACTACAAGCGACCGGAGGCCGCCGTCCCCGCTGCCTTCGAGAACTCCGGTCCCTGGCAAGTGGCCGCGCCCGGGGACCTGATCGCGCGCGGCGAGTGGTGGGCCCTGTTCAACGATCCGGTGCTGGACGAGCTGCAGCGCTCGTCCAAGCAGCGCAACCCGACCTTGGCGGCCTACGCGGCACGGGTCGACCAGGCGCGCGCGGCTGCCGGTATCGCCGACTCGTTCCGCTATCCCGAGGTGGGAATCGGCGCGCAGGTCGGTCGGTATCGGGCTTCGGAGGATCGGCCCGACCAGCCGAGCAAGAAACCCTCGAACACCGAATACACCACGGGCGTGTACCGGGTGCCGGTGGTGGTCAGCTATGAAGTGGACGTGTGGGGGCGCGTGCGGCGCCTGAACGAAGCCGCCGTGGCGCGCGCCGATGCGTCCGCCGCGGAATACCAGACCGTGGCGCTAACGCTCGAGAGCGAGATCGCGTCGACCTACTTCCGCCTGCGCCAGACCGACGAGGAGCGGCGCATCCTCGCGCAGAACATCGAGCTGCAGCGCCGCGCCCGCGATCTGGTCGCCAGGCGCAAGGCCGGCGGTCTGGCGAGCGAACTCGATCTGGCGCGCGCCGACACCGAACTCGCCCTCACCGAGGCGAGCGTCGAGGAGGCGAAGCGCCGCCGCGAGGATCTGCGTCTGGCCCTGGCTTTCCTGGTGGGACGGATGCCCGAGAGCTTCGTCGTGGAGGAAGGTGCGTTCCGCGCCGACCCGCCGGCGATCCCGGTGGACCTTCCGGCGACCCTGATGGAGCGGCGCCCCGACATCGCCGAAGCCGAGAAGCGGCTCGTCGCGACCAACGCGGAGATCGGCGTCGCGAAGGCGGCCTACTTCCCGGCCATCCGCCTGACCGGCGCGATCGGCTTCGAAAGCTCCGAGCTGTCCGAGCTGCTCGACAGCAGCAGCATGATCTGGAGCCTCGGCGCGTCGCTCTTTCAGCCGGTCTTCAACGGTGGGCGCACCGGCTTCCAGGTGGACCGGGCGAAGGCCACCTACGACGAAAATGTCGCCATCTACCAGGGACGCCTGCTGCGGGCGTTTCGCGAAGTGGAAAGCGCTCTGTCGGCGCTGCGCACCCTCGACGCCCAGGCGAACCTCCAGGCCTCCGCCCGGCAGGATGCCGCCCGTGCGGTGAAGCTAGCCGAGACGCGCTACCGCGCCGGCCTGGTGATGGTGATCGAAGTGATCGACGCCCAGCGCACCGCGCTGCGTGCCGAGCGCGAAGCCCTGGGGGTCAAGGGGGCCCAGCTCGCTTCGACGGTTTCCCTGGTCAAGGCGCTGGGGGGCGGCTGGGAAGGGCGCAGGACGGTCCAGGCGGCGGTGGCCGATCCCAGGTAGTAGGAACCCCCAGATTTTCCGGCGCTTTCTGCGCCGCCGACGGAATCCGTGCGCTACAATCCGCCGCGTTTTTTTGCAGCGCAACGCGAGCCATGGCCCTGCTGGAAATCCGGGACGTCACCCGCCGCTTCGGCGACTTCGTCGCCGTGGACGGCGTCAGCCTTTCCATCGGCGCGGGCGAGTTCTTCACGCTGCTCGGCCCCTCCGGCTGCGGCAAGACCACACTGCTCCGGATGATCGCCGGCTTCGACCAGCCCGACGCCGGCAGCATCGTGATCGACGGCAAGGACATGGTGGGCGTGCCGCCCGAGGACCGCAACGTCCACACCGTGTTCCAGAGCTACGCGCTGTTCCCGCACATGACGGTGGAGCAGAACGTCTCGTTTCCGTTGCGGATGAGCAAGGTCCCGCAGACCGAACTCGGCCCGCGCGTGCGCGAAGCGCTCGAGGACGTGTCGCTGCTCGGCATGGAGAAGCGCTACCCGAACGAGCTGTCGGGCGGCCAGCGCCAGCGCGTGGCGCTGGCGCGCGCGCTGATCAACCGGCCGAAGCTGCTGTTGCTCGATGAACCGCTCGCCGCGCTCGACGCGAAGCTGAAGGAGCGCATGCAGCTCGAACTCATCACGCTGCAGAAGGAAGTCGGCGTCACGTTCATCTACGTGACCCACGACCAGGAGGAAGCGCTCGCGCTGTCCCATCGCATCGCGGTGATGAACAAGGGGCAGGTGGAGCAGCTCGACGAGCCGGCGAAGATCTACGGCTTTCCGAAGAACCGCTTCGTTGCCGACTTCATCGGCGAATGCAACCTGCTCGACTGCAGCGTGAGCGCAGTGGCCGACGGCACCATGTTTCTCGACGTGGAACAGCTCGGCCGCGTGACGGCCATCGGCGCGAACGGGACAGCCTCCGGCACCAAGGGTGCGCTGGCCCTGCGTCCGGAGAAGGTCTCCATCGCACGCGAGCTCGCGCCCGATGCTTGCGCGAACCGGTTCAACGGTCACGTGTTCGACTATCTCTACACCGGCGACGTCACCCTCTACATCGTCGAGGTCGAGAACGGGCGGAGAGTCGAGGTGATGCTGCCCAACAACGCGGTCGGACGCTCGTCGAAGTTCTTCGAACCAGGCGACGCAGTGCAGATCGGCTGGCGCGAGGACGCCGGCAGCTTCCTGCCCGACTAGCGCCACCTCAATGTCGCCGCGCGCGCAGAAGTGGCTCATCAGCGGTCCGCCGCTGGGTTATCTGTTGGTCTTCTTCGCGATCCCGACGTTCATCATGGTGCTCGCCTCGTTCCGCTACGTGGGCGAGCTGGGCGGACTGGCGCCGTTGGTCGGCAGCGGCACTCCCGACGAGTTGGCCGGGCTCACGCTCGAGAGCTACCAGCGCTTCTTCGAGGACACGATCTACCTCGAACTGTTCTTGAAGTCGTTCCTCTACGCGACGGTCACGACCCTGCTGTGCCTCGCCGTCGCCTATCCGCTGGCGCTCATGATCGCCCGCAGCGACAAGCGCTGGCGCGAACTGCTGGTGCTGCTGGTGATCCTGCCGTTCTGGAGCAACTTCCTGATCCGGGTGTACGCCTGGATGATCATCCTCGGCCCCCAGTCGGGCTTCGCTCGCGCGGTCAACGGCGTGCTCGGCACTTTCGGCGCGGAGCCGATCCCGCTGCTGTTCTCGCCGATCGCCGTCATCATCGGGCTCGTATACGTGCACCTGCCTTTCATGGTGCTGCCGCTGTACGTGAACCTGGAGAAGCACGACCCGGCATTGCTCGACGCTGCCCAGGACCTGGGTGCGAAAGCCTGGCAGCGTTTCTGGAGAGTCACGTTCCCCTTGTCGCTGCCCGGCGTGTACGCCGGGGCGGCGCTGGTGTTCATCCCCGCGCTGGGGATCTTCGCCATCCCCGACATCCTCGGCGGCACCGACGGGATCCTCATCGGGAACGTCATCAAGCAGCAGTTCCTGGACGCGCGCGACTGGCCCTTCGGCAGCGTGCTCTCCATGGTGCTCACGGTCCTGGCGATCGGGTTCGCCGGTCTCGCGGCCTGGGTGGCCCGGAGGCAGCGGCTGTGAAGCGCAGTTCCTGGTGGCTTTACACAGCCGGCATCGCGGCCTATCTGTTCCTGTACCTGCCGCTGGTGATCGTCGTCGTCTTCTCGTTCAACGATTCGCGCCTCAACGCCGAGTGGGTCGGCTTCACGTGGCACTGGTACGGCGTACTGTTCAACGACGATCAGATGATCGAGGCCGCCTGGAACTCGCTGCTGATCGGACTGGTCACCAGCTTCATCTCGACCGTCCTGGGGACTCTCGCGGGCTACGCCATGTACCGCTATCGCCTGCGCCTGCTGCCGGTGCTGGTGCTGACGCCCATCGCCATCCCGGAGATCCTGATGGGGGTGAGCCTGCTCATCTTCTTCGTGATGATCAACCTGACGCTCGGCATGGTGTCCATCGTTCTGTCCCACATCGCGTTCTGCATCGGATTCGTGGCCATCGTGGTGCGCTCGCGCCTGACCGGCTTGGACGAGAGCCTCACCGAAGCCGCGCGGGACCTCGGCGCTACGCCCTGGGAGGCGTTCCGGCTGGTCACGCTGCCGCTCATCATGCCCGGCATCGTGGCCGGCGCGCTGATGGCGTTCACGCTGTCCATCGACGATTTCGTGATCACCTTCTTCACCGCCGGACCCGATTCCGTCACCTTGCCGCTGCAGATCTACAGCATGATCAAGATCGCGGTGACGCCCGAGGTGAACGCCGTGTCAACGCTGCTCATGCTGCTCACGTTGGTGCTCATCGTCATCGCCACCCGGCTTGCCCCGGGGGCCGTCCGCGGCGAATGACCGCCGCATAGTCCCGACCGTCCTGCCGACCGCTCCAGAGGGAACCGCCATGAAGAGACTCTTCGCCGTCCTCGCCCTGCTGCTCGCCCTGCCCGCCGTGGCCAAGGACGATGTGCTGCACCTGTACAACTGGAACAACTACATGTCCGACGACACCCTCAAGCGGTTCGAGGCGTCGTGCAAGTGCAAGGTGAAGCAGTCCTACTACGGCTCGAACGACGAACTCCTCGCCAAGCTCCAGGCGGGCGCCAAGGGCTACGACGTGCTGATCCCGACCATGAACGCGGTGGACGCGCTGATCAAGCGCAAGGCGTTGCTCGAGCTGGACAAGTCGAAGCTGCCGAATCTCAAGAACGTCATGCCGCAGTACCTCAACACGACGTTCGACCCGGAGAACAAGTACTCCGCCCCGTACGCGATGTCGATCACCATGATCGGCTACAACGACAAGAAGATCAAAGAACTGGGTCTGCCCACCGACTCCTGGGCGCTGATCTTCGATCCGAAGAACCTGGAGAAGATCAAGGGCAAGGTCACGGTGCTCGACGACCAGCGCGAAGTCTTCGTGGCGGCGCTCAAGTATCTGGGCTACTCCGCCAACGAGACCGACGAGGCCAAGCTGAAGGAAGCGAAGGACGTCATCCGCAAGGCGAAGCCTTACTGGGCCGCCTTCAACGCCCAGAGCTACATCAAGGAGCTCACGGTGGGCAACATCTGGGTCGCCCACGGCTACTCGAACGACATCTTCCAGGCCAACCTCGATGCCCAGGCGGCCAAGCGCGGCTTCAACATCGTGCACCTGTTGCCGAAGGAAGGCGCGTCGCTGTCGCTGGACGCCATGGTCGTGCCGAAGAGCGCGCCGCGTCCCGACCTGGCCTTCCAGTTCATCAACTTCATGCTCGACGGCAAGAACTCCGCCGACCTGACGAACCTCATCGGCTCGGGCAACCCCAACAACGACGCGATGCAGTACATCAAGGCCGAGATCAAGGCCAACAAGGCCGTGTTCCCCGACGCGGAAGCGGCCAAGAAGCTCGAGATGCTGCGCGACCTGAATGCGAAGGAACTGCGGACGCTGTCGAAGTTGTGGACGGAGGTGAAGCTCAAGTGAACCGCACCGGGTCGGCGCCCAGCGAAGCTGGGGCGCACAGACCCTCCGTGGTGAAGCGGAGTAGTAGGTGAAGCTCAAGTAGACCGCGACAGGTCAGCGCCCAGCGAAGCTGGGGCGCACAGACCCTCCGTGGTGAAGCGGAGTAGTAGGTGAAGCTCAAGTAGACCGCGACA
>JAIESW010000003.1 GCA_019745565.1 Burkholderiales bacterium
TTGCGCCACTGTGCAACACCGACCGCGATCAGTGCGAGCAGGACCGCTCCCTTCTCCACCAGATGCAGGGCCCACTCAGTCTGCACGGGAATGTCGGGGTCGATGTTCAGCACCAGCCCCAACAACGGATGCGTGATCAGGTACCACTGGCCATCGATCTGCGAGAGCAGGTTGTCGCCGAGCGAGCGGGTCTCGAGGCTGGCCCCGAGCAGACGCCAATAGGAAGGGATCAGCAACACTGCCACCGCCAACCCCGCCAGCACCAGCAGATGCGGTGCCACCCGGCGCAGCGCCTGCGACCATCGGAACTCCGGCCGCAGCCCCTCGATCAGCAGCAACGCCGCCGGCAACGTCCAGGCGTTCTCCTTGCAGAGGAGCGCTGCGACCAGCAGCACGGCGGACCACCTCCGGTGTGACTGCAGGTAGGCGAGGATGGCCAGGAGATAGAACGAAGCCATCAGGGCGCCCGACCGGCCGGAGATATAGGTGACTGTCTCCGTCTGCGCCGGATGCAGTGCGAACACGACCGCGATCCAGAACGCCAGGCTGCCGACTGCCGCGGCTCGCACGTCCATCAACGGCAACAGACGCCGCATCAGCACGTAGACGAGGAACGCGTTCGCCGCGTGCACGGCAATGTTCACGAGGTGAAAGCCCACGGGGTCGGGCCAGATCACCCAGTTGGCGACGTATGTCGCCTTGAGCAGGGCACGGATGCCCGGCATGGTCTCCCACCACGCCGCAAAGGAATGCACGGCCGGGTTGTGGACGATCACATTCCAGTCGTCGAACTGGAAGGTACCGCCGAGACCGTTCGCGTACGCGGCGATCGTGACCAGCACGATCAGCGCGACACGGACGCGCTCAGCGTGATGCGGCAGCGTATTCGAAGGCATGATTCAGCATCGCGTGCGCGTCCCACCAGCGGTCGCGACCGCCCAGCATCACCAGGAGCACGCGTACGCCGTTGCGCTCCGCCTGCGCGATGACGCACTTGCCGGCCTTGGCGGTGAAACCGGATTTGACGCCCACGGCGCCGTCGTAGCGGCCGATGAGCGCGTTGCGGTTGGTCAGCTTGTAACTGCGCGTGCCGTCGGCAGTCGCGACGGTCATCTCGATCTGCCGCGCTAACTCGGCGATCGACGGCCGCGCCATGGCCGCATCGGACAACTTCGCCAGATCCCGGGCCGTCGAATAGTGGCCAGCCGCATCATGACCGCAGGCGTTCACGAAACGGGTGTCCTTCAACCCCAGTGCGACCGCCTTGCGGTTCATGCGCTGGACGAATGCCGCCTCCGACCCGTCGCGCCACTCCGCGAGCGCTCGACAAGCGTCGTTGGCCGAGGCGATCATCGCAGCAGCCAGCAGGTCCTTCACCCGCAGGCGTTCGCCACCCTTCAGTCCCATGCGCGAGCCGGTCTCGGTGCCGGCCTTGGCGCTGACCGCGACCACCTCGTCGAGCTTCGCCGTCTCGTCCACCAGCAATGCGGTCATCAGCTTCGTGAGGCTGGCGGGAGCCACTTTGTCGGAGGCGGCATGTTCCCAGATGTCGGTTCCGTCCACGATCACGAGATACGCGCGGGCGACTTGGGGAAAGGGGTCCGCAGGGGAGGCAGCCAACGCGACCGACACGGGTAAAAGGGTTACCGCCGCAAGCAACCAGCTTTTCCACCGGGTGAGCGTGTTTGGCTCCAGCAGCTCCTCCCGCACGAGTGTCCTCGAGCTCAGTCGCCCCCTACGAACGCTGCTCACCGTGCGCAGGGTCTCGATGCTGGTGACGCACTACAAGAATTCGAATCCCGGCATTCGCGTGTTTGTAGATCACCGAATACGGAAACCCTGTGAACGGGTATGAGCGTCGGTCCTCTCCAGTGGGTTTCCCGATGTCCGGAAATTCTTCAAGCAGCCTGATGACACGTTCGAACTCATCCAGGAAGCGACGAGCGAGGCCGTTACCGGCCTCGCGCCTATAGAAGCGAAAGGCTTCCGTGAGATCTTGTTCTGCGCCCCTGTGCAGGGAACATGTCACTTCAACTCGGCTCTCAGACGCGCCAAGACCTCAGGGCCTGAGATTGCCTTGCTCTGCCCGGACTCGATCTCCGCATCGCGGTGGGCAGCGAGCGCGTCCCACGCCTCATCGCGCTTGCGGTCGGCGTCGAGGCTGGCAACGACTCGATCAAGCAACTTCGACCGATCTTCAGTGGGCAACTGCAGCACTTCTTCTGCCAATGCATCGAGTGGACGCGACATTGCTAGCTCCAGGAACTACAAAACTGGTAATAGCTTGCCACAACACCGCGCAGCCGGCCGAAAGACGACCTCAAGGGTCATCTCTCCAAGCGGGTTGCAATCGATGCCTTCACGGTTTCCCAGGGCACGACGTCATCGGGGTTGGACTCGTGATCCTCCAACCGCCGATCCAACTCGAGACGCCGCGCCTCCGTCAGGGGCGTAGCCTCAGCGAGGCTGTCCCATATCTCTTCCGCGAGCGAGATTCGCTCCTCGACGGTGAGGCGCTCGATTCCTAAGGTCTTCAGGGATGAACTCATTGGTTTCATCCTATCAAGATACGGGCGTGGCAGACACGACGCGCAAGACGACCAGTACTGGCGCCCGAGCATGATGTTACATAGGTCACAGAGTCGAGAGTCGGCTGCACCCAACGAACAGCACACCCCGGCCCTGGAGTCCTCACCATTCCTACGACCCCTCCCGCTCCTGCGTGCTGGCAATACGCTCGCGCAGCCCCTCGATATCGCTGCGCTCGCCGCGCACACGGAACAATGCCCCCTCCCCGTCGGCGCTCTCCTCCAACACCTCGCAAGTCGCAAAGATCTCCCCGCGCAGCTGTTGCGCCGACCAGGGCACGAACAACTCGGCCTTGACCAACTTCTTCGCGAAGAACGCACGGATCGCCTTGCGCAGCTTCGCCACGTCGTCCTCGTCGACCGCACTCATCACGATGCATTTCGGGTACTGGGCCCGCAACGCCTTCGCCCGTTCTGTCTGGGCCTTCTTGTCGCCGACCTGATCGATCTTGTTGAACACGCGCAGGCGCGGCACCTTGTCCGCGTCGATCTCGGCCAGCACCTGGTCGGTCACCTCGATGTGGCGTTCGAACCCGGGATCGCTCGCGTCGACCACGTGGACCAGCAGCGATGCCTCGGCGGCTTCCTCCAGCGTGGACTTGAACGACGCGACGAGATCGTGCGGCAGGTTCTTGATGAAGCCCACCGTGTCGGTAACCAGCACGCGCGGCACACCCTCCGGCACCAGGGTACGCACGGTGGTGTCGAGGGTCGCGAACAGCTTGTTGGCGACCAGCACCCCGCTCCCCGTCAGCGCGCGCATCAGAGTGGATTTGCCCGCGTTGGTGTAGCCCACGAGCGCCACGCGCGCCAGACCCTGATTCGCATGGCGCCGCGCGCGCTGCGTCCGTCGCTCCGCATCCAGGGCGATGATCTCCTGCTTGAGCTCGGCGATGCGATCGCGAATCTTCGCGCGGTCCGCTTCGCCGGCCGCCTCCCCCGCACCCCGGCCACCGACACCGCTGCGCTGCCGCCCCTGCGGCCCGGCCAGCTTGGCCGCCTCGCGCAGGCGCGGTGCCAAGTACCGGAGGCGCGCGATCTCGACCTGCGCGCGTGCCGCGTTGGAGCGGGCGTGGCGGTGAAAGATCTCCAGAATCACCATCGTCCGGTCCAGCACGTCGCAACCGACCTCGTTCTCGAGGTTGCGGGCCTGTGAGGGTGAGATCTCGTGATCCACGAGGACGAAGGCCGCCTGGCGGGTATCGGCACCGGTCTGGGCCTTGGCGGCTTCCCGGGCGGCGACGAGGCCGTGGTGAGCGATACGCGGCTCGTCGCTCTTTCCCGAGTGCTTGCCGTCCGAGGAGCCATCGTCCGGCTCTTCCGCTTCACCCTGCACGAATCGACGGATCTCTTCCCGCTTGCCGACGCCGAGATAGGCCGTTGAATCGAAGCTGGTCCGCTTCTGCGTGAAGGTGGCCACTACTTCGAAGCCCAGCGTCCTGGCCAGCTCACGCAATTCGCTCAGCGACGACTCGAACTCCGAATCGCTGACTTCAGGAAGTTGTACGGCGGCGACGACGGCTCGTTGCGGGGTGGTGCGGAGGGCTTCGGACATTCTCTGGCGCTAGGGGTGAGGAGGCGCGCATCGCCAGTGTACCTTGCTGTTGCCCTCGCCTCGACAGGCAGTTGGGGGTCGGTGCTGGCGTGCCGCCGACACGCAAGCGTAAGAGTGGGTTACGTCAGCGTCGGGGCTTGCGGCAATACACTCTTCGACTCCGCGAGGCAGCGACGGGAAGTCAGATGCCGCTTAGCGGCCCTATCGCTGACTTCCTAGCTGATACGCGCAGATACGCGATGCGTGACTGCAAGACCTGCCCCGTGGTGCCCACTTGTCGGAGGTGCGCGCTGCTCCGCGCCGATGCCCGGAACTCCATGGTTACTGCCTGCTCCTCGTCAAGCTCGATGCGGCTTTCCATCCCGGGGGAGGCGACGCAGTCTTGCCCTTCGCGTCTGCGCCGCTGTTGCCTGCCAGCGTCTTGAAACTATCGGCCTTCCCCAATGCGGTCATTTCGGGACTTTCCACCTTCACGGCCGGCTTCACCCGCTGCCATTGCTCCTCGCTTGCCTTCGTACCTACGCATCAAGCGCGCTGTCACCAACACGCCTGCAAGGCTCGATACCAGACCCGTGGCTAGCGGTTATCTGGGCGGGACTTCCACCCGCTGGATCACGCAGCATTGCCATGCCGCAACCAAGACTTGACCCCGTGCTTGTGCTTGATCCCGATCCGTCACGCTCACGCCCCCTCACGATGCGAGCGAAAGATGGAGTCCGCCAGCCTTGTTGAAGCCCCCATCAACTTCGCCAGAACTCTCAGTTGTTCTCTGCAAGTGCCGATCTCCGTCGGTACTGGATAGTTAATCTGGTGCTCGATCTCCCCCCAAGCCTCCTCAAAGAGTGTCCGTACCTGCACCTCGCAGGAAAGGTTCGAGTCGGCCCGCGGCTTCAAGACATAGTGAATGCTTGTGTAATGACTGTCTTTAACTTGCGTCTCGAGACCCAAATCCCCAAAAAACTTAGTGCACTCGGGATCCCACGTGTACGCGACGGGGGGTTCGTGAAGAGCCCAGTCGCCCCTTTTGATCTGCTCATTTATTACAGTGTGAATTTCCGTGAACTGAGCCTGATACAAGTGGAGGAGCCTAACTCCAGCAAGATCGGTAATGCGCAATAGAAGCTCTGGTGGTTCAACGATCTCCCCGTTGTCAGCCTTGCGCTTCAGCTTATCCCGCAAGTGTTCTTCGTCCTTCATCCTCGAACGTATTGAGTGAACAACAGCATTCTGACCATGTGACATATGCGGATGCTGCACAAAGAACTGCCTAACGCTTTCGCACCAAGCGATCAAGTGGTGCTTGTTTCGTGTGTATTCGTCAATGCATGCTTGGAATGGCAGAGTCATAGGAATCACCTTTGACTAGTCGCCTTCTCTATTCTGGAATTTACCTCCTTACCTATGTCGATGAATAGCGCCTTGGCCGCTGATATCTCAGGGTTGTAACCACTGTTGACGTGACCTGATAGCCAGCCAAAAGGTAAACCCTTGTCTTGCGCCGCAGCTGAAAGGCTTTGGTAATGCTTAACATCCGCAATCTTGTACGGGGGCTGCAGAACCAACTCCGATTCAATGCCCCGTAACACGTCAATCACTCGGCTCTTGACGCGTGGGGCGATCTTTGATTCCCAGTACTCGTGAGGTTTGGATTTTGAACCACCATATGCCTTGAACGCCGACACTATGTAGCCCAAGTAGGTCGGCGACGCCCTTATCAATTCTGTTCTCTTGTCTTCGGGCGCCAGCATTTGAACCGTGCGCCAGTCCTTAATCCACCTCCCGATTGCAGCGCCCACGCTCGTAAGTGCACGGAGCGAGAACAGATCTGGTGCCACCGGCGTTATGAAGCCGTCGCAACTAAGTAGCACCGTTCGATTCAGTGGACCAACATTCGGACCTACATCGTAGATCACCACATCTGCACCATGCTTCTCTGCTAGACGGGTGACTGCTCTGTGCAACGCCCCCATCACAGAATAGCCTCGCGGCTTCCGCGCAAATGAGTCTGTCCATGCCGCTGGGAGTTCTTCTTCGTACGTAGACAACAGTACGTCTCCAACGACAAGCATTAGGCCTGCTGTTGCGACCGGATACACCGGAATATCCCCCACATCCCCGGTCCCAAGCACCACAGGCCTGACTGCGGACCAGATTGTCTTCCCGCTCTCTTCCTCTCCGGACTCACCAAGTATGTCGTCAAGTTTGGTCTCTGGGAGGAAGAATGACGAAATATTGCACTGCGGATCTGCATCGACAAGAAGTACCCTCTTGCCAAGGTCAACAAGACCCGCAGCGATATTGATAGCAAGTGTGGTCTTTCCTACCCCACCCTTGTGGTTGAACAATGCAATTGAATACATTTCGCTCCTCTTTGCTATCCGGGGCCTGAAGATACTAAAGCTTTGAGCCGATGAACTGTCGCGGTATGTACGCTCGCTGGCGCGCCTGCTTCGCTGCTTACATCGCTGCCATACTCGGGTGCGCCTTCGGTGCTGCGGGCTATAGAACGCTCACTGAGGGATTGTTACTTTAGGCCGTAGTACTTTAGGACCGCTTCTTTGATTACGTCTGTGGCGACCGATACACCTATCTTCCACGTCCCATTGGCGGCCTTCTTGAGATTCTTCAGTAGCCAGGCCTTGGCGTTTGCTCCGAATGGCTCCTCTTTGCTCTCCGGTTTTTCAGTCGAAACTATCTTCGCAAGCTCTTTCG
Organism: Burkholderiales bacterium; assembly: GCA_019745565.1. Taxonomy (GTDB): domain Bacteria; phylum Pseudomonadota; class Gammaproteobacteria; order Burkholderiales. The sequence continues at coordinate 6,856 of JAIESW010000003.1, forward strand.
CGTCGAATTCGGAGATTCCCGCTCGAGCAAGATTCTCGACGAGCGCTTGCGTGTCTCCTTGGACAACCCCAACATTGATCTGTGCGCCTTCTCCCGCAGCAGAGATAGTCGTCAAATTCCCATAAATAATCTGTTGAGAGATCTGAGTCGCGACCGCGGAATGCTCGTCCGTTCCGGTGTTCGTCTTGCCAATCCCGATCGTAGCGGCCTCTGGGACCGATTCCTCTAAAGCAATCGTCAGTTCGAGGACCCGACTGCGAACAGCGTGCCTGATCTCTGCTAGCGCCGCCCGCGCCACGATTCCTGTGACAGAATTGCATGCGTAACCGTCGTACACTTTGCCTTGAAGCAAGAGTATGAGATTGGCGGCATTGATACTCAAAGAGCCACCATCGTTTGCCGAGGCGAGGAGATCGTCGACTGCGGCAATGCTTTGTCGCATTTCATGACGAGCCCACTTCTCACCAGCGTATTTCTCAATCAGGAATGGTGGAATAGGGGCGTTTCTGATGGCTGAGCCAAACGGTCCGGAGAATGTCCCGGTATAGCTAACAGGGATGATTCGGTACTCTGGCAACAGCGATTCAGGCGGATAGCCCTCGGATTCGTGCTTGACCCAATCGGCGAGAGGCTGGCTTCTCAATCGCGCGGCTAACAATCGAACTTTTAAGAGAATGGGCCCAAGTTCTGTTCCTTCTTTAAGTACCGCCGCCTGGATGTCGTCGAGAAGCGCCATCTAGTCCTCTCCTAAACGATGATGGTAGCCAACTCCCTTAGATACCGGAAACGAACCAGCCGGGCGCCGCGCACCCTTGCGCGGCGCGTTACTGGAAGCGACTAGTTGAGCACTATCAGCCCGCCGAGGATGCAAGTAACCACATTGTCGACATCGCCAGTTCATGCAGCAAGCATAGGCGACGTGTCCCGGTTCGCCGTGCCGGCCACACCAAAGTTGGCTCTTCTACGTCGGACGGGTCCGGGACCGCTTATTCCTAGATTGGCTGGCAGATGTTCGACCAGCCTCTAGCAGGCTCTCAGAACTTGAGAAACTTCTTCAGCTTCTCCGCGCCTTCCTTGACCTTGTCCGTGGTGCTCGGCTTCTTTGCCGGATCAGCGGGCTTGGCTTCCGCGGCGGTCGCTCCGGTGCTCGTCTTCGCGGGGTCGGCTTTCGTGGTGGCGGTATAGGACAGCCCACCGAGCTGACTGCACATATCGGCATACTGTTTCTCGACCGTGCTGTAGGTCCGCCCGGCGCAATTCGCCTTGCGCAGCGCCCCGGCCTCCACCGGGCAATAGCGGTTCAGCCACTGCCAGTCCTTCGAATCGACGGCGCTCTTGCAAACGGGGCCACGGATGGTGGCGAGGTCCACGTTGCACGCCTTGGTAGCCCGCTCGAGCTTGTCCCCATACTTGCTCATGGCCGCCTCATAACCAGCCTTGTCACGCATGGTCTGGCTCACCTTGGTCACGTTCGCGCAGAAGTCCGCCTTGCGGTCCTTGCAGAACATCATCTCCGGGGGCAGACCTTCGGTCGGGAAGAACGCGGCCGGTTCCATCTCGGCGATCTGCTTGTCGCACTCCTTCGCCATCATCGCGTTCGTCTGGGCCTGCATCGCCTCGACCTTCTTGGCCGGGTCTTCCCAGGTGCAGTTGCCGATACGCTTGCCGGCAAATTCCATCTTCATGGTGAAGGCCTTGCCTTCGCGGGTGCCGGCGGCGTTCATCTTGCCGCGATAGGCGTCCTTGCCCAGGTCTTCCATCTCGCCGGTGCCGGTGTACGAATCCTTGCCGTCCTGGCAGGCGAACTTGAAGGTGCGCTTGTTGCCGCTGGTGCTCGAGTCGAGCATCTTGCAGTTCTTGTCCATCGGCATGCGCTCTTCGCGCGCGCCCTTCTTGGTGCAGACCTTCTGGTTCATCCCGGGCATCTTCATGCCCTCGGTCTCCATGGACATGGTGACGTCCCATTGTTCGTCCTGCCCCTGCTGGGCGAAAACTGCCGGGGCGGCGAGGGCCAGTACGGCGGCGAGGAGGGCTGAGCGGATCGGGCGCATGGTTTCTCTCTGGAGCTGGGGGAGGAAAACGGCGGGCAAGATGCCACGGGGCTGAATCCCAAGCAACCTTTGCGCCGTTCCCCAAGGGCGGCGGATTCGTGGACAATGGCCGCCTTTTCCCTGCGGCAGTGCCATGGTCATCCAGTCCCTCCTCGATACCGACCTCTACAAGTTCTCGATGATGCAAGTGGTCCTGCACCACTTTCCGGGGGCCACGGTCGAGTACCGGTTCAAGTGCCGCAGCCGGTGGGCCGACCTTGCGCCCTACCTGGACGAGATCCGGGCCGAGGTGCGCCACCTGTGCAGCCTGCGCTTCCGGCGCGATGAGCTGGAATACCTGCGCGGCCTGCGCTTTCTCAAGAGCGACTACGTCGACCTGCTGCGCCTGTTCCAGCTGGACGAAGGCTTCATCGACATCCAACGCGCGCCCGAGGCACAGGGCGGCGTCGACATCACCATCCGCGGGCCGTGGCTGCACACCATCTTCTTCGAGGTGCCGGTGCTCGCGATCGTGAGCGAGGTGTATTTCCGCAACACGGTGAAGAAGCCCGACGAGGCCGAAGGCCTGCGTCGGCTCGAGGAGAAGATCGCACGGGTGCGCGAGTACCCCGAACCCGAGTTCCGCATCTCCGACTTCGGCACGCGCCGCCGCTTCTCCTTCGACTGGCAGGCGCGCGTGGTCGAGATCCTGAAGCGCGACCTGGGCCCCAAGATCACCGGCACCAGCAACGTTTTCCTGGCGCGCAAGCTCGGCATGATTCCGCTGGGCACCATGGCGCACGAGTACCTGCAGGCCTGCCAAGCCGTCGGTCCGCGCCTGCGCGATTCGCAGCGCTTCGCGTTCGACAAGTGGGCGGAGGAATACCGCGGCGACCTCGGCATCGCGTTGACCGACGTGTGCGGCATGGACGCCTTCCTGCGCGACTTCGATCTCTTCTTCTGCAAGCTGTTCGACGGCGTGCGCCACGATTCCGGCGACCCGTTCGAGTGGGGCGAGAAGATGATCGCCCACTACGAGAAGATGCGGGTCGATCCGCGCACCAAGACCTTCGTGTTCAGCGACAGCCTGAACGTGCCGCTGAGCATCCAGCTCTACGAGCGCTTCAAGGGCCGCTGCCGGCCGGCCTTCGGTCTGGGCACCAACCTCACCAACGACCTTGGCTACGACCCGCTGCAGGTGGTGATCAAGATGACGCGCTGCAACGGGCAGCCCGTGGCCAAGATCAGCGACACCCCCGAGAAGACCATGGACTTCGACCCCTCCTACCTCGCCTACCTGCGCGAGGTCTTCAACGTGCCGGAGCTGGTGCCGGAATCGGCGGAGTGATCGGGGGGCTGCGGCTCGCGATCGTCTTACTCGCGGCCTTGGCGAGCGCCAGCCAGGCAGCGACCCTCACGGCGCGTGTCACCGACATCCACGACGGCGACACCATCAGCATTCGCGTCCGCACGAAGACGGTGACGGTGCGATTGATCTACATCGATGCCCCCGAAAGCGCCCAACCCTGGGGCCGCCAGGCCCGGCGCAGCCTGCAGGAGCTGGTGCGACTCGAGGAAGTGCGGGTGCGTACCCGTGGCAAGGACAAATACTCGCGAACGCTGGGCGAGGTGGTGCGCGTGCGCGACGGCCTCGACGTCAATCTGGAACAGGTGCGGCGCGGCATGGCGTGGTCTTACACCCGCGGGGCGGCACGCGCCGCGTACGATGCGGCGGAACTCGAAGCCCGTCAGGCGCGCGTCGGGCTGTGGCAGGACGACGCCCCTGAACGACCTTCGAACTTCCGCAAGAAGCAGCGCGAGCGCGCCGGTCGTTCAGAGAGACTCGGCGCAGGCCTTGCCCATCCACTCGGCTTCGCGGCTGCCGGCGGCCGGTGCGGCGAAGTCCCAGCCGCCGGGCGCAATCCCGTAGAGCTTGGTGGTTTCGCCGCCAACCCCGAAGGTGGCGACCGATGCGAGCGCGATCTCCTTCACGGCGCACTTGACCAGGTAGCGCACGGTCTTGCGCGGCGGCGCGCCTTCGGGCCGGATGAAACCGTCGCGCCACGCCACGGTCACGTCGAAGCGTCGCATGTCGCCTTGCTGCTTGATGGAGTCGCGCTCGTACCGGGTGACGTTGTCGTCGGTGATGGCGGCGGCCTCTTCGATGGTGGCGTACTGGGCCGAGGCGGCGGTTGCGAGCGATACCAACAGGCAGGCTGCAGCAACAGGGACGATGGGCTTCATGGGTGCTCTCCGGGCTGATCGGTTGGACGACGCCATGGTATCGCCGTTCGGCCGTCAGTCGAACATCACTACCGTCCGAATACCTTCACCGCGCCGCATCGCAGCGAAACCGTCGTTGATCTCGTCCAGACGGATGCGCCGCGTGATCAGTTCGTCCAGCTTGAGTTGGCCGTCGAGATAGAGCTGCGCCAGCCATGGGAAATCCCGCGCCGGCCGCGCCCCGCCGTAGCTCGATCGCACGATACGCTTTTCGCCCATCAGGCTGCCCCAGCGAAACTGCACTTCGCGGTTGACGTTGACCTTGCCGAGGAAGACCACCTCGCCACCGGGCCGCACCGCCTCGAGCGCGAGGCGGAACGCCTTCTCGTGGCCTGCGGCTTCGAACACGTAGTCCGGCCCGCGACCGCCGGTCAGCGAACGCAGTGTCTCGATCGCTCCCGGGTCAGCACCGTCCAGCGTGTGCGTTGCACCGAACGATCGGCCGGTCTCGCGCTTCGCAGCATCAAGGTCGGCAGCCACGATGATCTCCGCGCCGGCGATCCGGGCACCCTGGATCACGTTCAGCCCGACGGCACCACAGCCGATCACCAGCACCGACGAGCCGCGCTCCACCGGCGTCTTCCGCGTGGCTGCACCCACTCCGGTCATTACACCGCAGCCGATGAGGCACGCGCGGTCGAACGGAATCTCGCGCGGCACGGGGATCGCCCCGGATTGCGGGACGACGCAATACTCCGCGTGCGACGACACGACCGAGAAGTGATGCACGGTGTTGCCGTCGAGAGCCAGCCGCGACCGCCCGTCGAACAGTACGCCGCGCGGTTCGTGGCGCTTGAACGGTTCGCACAGGATCGGCAGGTCGCGGCGGCAGTAGAAGCATTCACCGCAGTGTGGATTCCAGGAGCACACGACGTGGTCTCCCGGCTTCACCTTCGTCACCGTACTGCCCACCGCTTCGACCACGCCGGCGCCTTCGTGGCCCAGCACGATCGGCAGCGGATATGCGAGCGAGCCGTCGATCACTTCGAGATCGGTGTGGCACAGGCCGCTGGCGCCGAGGCGGACCAGGACGTCGTCGGGACCCAGTGAACCCACGTCGAGCCGCTCGACGGCAAGAGGTCCGCCAATGGCATGCAGTACGGCCGCCTGGAACTTCATGACGTCGTCGCGACCGCCTCGGTCGGCGTCGACATCAGCAGGTCCAGATGCTTCGGATGCACGGGGAGCCGCAGCAGCGTCTGCGCGAAAGCACCCGCGGCGATCTCAGCGAGGCTGGCAATGCCGGACGTCCAGCGCCAACGTCCGAGCGTGAGCAGCGTGACCCGGTGGCGCCGCGCGATCGGCGGCTGTGCTCCGGTGCAGTCGAAGTGGTGATAGAGCTCGTGTGCCAGCAGTACCGATCGCGCCGGACAGGGCAACGACAGCCTCGCGTCACGATCGACCGCGGTCTGCAGGCCGGCGATCGCTCCGCGGTAGAGGACGATGCGCGTTTGTCGAGCCTGGTACTCCGCGAACACGACCGTGCTGCCGAAGCCGGCGTCGTCGTCGCTGTCGACCACGGGAATACCCAACTGCGCGGCGATGACGTCGGGGGCGTCGCCCCAGCGCAACCGCACCGTGTCTGCGAGATCGGCGCCATCGCGCAAGGCTGCCGCCACCAGACCTTCCCGATCGCCGACCGCGATCCGCTCGTACACCGGATCGCTTTCCAGCATCAGCAGTCCGAGCGCCAGCGGGGTCATTGCGTTTCGATTCACAGCCCGCGCGATCCCTGAACCGTGATGATGGCGATAGGCGCATCGGCCGCCAGTCCGTCGAGTTCGCTGCGGCCGATGGCGAGCGCCTGATCGAGTGCCGTTACGCCGGAGAGGTCCACCACGCGCCGCCCCACGATGAGGAAGACGTCGGGCGTGATCACGCTGTCGCCGTTGTAGATGGTCGCGTCTTCCCACAACCGTTTGAGTTCACCCAGTCCGGCGTTCGCCGTGGCGCTCGCCACCGCACCGTCGCTGCGCTGCACGCGGATGACGCCTTCACGATCCACCGCACGCACCGGCGCCCGACGCTTGGTGAAGAAGCGCCACTTCTTCTCTTCCACGGTGCCGAGGAACACCCGCATTTCCCCTGTGGCCGCAGCCAGGCGCACGACTTCGGGTGCCACGCCCATGGAAGTCGCGGCGATGGCGAGCGCCTCGGTCTCGCTCACCTCGGCCCGCATGTCCTGGGAGCGCATCTCGGAAGCGCCGATGGCCGTCGCCCGCACGCGCTGCGTCTGCGCATCCACTTCGAGCGTGACTTCCACGTTCTCCGGCGCGGCGCCCAGCTTCACCGCCGCCTCGAAGGCCTCGCGCTTCACACGCTGCAGGTCCTCCGGCGTTGGGTTGGGCACGACACGTTCGACCGTCTCGCGCACCAGCGCCAGCGCCACGCCGATGGAGGAGATCACCTCGGCGTCCTGCGAGATCTGGAACGCGAGCTTCATGCGCTCGGAGACGTAGGGAATCAGCGCGGCGGCGCCACCGCCCTCGCCCACCAGCTGCGCCTGATCGCGATCGAGCTTGTATTCGGCGATGAGGCTTTCGACCACGGGCATCACCTTGCTCGCGGCCTGTTCGAGCACGCGACGGGCGGCTTCCTCCACGCTCACGCCGAGGCGCTGCGCGAGCGGCTCGAACCCCCGTCGTGCCGATTCCGGATTGGCGTAGGCATGCATGCCGGGCTTCGCGTAGCCGAGCACGTTCGCCGCGCAGGTGTTCGTCAACGCATAGCGGTTGCCGCTCGCCGTCCGGATGGCGATGTAGTCGTCCGGATCGCCGTCCTTGGGACGGAAGAACTCCAGTTGCGGTTCGACGATGTCCGCCGGATCGGCGAATGCCGCATAGGCGAGACCGGCGATGTGCGCGCTGCGCGGCCCCACGTCGGCCACCTGGTTGCCGCGCACGCGCACCATGCTGCCGCCCGCGATGCCGATCACGCGCACGTCGAGCGAGTTGACGTACGTATCGTGACCTCCCACACGCGCGTGCTTGACGGTGGGGCGTCCGGTCCGGATCACACCGATGTTGGTGCTGGTGCCGCCCACCTCGAAATAGATGCCGTCGGACACGCGCAGGTACATGAGCGCGCCCGCCACGCTCGCCGCCGGTCCCGAGAGCATGGTGACCGCAGGGCGCCGCCGCATCTCCTCCACGTCCATCACGCCGCCGTCGCCGCGCATGATCATCAGCGGTGCGGCGATGCCGGCTTCGCGCACGGCGCCCTCGGTCATGTCGGCCGTGCCGATCATCTTGGGCAGGATGCTCGCGTTGATGACCGCGGTGCGGGTGCGCGTGGTGAGGCCGTAGAGCTTCGTGATCTCGTGGCCGCCGGTGGCCGCCATGCCCAGTTCGCCGGCCACGCGCATCACCAACTCCTCTCCGCTCTGGTCGTCGACGCCGAACGCGCTGCTGGCCACCACGACCTGCGCCCCTTCCTGCCGCAGTTCTTCCAGCACGCGGCGCACGGCGGCCTCGTCGAACTCATCGTGCGTGAGGAAACGATGACCGGGCCGCAGATGCCGGCCAGGGGCTAGTTCGATCTCCTTGACGTTGCTCTGCCCGCGCGCGAGCAGGGCCTCCACGCGGCTCGCCATGCCCAGCACCCCGACGGCGGCGACGTCGCCCTCGAGGAGAGCATTGGTCGCCTGCGTCGTGCTGTGCGCGAGGAACACCACGTCCTTCGGATCGACGCCGGAGCGCTCGAGCACGTTGCGGAACACTTCGATCACGCCGCGCGCGACTCCGCGTGCGTCGTCGTGGGTGGTCTTGACCGAGTAGCGTCCGACGACGTCGAAGCTGCCGTTCTCGATCAGGACCGCCTTGGTGAACGTGCCGCCGACGTCGATGCCGATGCGGTAGGTACGACGCGCGTCCACCTAGCGGCCCAGCATGAAGTAGCCGATGGCCGAAACGATGGCCACCATCAGGCAGCCGAACGGCATCGCGGTCTTGAGAAACTGGCCGTGCGACACCTTGGTGTAGCCGATGGTCCAGAGCGTCCAGGAATTGGTCGGGTCGACGCTGCCCTGCATGACCGTGGGCGCGAGCCACAGCGCGTACAGGTACGGCACCGGGATCTCGCCGTTGGAAAGCAGGATCGACAGCAGCGCGGCGCCGGTCCCGATCACGACCAGCGGGCCGCGATAGATGCTGCCGATGCCACCCGCGATGGCGAAGAAGATCGCGGTCTGCAGCATGTTGTGCGGCAGGATCGGATCGAACACGGGCTTCAGGGCCGCCGCGATCTCCGGCGTTTGTCCTGCCGCGATGATCATGCCGCAGATGATCCACAGCGCCGCGATGGTCGCGATGTCGGGGAACGCGTCGTAGAACGTCTTGTTGAACAGGTTGAGCCGGCTCTGGAACGTGTTGCCCTTCGCGGTGAGCGCGAGCGCCAGGATGATGCTCAGCAGGAAGGTGGGGATGATCGCCCACTTGAACCCGATGATCATGATCACCGGCACGACGGGAATCAGGTACGTGTAGTACGGTGTGCGTTTGCGTTGCACCGGCGCTGCCGTATCCACCGACGCGGCGTGTCGCACGCCCATCCGCCGCAGGTTGAGCCAGATCATCGCCCACGCGCACAGCACGTAGACCGCGAGCCCGATCGCCCAGAAGTTGAGCCACGGCGCTTCGTACGCGATGCCCGGGAAGAGCGGCTTGAAGGTGCCGAACAGCGCCGGGTTCACGAACATGCCGGCACCCACGCCCATGCTGAAGGCGGGCGCCGCCACCCGCGCGGGAATGCCCTGGCTCAGCATGATGGGGAGCGCGACCACACCGATGGCGATCGCGGCACCGACGCCGTACATGCCGACGAACAGCAGCGCGGTCACCAGATTGATGACCATCGCCGTGACGATCGGCCGGTCGCCTGCCAGTTCGGCTGCGGATCGGATCACGCTCTCCGCGATGCCGGTCTGGATCAGCACCTGCGCGAACCATGCGCCGAACACGATGATGATGACCGAGCTCGCGTACTGCACCCCGCCGCCCTGCAGGATCTTCGCCTGGATGTCGTTCACCCCGATGCCGGCGATCAATGCCCACACGACGGCGAGCACGAGCAACATGATGATCGGGCCCTGGCCGCGGACGATCATGATCACGACCACGAGGAACGCGATCAGCAGCGCTGCGCCCTTCACGAATTCCATGCCTTCCTCCCCTCGTCACGCGGCTTTTGTTGCCGCCTCGTTCACGGGCCCCGTCGCGGGGGCCTCGCCGTCAGTTCGATCCGTCCATCGCCGGCACGCCGGCCACCGCCACGAAATGCTCCACCGTCGGAAACGGATCGTAGAAATGATGCAGCAACCGCTTCCATTCCTGGTAGCCCGCGGAACCGCGAAAGCCCACGGTATGCGCTTCCAGCGTATCCCAGCGGACCAGCAGGAGATACCGGCTCCCGTGCTCGAGGCAGCGCTGCAGTTCGTGCGAACGGTAACCGGGCATCGACGCGATGATCCGCTGCGCCTGCCGGAACGCCGCCTCGAACTCGGCTTGCCTGCCGGCGATCACGTCGAGCATCGCGACCTCGAGGACCACGGCGCTGGAGACCGGAGAACGCAGTCGGCCCGGGCCTACTGCGCCTTGGCCGTGCCGCGATAAAGGATCCGCACCGCCTCTTCGGTGATGTGCTTGTGCGCCGCCTGCTCCTCGGGCCCGAAGTCCACCTTCGGCCGCGGTTCCGGCTCGAAGTGGTGATAACGGTCGGTGCCGCGCACCAGCGTCGCCGAGTCGCGCGGGCCGGCCGTCTGCCGCACGTACGTGGGCACGTAGCGGACGGCGAAGCCGATGCGGCGGCGGTTGGACGGATTGGGTTCCGACCCATGTACGAGCCGGACGTGGTGCAGCGAGAACTCACCCGGCTGCAGTTCGATGTTCACGGCCTTGGCCGGATCCACGTCCACCTGCACCTCCTGACCACGCGTGAGCATGTTGTTGTCGGCGAAGGTGTCCTTGTGGGGCAACTGATCCATCAGATGGGTGCCGGGCATGACCTTCATGCAACCGTTCTCGACCACGCTGTCGGAGAAGGCGACCCAAGCCGTCACGATGTCCGGTTCGGACAGACCCCAGTAGGTGGAGTCCTGGTGCCAGGACACGTAGCCGGGGTCACGCGCATCCTTGGTGAAGAAGCTCGAGCTCCAACAGAGCAGATCGGGACCGAGCACGTCCTCGACCGCGTCGAGAATGGCGGGGTGCCGCACGATCTCGTCGGCCCAGGTGAAGAGCAGATGCGGCTTGTTGCGCAGCTGGCCGCTCAGCGTACCGCCGTTCGCCTGCTCGAACTTCTCGAGCTTGTCGCGATAGACCGCGATCTCCGCCGCGGAGAATGCCCGCAGCGGGAAGTGATAGCCGAGCCGGTCGAAGGCCTCGACCTGATCGGCGTTCAAGACATGGTGGGATCGGGCGTTGCGTGCGTGCCACGCGGCGGTTGCTGCCTGAGTCATGTTGCTCCTCGTTTCGACTTCGCACCCGAACCGTAGCGGGCGCGCACCTCTTCGGCGCGCGCCCCATGCCGCTTCAGGGCAGCTGATAACCCTTCTTGCCTACCTTGATACGATACAGGCTCTTGCCGGACGTGACGTACAGGGTGTTTGCGAGATCGCCGCGACCGAAGGCCACGTTGGTCGGCAGCTCCTTGCCCGTGGGAATGAAACCGAGTTCCTTGCCGTCGGGCGAATACACGGCGATACCGGCGCGGTGCTCGCAACGCTCCGCGACCCACAGGTTGCCCTCTGCATCGGCCACCAGCCCGTCGGGCCCGGTGCAGGCCGGCGTGCGGTCCTTCGAGTAGTCCTTGAAGACGCGCCGGTTCGACAGGCTGCCGTCCGCCGCGAGATCCCACACCTGCAGCAGGTGCGCGCCGGGCAGCGAGGCTTCGCCCTTCTTCATGTTCTCGAAGGCCAGAGCGCCGTTGTCGTTGCTGACGATGTACACGTTCTTCTGGTCGGGCGAGACCAGGATGCCGTTGCACTTGCCGCAATCCATCGCGACGCGCGCGACGGTGCCATCCGGATCGACGCGGTAGGCGGCGAAACCGTCGGCCATCACCGGCTCGTGACCGAGGTAGCGCGGATCGGTGAAGAAGATGCGGCCCTTCTCGTCGATGCTGATGTCGTTCAACGCGTTGAACGGCTTGCCCTCGTAGCCGCCGGCCAGGATCAGGCTGCGGCCGGTCTTCATGTCGATCTTCGCGAGCATGCGCAGGCCGTAGTCGGCGCCCATCGCGACGACCAGGTTGCCTTCACGGTCGAACTTGAGGCCGTTCGACATGCCGCTCGGGCTGCGGAAGATGGTGGCCTGTTTGGTCTTGGGATCGACCTTCCAGATGTGGCCGCCCATGGAATGCTTGCCGCTCGGATCCTTGCAGAATTTGGTGAACGTGATGTCGCTGAAGTACACCATGTTGTCCGGGCCGACCGTCGGCCCTTCGGCGAAGCAGTCGCCGTCGAACAGCTTCTCGAGCTTGGCACCGGCAGGAATGACGGACGGATCGCCGCTGGGTGCGGGCAGTTCGTCGGCGTATGCGGAAGCGCTCGCCGCGAGGGCGAAACCGGTGACGGCGACGGTGCGCCGGAATGCGTGCGACCACTTCATGAGAGTCTCCTCCTCAGAAGACGGGCTGGCCCCGCCGGTTATCGTGTCTTGAAAAGATCGGGCGCCGGGCCGGTACCGGCGCGGCGCCACGGAAGACGCGTGCTCCTTGCCGGCCGGGCCCGGGATGCCCGCGGGCAGCTCGAGTCGGACGGAAACGGATCAAGACCACAACTTGTTGTAACCGCTTTTTATTAATGAAATACCATTTCAAATATAAAAACACGGACGGAACCATGTCAACGCCAAATGCGAAGAAAAAAGACGATGGACGCTACAGCGCCCCCGCGCTGGAGAAGGGGCTCGACATCATCGAACTGCTTGCCGCAGAGCAACATGGACTCACGCTGCAGGAGATCGCACGCCACCTGGAGCGCACGGCCACGGAGCTCTTCCGCATGCTCGACGTGCTGGTACGGCGCGGCTATCTCGCCCGGCGCAGCGACGGCGCGTACCTGCTGACGCTGCGCCTGTTCGAACTGGCCCATCGGCACCCTCCGGTGGATCGCCTGCTGGGTGTGGCGATGCCGCATCTCGAGGCGCTGGCGCGCGCCGTGCGACAGTCCAACCATCTGAGCGTGCACCACGACGACCGGCTCGTGGTGCTCGCACGTGTCGAGTCACCCGATCCGATCAGCTACTCGGTCCGGCCGGGCTCCCACTTTCCCTTCCACGACGATCGCGTGTCGGCCCGGGTGATCTCGGCGTTTCAGCCCGCCGACCGCCTGCCGCAGGTCCTGGCCCAGCTGCTCGGCACGGAGACCCCCTCGAAGGCGCGCCTGCGCACCCTGGAACAGCGGCTCGACGAGATCCGCGTGCGCGGCTACGAGGAAGGTCCGAGCGACACCGTGCCCGGCGTGACCGACATCTGTTTTCCGCTGTTCGACCACTTCGGCGTGGTCGCTGCAGTGAACGTGGTGCACGTGCGGCAGCGGCACACGCGCATCACGGTGGCGGAGACGCGCGCCGCGTTGCGCGAAGCGGCGGCGGAAATCTCGCGGGAGCTCGGACGCGTATAGCGCCGCTCTCGGTCGACCGGGGCGCGAGGGCGGGTGGCCCTCGGCCGCGGTTCAGGTCGCGGCCGCTTTCACCTCGAAGTACCGCGAGCGGATCGCGGTCTGGTTCTCGTAGATCGACCCCTGGTTGAGGGCCGGGGGCAACGGCATGCGGACCGGCACGTCGACCATGCGCGGCTGGATCGTCGGCGCGCCGAACATCATGCGGCTGTCGAACTCCTCCAGCGTGGTGAAGTTCACGAGCGGCCACGCGTCGGCCGCCGCGCATTCGTAGAGCAGCAGCTGGCGCGGGCGATCGGAAGTGTTCTGGGCCGAACCATGCACCAGGCGGACGTGATGGAACGACGCCGATCCGGCGCGGCCGGTGCAAGACACCGCCTTGGAAAAATCGAGATTGCACGCGGTCGGATCCATCGCGCCGCAGAAACGGCCCTCGGCGTGATGATCGTAGGTCGGCCCCTTGTGCGTGCCGGGCAGCACCAGCATCGGGCCGTTCTCGTCGGCGACGTCGTCGAGCATCACGCCGATGGCGAGGATGTCGTCGTTGGTGTGCGGATAAAAGGCCCAGTCCTGGTGCCATTCCACCGGCGAACCGTATCGGGGCGCCTTCACGTTGAGCTTGGAGCCGTGCAGCCGCACGTCGGGGCCGATCAGCTTCCTCAGCACGTCCACCATGACCGGGCTCTTCAGCGCTTCCTGGAACACCGGATGCACAAGGTGCGGCTTCTTGATGCGCCGCACGCGCGGATTCGACGGCGTGTGCGTCGGCTCGAGGTCGTAGACGTCGGTGTGGGTGGTGACGCCGCGCGCCTTGTCGGTGAGCTCGTCGATGACGCGCTGCATGCGGGCACGCAGTTCCGGCCCGATGACGTCTTCCACCACGACGTACCCCTGGTCGCGGTAGAACGCGACCTGCTCTGCGGAAATCATGCTGCTGTTCTCCTCTTGCGCCGCAACAAAATCGCGGCCGAACGGCCGTGTCACAGGATCCATCGGGCGCACGCGCTCCGTTTCCTGCCGCGAAGCGGCGGCTACTGTGCGCCGCACGCACGAACACTGTCAACGACCGAGGTGATCTGCTTGCAAGGTGTGACCTTCTATGTCAATGTTTTCGTCGGGGTTCACACGAGTAGCTCATTCATGTGATCCCGACCCACAAATAGATAACCGAGGAGAGAGAGCATGAAAAGGTTGACCCTTGCGGCAGCCGTAGGCAGTGCTTTGCTGATGATGGGGACGAGCGCTATGGCGCAGGTCGTGCCGGGTCCGCAGGAGAACAGCGACTGGCCCGCCAACCAGTGGGGTCCGGATGACAAGGCCGGTTCGGCGAACCACACCAAGAATTCGGCGAACATCAAGAAGGCCCTGTCACTCGTCAAGCAGTACAAGTCGCTCACGATCGGCAAGTACTATCACCGTGAAGCCCCGGCCTTCGGTCCGCGCGGCTGGCAGATGAGCATTCCCGGCACGCCCACCGGCGGCCCGTTCGGCAAGAACGCGCTGGTCTACCACGATGAGTTGGTGACCACCGAAATCGGCCAGATCCAGACCCAGTTCGACGGCCCCGGCCACATCGGCATCAACACCAGCAAGGGTCCGATGTTCTACAACAAGCGCATCTCGTGGGATTCGTACGAGCGTGGCGCGGGCGGCCGTGTCTTCGGCATGGGCCCCCTTGGCGTGGAACACGTCGGTGAACTCGGCTTCGTGTGCCGCCTCGTGGTGCTCGACGCCGTGGCCCTGCGCAAGTCCCAAGGCAAGATCTCGGCTTCCGAGGAAATGCTGCCAATTCCGAAGAAGGCTGGCGACCCCGGCATCGTGACTGCCCAGGACATGAAGGACATGCTGAAGGCGCAAGGCCTCGCCGACATCGGCGCCGGCGACTGCGTCGCACTCCACACCGGTCAGGGCAACACCTGGAGCAACGACCGCTACAAGAAGATGGACAGCGCCGCTCGCGCCGCCGCCCGTGCCAAGTTCGCCGAAGGCGAGCCGGGCTTCGGCATCAGCGCCTGCATGTACATGGCCGAGAAGAACATCGCCCTCACCATGGGCGACACTTCCGCGAACGACGCGCAGCCCGGCGGCGAGCAGGACGGCTATGCCGTGCCCTGCCACACCGAACTGCAGCCGAAGCGCGGCATCTGGAACCTGGAGAACGTCGACACCAAGTCGCTCGTCGATGCCAAGATCTACGAAGGTGCCTTCATCTGGGCGCCGCTCAAGATCATCGGCGCCACGGGTTCCCCGGGCAACCCGGTGGTGCTGTACTGATCGCAAGCTTCAAGCGATGAAAAGAGCGGCCTTCGGGCCGCTCTTTTTTTGCCTGCCGTTTGGGCACTCGCGACTACTTCTTCTTGTTGCGATTTGCCCCAGCAGTGCCCGCACCGGCCGTCGCGGCGAATGGCGATACCGCCCCTGCCGGTGCCTTGGCCTTCTTCGGTTTCTTCGGTTCCTTGTTGCTGCGTAGCTGACCCTTGGCCATGGTTTGATCTCCTGCGTTGAGAAGTTCGGGCGGCGTGACGCCGTCCGATCGCGTGATGCTCGGCATGCGACGGGGGAAGTGTAGCGAACCGCTGGGCCATCCCGCCGCCGAAGTTGTTGCGCCTAGTGGCGAACGAAGCAGACCCGTCGCCGGGCGGGTACCGCGCTAACCCACCCGAGGTAACGACAGCACCGCCACGGCACCGCCTTCCGGATGATTCTCGATCCGTACCAAACCGCGGTGCAGAGCCGCGATCTCGTCGACGAAGCTCAAGCCCAGGCCAGTGCTTTTCTTGCCCGTGTCAGGCCGCGGCAGGGAATAGAAGCGCTCGAACAGCCGGTCTTGCGCGAACTCGGGGATACCGGGTCCGCGGTCGCGGACGGCGATCGCGACCCGGCGACCGTCGGTCGTCACACGAAGGGTTACGACCGAACCCGGCGGCGCGAAATCGATGGCGTTTTGCACGAGGTTCATCAGCGCCCGATGCAACAGGAACGCATCACCAGCCACGCGCGCACCGTGATCGGCTTCCAGCTCGAGACGCACGGAGCGACGATCCGCCAGGGGTTGGGCGGCACTCGCCACCCCCTCGATCAGGTCGTCGACGCTCACCGCACCGACCGTCTCGAGGCGGCGTTGCTTCTCCAGACCGGAGAGCTCGAGCAACCGGTCAACCACTTCCTGGATGCGCTGCGTCTGCTCGCGGATGTTGGCAGTGAAGCGTGCTCGCTCCGCTTCCGGCATAGGTTCCTGAAGCAGCTCCGCGGCTCCGCGGATCGCGGACAACGGGCTCTTGATCTCGTGCGTGAGTGACTGGACGTACTGCTCGGTGTAGGTCCGTCCCGCCAAGGCGTCGCGCATCTCCTCGAACGCAGTCCCGATTACGCTGCGCACCCGGCGGCCCAAGCGCGGCAAGCCCGCGCTGCCGTGCGTGCGCAGCAACCGCACCGAATCCTGGATCAGTACGAACGGACGCATCAGCCAGATCGACACGATCACCGCGAACAGCAGCACCGCGACACCGGCAGTGAGTCCGACGGCGACCACCTTGCTGCGCGCGTTGGCGAGAAAAGGCTCGAAATCCTTCGTGGGCTTGCCCACGCTGACGACGCCCACGATGCGATCCTTCCATAGCACCGGAGCCGCCACGTACATCACTTCGGATCGGCGATCGGCCGGGTCCTCGACGCTCGTGCGCGCACCGTACTTGCCGGCGAGCGTGAGGTTCACGTCGCGCCAAGTCGAGTAGTCGGCACCTTCGTCGCGGTCGAACGAATCGTAGATGACGGTACCGACGCGGTTCGCGATGATGATCCGCAGATCGACGTGCGTCTTGCGCACGCCGAAGATCTCGGCGTCGAAGCGCCTCGTGTACAGGCCGCGCAGACCGAGCCGCAGGCGATCGGGGTGGATCACCCCGTCCTCCACCTCGAGCGCGACGATCGACGCGATCGCATGCGCGGTGTCGATCATGGATTCCTCGGCCGACTCGCGATAGCGCGGATCGAGGTCGGCGATGATCCGCAACAGCACGAACGCCACGCCGATCGCGAAGACCACCACCACGCCGGCGAAGATGCGGTTGCGGCGGCTCACCAGTCCTCGCGCAGCGAATAGCCGTCGCCGCGATGGGTACGGATCGCCTCGACGTCGGGTTTTACCGCCTTCAGCTTGGCGCGGATCAGCTTGATGTGGGCGTCGACGGTGCGGTCGAAGCTCGAATCCGGATCGTCCCACGCCTGCTGCAGGATCTCGTCGCGCGAGTAGACGCGGCCGGGCCGCGAGGCGAGCAACTTCAACACACGGTACTCGTAGCGCGACAAGTCGAGCGCGGTGCCGAAGTAGCGTACCGACTTGCGCTCGTCGTCCACCACCAGCGGCCCGCTCGGCTCGGCAGCGGCCGCCGTCGCGGCCCCGCGCGCGGCGCGGCGCAGGATCGTCCGCACCCGCGCGGTCAGCTCACGCGGACTGAACGGCTTCGAAACATAGTCGTCGGCACCGAGTTCGAGCCCGACGATGCGGTCCACTTCAGCGGTGCGCGCGGTGAGGAAGATCACCGGCGCCGCCGTGATCGGCGCCAATCGCTTGAAGAGATCGAACCCGTTGATATCCGGGAGTCCGACGTCGAGGATGACCAGAGCAATGCCGTCGTCCCTGGCCGCGTCCAGCGCCGCCTGGCCGGTGGCACACCAGACCGGGTCGTAGCCTTCGGTCGACAATGCGTAGCGGATGGTGTCGGCGATGGCCGGTTCGTCTTCGACGACGAGGATGCGGGGACGCACGGAACCTCACGGGCAATGAAGCGCTCTGCGAACGATAGCATCCGGCACTGCCGGCATCGCGACCCTCGCGACGCCGGGCGACGGTTACCAGCCGGATGCCTTCAGCATCTCCTGCAGACCGCCCTGGTCGTAGCCGTCCATGCGCTGCGTCCCCACGAAGATCACCGGCACGCCGTTGCCGCCCATCTCCCGGTATTCGCGCCGCCCGCGATCGGTGGTTTCGACGTCGACATCGTCGAACGGGATGTTGCGGGCGTTGAGGTAGGCCCGCGCCTTCTTGCAGTAGCCGCACCACGTGGTGGTGTAGAGCGTCACCTTCTCGCCCGTCGCAGCCGCCGGCTTCGCCTTCGGCACCGGCGTGACCGGAGCGACGGTGTTGGACGGCAACTTGACCGACTTGGCCTTGCTCTGCGGCGGCGGACTGTCGGTGTAGAAGATGCGCCCGTCGGCATCCACCCATCGGTAGACCGCGGCACCGGCGCCGGACGCGCCGAGCACCACGACGAGAAGCAGGAGACGGGACAAGGTGCTGGACATGGCTGGACTTTCGTAACTTCTCCGCATCGAGACAAGCACGTAGCAGGCCGGACGGGGCGCCGGCGCTAATCGGGAAAAGTCGCCTCCACCCGCCCGAGGCGTTCGACGTCCATGACCACGTGGTCGCCCGGCTCCAGCCACTTGGTGGCCACCACGCTGCCGGTAAACACGAACTCGCCGGCGCGCAGCCCGTGGCCCCGCTGCGACTGCTGCGTCGCGAGCCAGGCGAGCGCCTCGAACGGGTGCCCCATCACATCCGAACCGCGGCCGCGCCCCACTTCGACGCCGTTGATGGTGGTCACCCCCGCGAGATCGCTCAGATCGAACTCGCGCCACGCGGTCACTTCCGGGCCCAGCACGCAGCCGGCGTCGAAGAAGTCGTCCGCGATCAGCGTCGGGGTATCCAGTTTCGAATAATCGACGTAGCGGGCATCGACCAGTTCCATGCCTGCCATGCACGCGGCGACGGCATCGGCCACCTCGTCACGCGAATAGGGATTCGCGCGCGGCGGCAGATCCTTGCCGAGGCGAACCACGATCTCGCACTCCACGCCGACCCGCACGAAATCGTCGTGCGGCACGGTGGCCGGACTCCGATGCACGGTGCGCTCGAACACGCCGCCGGCACAAGGATGCTCGATCTTGAGATAGGCCTGCATCACCGGTGTCGTGCAGCCGATCTTGTGGCCCACCACCTCGCCGAGGCCACGGGCGGTCAGTTGGCGGTGCAGTTCGTCCTGGATGGCGTAGGCCTCGGCCACGTCCGCCGGGCGCAATTGCGGCGGCAATTCCCCCAGGGGATCGAGTTCGAGGCGGTGCTCGGCGAGCACGAGCGCCGCATAGGCGATGTCGGACATGGTTAAAGCATAGCTGCTTTTGGCGCGGGGCAGGCCGGCCGGAACGCAGCGCAGCAAGGGATGGCCGGCAGCGGCTGAGACGAGACGGGCGTCTCACGTGCAGGAGCGGCGGTTCTCCATTGCGCACCGCATCATGAAGATGCTCCCGCACCACCTTGCCTGCGGCATAGCCGTTCCACATAATCCTCCGGCCGCGAGGCGCGAGTGCGGAAGACGCACCGCCATCCAGAACTAGAAACACTGAGGAGGAGCCTTCCCATGAAACAAGCGCAATTCGGTTTGCGCGCGGTCGCGGCATTGTTCGCCGTCGCCACGCTCGCCTGGTCCACGGGCGCAGCGGCGCAGAGTGCAGCCCAACGCGCGGTCGATGCGGCGAAGCCGCTGTGCGCCGGCGGCAAGACCATCACCATCGTGTGGGAGGCGGGCCTGCAGTCGCTCGACCCGCTCAACTTCTCCGGGCCGAAGTGGGAACAGCTCACGGGCTGCAAGGTGAAGGTGGTGGAAGCTCCCGTCTCGGAGATGTTCACCAAGATCATGCAGGAGTTCCGCGCCGGCACCGGTGCGTACGACGCCCTCAACGTGATCCCGGCCTGGATGCCCGACCTCGCGCAGGCCGGCGCCCTCGAAGTGCTCGACCCTTACGTCGAGAAGTACGGCTACGCGAAGGAACTCCAGACGATCGCGGCGACCTACCGCGACAACCAGATGAAGGTCAACGGGAAGATCTACGGCTTCCCCGACGACGGCGACGTGTTCATCTTCTACTACCGCAAGGACCTCTTCGCCCGCGACGACCTCAAGAAGGCCTTCAAGGCGAAGCACGGCTACGATCTGGCGCCGCCCAAGACCTGGAAGCAGTTCGATGACATCGGCTCGTTCTTCACCGAGGCGCTCAAGTCGGAAGGCATCTACGGCGCCTCGATGTTCCGCGAGTCGGGTTATGGCAACTTCATGTTCCAGGAGCGCTTCCGCAACGAGGGCGGCAAGTTCTTCGACGCCAACATGAAGGCCACCATCAACAGCCCGGCGGGCGTGAAGGTACTGACCGAGTGGCGCAACGAGAACCGCTTCATGCCGCCCGGCGTCGAGAAGTTCGGCTTCGTCGAGAACCTCGCCGTGTTCCTCGAGGGCAAGAGCGCGATGACGATCTCGTGGCCGCCCTATGGCCGCTTCGCCGCGGGCTACCTGTCGGAAGAGAAGGCGCTCTCCTGGGTGCCGAAGTCCAAGATCGCGGGCAAGGTCGGCTACACGCTGCCTCCCGGCGGACATCCGGAACTGGCGGCGGGCTTCGCCCTGTCGGTCGCGGCCGGCAGCAAGCAGAAGGAAGCGGCGTATCTGTTCATCCAGTGGCTGAACAGCGAAGACACTTCCAACCAGCGCGTGCAACTGCCCTACGCGCTGCGCGACCCGTTCCGCGACTCACACTTCACCAACCCCGGGTATCTCAAGCTCTGGCCCGATGCCAAGGACTACCTGGCCGCACTGCAGGCCGCATCGAAGACCGGCCTGCTCGACCTGTCGCTCATCCAGACCGACAAGTACGAGGAAGCGCTGCGTCAGGGCATCAGCCGCCTGTGGGCCGGCGAGGATCCGAAGAAGATCCTGGACGACATCGCCAAGCAGTGGGATGAGGTCACCGCCAAGGTCGGCGTCGAGAAGCAGAAGGCGGTGTACTCCGCCTGGGCCGCCAAGTCGGGGGCCTATCCGAAGTAACCGGTCGCCCGCGCTCCGCTGAAGAGCGCGGCTCCGCAATGCGAGAGGCGGGCTCGATGCCCGCCTCTTGTTTCCAACCACGAGAACAAACGCACCGCACTTCCTTGGCTGCCATCCGCACCAAAGCCGCCACCCGGGATCGCCGCTTCAAGTACGTCCTGGTGGCACCGTCCATCTTCGTGCTGCTCCTGATCGGCATCTTTCCGCTGATCTATCTCATCGTGGTGAGCTTCCAGAACATCACGATGACGGACATGGATACGTCGTTCCAGGGCCTGCTCAACTACCGGCAGATGGTGAACGACACGCGGATGTGGCAGGCACTGCTGCACACCGTGATCTTCACCGCCATCGCCCTGCCCATCGAACTGGTGCTGGGCCTCGCGATGGCGCAACTCTTCATCGACCGCATTCCCGGCCGGCAGGTGTTCGTCGCCCTGCTGGTGCTGCCCGTGGTGATCTCGCCCATTGTGGCGGGTGCCACCTGGTCGCTCATGTTCGACAACCGCTTCGGCCCCATCAACCAGATCATCGGCTGGCTGATCGGCGGCGAGGCGACCATCCTGTGGACCATCAATCCGAACCTGGTCTACCCGGCGATCCTGGTGGCCGAGGTCTGGCAGTGGACGCCATTCATGTTCCTGCTGCTGCTCGCCGCGCTGTCGGCCGTGGACAAGTCGCAGCTCGAAGCCGCCTCCATCGACGGCGCCGGCTGGTGGCGCACGTTCTTCCGCATCGTGCTGCCCGCCATCTGGCCGGTGATGGCCATCGCCATCCTGATCCGCGGCCTGGATCTGTTCCGCCTGTTCGACATCGTGTGGGCGTTGACCCGCGGCGGGCCTGGCACCATGACCGAGACCATCTCGATCTTCGCTTACGTCAAAGGGTTCCAGCAGTTCGACACCAGCTTCACCGCCGCGGTGGCGCTGATGATCATCGTGCTGCTGTCGATCGTGGTGATGGCCGCGCTGAAGCGGGTCGAACTGGCGCGCTAGACCATGAACCTGCGCCAACGCCGCCGCCTCAAGCTGATCCTGCGCCTCGCCGCGGCGATCGCCATCACGGCCTTCTTCCTGTTCCCGATCTACTGGCTGTTCATGATCTCCTTCAAGACGCCGGAGGAGATCTTCGCGTTCCCGCCCAAGTGGTGGCCGGGGCAGATCCAGTTCGACAACTACGAGGTGCTGTTCAAGGACGGCGACGCCAAGACCGTCGGCAACAGCCTGGTGGTGGCCAGCGTGAGCACGGTGCTCGCGATGTTCCTGGGCACGCTGTGCGCCTACAGCCTCGCGCGCTTCCGCACCGGCGGCGAGAACCTCGCCAACTGGATCATCTCGCAGCGCATGGTGCCGCCCATCGCCGTCGTGTTTCCGATCTTCCTCCTGTATGTGTGGCTGAAACTGGTCGACACGTACGTCGGCCTGATCCTGCTCTACACCGCATTCAATCTGCCCTACGTCATCTGGATGATGCGCGGCTACATCAACGACATCCCGAAGGCTTTGGAAGAGTCTGCGCTGGTGGACGGCTGCACGCGCTGGCAGGTGCTGTGGAAGGTGGTTTTCCCCATGTGTCGCGCAGGCTTGTTCGCCACCGCCATCTTCACCTTCGTGTTCGCGTGGAACGACTTCATCTTCGCGCTGGTGCTGACCCGCACCGAGGTTTCCACCTACACGGTGCAGGTCACCCACTACTTCGGCGGGCAGTCGAATTTCTGGGCGAAGATCTCGGCGATGTCGGTGCTTGGGACGCTGCCCATCTTCATCGTCGTCGGCTTCATGCAAAGGTATCTGGTGCGCGGCATTTCGCTGGGTGCAGTGAAGGGATGAACCATGGCTGATCTCAGGATCACTGCGTTGAACAAGTACTATGGCCAGGTCCATGCCGTAAAAGGCGTGGACCTCGAGATTCCAGCCGGTGAATTCACCGTCCTGGTCGGCCAATCCGGTTGCGGCAAGAGCACTCTGCTCAGGACCATCGCCGGTCTGGAGGATGCCGATTCCGGCACCATCGAGATCGGCGGCCAGAACGTCACGGACGATCCGCCGCGCGATCGCGACATCGCGATGGTGTTCCAGAACTACGCGCTCTACCCCTACATGAGCGTGTACGACAACATCGCGTTCGGCCTGCGCGCCCGCAAGACGCCGGCGGGCGAGATCGACGGCAAGGTGCAACGCGCGGCGCAGATGCTCGCCATCGATCATCTGCTGCAGCGCTATCCGCGCCAGCTGTCGGGCGGGCAGTTGCAGCGGGTGGCCATCGGTCGCGCCATCGTGCGCAACGCGCGGCTCTATCTCTTCGACGAGCCGCTGTCGAACCTGGATGCGCAGCTGCGCGACGAGATGCGCAGCGAGATCAAGCGGCTGCACCAGGAACTGGGCAAGACCATGATCTACGTCACCCACGACCAGATCGAGGCCATGACCATGGCCGATCGCATCGTGCTGCTGCGCGACGGGAAGATCGAGCAGCAGGGCTCGCCGCTCGATCTGTATGAACGTCCGGCCACGAAGTACGTCGCGGGATTCCTGGGCTCACCCTCGATGAACTTCGTCGATGCCGAGATCGCTTCGGTGGCGGGACGCCTCGCGGTCCGTGTCGGTGACAGCGCCGTGCTGCCCTTGCCGCAGTCACGCAACGACCGGCTCGCCCCCTACACCGGCAAACGCATCGTCCTGGGGCTGCGGCCCGAGCACATCAGTCGGGCGCGCGAGGGCGATGCCCGCGAAGGCCTCGCACGCTGCGGCGCCGTGATCGACCTCGTGCAGCCGACCGGGGCACGCACCTACGCCACGTTCAAGCTGGGCGGCGTCGAAGCCGTGGCCGAACTGCAGGCCCATGAGGCTTCGCAACCGGGCCAGGCCATCGAACTCGCCATCGACATGAACCGGGCCGTGATCATCGAGCCCGACACCGAGAAAGTCGTCTCCTGAGGATTCCGTCATGAAGACCGTTCCCGCTTCCCGTGCGATCAAGCTCTGCGGTACCGAACAGCCCGACGTCCCGGGCCGCATCCTTACTGCCGGCCCGCTCACCGTCGAGCTCGAGAACGGCGCACTGCGGTACCTGAAGGTGAACGGTGTCGAAGCGGTGCGCGCGCTGGCCTTCCTGGTGCGCGACGAGAACTGGGGCACCTACATCCCGAAGATCACGGACCTGAGGGTCGATCAGCGCGCCGACGGGTTCTCGGTCTCCTATCACGCGGTCTGCGCTCGCGAAGCCATGGAGATCGCGTTCGACATCACCATCGAGGGTCATTCCGACGGTAGTCTGGACTTCGAAGGCACGGCGGTGCCGAAGACCGACTTCCGCACCGCGCGCACCGGCTTCGTGGTGCTGCACCCGCTGAAGGGCGTGGTCGGCAACAAGGTCGAAGTGGAGCACGTCGACGGCAAGGTGGAGAAATCGATCTTCCCGAAGCAGGTGAATCCGATCCAGCCGTTCCTGCACATCCGCTCGCTGACGCACGAGGTGCTGCCGGGCGTGAAAGCGACGGTCCGGATGGAAGGCGACACCTGGGAGATGGAAGACCATCGCAACTGGACCGACGCCTCGTTCAAGACCTACGTGCGGCCGCTCGCCCTGCCGTGGCCCTACACGCTGAAGGCCGGCGAGCCGGTCAAGCAGTCGATCCGCTTCTCGCTGTCGGGCAATGTCCCGAAGGCCGCCAGGTCCGGGGCCGGCCGCGGCATCGAGATCAAGCTGGGCAGCGCGACGCGCGACGTCATGCCGCCCGTCGGCCTGGGTGTGCCTGCCGAGGAGATCGGTCACGCGGCCGCGCGCCTGGGGCTCGTCAAGGGCATCGCGCCGAAGGTGCTGAACTGCCACTACGATCCGCGTGCGAAGCATGGTGCGAAGGAACTCTACGGCTATCGCCTGCTGTCCGATGAGACCGGTGCGGAATGTGTGCTCGAGATCGTCGTGGAAAGCGTCGATCGCTACGCCGAGGAGCTTGCCGGCGTCGCGAAGCTGGTGAAGGAATCGGGCCTCAAGCTCGCCGCCATCGCGGTCTGCCCCGTGGGCGACTTGAAGTCGGTGCTGCCGGGCGGCCCGCGCCCGCCGGCGCCGCCGCTGGACAAGCTCTATGCGGCAGCACGCAAGGCGTTCCCCGGTGTGAAGCTGGGCGGCGGCATGTTCTCGTTCTTCACCGAATTGAACCGCAAGCGGCCGCCGGCGGAGCTGCTCGACTTCGTCACCAATACCACCTGCCCCATCGTGCACGCGGCCGACGATCGTTCCGTCATGGAAACGCACGAAGCGTTGCCCTGGCAAATGGAAACGGCGCGCTCCTACATCGGCAAGACCGCGCATCGCGTGGGCCCCAGTGCCATCGGCTGCCGTGACAACCCGCACGGCGCCACCTTCACACCGAACCCGAAGAACGAGCGCATCTGCCTGGTGAAGATGGACCCGCGCCAGCGCGGCCTGTTCGGCGCCGCATGGACGCTCGCCTACATCGCGACGCTGGCACGCGCAGGCGCCGCCGCCGTCACGGTCGGCGCGCCTACCGGCCCGCTCGGCGTCATCTACCGGAAGACCGACTACGCGCAACCGCACTTCGATGACATCGGAAGCTCGGCCGTCTATCCGGCCTATCACGTGGTGAGCGGTCTGGCCCGCGCCAGCGGCTCCAAGCTGGTGAGCGCGACGTCGTCCGACGCCGCCAAGGTGGAGTGCCTCGCCGTGCGCGGCAAGGGCGGCACCATCCTGTGGCTCGCCAATCGCACCGCCGACTCGCAGTCAGTGAAGCTGTCGGGCGCTGCCGGCACCACGTTCGCCGCGGTGCTGGATGAAGACAGCTTCGCCGTCGCCACCACGGACCCCGCGAAGTTCCAGCGCTCGTGGAAGGCCGTGGGCGCAGCGGGGCTGAAGCTCGGAGCCTACGCGGTGGCGGTCGTCTCGATCAACGACTGATCCTGCGAGGTTAGGAAGGCGGGCCCCCATCCCAGCCTTCCCCCACCGCAGGCGGGGGAAGGAGTGCATCTGGGTCGATTCAGCGGAGATTTCTGCACTCGCGAGGAAACCGGCCAATGCACTCCCCCGCCGAAGGCGAGGGAAGGTTGGGATGAGGGCCAAGCACTACCTCAGTCCCTTCGCCATCCCCCGAAATCGCTCCGCCCGACAACTGATCGCCGGACGGGCCCTGCCAGCCGCTATCGCGGCCGGTACGCCGGCCGTCGCGGTGCCGTCGAGGGCGCCGCGCGTTCGTCCTTGTGGCGAAAGCTGATGCGGCCCTTCGTCAGGTCATAGGGGGACATCTCGAGCGTGACCCGATCGCCGGCGAGAATGCGGATACGGTGCTTGCGCATCTTGCCGGATGCGTAAGCGGTGATCGCGATGCCGTTGTCCAGCGTCACGCGGAAGATGGTGTTCGGCAGCACTTCGTTCACCACGCCTTCGAGTTCGACGACTTCTTCTTTCGCCATTATGGGTACCGGGGATGTCTGCGCGCGCGGCCACGCCGGGCGAACGCAATGACTACTAGCCGGGCGGCTCGAGGCGGCCCGGCAGCAAACGGCTGGGAAGGCCGCGTCGAGTAGCGGTCAGAGCGCCTTCAGGTTGACTGCCGCGACACGGCCGTCGCGGCCGGGTTCGGTTTCGAACGAGATCGCCTGATTCTCGGCGAGCGTAGTCATACCTGCGCGTTCGACCGCCGAGATGTGGACGAACACGTCCTTCGACCCGTCCTGCGGTGCGATGAAGCCGAAACCCTTGCTGGAATTGAAGAACTTCACGGTGCCAGAAATCATGGTTACCCCCGTTGATGCATGGCCGCATGCGGATTCGCAGGCGGCATCAAATGACGCATTCGGGAGAGACTTCGCGCATCCAGGACGGACGCGAACGACCGAGGAGAGGATTGGCGGACTTCCGACGACGCATATCCGACTCCGGTAGTTTGGACCATACTGGGGCGCTTGGCAAATGGCTGTCCAGGCACGGACGCATCCGGCTCTCGCGACGGCCCGCTTGCGGGCAAGAGCTGGCCCCCATCCCCACCTGCCCCCACTGACGTGGGGGCAGGGGTGTAAAGCGTATTCCCCGCGGCACAGCCGGGAGGGGACGTACCCCCTCCCCCAGCTTCGCTGGGGGAGGGTCAGGGTGGGGGCACCGGCCGACGGCAATCCTCTGATCACATCGCCGGCCGCTGCGCCTCCTTCGTCGTCACCCGCCACAGGGTCCGCGCGAACTTCGGATCGGTCAGCGTCGCTGAGTGCAGCACCGAAGCGTTGTCCCACGCCACCACGTCGCCGACGCCGTAACTTACCCGATACTGGTACTTCGGCTGCGTCGAGTGGTCGGCCAGTTCGCGCAGCAACGCGAGGCCCTCGTCGTCGGACATGCCTTCGATGGCGAACGACGTGCCCGAAACGGCGTAGAGCGCCTTGCGGCCGGTGTAGGGATGGCGCCGCACGAGGGGGTGACGGATCACCGAGATGCTTCGCTTCTGCTTCTGGTCTTCGGTGAGCGGGAACGCGATGGTGCGGGATTCCGGATCGAGATCGTCGCGATTGCCATAGAGGTTCAGCGTCACGAGCCCTTCGAGCCGCTGCTTCATCTTTTCCGGCAGATCGGCATAGGCCTGCTCCTGGTCGGCAAAGAGCGTGTCGCCTCCCACCTCGGGCACCTGGATCGAGTAGAGCACTGTCGCTCGCGCCGGCACGTCGAGGTAGGAGTAGTCGCTGTGCCAGTAGGTCCCGCCGTCGGCCAGTCCAATCGGTTTGCCGTTCTTCTTCACGTTGGAGAGGATCAGGATGTCCGAGTGGGTCGGGTGATGGAACTGGTCCAGCACGTGCGGCTCCGGCCGGCCGAAGCGACCGGCGAAGTCGATGAAGCGCTCCGCCTCCAGCGACGGCGACTGCCCTCGCAGCACGATCACGTGATGGCGGTGCAGCGCTTCGCGGATCGCTCCGAAGGTCTCCGCGCTGAGTGGACCCGACAGGTCCACGCCCGAAACTTCAGCGCCCATGCAGGCGCCCGACGGTTGCACGCTGATCATCGGACAACCTCCTCTCTCACTTCACGAACGTCGGCATCAGCCACCGCGGCAGGGCCAGGATGGCTTGGGGAAACAGGATCACGAAGCACAATACACCCAGCATCGGCACCAGGAAGATCGCCACGTCCCTCAGCGTCTCGCGGATGGTCACCTTGCCGATGGCGCAGGCGATCATCAGGCACAGGCCGTACGGCGGCGTCACGAGTCCGAAGGCGATGGAGATCACGCCGATGATGGCGAAGTGGATCGGATGCAGGCCGACGCTGGCGGCCAGCGGGGCCAGGATGGTGCCGAGGATGATGATCGCCGGAATGGCATCGATGAAGCAGCCGATGACGAGGAACGCTCCGGCCACGATGAACCCGACACTGGTCGGTCCGCCGCCCCAGCCGGACACCCAGTCGACGAAGACCTGCGGGATGCGGAAATAGGCGAGCAGCCAGCCGAAAGCCGATGCGGTGCCGATGCAGAACAGCGAGATCGCCGCGAAGCGTGCCGATTCGTACAGCACCTTGGGAATGCCGCGCAGAGGCACGGTCCGGTAGATCACGGCGCCCAGTACCAACGCATAGAGCACCGCGACCACGCTCGCCTCGGTCGGCGTGAAGAAGCCGCCCACGATACCGCCCACGATGATGGCGGGGGTCGCCAGCGCCAGCAGCGACTGCAGGAATGCCTTGCCGACTTCGCCCAGCGTCGCTCGCGGATAGATCGGGTAGTTCCTGAGCTTGGCGTAGATCACGACGATGACCATCAGCGAGAGCCCGATCAAGATGCCGGGCAGGACACCGGCGAGGAACAACCCGCCGATGGACACCGAGATGACGCCGCCCCACACGACCATCAGGATGCTGGGCGGGATGATCACGCCCATCACCGAAGCGCAGGCCGTGAGAGCGGCCGTGAAGCGTGCATCGAAGCCCTGCTGTTTCATGGCCGGAATCAGCACGCCGCCCACACCGGCGGTCTCCGCGGTGCTGGAACCGGAGATGCCGGCGAACAGCATGCTGACCACCACGTTGACGTGACCGAGTCCGCCGGGCAGATGCCCCACGCAAGCGCGCGCGAGCTTGATGAGCCGATCGGTGATGCCGGCCGCGTTCATCAGGTTCGCCGCCAGCAGGAAGAACGGGATCGCGAGCAGCAGGAACGAGTTGTACGACTTCAGCATCTCGTTCAGCAGGAGAAACGGGGTCAGGCGCTCGTCGATGAAGAACACGGGAACGCAGGCCAGGCCCAGCGCGAATGCCACCGGCACGCGGAGCAGCAGCAGCGCGAAGAACGCCCCGAACAGCATGAGGGCAACCTGCGCGCTACTCACCGGAACGCCCTCGCCAGATCCGCAGATCCTGGATGATCTTCTCTCCGAGGAAGAGCACGTACACCACGCCCGCCAACGGCCATGCGACGTGGATCGCCAGCATGTTGAGCCCGGACAGTTCGGATTCCTGCTCGAAGCCGAAGACCGCGAACTCGTAGCCGAACCACACGAACGTGAGCGCCACCAGCAACATCGCCCCGTGGCGGATCAGGCGTGCGAATGCGCGGCCGTGCGGTGTCTTCGGCGTGGGCAGCACCTCGAGGTCAAAGTGCGTGTCGTCCCGCACCGCGAGCATGGAGCCCAGCATGATGATCCAGATGAAGCAGAACCGGGCCACCTCCTCGGTCCAGATGTAGCGCGGAATCACCGCGGTGAAGCGCGAGACGATCTGCAGCACCACCGGGACGATCAGGATCGCCATCAGGACGGTGAGGAGGAACTGGATGGCGCGGTAGAGCGCGGCGATGAGGGACGAGATCATGTCTGCGCCTCGGCGTCTCGGGGACTTTCCGCTATTGCGGCAAATCCCAGCCCCCACCCCAACCCTCCCCCGACGAAGTCGGGGGAGGGAGTGCCGTCAGTCGGCATTACGCGAGTTTTCGTCCCCTCCCCCGCGAGCGAACGCTCGTGGGGGAGGGTCCGGGTGGGGGCCGGACTACTTGACCCCATTGATGCCCGCCAGGACCGCCTCCGCCCCCACCTCCTTCGCGTAGGCCTGCTTGATGGGTTCGGCGAGCTTCATCAACTGGTCGCGATCGGCGAAGACGTAGGTCTTGAGCTTCCCTTCCTTCTCGAGGCGTTGCAGCCGCTGTTGATCCTCGCTCGACTCGAGTTGCCGTCCGTAGGCACCGGCCTCCCGTCCCGCCTTCACGATCGCTTCCTGCAGGTCCTTCGGCAACCGCCGGAAGGTCTTGCCCGAGAAGCACACCGGCCGCACGGTGATCGCATGCCGGGTGAGCGAGATGTGCGGGCCGACCTCGTAGAACTTCATCTGCTCGAGACCGGCGGCCTCGTTCTCGGCCGCCTGGATCACCCCGGTCTGGATTGCGTTGTAGATCTCGGTATAGGCGATCACCGTGGGGGCCGTCGTGATCGCCTGGAACATGCGGGTCTGGACCGGCGCTCCCATGACACGGATCGCGAGGCCCTTCAGTTCCTGCATGTTGCGCACCGGCTTGTTCACGATCAGGTTGCGCACGCCGCCGCCGGCATAGCCGAGGATCATCACGTCGGCCTTCTTCGCCACCTCGTCGGCGATCGGCTTCAGGGCGTCGGCGTCGAGCACCTTGCGCCAGTGATCCACGTCGCGGAACAGGAAGGGCATGTCCATGAGCGGCGCCGCCTTCGCGAACGTGGACATATGCGAGGGCGACACCACGGCGTAGTCCACCGAGATGCCCTGGTTCAGGTAGGCGAAGTAATCCTTCTCAGTGCCGAGCTCGCTGTTGCGGTGAAGCACGAAGTTGATCGGCTTCCCGTAGTACTTCTTCGTGAGCTCCTCGAACTTGAGCAGCGTCCGGTTGAACGCATGCTCGTCGGCGAACTGCACCGCCCCGTGCAGCGTGATGGGTTGCTGCGCGCCCGCCGTTCCCGACAGGGCCGCGGCAAGCACTGCGACGACGACACCGAATCCGCTTCGCGTACCCATGAGCGTCCTCCTCGAGTGGAGCGCTACTTCTTCACGGCTTCCTTCGCCTTGTCGGCCGCGGCGCCCACCGCTTCCTTGGTCGCATCGGCCGCCTTGTTGGTCGCCGCCTTCGTCGCATCGGCCGCGTTGGAGACGGCTTCCTTGGTCGCGTCCTTGGTGGCTTCGACGGCGTTCCTGCCGGCTTCCTTCGCGCTGTCGACGGACTCCTTGGCTGCTTCCTTGGCGGCGGTGGCGGCTTCCTTCGCCGCGTCACCCGCTGCCGAAGCCGCGTCCTTGGCGGATTCGACGGCCTTGTTGGCGGATTCCTTGGCGGCATCCATCGCCTGACCGGACGGGGTCGATTCCTCCTTCTTGCCGCAGGCACCCAACCCCATGGCGACCAGCGACAGCACTACGAACAGTTTGAACATGTCACCCTCCTCACGAACGTGCACTCCGAGTCCCGCGAGGGGACTCCTGTCGTGCGGTCAGCGCTTCTTCGCGCCACGCTTCGGCTTGGCGTCGTCCAGCGACTTCAAGGTACCGATGCTCTGCCGCAACGCGTTCTGCAGCAAGTGTCCATCCACCCCGGCGGCAAACAGACGGAAGCCACGGTCCCAGTACTCGCGGCTCCACTCGTCGGAACCGGTCATGCAGGCGAGCACCTTGTCGTGCTTCTTCGCCGCCGCGCACATCCGGTCGATGGCCTTGAGGTACTTGGCACTCTTGAACTGCGCCGGGACACCGAGGAAGTTGGTGAGATCGAAATGGCCGAGCCACAGGACGTCCACACCCGGGACCGCCGCGATCTTGTCCACTTCGTCGATGCCCTCCTTGGTCTCGATCAGCGGCATGACGATGGTGCGCTCGTTGGCTATGCGCATCTTCTCGGTGATGTCGCCGCCCTCGTAGTCGTCGTGGGAGAAGCCGAACGCCGCACCGCGCCGGCCGTGCGGCGGGTAGCGCGTGCAGGAGACGATGAACTCCGCCTCTTCGGCGGAGCCGACCATCGGCACCATGATGCCCATGGCGCCGATGTCGAGCGCGCGGGCGATGAACTGGTACTGGGCCGAGGGCACACGCACCATCGGGACGAGGCCGATGCCGCGGCACGCGGCGATGAGCTGCTTCAGCGTCTCGTACTCCAGGCCGCTGTGTTCCATGTCGAACAACAGGAATTCGGCGCCGGCGGCCTTGCACATCTGCGGCAGGCCGGGAACGAAGAACTCGAAGGCCATGGTGCCGAAGACGCCTTCGCCTTTCTTCAGTTTCTGTTTGACTGGGTTGTCGCGCATTGCTTTCTCCTGTTGCACTCATCACTTGCCCCCACCCTAGCCCTCCCCCGGCAAAGCCGGGGGAGGGGACGTACGCTCCTTCCCCCACCGCAGGTGGGGGAAGGTTGGGATGGGGGCACGCACTGTCTCCAGGCTACACCGCTTTCCGCGCAATGCACGACAACCACGCCTGCCCGAACATCGCCTGCGGATCCTCCTGCCAGCGCCGGAAGGTCGCACCGTGCTGCGGCATTCCGTCGCGCTCCAGCTGCCATGCCATCAGGTTGCCGATGGCCGACAGCGGCGAATAGTTCTCGTAGCGCGCAGCCAGCTTCGCGTGCGTGAAACCCGCTTCCGTCAGCACCTGCGCGAGCTTGCGCCCGGTGCGCGTGTCGCCGCCGTTGCGATTCTGCTGATCCTCGTAGGCGGCGATCGCTGCCTTCAGGTCGGGCGTTTCCGGCGCCACCACGAAACCGCCCCAGTCCGGCGTGCACACACCGATCGCGCCGCCGGGCTTCAGCACCCGCAGGCATTCGCGAGCGGCACGCACCTTGTCGGCGAGATGCTCGAACAACGCGTGCGAGAAGATGACGTCGAAGCTCGCGTCCGCGAACGGCAACTCGTACACGCTCGCCTGACGGAACTCGACGTTCTTGAGCCCCAGCGCATTCGCTCTTTCCGTCGCGAGCTCGATCTGCGAACCATCCATGTCGATCCCGACCACGGACCCTGGCGCGATCCGCGCCGCGATACCCTGCGTGATGCCGCCGGGGCCGCAACCGCAATCCAGCACCCGCAGGCCCGGCAGCAGATGCGCTTCGAAGAACGCCCCATGACTCGCCAGCGTGCGGCGATCCAGGAAGGCCATCGCCTCCCGCGCATAGCCCAACGTGTAGCGCTCGCCCATGATCACGCGTGAAAGTAGGGCACTTTGCCCAGCACCTGCTGGTTCACCACATTCTTGGGGACGCGTCCGTGCGCCAGCTCCCTGCATGCGTGGAACACGCTCGCCGCGATGGTGTTGATGCACTCGTCGGTGAGTCCGATGTGATGCGGGGTGACGACGATGTTGTCGAGCTTCAGCAGCGGATTGTCCACCGGCGTCGGCTCCACCTCGAACACGTCGATGCCGGCACCGGCGATGCGGCGGCTCGCCAGCGCTTCATACAGCGCCTTCTCGTCCACGATGGGGCCGCGCGCGGTGTTGATGAAGAACGCGGTCGGCTTCATCAGGGCGAACTGCTTCGCACCCACCAGCTTGCGCGTCTCGGCGGTCAGCGGGCAGTTGACCGCGATGAAGTCCGCTTCGCGGAACAGCGTGTCCATGTCGACCAGCGTGACGCCCAGCGGCCGCACCGATTCCTGGGTGATGTACGGGTCGCAGGCGATGTGCTTCATGCCGAAGGGCGCGGCCAGCCGGAACACTTCCGCGCCGATGTTGCCGACACCGATGGAACCCAGCACGCGCCCCGAGAGACCGGTGCCGAAGTGATTGAGCCGTTCGTGCCATCGACCTTCGCGGGTCAGACGGTCCTTGATCATCACGCGTTGCGCCAGCATCAGCACATAGGTGATGACCGATGTGGCGATCGGTCGACGAACGCCGTCGGGTGCGATGCAGAGCAGCACGCCGTTGTCGGTGCAGGCCGGCACGTCGACCGTGTCGTACCCGACACCGAAGCGGGAGACCAGCTTGAGGCGCCGGTCGGGGCCCGAAAGGGTCTGGCGCGTGACCTTGCCCAGCATCACGGCCATCGCGTCGTAACGTGCGGCGGAGGCCGCCGAGATCTCCGGCTCGCTCTGCGCCACGAACTCCCACTCGATCCGCGGATCGTCGAGAACCTTCAACGCCGATTCGTCAAAGATCGGCTTGCCGTCGGCCTTCAGATTGTCGCGCGTGATGCCGACGCGGAATTTCTCTGCCATGCGCTGCTCCTCCTCCTTGTTCCCGGGGCCGCAGGTCCATCGCCCGCGTGCTCCCGGTCCTGCTCTACATGGATGCCGTGAACGCTCCGTCGACGGTGAGGATGTGGCCGTTCACGTACGACGCCTCGTCCGAAGCGAGGAAGACGCACGGCGGACCGATCTCGTCCACCCGCCCCCACCGGCCCGCCGGGGTGCGCTTGCACACCCAGTCGTTGAACTCCTTGTTCTCGATCAGCGCGGTGTTCATCTCGGTGGCGAAGTAGCCCGGCGCGATCGAGTTGACCGTGATGTTGTGCGGCGCCAGTTCCACCGCGAGTTCCCGGGTGAACGCGTGCACCGCCCCCTTGGACGCGATGTAGGCCGAGATGGTGGGTCGCGCCGTGAAGGCGCTGACCGACCCGGTCATGATGATGCGGCCGCGCTTGGCCGGAATCATGATGCGTGCGCATTCGCGCGCCAGCACCCAGACCGCCGTCAGGTTGGTGTCCACCACGCGGCGGAAGTCGGCGATCTCGAACTCGGTGATGGGCTTGCGATGCTGGATGCCCGCGTTCAGCACGGCTATGTCGAGGCGGCCGTGACGCTTCGCGATGCCGGCCACGGCCGCGGCAGCCGCCGCCTCGTCGCTCACGTCGAACGCGGCCACGTCGCCCTTCAGGCCCGCGGTCTTCAATTCGCCGACCCTGCCGTCGAGCGCCGCCTGGTCGCGAGCATTCAACACCACCGTCGCCCCGGCGCGAGCCAGCGCCTGCGCCATGCCCCAGCCCAGCCCGCGCGATGCGCCGGTGACCAGGGCTACCTTGCCTGTGAGATCGAACATGGTGGTTGTTCCCTCAGGGCATGTACTGCCCGCCGTTCACTTCGAGGATCTGCCCGGTGACGTAGCCGCTCATCTGGTTGGAAGCGAGGAACAGGAACGCGCCGGCGCACTCGTCGGCGGTGCCGATGCGGTTCATCGGGATCGTGGCCTTGAAGCCTTCGAGCATCTGCGGGCTCGAATAGCGCTCGTGGAACGGCGTGTAGATCACGCCCGGGGCCACCGCGTTGACTCGGATGTTGTCCTTCACGAGTTCCTTCGCGAGGCCGCGCGTCATCGTGCTGACGAAGCCCTTGGAGCCCGCGTACAGCACGGCTCCCGGTCCGCCGCCGTGGCGCGCCGCGACCGAGGTCACGTTGATGATGTTGCCGCCGCCGGTCTTGCGCATGTGCGCAACGGCACCGGCGATGCACATCAGGGCGGAGCGCACGTTGAGAGCGAGCACCTGGTCGAACAGCTCGTCGGTGAGGTCACCCACCGGAACGCGCTGCACCAGGCCGCCCGCGTTGTTGACCAGCACGTCGATGCGGCCGAACGCTTCGACGGTGCGATCGACGATCGCCCTGCACGTGGCGCTCGAACTCACGTCGCCCTGGATGGTGACGGCCTTGCCGCCACCCTTCTGGATCTCGGCGGCCACCTTTTCCGCTTCGGCCTTGCTCGAGTTGTAGTGCACCGCCACATGCGCGCCGTGGCGACCGAACTCGATGGCGGCAGCGGCGCCGATACCGGTGCTGGCACCGGTCACCAGGACGGCCTTGCCCTTCAGATCGTCGATCATCTCCCCTCCCCGTTCTTGTTGTTGCGCGGGCCGATCTTGTCGCCGGCCCGCGTTCCTGCGCGACGGATGCTACGGAATCAGCACCGTGGACCCCGTCGTCTTGCGGCCTTCCAGATCGATGTGCGCCTGCTTCGCATCCTTGAGCGCGAACTTCTGGTTGATCCCGATCTTGACCTTGCCCGACTTCACCACATCGAACAGTTCCTTCGCGCCGGCGACCAGATCCTCGCGCCGTGCCGTGTAGGTCATCAGCGTCGGGCGCGTCACGTAGAAGGACCCCTTCGCCAGCACGTTGAGATCGACGCCGGTGACCGGCCCCGAGCCGTTGCCGAAAACCACCAGGAAGCCGCGCGGCTGCAGGCAGTCGAGCGAACCCGCGAAGGTGTCCTTGCCGACGGAGTCGAATACCACGGGCAGCTTCGCGCCGCCGGTGATCTCCTTCACACGCTCGGCGAAGTTCTCGCGCGTATAGACGATGGTGTGGTCGTAGCCGTGCGCCTTGGCGAGCTTCGCCTTCTCGTCCGAGCCGACGGTGCCGATGGTGGTGACGCCGAGCGCCTTCAGCCACTGGCCCGCGATCAGGCCGACGCCGCCGGCGGCGGCATGGAACAGCACGGTCTGGCCTTTCTGTACCGGATAAGTGCTGCGGATGAGGTACTGCGCGGTCAGGCCCTTCAGCATCATGGCAGCGGCCTGCTCGTCGGTGATACCGGCGGGAATCTTGACCAGCTTCTCCGCGGGCATCACGCGCACTTCGGAATAGCTCCCGGGCGGTCCGCCGGCGTAGGCGACCCGATCACCGACTTTGAGAAAGTCCACGCCGGGCCCCAGTGCCTCGACCACACCGGCCCCTTCGAGGCCGATCCCGCTCGGCAGCGGCAACGGATACAGACCCGAGCGGTGATAGGTATCGATGAAGTTGATGCCGATCGCGTTGTGCTTGACGCGGGCCTGGCCCGGGCCGGGTGCGCCCACTTCGACGTCCTCGTAGACCAGCACCTCCGGTCCGCCGGTCTTGTGGAATCGGATTGCTTTTGTCATTGCTGTCTCCTCGAAGCCTGTTCTAACGGATGAACCGGTTCACGTAGTCCGCGCCCAGTCCCACTTTTTCGTAGTGCTCGCGACACATGTCGATCTTGGTGTGTACGTCCTCGTAGCCGACGGTCTTGCCTTCCTCGTCGACGTACACCATGGCGCCGTTCACGTTGAAGAACGTGATCATCTCCTTCGTGGGCGGATCCACGACGAGCGTGTGGACTTCGCCCGGCGGTTCGTAGACGAACCCGCCTTCCTCGGCGATCCAGTCGTGTTCGAGGTAGCGCCAACGGCCCTTGAGCACCAGGCCGGTGACCAGGGACGGATGGCGGTGGCGGCTCAGCACGCCGGTCTTGGTCACGCGCAGCAGGTTCCACCACTGGCCCGTGACGGTGTTCAGCATCAGCGGGCGGAACCACACGTCCGGCGCCTGCGGCACCCACACGCGGTCGTCGGTGGGGATCGCCATCTCGACGATCTCGGGCAGCATGCCCTTCGCGGAAAGATGGCTGACGCTGGCTGGGGCATTCATGGTACTGGTCCTCGGGGGAGCTTCAGGAAATCAGGTAACCGCCGTCCACCGGCACGATCACGCCGGTCATGAAGGCGGCGGCGGGCGAGCAGAGAAACACCACCGCGCCCGCCACGTCTTCCGGTTCGCCCCATCGGCCCATGGGCGTGCGCTCCAGGATCGACCGGTTGCGGGCCTCGTCGGCCCGGAGCGTCGTGGTCAGCGGTGTGGCGATCCACCCGGGCGCCACGGCATTCACGCGGATTCTATCAGCCGCATACGCGATGGCGAGGGACTTCGTGAGCTGCGCGATGCCGCCCTTCGAAGCGCTGTAGCCCGGCACCAGACCGCCGCCGAAGAACGACAGCATGGAGGCGATGTTCACGATGCTGCCACCCGAGACGCTGAGCTGGGGCCGGGCCGCGGCGCAACAGCGCATGGTGCCGGTCAGGTTCACGTCGAGCACCTGCTCGAACACGGCGACATCGTGCTCGGCCCCGCGGCGGATGATGCCCGCACAGTTGACGAGGACATCGATGCGATCGAGGGCACCGATCGTGGCGGTGACGGCCTCGCCGTCGGCCACGTCGAGCTGGACTGCCTCGAGGCCGACCGCCTTGCCGGCTTCGACTTCCGGCTGAGTGACCCCGGTGACGACCACCCGGGCGCCGATTTCGGCAAGCCCCTTGGCGATGCCCAGACCGATGCCGCTGGTACCGCCGGTGACGAGGGCCACCTTGCCCTCGAGAAAGCGCGAAAACGTTCGTTGCGTCATGCGAGCAGCTTCTTGTTGTAGGTTGGAGCGGAAAACAAAAGCGTTCAGCGCGAATGGTACCGTCAGCCTCGCATCGCCCTGTCACCCTGTTTCATCGAAGGCAGGGGCGGGTGTCGATCGGATGGCCCCCATCCCAACCTTCCCCCAGCAAAGCTGGGGGAAGGGGTGTAAGGCTCCTTCCCCCGCGTCGCGGGGGAAGGTTGGGATGGGGGCAGCGATCGATCTCACCGCGACAAACCATCGCCCCTGGCTCGATCTCGAAGCCAACATCTTCTCCAACGCGATGCATCGGAGAAGCAGCAAGCCATCGCGGCTGCAACGAAACGATCGCCGGCGTCAGGCCGGCTGGACCTGCCGCGTGCGCTGCTTCGCCCGTTTGCGCTCCACCTGCACCGCCCAGACTTCGCGAACGATGTCGCCGAGGGCAGCGACGGTCGGTTCGGATCCGCGCGCGCGCAGATGGATGAACTGCAGCGTCGTGGTGAGCCTGACGTCGCGCCAGAGGCAGACGCCGCCCCGGGCCGCGCTTTCCTGCGCCAGATCTTCGCGCATCAGCCCCAGACCCAATCCCGATTCCACCAGGGAACTCACGACGAACTCATCGTCCGCCTCGACCACCTTGGTGGGCGTGATGCCGTGTTGCCGGAACAGTCCGCTCGCGATCTGGTGGTGGGTGCTGATCGGCGGGGTCATGACCCACGGTTCACCCGCGATTTCCGTCCATGAAGCCTGCGCGATGCGATCCCGCCAGGCCGAGGGCGCGACGATGCGATAGGTGATCTCGCGCAGCGGCATGGCGGCGACGTTCGGATGCTCCAGGTCGCCGTAGTAGAAACTCGCGTCGAGTTCGCCGTCCCGCACCTTCTCGAAGGCAGCCCCGGACACCTCGTGGTGGAAGCGGATCTCCAGACGCGGATAGCGTTCGATCGCGGCGCTCATGAGCCGGGCCACCCGGATGAACTCCGGATCCGACACGGTACCGACCGTCACCACGCCCGCCACGTCGCCCTTGATGGACCGGGCCTCGTTGCGCAGGCCCTGCACCGCAGCGAGGACCTTCTGCGCCTCGGCGAGCAGACGTTCGCCCGCGGGCGTCAGGACCATGCCGTTCGGCCGGCGCTCGAACAGTTCGAGGTCCAGCAAGCCCTCGAGTGTCTTGATCTGGGCGCTCAGGGCCGGCTGGCTGATGTGCAGGCGTGCGGCTGCCCGGGTCATGTGACCCGCCTCGGCCACCGCCACAAAGCTCCGGATCAGGGTCAGTTCCACAGTGAATCGGTCCATTGCACCCACGGCCGATACTAGCACAGAACTGCTGCGATGCAGCATGCGTCCTGGCATGCCATAACCGGCGTCGATGACGGTCATCCGAACATACGATTGGCGACCGGTCCACAGGCTCCGATAGAGTCCCGACATGGGTTCAAACCCATTTCTCTTCATGTAATTGGAGGACATCACCTATGTCCGAATCCTGGACGAGATCGGAGCGGCTGGCCTTGCTGCTGGCCTGCGGAAGCCCGGGCAGCGCAGCGGCATATCATGGTTTGGCGCCCCGGTTCGAGGTTGATTTGATGCAACGCAACGGACGGGAGACCCGGGTTTCGCAGCGGGTCTCCGACCACAGGCAGGCATTGCCGGCGCTGCGGAACTGGCTCGCCCGGCTGTCGCGACCGTTCCGCGAATCGATCTGGCAGCGCGAGCTCCGCGACCGTGAGGCTTATCTCGCCGGCGCACAGAACCTTGCCGACGTTGAAACCCGCATGCGGGCGCTTGAGCGCGCCGCTTTTTCCCATCAGGGCGTGTTCGGTTGAACCGATCGACCGGCCGCCCCGAATCTCCAGGAGTCATGCCCATGAAACTGCTCATCCGAACGATGATCGCGACGCTCGGCGTCGTGGCACTGCAACTGATGTCCGGCACAGCCAGTTCCCGCGCAGCGGTGGACGACGAGTTGCCGCCCCACGCACGCCTCATGCAGTTCCTGCTGCAGGAGGTCGAGGATCCGCAGGCACTCGCCGGCTATCGTGTCGCGATCCTCGCAACCGACGGTGCGGATGGATTCGACCTCGATGTGCCCAGGCGCTTCCTGACGGAACGCGGCGCCACCGTGGACGTGGTCGTGCCGCGACCGGCGGCGCTCGTGCGCGCGACGGGCTCGGGGGCCGTCATCCAACAGCGAACCCACGTGGGTCTGATCAATCCCACGGGTGAGGCCGACGAAGCGACCATCGATCGCTTCGTCGACCAGGCCACCCCGGAGAGCTACGACGCCGTCTACGTGCCCGGTCATCGGCGATCGGTCGACAGCCTCGCCTCCGAGGAGAGCATCGCCTTCCTGCAGGCCGCAGTCCGCTCCGGCAAACCGGTCTTCGCGGCGGACCGGGCGGTCACGGTGATCGTCCGGGCCGGTCTGTTCGACGGTCTGCTGCAGACGCGAGGCTTCGCGGGTGCCGAGGGCACGCTGCGCGGTGCGGCCTACCATCCCGCGGCGGATCGCGACCGCGGCACCCTCGCCGGCATCTACATGAGCCGCAGCGCGTTTGAGATGCCGCAGATGATGGAGCACCTCGCGGCAGCGCTGGTCGCCAAACCGGCGCGGGTCGAACGCTAGCCCGTCAGCCCCGGGGATCGAGGTTGCGCCGCAAGGGCAGCCTCGACTCAGCAAGGCGGCCGCCGGGAATCACTGCGGGTCGGCAGCGCCGGAGAGCCGGGTCACCCGCCGCCCGCTTCGGTCAGTGCCGGCGGATGAAGTCGCGGATGCGGGGGTAGACCCGCTCGCGGTAGCGGCGCCCGCTGAAGATGCCGTAGTGGCCGACACCGTCCACGAGAAAGTGATCGCGGCGGGACTTCGGGATGTTCGTGCAGAGCGTGTGCGCCGCTTCGGTCTGACCGACGCCCGAGATGTCGTCCAGCTCGCCTTCGATGGTGAACAGCGCCGTCTTCGTGATGGCGGAAGGATCGACGCGCTGACCGCGCACGTCCCACGTGCCGTTGGCGAGCGCGTGTTCCTTGAAGGCCACGCGCAGCGTTTCGAGGTAGTACTCGGCCGGCATGTCGAGCACCGCGTTGTATTCGTCGTAGAAGCGGCGATGGGCTTCGGCACTTTCGCCGTCGCCGGTCACGAGATGATTGAAGAATTCCCGATGCGCTTCCACGTGACGATGCGCGTTCATCGCGATGAAGCTCGCGTGCTGCAGGAAACCGGGATACACGCGGCGGCCCATACCGGGATACTTCGCGGGCACGCGCTGGATGACACGGCTCTCGAACCACGACAGCGGACGCCCGGTGGCGAAGTTGTTCACTTCCGTCGGGCTCTTCCTCGTGTCGATGGGGCCACCCATCATGGTCATGGTGCGCGGTGCGATCTTGTCGCCGTTGGCCGCCATGAGCGCAACGGCGGCGAGCACCGGCACGGTGGGCTGGCATACCGAGACCAGATGGACGTCGGGGCCGAGGAAGCGGATGAACTCCTGCACGTACTCGACGTAGTCGTCGAGGTGGAAGTGGCCCTCGTGCACCGGGACCATGCGCGCGTCGATCCAGTCGGTGATGTAGACCTCGTGCTCCGGCAGCATGGTGCGCACCGTGTCGCGCAGCAGCGTCGAATGGTGTCCCGAGAGCGGTGCGACCACGAGCACTATCGGATCGTTGCGTTCGGTCTCACGCTTGAAATGCAGCAGATGACAGAACGGCTTGATCACCGCCTTCTCGATCTTCACCGGCACGGTCTTGCCGCCGATGACAGTCGAATCGATGCCCCACTGCGGTTTCTCGTAGCGGCGGACCAGCCGCATGAGCAACTCGTTCGCCGCGGCCATGCCCCGGGCGATGGGCGTATAGCTCCATGGACTCTGGGGGTGCGTGAACAGCGTATGGGTCGCAGCCGCAGCCGTCGCAAACGGGGCCAGCAGGGCGTGCTGAAGCTCGTGCATTGTGTACAACATGTTTCCGTGACCTCCGTGCAGCACCGCCCGAACCTCCCGCTAAGCGGCGCAACCTATTGTTATGCAACAGCTTCTAGGCTCGATCGCGCTTCGACTCTAGCGACCGCACCCGGATGCGTCAAGCTGCTGCAACACGGCATCGGGTCCATGCTGCAGTGCATCCACATGTTCAGTAACGGCCGCGCAGGCCTTGGCTTCACTCCGTTTTGCTCATCGCGGCCGGTTTTCGCGGGGGGTCGTGCTAGATTCCGCCCCTGCCCGGAACCCCTCGGAGTCGTTCGATGATTCGCCTGTTTCTCATCATGGTCTTTGCCATGACCGCCTGCATCGCCACGCCGACACTCGCGGCCGACTGCCGTACCGACATCAAGGTCCACGAAGCGATGATCCCGTCCGACACCGGCGGCATCGATCTCTACGTGCGCAACAAGCGTTGGGGATGCACCCTTTCCGGCGGATCCGAGCGCGTGCTGCTGTACGTCCATGGCGCGACCTATCCGTCGGAGACGGCGTTCGACCTGACGCTCGACGGGCAATCGTGGATGGACTATCTCGCCGCGCACGGGTGGGACGTGTGGCTCGTGGATCTGCGCGGCTACGGCCGCAGTACACGCCCGCCGGAGATGGAACAGCCCGCCGCCGACAACCCGCCCATCGTCACCACCGATGTGGCGATCCGCGACGTGGGCAGCGCGGTCGAACACGTGCGCAGGGTCACCGGCGTCGACAAGGTCACCCTGCTCGGCTGGTCCTGGGGCACGACCATCATGGGCGGCTACGCAGCCACCCATCCCGACAAGGTGGACCGGCTGGTGCTCTATGCACCGGTGTGGCTGCGCACCACCCCGTCGCAGCTCGCCGGCAGCGGCCCGTTACCTGCCTATCGCACCGTCACGAAGGATGCCGCCAAACAGCGCTGGCTGAACGGCGTGCCCGACGACAAGAAGGGCGATCTCATTCCGGCGGGCTGGTTCGAAGCCTGGGCCGACGCCACTTGGGCCACCGACCCCAAGTCCGCAGCCTCCGGACAGTTGCGCGCGCCCAACGGCGTGATCAAGGACCTCCGCGAGTACTGGCTCGCCGACAAGCCCTACTACGACGCCGCGAAGATCCAGGCCCCGACGCTGCTCGTGGTCGCCGAATGGGACCAGGACACGCCGCCGTACATGGCCCAGACGCTGTTCGGCAAACTCTCCTCGGCACCCCGGAAGCGCCTGGTCCTGATCGGCGAGGGCACCCATACCGTCATCATGGAGCGCAACCGCCTGCAGCTCTTCCGCGAGGTGCAGCTGTTCCTCGACGAAGCGGCCCCCTGACTGCCGCGACCGCGGGGGTCCGTCCTAGCGCGGGACGTACCGGCGCGCCGCGTTCGGATGATGCTCGATGAAGTGGCGCAGGCAGCAGCGCAGCAGAGCCGCCCGCCGATAGTCGTGCATGCGGTGGGCGCGTTCGATGTCGTCGCGGATCATCGCGCTCACCCGGCACTGGCCGTCGGCGGTCAGCATCAGATAGCTGCCCAGTTCCGCCGCGGCCATCTCGGGAATGTGTTCATGCTCGGCGATGGCGAGCACTTCCTCCTCGGTCAGTTCCGACAGCGCGATGCAATCCTCCAGCGTCAGCATGGCGTCCTCCCTTCTGCCGCTTCGAGGGTTGCATCTCACTCCCGGGCGCGGCGCCGCGCCTTGATCCAGGACAAATCAGTGCCGCAGCAGGTTGAACGGACCCGGCTGGACCAGCGGCTCGGCCGCCTTCACTTCGGCATGAACCGTCACCGATTGCACGCGGCAGTCGCGCAGCAGTTCGCGAACGGCAAGTTCCACCCGCCCCACGTCGTCCGCGGCCGTCAGCGGCCACGCGTGGGCATGGCGCAGCATCGGATCGAGCGGTGAGAGCAGATCCACGCGGATCGTTCCGTCGTCGCGCGCGGAAACGTCCGCCACCGGGTCGCCGGTCTCCGACCGGATGCGCCGGATCGCGCCGGTCGCGAAGAGATTGAACGCCAGCTCCGCCCGCGCGAAGCGACCGTCTTCCAGCGCAGCGAACCACGGTCGGGGCGCACGCGGCAGCGGCAGCA
The DNA here is from genome assembly GCA_019745565.1 of Burkholderiales bacterium. Lineage (GTDB taxonomy): Bacteria > Pseudomonadota > Gammaproteobacteria > Burkholderiales. The sequence continues at coordinate 50,751 of JAIESW010000003.1, forward strand.
GGCTCAAGCCTTCCTCGCCGAGCTGACGCGCCAGCTGCTGCGACAGCGGCATGCCCCAGCGCCCCACCTGGCTCGAGCGCTCCAGGAACCCCGGCAGATCCGCCGGCGTGACCGAGGCACCGGCGAGGAACCGTAGGTGCACCTGTTCGTCGGCCTTGGCGATGTCGATCCCTGCGGGCTCGATGAGCGAATCGGGACCGCCCGTGCCGAGTCCACGCACGACATCGAACAGGCGTCGCGGCGACACCACGGCCGCCGCCTCGAAGGTTCCCAGCGCGTTGCTCAAACCGAAATTCTCCACCGCCCCCAGCGCGCCCGCTTCCTTGAGCAAAGCCGTGATGGGCGCCACGTCCGGCACGATCCCGGCGATGCGGGCCGGAGCCTTGCCGCCCACCACGAACAGGATCGGCAGCAGGAACACCCGCGCCAGCAGCGCGACGTCCTCATCGTCTCCCGCGCCGTTGATGGCCATGTCAACGGCTTCCGCAATCGCTGCTGCAGCAGGACCCGATGCCTCGTCGAGTGCCGCGAGCACCGCAGCCTCGTCGCCCCGTTGCAGCAGCTTGCGCACTGCGCCGGCGAGGCGGCTCACGAACAGGGCCTCGCTGCCGGAGCCCACGGACTGCACGGCCGCGGCCACGGCAGCCGAAAGCGGATGATCGGCTCGCAGGGCGCGCCGGGGACGGGGATCGGGGAGGCTGGTCTTCATCGAAGCTGCAGGGTTGAACGAAGCGGGATTATCCCGTGGGTCGGTCAGAACCGGTATGCCCACCACGAGGTGAAGTACGTCACGTTCTCGCCGGGCGGCGTCTCGCGCAGGAACGGGCCGGCGCGGAAGTACGACAGCGTCGTGAGCACCGTGACGTGACGCGTGGGCGTCCAGGTGAAGGTCAGCGTCGGCTGCGTGCCGACCAGACGCGCATCGCTGGACCCCGGCTGCCGCAGGATGTCGCCGGCGATGTTGTAGATGCCGTCGGTGAGCGACTGGCGCCAGAACACGCTGGTGCCCGCGGTGAGCTGCAGCTCGGGTGTGAGCCGCAACGTCACCGAGGGCGCGATGCTGATGCTGTTCGACGGACCGATCTGTCCGGACAATCCCGAATAGGCGGTGGCGGCGAACAGCGGGCTGAAGGTCCCGAGCTTGCCGTCGCCGAGCTTGCGGTCACCGCTGCCGATGGAGAAACGCACGCCCAGGCGCGGCTGGTACTGCGCCTCGCGGAAGTTCCAGCCATTGTCCGTGTTCACGTACCAGGCGCGGATATCGTCCGCTCCGTGGCTGCCGGTCTGCGCGCCCAACTCGAGGTTGTAGTCCCAGTGCTCGTCGCGGCCCCACCAGCGCGTGCCGGTCGTGTAGCGCTGCTCGGGTCCGACGCCGTCGGCATAGGCGGTGTTCTCGCGCGTGCGCCGGCTCGCGTACACAACGGCGTTGCCTGCCGGCAGCAGTGCGTGATTGCGCGCCAGGAAGAAGCCCGACAGCGTCCCGGCGGGCGTGGAGCGGTCGTCGAACGCGCCCGGAAGCGTGGGCACCACGCGGGTCGCCATGGCGTGGAAGCGCCAGTCGCGCCATTCGCCCAGGGCGCGCACGCCGTCGAAGCTCAGACGGTCGTTCAGCCCGTCGCGCGCCGACGTGAACTGCGCGGAGCCCAGCTCCACTTCCTGCCGGCCGAGCCGGAGCGTGATGCGGCTGTCTTCGCTCCGGAGCGTGCCCTCGGCGAAGAGTTGGTTCACGTCGGCGCGGTTCTCGTCGGTCGGCCTCGGCCCGCCGTTGCGGCCGTTCACCAGCGACGACTCGAGCTGCCCGAAGAAGCGGACGTTGCGCGTCATCCACAGCTCGCCGTGCGCGAGGTAGCGCTGCAGCAGGTAGCCGTTGTCGTCCGGCACGCCGCTGCCGAAGCCGGGGTTGTCGAAGCGCTCGTAGCGGATGCGCGCATCGCCGCCGAACGAGAGGCTGCGGCCCTCTGCGAGCGGGATGTACTTCGCGCGATCCCAGTGGTCGACCGCGCAGCGCGCATCGGCGAGATAGCGCCAGTCCTCTTCGTAGCGCAGGTTCGAGTAGGCCGGCCGGTCGGGGCAATCGGTGCCGAGCGCGAACGCACCGTCGGGCGCCCAGCTCAAGAGCAGCAGCGCCAGGCTGCGGCCGAGGGCACCGGAGCGGGTCGAACCGGCGCGCGATTCCAGGCGATGCGTCATGGGCGCGCATCTTCGCACGACCCACGCGATGCAAGCGGTGCTTGACGTGCAGCGCCGCGAAGTTCGACACTCGGTACCGAGACACCGCCCGGAATCTGCAATGCGCCTCACGCTCGCTGCCGTTCTCGCCGTCGCCACGCTCCCTGCCGCCGCGCAGTCCCTGCAGTCCCGTCTCGACAGCCTCGCCGACACCCTCGAACCCAAGGTGATCGAATGGCGGCGCGACATCCATAGCAATCCCGAACTCGGCAACCGCGAGACGCGCACCGCCGCCCTGGTCGCCGAACACCTGAAGGCCCTCGGCTACGATGTGCGCACGGGTGTCGCTGTCACCGGCGTGGTGGGCGTCCTGCGCGGCGGGAAACCCGGACCGGTCGTCGCGCTGCGCGCCGACATGGACGCACTGCCGGTCACGGAAGAGGTGGACCTGCCATTCGCCTCGAAGGTGCGTACCACCTACGGGGGCAAGGAGACCGGCGTCATGCACGCCTGCGGGCACGACACGCACGTCGCGATGCTGATGGGCGCGGCCGAGGCACTCGCCGCCGTGCGCGACCAGTTGCCCGGCACGGTGAAGGTTATCTTCCAGCCGGCCGAGGAAGGACCGCCGCCCGGCGAGAAGGGCGGCGCTGCGCTGATGCTGGAGGAAGGCGTGTTCCAGGATCCGAAGCCGGAGGCCATCTTCGGCCTGCACATCGGCTCCATGATCCACGTCGGCCAGATCGGTTACCGCTCCGGTCCGGCCATGGCTGCCGCCGACGTGCTGCGCATCACCGTGAAGGGCCGCCAGACCCATGGCGCGTCGCCCTGGAACGGAGTCGATCCCATCGTCGTGGCATCGCAGATCGTGCTGGGCCTGCAGACCATCGTGAGCCGGCAGGTCAACATCTCCAGGGAACCGGCGGTCGTGACCATCGGCGGCATCGACGGCGGCATCCGCTTCAACATCATTCCCGACAAGGTCACGATGGTCGGCACCATCCGCACCTTCGATGAAGCGCTGCGCGACGACATCCACCACCGCATCAAGCTGACTGCCGAGAGCATCGCGGCGGCTTCGGGAGCCACGGCCGAAGTCGTGATCGACAAGCCGTACGCAGTGACGATCAACGATCCCGCGCTCACCGAGCGCATGCTGCCGACGTTGAAGCGCGTGGCCGGCGACTCGAACGTGGTGCTGCGCGACCGCGTGATGGGGGCGGAGGACTTCTCGTTCTTCGCGCAGCAGGTGCCGGGGCTGTTCGTGTTCCTCGGCGGTACACCAGTGGGGCAGGAGATCGACAAAACGCCCTCGAACCATTCGCCGAAGTTCTCGATCGACGAATCGGCGCTCAAGCTGGGCGTGCGTGCGCTGCTGAACCTCACTGTCGACTACATGGCAAGCGAAAGCAGATAGCGCCAATGTTCCGCAGCGGACCGAACATCGCGATGAAGGTGCCGCGCGAGCGCCTGCAGGAGGCACTCGGCTACTGCAACCGGTCGCTCGGACTCGAACGCATCGAGTCGCTCGCACCGGCGATCGTCTTCGCTCTGGGCGAAAACCGGATCTGGATCGACGCGGCCGAGAAGCTGACCGAGGTGGAGGTCTGGCTCGAGTTCCAGACCGACAGTTCGGCAACCGCTACGACGCTGCTGGGCCGCACCGACGTCGTGCTGCGTGAATCGATCGAGCCGCTGCCACGCGGATTCCAGGGCCTGTGGATCAAGACCCGCCCGGACTTCCTGGGTCTCACCGTCTGACGACGGCCGCCCGAGGGCGGCGCACCGCGTGAACTTCCTCGCGCACCTCTATCTCTCCCCGCCGTCGCCCGACGCGCTGGTGGGAAGTCTGCTCGGCGATTTCGTGAAAGGTCCGGTGGAACGCGCCGGCTACAACGAAGAGATCACCGAGGCCATCCGTCTGCATCGCGCAATCGACACGTTCACCGATGCGCACCCCGTGTTCGCAGCGAGCAAGGCGCGCGTGAGTCCGGTGCGTCGCCGCTATGCGGGCATCCTGATCGACCTCTTCTACGACCATTTCCTGGCGCGCCACTGGCGCGACTACCACGACGATGCGCTCGAGGACTTCGCGACCGGCATCTACGGCGTGCTGCTCGACCGCACCGCCGGCCTGCCCGAGCCGGCCGGCCGCATGGTGACGTTCATGGCGCGGCAGAACTGGCTCGTGTCCTATCGTGACGTGGACGAGATCGGCGCCGCACTCGAGCGCATGGGCCGGCGGCTGACGCGCGGCAATGCGCTGCTGGGATCGGCCGAGGAACTGGAGGCGGACTACTCGGGATTCGAGGGGGACTTCCGCGCCTTCATGCCGGAGGTGACTGCGTTCGCCCTTTCGAGGCGCAGTCCGCCGGGGTCATAATTCCCGGTTCCTGATCTCCGATCCCCGATTTCCGATGCGCAAGCACATCCTGGCCATGGGGGGCGCCTTCCTGGCGGACCCCGACGGCAATCTCCTGCTCGAACGCTATTTCAAGGAGCTCACCGACAAGGACTCGCCGAAGATCCTGTTCGTGCCCACGGCGAGCGGCGACAACGAGCCCTACACCCTGCGCTTCTTCCAGGCCTACACGCGCCTCGGCTGCCAGCCGCAGGTGCTGCCGTTCTTCAAGCGCACCCCGCGCAACCTCGACGAGTTCGTGCTCCAGCACGACGCGATCGCGGTGGGCGGCGGCAACACGCGCACCATGTTCGCGGTGTGGCGCGACTGGGGGCTCGACACGGTTCTCAAGACGGCGTACGCCCACGGCATCGTGCTCGGCGGATCGAGCGCAGGTTCCATCTGCTGGTTCGAGGACGGCGTGACCGATTCCATCGCCGGCCCGCTGACGCGCCTGCCCTGCCTCGGTTTCGTGAAGGGCAGCAACTGCCCGCACTACGACAGCGAAAAGGAACGGCGGCCGACTTACCAGGCGATGGTGCGCGCGGGCGCGATCAAGGACGGGTATGCCGCCGACGACGGCGTTGGATTGCACTTCATCGACGGCGAGTTCATTCAGGCCGTGGCGTCCAAGCCCCGTGCGATGGCATGGCAGGTAAGCAAGACCGGTGACGGTATTCTCGAGGAACCGATCGAGCCGACGCGGTTGGGATAGGTCGCGGCAGAAGCGGTCGGCTTCCGATTGCAGCGGTTCTGCCCCCATCCCAACCTTCCCCCACCGAAGGTGGGGGAAGGGGTCGAAAGCTCCCTCCCCCACGCGTCGCGTGTGGGAGGGCTGGGGTGGGGGCCGGCGGCGGCGTTGTAGCTGTCCGCGCGGCGAGTGTATGCAAACGCCATGACACATTCGCGTGCGATGCTGCGCGACCCGACCGAGCACGCCGCTCAGGGAGCGCCGACCCACTCCACGGCCTGCCCGACCCTGAGGCCCAGCATCTTGGCCGCACTGGTGCCAGGCATCGCGATCTCCACCAGGCCGATGCTGTTGACGTACCAGAAGCCCTGCCCCGTCGGCGCTTCGTGGAACACGCGTGCATGCGCGAGCTCCATGCGGCGGATGCGCAGGCGACGCTCGGTGCTCAGACCTTCTCCGCGCAGTCCGGTGAACGCGTTGCCGTAGTGATCGATGTAGACGATCTGCGCCAGATCGTCGCTCGGCAGTAACACCTCGGGTGCGGCGATCTGCTTCACGTTCTCGTTGGGAAACTCGCCGGTGGCCACTGCGGCGGCAACGGGAGCGAAGACATCGCGACCATGGAACGACACCGCGGCCTCGGACGACCACGACGTGATGCGCCAGGCACCCTTCACCGTGCCGCGCCCCCACAACACCGACAGCAATCCGTTGTCGGGCCCGACATACGACCGGCCGTCCACGCGGACGACGATGCCGTTGCGATCGGTACCCACGCCCGGATCGACGATCGCGAGGAACACGTGCCCTCGCGGTACCTGCTTCGCGAGCGCCGCCAGCAGGTGCGCAGAGCACTGCACGTTGTAGCAGGGCGCTTCGTTCAACAGGTGGATCACCCGCACGCCCGGCGCGTAGCGATCCAGCACCGACTCCACCTGGCCGACATAGAGATCGGCCGCCCCGAAGTCCGTGAACAGCATCAGTGCCATGGGTCAAACGCTCCCGCTACAGGTCGTCGGAATGCCTGGGAATGAGACCGAAATCCGCACCGTGACCCGTGACGAAATCGTTGCCCGCGCGATCGACGCCGCGTACCAGCCAGATCGGGCGGCGGCTCAGGCTGAAGGAGACGCCGGCCTGGGTCTGGCTGTCCGGAACGCTCCGATCGTACCTGGAAGTCGCCGGCATGTAGCGGACGACGAAGCCGGCCCGGCGGCGCTCGGAGCGGTTGGCCGCCGACCCATGGATCAGGAACACGTCGTGGAGCGACATCTGCCCCGCCATGAGAACGTCATCGCGCGCCGTGCGGATGTCGTAGGCCTGGCTGTCGATCTCCAGGCCGAGCACGCGATCCGGACGCGCCGCGTCGTGATGCTCGTAGAGGCTGCCGGCCGCGTGCGACCCCGGGATGAACCGCATGCAACCGTTCTCCGGCGTGGCATCGTCCAGGGCGATCCAGACCGAGCACGTGGCCAGCGGGCGAATCGGCCAGTACTCGCCGTCCTGGTGCCACGGCACCTCGCGCCCCTTGAGCGCCGGCTTGCAGAAAACCTGGCTCCCCCAGAGGATGATGTCGGGGCCGATCGCCTGCTCCACCAGATCGAGGATGAACGGTTGGGTCGCGTACTCGAACCACGCCGCCGCTTCCGACGCCGGATGCCGTGCGCCGTTCGCGATGTGCGGGCAGATCAGGCTCTCGGGAGCGATGTCGGCGCTGTTCGCGAGCAGCCGCTCGAGCGACGCTCGCATCCGATCGAGCAACGCTCCCGGCAACGGAACCGGGGCGACGATCAGACCGTCGGTGCGATACGCGTCGAGATCGATGCGCGGCGCGGCCGTGTTGCCCACGGCAGCGGCTAGAGGAGCTTGTCCTTCGACAGGGCGGTGATGACCACCTTCGCGAAGTCCTTGGTGGAAGCGGCGATGTCGCTCGGGGCGAAGGTCTCCGTGGTGGCGGCCCAGACCAGCTTCTCGCTGGAGGCCCGGAACAGGTTGACCTCGGCGATCACGATCTCCGACTCCACCATCATCGGCGGGTCGTAGTAGCCGGCCCACGCGCGCGGGTAGTAGCCGTACATGTTCATGCCGACGTACGCGGGCGGCGGCGCTCCGGGAACGTAGTCGAGCTTCCGCTCCCGTTTCACCAGACGCGTCACGAGCACGCCGTCGGCGCCGGTCTTGCCGACCAGCACCTTCAGGCGTTCGGCGCCTTCGGGACCCAGGTCGGGCTCGGATTCGTAGCTCAGTATGGCTTCGATGCCCTTCGCCTTGAGCTCGGCCGCGAAAGTGTCTTCGAACGTACGGCGCACGTCGGCGCGTTTGGTCACGCCGACCACCAGCACCTTGCGCAACGCAGGGCCGGTGTCTTCAGCAGCCTTCCAGGAGTTCTTGATCGTGGTCTGCGCGCACGCGGCCACCAGCACGGCAACAAGAAGAGACGGCAGGCGAAACGAACTCACGGTGAACGCTCCTCAAGCGGTTGGCCAATGGATCTTAACAGCACGGGCAGAGCCACCGTCGAGATCGTGACGTCCGACCAATCGACCGGCACCGTGCCGCGATCATGAGATGCGACGCGCCGCGGTGCCCGGGTGAAACACGGATCAGCGGCCCTGCTTGCGAGTTTTCGGCCGCCGCCCCCCCCGTCCACCCGGTGCGGCCGCTTTCAGCAGTTCCTCGGCGGCCCACCGCGCATCGCGGGCCCGCCGCGGCCCGTCCTGCAAGCTTGCGATCGCGGCACCGTCGAACAACACCAGGAGCGCGGTCGCCACCTGCTGGACATTAACGGCGCCGGCGGCCTCGACCCATTCGACGAAGCGCGCCAGCATCCATTCGCGCTGCCCGGCCGCCAGGATACGCGCCGGATGCCCGGCATCCGTGATCTCGCCCACCATCCGCTGCAGCGGGCAGCCCATGAACTCGGGTGATTCCGCCCACGCCACGATCCAGTCGAAGATGCGCGTTGCGCGCTCCTGCGGCGGGATCGGCGCGACGAACGCCTCGATGCGCCAGCGAGCCTCCGCGATGCGACGCTCGGTGTAAGCCGCCACCAGATCGTCCTTGCACCCGAAATGGGAGTAGAGCGAGGCCTTGGCCGCTTCTGCCTCGGCCAACACCCGGTCGATGCCGACGGCGCGGGTGCCCTCGGCATAGAAGAGGCGGTCCGCCGCCTCGAGCAGCCGGTCGCGCACCGCAACCGAGCCTGGATTCTTAGCCACCCTAGCCATGGTTGACAGCATAGACAGAACTGTCTACCGTCGCAACGGAGATAGACAGATCTGTCTGTCAATCCACCCCCTACGAGGAGATGTGATCATGGCTTATTCAATCGCAGGAAAGACCGCGCTCGTGACCGGTGCCAACCGCGGCATCGGCGAAGCGATCGTCGACGCGCTGGTCGCCGCCGGCGCAAAGAAGGTTTACGCGGCCGCTCGCAACCTCGCGGATCTCGCCCCCCTGCTCACTCGGCATGGAAGCCGAGTGAGTGCGTTGCAGCTCGATGTGACCGACGCCTCGCAGATCGCCGCGGCAGTGGCGGCGGCGCCCGATGTGCAACTGCTCGTGAACAATGCCGGTGTCGCAGCCATGATGGGCGGCCCGTTCACCGATCCGCAGTGGCTCGCCGCCGGACGCAAGGAGATGGACGTCAACTACTTTGGTACGTTCGCCGTCTCGCAGGCGTTTGCGCCGGTGCTCGGGCGCACCGGCGGCGGGGCCATCGTCAACATCGCGTCGGTCGCGTCGCTCACCAACTTCCCCATGCTGCTCGCGTACAGCGCCTCCAAGGCGGCAACCCACTCCCTCACCCAGGCAAGCCGCATGCTGCTCGCTGCCCAGGGCACCCAGGTGTACGGGGTCTACCCGGGTCCGATCGACACACGCATGGCGGAGGAGATCGAGATGCCCAAGACCTCGCCGGCCGACTGCGCCCGGGCGATCATCGCCGGCATTCAGGGGGACACGGAAGACATCTTCCCTGACGCGATGAGTCAGGGTATGGGCACGGCTTACTTGGCCGGCCCCAAAGGCCTGGAAAAGCAGATCGCCGGCATGGTCGCATCCGCACCTGCCTGAGGGTTCTTCCGCCGGAGCCCGGCGGCGGCGGTTCCGCAGGCGCGGGACCGTCGGCCCTCGGTCATCGTTGCGGGCGCGTGAGCAGGTAGACCAACGGACCGAACGAGCCCAACGCCAGCGTGGCAAGGAACCACGGCCAGACATTGCGACCGCTCGCCTTGGCGTCGTGCCACATCCACACCATGACCAGGACCAGGGCGATCGTCAGGTCCGTGAGGACTTGCGCGCCTCCCCAGGTCTGGAAGTGCAGCGCGAAGATGCCGAAGTATCCGTGGTGGACCAGTGCGACGGCGGTCAGGGCCCCGAACAGGACGAGGGTGACGATCAGCAGGCTTCGTTGCATGGGTGGGTCTCCCGGTAAGCGGTAGCGGGAGTCTGCGTCACGCTGGTCGCAGATACCATTACCTCCGAGGTAATGAGAAGCTGCGAGTGGCACGACTAACATCCCGAGCATGACCAGCCATTCCTTCGGAGAACACCTGCGCTCGTGGCGCCGCCGGCGGCACCTCAGCCAGCAGGCCCTCGCCGATCGGGCCGAACTGTCGACGCGGCATCTCAGCTTTCTGGAAAACGGCCGGTCAGCGCCCAGCCGGGAGATGGTGCTGCGTCTGGCTGAACGCCTGGACGTGCCGTTGCGCCAGCGCAATCCGATACTGGAGAGCGCGGGTTACGCACCCCTGTACCACGGCAGGTCGCTCGACGCCCCGGAGATGTCGGCGGTGCGGCGCGCGTTGGACATCGTGCTCGACGGCCACATGCCCAACCCGTGCCTGGCGTTCGATCGCTGCTATGACGTGGTGGCGACCAACCCGGCGGTAAGCCTCTTGTTGTCCGGCGTCGACGCGGCGCTGCTGGTGCCGCCCGTCAACGTCGTCCGTCTCAGCCTCCATCCCGGCGGGCTGGCCCGGCACGTCGTCAACTTCACGCAATGGCGCAAGCACATCATCGATCGGCTGGAACGCCAGCTCGAGCAGACCGGCGACGCGCACGTGCGGCGACTGATGGAAGAAGTTCGCACCTACCCTCGACCTGCGCTCGAACACCGGCATGCCGAGCACGAGCATCCCGGGGTCTTCCTGCCGCTGCAGTTGCGGACCACGTCGGGCGTCCTGAGCTTCCTCAATACCGTCACCGTATTCGGGACACCGCACGACGTGACCCTGCAGGAGTTGGCCATCGAATCGTTTTTTCCGGCCGACGATTTCACGGCGGAAGAGCTGGTTCGATTGTCCAGCCGCGCCGAGCGGCTCGCCCCGTCATCCGGCGCTTCGGGTTGAGCAACAAGGGCGGAGGGATGCGCCGTGCATGGGAGCGTGCACGGCGCCGAAAACTCGACGATCAGTACCTCAGGCTCGCCCTGTGGTGATGCCGATGGTCATGACGGGAATGGTCCGGACCCGGACCCGAAAAGACGGCCACGATGGCCGTGAACAGCAAAAGCAGGAAACGCATGGCGACACCTCATCGATCGATGACTCGTGCTGGGCGCACCGATGACGAACGCATGCGCGAACGCGTGCGGACCGCGGGATCAGTGCGAAGCGGGATGCGCCGCTGACGGCGCAACAGCCGAAAGGTGTCGCGAACCTAACGCTCGGGCTCGGCGGCGAAAGCGTGGTCGCTGGAGAACGACAGCAGCAGGACGAACCGGACGGTTCTTCGGTAGGCGGGAATGGCGGGGAGGATGCGGATCGGGTTCATGATGTCTGGGCCTCGTGAGCTTACTCATCCGCCATTAAGTCTACGCCCGCCCCACGTCTCGTGGCAAACCGGCACCACGCTGCTGCCGCGGGACGCAGCGGCTACAAGGCCGGTTTCGTGGGCGGCTGCGCTGGCGCTTCGTACCACCGATCCTCGGGGACGACCTTGGGCTGCGCCGGGTCTTCCAGATAGTGCGGCGACATGATCTGGACGCCGTGCTCGTTGAACACGTCCTGGATGTTCGAGTACAACGCACTCATGGCTTCGGCGCGCATGCGGGGTGCCTCCGACCCGGCGATCACCACCAGAACGTACTCGACGTAGAAATCGGAGAGCCCGGTCTGGATCACGTACGGAGCAGGCTCCGTCAGGACACCGACGGTGCGCCCGGCCGCCGCCAGCAGCATCGCGTGCACCTGCCGCCACGGCGTGTCGTAGCCGATGGTGACCTTCGCGTGCAGCGTGAAGCCCTGGCTCCCCGCGGCACGGGAGAAATTGCGCGACACGTTGCTCAGCACGTACGCATTCGGCAGCACCACTTCCTCGGACAGGCCGGTGCGCACGCGCGTCGCGAACAACGTCAGTTCGGCGACGGTGCCTTCGGCGTCCCCGATCTTCACGAACTCGCCGACGCGGAACGCACGGGAGTACATCAGGATCAGGCCGCTTGCCGCCTGCGCGACGATGCTCGAAGCGCCGATGGAGATCATCAGGCCCACCAGTACCGAAAGCCCTTTGAACGCATCGGTGTTCGCGCCCGGCAGATACGGATAGGCCATCGCCAGCGCGAACAGCCAGAGCACCACGTTGACGATCCGCCGCGTCGGACGGGCAAGCTCCGCATCGAGCCAGCCGACACGGATCTCGCCCGCCTCGACGCGATCGAAGAACACGCGCACCAGCCGGATGATCGCGCGCGTGATGACCACGATGACGACCACGGTGAAGAGGCCCGGGAGGGCGGCAACGATAGACAGGCCCAGGTGCGTGAAGAACTCGAGCAGGCGCCCCTCAAGCTGCTCGCCCCAGGGCCGCGTGAAGGGGAAGCGTTCCAGCACGAACGTGAGCCAGCCGTAGGTGGCGACCAATCCCACGATCCAGCCGACGATGGTCACGGTCCGCCGCACGATCGCGCCGAAATGCAGCGACTGCACGGCCACCACGCCACCGACTTTCAGGTGCTCCACGCGTTCCTGCACCGCGGCGGAGACGCGGCGGCCGAGCCAGCGGTTGGTACGGTGGATGAGGCGCAGGATCGCGAGCCAGATCAGCGTGCCGAGCGCTGTCCATCCGGCCGCGCGCAGCCACAGGCCAGCGCCATGCGCTTCGCGCGCCGCGGCGATCGCTTCGCTCAGCCGATCGCGCGCCGCCGTCGCGGCCATCTCCAGGGTCTCGTCGCCGAGCGTGTCGAGATCGGCCGGCTGCACGGCGAAGACGGTGCGCCCATCCACCTCGACCAGCATGCCTTCGGCGTGGGGTTTCAGCGTGACTTCGCCCGCCCCGCCGCGATCGAGCGCGTCCTCGATGCGCCGGCGCGCCGCCGCGACGCGCTCGGCCGGTGCGTAGCTCAGCAACGGCGCCCGCAGCGTGATCACGTCGCGGTTGTAGATCGAAAGCGTGGCGGGCTCGTTGGCCGCCGCGCCCGCCGTCGCGGCCCACGATGTCAGGAACAACCCGACGCAGGCCGCGACGATGCGCATCAGCCGCGCCCCCGGTACGGTGGCACACCGGGATCGGGAATCCACACGCCGGCGGGCGGCTTGCCGGTCTGCCAGAACACGTCGATCGGCATGCCACCGCGCGGATACCAGTAGCCGCCGATGCGCAACCAGCGCGGCGCCAGCAGCTTCACCAGGCGGCCGGCGATCGTCAGCGTGCAGTCCTCGTGGAATGCACCGTGATTGCGGAACGAGCCCAGGTAGAGCTTGAGCGACTTGCTTTCCACCAGCCAGCGGCCGGGGATGTAGTCGATGACGAGATGCGCGAAATCGGGCTGCCCGGTGATCGGGCACAACGATGTGAACTCCGGCACCGTGAAGCGTGCCACGTAGCGCTTGTCCGGATGCGGGTTGGGCACACGCTCCAGTTCCGCGTGATCCGGCGAGGCCGGCAGGGGCGTGGGCGCACCCAGCTGCTTGAGCCGGGGTTTGCGGGTCGACGGCATCGCGCGTCCTCTCGGAATTCCGATTTTCGCTATTGTGCCTCGGCGGCGCGCTCGCCGCGCACCCACACAGGCATCCCGCCCGCATAGGTGGCCCGCACACAGCGGTCATCTCCCACGGTCGACAGCACCGCCAGCAGGTCGTCGATGGCCTCGACCCGCCGCAGCCTCTCCTCGAGCAACGGCGTGGCGGCGAGATCCAGCACGACGGCGTCGCCTTCCAGGCCGACGGCGAGGTTGCCCACGCGATCCTCGAGCGTCAGTGCCCGGGCCGCGCCGGCGGTCGCGAGCCACAGCGCCTGTACGGGATGCAGCGGGTTGCCGCGCAGTTGCGCGACGCGCGCTGCAGCACCCATCGTGGCGATCATCGACAAGGTCGTGCCGGCACCGACATCGGTTGCGAGGCCGACGGGAATCGGGATGCGACGACGTTTGGCCGCCGCCAGATCAAAGAGGCCGCTGCCCAGGAAAAAGTTGGACGTCGGACAATGGGCCAGCGCCGTCGCGGTCTCGGCAAGCCGTTCGCGTTCGCGCTCCGACAGATGGATGCCGTGCCCATGGATCGCGCCTCGCCCCAGCAGACCGAAGCGATCGAACACGCCGACGTAGTCCGCGCACTCCGGAAAGAGGCGGCGCACCCACGCGACCTCCTCCACGTTCTCCGAGAGGTGCGATTGCAGCAACGTGCCCGGATGCTCGCGCCACAGCGCGCTGGCCGCTTCGAGCTGCGCGGGGCTGCTGCTCGCGACGAAACGCGGCGTCACGGCGTAGCCGAGGCGGCCGCGGCCATGCCATCGGTCGATCAGCGCGTTCGATTCATCGTAGCCGCGCTGCGCCGTATCGCCGAGGCCGTCCGGGACGTTGCGATCCATGAGGCACTTGCCGGCGACGATGCGCAAACCCGTCGGCGCCGCCTCCGCGAACAGGGCTTCGGCGGATGCCGCGTGGACCGTGCAGAACACCGCAGCGGTCGTGGTGCCGTTGCGCATCAATTCCCGCAGGAACGATCGGGCAACCGCGCGTGCATGCCCCTCGTCGGCGAATGCCTGCTCCGCCGGGAAGGTGTAGCGGTCCAGCCATTCCAGCAGCGGATGACCGCCGGCCCCGATGATCGGCAGCTGCGGATAGTGCACGTGGCAATCCACGAAGCCCGGCACGATGAGCGACCGCTCGTAGCGCGTCACCGGCGCTTCTTGGGGCAGCCGCGGCAGCACCGCGTCGGCTGGCCCGAAAACCTCGATGTGTCCGTCGCGCATCACGAGGACGGCGTCGCGCTCGAAGCGCAGCGCCTCGCCCGGCGGCACGACGAACGGATCGTCCCGCCACGCGACCGCCGCGCCGCGGATCGCGGTGGTCATCGAGCTCATGGCGTCTTCAGCGCTTGCGCCCGCCGTTGCCCGCCATGAGCCGGGCGCGCGCCGCCTTCAGCACTTCCAGCTGGGTCGCGTCCACCTTCGGGTAGTCGAGGTCGAGATCCACGAGGCAATCGGCGATCGCGAGCGAGACGACGAGGCGCGTGAACCACTTGTTGTCCGCCGGCACGACGAACCACGGCGCATGGGGCGCGGCCGTCGCGCCGATCATGTCCTCGTAGGCCTCCATGTACTCGTCCCAATACTCGCGCTCGGCCACGTCCTGCGCCGAGAATTTCCAGCGCTTCGCCGGATCGTCGATCCGCTCGAGGAAGCGCTTGCGCTGCTCCGCCTTCGAGACGTGCAGGAAGAACTTGCGGATCGCGACGCCGTTGCGTGCCAGATAGCGCTCGTAGGCGGCGATGTCGGTGTAGCGCTCCTTCCAGATCCGCTTACCCGTGAGCTCCGGAGGGAGTTTCTGCTTGCCCAGCAACTCCGGATGCACGCGCACCACCAGCACCTCTTCGTACCACGACCGGTTGTGGATGCCGATGCGACCCCGCTCCGGCAACGCCAGCGAGCCGCGCCACAGGAAATCGTGGTCGAGTTCGGTGCTCGTCGGAGCCTTGAACGATGTCACCTGACAGCCTTGCGGATTCACGCCGGACATCACGTGCTTGATGGTGCCGTCCTTGCCCGCCGCATCCATGGCCTGGAAGATCAGCAGCACCGCCCACTTGTCCTGGGCGTAGAGCATCTCCTGCTCCTCGGCGAGCCAGCCGATGTTCTGCCGCAGCATCGCGCTCGCCTCGTCCTTGAACTCCGACTCCAGTCCGCCGGTATCGGCCGGATCGATGTCCTTCAGGCGGAACCTGCGGCCGTCGTCGACTCGAAAGGGTGCGATGACCTTCGCGATGTGCTTGCGGGTGGATTTGTCCAAGAACCGGCTCCTCTCTATCGAATTGCCGCCAGGGCGAGACAGGCGATCACGACGACGGTGAGTCCGCCCCGCAGCCGCAGATACCAATCGGGCATCTCGAAGCGCTGCGTGAACGCCCGATCCATCGCATAGTGCAGCGCGAACATGGCCGCCGTGACCGCCAGCCCATGCCGCAAGGGTGCCAGCAACGCGAGCCACGCCACCAGCGCCGGCACCACGCTCCAGGCCATCACGATGTTGCGCTCCTGCGGGGACATCTTCGGATGCAGCATCGCGAAACCCCAGTGCAACGCGCCGACGAACGAAAGGATGACCGCGGCGTAAGTCCGCAGCCATTCGTAGGCCATGATGCGATAGGCCTCGTCCGAGATCCATACGGCGCCCGTGAGGATCACGAACGGAATGAGCCCCCCGGCACCGAGCCACAGGGGCACGGACGGGATCGGCGCGGGCGGCGGCAGGTTCTTCACGGGGCGCACTATTTCTTGCTTATGACGACCCGCATCGGATCGGTGCAGATGTCCGCTCCGTCACGCGGCGGTGCGCCACCGCGCAGCGATTCCAGCGGTACGGTGATGACCGAACCGAAGAAGCGCACGAACGTGCCGAGGATGTCTTCGGTCGCGACCGCCACCTTGAAGTCGGTCAGCGTTCCGGTCACGCCCACGGGCGTGGCCAGGCTGAAGAACTGCGATTTCTTCGCGCGCGGCTGCATCTTGAAGGCGAGCTTTTCGGTGTCGAAATCGACGTTACCGGCGCCGGCCACCCGCATGCGGCTGGTATCGATCAGAATCGCATCCTGCTTCAACTTGCCGCCCTTCAGGTCGAAGCGGGCGATTGCGCAGTTGACCAGCGACTCCGAACCCGGATCCACCGCCGGCAGCAGTGCCACGAACACGTTCACGGCCCACAGATCGAAGATGCCGGACTTCATCTTGATCGGCCACACGGCGAGGTCGACGCGACCGTCGGCATGCGCCATCACGGCATCCAGCGTCGGTGCACGCGAAGTCATGTCGAGGTTCAGGCTGAACAGCCCGCCGATGTCGGTATCGGGCTTGATGCGTCGGGCCAGCACGCCGTAGTCGAAACGCACCACCCGCATGCTCGTTTCCACCAGCACGTCGCGCGCGCTCGGCTCGTAGGCGAACGACAGCCTGGCCGAACCGCCGGGCACTTCCACTTCGATCGGATCGAACGCGAGCCGGCCGTCGGTCAGCGCCGCACGCAGTTTGCCGCTGCCCAGCTTGTCGGCGCCGGACAGCACCTGCTGCACTTCGACGTCGATCAGCGCATCGAGGCGATGCAGCGTCTCGGGCGACAGCAGCTTCTGCGTGTCCGCCGCAGCCTGCTTCGCCTGCGCGCGCATGTCCTCGACGCTCGCCGACCTCTCTTCCTCCTTCTGCTTCGGCTTGTCGACCGCGGACCAGCCTTCGAGCTTGAAATCGTCGAGCTGGATGCGGGGGGCGCTCACACGGATGTCCAGACGCGGCCGCTTGCCGCCCAGATCGAACCGGCCCTGCCCGTTCAGGCTGCTGCTGCCCACGCGCATCTCGAGGTTCGGCACGTCGTACGCCGTCGGCGTCAGCCGGAAGGGCCCCGCGATGGACCACGGCCCCCAGGGCGGCAGATCGGCGCGGGCAAGCTTGTTGAGCGAGTTCAGCTTGCCGCCCGCGAGCCGGATGTCGAGTTCCGCAGCACCCTGCCGGATCGGCAGCGCCACCTTGCCCACGAGATCGAGTCGCGTACCCGAGGTCTCCGCCTCCAGCTTGAAGGGCACGAAGCTCGTGTTGCGCACGAAGTCCGGCAACGCACCGCTGGTGAGCTTGATCGCAACCGGCACGTCGTCGAGCGCCCCGTCCACGGTGAGCGCGATCGGCTTGCCGGGCGGCGCGGCCGCCACGACCTGCTTCAGGCCGATGGTCGCGAGCACCTTCTTCGTCGGATCCCGCAGGATGTACTGCCCGCCGGTCAGCTTCGCCTCGAACTGCGACCGCTCCAGCATCTCCATCAACCGGCTGCCGCGACCGACCAGGGCCACTTCGAGGCTGTCCACCTTGACCTCGATGTCCTCGGCCACCTTGAGGCGCTTCAGCAGATCGCCGACGTCCACCTTGCCGGCCGCCATGGCGAGCTTTGCCTCGGGCATGTCGCCGCGCAGATCGAGCGCGATGCTGCCGGTGAAGGGCGTGCCCACCAGCGTCGCACCGAACGGCGAGGATTCCATGCGACCGTCGCGCAGGCGCATCGCGAACCCGACGTCGGTCAGTTCGCCGCGCTCGAGAATCACCCGGGCGAACCCGATGCCGATGTCGGCCTCCGCGAGATCGATACCGCCGGGCAGGATCGGGATGTCGATGGAGGTCTTGGCTGCCTTCGGCTTCTCGGCGGCAGGCTTCGGTGGCGGCGTGAACTGCGCGAGTTCCACCGTGTCGAGCAACTCGCTGCGCACGGCGGCGAGGATCATGGGTTTCGCGCTGCCGATGCCGGTGCGATGCGCGTCGATGTTGATGTCGCTGCGGCCGAGCTTAAGCCTGAGACCGTCGAGATGCCATTCATCGCTCTGCATCTGCGCCTTGCCGGCGATGGACACCGGCAGCTTCGAATCGGGCGCGGCACCGATCCAGCGCGACAGATCGCCGGCGCGCGGTGCCTCGAACCGGAACGCGATGTCGGTGCCGCTCTCCGTGCCGGGGCGGGCGAGCACGCCCTTGGCGGTGAGCTTCGCGCCGGAGCCTTCCAGCTGGATCTCCACCGGCGAGCGCAGCTCACGCAGGATCGAAGGCAGATCACCACCCTTCAACCGCGCGGCGAAGCGCTCGCCGATCAGCGTGCCGCGGATGTCGCCGGTCATGCCCTGCTTGTGCGGCAAGCGGATGTCGAACCGATCGAGCGTGAACTCCACCGGCCGGCCGCCCTCCACGTTGCCGTAGGAGAGTTGGCCGTTCTCGATGTGGAACTTGGCCTCGAGTCCGCGCACCAGTTCGCCCAGTGTGGCACCGCGGCCGGCAAGACCGAGATCGAAGCGCCCCACGCGCCCCTGCACGCCACGCACGCCGGCAAGAAACTCCGCGAGACCACCGAGCGGCGAACTCTTGGTCCCGAGGGCAATCGCGAAGGCCGGGACGTCCGCCGCGCCATCCAGATCGATCTCGCCCTGCAACGGCACGTCGGCGACGGTCGCCGCGACCGGTGCTGCCAGCTTGCCGCCGGCGATGCGTACCGCGAGCATCGAATCGCGGATGTTGCCGGGCAACCCGATCCAGCGGCCCACCTTCAGTTCGAAATCCGCGTCGATGCCGACCAGCGCGCGCAGGTCGAGGGTCTGCTTCTCCAGATCGGCGAAGGAGATCGGCTTCTCAGGTTCGTCCGACGGCTGATCGAACTCGAGGAACGGGCGCAGGTCGATGCTGTCGGCATGGAGCGCACCGGTCACCCGCGGCCGCTCACCCACCAGCGCCACTTCGATGTCCCCCGACAGCACCGACGTTCCATAGCTCACGACGAGACCGGTGACGGTGTAGATGCCGCCTTTCTCGCGCGCCTTGCCCGCCAGCGCCGTGGTGCCGACCTTGGGCAGCGGCGTCTGCAGGAAGCGTTCGAACTCGCGCAGGTTGTCCGTGCCGAGACCGAACAGCAGTTCGGTCGTCCCGGTCCGCGGATCACGCGAACCGTTGATGTTGAGCCGGGTGCCGAGGAACTCGAACGCGACGCTGAACGGCCATGGCTCGGGCGAGCGGATCAACTGGTCGAGCGGCCCGCCCTCGACCGTGGCCTGGTAGGGGAAGGACTTGTCGACCTTTCCCTTCATGGTGACCTGGATCGGCTTGCCGCGCTCGATGGACCCGTCGAGCGTGTCGAGCGTGAAGCTGCGTACCTGGGTGGAGAAGCCATTGCGGTATTCCACGTCGATGTTGCGCAGCGCGAGCCGCCGCACTTCGAGCGACACGTCGGGCGGATGGAACGGCTTCCCGGGCTCGGCTTTCTCCTCGGGCACCGCCTGATCGCCCGAGAGATCGAACGTCCAGTTGGCCGCACCGTCGCGCAACCGTTCCAGCGACACCTTCACGTTCGAGGCCTCGAGGTTCTCGATGCGCAGGCGCCCCTGCAACCAGGGTTTCAGATCCACCTCGGCGCGCGCGTCACCCAGCGTCGCGAACGCCGGCGTTGCGAAGCCCGGCGGGTTGTCGATGCGCACGCCGCCGATGCGAAGAGCCGGTCGCAGCGAAACGGTCATCAGGAGCGGCCCCTCCAGCACCACGGGCCGGCGCAGGTTGTCGCTCGCGGCCTTTGCGATGGCATCGCGCCAGGGCGCCGCGCTTACGGTCACGCCCACGAACGCCACGTAGAGCAGTGCCAGCACCAGCAGCAGGATGAGCCCGCCCACCCCGATCAGGGTCCAGACGGCGGTCTTGCGCGCGACGCGGCCCGTGTGGCGCGCCGCCGTGCGGACGGATTGCGGAACGGAAGGGATCATCGGCGCCATTATCGCCGGAGGCGGCTCGAGCGCGTTGCCTCCACCGCTTTCCCCCATCCCAACCTTCCCCCGCCGTTGGCGGCGGAAGGAGTGCATGTGGGTGCTTCTCCTCCCTCCGCACACGCCTGTCGCAGTGCATCCCCTCCCCCACGCGCAGCGTGGGGGAGAGTTAGGGTGGGGGCATGCGGTGCCTCGTTGAAGCGCCAGGCCCTCGGTGATACGGTCTACCATGCGCCGCGGCGCCGACACAGACCATGCCCCGAACCTCCGTCACCAAAACCCTGACCAACCCGATCGTCAAGGCGGCCTTCGAGACGCTCCACAGCGGCAACGCAGATGCCTGGGCCGCGCTCTTCGAGCCCGACGCAAAGCGCTGCCGATGAACCGCGTCTTCCGGATCATGCCGCCCCACGTCGTTCCCGACGGCACCCTGGTCGCGCCGTTCCTCAACGCGCGCGACAACACCAGCGGATTGCCCTTCGATCTGCTTGACGGGTTCAGCCTCGCGGCCGGCACCATCCCGCCGCATGCCCGATCGAAGATTCACGTGATGCCGTTCGTCACGCAGGTCACGTTCGTCCGTCGCGGCACGCTCACGGTGCGGATGAAGGCCGCCGGCGATCGCGAGCCTTACCTGTTGGCTGCACAAGCGGACGAGGCGGTTTTGACCGAGGCCGGTGCCTTCGTCCAACTCGTCAACGAGTCGGCCGCACCCTGCGAGTTGCTCTATGTCGTGAGCCCGGCCTACGTCTTCGAGCAGCAGGAAGGCGAAGTCCGCTACGACGATTCGCTCGTGCTGGACGAGAGCTGGGCCGATCTCGCGGCGAATCAATGGCGGCCGTCGCGTCCGCTGCCCACCATCGGGAAGCGGCGCGAAGCCCTGCTCCGGCTCGCGGCAACGGACGCCGCGTTACGCCCCCTATAATCCGCCGGTTGCTCCGAGCCCGTTTCCCCGATGAGATCCCTGCTCGCCCTCGCCGTCCTCATCCTCGTCGCCGCCACCTCCGGGTGCACGACGCTCGGGCCCCGCACCATCAGCCGTGACCGCTTCGACTACCAGGATGCGCTCGGCCGGTCGATGCAGGAGCAGATGCTCTCGAACCTGGTGAAGCTGCGCTACGGCGATGCGCCGGTGTTTCTCGACGTGGCCTCGGTCATCAACTCCTACTCGATCGAGGGCGAGGTGGGCGTGGCCGGCGGCAACGAGCAAGGCTTCACGCGCAATTTCCTCGGCGGCACGGTGCGCTACGGCGACCGACCCACCATCACCTACACACCGATCCAGGGCGATGCCTTCGCGCGCAGCATCCTGGCGCCGATCCCGCCACGGCTGGTGTTCACGTTCATCCAGGCTGGCTACCAGATCGACTACGTGCTGCGGCTCACGGTGCGCGCGATCAACGGCGTGTACAACAGCTCGCAGGTGGGCACGCGACGGCTCGAGGCGGACAAGGAGTTCTATCCGCTGCTGAACGCCCTGCATCGCATCCAGGTATCGAACAAGGTGCAGCTCTATCTGGAAGCCGGCGAGTCGGAGAAGGACACGGTCCTGTATTTCGACATCCCATACAGTTCCGAGGACTACCAGGACGAACTGCAGCTCGTCGTGAAGACGCTCGGGCTCGATCCGACGGCACCGCGCTACACGCTGCGCTATGCCGCGATACCGCAGAACCCGCGCGAGTTCGCGGTGCTGACGCGCTCGCTGTTCGAGGTTTTCGGCGACGTCGCCTCGCAGATCTCGGTCCCGGAGGAGGACGTGAAGTCGCGGCGCGTGCTCGCGACCACCATGGAAAAGGGTCTCGCCAACCCCGATCTGCCGGCGGAGCGGTTCGGACAGCCGCCGATCAACGTGCACGCGACCCGCGACCGCCCGGCAGACGCTGCGGTAGCGATCCGACATCGGGGCTGGTGGTTCTCGATCGCCGATTCCGACGTGCGCTCGAAGCGCCTGTTCGGCTTCCTGCTGCTGCTCTACGGTCTCGCCGAAGGCCAGGGCAACACCGGTGGCCCGATCATCACCGTGCCCGCGAAGTAGCGCAGGGCCTTTAGAGCACGCCTCCCAGCAGCTGCATCAACGGATCGCCGCCGGCCTTGGTGAGCGCATCCATCACGAACGGTTTGAACTTGGCGATCATCTCGGGCCCCATGCCGAAGCGGCTGAAGGCGGACTTGAGGCTCGCGAGATCGGTGACCTTGGCATTCGGCCCGAGCACGTCCTGGACGGTCTTCATGTACTTGTCGACGTTCGGCAGACCCTTGCTGAGCTTGGCGAAGCTCTCCTCAGGCAACCTCGACTTCGCCAGGCTCATGATCGAGCCGATGCCGCCCGCCGCCTGAGTCTCGCTCACACCGATCTGATGGCTCATCGCCGCGAGCAGCGCATCGCTGGTCCCGGTGACGGCACTGGTGACGCTGTTCGCCATCTGTTGCGGCGCCGAGCTGCATGCGGCCAGCGTGGCCGACACGGCGCCCATCGTCAGGAAGTCTCGTCGATTCATGGTCGCTCCTCCAGAGGGTTGATGTCGTTGACCCGATGTCCCCCCGGAAGCAAGGATAGAAACAGGGCTCAGAACGTGTACTTGGCCGAGAACTGGAAGCGCGTGTCGTCACCTTTCTGGCCGTCGTTGTTCTTGCGCTCGCCCCACAGCAGTTCGCCGCCCAGCAGCACCTTCTTCACCGGATACCACAGCAGATTGACCGAGAAGTAGCTGCCGGTCTTGAACGCCGTGTTGGCCTGCCCGCCGGTGTTGTCCTGCCGGTGCTGGCTGTAACCCACCGAGCTGCTCAGCTTCTCGTGCCACCAGTGGTCGTAGTACAGCAGCCAACCCACCAGCGGCACGGCTTCGGCCTGCGGGTTCACCACGGCGTTCGGCGCCAGGTCGACGCCGCCGTCGTTCATGTAGTTCGCGATGCCCTTGCCCATGACCAGCTGCGCCAGGATCTTGTTCTCGCCCTGGAGCTTGTAGGTGCCGCTCAGGTTGAGGCCGTAGCCGGTCTTGGTACCGGACGGATCGTTGTTGGGGTTGGCCGGCGTCTCGTAGCCGATCTGCCGCAGAATCCCCGCCACCTGGTAGTGGCCCCAGGCCATGTCCTGGCGGTACTGCGCGGTGAAGTCCGGGTACTTGTTGCGCCCGCGCAGCGACGGATCGACGCGAATGACGCCTGTGTCGATCGCCGAGCCAGGTGCTTCCAGGGCGAACGCTATCTTCATCCCGTCCTGCTTGATGGGTGTCCAACGCGCCTGGATGTTGCGGTAGAACACCATGCCCACCGGACCCCAGTAGTCGATGGTGTTGGGAAAGACGTCGCCATCCATGAACAGGCTGTTGGTCTGGCCGGCGAGGAACTGGCCGATCTCGCCGTACGCGTGGCGCAGCCGCAGCGTGGTCTGGCCGGCGTCGGCACCGACCCCGAACAGGTCGGCCTCGAGCTTGCCGGTGATGTCGCCGTACTCGCTCGGCATCTTCCCGAGAAAGCCGAGGCGGGTCTGGCGGACCGAGAAGATGGTCTCGCCGTCCTTGCCGCAACCGGCGTCGCCGGGACAGACCACCGGAATCTTCGACGGCCGCAAGGTCGCGTTCCAGTTCGGATCGACGCGGTTGAAGTCCTGGATGAAGTCGGCCTGCACGAAGCCGTAGATCTCGAGCGTGCCGCCGTTCGGGTCCTTGCTGGAAATGACGAACTGCGCGAACGCCGGTACCGACATCAGCGCCAGGACGAGCGCGGCGACTCTCATGACTGTTCTCATCGTCGTTCTCCTCTCTTCGCGATGACGACTACTTGCCGCTGCCGAAGATGCTCAAGGCCAACTTGTCGCTGATGAACTCGATCGCCTTCATCGCGCGGATGCTGTTGCCCGCATCGTTGACCCGCGGGGAGAAACCGACGATCGCCATCCGGCCCGGCACGACGGCCACGATGCCGCCGCCGACCCCGGTCTTGGCCGGCAGCCCTGCGGTGTAGGACCAGATGCCCGACTCGTTGTAGAAGCCTGCGGTCAGCATGATGGACAGCACCTTGGGTACGTACTTCGGATCCAGGACCTTCTGCTTGCTCACGGGGTTGGTGCCGCCGTTGGCCAGCGTGGCACCCATCACGGCGAGCTGCTTCGCGGTGACGCCGATGGAGCACTGCCGCGTATAGACGTCGGTGGCCTCCATCGGGTCCGAATAGATGCGGTCGGATGCCGCCAGGATGTAGGCATGGGCGCGGTTGCGCTGGTTGGTGGCGGCTTCGGACTTGTACACGTCCTCGATCACCGAGAGCTTCGCGGCGGACAGGCGGTTGAACCAGTCGAGGATGGTGTTGAAGCGCGCTTCGGCCGAATCGGCCTGCACCATGCTCACGGAGGCAATGGCGCCGGAGTTCACGAGCGGGTTCACCGACACCTGCGGGATCAGCTGGGTCGCGATGATCGCGTTGAACTTGAGGCCGGTGGGCTCCACGCCGATCTTCTCGGCGATCGCGTCGGCCCCCTGCTGCTGCATCACCAGTGCCGCGGTGAAGGGCTTGGAGACCGACTGGATCGAGAAGGCATAGTCGACGTCGCCGGCCACGAAGACCTCTCCCTTGGCTGTGACGATCGCCACACCGAACAGGTCGGAGGGCACCTTGTCGAGTTCCGGGATGTAGTTGGCGTTGGCGCCGTCCTTCACGTCCTTGAACTTGTCGTAGGCCTCCTGCACGACCGCCTTGAGTTCCGCCGAGGTCGGCGGGTTGTCGCGGGCCTGCGACTGCACCGGCACGGCCACGAACAGCAGCCAGGCCATCAGCACCAGGCCTTGTCGCAGGAATCTTGGTTCGGTTTTCATTGCGTTGCTCTCCTGAGGTTCCATCGATGCATCGGGCGGCACCGCCCGTCAGTATTCGTAGAAGAACTTCTGCAGCGCGGCCGCATCCTTCGTCTTGGTGAGTCCCAGCATCAGCAGCACGCGCGCCTTCTGCGGATTGAGCTCCATCGAGGCGAGAGTGCCGAGCTCGTCGTCGTTCAGTTCGACGTTGCGGTCGGTGATGCCGCTGTTGGTGCGCGAAGACCGGACCACCGCGACACCCTTCTTGACCGCGTCGCGCAATCCCGCCACGGCCGTCTCGGTGGCGTTGCCGTCGCCCACGCCGGCAAGCACGATGCCCTTGCAGCCCAGTTTCACGCACGCATCGATGTAGTCCCGCCCCACGTTGGCGTACGCGTAGAAGATGTCCACGCGCGGCAGTTCGCTCAATCCCTCCACCGAGAACACGCTGGCCTTGGTGTGCTTCGTCGCCAGCGCATCGTAGAAATACACCCGGCCCGCGTTGGTCATGCCGGCCTTGCCGCGGTTGGGCGACTTGAACGTGTCGAGCTGGGTGGTGTTGGTCTTGGTCGCCTCGCGCGCGTGGTGGATCTCGTCGTTCAGCAGCACCATGACGCCGCGCCCCTTCGCACCCGGATGCGCCGCCACCGACACCGCGTTGTAGATGTTCGCCGGACCGTCGGCGCTGGTGCCCGTGGCCGGTCGCATGGACCCGACCATCACCACCGGCTTGTCGCTCTTCACCACGAGGCTCAGGAAGTAGCCGGTCTCTTCCATGGTGTCGGTGCCGTGGGTGATCACGACCGCATCCACGTCGGACTTCGTCAGCACCTCGTTCACGCGCTTGGCGAGCTTCAACCAGACCTGGTCGTTCATGTCCTGGCTGCCGATGTTCACCACCTGCTCGCCGGTGATGTCGGCCAGCTTGTCCAGGTTCGGGACCGCCTTGATGAGGTCCTCCACCTTGAAGCTGCCGGACTTGTAGCCGGCATCCTGCCCCTCCGCCTGGGCCCCGGCGATGGTGCCGCCGGTGGCCAGGATCACGATCCTCGCCTTCGCCGCCCACGCCGATGAACCGAGCACCAGCGCGAACACCGCCGCCGCACACAGACTCACGATCTTCATGATTGATCCCTCCCGTTGATGGAACGCGCCCGGCCGTCAGGCCCGGGCCCGCTCCGCCTTGTCCTTCGAGGCCTTCCAGCGCGCCACCGCCTCGTCGAGAAGGGAGCGCAGTTGATCGCCGATCTTCTGGTAGGCGCTGTCGTCGAGGTTGGCGAGCGAGACCCGCACGGACCACGTCGGTCCGGCGAACCCGCTGCCGTTCAGCAGCACCGTCCCGTACCGCTCGGCGAGCGCGAACAGCACGTCGAACGGGTGATAGGCGGATGCGAACTTCACGAAACCCGGTCCGTATTCGCGCTTCGCCCAGTTGTAGAGATCCACCGTGGCGTAGTACTCCGCGCGTGCAGGATCGTCGAACCAGTCGATGCCGAAGCCGGCGGCAAGCTTGCGCAGCCGCCGGTGCACGATGCTTCGGGTGAGCTGCTTGTAGCGGTCCTCGGTGTCGAGCAACGCGAACAGGGAGAAGAGCGCCATCTGCACCTGCTGCGGCAGCGACAGGCCGGCCGTGTGGTTGAGCGCCACCTGCCGGCTGTCGGCGACCATCCGGTCGATGAAGCGCAGCTTCTCCGGCTGCAGCGTGATGCTGCCGTACCGCTGGTTGAGTGCGCGTTGCTTCGCGGCGGGCAGTTTGCCCAGCAGCTCGTCGTACACGTTCTTCTGGTGGATCGCGACCACGCCGAGGCGCCACCCGGTGCAGCCGAAATACTTGGAGTAGGAGTACACGCCGATGGTGTTGTACGGCAGTTCCGCCATGAGCGACCGGAAGCCGTTCACGAAGGTGCCATAGACGTCGTCGGTCAGCACCATCAGGTCGGGTCGCTTGGTCTTCACCAGCCGCACGAGCCTCTTCATGCTCGCCGCCCGCATCGAAACCGACGGCGGGTTGCTCGGGTTGACCACGAAGAACGCCTTGATCTTCGGATCGGCCAGCTTGTCGATCTCGCTGTCGGGGTACTGCCAGTTGTGGTAACCCTTGGCGCCGAACTCGGACGCCTCCACGTGCACCACCTTGAACCGGTAGCGGTCCAGGTGCGGCAGTTCCAGATAGGGCGTGAACACGGGTGTGCCGAGCGCGATGGTGTCGCCGGGCTTCAACAGGTGGTTCTGCACCAGCGAGTCGAAGATGTAGCACATGGCCGCCGTACCGCCTTCGACTGCGAAGATGTCGTAGCGGCCGCGCGGCGGACGCCGGTCGCACATCTCCTGCACCAGGTACTCGTGGGCGATCTGCTCGCAATGCACGAGCATCCGGTCGGGTACCGGATAGTTGTCGCCGATGATGCCGTCGGTCAGTTCGTGCACGAAGTCGTCGGCACTGAACTTGAGCTTTCTCACCCCGTAGTCGAGGCTCGCGCGCAGCAGGTCCGCACCCGGAGCCTTGCGGTTGCGATCGAGGAAAGCGCGGAAGCGCCGGGCGATTCCCTTCTTCTGCGGCATGCCGCCCAGATCCGGCTCCTTCCAGACCCGTCGCGACTCCTCGATGCCGAACTGCCCCAGCGTGAAGAAGGCCTCGCGTGGCGTGGTGGCGATCCAGTTCGGATTGCCTCGCCCTGCGTTCAGCATCTGGCGCGTGCTGCCGCGGGTCTGCTCGGCTGCCAGCTGGATCAGCTTGTCCTTCAGCTCGAAGGGACTCAGCTTCTCCAGCTCCCGCATCTTGGAGAGGTGCAGCTGCTGCTTACGAGTGCGCTGAGCCATGGATACCTCCTTGTCTCAAGTCATCATCAGCACGATCACCACGCCCCAGATGATGAGCAGCGTGTTGCCCACGGCGTAGGTGACGGTATAGCCGAGGGCGGGAACCTTGCTCTTCGCGGCCTCCTCGATGGCACCGAGTGCCGCCGTCGTGGTGCGGGCGCCGGCGCAGGCACCGAGCAGGATCGCGGGGTGCATCTTGAAGACGTACTTGCCGACGTAGAGCATCACGACGAAGGGGATGGTCGTGACCGCGATGCCCGAGAGGAACAGGCCGACCCCGTTCGCCTGCAGGCCCGCGACGAACCCCGGCCCCGCTCCGATGCCCACCACGGCGATGAAGGTGTTGAGGCCCACGTTGTTGAACACCCACAGCGCCGGGCCGGGGATGCGTCCGAACGTGGCATTGACCGACCGCAGCCAGCCGCACACGAGCCCGGCGATCAGCGCACCGCCGCTGGTGCTGAGGCTCAAGGGCACGTCGCCGATCCGGAACGTCAAAGCGCCCACCAGTGCGCCGGCGACGATACCGAGCCCCATGAACAGCATGTCGGTCTTCTCAGTCACGCGATCGGCGTAGCCGATGGCCTTGGCCGCGCGTTCGATCGCCGAGCGCGGACCGGCGAGCTGCAGCACGTCGCCACGCTCCACCTTGGTCCCGGGCACGAACGGCATCTCGCGGCCGCTCCGGATCAGCTTGCGCAAATAGACGCCGCGGAACTCGCGCCGCTCGCCAGCCTCCGCCAGCTCGCGCAGCGTGCGGCCCGCGATGGTCTTGTTGGTCACGACCACATCGAGGATCTCGGCGGTGATGTCGAGCGCCTCCTGCGCGTCGACCTCCTCGCCGATGGTCTTCGCGAGGTCAAGGATCGGTATGCGCGGCCCCGCCACGGCGATGATCGTGCCCTGGCCCAGTCGGGTATCGGCCGTGGCATCGCGCGCTTCGTTGCCTTCCTGCACCCGCAGGATGAACAGGCGCT
The DNA here is from genome assembly GCA_019745565.1 of Burkholderiales bacterium. GTDB lineage: Bacteria > Pseudomonadota > Gammaproteobacteria > Burkholderiales. The sequence continues at coordinate 79,307 of JAIESW010000003.1, forward strand.
GGTCGGCGTGCGCCCGCTCGAAATCCTCCACCGTCTTGCCGATGAAAGGGCCATCGACCAGGCGATACGCCCGCACCAGGAAGCGCTGGTAGACCGAGATCATCCCCGGCTCGGTCTCGCTCGCCCCCATGCTCGCCTCGAGCTTCTTGCACTCGGCAGGCAGGTCGACGCGCAGCAGCTTCGGTCCGAGTGTGGCGAGAATCCAGGCCGACCCGGCGGTCCCGAACAGGTACGACACCGCATAGGCGACCGGCATGGCATCGATCCACGCCTTTTTCTGCTCGTCCGGGACGCCAAGCTGGTTGATGGTGTCGGAGGCCACGCCCAGCACGGCCGAGATGGTGCAGGCACCGGAGAGCAGGCCGGCCGCGCTGCCCACGTCGTAGCCCATGAACTTCGCCACGCCGAACGCGGAGAGCAGGCAGAGCACGCACAGCAGTGCCGCGAAGGTGACCTGCTGCACCCCGCCGCTCTTCAACCCGCGGAAGAACTGCGGGCCGACGCCGTAGCCCACGGCGAACAGGAACATCAGGAAGAACACCGACTTTACGTGGGGCGAGATGGTGATGTGGAGCTGCCCCACCAGCACGCCGGCGAGCAGCGTTGCCGTCACCACGCCAAGGGTGAACTTCCCGATGCGCAGTTGCCCGACCCAGAACCCGATGGCGAGCGTGAGGAAGATGGCGATCTCGGGGTACTGGCGCAGCGTCTCGAACAACCAGTGGATCATGGCATCGCTCCCCTCGATCGATGTGGACTCAGCGATCCACGTTGCCGGCGCGAACGGCGCTCAGCGCCGACGGCTTCAGCAGCTTGAGACCCAACGCGGCCTGGTAGCCGTGGATCTCCTTCACGTCCAGCTTGCGCATGAACTCGATGATCTCGGGGCCGATCACCTGCCCGGGCACCATGATCGGGAAACCCGGCGGATACGGGATGACGAAGTTGGCTGACACCAGCTCGGGACCGTTCTTCAGGCGGTCGTCGATCTGACTGCCGTACAGCTTCACGTGTTCGCAGTTCGCGGCGTCGTAGGCCATGTAATAGGCGCGGCGCATGTGACCCTCGGCCGTGGTGCCCTTCGGGTCGTCCCGAAAGGCATCGTGGAAACGGCTGAAGTCCGGCAGGTCCGGCACGTCCTGCACCAGCGACTTCACGCGTTCGGCGAAGGCCGCGCGCGCGCCAGCGCCGCCGTCGGCCAGGCGCTTCTCGATGGCACGCGCCATGTCGGCCAGCGCCTTGATGATGTGGGCCAGGTCGCTGCGCGTGTTGTTGATGTTGATCTGCACCAGCACGCTGTTGCGCGAGGTCTTGTTGATCTGGATGTCGTGCTCTTCGGCGAGCAGCGCCTTGAACTCGCTGCCGTCGTAGCCGGCGTTGCCGCACAGCAGCGTGATGCGCGTCGGGTCGAGGAAGAACTCGTCCTGGTCGAGTGCCCGCAGCCAGTGTGCCCAGGTGCCCTTGGGCGACCCAAAGTCGTCGAAGCCGGAAGCGCGGTACTGCTCCGGGATCATCTCGGCGGGTGTAGCCGCGCGGAAGTACTTTGAGATGAGCGGGTGGCCGTTGATCTCGCGCCGCAGGGTGAGGGCGAGCTGCATCATCCGGCCCACCAGCTCGTAACCCTCCAGCTCCATCTGGCGTCGCGCCACGTCGAGCGTCGCGATGATCTGCAGATTGGGCGACGTGGAGGTGTGGGTGAAGTAGGCCTCGTGGAACGCCTCCTCGACGTCGGCGAAGTCCTGGTCCTTCACCACCACGATGGAACCCTGCCGCAGGCTCGACATGGATTTGTGCACCGAATCGGTCTCGTATACCCGGACCCGCGCGCGATCGGGGTCGGGCAGCAGGTGCATGTCGAGCAGCTTGGCATTGGCCGGATCGAGATCGCCGGCCTGCGCCTTGAACTGCTCGTAGCGCTTGCGGTATCCGGGGTCCTGCAGCTGCTCCCGCAGCAATGCGGCACCGCCCAACCCGGTGCGCCGGCGCAGGAACGGCGTGAAGCGCGCGTAGCCGTACCAGGCCTCGTCCCATAGGAAGATCAGGTCGGGCTTGATGGCGAGGCACTCTTCCATGGTGCGCTTCACGTTCGCGACGTGGCCGTCGAACGTGCAGTTGGTCAGCACCAGCATGCGCACCTTGGCGAGCTTGCCCTCGGCCTTCAACTTGAGCAGCGCCGCCTTGATCGGGCGGATCGGCACGCTGCCGTACATGGAGTACTGCGCCAGCGGATAGGCGTCGATGTAGTACGGCTGCCCGCCGGCGATGACCAGGCCGTAGTGGTGCGACTTGTGGCAGTCGCGGTCGATCAGCACGATGTCGCCCGGCCGCACCAGCGCCGAGTGCACGATCTTGTTCGAGGTGGACGTGCCGTTGGTGACGAAGAATGCATGGTCGCCGCCGAACGCCCGCGCCGCCGCTTCCTGGGCCCATTTGATGTTGCCGGTGGGCTCCAGCAGGCTGTCCAGACCGCCGGTCGTGGCGGAGGACTCGGCGAGGAACAGGTTGGCGCCGTAGAACTCGCCGAGATCGCGGATCCAGTTCGACTTGAACACCGACTTGCCGCGCGCGATGGGCAGCGCGTGGAACGTGCCGATGGGCCGCTGCGCGTAGTGCTTGAGATTGTCGAAATAGGGGGTGCGATAGCGCTCGGTCACACCTTCCAGCACGGCGAGATGCAGCTCCATCAGCTCTTCGGCGCCGTGGAAGAAGCGGCGGATGTCGCCGCCGTCGGCGCGCCCCGCCATCGATTCGATCTCGCGCTCCGACAGCAGATAGACGTCGAGTTCGGGGCGCAGACGATGGATGAGCCTCGCCAGCGCCGGCCCGTAATCGCGCAATGAAATGCCGTCGGGGTCGAAGCCGAGCGCCTCCTTGAGATAGTCGCGCACGTGCGAGAGATCGTGCACCGAGCGGAAACCGAAGCCGTCCAGCAGCACCACCGCCTGCAGGTTGCCGTTGAAGAGCACGGCGAGCAGCGCATCCTCGAACGATCCGGCCTGCACCAGTTCGTAGACGAACGGATCCTCGGCGCGGCGCAGCTTGCGCATGTCGGCGCGCGCGCGCTCCCAGCGCACCGGATCGGTGGGCGTGACGCTCAGCACCTCGAAATAGGGCCGGTGCTTCGGTCCCGCCGCCAGTGGCGCGGGGATGAAATCCATGGTGGAGATCTCGGCCTCCACTTCCGGGTCCCAGGCCGCTGCGTCGTGGCGATAGGCGCCGGACACCAGCGCCGCCGCGATCTCGCGCGCGAGCCGGGCGACGAGCGCCGCGTCGGCTGCGGCCATGCGTTCGCGCAGCAGTTCCATGAGCCGCAGACCGGGATAGGCGAAGAAGGCCTCGAGCGGCCCGAGTTCGGCCACCAGCGCGACCGCCTCCGCGGCCAGCGCTTCGGTCGGCTGGCCGCGCTGTGCTGCCGCGGCCCAGGCGCGCGCCGCCACGTCCAGCTTTGCCCACGTGTCGGTGCGGCGCTCCGACGCGGCGAAGAAGTCCGACAGAACGAGAGTGTTGGACGCGCTGGCTTCAGACACCGGTGTCTCCTTGGACCGACTGCCTCGAGTACCCGCCGAAGGCGCTGCCGGGAAGATCGGTCCGCACGCAGGCACCCGTTGATCGACGAATTGCGATCGGACCGATATTGCACGGAGATCGTACTGCTGGTCGATTGCACTTTGGTGCAAACGACCGCGCGTTCGGGCGGGATCCGGTCAGGATGGAGGCGCGGTGAGGAGCACGATCACCGCCCCCCAAAGCGCCAGCAGCACGTTGCCCACCGCATAGCTCACTCCGTAGCCCAGCGTCGGGATCTTGCTCCTCGCCACTTCCTGCACGGCTGCGAGCGACGGCCCCGTGGTCCCCGCGCCACAGCAGACTCCCAGCAGGATGCCGGGATGCATGCGCAGCACGTAGCGGCCGAAGAGCACGGTCACGAGATGGGGAACCAGCGCCACGACGAGGCCCGCGACCACCAGCGCCAGACCGGACTGCTGCAGCCCTGCCACGAAAGCCGGACCGGCACTCAGTCCGACCGCGGCGATGAAGGCCGTCAGCCCGAGGGAATCGAACAGCCAGAGTGCGGGTTCCGGGATCTGTCCGAAGCGGCGTTCGACCGAACTCAGCCAGCCCAGTACCAGCCCGCCCAGCAGGACACCCACGGCTAGACTCAGCTCCAGCTGCAACGGGCCGATGCTGAGCGCCGGCAGGCCGATCAGCCCGCCGATCACGATGGCGAGCGCGACCGGGATCATGTCGGTCTGCGCAGTCGGACGCACGATCCAGCCGATCGCGGCGGCGAGCGGCTCCACGTGGCGCCGGGCCCCGGACAGCGAAACGACGTCGCCGCGATTCACCACGGTTCGCGGGGCAATCGGCAACTCCTGTCCGGCGCGCGTGATCCTGCGCAGGAAAACGCCACGTGCCGCTGCGTCGCGCGCCACATCGCCCAGGTTGCGCCCCGCGACCTTGCGATCGGTCAGCACGACGTCCACCACCAGCATCGGCACATCGAGCAATTCGCGATCCTCGACCTCGTGCCGATGCAGCGGATTGCCCTCGCCCACCAGGGCTTCGTGACGGCCCGACAGCACCAGGTGATCGCCGGGGCGCAGCCGCAACGTGGCCTGGGCATCCGCGATGTGACCGCGTTGCCGCACACGCTCCACGAAGACGCGCTGCTCCGGAAACCCTGCCTCCAGTTGTCCGACCGTCCGCTCGCCGAAATCCGCCGGCACCTCGTAGGCCCGCATGATCACTTCGTAATAAGCGGAGACCACGCCAGCCTCCTCGCGCTCGAGCCCCATCTCGTCCTCGAGACGCCGGCACTCCGCCGCGAGATCCACCCGCATGAGCGCCGGCGCGACGCGTGACAGAAACGTGACGACCGCCACCAGCCCGACCAGATAGGTGACGGCAAACGCCACCGTCACGTTGGTGGACCAGGCTTGCTTGGTCGCGTCGTCGACGGCCGACCGCATGATCGCGTCGCCCGCGGTGCCCACCGTGGCCGATTCGGTCATCGCACCGGCCACCAGGCCGCCGGCCGTGCCGGGATCGAATCCGAACGCACGCGACACCGCCCATGCCACGGCCAGCACGGTGCCGCACAGCAGAACCGTGAGCCCCGCCTGCGGCAGGCCGCTCGACTTGAGGCCGTTGAAGAACTGCGGCCCGGTCTTGTAGCCGATCGAGAAGAGGAACAGCAGAAAGAAGATGGACTTCAGTTCCGCCGCGACCGGAATGCCGATCTGCCCGATGACCACGCCCGCGATCAGCGAACCGATGACCGCGCCCAGCTTGAAGCCTGCAATGGAAATCCGGCCGATCGCATAGCCCGCCGCGAGCGCGAGGAACACCGCGAGCTCGGGGTGGTGGCGCAAGCTCTCCGCGAACCAGTGCATCGTGACGGCCTCCCTGCGTCATGACGTCCGGGCGTTCTGCGTCGCCTCCGGGCCATCCGGCAGCGCTGCTCCATGCCGGTGGTGTTGTCGCCGGGATTGTGCAGGAGTTGTCGCCGCGCGGCCAGCGCGCACCCGCGACGGCTACTGCCGGTCGTCTTCGTTGCCCAGGCGCAGCGGAATGCCCTCCGACACCGCTGCGGTACGCCAGTTGAACAGGATCGCCAGCATGCGCAGCAGGAACGTGACGCCGATGCACAGCCACGCGGCCTGCTCCACTTCCCAGTCGTAGAGCTTGAGCACGCCGAGGAACACCAGGCAGCCGCCCACCGTCGCCAGCGCGTAGACCTGACCGGGCTTCAGGATGAGGGGCTCGTCGCGCACGATCACGTCGCGCATCATGCCGCCGCCGACCGCGTTCGCCACGCCCACCAGCAGCACCGCTCCCAGCGGCAGGCCCGCGATAATGGACTTCTGCATGCCCACGACCGCATAGGCCCCGAGGCCGAGCGCATCGACCGCCGCCATCATGCGGCCGAAGCGGCGCTCCAGCTTGAAGGTGGCGCCCGCGATCAGCGTCGCCGAAAAAACCACCAGCAGATAACGCTCGTCGCGCAGCACCGCCGGCTCCATGGCGAGCAGGAAGCTGTCGCGGATCAGCGCGCCGCCGAGACCCGTGACGAACGCGAGCACGAACGCGCCCACCAGGTCGTAGCCGCGATGGGTCGCGGCCCAGGCGCCGGTCAGGGCGAAGCAGAAGATCGCACCGAGATCGAAGAAGATCGGCAGCGCGAAGGCCCCATGCAGCGTGACGGGGGCACGCAGCGAATGGAGGAGTTCGAGCAGTTCGCTCATGCCGATGGGCTTCCCATCGGCTCATTGTTGCGCATTTCGCCGTCCGACTCATCGCAAACGGGATGGGTGCCGCTCAGCCAGGGCTAATCGTCGTCCGCCCCGGACGCGGGCTTCGCAAGCTCGAGCGGCCAGACCTTCGCCATCAACCAGCTGACGGCGAGCCCCACCAGGCAGCCGAACAGGACTTCCCCCACCTTGTGCAAGCCTTCGGTCATGCCGGTCAACTTCGACTGATGTAGGCCCGCGGCAATCACGATGGCGGCCGTGATCGGAGCCTGCCGCCACATGGTCGGGATACGCACGAGATAGGACGACACGAGCACGGTCGCAGCCAGCGTGAGCGGCAGCTTCCATTCGCTCGAACCGCCCACCACGAGGAAGACCAAGCCGACCGCGCACCCGACGACGACGTTGATCAAGCGGCTCCTGAACATCCGCCGGGCCACGTCCAACTGGGGATCGGCCGATGCGATCATCGAGGCGACCGCCCAGATCGGCTTGCTGTCGCCGGTGAGGCGCAGCACGTACCACACCACGGTCGCACCGACGAACACGTTGATCGCGAACCGCACCGCGAACATGCCCCGATGCGGGAAACTCGGTCCGTCAGCCATTCCTGCGCTCTCCTGTTCCGATGGCCCGAGCGCACTCGTGCGCGGTGGGCCGACTGCCGTGCAACCGACAGACGATGCCGGTCTGGGTAGCCGCGTTGGTCCTCACGATCGAGCACATCCCTTCAGGCGGCGTAGACGACACCGTCGCCTTGCGCCGTGACCGTCGTGCCCGCTTCGCCGGCGATGATCCGGTTGAGATCGGCCAGGGCGCCGATCGCCGCACGCTTGCCGGTGGCCGACGCGAACCGGCACGCGGCATCGACCTTGGGTCCCATAGACCCGGCGGCGAACGTCATCGCAGCGAGTGCTGCCGGCGTGGCGCGGCGGATCGCCCGCTGGGTGGGCTTGCCCCAGTCCACATACACGGCATCGGTATCGGTCAGCATCACGAACAGGTCGGCGTCCAGTTCCCGGGCCAGCAGTTCGGACGCGAGATCCTTGTCGATCACGCATTCCACGCCGACCAGCTTGCGCTTAGCGCCCTGCTCGTAGGCGGTGGGAATGCCGCCGCCGCCCGCGGCGATCACGATGGTGTTGCGCTCGAGCAGCCACTTGATGGGACGCAATTCGAAGATTCGCTTCGGTTGCGGGGAGGCGACGACCCGCCGCCACTTGTCGCCATCCTGCTTGAACGCCCAGGCCTTCTCCCGCGCGAGCCGGTCGGCCTCCTCTTTCGCGTACACGGGCCCGATGAACTTGGTCGGATCCTGGAACGCGGGATCGGCCGCATCGACCTCGATCATGGTGAGCAACGTGGCGAACGGCCGTTCGAACGGGAGCAGATTGCCCAGTTCCTGCTCGATCATGTAGCCGATCATGCCTTCGGTTTCAGCACCCAGTACGTCGAGCGGATAGGTCTCCACCTTGGTGTAGGCGGCCCCCTGGAGCGCCAGCAGGCCCACCTGGGGTCCGTTGCCATGCCCCACGACGAGCTTGTGCTCCATCGCGACAGGCGCGAGCGCCTCCGCGGCGATGCGCACGTTGCGCCGCTGGTTCTCGGCGGTCATGGGTTCGCCCCGCCGCAGCAGCGCGTTGCCTCCGAGTGCGACGACCACGAGCACGGTCAGTCTCCGAGCGTGGCGACGAGGATCGCCTTGATGGTGTGCAGCCGGTTCTCGGCCTGCTCGAACGCGAGGTTGAGCTCGGACTCGAACACGTCGTTCGTCACCTCGAGCCCGTTGCTGATGCCGTGGGCTTCGGCGAGCTGCTTGCCGACCGTCGTCTCGGTGTCGTGGAATGCCGGCAGGCAGTGCATGAACTTGACGTGCGGGTTGGCGGTCGCCTGCATCAGCGCGGCGTTCACCTGGTACGGCAGCAGGAGTTCGATCCGCTCCTTCCAGACTTCCTTCGGTTCCCCCATGGAGACCCAGACGTCGGTATGCACGAAGTCCACGTTGCGCACGGCGGTTCGGACGTCGTCGGTGATGGTGAGCTTGCCGCCGTGCTTCTTCTCGAGATCGCGGGCGATCGACACGAACTCGTCGGCGGGCCACAGCTTCTTCGGCCCGCAGATGCGCACGTCCATGCCCATGAGACAACCCACGATCATGAGCGAGTGGCTCATGTTGTTGCGCGTGTCGCCGAGGAAGGCGTAGCTGATCTGGGACAGCGGCTTGTCCGAATGCTCGCGCATGGTCAGGACGTCGGCCAGCATCTGCGTCGGGTGGTATTCGTCGGTCAGGCCGTTGAAGACCGGAACGCCGGCCCACTTCGCCAGAGTCTCCACACCCGTCTGGCTTGCACCGCGGTACTCGATCGCGTCGTACATCCGGCCGAGCACCCGTGCCGTGTCCTTGAACGACTCCTTGTGACCGATCTGGGAGCCGGCCGGGTCGAGGTAGGTCACGTTCGCGCCCTGGTCGTGGCAGGCCACCTCGAACGCGCAGCGCGTGCGGGTCGATGTCTTCTCGAAGATCAGCACGATCTCCTTGCCCTCCAGGTGCTTCTGCTCGGTGCGTGCGTACTTGGCGCGCTTCAGGTCGCGAGCGAGGTCCAGCAGGTAGCGGAACTCCCGTTGGGTGACGTCCTGCACGGTGAGCAGGGATCGGTTGCGCAGGTTGAAGCTCATGAACGACTCCTCGGTTCGATGACGGGACGGGGTTGGCGCAGCACCTGAGGCGGCGCTTCAGTACGCCGGATCGCGCGAGATCGGGCAGGTCATGCAATGGCCGCCGCCGCGCCCGCGCCCGAGTTCCGATCCGCGCACGGCGACCACCTCGATGCCGGCCTTGCGCAACAGGGCGTTGGTGTGGGTGTTGCGGTCGTACGCGACCACGACCCCGGGCTCCAGTGCGACCACGTTGTTGCCGTCGTCCCACTGTTCACGCTGGGCCTGCCAGGCATTGCCGCCGGTCTCCACCACCCGGAGTTCCTTGAGCCCCAGGGCACCCCGGACGACGTCGAACAGGTGGCCCTGGTCCGGATGGACCTCCAGTCCGCCCTTGCCGTCGGGTCGGGCGCTGTAGCACCGGATCTGATCGACCACTTCGCGAAAGGCCGTGCAGACATCGTGGCTGCAGAAGCTGAACACGGTGTCGAGGTGCATGGCAGCACGGCTCTTCGGCATCAGGCAGGCGATCACGCGCGTCGCCGCGTTCTGGGCGAAGAGTTCGTGGGCCACCTGGAAGACCGCCTGCCGCGTCGTGCGCTCGCCCATGCCGATCAGCACCACACCCTTGCCGATGGGCATGACGTCGCCACCCTCCATGGACGAGCCGCCGAAGGATTCGTCCGAGTCGCCCCACCAGATCCTGAAGCCGCCGGCGGCGAAGCGCGGATGGAACTTGTATACGGCGCGCTGCAGCAGCGTCTCGGGTTTGCGCGCGGGCCAGAACATGGGATTGACCGTGACGCCGCCGTAGATCCAGCACGAGGGGTCGCGCTGGAACAGCGTGTTGGGAACCGGCGGCACGATGAAGTCGGTGCCGCCGAAAGCGTCAGTCAGCATGGTGGTGACCTCGCCCTTGGGCACGTCGAGGATCGCGATGCCGCCGATCAGGTGATCGGCGAGTCGCGCCGCGGGCATTTCGTCGAGCCACGGTCGGATCAGTTGAGCCACGCCGAAACCGACGTCGTTGTCGGTGACGCGGCGGTCCAGCACCCAGTCTCGCGCGGCCTTCGACGCCAGCGTCTCGGCCAGCATTTCGTGCAGATCCACGACTTCGATGCCGCGGTCGCGCATGTTCTGCACGAACGCCGCGTGGTCCTTCTGCGCCTCCTCCACCCAGAGCACGTCGTCGAACAGCAGATCCGCTGCATTCCCCGGCGTGAGCCGTTGGTGGGCGAGCCCCGGTCGACATACCATCACGGTGCGCAGCTTGCCGACCTCGCTGTGGACTCCCAGCTTCTGCATGATTCACGCCTCCGTAGTCGATTTCGTCACTGGTGTCGATGAGTGATGACTGCCGGCACCGCTCGGCTCACTCCGGAAGACCATAGGTCGCGAAGAACATCGCCGCGGCGTCGTCGTAGCGCCCGAACCAGATGGAGTAGGTCTTCTGGATGTCGCCGGACCGGAACAACCGGCTCAACGTGCCGTCGACCAGCAGCCGGAACTCCTCGTCGCCGCGCGGCAGCACCAACGCGACGGGTTCGGTCGTGAAGTGCCGGTCGAGCACGATGAGCTCCCGCGCCGACGCACTGCGCCTGGCTGCCTCCAACAGGATCGCGCGGTCGCCGAAGAACACGTTGGCGCTTCGGTCCAGCACCTTCCGGACCCCTTCGTCGTAGCCGCTCACCGGAAGGATCTTGATGGACAGATGCAGCTTGGCGCTGCGGCTGTCGATCCAGTTCTCGCTCGTCGTTCCCGGAATCACCGCGAAGGTCTGCTGCTGGATGACCTGGGCCGGCGACGCCCGCCACAGCGGGCGGTAGGCCGCCTCACCTTTGGTGAGGATGTAGCGCAGCCGCAACGACGAGTCCGAACGCAGCAGCGCGCCCACGCCACCGGGAAAGATCGGGATCGAGAAATCGACCACCTTGCGCTTGGCCAGCGTTGCCGTTTCGGCGCCGCACAGCAGATCGACGCTGCCCTCCTGCAGGACACCGTACCGCCCCTCGAGCGGGACCGGGATCCATTCCTCGTTCAGCGACGCGAGACCCAGTTGTGACTTGATCTGGCTCGCGATGAGTTCGCACAGCGCGACGGAGTAGCCGGCGGCGTTGCCGGCCTCGTCGCGAAAAGCGTAGGGCCGCGCTTCGGCCCGGTAGCCCAGCCGGACCTTGCCGGACTGGCGGATCCGATCCAGCGTACCCGCGGCGTCCGCCGGCGAGGAGAGCGCGGGAAGTCCGAGCACCACGGCAGTCAAGGCCGCGAGCCAGACCCGGTGCGGCCTCAGGCTTGTCGATCGTGCGTTTTGCATGTCGTTCCTCCCTCAGACCTGAGCGGCCGCCGGCGCCGTCGACACGAAGCGCGGTGCCATGAAGCCCCAGATCACGTAGCCAGCCGCGACGACCAGCATGCCGCCCATCACGGCGTCCAGGCCCGAAGCCCACACGGCGTACGCGCTGTACACCATCGCGACCAACGCGACGACCCGGTTACGCACGTAGATCCGCCGCTCGACCTTGGCGGCCTGCATCATGACCGTCAGTGCCGACAGGGCGATGATGTAGGGCACCACGTTGGTGACCACGGCGAGGTTGACCAGCGCGTTGAACTGCTCGCTCAGGTTGGGCGACACCGTCGACACCGCCATCAGCGACTGGACGACGGCCATGATGAGCATGCCGACGACGGGTGCGCCCCTGGCGCTCACTTTGGCGAAGATCGCAGGGAACATCCGTTCCGACGATGCGGCGCGCGCGATCTCCGCGAGCGTGAACTGCCAGCCGAGCAGCGAGCCCACGCAGGCCATGGCGGCGAGCGCCATCACGACCGACCCGATCGTCGGATTGAACATCCTGGCGTAGGCCAGTCCGAACGGTCCCGTGGACGCCGCCAGTTCGGCGTTCGGGACGATGCCCTGGATCACCGTGGTGGACAGGACGTAGATAACGGCCGCGCCGAGCGTGCCGAACAGGCAGGCGAGCGGGACGTTGCGCTTGGGGTTCTCCACCGCGCCCGAGTTCTGGGCGGCCGACTCCATGCCGAGGAAGGCCCACAGGGTGAGGGAGATGCTGGAACCCATCCCCTCGATAAGCTTGAGGCCGTTCGGATTCCATGCGGCCGCGAAAGTGTCGGCGGAGAACCAGAACCAGCCGATGATCGAGATCAGTCCCACCGGCAGGATGACGCCCCACACCGTGATCGACCCGATGCGGCCCGTGAGCGAGGGGCCGCCCAGATTGGCGGCCGTGGTGATCCAGATCAGGCCGATCACGCTGATGCACGTGGCGATGGGGGTCGCCGACATCCCCGGGAAGAAGGCTGCCAGATACCCGACGGCCGAGATCGCGACTGCCACGTTGGCGATGGCGAGCGATACGAAGTAGAGCAGGAACGTCTGGAAGTAACCGTCCTTGCCGTAGGCTTCCTCGGCGTACGCGGCGAGACCGCCGGCGCGCTGGTTGAAGATGCCGGCCTGGGCGAAACCGTAGGCGATGGCCATGGAACCGATCGCGGTCACGACCCACGACAGCAGCGAGATCGCACCCACCTGCGCCATGTTCGCCGGCAGCATGATGATGCCGGAACCCATCATGTTGACCGCCACGATGAACGTCAGCTGCACCACGCTCATCTTCTTCTTGTCTTCCATCGCGATCCCTCCCAGTTGATTTGGTGCCGCACTACTCGCGGACCACGTACGTGTGGAACCGGATGCGACCGTCGACCTTTTCCTGGTAGACGCCCTGCACCTCGTAGTTGAACCCCGGGAAGCGGTTGAACGATTCCTGGAAGGCGAGGAAGTAGTCGAGCATGGGCTGGGCGCGCTCGTCCCAGCGCTCACCCGGCACCACGACGCCGATGCCCGGCGGATAGATCAGGGCAAGCGTCGCGGAGATGCGCCCGCGGATGCCATCGAGCGGAACGTAGTCGATCTGGTTCGAAACCAGTGCCTCGTAGGCCGCTTCCGCGGACATGGCCATCTCCGGGAAACTCTCGGCGCGGAAGCAGCGCCGCTGCAGGTCCTTGATGTTCGCCTGCCGGTAGAACGCGTGCATCTCGTTGCAGACCTGCCGCAGCGTGTAGCCGGCGTACCGCTGCGCATTGGCGGTGTAGAGCGACGGCAGCACTTCGTCGAGCGGCGCATCGCGATCCCACAGCGTCTTGAACTTGACCAGCTTCGCGATGAGCGTGTTGAGCTTGCCCTCGTCCTCGGCCGGCGTCATGAGGAACAGGATGCTGTTGAGGTCGCATTTTTCCGGAACCACCCGCTGTTCGCGCAGATAGTTCGCGACCACGGTCGCGGGCACCCCGAAGTCCAGGTACTCGCCGGTGCGCCGGTCGATGCCCGGCGTGAGCAGGGTAAGCTTGTTCGGATCCACCATGGCGTAGCCGTCGGCGAGTCCCGGGTACCCGTGCCACTTGCGCTGCGGATTGAAATTCCAGCACTGCTGCTCGCGCTTGATCACGTCGGTGGGCAGATCCTCCCAGGGCGTGCCCGCGGTGTCCGCGGTAAAGCGCGATCCGCGGATAGTCACCTGGTCCGGCACGAAGGGATCGAAGAACCACTGCTCCTCGGGTGTGACACCGGTCTTGGCATAGTGGTGGCAAAACTCGCGCAGCTTCTTGCGCGTCTCGATGCCGAGCTCGATGCAGCGGTCCCACAGCATCTCGCCCGCCTTGCCCTCGTGGATCTTGGCGTTCACGTCGAGCGAGGCGAACAGCGGATAGAACGGCGACGTGGAGGCGTTCATCAGGAACGACTCGTTGAACCGCTTGTGCTCGACGTAGCGCCGCTGCCCACGGATGTGCTCGTCGCGCTTGTGGATCTGCGAAGCCTGGGAGAACCCCGCCCCCTGCTTGTGCACCGATTGCGTCGAGAACAGCCCCGCCATCCGCGGGCCCGGCGCTTCGATGCGCATGGGGCTGTGATCCTCGAACAGCGGGTGGAACGCGTTGTAACCGATCCAGGCCTCGTCCCACAGGATGTAGTCGCACAGGTGCCCGATCTTCTCGAGCACCTTGCGGACGTTGTAGACGGTCCCGTCGTAGGTCGCGAGCTGGATGCACGCCAGGCGGAACGGCCGCTCGGCCTTGTGCCGGTCCGGATCCTTCACCAACGGATTCGCGCGGATGCGCTCGCGCAGGGCGTTCTCGTCCCACGCGTCCCAGTCCACCGCCCCGATCATGCCGAAGGGGTTGCGCGCCGTCGGCAGGTACACCGGGATCGCACCGGCCTGGACCAGGGCGCCCTGGTGCAGCGACTTGTGGTTGTTGCGATCGAACAGCACCAGGTCGCCGCGCTTCAGGACCGCGTTGGTCACCACCTTGTTCGACGTGCTCGTGCCGTTCAGCACGAAGTAGGTCCGGTCGGCCCCGAACACCTGCGCCGCGTGCTTCTGGGCCTGGGCCGCCGCGCCCTCGTGGATCAGCAGGTCGCCCAGATCCACATCGGCGTTGCATAGATCATTGCGGAAGATGCTCTCGCCGAAATGCTTGAAGAAGAGCTGCCCCGCCGGCGACTTGCGGTAGAACTGGCCGCCCTGGTGGCCGGGGCAGTCGAAGGCGATGTTGCCTTCGGCATCGTAGGCCACCAGCCCGCCGAAGAACGGCGGCAGCAGGCTCATGCCGTAGTTGACCAGGCTCGCGATCACCTGCTTCGCATAGAAGGCCGGGGTCTGCTGGCCGAGGTAGATGTACCCCTCCACCTCACCGGTCAGACCGAGCACGGCCATGTCGGAGATCCGATGCGAATCCGCCAGCGCCCAGAGGGGCGTACGGAACCCGATGGCCCGTACCGCACGCGCCATGTTCCGCGCGCTTTCCCGGCGGGCGCCGTCGATCAGGGCGATGTAGGCCCCCACGGACGCGTCCTCGGAGACGTCGCGCTCGAGCGCGTTCGTCACCTCCACCTCGTAGTTCGCGGCACGGATCTGGTCGAGGAGTTCGCGCGTCTGCGAATCGGACTCGTCCACCGCGGCCACCACCTTGAGCAGCTTGTGGAACGGGATGGGTACCGTGGGCGGCGGCACCGTGTGCGGAATCATCGGCGGCACCTCATACGATGCAGTCGACGAGGTAGCGCCGTCCGCCCCCCGCCTTGGGTTCGAAACGCAGGCCGTGGATGTCGGTCTCGAACCCGGGGAACTTGCCGTCGAACTCGCGCGCGTAGAGCAGGTAGTCCTGGATCGAGCGCGTGGCCGGCGTGAGCTTCTCGCCCGGCATGATGACCGGGATGCCTGGCGGATACGGGACGACCATCACACCGAGGGTGCGGCCCGCGAGGTGGTCGATCTCGACGCTCTCGACGCGTCCGCGCACCAGTCGTTCGTACGCGTCGGCCGGTCGCATCGCCATCTCCGGCAGCGTCGTGCACATGTCCTTCTGCGCCTTGGGCACCTGGTCCTCGCGGTACACGCGGTGCATGCGTTCGCACAGGTCCTTCAGGCCCATGGTCGCGTAGGCCTCGGGATGAGCATCCACGAGCGCCGGCAACACCCGGTCGAGCGGTGCGTTCGCGTCGTAGAGATCCTTGAAGTTGAGGAGCTCCGTGATCAGGGTGCTCCACTTCCCCTTGGTGATGCCCATGGAGAAGAGGACGAGGAACGAATACAGGCCCGTCTTCTCGATCTCGATGCGGCGCGACGAGAGGAACCGCACGACGATGGCGGCGGGAATCCCGTGATCGGCCATGACGCCGCCGGCGGACAGCCCCGGCGTGAGGATCGTGACCTTGATCGGATCCACCAGCACGTGGTTCTCGGCCAGGTTCTCGAACCCGTGCCAGGCGTCTCCGGGCTTCAGCACCCAATGGGGCCTTTCGCCCACCGGCTTCCCGGCCATGGCCGGCGGTTGCCACACGTCGAACCACCAGGAGCCGCCCAGTTGCTGACGGACACCGTGCATCGCGCGGCGGAAGGCGAGGGCTTCGTCGATCGTCTCCTGCACCAGCGCTCCGCCGGCCGGTTGCTCCATCATCGCGGCCGCGACGTCGCACGAGGCGATGATGCCGTACTGGGGCGAGGTGGACGTGTGCATCATGAACGCCTCGTTGAAGCGCGCCATGTCTAGCCGCTTCGATTCGGCGTGCTGCACGTGGATCATCGAGGCCTGCGACAGCGCCGCCAGTAGCTTGTGCGTGGATTGCGTGGCGAACGTGATCGCGTGCGGCGAGCGCGCCGGCTGCGTGGACGAGATCCCGTGGAAGCCGTCGTAGAACTCGTGGAAGTTCGCATAGGCGTACCAGGCTTCGTCGAAGTGCAGCACCTCCACCGCATCGCCGACGGTCTTCTTGATGGCATCGATGTTGTAGCACAGGCCGTCGTAGGTGGAGTTCGTCATCACCATGAGGCGGACCTTGCCGCTGATCTCCCTGGCGAAGGGACTCGCGGCAATCTTCTTGCCGATTGCTTCCGGCGTGAACTGCTCGCGCGAGATCGGGCCGATGATGCCCAGGCCGTTGCGCGACGGCACGAGGTAGATGGGCGTGGCGCCGGTCATCACCAGCGAATGCAGGATCGACTTGTGGCAGTTGCGGTCGCACAGAACGAGATCGCCGCGCGACACCGTGCCGTGCCAGACGATCTTGTTCGCGGTCGAGGTACCGCCCACGACGAACAGTGTCTCGTCGGTCCCGAAGATCCGTGCGGCATTGCGCTCCCCCGCGGCGATCGGGCCGGTGTGGTCCAGCAGCGAACCCAGTTCGCCTACGGAGACCGAGACGTCGGAGCGCAGCGTGTTCTCGCCGAAGAAGTGGTAGAAGAGCTGCCCCACCGCGCTCTTGCGGTAGGCGACGCCGCCGCCGTGGCCCGGCGTGTGCCACGAGTAGCTCGCATGGAGCGTGTAGTCCATCAGCGCCTTGAACATCGGTGGCGGCAGGCGTTCCAGATACAACTGGGCTGCGCGCACGACGGCGCGGGCCATGAACTCGGGCGAGTCCTCGAACAGCCGCATGAACGCGTTCGCGTGCTTCAGCACGCCGGCCGGCACCATCTCGGCCGTGCGCTCGTCGCCGAACAGGAAGATGGGCAGGCGGACGTTGCGGCGCCGCTTGATGGCGAGCACCTCCTCCAGCACGCGCCATTGCGAATCGGTGGCCTCGGCACCGTCCACCGACACCAGCCAGCACGATTCCGTATTGAACACTTCGACCAGTCGGCGCGCGTCGGCGTAGCTCACCCCGGCTACCACCCGAAAGCCTTCCTTCTCGATCGCCGCGGCCAGTTGCCGCATGCCGCGCCCCGCGGCGTGCTTGCCTTCGTAGTCCTCGTCGATGATCGCGATCGGAAACGCCTGCAGGAATTCCATGCCGATCTCCCTTGCGCCGGTTCAGAACTTGTAGCGGGCCGAGAACTGCACCCGCGTGTCGTCGCCGGACGCGCCGTCCTTGTTCTCGCGCTTGCCCCACAGCAGCTCCGCGCCTACCGTCGTGTTCTTGGCCGGGTAGTGCAGCAGGTTGACCGATGAATAGGTCCCCTTCCTGAACGCGTCGGCGAGCTGACCGTCGGTGTTCGACTGGCGATGCTCGCCCAGGCCGGCGGAACTGCTCCACATCGGCGTCCAGTAATGGTCGTAGTAGACGAACCAGCCCACCGAATCGACCGCCTTGGCGCTCAGGTTCGCACCGGGCGCCAGGTCGACGCCGCCGTCGTTCATGTAGCTCGCGATACCGCGACCGACGACGAGCTGCCCGACGACGCGGTCATCGCCGAAGGTGTTGTACTGGCCGCTGAGATTCAATCCATAGCCGCTGCGGGTGCCGGACGGCTGCGCGTCGGGATTGCCTGGTGTCTCGAAGCCGATCTGACGCAGCATGCCGGAAGCCTGGAAGTGGCCCCACTCGCGCTCCAATCGAACGCTGCCGATGAGATCGGGGAGGCGGGTGCGCCCGGTCACGCCGGCCGCCAGGCCCGGATCGACGGCCGCAACCTTGCCCGTGTCGATCGCCGCGCCCGGCTGCTCGAGCGAGAAAGCCACCTTCAATCCGTCTCGATTGATCGGGGTCACCCGCAATTGCGGATTGCGGATGAACACCATGCCGTTCGGCCCCCAGTAGTCGAGCGTGTTGGGGAACGTGTCGATGTTCATGAACAGCGAGTACGTCTGCCCGGCGCCGAACCAGCCCAGTTGCCCCCAGGCGTTCAGCACGCGCGCACGCGTGTTGCCGCCGCCGCTGTCGAACAGGTCGAAATCCAGCAGGGTGGTGAGCTCTCCCAGCCGCGTGGGGATGTAGGCCTTGAAGCCCAGCTTGGTCTGCCGGATGCTGAGGATGGTCTCGCCGTTCGGACCGCACCCGGGATCCGCCGGGCAGTTGACCGGGATCTTCGACGGCCGCAACGTCGCATTCCAGCTCGGATCGACGCGATTGAAGTCGTAGATCGAGTCCATCATCACCTGCCCGGTGATCTCGAGGCGTGCCTTGTCCGCGCCCGCGGCCCCCTCTTCGGCGACGGTGTCGGGGGCCACCACGGGGGCACCCATCGTGGTCGACACCGGCGCCGCGGCGGGCGCCGGAGCCGGCGCCTTCGCCGCTGCCGGAGCGGTGGCGGCCGCCGCTGCCCCCCCGGGCGCCGCCTTCTCGCTCTCCAGCGCCTTCACGCGCTTTTGCAGATCCTCGACTGCCTTCAGCGCCTGATCGAGTTGCCGCTTCAGTTCCTCGTTCGACTGGGCGCGAGCGTTGCCGCCGATGGCAAGAGCGAGCGCGAACGCTACTGCGTAGCACCATGAACCTGGCTTCATCATCTCCTCCCCCTGTGCCGGGTTTTCCGTCCTGCCCGACGCTGCAGCCGCTTGCCGTACGGCGATCGGGATACGCCGGTCGAGGGATCTGCCCTCGACTCCGCTGCTACTTCTTCATGGGCCTCACTCCGAGCGCCACCGCCTGGGTGTACACGATGTCCACCAGGTCACCCACCTTGACCTTCTTGAGATTGCCCGGGTCGCGCGCCTTGAACGTGCGCGAGTTGCCCTGCGGACCAGTCAGCGTCACCGTGCCCTTCTCGAGGTCGATGGCCGTGATGCTGGCGGTGAGCTTGAGGCTCTGCTTCGCCGTCAGCGACGGCTTCGCGCCCGGCGGTGCAGTGGCGACCTCTTCGCCCGTGCTGACTCCGGGTCCGCCCTGTCCGGCGGGCCGCACCTGCCACGCCAGCGCTTCGGTGTAGGTGAGCGCCACTTCGTCGCCCACCTTCACCTGGTCGAGATTCTTGATGGATTCCGACGCTTCCAGGTCGATCGGTTCACCGCCCTCGGGCCTCACGGTGATGAGACGCTGCACCGGATCGACGGCGATCACCGCGGCGGTCGCTTCGAGCACATCCTCCATCTTTCCGGACGGCTTGCCGGATGCCGCACATCCCGCCAGTGCGGCCACGCACATCGCACCGGCGACAATCATGAAGCTCTTCATTCCCTTTCTCCTCCATGACCTTCGAGTACCGCTCGCGCTGCTGCCGCCCGTCGGCTCCGCGCACCACCTTTCGACGGCGAACGCCGTCATCGCCCGAGCGGGCCGATCGCGCGACCCATCGATGCGCATGCTGCAGGTCGGATCATCGATGCCAGCGACCCGCATCGGCACGACCTCAGTCTCCCACCCGGCTTCCGTCGCACCTTGATGTACATCAACAGAGAGGAGTCTGCGCCGCCCGATCTCGCGCGCTTTTGACAATTCTCGACAGCGATGCGCCATGAATCGCACGTCAAGGCAACCATCGATGACATCCAGTTGTCACACGCACTTACGAGTTCGTAGGACGTCCGCCATGCCGATCGGGAATCGGAACACCTCGGCAGACAGTGCGCGACAGCCGGACTCAGGTGCAGATCGGGAACCCCACCCTTTGCGACGCGATGTACTGCGCCAACGGCACGAGCAGCATCACCTGCACGAGAAAGAACACGGCACCGCATGCCGCGACGTCGGTCGTCCCCTGCATCGCGACGGCGATATCAGTTCGCGCGCGCGCCGGTGCGCCAGCGATGGGGTGAAGTGCCGGACCAACGATGGAACGCGTGCATGAACGCGCTCACTTCCGAATAGCACAGCGAGCCGGCGATGTCCGGAATCGGCATGTCGGTGTACTGCAGGAGCTGGCGCGCCACCTCGTAGCGGACCTCGTCGAGCAGGCGCCGGAACGTGGTGCCCTCGTCCTTGAGGCGCCGGTTGAGCGTGCGCCGATGCAGGTCGAGCTTCGCCGCCAGGTCGTCGCCGGAGCTCTTGCCTTCCAGCAGCAGCACCCGCACCAGGCGATGCGTGCGGGTGACGAGATCCGGTTCGTCGGAGGCACCCGGACCGCCGGAGAGGTCCGACGCTCGACGCAGCGGAGCGCGCACGATGTGATGGTCGAGCCAGCGCATCGGAAATCGCACGGCGCAGTGATCCTGGTTGAAGCGCAGCGGCGCGCGAAAGGCCCGCCGGTACGGCGCGGAATCCTTCGGCACCGCCCGCGAGAAAACGCACTCCGTGGCGTTCCATCGGGGTCCGCACAGTTCGCGCAACAGGTTGACGGCGAACGCCATCGCCAGGTCGTAGGCGAGATCGATGTGCTCGATGTCCTCGCGGTACACCGCGTAGCCGAGCGAGATGGTGTCGCGGTACTCGAGCAGGAAGGCCGCTGCGGCGTCGCTGTTGCGATGCTGGTGGGCGGCGAACAGCTCCAAAGCGGCCCGTACCGAACTCGCCGCGCGCATGGACTCGCCCAGCGCGCCCAGGTGCGCGAGACCCCAGCGCTGTCCGGCCAGGAGGCCGAAGTGCGCGCGGCCGGTATGTCGCACACAGGCGTGCAGCAACCTCGTGGCGTCGGCATAGGGAATCCGGCCATCCAAGTGACCCAGCGCACCTGCGTCGATACCGGCCTCGGACAAGACGGTCATCGGTTCGCAACCCAACTCGCGCAACAGCACGGGAATCTCGATCAGTCCGCCGACCCTCTGGTAGGGGATCGCTGCCGTAGTCGGCGGCGGAATCGATCGAGCCTCACGTGCGTTCCCATGCCTCAGGTGACCCTGCATGGCATGCCTCGCATTTTCTTGTCGTCGCCCTGATGCTCAGACTGTCGCGGGGACTCGACGTTGTCAAGCGGCCGCAGCGGCGCGGTCAGCCGCCCAGCGCGATGATCGCCGCTTCGATCGCGACGCCGAGGATCACCATGGCGATGCCCACGGGCACCGCACGCAGGCCCGCGTGCCTGCCCCAGGTGTAGCCGCACACGAACAGCAGCGCGATCGCCACGAGGGCGGAGATGCGCTTCGCGCGAACCACGTCCTCGAACAACACGAACGGCAGCACCACCGGGAAGGTGGAAAGAAACACGAGGGCGAAGATGAGCAGCGCCGATCGCACGTCCTGCCATTCGAGCGACGGGCGCGCGGGCACTGCGTCCAGCGCCACGATCTCCGCTCGGACGCGTTCCACGCCTTCCGCGCCGATCGCACGCCGGAACAGCGGGCTCAGCTCCGCCGCGACGATGGCACGCTCGCGAGCGGGGTCGGTTTCGGCCCGCACCTCGCGCGCCAGGTGCAGGGTGCGCCCCCGCGTAACCAGCGTCCGCAGGACATACATCACGCCGTCCACCATGCCCCAGGCCGTGTTGCACCCGATGGCCGCCAGCATCATCGTCCGCACTTCCTGATGTCCCGCGGTCGCGGCGCTCAGCGTGCCGGTGAAGGTGAGACACATGAACAGGCCGAAGAGCAGCTCCGCGTTGCGATCGAGCGGATCGAGGAGGGGCGCGCGTTCGCTGCGCTGGGCCGCCGGCAGCGCGTCGCCCGGGGCCGGAGTACCGCTCACCCGCCCGGCACCAGGTAGAGCGCCAGCGCGGTCATCGCGTACACCGTGACCAGCTGGACGCCCTTGTACCAGTTGGAGCGTCCGTCGTTCGCCACGACCGCCGCGATCAGCACCGCCACGAACAGCGCCAGGATCTGCCCTTTGCCGAACGCGAGATCGAACGGCTGCGGCCCGATGAAGTAGCTGGCGAAGACCAGCACGGGGGCGACGAACAGGGCGATCTGGATGCAGCTCCCCAGGGCGATGCTGACCGCGAGGTCCATGCGGTTCCTGCGCCCCATGGCGATGGCGGAGCCGCTCTCGGCCGCCCCGCCGACGATGGCGAGGAAGATCATGCCGATGAACGCCTGCGACATGCCGAGCGCTTCGCCGGTGCCCTCGGCGGCGCCGACCAGGATTTCCGAGACGAAGGCCGCGGCCACGGACGCGGCCACCAGGGTGCCCAGTGCGCGCGGAACGCTCCACGCGGGTCCGTGCGCGTGCGCTTCCGGTGTGCCGCCATCGGCAGGCTTGAAGACGTCGGGATGAGTCTTCAGCATGAAGACGAGGTAGAGCACGTACGCGCCGAGCAGGATCGCGGCCGCCCCGAGGTGCAGGCCGGGCATGGCGAGCGGCGCACCGTCGGCCGTGGTCATCCGGCCGATGGCGCTCGGAATCGCGAGGCTCACGACCGCCACGAACATCATCGAGCTGTACATGCGCGTGGCACTCGCGCTGAACAGCTGCTCGCGGTGGCACAACCCGCCCAGCAGGAAAGCGAGCCCGGTCGCAAGCAGGATGTTGGCGAAGATGGCCCCGACCAGGGAACCGCGCACCAGATCCACCATGCCCGACCGCAGGGCGACCACCGCGATGATGAGTTCCGGCGCGTTGCCGAACGTGGCGTTGAGGAGCCCACCGATGGCGTCCCCGGTGTGCGTCGCGAGGTGCTCGGTCGAGTGCACGATCAGCGCCGCGATCGGCACGATCGAAAGTGCCGCCGCAAAGAACACGAGCGGCGGCGACGCGTGCAGGTGCTCGAGCCCGAGCGTGATCGGGATGAACGCGAACAGCCAGTGGATGGAAGGCTTGAGCGACATCATCCTTGTCGAGATTTCGCAATCACTGCAGCGCGAGTTCCAGCGTACTCTCGCGCCCGGCGGATCCGGTCGCCCCTCGGGCGCACCCACGCCGCGATGAAACACTTTCCGCCCGCCGGATGCAATGACCATTGTCAAACGATCGCCACCGCCCCGGTGATATGCTGAAGCCATCGGGAGGCTTCGCCATGCATTTCGCGCACGCATCGATCGGACGCACCATCCTGGTGCCTGCACTGGCGGCGATGCCGGCGCTCGCCCATGCGTCGTTCCTGCACGGGGACGCGCTCGACGCCCTGGCGAACGGGCTCGCCATCTTCATCCTGTTCGCCGTTCCCATCGGGGGCATCATCCTGTTCTGGCTGGTGCACATCCTCCCGGAGAAGGTGGCGGAAAAGCGGCACCATCCGCAGAAGGAAGCGATCAAGACCCTGTGCCTGCTGTCGCTGGTGTTCGGCGGCCTGCTGTGGCCGATCGCGTGGCTGTGGGCCTACACCAAGCCGGTGTTCCACAAGCTCTCGTACGGCACCGACAAGCACGAGGACTACTACACCGAACAGGCACGCCTCGAAGGCGCCACGAATCAGACCCTGGCCGACGAGGTCGCCCGCATCGAAGGCGAACTCGCGGCCCTCGCTTCGCGCGGTGTGCTGCCCACGGAGCTGCTGCCGCTGCGCGAGCGGCTCGTGGCCCTCGAAGCGAAGCTGTCGGCCCCCGACGCCGCGGCTCGTTGAGGGACCATGGAAGCGATCCTGCTCGCGATCTATGCGTTCTTCGTCTGGCTGATCTTCATCAAGTTCAAATGGCTGCCGTGGAACACGACCAGCCAGGTGATCGTGGTGATCATCCCGGTCGTCGGCCTGACCGCGCTGATCCTGCTGCTCAATGTGTATGCACCCTCGTCGTCCGACGTGCGCGTGTACAAATACACCGTGCCCATCGTGTCGCAGGTGCGCGGCCGGGTGGTCGAAGTGGCGGTCGAAGAAGGCAACCGCCTGGTGAAGAAGGGCGACGTGCTGTTCCGCGTCGATCCGACACCCTACCAATGGACCGTCGACCAACTCGAAGCGCAGCTCCTCAGCACCAAGGCGAGTCAGCGTGAACTCGACGAATCGCTGAAGCAGGCGCAGGGCAAGGTGGTAGAGACGGGCCGCGCCATCGAACAGGCGGCCGGCCGGACCCGCGAAGTGGAGGCGAAGCTCGGTCTGGCGCGGCTGCGCGTCGACCAGAATCGTGAGCTCGCCAGCACCGGCGCCGGCAGCAAGTTCGACCTGGAGCGCTCCGAGACCGACCTGAAGGAAATCGAGGCGCAGCTCGATTCGGCGCGAGCGGTCCAGGCACAGGCGCGCGCCGCCGAGATCCAGGCGCGTGCGGCAGCCGAACAGATCCGCCAGAAACTGAGCGCCCGCACCGGCGAAGGCGAGTTCGCGCAGGTGGCCGCGATCCGCGCCCAGCTCGAGAGCGCGCGCTGGGAACTCACCCAGACGACGGTGCGCTCGCCCTGCGACTGCTACGTGGTGAACCTGCAGCTGCGCCCCGGCGGCTTCGTGGCCGGCATGCCGTTCAACGCCGTGATGACGCTGGTGGAGGCCGAGGGCCAGATCGTCGCGATGTATCACCAGAACGAACTGCACGAAGTGCGTCCGGGCGACGAAGCCGAGTTCGCGCTCGAGACCTATCCGGGCCGCATCGTCAAGGCGAAGGTGGACTCCGTGGTCTGGGCCCAGGGTCAGGGCCAGCTCCCGCCGAGCGGCACGCTGCCCATGACCGGTGTCTTCGCGCAGCCGCCGGGCCGCTTCGCGGTCAAGTTCGATGTGGCCGAGCGCGACCGCGAACTGTTCCTCGCCGCCGGTGCCGCGGGTCACGCCGCGATCTACACCGAGCACCTCGCGGCGATCCACGTGATACGCAAGGTGATCCTGCGCGTCGGCTCGTACCTCAACTGGCTGATCCTCAAGCTGCACTGAACATGGGCGCACGCGGCCTCACGCTCCTGCTTGCGGCGTTGCTCGCGGGCTGCGCCGTGAAGGCTCCGCCCGATCCGGTGGAGTTGCGGCGGCAGGCGTTGCCCCGGACCGAGGTGCCGGAGCGCTGGGCATCCGACGGTGCGCTGGGCGAACCGGTCGCGGACGGCTGGCTCGCGACCTTCAACGATCCGCAGCTGACCGCGCTGGTGGAGGAAGCGCTCGCCTACAACGCCGATCTGCGGCTCTCCGGCGCGCGCGTGGAAGAAGCCGCGGGCTACGCGAGACTGTCGGCGGCGAGTCTGTATCCGGCCGTCAATCTGCTCGCGCGCGGCGGCGGCAAGTTGAGCGGCGACAACTCCGGGCTGGAAGGTGTGGGCCTCATCGCGTCGTGGGAACTCGACGTGTGGGGACGGGTGCGCTATGGCCGCGCGGCGGGCGAGGCTCAGTACGCCTCCGCGCTCGCCGATCTCGAGTACGCGCGCCAGTCGCTGGCCGCTGCGGTGGCCAAGAGCTGGACGCTCGCGATCGAAGCCAAACTGCAGCGGACGATTGCCGAGGATGCGATCCGCTCGTCCGAGCGACTGTTGAGCCTGGCGAAGGACCGCCAGCGCGTCGGTCGCGGCGATGCGATCGACGTCGCGAACGCCGAAGCGAACTTCGAGACCTATCGCGACACGGCGCGCCAGCTGGATCTCGCTTACCGGCAGTCGACGCGTGCGCTGGAATTGCTGCTGGGCCGCTATCCCGCGGCCCAACTCGCGGTGGCCGACGCTCTGCCGGCCATGCCGCCGCCCGTGCCCGCGGGCCTGCCCTCGCAGCTGCTGGAACGACGGCCGGACATCATCGCAGCCGAACGCCGGGTCGCGGTCGCGTTCAACCGCACCGGCGAGGCCCAGGCGGCGCGGCTGCCGCGCATCTCGCTGACCGCCGGCGTGAACACCATCTCGAGCGATCTCTTCCTGTTACAGGATCGTGACAATCCGGTGTGGAGCGCGGGTGCCAGCCTGATGGCGCCGATCTACCAGGGCGGCGCGCTCAAGTCGCAGGTGGAGATCCGCAACGCCGAACAGCGGCGCGCCGTCGCAGATTACGGGAGCCGCGCCCTGCGCGCCTTCAACGACGTCGAGAATGCGATGAGCGCCGAGTTCACCGCGCGCGAACGCGAACAGATCCTCGTCCGCAGCGTTGCCGCGTGGGAGCGCGCCGCGAACCTGTCGCGCGTCGCCTACGAGATCGGGTCCATCGACCTGCGGCCGGTGCAGCAGCAGCAGCTCGGCGTCAACGGCACCCGCAGCGTTCTGCTGCGGGTGCAGAGCGAACAGCGGGTGCAGCGCATGAACCTGCACCTGGCGCTCGGCGGTGGCTTCGGCGGGCCCGGGACGAACCTCCACGACCGCATCGCCGTGAAGGGCGACGCCGACGGGACGATCATCGACATCCATCGCGTCGTGGGCAACGGCAGCACCGAAGTGGAGGTGCCGGCCGGCGGTTGGCCAGCTGGCGCCCGGCTGCGCCTGCATGCGTTCGTCGCTCTCGACAGCGTGCGCGCCGCAACGCCGGCTGCGAAGGTGGAGTGCAAGCCCACCACCAGCCTCCTCAACAAGAGCGGGTTCGAATGCGCAACGGCCGGCAGCAAGAGCGCCGAGCCGATGCGGCGCGACGACTATCTCGAGATCGCGCTGCCGCCGGCCCTGACCGCTCCCGGCGCCGCCATCGCGCTCACCTGGTCGGAAGCGACCGCGTCGGCACGCTAGCCGGACACGCCTCCCGCGCGGCCATGGATGCCATCCTCGTCCTCAACGCCGGTTCTTCCTCGATCAAGTTTTCCGTGTTCGGAGTGCGTGCCGCCACGCTCGAGCTCGAGGTGCGCGGCCAGATCGAGCGCCTGTTCACCGCGCCCCATTTCGTCGCCAAGGACGGCACCGGTCGCGTCGTCGCCGAGCACAGCTGGGGCGACGGCGTGCAACTCGGTCACGACCGCGCCATCGACCATCTGGCTTCGTTTCTGCGCAGCGGTCTCTCCGGCTTCGAGTTGATCGGCGTCGGCCATCGCGTGGTCCACGGCGGTCTCGATTTCCGTGAACCGGTGCGGATCGATGCCGATGCGGTGAACCGCCTCGCCCGCCTCGTGCCGCTGGCACCGCTGCACCAACCGCACAACCTCGCGCCGATCCGTCTGCTGCTGGAACGCTCGCCGGCGCTGACCCAGGTTGCCTGCTTCGATACATCGTTCCACCGCACCAATCCGCCGATCGCGCAGCGCTTCGCGATTCCCGCGGAGCTGCACGATGCCGGCGTGCAGCGCTACGGCTTCCACGGTCTTTCCTACGAGTACATCGCACGCACGCTGCCCGAACACGATGCAGCGGCCGCCGCCGGCCGCACCATCGCGCTGCATCTGGGCAACGGCGCCAGCATGTGCGCACTGCACGCCGCCCGCAGCATCGCGAGCACCATGGGCTTCACTGCCGTCGACGGTCTGCCCATGGGCACGCGCTGCGGTGTCATCGATCCCGGCGTGCTGCTCTACCTGATGGACGAGCGCGGCATGGACGCCCGCGCCATCGAGAAGCTGATCTACCAGGAGTCCGGCCTGCTCGGCGTTTCCGGCATTTCGGGCGACATGGCCACGCTGCTGGCATCCGACGATCCGCGCGCGGCGCTGGCGATCGATCTGTACCTGTATCGCATCCGGCGCGAACTGGGTTCGCTCGCCGCGGCGCTCGGCGGGCTCGACGCGCTGGTGTTCACCGCCGGCATCGGCGAGAACGCCGCGCCTCTCCGCCGCCGCATCTGCGAGGACGCCCGCTGGCTCGGCGTCGAACTGGATGCGAGGGCGAACGATCGCGGCGGGCCGCGCCTGTCGTCGCCCGGGTCGCGCGTATCGGCCTGGGTCATTCCCACCAACGAGGAGCTGATGATCGCGCTGCACACGCGGCGGCTTCTCGGCCTTTAGCTGAGGAGCCCGCATGACCATCCTCGTACCCCGTCCTCCGCTGAAGGGCCTGAAGGCCTTGGTGGTCGGCATCGCCAACGAGCACTCCATCGCCTACGGCTGCGCGCGCGCCTTCCGCGAGCTCGAAGCCGATCTCGCCATCACTTATCTCAACGAGAAGTCGAAGCCTTACGTGCAGCCGCTCGCCGAGGCGCTGCAGGCTCCGATCCTGATGCCGCTCGACGTTTCCAGGCCGGGCGATCTCGAGGCGGTCTTCGAGCGGGTGAAACGCGAATGGGGGCGTCTCGACATCCTGGTGCATTCGATCGCCTGGGCGCCGAAGGACGATCTGCAGGGCGGCCTGCTGGACAGCAGCGCGGACGGCTTCGCGAAGGCCATGGACATCTCGTGTCATTCGTTTGTGCGCATGGCGAAGCTGGCCGCGCCGCTCATGACCGACGGCGGCACGATGTTCGCGATGAGCTATCTCGGCGCCAATCGCGTCGTGCCGAACTACAACCTGATGGGCCCGGTCAAGGCGGCGCTCGAGGCCTCGTGCCGCTACCTGGCGCACGAGCTCGGACCGCGCCGCATCCGCGTGCATCCGATCTCGCCCGGACCGCTCAAGACCCGGGCGGCGTCGGGCCTGAAGGACTTCGATCTGCTGCTCAACGAAGCATCGCAACGCGCTCCGGTGGGCGAGCTCGTCGACATCATGGACGTTGGTTTCGCCTGCGCCTACCTTGCCACGCCGTACGCGCGCCGCATGACCGGCGACACGCTGTACGTGGACGGCGGCATGAACATCATGGCGTAACGGCCGATCCGCCCCACGCCGTCGAAAGGAGAACATCATGGCCACTCCGGTCGAGAAACTGAATCGCAGCGCGGTGCTCGCGTCCAAGGTCGGGGAGGTCTTCCGGCGTCGGACCCAGCTTGCCCAGGAGCGCCTCGCGACCCGCCTCAAGGGAGCAACCGAGCGCCAGGCGAGTGCCGTCGCGGCGCTGAACCCGTGGCAGATCGGCCCGCAGTGGACCGACTACGTCGCGGACTTCTCGCAGCGCGCGATCCTGTTCTGGGACACGCTGCGCCAGCGCGGCAACGCCTATGTGAAGCACACCGAAGCCGGATTGCCGCCGGTGCTGCACTTCGCGTCCGAGCTGGTGCTGGACGGCCGCCGGCTGGCGCGACCCGTGAACTACGCTCTGCTGCGCATCGTGCCGCCGGAGGGCGTGACGGTCGATCCGACCCGGCGGCCCTACGTCGTCATCGACCCGCGGGCCGGACACGGGCCGGGCATCGGCGGGTTCAAGGACGATTCCCAGGTCGGCGTGGCGCTGCGCGACGGCCATCCGGTGTACTTCGTGGTGTTCTATCCGGAACCGGAACCGGGCCAGACGCTCCTCGACGTGTGCGCGGCCGAAGCGCAGTTCGTGAAGCGCGTGCGCGAACTGCATCCGAAGAGCCCCAAGCCCGCGATCGTCGGCAACTGCCAGGGCGGCTGGGCGGCGATGATGCTGGCAGCGGCGAATCCGGACGACACCGGCCCCATCGTCATCAACGGCGCGCCCATGTCGTACTGGGGCGGCGCGTGGAGCGAAGGCGAGGGCGACAACCCCATGCGCTACGCCGGCGGCCTGCTCGGCGGGACGTGGCTCGCGTCGCTCACCTCCGACATGGCGGGCGGCAAGTTCGACGGCGCCTGGCTGGTCCAGAACTTCGAGAACCTGAATCCCGCCAACACGTTCTGGGACAAGTACTACCACCTGTTCGCCAACGTCGACACCGAGCCGCCGCGTTTCCTCGAGTTCGAGCGCTGGTGGGGCGGCTTCTACCTGATGAACCGCGAAGAGATCGAGTGGATCACGCGCAATCTCTTCGTCGGCAACCGGCTCTGGTCGGGCACCGTGGCGACCGGAGCCGGCAAGGGATTCGATCTGCGCGAGATCCGTGCCCCGATCGTCCTGTTCGCTTCCATGGGCGACAACATCACGCCGCCGCAGCAGGCGTTCAACTGGGTCGCGGACGTGTACGGTTCCACCGAGGAGATCAAGGCGCGCGGGCAGGTGATCGTAGGCCTGCTGCACGCGGACATCGGCCACCTCGGCATCTTCGTCTCGGGCAAGGTGGCGAAGAAGGAGCACGCGCAGATCGTCTCGGTACTGAAATCGATCGAGGCGCTGCCTCCGGGCCTGTACGGCATGCAGATCACCGAGGAGAAGCACGGCGACGGCGCCGCGGAGTACTCGGTGCAGTTCGTGGAAAAGCGCCTGGAAGACATCACTGCCCGACTCAATCGCTTCGAACGCGCCGACGAGAAGCCGTTCGAGGCGGTCACGGCCATCTCCGATTTCAATCAGCGCGCCTATGAACTCTTCGCCCAACCGCTGGTGCAGGCCACCGCGACCGAGGCCGGCGCTCAGTTGCAGCGGACCCTCCATCCGCTGCGCTTCTCCCGCTGGTCGGTGTCGGACTTGAACCCGTGGTTCGCCTGGCTCGAGCCGACGGCGGAGAAGGTCCGATCGGAACGCCGTGCCGTGTCGGCGGATCAGCCTCTGCGACAGTCGGAGCGAGCGATGTCGGAGTGGGTGAGCGCCTCGCTCGACTACTACCGCGACCTGCGCGATGCCGTGAGCGAAGCGCTGTTCTTCGAAACCTACGGCAACCTCTTCTCGCTGTACCTGGCGGACCGGCCCGACATCGGAGCCGATCGCGCGGCGGATTCGGGTGCGGTGCCGGCGCAATCGATCATCGGAAAGGCATTGGCCTCGATCGAGGAAGGCGGTTACGCGGCGGCATTGGCGCGCACCGCATGCCTGCTCGCGCGCAAGGGAGAGCCGTTGCCGCTGGAGCGGGTCGCGCTGCGCAAGCAGCTGTTCGAGGAATACCGGGATCTGATGCCGGCGCTGCCACCGGACGCGCTGCGCCGCGAACGCGGCCTCCAGGAAATCATCGTGCAGCAGGATCCCGAGCGCGCGCTCGCCACGCTGCCGACGCTGCTGGCGGCGCAGGAAGACCGCGTACGCTTCGCCGAACTGTTCCACCGCCTGCTGCACGACGAACGCATCGCCGCCGATGCCCCCAACGCGGAGCAACTCGCCATGCTCGAACGCATCCGTTCCACGCTCGGGTTGACCGACGCCGCCCCGCGCCCTCGCCGTCCGACCGGTTCGAACGCGTCGCGGCGAACCGCCCACTGAGGCCCCGCCCCATGCCGACCTTCGCCAACAAGACCTTCGACGAGATCGACGTAGGTGCCTCGATCACGGTCACGCGTCCGCTGTCCCTCAACGAGGTGGAAGCTCTCGCCCTGGTGTCCGGGGACATGGATGCATTCCACCTGGCCGACGAGGCCCCGAATCCGCCGGACGGCGTGGTCGCGAAGGCCGTCGGCGCGGAAGCCTTGATCTCCACGCTCATTGCACGCCAGCTGCCGGGCCCGGGATCGACCATCGTGGCGCAGGACCTGCGCTTCGCCGGTCAGGTGGGCGTCGGCGAGCCCCTCGACGTCACCGTCACCGCCCGCGAGAAGCGACCGGATGGCGGACTGATCCTGTTCGATTGCCGCGTGCGCTCGGGCGATCAGGATCTCGTGTCTGGCACGGCGCTGGTGCGAGCACCAACCCAACGCCTCACCTACACCGACATCGCGACGCCGCAACTGCTCCTGCGGCGCAACGATGCGTTCGCCAAGCTGCTGCGCGCGGTCGAAGGGCTGTCGCCGGCGGTCACCGCAGTCGTGCATCCCTGCGATCGCGATTCGCTGCTCGGCCCCATCGAGGCCGCGAAGCGCGGCCTCATCGTTCCGCTGCTCGTGGGGCCGGAGGCGAAGATCCGTGCCGTCGCGCAGGCCGAAGGCGTCGATCTGTCGCCGTACCGGATCGTTCCCACCGAACACAGCCATGCCGCCGCCCAGCAGGCCGTCGCCATGGCGCGGGCCGGCGAGGTCGAGGCGCTGATGAAGGGGAGCCTGCACACCGACGAACTGATGGCGGCCGTCGTCCCCTCCGCCACCGGCATCCGCACCGCCCGCCGCGTGAGCCACGTGTTCGTGCTCGACGTGCCGGCCTATCCGCGTCCGCTGCTCGTGACCGACGCGGCGATCAACATCTATCCGACGCTGGAAGACAAGGTCGACATAGTCCAGAACGCGATCGAACTCGCCCATGTTCTCGGCCTCGAGATGCCCCGGGTCGCGTTGCTGTCGGCCATGGAAACCGTCAACCCCAAGGTCCAGTCGACCCTCGACGCCGCCGCGCTCTGCAAGATGGCCGACCGCGGCCAGATCACCGGCGGCGTCCTCGACGGTCCGCTCGCCTTCGACAACGCGATCAGCGAAGAGGCCGCGCGCACCAAGAAGATCGTGTCGCCCGTGGCCGGCCGCGCCGACATCCTGGTGGTGCCGGACCTCGAGGCCGGCAACATGCTGGCCAAGCAGCTGCAGTATTTCGCCGGCGCCGACAGTGCCGGCATCGTGCTCGGTACGCGCGTACCGATCGTGCTGACCAGCCGCGCGGACAGCGTGCGCACGCGCCTCGCGTCGACGGCCGTGATGCTGTGCGTCGCCGACGCGAAGCGCCGGACCGGCAAGGCACCGGCCTTGTGATCGCAACCGAAGCCCCGCTCCGGACGACCGCCGGGTCTCCGGCGGACTTTCCGTCGTCGCCACAGGAGTGATCCCTGCCATGAGCGCTTCGAAGGAATCCCTCGCCCCGCGCGAACTGCGCACGACGGTGCATCGCATGCTGTGGAAGCGGATCGCCGCCGTGGCCGTCGTCATCGCGCTCGGTGTCGGCGTCGCCACCTACCTTCATGCCGAGCGATCCTTCGAACGGCTGGTCGCGGGGGCCGCCGACGAGGAACTTGCGCGGCTCTCGGCACGCGCAGCCGAGATCGCCGCGACCCGCAACGTCACGCCGACCGATGCCTTCGGCGCAGCGCTGGATGAACGGCTGCAGATGCGCATCCATCGCTCCTTCGGCCGCTTCGTGCACGCACGCATCTTCGCGCCGGGCGCCGACATGATCAGGGAGATCTCCGACCCCGGATTTGCGCTGGCTCCGGCCGTGACCGCGGATCGCGCATTGCGGGCGCGGGACAACGGCGAGCAGACGACCACGACACAGAGCCTGCGCTCGGACGGCAGACCGCTGGTCCGGGTGCTGGCCCCGCTGCGCGACAGCGGCGGCATGATCCGCGGCGAAGTCGAACTGATCTTCGCGGCGGCGCCGGCGACGGTGACCGAGGCGCGCCGGCAGACGCTCGCGTTGACGGGCGGTGCGATCGGCGTCGTGCTCCTGACGGCGGGACTGGTCTACCCCGTCGTGCGACGATTGCTGGACCGCCTCGCCGAATCCTCGGCACGGCTGCTGGATGCCAATCTGTCGGCCCTCGCGCTGCTCGGCGCCGCGATCGCGAAACGCGACAGCGACACCGACGCGCACAACTACCGCGTCACGCTGTATGCCCTGCATCTGGGCGAAGCGGTCGGTCTCACCATCCGAGAGATGCAGGTGCTGCTCAAGGGCGCGTTCCTGCACGATGTCGGCAAGATCGGCATCCGCGACACCGTGCTGCTCAAGCCGGCGCGCCTGACCGAGGCCGAGTTCAGCGTGATGCGCACCCACGTCGACCACGGCGTCGAGATGGTGTCGCGCTCACCGTGGCTCGCCGACGCGGCCGAGGTGGTGGGTTCGCACCACGAGAAGTTCGACGGCAGCGGCTATCCGAAGGCGTTGCGCGGCGATGCGATCCCGATCACCGCCCGCATCTTCGCCATCGTCGACGTGTTCGACGCGCTCACGTCGCGCCGGCCCTACAAGGAAGCGCTTTCCTTCGACGAGACCATGACCGTCCTGGGACAGGGCCGCGACACCCACTTCGACGGACGGATACTCGATGCCTTCGTGCCGATCGCGCCCGGACTCTTCCAGCGCTACGGCGGCCGGGAGGACGAAGGCATCCGCGAGGAAGTGCGGCAGTTGTCCGGCCGCTACTTCCCGGTGGAGGCGCCGCTCATCTGAAGGCGGCGCCTGTCCGCACGGGTCAGAAGCGGAAGTAGACGCTCACCATGCCGACATCCACGGTGTCCACCTTGTCGAGATCGATGCGCTCGTACTCCGCACGCACGCCGAGCCGCCAGAAGCGGAACCCCACGCCCACGCCATAGATCGGCGCAGTCCCGGTGTGACCGGTAGTCGCCCCGGCGAAGGTCTTGTCCAGATCGTAGTGCATGATCCCGACCTTGCCGAAGATGTCGAAGCCCAGCAGCGGGAAGATGGCGAGAACGGAAGCGTCCGGCCCCTTGATGGTGTAGCGGGCCGAGGTGCCGTTCACCGTCCCTTCGGCGTCGCCCAGATCGCGATAGCCGATCTCACCGGCGAAATCCAGGAGCGGAATCGCCCCCAACCGATAGCCCCCGAAAATGCGCCCGGGCGTGCTGCTTTCGTCGAACCGCGCACCGCCGAGCTCCGAGGGGTTGTCCTTGATCTGGGCCTGGCCGGTACCGACACCGACGTAGAACCCCTCATCGGCTGCTTGCGCGGAAGCGGCCGCGAGCGCCAGCGTACCCGCACAAAGGACTGCCAGACGATTCATCGTAGCCATTGAGTTCTCCTTCCATCGTTGATCATTCTTGCGAACGAGCGGCGCGGACACCAGGCACGGCGACAACAACCCGTCACCGCCATTGATCCACCCACCGCACCTCGGCACTCTCGCCGGGCTCGCGGAGGACCGTATCCGGGATCCGCACTGCGATCACGTTACCCCAAATCCGGACGGCGTCCACCTCTTGACCACGCGTCCGGCATACGGTTCGCGCCGCCTGCCCCTCGCGACGCTGGGATCCGCAATCGAGTTCGCCGCGGGCCGAACGGACCTTGAAGCTCTCCAGCGCCGGGAAATCGTGGAAGCGGAACAGCACCGACTGCGGGCCGCTCCGCGGGACCTTCACCTCCACGCCCCCGATGCCGCGCCCGCGCTGCACGTCGACCACCGTGGTGTCGCCTTCGCGGTGCACCTCGATGCCGTCATCCTTGGCCGACACCGGCTGCGCCCTTGGCGGTTCGGCCATCGCTGCCGGCGCGGCAGGAGCCACCAGCGCCGCAGTTGTTGCGCTTGCCGGGGCCGCCTTGTCGTCGCGCGTCCCCGGCTTGGGACCGAGCGGATCGGCGACGTCCACCCAGCCGCCGCCGAGCGCCTTGTAGACGTTGATCAGTTCCGCATAGCGCTGCGCCAGGGCCCCCACCGCGTTCAACTCGGCAGCGAACAGTTCGTTCTCGGCGTAGATCACTTCGAGATAGCTCGACACGCCTCCGTCGAAACGCGCGCGCGACAGGCGCGCGTAGGTGCGCAGCGCCTCCACGCGCTTCACCAGGGCATCGCGCTCCTCGGTGCGCTTTTTCACGCCGATCAAGGCATCGTTGGTCTCACGGAACGCGTTGAGCACCACCTGCTGATAGAACGCCAGCGATTCTTCGCGGGCCGCTTCGGCGGTCTTCACCTGGCCTTCGATGCGGCCGAAGGTGAAGATCGGTCCGACCAGCGACGCGCCGAGCGACCCGGCGGTGGAGGAACCGTTCGCGAAGTTGTCGAGCGAGGTGCTGGTGAAGCCCAGCGCGCCGGTCAACGACAGCGTCGGGTAGTAGAGCGCCTTGGCGGCACCGATGTTGGCATTCGCCGACCGTAGCAGCTGCTCCGCCTGCAGGATGTCCGGCCGCCGCTCGAGCAGGGTCGAAGGCAGATCCCCCGGAACGGGAGGCAGGCTCAGCTGATCGATCGTCTTGCCGCGCGGGATCGCTCCGGGATTGCGCCCGAGCAGGATCGACAGCAGGTTCTCCTGCAGGGCGATCTGGCGTTCCAGCGAGGGAATGGCGGCCAGGGCCTGCTGATACTGCGACTGCACCTGGGCCAGCTCCACTTCGGAAATGACGCCGCCGTAGAAGCGCATCTCGAACAGCTTCTGGGTCTCCTCGAAATTCTTCGCGGTGATCTGCGCGATCTCGAGCTGGCGGTCGAGGGCACGCAATGCCACATAGCCGGTCGTGACGCCGGCCACCACGGACAGCACCACGCCGCGGCGCCCCTGCTCGCTCGCGTACACCTGCGCCTGCGACGATTCCGCCAGGCGTCGCACGCGGCCGAACAGGTCGATCTGCCACGAAGCGCCCAGCGCCGCCGTGTACAGGTCATAGTCGCGGTTCGCGCCGGGCGACAGCGGCGGCTGACCGTTCTCACTCAGCCGGTTGGTGGTGGCGCCCCCGTTATAGTTGAACTGCGGATAGAACTGCGAACGGGTGGTGCGCAATGCACCGAGGAACTGATCGACGCGGGCCGCGGCCTGACGCAGATCGCGGTTCTCCTGCAGCGCCGTCGCGATCAGTTCGTTCAGGGCCGGATCGTCGAACCGCTCCCACCAGCGCAGGTTGGCAATCTCGGCGGCCTGCGACGGTTCCACTCGCCATCCGGCGGGCGCATCGGTCTTGGGGCGCTGCCAATCGGGGCCCACGGTACACCCGGCAAGCAGTGTCGCGATGAGTACCGCAACCGGAACCCGTCCGATGCGCACCCGCTTCATGCAGCACGCTCCGCCGGACGCGCGGCCTCCTTGCGATCGCCGCCGAAGCGCTGGCTCAGCGACTCGAGCAGCCAGAAGAAGACGGGGGCAAAGAACACCGCGATCATGGTGGAGAACACGATGCCGCCGATCACGCCGGTGCCGATGGCGCGCAGGCTGTTGGCGCCGGGCCCGGAGGCGATGGCGAGCGGCACGCAACCAAGACCGAAGGCGAGCGAGGTCATGACGATGGCGCGCAAGCGCAGGCCGGCGGCTTCGATGGCGGCCTCGCGGACCGCCATGCCCTGATGCACGCGTTCCAGCGCGAACTCGCAGATGAGGATCGCGTTCTTCGCCGACAGTCCCACCAGCGTCACCAGACCCACCTGGAAGTACACATCGTTCTCCAGTCCGCGCACCCAGGTGAAGAGCAGCGCGCCGAGAATGGCGATCGGGACGGTGAGTACCACCGCGATCGGCACGGTCCATTTCTCGAACTGGGCCG
This sequence comes from Burkholderiales bacterium, assembly GCA_019745565.1. GTDB lineage: Bacteria > Pseudomonadota > Gammaproteobacteria > Burkholderiales. The sequence goes on from JAIESW010000003.1 coordinate 116,043, forward strand.
ACAGGAGCAGGAACACGACGACCAGACCCGCGATAAACGCGATCGACGACGTGCTGCCCGACTGCTTTTCCTGCAGGGCCTGACCGGCCCACGCATAGGAGAAATCCCCGGGGAGCGTGTCGCGCGCCACCGCTTCCATCGCAGCGAGCGCCTGCCCCGAACTGAACCCGGGTGCCGGACTGCCGGTGACCTTCACCGCCGGGAAACCGTTAAAACGCTCCATCAGCTTCGGCGCCGCGGCGTAGCGGGTGCGAATGAGCGCGGAGAGCGGCACCATGCCGCCGCTGCGGGACCGCACGTACACCTTGTCGAAGTCGCGCGGATCGCTGCGATAGTCGGCATCGGCCTGCATCACCACCCACCACACGCGCGAGAACTGCGAGAACTGGCCGGCGACGCTGGAGCCGAAGAAACTCTGCATGGTCTGGAACGCATCCTGCACCGCGACGCCGAGCACCTCGGCCTTGCTGCGATCCAGCTCGACGAAGAGCTGCTGGGTGGCCCCGCGGAACGTCGACGAGACACCGGTCAGCTCCGGCCGCTGGCGCGCCGCAGCCATGAACGCCTGCACCGCTGCGCTGGTCGCGCGCGTGTCGCCGGCCCCGCGGTTCTGGATGTAGAACTCGAAGCCGCCGGTGGTTCCCAGGCCCGGAATGGACGGCGGATTGATCGCGAACACGAACCCTTCCTGCAGCGCCGCGAATTGCGCATTGAGGCGCGGCAGCACCGCGAACGAGAGCAGCGACGGATCCTTGCGCTCGTCGAAGGGCTTCAGCGACGGAAAGACGATCGCCGCATTGTTGCGGAAGGTGCCGTCGATCATGCTGTAGCCGTTCACCACCGCGATGTCCTGGATCGCCTTCTCGCTTTCGAGAATCTTCTCGATGCGCTCCACCAGCTTCCCGACGTAGCTCTGGCTCGCGGCATCGGGAGTCTCGATGACGATGAAGAAGTAGCCCTGGTCCTCTTCCGGCACGAAGCTGCCGGGCAGGATCCGGAACATGAACAGGATGCCGGCGATCACGCCGCCGAAGGCGAGCAGCACGATGGGCCAACCCTGGATCATGCGCGCGACCATGCCTACGTAGCCGTTGGTCAGCTTCTGGAAGCTGTTCTCGAACCAGCGGAAGAAGCCGCGCTTCTCGCCGTGATGAGCCCTGATGATGATGGCGGCGAGCGCCGGCGAGAGCGTGAGCGCCATCAGCCCCGAGATCACCACCGAGATCGCGATGGTGATGGCGAACTGCTTGTAGAGCGTGCCGGTGACGCCACCGAGGAACGCGACCGGCAGGAACACCGCCACCAACACCAGCACGATGGAGATCAGGGCGCCGGCGATCTCGGTCATGGCCTGCTTCGAGGCTTCCAGCGCAGAGAGGCCGTGCCGGGTCATGTTGACCTCGACGTTCTCCACCACGACGATGGCGTCGTCCACCACCAGGCCGATCGCCAGGATCATGCCGAACATGGTGAGCATGTTCACCGAGAACCCGAGCAGGTGCATGCCGATGAACGTGCCGATGATCGACACCGGCACGGCCAGGATCGGGATCAGCGTGGCCCGCAGCGACTGCAGGAACAGGAACACCACCAGGATCACAAGCACCACCGCCTCGAAGAAGGTGTGGACCACCTTGTCGATGGAGTTCAGCGTGAAGAGGCTGGTGTCGAGCGTCACCTTGTAGTCGAGACCGGTGGGGAACTGCTTCTTCAGTTCCTCCATGCGGGCGCGCACCGCCTTCGCCGTCTCCACGGCGTTCGCCCCGGGCTGCTGGTAGATGCCGATGGTGGTGGCGGTCCTGCCGTTCATGCGACTCGCGATGGAGTAGTCGCGCTTCGCGAGTTCCACCCGGCCGATGTCCTTCAGGCGCACGATGGCCGCACCCTGCTTCGCCGCGCGGACGATGATCTCCTCGAACTCGTCGGGTCGCGTGAGCAGCCCCTGCGCCGTGACCACGAAGGTCTGCTGCACGCTCTTGTCCGCGGGCTGCGCGCCGATCTGCCCGATGCCGAAGGTCTGGTTCTGGCTCTGGATCGCGGCCGCCACGTCCTGCACCGAAATGCCGAGTTGCGCCAGCCGGTCGGGCCGCAGCCACACCCGCATCGCGATGTCGGGCAGGCCGAACACCGATGCGCGGTTGGCACCCGGCACCCGCTTCAGTTCCTCCAGCACGTACAGGTTGGTGTAGTTGTCGATGTACGTGGCGTCGTAGCGGTCGTCGGGCGAGAACACCGACAGGATCATCATGATGCTGGAGGACTTCTTCTCCACCGTGACACCCTGCTGCGAGACCACCTCCGGGATCAGCGGCAGCGCCTGGCTCACGCGGTTCTGCACGTTCACCTGGTTGATGTCCGGATCGCTGCCCGGCTTGAACACCACGTTGATGGTGACGTTGCCGCTCGACGAGCTGACCGAGTTGAAGTACAGCAGGTTGTCGACACCGTTGATCTGCGTCTCGATCGGCGCGGCCACCGTGTTGGCGATCACCTCCGCCGTGGCACCGGGGTAACGCGCCTCGACACTCACCTGCGGCGGTGCCAGCTCCGGGTACTGTTCGATGGGCGACACCAGCATCGAGACCGCACCGCCCAGCAGGATCAGGATCGAGATGACCGACGACAGGATCGGCCGGTCGATGAAGAAATGGGTGAACATGCCCGGGCGGCTACTTGGGCGCGCCGGCCGGCGCCGCGGGCTTCGCTCCGGGAGCGACGATCTGCACCGGCTTGCCCGGCACCACCTTGAGCACGCCGTCGGTCACCACCCGGTCGCCGGGCTTCAGCCCCGCGGCGATCACGATGTCCTTCTCGCCCTGGTAGTCACCCACCACCACCGGGCGTATCTCCGCGGTTCCGTCCTGCTTGATGACGTAGACCAGATGTCCGTTCGGACCCTGCTGCACCGCGAGTTGCGGGACGACGATCGCTTTCGGCCGCATCGCGCCGCGCACGTTCGCGGTGACGAACATGCCGGGGCGCAGATCCTTGGCCGGATTCGGCACCACGGCGCGCACCAGGAACGATCCGGTGTCCTGGCTGAACGACGGGTCGGCGAAGTTGATGCGGCCGCGATTCGGATAGGTCTTGCCGTCGGGCATGACGAGTTCGACTTCGTAGTCGCCTTCCTTCGGCATCTCCACCTGGCCCGACGCGGCGAGATCGCGCATCCGCGCCACCTGGTTCTGCGAGACGCTGAAGCTGACCCAGATGGGGTCGATGGCGGCCACGTAGGTGAGCCGCGCGTTGTCCGACATGGCGTTGATGTAGGCGCCCTGGCGTTGCTCGGAGCGGCTGGCGAGCCCGGTCACCGGACTGCGGATGGTGGTGTAGCTGAGGTTGAGCTCCGTCTCCTTCACCTTGGCCTGGGCGGAATACACCGCGGCTTTCGCACCGTCGTACTCGCCCTGCGCGCGATCGAGGTCGGCGCGCGACACCGCGTTGACCTCGGCGAGCGGCTTGATCCGGCCCAGGTTCGCCGTGGCCGTAGACAGCCGCGCCTGCTGCGCCTGCAGTTCGCCGCGTGCCGCATCGAGTTGCGCCTGGAACGGTTTCGGATCGATCTGGAAGAGCACCTGCCCTTCCTTCACCAGTTCGCCTTCCCGGTACGCGATGCGATCGAGGAATCCGGACACGCGCGCGACGATGTCGACCTGCCGCGAGCTTTCGGTCTGCGCGACGAAGGTGGGCACGTAGGGGATGGCCACCGTCTCCACGGCGAGCACGCTCACCGGCGGCGCAGCGTGGGGCGCGGCCGGCTTTTCCTTTTCGCAGCCGGCGACGGCCAATGCAACGAGCAAGGCCGCCGCTCGCCAGGGACGATTCGAGACGACGTTCAAGATGCCTCCCCGCTGACGGTGACGCCCGGTCCTGAAGATGGTAGTAGCAAACGAGAACTCGCAGAATTGCACTTTGGTGAAGACGTCAACGGCGCCCGGCTCGCGGGACGGGACCGCCCCGCCCGCCGGCTAGAGGTAGCGTTCCCCCTGCGCGAGCCGGCTCACCTCGGGCGGAAGCTCGCTGCGCGGGCAGCGCACCAGCGCGATCACGGCCTTGAACTCGGCGCCGATGGCGAGCTCGGTCAGGGTGAGGTCGTTGACCGGGCCGGCGGCATCGTCCTCGACCTTGACGCCGAGGCGCGTCACCCTGAGCGGCGTCGCGACGAGCTGCACGTGCTGCTCCGGATGTCCGAACACCGCATGCACGTGGTCGATGTAGCCGTCCAGCGTCGCGAGGCTGGCCTTGGCATCGATGTAGCCTTCGACGGTGCTCTCGAGCTCGCGCTCGGTCTCCTTGATCTGCTGGGCGACGGTCGCCGGATCGGACACGAGGCTTTCCATGCCGTCGGCGGCCAGCTTCAGCATACGCAACCGCGCACCGAGGTAGGCCTTGCGTTCCTGCAGTTCGGTCGCCTTCATGTCCACGGCGATGATGCGCCCCAGCGCCACCTGGGCGAGGCGCTGCATGATGCGACGGCCCACTTCCACGCGCGTCGCCGCCGGCGTGGCGCCCGGTGCGATCAGCCGGTGATCCGAAAAGCTCACCGTCACCTGCGGCACGTCGTGCCGCACCGTGTCGCCCTGCAGCTGAGGCGCGAAGACCGTGCGTTCGGTCCTGCGCATGGCGAGCAGTCCGAACGCCTCGGCGACTTCGCGATTGACCGGATCGGCGAAGAACGCGCGCAGCTCGCGGCTGCGTCCCAGGCATTCGGGCACGTCGTCCGCCGTGGCGAAGAACGCATTCACGTGCGGATCGCTGCTCCAGGCCCTGCGGGTCAGGGTGATGGGCTCCAGCGGAACGCGCGCCATCTCGCGCAAGTGGGCGATGGCAAGACGCACGCAGGCGTCCAGCTTCTGCTGATAGCGCGCCCGGTGCCGGATGCGCGGCTCCACCGCCTCGACGATCGCTTCGATCAGCTCCGCAACCAGCGGCGCGTCGGCCGACCCGGCCGCGGATCCCTGCGTACCGCCGAACAGGGCCGCCGCCAGGCGCTCGAACATGGCCGCATCAGGCAGCGTGGCGATGCCGCCGCGCTACTTCCAATCCATGTTAGGCACCCACGCGCGCAGTTCGCGGCCCTGGTGCATGCGGCCCTGGATGCGCTGCGCCAGGGTTTCGGCCTGACCACGCGTCATCTCCATCTCGATCACCGCGGAGGGTGCCCCGCCTTCGCGCACGAGCGTGATGCGATCGACCGGAGCAAACGCCCGCAGGGTGTCGCGTATCCCTTCCTCCGAGACGTCGTCGGGCAGATTACCGATCACGATACGCATCGCTGTTCCTTTCGTGGTCCGCGCTCCAAGTCAGAAGCGCTCGGGGACGTACTTGTACTGGTAATCGGGAGCCTCGTACCCGCCTGCCTGCTGGCGCTTGGGGAGCTTCACCTTCTCCACCGGCAGATCCTTGTAGGGAATGCGGGACAGCAGATGGGTGATGATGTTGAGCCGCACGCGCCGCTTGTTCTCCGATCTCGCCACGTACCAGGGCGCGAACCCGGTGTCGGTGGCGGCGAACATGTCGTCGCGCGCACGCGAATAGTCGTGCCAGCGGCTGTAGGATTTCAGGTCCATGGGCGACAGCTTCCAGATCTTGCGGCCGTCGTTGATGCGCGCCTCCAGCCGCCGCGTCTGCTCCTCGGGACTCACCTCGAGCCAGTACTTGAGGAGGATCACGCCGGAGTCGACGATCGCCTTTTCCACCAGCGGTACCGCACCGAGGAATTTCCTCGCCTGCTCCTCGGTACAGAAACCCATCACGCGCTCGACACCCGCGCGGTTGTACCAGCTCCGGTCGAAGATCACGATCTCGCCGGCAGCCGGCAGGTGCGGCACGTAACGCTGCAGGTACATCTGGCTCTTCTCGCGCTCGGTCGGCGCGGGCAGCGCAACGACGCGGAACACGCGCGGGCTCACGCGCTCGGTGATGGCCTTGATGGTCCCGCCCTTCCCGGCGCCGTCGCGGCCTTCGAAGACAATGCACACCTTGAGGCCCTTGTGCTGCACCCACAGCTGGAGCTTCACCAGCTCGACGTGGAGCTTCTCGAGTGCCACCTCGTAGTCCTTGCGGCTCAGCTTGCCGTCATCCTTCGGCGGCGCCGCGTCCTCCTTGCGGTCCCGTGGTGCCTTTTTCTCCGCCCTGGCTGCCATGGTCTCCCCCATCTGCCGGTCCCGCGTCGGGCGGCACCGGCGCCGCCAACCACTCGTTCAGAACTTGAAGCCGATATCGAACCGCCCGATGATGAAGCTCGGCGTCCCGCTCGCGGCACCGACGGAGAGCCATTGCTGCTGCACGCCGCCCCGCAGGAAGAAGCCCGGTGCCACGTCCCAGCGCAGACCGGCGCCGATCGCGTAGGTCCAGTCGGTGGATGTCTTGGTGTAGGTCACCGGGCCGCACACGTAGCCGTACCAGGGATACCACCAGCAGCCGGTGCCGACGCCGGCCGGAACGCCGGTGTCGGTGTAGGTGAGGCCGATGCCACCCATCACGTAGGGCGTGAACGGACCGTCGAGGAAGTGGTAGGTCCCGTTGACCATCATGGACCCCACGTACGCCGTGCCGGACACGTTCTGCGCGGCCCCACCCCCTGCCGGTGTCGCAGTGCCGCTGTAGTTGAGGTTGTTCCAGGCGAAATCGATCCCCGCGGCCTTGTGCTCGTCGAAGTTGTACGAGAAGCCGAAGCCGAAACCGGTCGACGAGTTGACCTGTGCCCGAGCGCCGTTGTCGAACGAGATGGTCTCGGAACCGGTGAAGCGCCCCTGCAGGGTCGCCTCCCAGCGTTCCGCACGTTCCCTGTCGGCAGCCCCGGCGACCGCCGGCAAGGCAGCCACCGCGAGAGCGGCCAGACCAGTACCGACTGCACGAATCGACATCATGGTTCCTCCCCCTTTCACGATCGCCCGTTCAGATCGCGCTGCCCTCCCGGCAGCGCGCTGACGATTCATTGGAACAGCCTGTACAGCGCGCGGCCTTGACCTGGATCAACCGGCCTTGAACCCGCGCCACCGTTGCCCGATTGTGGTCTCGCGCCGAGGGAAGCGGATTGATAGTTCGCGACAACCGCCGCCGCAGCGCGGCCTAGTACATGAGCTGCACACGGCCCTGGAGGATCTGCAGGTTGCCCGCCGTCGGACCGCCTTCGATGACCGCGTAGTTGTAGTTCAACTGCCAGCGCAGGTAGCGGTTCCACCACCAGTTGAGACCTAGGGTCGCTTCCGAAGCGCGGCCGCCATCGGCGATGCCGCCGGAGAGGTCGAGGTACGACAGGCGCAGGCCGAGCTGCCACGCGCCCCACGTCTTCTGCTTCATGGAGAAGTCGCGCGCGGGGATCACTCGCTCGGGCACGCCCACCGCCTTGTTGTAGCCCGACTCTTCGCCGGTCAGCATCCAGCTGGTCGAGACGTAGGCCCCGGTGAGGTAGCTCTGGCGCTCGTCGGCGCTCACGCGGTTCACCATCGCTTCGGCCTGCACCGTGAACGGACCGCTCAGCCATACGAGTTCGGTGCCGACGAACGAGGCGCCGCGGGAGCGGAGGTTTCCGGTATCCAGCAGGTAGGGCGCGATGAAACTCTCCGGGCGTGCGCGGTAGCGGACTTCGGAGTCGGAGGCGATGGTGAGCGAGGCACTGACTCCCAGGTGCAGCAGGCGCCGTCCGCCCTTGCGCTCTTCGTCGATGACCGGGGTGCCGGTCAGCCGCGCCGTCGGGCGCAGCAGCGACTGGGTCTCGTCGCCGAAGTTGAGGCCGGGGTCGGCACCGACCGAATACAGGCCCAGCGTCATGGAGCCGCGATCGCCCCAGAGCTGCCGGTCGGTGGTGACGCCCATGCGATTGCCGGGTGCGAAGGCCAACACCGGCAGCGCCGGTTCCATGAACGTCGTGCCGCCGAACGGCAGGATGTTCTCGAGCGTCTGTTGCACCGTGAGATAGCCGAAGTTCACGTTGCCGAAATGTTTCACTTCGCTCCAGCGGATGTTCGCCTGGTGCAGATACGGATTGTTGTCGATGACGCCGAGTTGCACCGCGTAGGAGGTCGTCGGACTCCAGTTGCCGGTGGTGTAGAACCGCAAGGTGCGCAGCGCCGTGTCCGCCGGGATGGGCGCGAGGCCGTGCGAGGTCTCGAACCCCGCCGCATCCAGCGAAGCCCGGATGCCGATCCGGCCGGTCACGCGGACTTCCTCGCGCACCAGCGCTTCCTCGTTGTAGAAGGTCGGGATCACCACCGGCTGCACGATCTGGTAGCGCAGGCCCTGATCGACCCACAGCCGCAGCAGGTCTTCGCGCTTCTCCGGCGGCGGCACGGAAGGCGGGGCTTCCTTCTCGGGCGGGAGTTCCGAAGCCGTGCGGTCAGCCACCGCCGGCACCTTCCTGTCATCGACCGGCGCGGCGGCCACGGCGGCCGGTGCATCCGCCTTCGCAACGGTCTTCTCGATCGAGGAGACCTTCTCGCGCGGCACCGTGATCCGGCCGAGGCCCTCGGAATCGAACACCACCGCCGAGCCCTCTTCGGAAACCACCTTGCCGTTCAGGCGCTCGCCGGTCGTGAGCCACAGCGTGTCGGCATGGACGGGCACCGCAAGCAGCGCGGACCACACCGTCGCGATCGCACAGCGCCGGACCATCACAACGCCGGAGTTCCGCCGGACTGCGCAGTCGCGCGGTGACACATACGGGCACCGCCGCCGCCCGGCCGCCGCAAACGATCGGGCACCCGGATCATGGCGCGGCCGGTGGAACGGATCTTCTCCTCCGCCGCCCCGGACACGGCACCGGACGGACCGTCCCGCGGATCGGGCACGCAAAGTACTGCCTTGCCGCATGGCGGGCGGAACGGCCGCAGGCCCGTCGAAGAGCTGTCACCTCAGACGTCCGGCCGCGCTTCGAGCCGCCCCGAACGCACGGCCGCCACCAGCGCCGCGTGATCGCGTTCGTTCTGGTCGGCGTAGGCGACGGCGAACGCCGCCATCGCATCTTCGAACGCTGCGCTGGACCCCATGTACGCCGCGAGCATCACCGCGTCACCGGAACGCTTGTGCGCCCGCGCCAGCGCCCATCCGCACGCCTTGCCGTAGTTCGCCAGGTTGACGGGCTTCATGATCTCGACCATGGGCGTCACCTTGGCGTCGCGCAGCTGGCGGACGTAGTAGTCCCGGCCTTCGATCGTGCCGGTGGTCCAGCCGAGGAAGACGTCGGAGGCCGCCTGCATCAACCGCTGCGCGAAGACCACGCGCTCGCCATGATGGTCGAACGGGGCCCGGCCGCAGTAGGGCTCCAGTACCGACGGGCGGGCCTCCTTGAACTGCAGGAACAGCGGATCGCCGTTGCCCGACACCATCAGGGCGATCCCGCAGTAGGTGCCGACGCTGCCCACGCCCACCACCTTCATCGCGACGTCCGTCAGGGTGTAGCGGTCGATCAGCATGCGCCGCTCCCGCGGCAGCGATGCGACGTAGGTGGTCATCATCCGCTCGGCGCTCCGATGCACGAGCGCCTGCTGCTTCTGATCGGCGTGGTGGTAGACGAGCGGCGGATCGTCGCGGATGCGCGGCCGCGTTCCCGACTGGTACGCGAGCCGGGTGAACTCCTTGAGGTGCGCGCTCTCCTCGGTCGCCTTGCGGATGCGCTTGCGGTTCAAGCGCTTCATCTCCTCGTCGGTGCCGCTCGCGACCAGCTGCTTCAGGTCGATGTACTCGTAGTACGCCTCGAGCACCGGCATCTCGGCATAGCGGACCATGTTCTCGCGGTAGCTGCGCACGGCGCTCCACGCCGCTTCGTGGCCGTCCGCCGCCTTGAAGCCGTTGGCGCGCGCGGCCACCACGAAGCTCGCCGCGAGGCGCCGCACGTCCCATTCCCAGGGAGCCACCGAGGCCTCGTCGAAATCGTTGATGTCGAAGACGAGCTTGCGCTCGGGCGTGGCGAACCCGCCGAAGTTCATGAGATGGCTGTCGCCGCACGCGACGACGTTCATGCCGCTGTCCGCGGTGAACGACAGATCGTGCGCCATGATCGCCGCGGCGCCGCGATAGAAGGCGAACGGATTGGCCATCATGCGGCCGTACCGGATCGGTATGAGGTGTTCGATGCGACCGGCGCTGCTCGCCACCAGGAGATCGATCGCGTCGCCGCGCCGCGGCGATGGCTGCCATTGCGCTATGGCGCGCCGCGGGCTGCGTTCACGCAGCGCCCGGCCCGCTGCCGCGCGCTCGGCGTGAGGACGGCCGTAGGATTGCTCGGGCAGGTGCGCGACCTTCGCTCGCCGCGCCGGTGGTCGTGCAGCCGACTTCGTGGTGGCAGCCATGCGCGTCCTCCCTCGCGTCGATACCGGAGGCGGTGTTATCTCACATCCAGTCGGACAGCGAAATGCCCAGGCCGAACACGCTCTCGCGATAGTTGTAGTCGATCAGCGATTCGCCATAGCCGTTGAACAACTGCAGGTAGCCCTTCAGGTTGCGGTACAGCGGGAAGCGCCAGTCGAACTGGACCGAGCCCTTGCCGGAGCTGAAGTTCTGCCGGATGACCGCGGCATAGGAATGGCCGCTGCCCTCGGGGCGGTAGAACAGCGTGAGATCGCCGTGACCGTAGTAGGTGAGGATGTCCGGATTGTTGTCCGGCACGCCGCGACCGATGTTCTCGTTCACCCGGTACCACGGCCGGACCATCATCGCGAAACCGCCGCGCTCGAGCGCGAACTGGGCGTACAGCCGGTTCCAGCTGCGCGACTGTGCGCCCCCGCGGCCGTTCGACTGGTGCACGAACCCGAAGTTGATGAAGCGCAGCTTGAGACCCAGAAGATTCCAGTCGGTGTGCAGGAGCGCCATCACCTCGGGTTCGTAGTTGGTCTCGCGAAACGGCGCCGACGGGCTGTACAGCTGCCAGTTCGATTGCTGGGTATAGGCGGCCCAGACGTCGATGCGATCCCGCAGCGCGCCCTCGACGATCTTGGTCTTGAAGGAGAGCTGGAACTTGGCCTCGATGTCGCGCAGGTCCGTGGTGGGCGACGGCCCGAGACTGGGCGACATGGGCGTCTCGTTCGGGTCGCCGTTGTAGCTGACCGGCAGGAAGTAGTTCGGCTTGTGGGTGCGGAAGCGCAATACCCCGTAGCGGGTGTCGTCGTCCAGTTCCCACTTGAACCCGAGGCGTGAACCGCCCGCCTCCGCCTTGTTGTCGCCACCGACGAAGTCGCCCGCCTTGGAGGGCTTGTCCTCGGGTATCGGTTGGTCGGCGAGCACCGGCGGCGGCGCCCCCTCGCCCGCGCGGCCGGCGGCGCGGTCGTAGCACGCGAGGCGCGCGATGTCGTCTTCGATCGACTTGCAGGACTCGAGTCCCTGTCCGCGGACGGCGACAGAAACCAGCAGCAACGCAACGGCAGATACCGGGTGGAGCACTTTCATCGGACCGAGTGTAACGTCCCGCGGTGTCGCGTTGAAACACACGATGCCGGAGAGGGCGGTGCTAATATCGCTGCCAGCGTCGCGGGGAACGGCGCACCCGACCATGGTCTGGGGAGGACCTTGCTATGCAGACGTCGTGGACTTCGGTTTCCATACGCGCGTTGCTGGTGATCGCGTCGCTGGCGGCAGCGACGACGGTGTTCGCGCAGGGCGCCCCCAAGCCGGCCAAGGAGAACAGCGTCACGGTATACGGCGGGTACCGGTTCGGGGGGACTCTCACCGAGGCAACCACCAACTCCACCATCGATCTGAAGAACGACGGCAGCGTCGCGCTCGCGGTGGACTTCGGACTCGATCCGCAGACCCAGATCCAGCTGTTCTACAGCCATCAGAACACGGCGCTCACCTCGGGTGCGTTCTCGCCGCAGGTGAACAACATCGATCTCACGCTGCACAACTACCACGTCGGCGGAACGTATTTCATCGACCATGTCGGCCAGGGGCTGTACGTGGTCGGGGGGCTGGGTGCGACGACCGCGACCCCCGACCGGGCCGGCCTCAATTCCGAGACCTTCTTTTCCCTCAACCTGGGCGTCGGCTGGATGGTGCCGCTCGGCAAGCACGCCGGCCTGCGCTTCGAGGCGCGTGGCTACGGCATCCTGGTCAACAACAACAGCGCGCTCTTCTGCAGCGGCGGCTGCGTCGTGTCCATCAAGGGCGACGCGATCTACCAGGGCGAGGCGCTGGTGGGGCTGTCCATCCGGTTCTGAGCGGCACACCGCTGCGGCGATGAACCAGTCGGAACCTGCCGAGACCGCACCGCATCGCGCACGGCAGATCGCCGTGCTGGTGACGGTGCTCGCGGTCGTCGGCGCACTGTGGTGGATGCTCGCGCTCATGCAGCCGCTGCCGCCGCGCGTGGTCGTGATGAGCACGGGGCCCGAGGGCAGCGCGTTCCCGGGCTTTGCGCAGCGCTATCGAGCCGCGTTCGCGCGCGTGGGCATCGACCTGCGGTTGCGCCCCACTGCGGGCAGCGTCGAGAACCTGGCGTTGCTCGGCGATCCGCGCTCCGACGTGAGCATCGGATTCGTGGAAGGCGGTCTCGCCGATCCGGAACGCGACCACAATCTGGTATCGCTCGGCACGCTCTTCCACGAACCGTTGTGGATCTTCGTGCGCTCCACCGAAGAGCGCCCGAAGCTCCCCGACTTCGTCGGCAAGCGTTTCTATTCCGGCGCCGAGGGCAGCAGCACGCGCGCCTTCGCGCAGCGCCTGCTGGCGCTGAACGGCATCACCGGCGACGTAGCGCCGTTCGCCTACTCGCCGCAGGAAGCGGCCGATCGCCTGCTCGCGGGCGATCTCGTGGGCGCCACGTTCATGACATCGTGGGACTCGCCGGTGATCCGCCAGCTTTCCGCTGCGCCGGAAGTCCGCCTGCTGGGATTCCCGCGCGCGGACGCATACGTGGCGCTGTATCCGTACTTCAGCAAGCTCGTCCTGCCCATGGGTGTGGGCAGCATGGCAAAGAACCTGCCGCCCACCGACGTGCAGTTGATCTCCACCAAGGCGACCCTGGTGGTACGCAAGGACCTGCATCCCGCGATCCAGTACCTCCTGCTCGACGCGGCCACGCAGATCCACGGCGGCCCCGGCATCTTCCAGAAGGCGGGACAGTTCCCGGCTGCCGAAGCGATCGATCTGCCATTGAGCGATCAAGCCCGCACCTTCTACACCTCGGGGCGTCCGTTCCTGCAACGCTACCTGCCGTTCTGGCTCGCGGTGCTCGCCGGCCAACTGCTGGTCCTGCTGATCCCGGTGGTGGGCATCCTGTATCCGCTACTGCGCCTCGCGCCGGTGCTCTACGCCTGGAGCATGCGGCGGCGCATCTTCCGTCTGTACGGCGAGCTCACGCACCTGGAGGACGATCTCGAGCGGGGCCGTCCCGCAGAGGAACTGCGGCCCCAGCTCGACCGTCTCGAGAAGCGTGCCAACCACATTCACGTGCCGATGGCCTTTCGCCAGCTGCAGTACACGCTGCGCGACCACATCGGATTGGTGCGCCAGCGCCTCGGCTAGCGCCGCTACTGGTTCAGCAGCTGGATCTTGCCGTCCACGATCTTGATGCGATCCCCCACGCGCAGATCCGACGCATCGTGCTCTTCCACGCGCGTGAACTGTCCGTCGTTCAGCCGCACGATCACTTCCCAACTCGACTGCTGCAGCGCCTCGAGCATCTTGTCGCTGCCGTACGCGCCAACGTAGGAGCCGGTCTGGCCGCTGGCGTTCCAGGTGCCGACGACGACCGGTCCTATCAGCAGCGGCGCGCCCGGCCCGGTCTGATAGGCGAGACTCGAGCGCGGGTCGGTGGCCGTGCCGGCACGCGGCACCGGGCGCTCGGTGCGGATCTCGCGGATCGAGCGGATGACACCGCAGTTCTCGCAGGCGGCTGCCGCCTTCGAGACCTCTTCCTTGTCGGCAGCCACGGCGGCGAGCGCCATGAAGCCCACCACGCCGGCACCGAGGCGCACGCGGTTCATTCCGGAATCCGCTGCAGATAGTAGAGCGCGTTCAGCAGCATGCCCGGCTTGCCGAGGGGTCCCAGCCAGCGCTCGTACACCTGCACGATCTCGCCGCTGCGATACACCCGGGCGAGACCCCGGTTGACCGCGAGACGGAAGTCGGGATCGCCGCGGGGGACCACCAGCGCATAGGGTTCGATCGAGAAATCCTCGTCGACCACGCGATAGGTGCCCGCCTGTGCTGCATTGAGGGCCAGCCCGATCAGCTTCAGGCGGTCGGAAGCGAAGCCGTCGACCTTGCCGGCCTGCACCTGCGCGACGCCGGTCTCGGCGCTGTCGACCGCCACCACGGTGGCCGCGACGTTACGGAGCTTCAGCGCGTCCGGCACCGATCTCTCGGTGGTGGTGCCCTTCACCACCGCGATGCGTTTACCGGCGAAGTCCTCCAGCTTGAAGAAGTCGGTGTCGTTCTTGACCAGCACCGACCCGCCGTCCACGAACGTCATCAGGCTGAAGTCGACGCGCTTCTGGCGCGCCAGGGTCCAGGTGGCGGTCCCGCAATCCACGTGGACCTTGCCCTTCTCGACCAGTTCGAGGCGATTGGCGAGCGTGACCGGGACCCATTCGACCCTCAGGCTGTCGAGGCCGAGGTCGGTACGGATGCTCTGCGCAACCTTTTCGCACAGCGCCGCCGAGTACCCCTTGATCTCCGTGCCTTCCCGGTAGCTGAAGGGCGGCGAGGTTTCGAGGTAGCCCATGCGGATCACCTTGGCGGCACGCACGTCGGACAGCACGTCGGCATGTGCCGGCACTGACGCTGCGACGGCAAGCAGCGTTGAAAGCAGCAACGCGGTTCGGTTCAAGATCGATCTCCCCCAGGCTCAAAGCCAAGATGATGAAGGTACCCGCTGCGGCGCATCCCGGCAATACGCGGCAGTACCATCAGCCGGCGAACCCGCCTTGATCGAGGAACGCCTGCTCCTCCGGCGTCGTGTCGCGCCCCAGCAGCGGATTGCGGTGCGGAAAGCGGCCGAAGCGCTCGATGATATCGAGGTGGCCCTCCGCATGGTCCAGCCAGGGGCGCCCCATGCCCCGGTGCAGGTCGACCGAACGCCGCTGGTCGGCCAGGTTTTCGGAATGCGCGAAGGGCAGGTAACAGAAGAGGCGCAGCGGCACTTCGATGGCCTGGTCGAATCCGGCCGCGAGCAGCCGGTGCGCGAAGTGACGCGCCAGCGGATCGGTCGCGTACATGTGTCCGGTGCCGCGAAAGACATTGCGCGGGAACTGGTCCAGCAGGATCAGGAGCGCCAGTGCGCCTTCGGCGCTGCCGGCCCAGGCGTCCCGTTCGCGCCGCGCGGCAGCCAGATGCTCCTCCAGAAAACCTTCGCGGAAGCGCCGATCGAACTCCGGTGATTTCTTGAACCATCGATCGGGCCCTGCATCACGCCAGAAGGCGACCACCGCCTGCGCAGCATAGGGCGTGACGGTACTCATTCCTTCGCCGTCGCTGCCTGGTTGCCGAGGATCAGCTCGCGACCGGCGTAGATGCCTGCCGCC
The DNA here is from genome assembly GCA_019745565.1 of Burkholderiales bacterium. GTDB lineage: Bacteria > Pseudomonadota > Gammaproteobacteria > Burkholderiales. The sequence continues at coordinate 131,504 of JAIESW010000003.1, forward strand.
AGCTCCAGCTGGAAGCGCTCGGCATCGCGCGAGCGCACGCCCGGCGCGATCTCGTGCGCCTCGTCCGGTGTCGCCCCCAGGGTCATGGTCGCCTCCAGCCCGAGCTGCTTGAAAAGGGGCACGGCCACCACTGCGGCACCGAGCAAGGTCGCGACCTGAATCAGATCACCCGCACTGCTTTCCACCGCCATGTCGCGCTCCGCCTGTCGTGGGTCCGTCATCGACCGGTCATGCGCCGGCCGTGCCGCGCGAGGATGCCACAACCTTCTCGGCCTCATGGGACAGTCGGCAATCGCACAGCGATCGACGCGGCGGACGCGGCGGAACACCGTAAGACGAAAGGCTTCTTGCCTTGCTGTTGCTTTTCCGCCGCGTCCGCCGCGTTGAGCGCTGCTCAGACTAACCGCGGTCTGCTGCGCGCTTGAGTCCGCGCGCCAGGAAGCGCGAAGGCGACAGCGCATCCGCCACGCTCTCGGGCACGGGCAACGGTTCGCCCAGGGCTTGAGCGGCAATCAGTTCGCCGGCGATGGGTGCGGTCAGCAGTCCGCGCGACCCGTGAGCGACCGACACGAAGAGACCCTCGAGCCACGGGGCGGAACCCTCGAAGCGCGTGGTCGCGTCCTTGGACAGTCGGGCGTAGCGCGTGGAGAACGCGGAGGCATCGGTGACCGGCCCCACGATCGGCAGATAGTCGGGCGACATGCAGCGCAGTGCCGCCCGACCGGCGCAGCGCCCCGGATCATCCGCGGCTTCGGGAAAGGCATCCGCCAGGACCGGGGACAACGAGCGCAACGTCGCGAGATTCTCGCGGTGATCGTCGGCGCGCAAGTCGACGCCCGCATCGCGGATGCCGAACGTCGCGCCCAGGCAATGCACGCCGTCGCGCGCGGGCGCGATGTAGCCTTCGCCGCACAACACCGTCTTCAGTCTCCCGCTCGCGTCGTTGCGGGAAAGATGCGTGAGCTGCCCCCGGATCACGTGCGTGGGCAGATGCGCGACGGCCGCGAATGCCCTGGCGTCCGCCGCTGCCGCGACGACCACGAGGGCCGCTTCCTCCTGCCAGCCACCCACACCCGACACGCGCCAGCGCCCCGCAGGCAGTCGATCGATCTGCAGTGCTTCGCTGCTCGCCAACACGCGGATGCGTGGATGCCGGGTGAACGCCGTGCACAACGCCGGGGGATGGACCCAGCCCGCCCGTTCGAGAAAGAGTCCGCCCGTTTCCACGGCGACGCCGGCGAGAGCTGCCGCTTCCGTGCGCTCCACCGAGCGCAGGAACGTCGCCGGCCATGCCTGACGCGCAAGGCCGCTCTGACGGTGGACCTCGGCTGCATCGTGCGCGAGTTGCAGCACGCCGCAGCGCGACCAAGTCGACCCATCCTCCGGCAACCGGTGAGCGATCTCCCGCAACGAGAACTGCATGCCGGCCACGAGCAGACGCGTCAGCGCCGTGTCGTGCGGCGAGAACTTGGCGTAGAGCACGCCCTGCGCATTGCCGGATGCCTCCTGCGCGATGGTCTCGTGGCGCTCGATCAGCACCACGTCGATGCCACGGGCCGCCAGGCTTGCGGCAGCGGCCGTGCCGGCCAGACCGGCCCCGATCACGATGGCCTCCCGCCGCAACGATTCCGTGAGGGATCGTTCCAGCCACGGCGCACGATAGGGAACCGGCGCCGGCGCCTCGCACACGCCGCGCAGCATCTCGCGCTTGGGTCCGAAACCGGGCGTCTTCTCGATGCGGAAGCCCGCCGCCTGCAGCGCGCGGCGCACGTTGCCGGCACTCGAGTACGTCGCGCAAGTAGTTCCAGCGCGGGAATGGGCGGAGACCGCCTGCATCAGTTCCGGGGCCCACAACTCGGGGTTCCTCGAAGGTGCGAACCCGTCGAGAAACCACGCATCGATCACGCCGTCGAGCTGCGGCAGCGTCTCGCGCGCGTCGCCGACCAGCAGCGTGAGTGCGACGCACCCGCCATCGAACACGAAGCGCTGCCACCCGCGCGGCTGATCATCCCACTGCTCGAGGAGGCGTGTCGCCAGCGGTTGGAGTTCGGGCCAGAGCGACAACGCTCGACCGAGATCCGCGGCACTCAACGGCAGCAATTCCGTGCTCACGTAGTGCAGGCGGGCTCCCGTCGGGGCGGTCTCCCGGAAGGCGCGCCAGGCGCACAGGAAATTGAGACCGGTACCGAAGCCGGTCTCGCCGATCGCGAAGACGCCATCCGGCGCCAATGCGGCAAAGCGTTCGACGATGCGGTTGCCTTCGAGGAATACGTGGCGCGCTTCCTCGATGCCGCTCGCCCGCGAGAAGTACACGTCGCCGAACTGCGGCGAGTACGGCTGGCCGTCGACCCAGTCGATCATTCGAGCTCGTCGACGCTCCTGGGCCAGCTCGACTTGAGCAGGCGCGACAGCGCGCGATCCGCCAGCACCTTGCCGCCGGTCTGGCAGCGCGGACAGTAGTTGGTCTCGGTATCGGCGTAGACGATGCGCTGGACCGGCGTGCCGCACACCGGACAAGGCTGTCCGAACCGGCCGTGCACGGCCATGCCGTCGCGGAAGGCCGTCACTTTTTCCGGGAAACCGTCGCCGGCTTCCTCACGCAGGCGCACGGTCCATTCCCTCAGGACATCGCGTACCGCGTGATACAACCGCCCGATCTCCTCGTCGGCGAGATCCTTCGAGTGGGCAATGGGAGACAGGCGCGCGCGATGCAGAATCTCGTCCGAGTAGGCGCCGCCGATGCCGCTCATCAGGTGCGGCGCCGTGAGAGACCGTTTCAGAGTGTGATTCTCCGAGCGCAGCCGCGCCGCGAACACGGTGAGATCGGCATCGAGCACTTCGAGCCCGCCGGCATCGAATGCGGCGAGCGCGACATCGCCTTCGACGAGATGCATGGAAGCGCGACGCTTGGTACCGGCTTCCGTAAACACGAGCGAGCCGGAATCGAAATCCAGTGCGGCGAGCGCCATCTTGCCCGGCAACCTGGCTCCCGGTGCCAGCCAGCGCAGCCGGCCTGCCCGCATGAGATGGAGCACCAGGTGCAGTCCGCCTTCGAAATCCAGAACGATGCGCTTCCCCAGACGACGCACCAGCTCGAGCCTGCGACCGTCGAGGGATGCGATCGGCGGCACCGCGGTCCTCAGCACGAACGGGTTCACGATGCGCACGTGCCGCAGCACCTGACCGCCTGCGGCCGCGCCGATGCGCTCGGTGTAGACGGTGACGTCGGGCAGTTCGGGCACGGAGGATCTACAGCATGCGTTCGGGGACGAAGAACCCCATCATGCGCGTCGAGGTACGCCGCCACCAGCTCGCCATGGGTTCGGTGGTGACGCGCACCGGCTGACCCGCCTCCTCGCCGATCCAGACGAGGCGCTGCTTGCCTTCGGGACCTTCGAGCTGCAGCTTGAAGCTGTTGCGCGGCAACAGCTGTTGTCCCACCACGGCGAGCAGCTGGCGCGCGAGCTCCGAACTGTCCACCAGGATGCCCAGTTCGGTGTTGAGGTAGGCGGAACGCGGATCGAGGTTCATCGATCCGACGAACACGTGCGCGCTGTCGACGACGAAGGCCTTGGTATGCAGGCTCGCGGAGGACGAACCGATCATCAGCTTGCTGTCACGCGCATTGTTGCGGCCCACCAGTGCCGGCCGCATCTCGTGCAGCTCCACGCCGGCGCGCAGCAGTGCCTCGCGGTAGTGGGAATAGCCCACGTGAACCGCCGATACGTCGTTCGAAGCGAGCGAGTTGGTCAGGATGCGCACGCGCAGGCCGCGGGCGCACAGGCTCCTCAAGTACTCCACGCCCGGATCGCCCGGAATGAAGTACGGCGACACGATGGTGAGTTCGGTCTGGGCCGAGTCTGCCACCGGGCGCACCAGCGGCCCGATGTGCACCGCCGGGTCCGGTCCGCCCTTCGCCACCACCTTGCGCGGCTTGTCGTAGACCACGCGGGCGTCGGCCCAGACCATCGGCACCTCGCCGCGCTTCAAGTAGCCCACGAGGTCGGCCTGCTTGAGGCGCTGCGCATAGGTGGACTCGGCCGCTTTCTTCAGTTCCTTGTCCAGCCGGATGCGCAAGCGGTCGAGAGCACCGCCATCGGTGGTTCCGGTGAAGAGGCGGCGGATGCGATAGGACCAGGGACTGTTCCAGTACTCGTCGAAACTCGCCGACACGTCCGGCACCACGGGACCGACCGCGAGCAGGTCCATGTCGGCGAAGTTCGTATCGTCGGAAGCCCAGTAGTACTCGTCGCCGAGATTGCGCCCGCCCACCACGGCGAGCTGGTTGTCGGCCACGAACATCTTGTTGTGCATGCGATGGTTGAGCCGCTCGCCGTCGGTCAGGAACGAGAACAGGCGGCCGAGTTGCCAGGTGCGCGAGGCGAACGGGTTGAACACACGCACTTCGATGTTGGGATGGCCGTCCAGCACCGCGATGTTGGCGTCCTTGCCCACGGTGTAGAGGTCGTCGATCAACAGGCGCACGCGCACACCCCGATCGGCGGCAGCGAGAATGCGCGCCAGCAGCACGCGCGTGGTGAGACCGTCGTGCACCAGGTAGTACTGGAGATCGAGGGTGCGCTCCGCCAGATCGGCCGCCAGGGCACGGGCGATGAACGCATCCAGCCCCGAATCGAGCAGCACCATTCCCGACTTGCCCGGATGCTGCGCGAGGTCCGCGGCGAGAGTTCGCGAAAGTCGCGTCATGGTCGAGGGGTCGAGCGCCGTGGAGCGCGCCTCCTCCCCGGGTGGCGGCAACGTGGCGCACCCTGCGAGCAGCGCCACCGTGCACGCACCCCATCGGGCGAGCCGGGCCGTGTACGCACGCAGGCGCTGCAGGGTCGGGAACATGGGAAGCGGAGCGGAGAATACAGCAGGCCCGCTATCATGCCGGGGTCCCGCTTCAGGAACTGCATCATGCCCCTCGACCCGCCCCGCACCGCCCATCGACTCATCGAAGACCACGCGCACCTGCGCGACCTCGTGCCCTTCGCCCGCGACGAAGGCGCGACCGATCTGGCCGGTGCCTACGCGATCCAGGCGGCGCTCGTGGAGCGCCTGGTTCCGTTGAAAGGCGCACGGGTGGGCTACAAGATCGGACTCACGTCGCTGCGTATGCAGCAGATGTGCAGCATCGACCATCCGGTCGCCGGTGTGGTGCTGGCAGACCGGCTGGCGCGCAGCGGTGTCCAGTGGCGGCTGTCGAGCCTCAAGCGGCTGGGCATCGAGTTCGAGATCTGCGTACGGCTCGCCTGGCCGCTCGCGCCGCGCGCCCATCCCTGGACGCTGGAAGACGTGGCGGCCGCAGTCGGCGCGGTCTGCCCCGCGTTCGAGGTGATCGACGATCGCAACTCACCCTACCCGCTCGACGTGCTCTCGCTGGTGGCCGACAACGCGTGGAACGAAGGCATCGTGCAGGGCGAGTACGTGAACCGCTGGCCCGACCTCGCCGCCGCGCGGGGCGTGGTGGAACTGAACGGCGAAGTCATCGACCAGGGCCATGGGCGCGACGTGCTGGGCCATCCGTTCGAGCCGCTGCGCTGGCTCGCCAACCATCTTTCGGCCCTCGGCGAGACTCTGCACGCCGGCGAGATCGTTTCCACCGGAAGCATGGTGACCACGCGCTTCCCCAAGGCCGGGGAACAGTACCGGTTCACCGTGGAGGGTATCGGCAGCGTCGAGATCGGGTTTCGGGGTTAGACGGCTGCTTGGAGACAATCTGGGTGCGGTGGTTTCGCGCCTCTTCGACACCACGACTATCGGACGAAGTGGCGGCAGGTGTCGGGGACGTTTGAAGCCACTTCACTCCGCGAAGAGGCAACCCCTCACGGGAGGAACCTCCGGCATGGACTCGCGGGGACACGTGACGGGGTCCTCGAGACACAACGTGTAACCCATGTCGTCGGACTATTTTTTACCTATCTCCCCGACCGCTCAAGCAGTCATCTCGAGTGCTTCTCTTCGTACATCAGTTTATCGGCGGCTAAGCAGGCACCCACGAGTCCGACCGCCGGGTCGCGCATGGCGAGGCCAATGGAAGCCTTGACGTTCGCTTCGCTCAGCGCCGTCCGAACACGCTTGAGGAACGTTTGCGCATTGGAACGATCAACTTCGGCGAGGAGAATACCGAACTCATCTCCCCCCAGACGCGCAACGATGTCGCTTGTCCGGGCAACGCTGCGCAACGTAGCGCTCGCGCGCACGATGAGCGCATCGCCTGCCGCGTGCCCCTGGGTGTCATTCACTGTCTTCAGGTCGTCCAAATCAATGATCAAAACTGCGGCAGGATGGCCATACCGCATGCAGCGCTCCTCCTCGGAGGCCAACAGGCGATCCCAACCGCGACGGTTGTACAAGCCCGTCAGTTGGTCCGTCATTGCCTCGACTTGGAGTTTCTCGGAACGGCGGGTCTGCTCTGCAGCGTTAAGCTCAGCCTGAAGAATCGTGCTCAACATGGCTCCGAGCAACTCCACGAGTTCCTGCTCTTCGACGATCGACTCGGGTTGGGGCGAGGGGTGAATTGCACATAGCGTCCCGAACAGGCTCCCGTCCGAGCGCACCAAGGGCAGACCGACATACGACCCGATCTGGACCTGACGCCCGATCGGCGCCGCCTCATATGCAGGGATGTCCATCGAGCGCGGCGCAATGCGCGGGCCGTTACCCTTGACCATCTCGGAGCAGAATGAATCGGCCCAACGAAAAACCGTACCCGGCTCGACGCCGTAACCGTGATCCTCGGTCTGCAGCACGATCCAGTCGTCACCCTCTTTCCGGGTGACCATCCAGAGATTGAAACCCAGTCGCCGGTGGAGAAATGAAAGCACCGCCTGCCCGGCTGATTCGAAGTCCCTAATGGAATGCGTATCCATTTCGCGCCTATCTACAAACCGCCCGACGGCTGACATGAGCGGCCCGCGGAGGCCATGGGCCGGAGAGGGTCCGCCCAATGGAAAGGTTGGGCGTCATCGGCCGATCACTCAAAATGCGCTCTTCACCACGCCGCCGTCGACGCGCAGGGCTGCACCTGTTGTTGCCGACGCGAGTGGGCTGGCGATGTAGGTCACCATGGAAGCGACCTCGTCCGGTGAGGCAAACCTTTTGATGAGCGAGGTTGGGCGAACCTTCTCAAAGAAGTCCATCTCGAACTCGCTGAACGACTTGCCATCCGCCTTCGCAAGGGTGTCGACGAAATCTCCAACCCCTCGCGACTTGGTCGGGCCAGGAAGGATACTGTTGACAGTAATGCCTGTGCCGGCGACCGCTTCGGCCAAACCGCGCGAGACTGCCAGTTGAGCGGTCTTGGTCATGCCGTAGTGAATCATCTCCGAGGGGATCTGCACCGCGCTCTCGCTGGAGATGAATATGATGCGTCCCCAGTTTGCGCGCCTCATCGCGGGCAGGCAAAGACGAGCAAGGCGCACACCACTCAATACGTTGACCTCGAAGAATCTCGTCCAATCGGCATCGGGAATTTCGTCGAATGCCTTCGGCTCGAAGATGCCAAGGTTGTTGACGAGAATTTCGATGTTCGGATGGCGTCGTATCAGTTCCTCGGCAGCAGCGGCTGTGCTGAGATCGCCGGCAAAGCCCTGAACTTGCTTACCACCCGCAGACTTGATCTGTGACACGGCGCTATCAACCGACGCTTGGGAACGGCCGTTGACAATGACTTGGGCACCTTCGCCAGCGAGTGCCGCGGCAATGGCGTAGCCGATGCCAGCTGTGCTTCCAGATACCAACGCGAGTTTGTTTGTGAGTTTCAAATCCATGAGGTCTGACCTTTCAGCGATGAAATGACGCCCAACGCTTGCGTTCACCCGCGGACGGAAGCGGGCGATGCCCGCTGTAGGCCGTCGGGTGCAACGATGGGTTAGCCGTCATCTCTTGGAGTCCACCTTGTCGGAAGTGGGTACCGTGAAGGCGATGTCGGGTAGCGCAAGAAGAACCTCGTATTCCCACTGCTCGTATTGCTTCCCGAGAAGGTTGTGAAGCTCGTCGCGCTTCGCATCCACCCAGGCAAGGGTGACCGCCGTCAGCTGAGTGAAGCTGCGGAGATGATCGTCGTCGACGGTGAACGCGTTCATGGCAAGGGAAAAAACGTCAGCGATCTTGTACTCCGCGTCCTTAACGTTCAGAGCGATGCCGGTAAAGGCCTGCGAGTAAGGGTTCTCGTCGTGAATGATGTGCTTGTCTCTCAGGTCCCGAAAGTATCCGAAAACCTCTTCTGCACCCGGATGGTTCTTCAGGATCTTTTCCGGAGAGAGCTGAGTACGAGACTTGTTTCTGCCAAAGCACTTGAAATAACGCGCAATGGTCGAAACCCAAAGAGCTTCGGCCAGGAGCGGCTGAATCGAGCGATCGAGATGGGTGAGTTCAGCAAGTGCCGCACGGCAATAGGAAAGATCGAAGTGATGCAGCGCAATGCCTTGAAGTTGGCGCGCGATCGGATCGTCAATGCGCTTCACGGCGACCGCATTCGGGTAGCCCTCGATATCCAGCTTGTCGCCGATCTTCGTGATTGTGAGCGGCTTTGCCATGACGGCTAACTAGAAATAGACCTCAAGAGACGTGAAGTTCCACGTCTGTCGACGCAAAACTCCAGATCGAGTGATTGTTGCAATGGAGATCTCCTCGGGGCGATTCACGTCGGGTACCCATTGCGGCAACGTGGCCAGCACGAATGCCCGATCCAGGGGGAGGATACTCCGACCGAACGAATGCAGAGGTGTATCGGCAGGTTCGTGGATCCCGTCAAGATGCGGCGGACAGGCGTTCCTTGCGTCTGCACGGCAACCCGACAGCAACCCGTTTCACGCCGACTTCACACAGGCCGCATCATCGGCGCACACCACCCCGCCAGCATGTCTCTCAGGTCGACACGGGAACCGGATCCTCCGGTCTCCGCGAAGTCACCGATCATGCGAAGGAGGCGGGACAATCATGTGGCAGCGTGTGCGGGCGTGGATGCAGGGGCGCGTCGCGATGGCGGGGGGAGCGATCGCGTCGCAGGGAACGAGGGCTTTCACGGCGCGCACGTTCCGGCGGTGGGCCGCGCTGATCGGAGCCATCGGCGTCGCGTGGGGCGGCTACCTGCTGCTCCGTGACGCGCCGGTGCAGGGAGTCGGTCCGGGCGAGGTGGCGCTGCGGGTGAATCGCTACACCGGCAGCACCACGGCGGTCGGTGAAGGCTCGGTCGTCATCGTGCCCGCGGTGCACGAGCTCCGGCGGATTCCGCTGCGCGAGCGGACCTACCGCGCTGCAGGCAGCGTCACTACCGAGGCGCCCTTCCAGTCCGTCGAAGGGCTGTCGTTCTCGGCCGATCTGGTGGTGCGCTACGCGCTCGACCGCGGTCGCGTAATGACGGTGGCGGCCACGCTCCCCTCCGACGTGGACGGCGAGATCGTCGCCCCGCGCGTGCAGGGCGTGATCTACAAGGTCTTCTCGCGCTACACCATGCGCGAGATCTTCTCCACGAAACGCGCCGACATCCAGCAGGCCATCGAGACCGAACTGGCTCCGCTGCTCGCCGCCGACGGCGTGACCCTGCGCGCGGTGACCATCGGCAAGATCGAGCTGCCGGCCGATTATCGCGCCGGGCTCGAACGGCTGCTGGCCGAGGAGCTGGCGGCGGAGAAGATGCGCTACACGCTGGAGTTGAAGGACAAGCAGGTGAAGCAGTCCGAACTGGAGGCCGAGGCGGAGAAGGTGCGCCGCGAGAAGGCCGCGGAAGCGGCGGGCAACGAGCAGATGATCGCCGCGCGCGCCCAGGCCGAAGCGATGAAGCACGTGCTGCCCTTCAAGCAGAAGCAGATCGAACAGCGCCAACTCGAAGCGCAGGCCGAGAAGGTGGCCCGGGTGCAGGCTGCCGAAGCGAACGCGGAAGCGCGCCGCATCGAGGCGAACGGCGAGGCGGATTCACGCCGCAAGCTGGCGGAAGCGGAGGCCTACCGGCTGGAGGTCACCGGCAAGGCGGTGAGCGAGCAGCTTGCCCGAGACGGCGCGCTCATCTCGCGCAATCCGCTGCTCATCCAGAAGACCATGGCCGACAAGCTGTCGGACAAGATCTCGGTAATCATCGCGCCGCCGCCATCCGACGGCGGCTTCATCGGCGCGGCGCTGCTGGGCGCCAACACGCGCCCCGCGGTGCGTCCGGTCAACACCGTGCGCGACACCGAACCCGCCGTCGAGGAGGAAGTGCAATGATCAGCCTCGGCGCCCTGGCCCTGGTGGCCATCGTGAGCAGCGACCAGGTCGCGCTGCGTGCGGCACCGCGCGACTCCGCTCCACAACACGCTCTGCTCTGGCAGGGCGACAGCGTCGAGGTGCGCGGAGCCCGCCTCGACTACGTGCAGGTCTGGGACTATCGGCGCGAACGCGGCGGCTTCGTGAGGGCCTCGCAGCTGCGCACCCAGGCGCTGGTGCCGGAGAATGCGGACGCCCTGCTGACCATCGTGCGGTTTCTGCGCGACGCGCCGGGCGCGGAAGCGCAGGGCATCGCCTACGTCGCGGCCTACCTGAAGGCCGCGCCGGGCAACACGATCGGCGCGGAAGCCTTCGACGCGTTGGGCGTGATGGCCGAGCGGCTCGCCCAACGCGCATCGGCGCGGCGCGGTCGCAACCCGGACCCGGTGCTCGCGGCACACCTCGAGATCGCCGCCAACTACGGCGTGGAGTTCACGAGCTTCGAGCGCAACGGCCGCATGCAACTGTGCTACGAAGGCAACGCGTTCCGCCGCGTACTGGCACTGGGCGCGACGCCGGAGATGGAGGCCCGGGCAGCACTCGCGCTGACGCGGCACGACTGCATTCCGCCGACGATGCCGGCGGTGGAACGGCAACGACTGGACGATTGGCGCGGTGAAGTACTCGACCGCATCGACGTGGGTGCACTGCCACAGCTGCTGCAGCAACGCATCCGCCTGCGTCGTGCTGGCGTGTGGGCGAGCCTCGCGCATCAGGCCGCGCGGCGCGGCGATCCCGCGGCCATTCCGGGTCAGCGTGCACTCGATGCATTGGCCGGCGTGACCCGCGATGACCTCTCGGAAAGCGATGCGTTCGACTACGCCGATGCGGCGGTGCGCACCGGCGCGTCTCGGTGGGCCGCGGAACCGGTCGTGCCAAGCGCACCTTCAGGACTCACCATCGAAACGGTCGCGGGTGAGCCGGGACAGACCTGCGTGCGTCTGGTGGATGGGCGCCGCCGCGATGCCGCGGGCGCAGCCGCGGTCCTGGCAGAACGCTGCACCTGGGGGGTGGTGTGGACCGCATCGGCGAGTACCAATGCGCAATCCACGGCCCTTGCCCTCGCCGTGCAGCCGCTCGATGCGTGGCGCGAACTGTGGCTGTTCCACAAGGACGGCGACGCCTGGCGCATCGACGTGCTGCCGCCCGCCTTTGACGATCCCGATGTGGGCTACCTGGAATTCGCCGGTTGGGTGCCGGCGGGCACGCACGTGTTGGCCGTGCGCGAAGCGAAGGTGGACGGACGGTTCAAGCGGAGCTACGAGTTGATCAACCTGGCGACGCTGGAGACGGAGAAGCGTGCGGATTCGCCGGAGGCGATCCGGTTGTTCAACAGGTGGCAGAGTCCGGTGTGGAAGCGGATGACGGTGAGTTTGCGATGAGCCTGCGCTGAGGCACCGCTGCCCCCACCCTAACCCTCCCCCGGCAAAGCCGGGGGAGGGGACGTACGCCCCTTCCCCCACCTTCGGTGGGGGAAGGTTGGGATGGGGGCAAGAATTACCCCCGCACTTCCTTCAACGCCGCCGCCGCCGCACGAGCCAACAGGATGTAGTCGGTGCACAACCCGATCACGCGGTAGCCCTGGTCCATGTACGTCTTCGCGTGCGCAGGCGTGTGCGCGTAGATGCAGCGCGCGATGTCGCGCTTCTCGCACGCCCGAATGATCTGCTGGATCGCCTGCTGCACTTCCGGGTCGTTGATGCGCCCGGGTTTGTTCATGCTGCCGGACAGATCGAACGGGCCGACGAACACACCGTCGATGCCCGGCACGTCGAGGATCGCGTCGATATTCCGCGCTGCCTCCACGTGCTCGATCTGCACGATCACCGCGATCTCGTCGTTCGCGCGCTGCATGTACGAGTCGAAGTCCAGATCGAAGCGCTGCGCCCGTGTGATGCCGACGCTGCGCACGCCCATGGGCGGGTACTTGCAGCGATCGACAGCACGCTTCGCATCCTCCGCGTTGTTCACCAGCGGCACGATGATGCCGGTGGCGCCGATGTCGAGCGCTTTCTTGATGTAGGCCTCGTCGTTCCACGGCACGCGCACGACACACGGCACGCGGCTGTCCACCGCGGTGAGCAGCGTCAGCGCATCGCGCGCGTCCATGGGCGAGTGCTCGAGGTCCAGGAACAGCCACTCGTAGCCGGCCTCGACGAAGCACTCCGCCACTTCGGGCAACGGGATCTGCAGCAGGGTACCGACCAGCGGCCGCCCTTCCTTCAACTTCTTGCGGAACGACAAGCTCATCTCACGCCTCCATCGGGGAAGCCGGAATGATAGCGGTCTCGCGATTCTCGGCGATCAGTCTCACGGGTCATCGCAGAGCGACCGATCGCTGCCCCCACCCTAACCCTCCCCCAGCGCACTGGGAGATGGGATGCAAATCTTCGAGACGCGGTGATCGCGAGGCACTCCTTCCCCCACCATTGGTGGAGGAGGGCTGGGATGGGCCAGCTACCGATGCCCCACGAACTGCTGCAGCCAGCCGACCGCGTCTTCCTCGTTCGAGAACACCCGCCACGGAAACGGCGGGCGGTGGTACAGATCGAACACCCGCACCGCGAGATTGCCCAGGCTCGATTCCGTGACCATGCCGGAAGCGCGGGTCAACGAAACCATCTCCAGGCTGGAGATGAAAGCAGCAGCCTGCACGTCCACCCGCCACACGCCCGGCAGGTGCACAAGCGTCACCTGCGGGGTCGATCCGAGCCGTTTGCGCGCCGCGAGCTCCGCCTTGACCAGTTCAAGCGTCACCACACCGGTGCCGCCGAAGTCCACGCGGACGATGCCCTCCTCGCCGAGCCACACTTTCGGTTCAACCAAGGATGGCCCCTTCGCGCGAAGGGAAAGCGAGCGCAAACATGCGCGCAAGGCTACCGTGTTCCATGGGGGAAGTGAACGACGGCGTCATCGTTGGCGGGTCGCGAGGAACAGGTGACGGTCGAGGCTGAAGAAGGTTTCACCCCGGTCGGCGCGGGCCCGGAGATCGTCCAGCCAGGCACGAGCGTCAAATTCTTCGACACTTCCGCACCGCGCGGCGTGCTCCGCAATCAGCGCCATCATCTCCTCGCTATAGGTATGCTTGGCGTTCATCGTATTGACGATCGCCACGGCTTCGACTTTTTCGACTCGAAATCCGTGACGCGCAAGCATCGGGCCAAGTACCCGGGGAAGCTGCGGATGGGCGCAATGACTATCCCACGCGGCGAGCATCCTGCGCATCCGATCGGTGTCGTCGCTCGCCCAGACGCACGACTCCCAATCGGTGTCGACCAGCAGCAGACGACCGCCCGGGCGCAACACGCGCTTCAGTTCATCGAGAGCGCGATCCACTGCCGGCACGTACTCCAGCACCTGGGTGCAGGTGACCGCATCGAAATGTTCCGTCGCACCCGGCAATGCAATCGCATCGGCCACGGCGAAGGCCGCCCACGGAAGGTTCGCGCACCGGCGCTGCGCGAGCGCCACCATGTTCGCCGACAGATCGACGCCGAAGACCTCGCCCTGCGGACCCACGGCGGCGGCTGCGCTCTGCGCAAGCAATCCGGGTCCGCAACCGACATCGAGCACGCGCTCACCCGGTTCCAGCGCCAACTGTTCGAGCGTCGCCTCCCGTTGACGCACCACATCGGCAGTGAGATACAACGCTTCGATGCGCCGTGCCTGGGACTCCGCCCCGAATTGCCGTAGCACCGCGTCATTGCCGGCCATTTGGCTGCTTCAGCCGCCGTCGAGCCGGTAGTCGAGCAGCTTCTCGACCCAGCAGCCGGCGGTCAGCACCCGGGCATCGGAACCGGGACGGCCCACCAGTTGCAGGCTCAACGGCAGTCCTGCCGCGTCAAAACCGCACGGCAGCGCGAGCGCCGGTAATCCGGTCATGTTGAACGGCGAGCTGAAGCGCGTGAGCATGCCGGCCGCCGGCAACGTGCGGCCGCCGATGGTGAGCATGGGCTGGCCGACCTTCGGTGGTGCACACGGCAGCATCGGTGTCAGCAGCACGTCGTTCTCACCGAGCGCGCGCAGCAGCGCGTCGCGCACTTCGCGCCGGACTCGCTGCGCCTTCACGTATTCGATCGCCAGGAAGAACTGGCCGATCTCGAGACGCAGGCGAACGTCGTCGCCCAGGCGGTCGCCGGTGCCTTCCAGCAGATGCCAGTTGGCTTGGGCGGCTTCCGCCGACATCGTGATGAACTGCGCACCCGGTGCAAGTGCCAGCTCGGGAATCTGCACTTCGCGCACCGTCGCACCGGCCGCACGCAATGCGCCGGTGACGGCGTCCATGCGGCTCGCCACGGCCGGCTCGACGTCGTCGTCGAAGAACCCGCGGATGCGCACGAACGACGGCGTCACCACCGGCACGTCGCATGCGCTGCCGGTCTTCGAGCCTGCGAGGGTCTCGAACATGAGGGCTGCATCCGCGACGCTGCCGGCGATGGGTCCCACATGATCGAGCGACCATGCGAGCGGATACACGCCACTCTTGTCCACCACACCGTAACCGGGCTTGAAGCCCACGATGCCGCAGCAGGCCGCCGGAATCCGGATCGATCCGCCCGTGTCGGTCCCCACGGCGAGCGGCGCAATGCCCGCGGCGACGATCGCGGCAGACCCACCGCTGGAGCCGCCCGGCAGTTGTTGCGGAAACCTCGGATTGACCACCGCGCCGAAGTGCGGATTCGCGCTGGTCACACCGTAGGCGAGCTCGTGCAGGTTCGCGAGTCCGAAGATGACGGCCCCGCTTGCCCGCAGCCGTGCCACGACCGCGGCATCGTGCTCCGCCATGACCGCTTCGCACGAGCGCGTTCCGAGACTCATCCGATAGCCGCGCACCGGCATCAGATCCTTGATCGCGACCGGCACACCAGCGAGCGGACCGGGGTCCACCCGCTCGCGCACGCGCGCATCGATCGCTTCCGCCTGGCGCAGCACGTCGTCCTCGTCCAACGCGGTGAAGGCGTTGAGATGGCGCGAAGCGCGCGCCGCTTCGAGGCTCGCCTGAGCCACGTCGACCGCCCGGGTCTCACGCGCACGGATGCGGTGCGCGAGCTGCGCTGCGCCGGTCCCCTCGCCGGGGTTCGTTCGTTCCACCGCCAGCGGATTGAAGGAGGACTCCACGACCGGCGGCACGATCGGATCCGCCGTCGCCAGCGCCATCTCGATGGCCTGGATGTCCGCGAAGCTCCAGGCGAGCCGCTGGTGCCACAGATCGCGACGGGAAGAGTCGGCTGCACCGCGCAATGCGTTGGCAGCTTCCATGAATTGAGGAAAGCGCGAGTAGTCGATGGTCATGGTTTCGTATCGTTCCAGGCAGCCCGCGCCGGGCCGCCCCAAGCGGGCTGGCCCCCTTGGGGGGAGGGGCCACAGGCCCGTCGGGGGGGCTGTCACCTCATTCCTCGGCCAGGGTGCGCAAGGCGGTGGACTGGAACTCGCGGTGATACAGCACCAGCACGACCCAGCTCGTCGCCATCATCCACATCCAGGGATTGAGGAACCACGTCATGGCCGCGAGCGAAAAATAGTACGCACGCAGCCCGTTGTTGAAGCTCTCTGCCGCGAGCGTCGTAGTGCGGACGGCTCGTTCCACGAACCGTTCGTGTTCGCCGCTCTTCGCCTCCGGCGGCGGCGCACCGCCTATCATCACGGAGCAAAAGTGATAGAGCCGCAGCGACCAGGTGAACTTGAAGAACGCGAACACGAATACTCCGACCAGCAGCAGCACCTTGATGTCCCAGAGCTGCTCGGAACTGATGCGGTTGAAGGGCAACTCGGCCATCACCGACGCGACCTTCTCGGTGGTGCCGAGCAGCGCCAGCAACCCGCCCAGGATCAGCAGCGTGGTGGAAGCGAAGAACGTGGACCCGTTGGAGAGGTTGGTGAGGATGTTCACGTCGCCGATCCGAACGTCGCGCACCGTCACCGCCTGCATCCACATCCGGCGGAACTTGCCCATCTGGCTCAGCAGGCTCGGCATGGTTCGTCCGCGCCAGCCGGCGAAAGTCACGTAACCCGCCCACCACACGAAGAACCACGCCAACGCGATCCAGTCGAGCGGCCCGAGCGGCAGAAAGTTGAGCGTGCGGGGCAGCATGGGATCAGTGCGCCTGCGGCGTCGCGGCCGGTCAGAGGAACAGCGTCAGGACGCCGGTATAGCCGTACAGGCGGTTGTGCGAGATTTCGCCGTTGCAGTAGAAGCCCACGATGGGCAGGTCGCCCAGCCCTTCGCGGATCATCGCGAGTTCCCGGGAGGTTTCGCCGAACAGGCTGGCGCCGCGGCCGAGGCACGAGAAATAGATGCCGCCGCGCGGGCGCGTGTACAGGCCGCTCTTGATGCTGTCCAGCATGCGTGCCATGTCCTCGACCGCCGACCGGCGATCGCGCCGGCAGAACATCACCTTGCCGCCCTTGCGGACCACTTCGCCCACGGCGACGAGGCGGCGCTCGGCATCGACGCCCACCACGTTGCGCACCACGTAGTCGCCGGTCTCACTGTCGGAGACCGGGAGCGCGGCGAACACGGTGCCGCCGAGGCGATCGAGATCGCGCGCGCCCGTGAGCCCGGCTTCCTCGCGCAACACATCCAGCGCCGGGCGACCGTCGAGCTCGATCAGCACGTTGCGTTGCACTTCCGTGACGGCGTGCGGTTCGCCCAGCGGCGAGCAACCCTGCGTGAGCCGCGTCGCGATCACGACCTGGTCGGTGAACACGACCCCGGAAAGTCCGCCTTCCCAGACGCCGTCCGCCACCTGGGCATGCGCCGCGCGTGAACTGGTGAGGCCACCCACCACGAAACCACTCTCCAGCCGACGGGAAAGTTCGGTGAGCAAGGCGGAGAGCATCGCGTTGCGCGGATCGACGTGCACGATCGCGAAATTGCCGGCGACGGCACCGACGGTGAGCGGATCGCGGGCGAGATCGGCCGGCGTGCGCAGCGACGACAGCACCCGGAACGATCCGGCCGGGAAGCTGCCCAGCATGATCGCCATGGCACCTTCGTCCAGGTACTCGCGGCCCGTGACGCAGATGCCGATCCCGACGGTGCCGACCCAATGGTCGATGCCGGTACGGGCTCGCAGCAACTCGAGCAGTTCACTCATGCGCGCGGCGTACGCATCGGTCACATACACGAACCCCAGGTTGGCATCCGGCGCCACTGGCCCGATGCGCTCCAGGCATTCGGCCGCGGCGATCCGCCAATGGGGCGACGCGGCGTGCGCGAATGCGAAGGACTCGGCGACGGACTGCTGTTGCGTGGACATGGATTTCCCGGACGGTTCCAGATGCGGCGGTCGAGCGCGATCCGCGGCGGGAGGCAATAATAGCGACTTTTGATCGAGGAACTGCACGATGAATCTCGACCGCGTCGGCCCGGGACGGGACGTCCCCAACGATTTCAACGTCATCGTTGAAATCCCCATGAACGCGGATCCGATCAAGTACGAGGTAGACAAGGATACCGGCGCCGTGTTCGTGGACCGTTTCATGTCCACGGCCATGCACTACCCGTGTAACTACGGCTACGTGCCGCACACCATCTCGGGCGACGGCGATCCGGTGGACGTGCTGGTGCTCTCCCCGGTGCCGCTCATCACCGGCGTGGTGGTGCGCTGCCGGCCGGTGGGCATGCTGAAGATGTCCGACGAAGCCGGTGACGACACCAAGGTGCTCGCGGTACCCATCGACAAGCTGTCGGGGTTGTACCGCAACATCGTGAACCCGCGCGATCTGCCCGAGCTGGTGCTCTCTCAGATCGCCCACTTCTTCCAGCACTACAAGGATCTCGAACCGGGTAAGTGGGTGAAGATCACGGGGTGGGTGGGGCCCGAGGAGGCAAAGGCCGAGATCATGGCCGGCGTGGAAGCCTATCGCGCGGCGGCGAAGAAGCCGATGTTCTGACGCGGCCGGGAAGGAGGCTCACGAGTCGGGGCGCGGAGGAGAAGGCTACTCTGAACGCGGCGGAAAAACCGCAAGATGCAGGACTCTTTGCCGTGCTCGTGTCTTTCCGCCGCGTCCGCCGCGTTGAGCGCCTTCGTCCTCCATCACCACTTGCTACGACCCCAGCGCCCAGGCATTGACGGTCGCAGCGATGCGCGCGGGGCGGTCCCGCTCCCGGGTCGCGATCTGGTCGCACAGGTACGCCGCATCGCGCGCGATGCCGGAGAACCGACCCGAGCCCCACGTGTAGAGCCACGGCAGGCCCACGAAATACAGACCGTCCACCGCGCTCACGCCGCGCCGATGCGACGGATAGCCCGAGCCATCGAACACCGGCACTTCGATCCAGCGGAAATCCGACCGGTAGCCCACGCACCAGATCACCGTGCCGATCCCCGCGGCGGCAAGGTCCAGGTTGCGCGGATGATCCGCGGGAGGCACCCACGGTGGTGAGTAGGCGTTGCCGGGTGGGGCATCGATGCCGCGCGCCGCGATGAACTTGTCGATGCTGGCCTTGATGCTTTCGCTCACGGCATCGGCCTGATCGAGGTTGTGCGCGAGGTCGTCGCGAAAGGTGAGATGGTCGCCGCGGATGTCCTCCAGCCGACCGTACAGATGCATGCCTTCCAGGGCGAAGCGGCGCAGATCGATGTCGCGACCGCCATCGCGACCGGTAACGTAGTGATTCGCCTTGGCGCGCACTCTTTCTTTCAGGGGATGCTGGTCGACCGGCATGTCGTAGTAGCCCATGTCGGCGAGCCAGTCGACCACGTCGCGGCCGCGATGGAAGCGTGCGGTGCGCGGCGCCCCGCCGACGCAAAGGTGCACCTGCCGCCCTGCCAGGTGAAGGTCCTCGGCGATCTGGCAGCCGGACTGACCGGTGCCGACCACCAGCACCGCACCGGGCGGCAGCGCGCCCGGGTTGCGGTACTCGCGCGAGTGCATGTGCTTCAACGTCGGGGGCAGGCGTTCGGCCATTCGCGGGATGACGGGGGTGTGATAGCCGCCGGTCGCCACCACCACATGGTCGGCAGTGAGCGGCCCGCCCGTCGTCTCGAGACGGAACGGACCTTCGCCATCCCGACTGAGGCGGGTCGCTTCCACGCCGGTTCGCAGCGGCGCAGGAAACGACGCGGCGAACGCTTCGACGTAGCGCACGATCTCATCCTTCACCATGAACCCGTGCGGCTCCGCCCCGTCGTACGGATGGCCGGGCAGCGTGCACTGCCAGTTCGGCGTCACCAGGCAGAAGGAGTCCCAGCGCTCCTCGCGCCACGCATGCCCGACTCCGTGGCGTTCGAGCACGACGTGGTCGATGCCTCGTTGCACCAGGCCGTGACTCACCGAAAGCCCCGCCTGGCCGCCGCCGATCACGCAGACGGTGTGATGGGGGGCGAGAGGCTCCTCGCGCGCGCGATCGTTCATGGCTGCAGTCTCCGGGTCAGGGTCACTCTTCGAACGCTTCCACCAGCACGTGCGCATCGCGCTGTCCGGTGAAGCGCGATGCCAGCGATTCGATCTCTTCGAGCTGACGCGCCGCATGGGCGCAGCCCATGCCGTACTTCTGCCGCACCCGCTCGCTGGCGATCTCGAGGGCCTCGCGGCTGCGTGCGAGGAAATCGGCCAGCGGATAGCGCTGTCCCGGCTGGAAGAAATCCTTGATCACCAGCGACGGCGAATAGCAGGCAGTCGTGGTGTCATCCGGCCAGCGCACGTGGAAGTGCATCTCAGGCATGGTGCAGAACCTCGCGCGCCGTCAGGTGGGTCCGATAGAGTTCCACGTGACGCTGTGCCGAGTGGGTCCAGGGATACTTCGCGGCCGACTCGGGGCCGGTGCGGCGCAACCGTTCCGCAAACGTGCTCACCACGGCCGCGTGCATGCCCATTGCGATGGAACGCGGATCGTGCGGATCGACCCAGATGCAGTCGTCGGCGCCCAGCCATTCGGTGAATGGTTCGATGCGCGACACCACGACCGGTGTGCCGCAGGCCATGGCTTCCAGCACGGAGAGCCCGAAGCCCTCGTTGATCGAGGCGAACACCAGCGCGTCCGCGCGGCGGTAGAGGGCCGGCATGTCCGCGTCCGCCACCGGACCGGTGACGATGACCGCCTCCTTCGGCAATGCACTGCGGGCCAATGTCGCATCGAAGGTCGCCCGATAGGGGCCGTGATCGAGCAGGCTCGCGCCGCCGACGATCACGAAGCGCGCCTGCGGGACGCTGGCGTACACCTGCGCGAAAGCCTCCAGCATGCGCGCCGAATTCTTGCGCGCCTCGATGCCGCCCACTGCGAGGAACACCGGACCCGACGCCGGAATACCGTAGCGCGCCAGCACCGGGGCATCCTCCGATCCGGAACCCGGGTGGAACCGCCGGAGATCAACGCCATTGGGCGCATGGGCCGGCTCGATGCCGAAGTCGTGCGCCACCTTGCGGCGCCACACGTCGCTCACGCAGTAGACCGACGCGGCGGCGCCGATGGAGCGACGTTGCCACGCGGCGATCCGCGGATCGGTGAAGTGGTCGAGGTGATGGACGGTGCGAACGAAATCGGGGATACGCCCGCACTCGACCAGATCGGCGAGCGCGTTGCCGCCGATGCCGTCGTGCGCGTGGTAGACATCGAACGTTTCCGTGGCCGGCGCAGCGAAGTACCGGACGAAATCGGCGATGCGGCGTTCGATCAGCGCCGCCAGTCCCTCGGTCACCGGCTGCACCGGCAAGGCGACGGCGCGGCAGCGCGTGGGGCGGAAGAACCCTGCGCCTGTGGCATCGGGCGCGTGCACGACGGCCTCGTGCCCCAGCGCATGCAACGCCTCCGCCAGTTCGAGGCAGTGCACCACGCCGCCCCGCGGATTGGTGGAATGGGTGAGCAGCGCGATGCGCAGGCGTCGCGTCGTCATCGCGGCCCGCATCCGATCAACGGACTCACGGCGAAGTCCCAGGCGGGCTCTTCGCGCCGTCCATCCGAAAGACGCACCACCCCTGTGTCGTCGCAGCGACCGATGGCAGCGCACGCGATGTCGCGCGCCGCGAACCGGGCGATCACGGCATCGACCTGCTCCGGCCTGCACGCGAGCAGATAGCCGTAGCTCGGAAACGTGGACAGCAGCCAGCGCGACAATCCTGCATCGGCGGGTCGTGGGACGCGCGTGACGTCGATGACCGCACCGCAGCCGGAGCATTCGAGCAGCATCAGCGCCGTGCCGATCACGCCGGCCTGGCTCACGTCCTTGCCGGCGCCGCACAGTCCAGCCTCCGCGAGCTGCGCGAGCAGCGCGATATCGCCGCGCAGGCGTGCGGGCTCGGCGGCGGTCGCGGCGTCCCAATGCGGGAAGCGGTCGCGATAGCGTCCGCGCAGATCGATGGCGGCCAGCAGCACGTCGCCCGGCCGCGCATCGAAGCTGGTGATGAGCCTGTTCGCTCGGCCCAGGACGGCAACCGCGAGCTGACTGCGGTCCGCACGCACGTTGCTGTGTCCACCAACGACCGGCACACCGAAGGCACGCGACGCAGCGGCGAGCCCTTCGAGGATCGCCTGGCCGTTCGCCTCGCCCGCGCTCCAGACTGCGTCGACCACCGCCAGCGGCCGTCCGCCCATGGCGCAGACGTCGCTCACGTTGACCATCACGCCGCACCATCCGGCGAACCACGGCTCCGCGGCGACGAACTCGTTGATGAAGCCCTCGATGGCGAACAGCAGGTAGCCGTCACCGTCCGGTAGTGCCGCGCAGTCGTCGCCCACCGGCACTGCTGTCGGCGCATCCGCCGGCACCACGGTGTCGGCGAGCGTGCGCACCAGCGCGTCGATGTCGCGCTTGTGGGCGACACCGCGGCTTTCGCGCAGCTCGGCAGCGAGTTCGGCCAGCATCACGCTGCCTGCAGTGCGTGCGGCACGAACGCGATCTCGTCGATGGTCCGCGGCGGGTAGTGAGTGAGATCCGCCTGCATCAAATGGTGGGAGCGTCCGTGCAGGTCGATCTGCTGCAAGGCGTCCCAGTGCAGATGGCGGAACATGCGTACGTTCTGCGATTGCACGTGCGCGAGAAACCGCGTGCAGCCACGGGCGTGCGCCGTCGTGACTGCGTGCCGGATCAACTCCGAGCCGATCCACGCCTGGCCGCGGAACTCGCGTGCGACGGCAAGCCGCGAGCCCCACCAGCAGGAAGGCTGTTCGGGATCGGGGTGGATGCGCACCGTGCCGACCACGCGATCGGGCATGCCGAACATCCACGCGACCGCGACGATGGGCAGCGCATAGGCATCGATCGCATCTTCGTCGTCGCCTTCGAACACACCCTGCTCCTCGCAGAACACCGTACACCGCAGTCGAGCCGCCGCGCGGCGTTCCCACGCCTCGGAGGCGTGGCGGATGCGGTACTCGCCGGGGATGAAGGGGAACGGTGGCTCGAGCAGCATGGTCAACGCTCGAAGGTGGACAGGGTCGAACACGCGCCGCACTTGCCGCACCCGGCCTTGATGTCGGCGGACTTCAATCCGCCCTGGACGAGCATCGCTCCGAGCGGTTCGAGGATCGAGCGCATGAACTCCGGTTCCGGCGCCGGGTGCGCGGACAGCGGCGTGCCGCCGATGGGCACGAAGGGCACCACGAACGGATAGACGCCCAGCGCGATCAGCCGCTGCGCCATGGACAGGATCGCTTCGCGCGTGTCGCCCAACCCCGCCAGGATGTAGGTGCTGACCTGGCCCCGGCCGAACACCGGGACTGCAGCGGCGAAGGCATCGAGGTACTGCTCGATGCTCACGGAAGCCTTGCCGGGCATGATGCGTTCGCGCACTTCGGGGCTCACCGCTTCCAGATGCATGCCCAGCGTGTCGGCACCGGCTGCCTTGAGCCGCGCGAACCATGCGTGATCGTCCGGCGGTTCGCACTGCACCTGGATCGGCAGGTCCACCGCGGCCTTCACCGCAAAGGCGCTTTCGCAGAGGATGGCCGCACCGCGATCCTTGAAGTTGGGCGTGCCGGTGGTCATCACCATGTGCTTGACACCGTCGAGCAGTACTGCCGCCCGCGCCACTTCCGCCAGCTGTTCCGGCGTCTTGCGATTGACGGTGCGACCGCCCGCGAGCGATTCGCCGATGGCGCAGAACTGGCACGCGGTGCGCCGGTTGCCGTAACGCACGCACGTCTGCAGCACCGTGGTGGCGAGCACGTCCGAGCCGTGCAGTTGCGCGATCTTCGAATAGGGCACGCCGTCGAAGGTCTGCAGCTTGTAGAAGCGCGGTTGCCGCGGGAAACGGATCTCGGCGATGGGAATGCCGTCGCGCTCCACCACGCTGGTGCCGTCGGCGCGCGGCGCGAGCGCCCGGAACGGCGACGCCTTGGCGGAGCCGGTGTGCACCGGCACCATCACCGTCCGCCCGTCGAGGGTCACCGCCTTGTGGTCGGACGGACCGGCACCGCCACGCCGCGACGGCGCACCGGCATCCGGATCAACCAGACGCAAGCCGAGCGACTGGAGGTCGGACAGCAGGGTCCGGGAGTGCGAGGGATCCATCGGGGGCATCGGTGCGGTCATGGACGATCTCCGGAGCGGGGGTCGTGGAGGCGAGCGGTGTAGCGGGGCGCGTGTCGTGCAGCAGGCTCAGGAGTTCCGGCCGCGCGTAGTGGCCGACGGAATCCATCATCCGTTTGCGTTTGGTGATGAGGGCGAAGTCGAGATCGGCGACCACCATGCCCTCGCCTTCGCGCAGCGGCGGTGCGAGCGGCACGCCTTCGGGCGAGACGATCGCGGTCCAGCAGCCGCCGCGCAGCGCCTTCTGCAGGTTGGGATCCGGGGCGATGGACGCGATCTGCGCATCGTCGAGCCAGCCGGTGGCGTTGACCACGAAGCAGCCGGACTCGAGCGCGTGGTGGCGCATGGTCACTTCCATCTGATCCGCGAAGATCTGGCCCACCATGGAGCCGGGGAACTGGCTGCAGTGGATCTGTTCGTGCCGCGCCATCAGCGCGTAGCGTGCGAGCGGGTTGTAGTGTTCCCAGCACGCCAGGGCACCGATGCGACCGACGGCGGTATCGACCGTTGTGAGACCGGCGCCGTCGCCCTGACCCCAGACCATGCGCTCGTGATAGGTCGGCGTGATCTTGCGGCGCTTCAACACCAGCGTGCCGTCGGCATCGAACACGAGCTGCGTGTTGTAGAGCGAACCGTGATCGCGCTCGTTGACGCCGAGCACCACGACGATGCCGTGCTTGCGCGCCGCGTCGCCGACCGCGTCGGTGACGGGACCGGGCACGACCACGGCACGCTCGTACAGCCGCATGTGTTCGGCGCCCATCGTCACGGGTGGCGTGATGAACGAGAAGTACGGGTAGTAGGGCACGCACGTCTCGGGAAACACGATGAGCTGCGCGCCCTCGCCCGCCGCGCGCGCAATGGCCTCGAGCACCTTCTGCACGGTGCCATCGGCGCTGCCCAGCACGGGAGCCAGCTGGACGGCGGCGGCGCGGACGACGGTCGAGGCCATGGCGGGTGCGTTACACCGTCCAGGTGTCGAGGATGAACGCGTTGTCCTTGCGGTGCAGGAGGATGAGATCGAGCACGTCGAGCGGATTGATCGGCCGGATGCCCGGGATCAACGACGGCTCGCCGTGGCCGTACAGCGCCTGCAACGCGAAGCGGCACGCGTACACCTTGCCGCCCTCTTCCATGAACTTGGTGAGCTGCTTGTTGAAGTTCTGGTGGCCGGGAAACGCCTCGTCGCCGAGCGTCGGGAAGCCGCGCTGCACGCCCAGCGTGACGCCCGGTCCGTACAACAACACCGAAGTCTCGAACCCCTTGCGCTTGAGACGCGTGGCCTGCAGCAGGTTGACGAAGCCGATGGAGCCTTCGAACGCGACGGTGTGGAAGGTGACCAGGGCCTTCTCGCCCGGGCTCGCCTTCACGTCCTCGAACACCTTCTCTTCGTAGTCGACGAGATAGTCCCCGGACTTGTTCGCTACTTTCTGAACGGCTGGCATGCGCTGGTCTCCTGGCAGGTGGGGTGGTGTCGGATGCACGGCTCGCGTGGAGCGGCCGTTCCCAAACCGCATTTGGCGTGCCAACTGTTGCACGCAACATGCGATCAATATGCGATCATTCAGGCGAATGAATGGCTTGCACCGGCCGAAGCGGTTTTCCGAGCGGTTGGGGCGAGCACAAAGGATTGGTTTGCCGAGCAATTTCGCCCAATGAGAGTGCGGCGCACCAGGTTGCCTGCCAGCTCTTGGTGCGCGATCAACCTCCCATCATTGCCATGAGTGAAGACCTCCAGCGGTGGCGCCGAGCGCTGCGCGAGACCGAGCAACCGGCCTATCTGGCGATCGCCGATCTCATCGGTGTGGACATCCAGAGCGGCCGGCTCGCAGCCATGCAGAAGCTGCCGCCGCTGCGGTCCGCGGCCGACACGCTGGGCCTCAACTACACGACCGTCGCGCGCGGCTATGCGGAAGCGCAGCGGCGAGGACTGGTGGATGCGAAGGCGGGGATGGGGACCTTCGTGCGCGCGATCGCACCGCCGCCGGTCGCACGCACCGGCGTCGGCAACGGCCTGGTGGAGATGACCATGAATCTCCCGCCCGAGCCGCGCGACGTGGATCTGCTGGAACGCATGCGCGAAGGGCTGGTGCATCTGCACGTCGGCATGGATCTCTATGCGCTGCTGCGCTATCAGGATTTCGGCGGCAGTCCGGCAGATCGCGAAGCCGGTGCGCGCTGGCTCGCACCGCGGCTGCCCGAAGTGAGCGCGGATCGCGTGCTGGTCTGTCCCGGCGTGCAAAGCGCATTGCTCGCGCTGATGTCGACGTTCGCGCGGGCCGGCGACGTGATCTGCTGCGAAGCGCTCACCTATCCAGGGGTGAAGGGCATCGCCACCCAACTGGGCATCCGCCTGCATCCGCTTCCCATGGATGACGAAGGCATCGACGCAGCCGAGTTCGACGCCGCCTGCAAGGCGCATTCGCCCAAAGCGCTCTACTGCAACCCGACGCTGCTCAACCCGACCACGACCACCATCTCCGAGGCGCGGCGGCGCGAACTCGCAACTGTCGCGCGCCGGCACAACGTCCCGATCATCGAGGACGATGCGTACGGCCTGCTGCCGACTCGCTCACCGGCACCGCTGGCGACTTTCGCCCCGGAGCTCACCTTCTACGTGACCGGCCTCGCGAAGCACGTGGGCGCGGGCCTGCGCATCGGCTATCTCATCGCGCCCGACGCGCGGCAGGCGAAGCGGCTGGCCACGACGCTTCGCACCATGACCGTGATGGCCTCACCCTTCAGCATCGCGCTCGCGACCCGATGGATCCTCGACGGGACCGCGACCGCCGCCGTGGAAGCGATCCGCGCCGAATCGGCCGCGCGGCAGAAACAGGCGGCCCGGGTACTGCCGCGCGATTCGTATCTCGCGCACCCGGAGGCCTTCCACCTGTGGTTGGCGCTGCCGCCGCACTGGCATCGCATGGCCTTCGCGGCCCATTTGCGCGAGCGTGGCATCGGCGTCGTCGCCAGCGACTCCTTCGCGGTGGCGCAGCCGGCACCGGAAGCGGTGCGCGTGTGCCTCGGCGGCGCCATGGATCGCGACGCGAGCTGGCACGCGCTGGAGTTGATCGCGGAAGCGTTCGCTCAGGAGCCGGCCGCCGTTTCCGGTGCCATGTAGCGGCCGATCAGGGTCGACCCATGAAGAGATAGAAGGCACCGCCGCCTTC
The DNA here is from genome assembly GCA_019745565.1 of Burkholderiales bacterium. Classification (GTDB taxonomy): domain Bacteria; phylum Pseudomonadota; class Gammaproteobacteria; order Burkholderiales. Next base: position 158,391 of record JAIESW010000003.1, read on the forward strand.
GAACGCCTGGCCGTAGGCGAGATACAGCGGCCCGATGAACGTGTCCGCGCCGAGAAAAATCGATCCCGAATACAGCAGTCCGCGGCCGTCGGTACGGTCGAAGCGCTTGTAGGCGTTGCCGGCCTCGAGCGAACCGCCGATGAAGATGCCGTCGGCCACCGGCGGCAGCCGGTACATCCGGTAGTAGTAGACCGCCCGCATGAGAGCGATGTCCTCGCCGAGGAACTGGCCGGTGCGATAACCCGAGAGGTTGAGGAAGCCGCCGAGCGAGAGCGAATCGTTGATGGGGGAGGAGCCCTGGTACGTCGTGGCGCCGCGCACCGCCAGCGTGACCGTCTGCGCCTTCCAGGAAAACGACTTGCTCGCACTCAGACCGAAGCGCGAATAGTCGTCGCTCGCGCCCAGGTTCTTCTGGGAAGTCGTCCAGTCGGCGAAGAGCAGGCTGCCGGAGGTGGGAAAGTTGACGTTGTCCAGCTGGTCGTAGATGAGGCGCGCGCGCAGGGCGCCGATGTCGTAGTCGAAGGTGGGAAAGACCGGCAGGGCGATGTTCGGGGCGCCGCTGCCGGTGCCGCGAACATAGCCGAATCGCAGTTCGCCCCACTTGTCGAGCACGGTACCGATGTCGAGCCCGACCCCGGCCTGCCGCAGCTGGTACTGCGCGATGCGGTTGCCGTCGACGAAGATGTCGAGCAGGCGTTCGTTCGCGAACGCGTTGGGTGCGATGAAGAAGCGCCCCGCGAGGTCGAGCGGTTGATAGAACTCGGTCTGGATGCCGGGGTCGCGGCCCACCTGCCCGAGCGTGCGCCACTCCGCTCCGAGACGGTTGATCCAGGTCTTGTTGTAGAACGCGAGCAGGTTGAAGCTGCCGTCGCCCTTGAAGTCGCTCTGCAGCTTGAGGCCGAAGCGAAGATAGTCGGGACCGCGGGCGCGTTCGGTCGGCTCCACCTCCAGCACACGTTTGCCGTCCTCGTCGACGTAGCGGTAGGCGATGTTGTCGTAGTCGCCGGTGCCGTACAGCCGCGCCACCTTGCGGTCGAGTTCGGCCTCGTCGGGAATGCCCTCGCGGCGCTCCAGCAACCGGAACCGCCCCTCCTCGCCAGGCACGTGCAGCGTGACGCCGCGATCCTTCAAGGCCGCTTCCACGGCCTCCGGATTGACGAACTTGAGCCCCTGGGTCCGCACCACGATGTCATCGGCGGGCCGGGCGCGCAGCAGCCGTTCGGCCTGGGCCAGGCGATGGGCTTCGTACTGCTCGGGGCTCAGGCTGTAGCGCTTCAGCTGGTCCAGCACCTTGAGCGCTGCCGCCTCGCCGCGCGGCATGATCTCCGTACCCTTGTCGAAGCTCGACGCGCTGAATCCGGAGAGATCGGGCGTGATCAGGACATCGCCCGGCTTGAGTTCGGCCAGCGACCGGTCGACGTTCTGCTGGGTCAGGATGTTGATCATCTGCATCGACACGCCCAACACGTCGCCCAGGTCCTCCTTCTTGAGCAGCGGCGTGCCCAGGTTGACGGCGATGATGATCTCGGCGCCCATGTCGCGCGCCACATCCACCGGCAGGTTGCGCACCAGTCCGCCGTCGAGCAGGAGGTGGTCGCCGATCTGCTGCGGCGAGATCACGCCCGGCACCGACATGCTCGCCCGGATCGCGGCGTCCAGATCGCCGCTGCTCAACACGACCGGCTGTCCGGTCACGAGGTCGGTGGCGACGCAACGGAACGGAATGGGCAGCCGCGAGAAATCCTTGCCCGGGGCCTCCGTGACGAAGGTGCGCAACACGCCCTTCAGCGTCTGACCCTCGATGGCGCCCTTGGGCAGGAACAGTTTGCCTTTGCTGATGCCGATCTCGAGGCCCCAGAGGCCGACCAGGTCGAGCGCCTTGCGGCGCGTCGTGCGGTCCTGCCGCGGCGGCGCATCGGCGAACACCCGGGCCCAGTCGGTCGCCTTCACCTTGCGCTCCATCTCCTGCGGCGTCATGCCCGAGGCATAGGAAGCGCCGACGATGGAGCCCATGCTGGTGCCGGTGACGTAGTCCACCGGAATGCGGTTCTCCTCCAGCACCTTCAGCACGCCCACGTGGGCGAGGCCGAGAGCGCCGCCGCCCGAGAGCACCAGACCGATGCGCGGACGGCGGGGCGGTTCGTTGCCGTCCGCGCTTGCGCCGGACGCAATCAGGAGCAGCAGCAAAACCAGCCAAGCAACGCGCGTGACCCCGTGCATGTCGTTCACGATCGCATCTCCATCCCCCTTCGCCGCGCAGATGGTAACCGAGAGAACCGCCTGCCACCCCGGGCCTATAATGCATATTCCGACGCGACGAAAGCCCTCACGGAGTCGAACCATGACCACGGCCACCGCCACCCCGCCGACCGCCACCGCGGAAGCGATCCTGCTCACGACCGTCACCGACGGCATCGCGACGCTGACGCTCAACCGGCCCAAGCAGTACAACGCGCTTTCGGGTGCCATGCTGGATGCCCTACAGACCGCCCTCGAGGGGATCGAGAAGGACTCTGCCGTGCGCGTGGTCGTCATCGCCGGCAACGGTCCCGCCTTCTGCGCCGGGCACGACTTGAAGGAGATGCGCGCGCATCCGGAGAAGCGCTTCCAGGACGATCTCTTCGCCAAGTGCAGCAAGTTCATGCTGACGCTGTTGCGAATCCCGCAACCGGTGATCGCGCGCGTGCACGGCATCGCGACCGCTGCCGGTTGCCAGCTGGTGGGCGCGTGCGATCTGGCGGTGGTCTCGGACAACGCGAAGTTCGCGGTCTCCGGCATCAACGTCGGACTGTTCTGCTCGACGCCGTCGGTGTCACTCGCGCGCAACGTCTCGCGCAAGCGCGCCATGGAGATGCTGGTGACCGGCGACTTCATCGATGCCGCCACGGCCAAGGACTTCGGACTGGTGAACCGGGTGGTGCCGCTCGACAAGCTCGACGCGGAAGTGAAGAACCTCGCGCAGTCGATCATCGCCAAGAGCCCGCTCGCCATCTCCATGGGCAAGCAGCTCTTCTATCGCCAGATCGAGATGGGCGTCGAGGACGCCTACAAGCTCGCCGCCGAGACCATGGCCTGCAACATGATGGCCGAGGACGCGGCCGAGGGCATCGACGCCTTCATCGCCAAGCGACATCCGGTCTGGAAGGGCCGATGAGCGCTGCGCCGAAGAGCTCGCCCATCGGTATCGCGAAGGCGGTCTTCTGGAGCTTTCTCGGCATCCGCAAGGGGAAGGACCACGGCGCTGATGTCACGCGCCTCACGCTGCCGCAGGTGGTGGTCGGCGGTTTGATAGGCGCTGCGCTGTTCGTCGCAGCCCTGATCACCGTCGTCTACTTCGTGACCCACTGATCCGCGGTGACGGCGTGGACCCCGGCGCCAGGCCGGCGGTTCGCGCTGCAAGATGACCGTCGAGGGCTCCGTCTGGATGGGCCGGTTCGTGTCGGGAAACCTGACGCAGGCGGCATGTCGTGCAGAACTGGTGTCCGTTGGCGCGCTTTCTGCAGAACCTGGGACGCCTGACCCCGCGCGGCCCCCGCGTTCTGTCGATTCTCCGAGGGAGAAAGTCGCCATGCCGATGTCTTTCCGCTCCTGGCCACGCACCATCGTGATGCTGTGCGCCGGTTTCATGGCCACCCACGGTGCATGGGCCGCTGACGACGCGTTGTGGGAACAGATCAAGGAAGGCGGCTACGTGCTGCTGATCCGACACGCCGCCACGCCGCTGACCAAGGCTCCGACCCCGACCAGCCGCGGCGGCTGCGTGCACGAGCGGGACTTGAGCGACGCCGGCCAGATGCTGGCACGCAAGCTCGGCGTCGTGTTCCGCGAGCACGGGGTGCCCGTGGCCCGGGTGGTCTCGAGTCCCGGGTGCCCCAGCGTGGAGACGGCTCAGATCGCGTTCGGCCGGGCGGAACCCTGGACCGATCTCGACCCGGCGGTGGACCGCCACACACGCCTGTCCCGAAGTGTGAACGCCTTGGTGAACGGCACCGCGCAGACAGGCAACCTGGTGGTGGTCACCGACAAGCTCGCCATCTCCGATCTCACCGACCGCACGCTCTCTGCCGGTGACGTGCTGGTCCTGAAGCGTTCAGGCGAGCAGTTGGACATCCAGGGACTGCTGACCGCGGCCCCTTGATCCCGGGCTAGCCGCCCTCGTAGAGCCGCCGCATCCGCGCGACGGCGTCCTGCGGCTTCGGCCGCTCATCGGCGCTCAGCGCCTCGATGACGCCTGCGCGATCCTGGGCGGACCGGTTCTGTGAAAGCTTCCACTTGCCCTCGAGCCGGGCGATCACGAACCGGAAGGGACGGATCGCGCGCAACTGTGCCTGCACGAAGTCTTCAGGGGCGTCATCCACCGACCAGGCCTTCGGTTGCTTCGCCTCGTGATGGTCGGTGAGCCGCGCCACGATCTCGCGCTTGCCGGCCGGATCGTCGATGAACTCGAGGCGGCCGAACGCGTAGACCGCCACGTAGTTCCAAGTGGGGACCACCTTCGCGGTCTCGCGCTTGGTCTGGTACCAGTTGGGCGAAACGTAGGCGTCGGGGCCGTTGAAGATGGCGATCGCTTCGATCGCCGCATCGTAGTGCTGGGCCTGCGGATTGGCGGCGGCGAAATGGCCGATGAGCGTTCCGTTCGGGCCCGGCGAGGGATCGAACAGCAGCGGGATGTGGCTCACCTGGAGCTGACCGTTGCCGAAGGAGACGAGCGCGGCGAGCGGCGCGGCCTCGATCAGTGCGCGGAGTTCGGCGGGGTCCTGCTGGCGGAAGTGAGTGGGGGCGTACATGGGTGCTGGAGAATCTGCAAATCTTGAACCACGAAGGACACGAAGAACACGAAGGTACACCAAGGAAAAAGGAGGCGTGGGACCCTCGATCAGTCAACGATTTCCTTCGTGTTCCTTCGTGTTCTTCGTGTCCTTCGTGTCGAAAGCGGTTGCCTTACTCTGCCTCAAGCACTGCGAAACCGGGTCGTCCGCACGAACAGGATCGCCAGCATCGGCAGCGCGAAGTTGAGGATGATCGAGGCCACGAACAGCTCGCCGAGCTGGCTGTAGTCGGCGGGCACCTTCACCACCGCACTCGCCGGATCGCGCACTTCGCGCGCCACGGTCCAGATCTGGTTGAGGTATTCGGTGCCCAGTTGCGAAAGCGACAGCGCGAGGTTGGTGAACGAGGCCATGACCGCGAAATAGGTCGCTTTCAGGCGGTCCGGCGCGGAGTTCGCGATCCACGCGAGCATGGGAATCATCGCGATCTGACCCAGCGGCGATTCCAGGGCCGTGTCGACGAGCGCGATGAAGCGTGCGTCCACGACCCCACCGGTATGGGCGACGGTCCAGTGGTGGAAGCCGTGGTACATGGCCAGGGTCGGCAGCGACAGGATGGTCGCGGCGATGGTCAGGAACCCGAGCACGTAGGCCATGGAGTTGTCGGCCATGAACCGCCGGAACAGGAACATGCCGAACAGCGTGAGCGTCGAACCGAGCAGACCGAGCTTGGCCAGGAACTGCTGGTCGAACTTGAGCTCATCGATCATCCACCACGTGGCGCCCGCCCCCGGACCCGGCATCGCGCGGAATACGAACACGAGCAGCGCCGTGCCGATCAGCACGTGGCGCTGCTCGGGTTCGAGCTCGCGCACCAGTTTTAGCATGAGGAAGATGACGATCGCCATCGAACCGGCGAACACGATCTCCTGGTCGTACGGAACGTTCGAGAGTCCGATCGTGACGGTGAACACGACGAACACCAGACTGCCGCCGAGGATCCACCAGTTCACCGCCGGCTTGTCGCTGTGCGAGTACACCCGGTGCTCGACTTCGTCGGGCGTGAGACCCGTCTTCGCGAGGCGCTTGCATTCGCGGCGCTGCAGGTGTCCGGCCAACAGGACGCCGAGCACGGAGATCGCTGGGACGACGAGCGCCAGCAGATAGACCTTGCCGTAGATCGCCGCCTTGGTCGGCGCGTCCATGGTTTCCACGTCCGTGAACAGCACGATGTTGATCACGGACACGAGCACGCCGCCGCCGATGATCGCGACGCGACCCAGGGTCTGCATGGTCACGTGACCGGCGCGGCGCTCCGCATCCGGGACCGGATGTCCCTGCTCGTCCACGCGGGGCACCGCCTCGACGGTCATGGCATCGGCCACCACGTCCTGCAACACGTAGCCGATCGGCGAGAGCAACGCCGCGAGCACGAACCAGGATTCCACCGGCATCACCGCCGCCATCGCGGCGCGCTGGGAGATGAGCGCGAACATGATGAGCAGCGCCGCCGCGATCAGGCTCGCACCGAGATAGACGAGCACGCCCTTCCACTTCCACATGAGATCCACCAGATGCCCGAGCGGCATCTTGATCGCCCAGGGCAAGCCGGCCCAGAAACCCAGTGCTGCGAGAAAAGCCGCCGACAGCCCCAGGTACTCCTTCACGAAGAACGTGCCCACGATGCCGGTCAGGCCTGACACACCGGCTGCCATGTAGACCATGATCGGCGGCAGGTAGGACAGCCGCATCTGGCGACCGAGGTCGCAGATGTTGCGGTCGATCCAGCGCCACAGGGGAATGCGGTTCAGGCCGGTCGCTTGCGGTACGGTGGACATGGCGTGCCGTGAAGGTGGAAGACGTCAACCTGTCACAGAGTCGGTACGAACGCAAAGGGTTCCGGGGGACGCTTGCTTGCCCCCATCCCGACCTTCCCCCAGCAGGCTGGGGGAAGGAGTGCCTCCGGTCGAGTCGACACGCCAGCAGATGCACTCCTTCCCCCGGCTGAAAGACGGGGGAAGGTTGGGATGGGGGCTAGCGGCGGTCGACACGACACCGTCGCCGGCCCGCATCCCGCTCAGCTGCGCGCCGCCATCTCCAGCATCAGCGTATTGAGGCGCTTCACGAAAGTGGCCGGGTCCTCGAGCTGACCGCCCTCCGCGAGCAGCGCCTGGTCGAACAGGACGTGGCTCCAGTCGTCGAAGCGCGTGCCTTCGGTCTCGTACTTGAGGCGCTGCACCAGCGGATGCTGCGGGTTGATCTCGAGGATCGGCTTGGAACCGGGGATGCTCTGCCCGGCTGCCTTGAGCAGCCGCTCGAGGTTCATGCCCATCGCCTGGGCATCGGCCACGAGGCAGGCCGGCGAATCCGTCAGCCGGTGCGTGACCCGCACTTCCTTCAGCTGATCGCCGAGCGCCTTGGCGATGCGGTCGGTGAGATCCTTGAAGGACTCGGCTTCCTTCTTATGTTCTTCCTTCTCCTGCTCGTCCTCGAGCTTGCCGAGATCGAGATCACCCTTGGCGACGGAAGCGAGCGGCTTGCCCTCGAACTCGGTCAGGTTCGACACCACCCATTCGTCGACGCGATCCGACAGCAGCAGGACCTCGACCCCCTTCTTGCGGAAGATCTCGAGGTGCGGCGAATGCTTCGCAGCCGCGAAGGCATCGGCCGTGACGAACCAGATCTTCTCCTGGCCCTCCTTCATGCGCGACACGTACTCGGCCAGCGACACGGTCTGCTCCTCGCTGTCGGTGTGGGTGGACGAGAACCGCAGCAGCTTCGCGATGCGCTCGCGATTCGCGAAGTCCTCGCCCACGCCTTCCTTCAGCACGCGGCCGAAGTTCTTCCAGAAGGTGGTGTACTTGTCCTTCTCGTTCTCGGCGAGGTCCTCCAGCAGACCCAGCACCTTCTTCACCGAGCCGTTGCGGATCGCTTCCACATCCTTCGAGCGCTGCAGGATCTCGCGCGAGACGTTGAGCGGCAGATCGTTGGAGTCGATAACGCCGCGCACGAAGCGCAGGTAAGCCGGCATCAGCTGGTCGGCGTCGTCCATGATGAAGACGCGCTTCACGTAGAGCTTGATGCCGTGACGGTGCTCGCGGTCCCACAGATCGAACGGGGCGCGGCCCGGGATGTACAGGAGCTGCGTGTACTCCTGCCGCCCCTCCACCTTCGAATGGACCCAGGCAAGCGGCGCCTCGAAGTCGTGGCCGACGTGCTTGTAGAACTCCTCGTACTGCTCCTTGGTGATCTCGGACTTGGGGCGGGCCCACAGCGCCGAGGCCTGATTGACCTTCTCGTCCTCGTCGGTCAGGACGTTCTCGCCCTTGTCCTTGTCCCACTGCTCCTTCTTCATGAGGATGGGCAGCGTGATGTGGTCGGAGTAGCGCCGCAGGATCTCGCGCAGCTTCCAGCCCGACAGGAACTCGTCCTCGCCTTCGCGCAGATGCAGGATGACGTCGGTGCCGCGGCCTTCCTTGGTCACCGTCTCGATGGTGTAGTCGCCGGCCCCGCCGGACTCCCAGCGCACGCCGTGTTCGTGACCCAGGCCGGCCCGTCGCGTGATCAGCGTCACCTTGTCGGCGAGGATGAACGCCGAGTAGAAGCCCACGCCGAACTGACCGATCAGATGCGCGTCCTTGGCCTGGTCACCCGTCAAGGACTGGAAGAACTCGCGCGTGCCCGATTTCGCTATGGTGCCGATGTTGCGGATCACCTCCTCGCGCGACATGCCGACGCCGTTGTCGGAGACCGTGATGGTCCGGGCTTCCTTGTCGAAACTCACCCGGATCTGCAACTCGCTGTCGTTCTCGAACAGCGCCGGGTCAGTGAGCGCTTCGAACCGGAGCTTGTCCGCCGCGTCGGAAGCGTTGGAGACGAGCTCCCGCAGGACGATCTCCTTGTTGCTGTAGAGCGAATGGATCATGAGGTCCAGCAGCTGCTTGACCTCGGCCTGGAATCCCAGCGTTTCGCGGGTGTCGGTACTCATGGGGGTCACTTCCTCGGACGATCGTGGTTCGGACGGCCGGTAACATGACGGCGAACAGCGGCGCTTTCAACCCCCGGAACCAGCACCCCCCGCCGGCGGTCTGCAAGGACACCGCCGCCCGAGGAGAACCCCCATGAAACTGCTGCACCTCCTGTCCGCCCTGGCCCTGGCTGCTCCGGCCGCAGCGGCCGACCTGCCCCTCGAGAAACTGAAGCTCCCCCCCGGCTTCTCCGTCGAGGTCTACGCCCAGGTCAAGGATGCCCGCTCCCTGGCCCTGGGTACGAACGGCATCGTGTTCGTCGGCACGCGCAGCGCCGGCAAGGTCTACGCCCTCAAGCCCCGGCCGGATGGGCGCGGTGCCGAGCCGGTGGTGCTCGCTCAAGGGCTCAACGCGCCGAACGGTGTTGCCTTCCGCGACGGCGCCCTGTACGTGGCCGAGATCAGCCGCATCCTGCGCTACGACGCCATCGAATCGCGGCTCGCCGACCCTCCGAAGCCCGCGGTGGTCACGGACCGCTATCCGACCGACGGCCATCACGGCTGGAAGTACATCGCTTTCGGTCCGGACGGCTGGCTGTACGTACCCGTGGGTGCGCCGTGCAACGTGTGCGAGGCCGACCCCGAGCGCTACTCCCTGCTGTCGCGCATCCGGCCCGACGGCAGCGGGTACGAGGTGTATGCGCGGGGCATCCGCAACACCGTCGGCTTCGACTGGCATCCGCAGACGAAGGAACTGTGGTTCAACGAACACGGCCGCGACATGATGGGCGACGACATGCCTTCGTGCGAGCTGAACCGTGCGCCGAAGGCAGGACTCCACTTCGGCTTCCCGTACTGCCACCAGGGCGACACGCCCGATCCGGAATTCGGGTCGAAGCGCAGTTGTTCCGAGTTCGTTCCCCCGGTGGTCAAGCAGGGCGGGCACGTGGCGCCGGACGGCCTGAAGTTCTACACCGGCAGCCAATTCCCGCCCGAGTATCGCAACCGTATCTTCGTCGCCCAGCACGGTTCATGGAACCGGTCGAAGAAGAGCGGCTACCGCGTGATGATGGCCACGCTGAAGGGCGCCGAGGTGACGAAGTTCGAGCCTTTCATCGAGGGCTGGCTCGAGGACGAGAAGGTGTGGGGTCGGCCGGTGGACCTGCTGGTGATGCCGGACGGAAGTCTGCTGGTGTCGGATGACCACGCGGGGGTGGTGTACCGGGTCAGCTATGGGAAGAGGGGCTAGGGACTAGGGGCTCGGGACTAGGGTTCGAACGGACTCGGGCGGGCTCGCGGCAAATCATCCTCGAGGACGGCTGTTTGCATCGACGAAGTTCCCCAGCCCCTGCCTTCCCCTAGACCCTAGCCCCCTGCTTTTGCCTAGCGCCCAGCCCCTGCCTTCCCCTAGTCCCTATCCCCTCATTCCTCATGCGCCCGCAAGTTCCAGAGCGCGGCATCGTTCACCATTTCCATCAACCGCACGTAGTCGGTCTTGCCGTTGCCGAGCAGCGGGATCTCGGCCACGCGGATGATGTTGCGCGCCACGGCCAGCTCCTGATCGCCCTGAGCGCGCGCAGTCTTCTGCAGGCGGCCGCGATTGAGCGTCGGATCGGTGGTGAACAGCACGGTCGTCTCGCCGCCCGACGCCTCGAGCTTGAGCACCGCCGCATGCTGATGGGCGGGTGAGGCCGCCACCGCGACTCTCTCCACGTGGTCCAGCGACACCATCTCGCCGGCGATCTTGGCGAAGCGCTTCACACGGCCCGCGATCCGCACGAAGCCTTCGCCGTCGATCTCGACCACGTCGCCGGTGCGGTGCCAGCCTTCCCCGAACACGGAATTGACCGGTTGCACCTCGCCGGGCACGTCCTGCTGCAGGTAGCCCAGCATCACCGACGGTCCTCGCACGTGCAACACGCCGCCGCGTTCGATGCCCTCGCACGGCTCGAGCCGCGTTTCGAGGCCGGGCAGAACCTTCCCGACGTGGCCGTGACGATACGAATACGGTGTCGCCAGCGAGATCACGGTGCACTCGGTGGCGCCGTAGCCTTCGAAGATGCGCAGGCCGAACTTGTCCAGCCATAGCCGCGCCACGTCCTCGCCGAGCTTCTCGCCGCCGGAGATGACGTAGCGCAGCGTGCCGAAGTCGCCCGGATGCGCGTTGCGCGCATAGAACCCGAGGAACGTGCTGGTGCCGAACAGGTACGTGGCATCGCGCCGGTAGGCGATCTCCGGAATCGCGCGATAGCGCAGCGGCGAGAGGTAGAGGAACAGCTGGGTCCCCGTTAGCAGGCACAGCATGACGCCTGCCGTGAAGCTGTAGGCGTGATACATGGGCAACGCATTCAGCACCTTGTCGGTCGGCGTGAAGTCGATGACGGTGCGGATCTGCAGGATGTTGGCCTGGATGCCGGCGTGCGACAGCGCCACGCCCTTCGGCTTGCCTTCCGAACCCGACGTGAACAGCACCGCTGCCGGCGCATGGGGATTGACCGGCACGCGCACCCGCCGCGGGAAGCGCATCGCCCATGCGATCAGCCAGAGCTTGTCGAAGAAGCCGAACTGGCTCTTGATGTCTTCGACGTACAGGATGTTCACGCCGCCCAGCACCGCGATGAGCGGCTGGAGGTTGGCCTGTTCCACGAAGCGCCGGGACGTGACCACGGTCTTCAGCCGTGACACCGCGCGACTCGTCTCGATGCCGCGCGGGCCGCTCGTGTAGTTGAGCATGGCGGCGACGCGTCCCGTGCACTGCAGTGCCAGCAGCACGCCGACCGATACGAACAAGTTTGGCATGAGCACGCCGATCGTCTCGCCGGGCTCGGTGCGGCGCGCGAGCCAGCGGCCGATGGCGAGACTCGCCTTCAGCACGTCGCCGTAGGTCTTGGGTTCCTCGTACATGTCCTCGAGGATCTCGGTGCCACGGCCCTCGCGTTCGACCGCGTCGAGGAACGCATCGAACAATCCCTTCGGTACGTGTGAATGGAACGTGGCGGCCTGCATCACCAGGGCGAGTTCCCGTGCCCCGATTGCCCGCCGCGCCCGCGGCCCGTGGCCCACGGGCGTGTCCACGTGCACCGGCGGATGCACGCGCAAGGTCACACGGCCGCCGGCGAGGCCGTGAGAGAACATGTGGCGCCGGCTCTCGATGTGCACCGGCACCAGCGTCGCGCCGCTCTTGAAGGCGATGAGCGCCGCACCTTCGTAGATCTTCATCACGTTGCCGGCGCGTACGACGCGCCCTTCGGGGAAGAGCGCGACCGACCGCCCCTGCTCGATCAGGCGCAGCACCTTCTTCACCGTCATGGGATGGTTCATGTCCCAGGTCTGATGGTCGATCCAGCGCGCCGCCAAACCCATGAAACGGTTGCGCTTGTCCTCCCGCGGGAAGATCACCACGGGCCTCACCGGCAGGCACAACGCGAGCAGCAGTGCGTCCAGCACCGACGGATGGTTAGCGACGATCAGCACGCGGCGCTCGGAAAGCGCCGAGGTGTCGCCGGCGACGGACACCCGCAGCCAGGCTTTCAGCAACCAGCGCAGCAGTGTCCGCATGAGATCTCCTGGAATCGCCGCCAATGCGGCCGTTGTTGGAGCGCCAGCGCTTGCAGAAGTTGTGCCGTCGCCGACTGCGCGTGGCGACGCACGCGTTTCACGACACCGAATCGATGTGCGCACCGCGACGTCGAAGCGCAACGCGAAGGTCGCACGCTAACTCTCTGTTTCCGTGCGGCGCACCCCATGAACCTGTCATTCAGTGAGATTTGCCGCAAGAAAAACCCTCACTTACATTCATTTGCATGTGGATCCGCAGGAGAAAGTCGCGCCCGCCCTGCTCCCATCGCCCGCCCGCCTCGACGTCCGCTTTTCATCAGGAGATCCGCCATGGACATGACCATCCCGCACGCGCTCGTCAAAGCCTCGCAGAAAATCGCCGACTACGACGACGGCAGAACGATCGACTTCTTCTGCTCCGAACAATTGTCGGCCACCTATGCCCAGGAACAGCACGCGGTGTGGCTGCGCATGACGCCGCAACCGAGACCCAGCTTCAATCCCGAGCTGCTGCGCGATCTCGGTACGTACTGCCGCCTGCTCGGAGAGACCCAGGGCAGCGTGCAGTGCCGTGGCGTGGAGCATCCGGTGGAGTACGCGGTACTCGCGTCCGCAACGCCCCATGTCTTCAATCTGGGCGGGGATCTCGCGCTCTTCATGCGCCTCATCGAGGCCGGCGACCGCGCCGGACTAACACAGTACGGCAGAGCCTGCGTCGAAGTTCTTTACAGCAACTATCGCGGCCACGGGCTGCCGATCCTGACGATATCCCTGGTCCAGGGCGAGTGCCTGGGTGGAGGTTTCGAGGCGGCGCTGTCCAGCGACATCATCGTGGCGGAGCGCAGCAGCCGGTTCGGGTTTCCGGAGATTCTGTTCAATCTGTTTCCGGGGATGGGAGCCTATTCTTTCCTCGAGCGCCGGATCGGGCAAAAGCTCACAGAAGAGCTGATCTCGGGTGGCAAGATCCATAGTGCGGATGATATGCTGCGGCTAGGGGTCGTGGATGTTGTCGTCGATGATGGCGAGGGCGAAAGTGCAGTGGATGCTCACATTCGCGGCAACCGGCGCAGCCGCAACGGTTTGACCGGGATCGCCCGGGCCCGACGGCGGGTGCGAGGCGTCGAATTCGAAGAGTTGATGGACGTGGTGAGGATCTGGGTCGATGCGGCGCTGAATCTGACGTCGCGTGACTTGAAGCTGATGCAAAGGCTCGTGAATCGGCAGAACGATCTCGAGGTGGCGCACGGCGTGCATTGAGCCGGCAACGGTGATCAGGCACCGCTTGGGAGGGCGGGGCTACAGGAGAGACAGCCAGTGACCAACTCGCGCGATCGGGTCGAGTACAGCATCCAGGAAGTGGCCGAGAAGCTCGGCGTTCCGGTTCAGAAACTGCGGCGCTGGGATGCCCAGGGGGTATTGGTCGCCCGGCGCACGGACGGGGGTCACCGCCGGTACGCGAAGGAAATCGTCGATGGGCTCGCCGCCTCCACGCTCGGCAGCACCATGGACAAGTACAACGACGAGCTGGAGCACGCCCGCAAGACTCTCCAGGAGAAGCGCCGCATCATCCAGCTGCTGCTGGAAAGCGAAAGCCGCTACCGCGATCTGGTCGAGACCTCCCACGACCTGATCTGGACCACCGATTCCCAAGGCCGCTTCACTTATCTGAATGGGGCCTGTCAGGAGATCTTCGGGGTCAAGCCGCAGGATCTCATCGGCCGCTGCTTCTTCGACTACGAGATGCGCCCGTCGCACGTGTCGAACCGCCGTTTTCTCTCGCAGCTGCGCAAGCACGGCGAAGTGAAGAACTACATGACGCGGCTCGCCGGTGCGGACGGTCAGGAGCGCTGGGTCGGGATCAACGCCCGCGTCGCCTACGACGAGAACGGCGGCATGATGGGCATCCGCGGCACCGCCCGCGACATCACCGAACAGCAGCGGGCCGCGCTGCAGATCGAATATCTGGCCACGCACGACGCGCTGACCGGCCTGCCCAACCGGGTGAGCCTGCAGAAGGCCGTGGAGAAGGCTCTCGAGAACGGCGAGAAGGGCGCGGTCGCCTTCATCGACCTCGACCATTTCAAGTACGTGAACGACAACGTCGGCCATCGCCAGGGCGACCAGCTCATCCTCGCAGTGGGCGGGATGCTGCGCGAAGCCGGCGAGAAGCTGGGCGGCGAGGTCTATCGTCTCGGCGGCGACGAGTTCGCGGTGCACCTGCGCAACGCGCTGCGGCCCCAGGCGACCCAGGTGGCGGAAACGCTGCTGTCCCAGTTGCGCGTGCAGCCGATGCAGGTGAGTTCCGATGCGCGTGTCCTCAAGCTGACCGCATCGTCCGGTGTCGCGCTGTATCCCTTCCATGCGAATGAGGCCGCGGCGCTGCTCGCCGCCGCCGACATCGCGCTGTACCAGGCCAAGGACTCCGGCCGCAACCGCGTTGTGACCTACGGCCAGGACGGCGGCGAAGCGCTGAAGACCACCACCAAGCGCGTGCTGTGGGCGAAGCAGCTGCGGGAAGTGCTGGATGAAGACCGCCTGATGCTCTACTCCCAGCCGGTGGTCCGGCTGGAAGACCAGGCCGTCATGCACCAGGAAGTGCTGGTCCGCATCGAAGGCGATGACGGCCGCATCGTGGCGCCGGGTCAGTTCATCGAGGCCGCGGAATCGCTCGGCATGGTCCAGGAGATCGACCTGCGCGTTACCGCCAAGCTGATCGAACACCTGAAGGCGGAGATCCAGCGCGGCGCGCCGCGCATCCGCCACTTCGTCAACCTGTCGCGCGTCAGCATCACCGACCCGCACTGGACCAAGAAATTCTATGCGCTGCTGCAAGGCGCCCCGGAAGTCCGCAACCTGTTGGTGTTCGAGGTGACGGAATCCGCAGCCATGGCCGAGGTGAGCGTCACGAAAGGCTTCATCAAGGAACTGAAACAGCTCGGCTGCCGCATCGGCCTGGACGACTTCGGTTCCGGCTTCAGCTCCTTCTACTATCTACGCCAGTTCGACGTGGACTACCTCAAGATCGACGGCAACTTCGTGCGCGATCTGACGCGCGACGAAGGCAACCGCATCTTCGTGAAGGCACTGTGCGACGTGGGCTCGGGTCTGTCGAAGCAGGTGGTGGCGAAGTGGGTGGAGACGCCCGAAGCCATCGTGCTCCTGCGCGACATGGGCGTGAAGTTCGGCCAGGGCTACCTGTTTCAGCATCCGAAATCCCTGATCGAGCCGGCGCGCGAAGCCGCACCGGCGCGGATCAGGCGGGCGTCAGAAGCGGGCGTTGAAACACGGCGGTAAGGCCCGGTAAAGCCTTCACCACGGAGCTACACCGAGGTCGCCCGCATCGGGGTTGACCTTCTCCGCGTAGCTCCGTGTTCTCCGTGGTGAAGGCTCTTGACCTTCGCCCCTACGCAGCCACTAGACCGGCCACCCACCAGACCGGATCCGATCGGCCCACAGCAGGCCGGCGATCGTCTTCACTTCCGTGATCCGACCGTTGCGGATCCATGCGAGCGCTTCGTCGAGCGGCACGATGAGCGTCTCGAGAAATTCCTCGTCGTCGAGGTCCGTGCCGCTGAAGCTCAGGCCCCGCGCGAGGAACATGTCGACGATCTCGTCGGAGTAGCCGATGCACGGGTGCATCGTGCACAGGTGATCCCAGCGCGAGGCGTTGTAGCCGGTCTCTTCGAGCAGCTCGCGCTTCGCCGTTTCCAGCGGTGGTTCACCCGGATCGAGCTTGCCGGCGGGCAGTTCGTAGAAGTGCTTGCGCAGCGGATAGCGGAACTGCCGCTCGAGCAGCACCCCGCCGTCCTCGAACAACGGCAGGATGACTGCAGCGCCCGGATGCACCACGTACTCGCGCGTGGCCTTCTTGCCGTCCGGCAGGCGCACTTCGTCCTCGCGCACTTCCAGCAGGCGCCCGCGATATGCGGCGGCCGACGCGAGTTCGTGCTCGGTGAAATCGCGTTCGTCAGCCACGATCGGGCGGCTAGAGGGACGCCTGGATGGCGCGCTGGCACAAGGCCATCAGCCAGCCGGGCACGATGCCGATCACCAGCGCCGCTAGACCGTTCACGGACAGCAGCACGCGCATGCCGGCATCCGCGCGGATGGGCGTCGTATCCACCGGTTCGTCGAAATACATCAGGCGCACCACGCGCAGGTAGTAGAACGCCCCCACCAGCGACAAGATCACCGCCACCACGGCGATCCAGATCTGGTCGGCATTGATCACTGCCTGGAGCACAGACAGCTTGGCGTAGAAGCCCACGGTCGGCGGCACGCCCGCCATGGAGAACATCAGCAGCAGCATCAGGAATGCGTACCAGGGGCTGCGCCGGTTCAGGCCCTTGAAGTCCTCCAGCCGGTCGGCTTCGAAGCCCTCGCGCGCAAGCAGCATGATCATGCCGAAGGCGCCGAGGCTGGTCAGCGTGTAGACCACGACGTAGAACATCGAGGCGCCGTAGCCGTTCTGGTCGCCCGCCAGCACCCCGAGCAGCAGGAAGCCCATATGCGAGATGGTCGAGTAGGCGAGCATCCGCTTGAGGTTCGTCTGGGCGATCGCGGTGATGTTGCCCACCGCCATGGAAGCCACCGCAAGCACGATCAGCATCTGGCGCCATTCCACCAGCAGGCTCGCGTGCCCCAGCGACTCCACCAGCAGTCGCATGACGAAAGCGAACGCGGCGAGCTTAGGCGCACTGCTGATGAGCAGCGCGACCGCGGTCGGTGCGCCTTGATAGACGTCCGGCACCCACATGTGGAACGGTACCGCACCCAGTTTGAAGCCGATGCCGGCCACCAGGAACACCAGGCCGAACACCAGGATCGTGCCGTTCGCCTTGCCGTCGGCGATGACCTGCGCGATCTTCGGGATCTCGAGCTGCCCGGTGGCGCCGTAGATCATGGACATGCCGTAGAGCAGCATGCCCGAAGCCAAAGCACCGAGCACGAAGTACTTCATCGCCGCCTCGGTGTTGTCCTTCGAGTCGCGCTGCAGGGCCACGAGCGCGTAGAGCGAGAGCGACAACAACTCGAGCCCGAGGTACAGCGACAGCAGGTGATTGGCCGAGATCATCACCATCATGCCCAGCGTCGCGAACAAGACCAGCGTGAAGAACTCGCCGCGGTACATGCCCCGGGCCGCGGCGTAGCTGCGCGAATAGATCAGCATGGCACTGACGGCGATCAGCACCATCACCTTGAGGGTGTCGGCCAGCGGGTCGTCGACGAACATGCCGTTCAGGGCGTGGGTCACCTCCGGCCTGGCGCTCGCCACGATGACCGCGCCGCAGGCCACCAGCGTGGCCACCGTCAGCGCGAAGGTCGTGCTGCGCTGGTCGTCACGCAGGAACAGGTCCGCGATCAGGATCACGCAGACCATCACGAGCAGCAGGATCTCGGGCCAGGCGGCAAGGTAGTCGGCGGCAGCGAGCGTCACGGATCAGTTCCCCGGAATCTTCGTCTTCGCCACGTGGGCCAGGAGATCGGCCACTGGCGTTTCGAGCACCGCGTTGAACGGCGCGGGATACAGACCCATCGCCAACACGGCGATGGCGAGCAGCGCGAGGAAGATCCACTCGCGTGGCGAGATGTCCTTCAGTTCAGCGACGTGGTCGTTCGCCACCGCGCCGAACACGACACGCTTGTACATCCACAGGGTGTAGGCGGCTCCGAAGATCAGCGTCGAGGCTGCCGCGAACGCGATCCAGAAGTTCGCCTTGACCGCACCCATGATCACCATGAACTCGCCGACGAAGCCGCTGGTACCCGGCAGGCCCGCGTTCGCCATCGCGAACAGCATGAAGAACGCCGCGAACACCGGCATGCGATTCACCACGCCACCGTAGTCCGCGATCTGCCGCGAGTGGAGGCGGTCGTACAGCACGCCGACACACAGGAACAGCGCGCCCGACACGAAACCGTGGGAGATCATCTGGATCACGGCGCCTTCCGCGCCGAGGCGATCGAAGATGAACAGGCCCAGTGTGACGAAGCCCATGTGCGAGATGGACGAATAGGCGATCAGCTTCTTCATGTCGGTCTGCACCAGGGCCACCAGGCCGATGTAGACCACGGCGATCAGCGAGAGGCCGATCATCAGTCCCGACAGCGCGTGGCTGGCGTCGGGCACGATCGGCAGCGAGAACCGGATGAAGCCGTAGCCGCCGAGCTTCAGCGCGATGGCTGCCAGCACCACCGAGCCGCCCGTGGGCGCTTCCACGTGGGCGTCCGGCAGCCAGGTATGCACCGGCCACATGGGCACCTTGACCGCGAACGCGACGAGGAACGCGAGGAAGATCAGTACCTGCGCCGTCATGCCGATCGGCAACTCGTGGAAGTCGGCGATGGAGAAGCTGCCGCCGGCCGCGTTGTACAGGTAGATGAGCGCCACCAGCATCAGCAGCGAACCCAGCAACGTGTACAGGAAGAACTTGACCGCGGCATAGACACGGTTGGGGCCGCCCCAGACGCCGATCACGATGAACATCGGAATCAGCGTCGCTTCGAAGAACACGTAGAACAGCATCGCGTCCATGGCCGCGAACACGCCGTTCATCAGCCCGGACATCACCAGGAATGCCGCCATGTACTGGGCGACCCGCGATTCGATCACCTTCCAGCCGGCAATCACCACGAGGATGGTGGTGAAACTGTTCAACAGGATCAGCAGCAAAGAGATGCCGTCGATGCCGAGGTGGTAGCGGATGTGATAGCGCTCGATCCAGTCCTTGAGCTCCACGAACTGCATCGCCTGCGCACCGACATCGAAGTTGGTCGCGAGCGGAATCGTCACGACGAACCCGAGGACTGCACCCGCCAGAGCGAGCCACCGTGCCGTGGCCGCGTTGCGATCCGAGCCGGTCGCGAGCACCACCAGCCCCGCCAGGATCGGGGTCCAGATGGCCAGCGTCAGCAGCGGCATGCCGCTCATGTGCGCACGAACCAGAGGGTGAGCAGCACGAACACGCCGATGATCATGGTGAACGCGTAGTGGTAGATCATGCCCGACTGGAACTTGCGGATGACGCCGGAGAACCAGCCCACCAGATGCGCCGTGCCGTTCACGAACACGCCGTCGATCACCTTCACGTCACCGAACCGCCACAGCCCGGAGCCGAACTTCCGCGCACCGCCGGCGAACAGCCAGCCGTAGAGCTCGTCGAACCAGTATTTGTGGACCAGCAGCGAGTAGACGGGAGCGAAGTTCTTCGCGAGCGCTTCCGGGATCTGCGGCCGCTTGAGATAGAAGAACCACGCGACCACGACACCACCCAACGCAAGCCAGAACGGCAGGGTCTGGAATGCGTGCATGCCCATGGCGAGCGCGCCATGGAAGTGCTCCGCCAGATCGGCCATCGCCTCGTGCTCGGGCGCGACATGAATGGCGTCCTTGAAGAAGCTGCCGAACAGCATCGGTTCGATGGTCAGGTAACCGATGATCACCGAGGGGATGGCGAGCAGCACCAGCGGCACCCAGACCACCGCCGGAGATTCATGGGGCGTGCCGCCGTGATGGTCGTCATGGCCGTGGTGGTCATCCCCGTGCGCCTTGTCGTGGAACCGTTCCTTCCCGTGGAACACCAGGAAGTACATGCGGAACGAGTAGAACGCGGTGACGAACACACCGGCGACGACGGCGAAGTAGGCGAATCCCGAACCGGGGACGTGCGAGGCCGCCACCGCCTCGATGATGCTGTCCTTCGAGTAGAACCCGGAGAAGAACGGCGTGCCGATCAGAGCGAGCGATCCGATCAGCGACACGATCCAGGTGATGGGCATGTACTTGCGCAGGCCGCCCATGTTGCGGATGTCCTGGTCGTGGTGCATGCCGATGATGACCGAGCCCGCCGCGAGGAACAGCAGCGCCTTGAAGAAGGCGTGGGTCATCAGGTGGAAGATCGCCACCGAGTAGGCGGAAGCGCCCAGTGCCACCGTCATGTAGCCCAGCTGGGACAGCGTGGAATAGGCCACGACCCGCTTGATGTCGTTCTGGACGATGCCCAGGAAACCCATGAACAACGCGGTGATGGCGCCGATCACGATCACGAACGACAGCGCCGTGTCGGACAGCTCGAATAGCGGCGACATGCGCGCCACCATGAAGATCCCGGCCGTCACCATGGTGGCGGCGTGGATCAGCGCCGAGATCGGCGTCGGGCCTTCCATGGAATCCGGCAGCCAGACGTGGAGCGGAAACTGGGCCGATTTGCCCATGGCACCGATGAACAGCAGGATGCAGATCACCGTCAGCACCGACCACTCGGCCGTACCGAACAGGGCGATGGTCTTGTCGGCCACCGCAGGCGCGGTACGGAATACCGTGGCGTAGTCGAGCGAACCGAACCAGGCGAGTACCAGGCCGATACCGAGCAGGAAGCCGAAGTCGCCCACCCGGTTCACCAGGAACGCCTTCAGGTTGGCGAAGATGGCGCTCGGCCGGGTGTACCAGAAACCGATCAGGAGGTAGGAAACCAGTCCCACCGCCTCCCAGCCGAAGAAGAGCTGCAGGAAGTTGTTCGACATCACCAGCATCAGCATGGAGAACGTGAACAACGAGATGTAGCTGAAGAAGCGCTGGTAGCCCGGGTCGTCCGCCATGTAGCCGATGGTGTAGACATGCACCATCAGCGAGACGAAGGTCACGACCAGCATCATGGTCGCGGTGAGGGCGTCGATGAGGAAGCCCACTTCGAGCTTGATGTCGCCCGCCACGAGCCACGTGTAGACCGGCCCGTTGAATGTCTGCCCGGCCAGCACGTCCTGGAACACCATCACCGAGGCGATGAAGGAGATCAGCACGCCCAGGATCGTGACGGTATGGGCGCCGGCGCGGCCGACGAGGCGGCCGAACAGGCCGGCGATGATCGCGCCCAGCAGCGGCGCGAGGGGGACGATGAGATAGAGCGTCTTCATCCCTTCAACCGGTCCAGGTCATCGACGTTGATGGTGCGGATGTTGCGGAACAGCACCACGAGGATCGCGAGGCCGATGGCGGATTCGGCGGCGGCGACGGTCAGGATGAAGAACACGAACACCTGGCCCGCGTAGTCCTGCAGGAAATGCGAGAACGCGACGAAGTTCATGTTGACGGCGAGCAGCATCAGCTCGATGGCCATCAACAGGATGATCACGTTCTTGCGGTTGAGGAAGATGCCGACGACGCTGATCGCGAACAGCACGGCGCCCAGGACGAGGTAATGCGACAGGGAGATCAAGCGCCGCCTGCCCCCTTCTCCGGCTCGGTCGCAGGGGCGACCTCGGCGGGAACCGACACGATACGGACGCGATCTTCACGGCGGACCGCGACCTGACGGGCCGGGTCCTGATACTTGGTGTCCTTGCGGCTGCGCAAGGTCAGCGCGATGGCGGCGACGATCGCCACCAGCAGGATGACTGCGGCGATTTCGAACGCGTAGACGTACTGGGTGTAGATCAGGACCCCCAGCTCGCGTGTGTTGCTGTAGCCGGCAGCCTTCGCATCGGGGGCCGGAAAACCCTCGAGCTGGAAGTAACGGCCCCACAGGATGGTCGCCATCTCCGCCACCATCACGCCGGCCACCACCAGCGCGGGCACCAGGTAGTCCCAGTAGCCTTCGCGCAGACGATCGAGGTTGATGTCGAGCATCATCACGACGAACAGGAACAGCACCATCACCGCGCCCACGTAGACCAGCACCAGCGCGATGGCGAGGAACTCCGCTTCGAGCAGCATCCAGAGCCCCGCCGAGGTTCCGAACGACAGCACCAGGAACAGCGCGGCGTGCACCGGGTTGCGGGCGGTGATGACGCGCAGCGCCGCGAACAGCAGGATCGCGGCGAACACCCAGAAGACGGCGGACTGGAAGCTCATCGGTAGGCGGCGTCCGTCGTGCGGTCCTGGGCGATCTGCTCTTCATACCGATCGCCGATGGCGAGCAGCATCTCCTTGGTGTACACGAGGTCGCCGCGGCGCTCGCCGTGGTACTCGAAGATGCGGGTCTCGACGATGCTGTCCACGGGACAGGATTCCTCGCAGAACCCGCAGAAGATGCACTTGGTGAGGTCGATCTCGTAGCGTGTCGTGCGACGCGTGCCGTCGGCGCGCTGATCGGATTCGATGGTGATGGCGAGTGCCGGGCACACCGCTTCGCACAGCTTGCAGGCGATGCAGCGTTCCTCGCCGTTCGGATAGCGGCGCAGGGCGTGCAGGCCGCGGAAGCGCGGGCTCTGCGGCGTCTTCTCCTCCGGGAACTGCACGGTGACCTTGCGGGCGAACATGTGCCGCCCGGTGAGCGCCATGCCCTTCACCAGCTCGAAGAGCAGGAAGGTGCGGAAGAATTCGCGGATCGCGTTCATCGCGGTCTCCTCAGCCCCATAACCAGTACGGCGTCAGCATCCAGCCGCCGATCACGATGAGCCAGACCAGGGTGACCGGGATGAACACCTTCCAGCCCAGGCGCATGATCTGGTCGTAGCGATAGCGCGGGAATGTCGCGCGGAACCAGAGGAACAGGAACAGCACGAAAGCCACCTTGGCGAGCAACCACAGGAAGCTGTCGGGCAGGAACGGGACCGGCGACAGCCAGCCGCCCAGGAACATGGTCGCGCACAGCGTCGAGACCAGGATCATGTTGGCGTACTCGGCCAGGAAGAACACCGCGAACGCCATGCCGGAGTACTCGACGTGGAAACCAGCCACGATCTCCGATTCGCCTTCGGCCACGTCGAAGGGGGCGCGGTTGGTCTCGGCGACACCGGAGATCAGGTAGACCAGGAACATCGGAAACAGCGGCACCCAGTTCCAGGAGAACAGGCCGTAGCTTCCCTGCTGCTGCTTCACGATCTCCACCAGGTTGAGGCTGTGCGCCATCATGAGCACGCCCACCAGCGCGAAGCCCATCGCGATCTCGTAGGACACGATCTGCGCCGCCGAGCGCAGGCTGCCCAGGAACGCGTACTTCGAGTTCGAGGCCCAGCCGGCGATGATGACGCCGTACACACCCATCGAGGTGATCGCGAGCACGTACAACAGTCCCGCATCGACGTTCGCGAGCACGAGGTTCGGATCGAACGGAACCACCGCCCAGGCCGCCAGCGCCGGCATGATGGACAGGATGGGCGCCAGGATGAACAGGAACTTGTTCGCCCCCGTGGGGATGATGATTTCCTTGGTGAGCAGCTTGAGACCGTCGGCGATGGGCTGGCCCCAGCCGCGCAGCCAGCGGATGCCGAAGAAGGAGACCCGGTTCGGGCCGAGCCGCACCTGCATGTAGCCGATCACCTTGCGCTCGGCGAGCGTGAGGTACGCGACACCGATCATCAGCGGCAGGACGATCGCGATGATCTTCGCGAGGGTCCAGACCACCGGCCATGCCGGGCCGAGGAGTGATTCGAAGTACTCCATCAGCCGGCGGCACGCGCCGCCACGGCGACGCGCTCCACGGTAACGGCACCGGAGCCAAGCTCGACGGTCGCAGGATGAGCGGCGGCGATTCGCACGGTCTGACGCGGCAGGCGATCGTCGCGGCCCGCGAACAGCAACGCACTGCCCGCGCCCTGGGTCACGCGCACCTGATCGCCGGCCGAGAGGCCCAGCGATGCGAGCGTTTCGGCGTGCATCCATGCCTGCGGCGGCTGCGCATCGGCAGTCTTCTGCAGTGCCGGTGCGCGGCGGACCAGCGGATCGGCGGAATGGATCGGCACGTCGGCGATGCGTTCGAGCCCACGCGCGGGATTCGCCAGATCGAGGGGAGGCTGCGTGGCGAGAGCATTGTCGAGACGGCTGACGACGTCGCCGCCCAGAGCCGCGTCCTTCACCTGATCGGGGCTCTCGTAGTCGAAGCCTTCAAGGCCGAGCAGGTTGCCGAGCACACGCAACACTTTCCAGGCGGGCCGTGTCTCGCCCAGCGGTTGCACCACGCCCTTGAAGCTCTGCGCGCGCCCCTCGGTGCTCACGAACGTACCCGCCGTCTCGGTGAACGGCGCGATCGGCAGGATGGCGTGGGCGTATTCCGCTGCGCGCGTCTGGAACGACGACAACGCGACGACGAACTCCGCCTGTTGCATCGCGGCCAGTGCCGCGGCACCGTCCGAGGTGTCGAACTCGGGCTCACAACCGAGCAGCACGTATGCGCCCAGGGGCTTTGCGATCATCGCGGTCGCGGTCAACCCGCCCTGCGCCGGCACGGCACCGGCCAGGTATCCACCGACGCTGTCGGCCGCTTCACCGAGCACGCCGAAGCGTGCTCCGGCGATCTGCGCCAGCGACTGGGCGAGAACTTCGAGCGTGGCCGCACGCGGATGATGTTGTGCGAAATTGCCGAGGAACACCGCAGCCGGTTCACCGCCGCAGAGCATCTCGGCGATGCGTTTGGCCGCGTCGCCGGGCACGACGCTGGCGAGGGCCGGATCGGCCGGCACGCCTTTGATCGCAGCAGCGGCCTGCACCACTTCCGCCAATGCACCGGGCATCGCACCCGGCGCCACGATGGACTTGGCCGCGACCGGGATCAGCGGATCGTCGTCGAACGGATTGACGAAAGCCAGTTGCAAGCCGCGCTTGGCCGCCTGCCGGATGCGCGCGGCGATCAGCGGATGATCCTTGCGCAGGTTGCTGCCGATCACCAGCACGCGCTTCAAGCCGCTCACTTCGGCCACGGGCATGCCGAGCCAGGGCGTGCCCTTGCGTCGCCCGTCGAGCGAGAAGTCGGTCTGGCGCAGGCGGAAGTCGACGTTGTGCGAGCCGAGGCTCCGCATCAGCTTGCCCAGGAGAAACAACTCCTCGACCGTCGAGTGGGGACTGCCGAGCGCGCCCAGCGCCGCGCCACCGCGCGCATCCTTCACGCGCTGCAACCCTTTCGCGACGAACTCGAGCGCGACCTGCCAATCCACTTCGCGCCACTGGCCGCCTTCGCGGATCATGGGTCGCGCGAGGCGCTGCTCGGAATTGAGCGCCTGGTAGGAGAAGCGGTCCTTGTCGGACAGCCAGCATTCGTTCACCGCTTCGTTCTCGAGCGGCAGCACGCGCATGACGCGGTTGCCCTTCACCTGCACGACCAGGTTGGAGCCGAGGCCGCAATGGGGGCTCACCGATTTGCGGCGCGCCAGCTCCCAGGTGCGGGCGGTGTAGCGGAACGGCTTCGAGGTCAGCGCGCCGACCGGGCACAGATCGATCATGTTGCCCGACAGCTCGGAATCCACGGTCCTGCCGACGAACGAGAGAATCTCGGAATGCTCGCCGCGCCCGGCCATGCCGAGCTCCATCACGCCGGCGACCTCCTGGCCGAAGCGCACGCAGCGCGTGCAGTGGATGCAGCGCGACATCTCCTCGGCCGCCACCAGCGGACCGATGTCCTTGCTCGGCACTACGCGCTTCAGCTCGCCGAAGCGCGACGAGGACGGACCGTAGCCCACCGCGAGATCTTGCAGCTGGCATTCGCCGCCCTGATCGCAGATCGGGCAGTCGAGCGGATGGTTGATGAGCAGGAACTCCATCACGCCCTTCTGGGCCTTCACCGCGGTCTCGGAGTGGGTCCAGACCTTCATGCCCTCGGCGACCGGCGTGGCGCACGCAGGCAGCGGTTTCGGCGCCTTCTCCACCTGCACGAGGCACATGCGGCAGTTCGCAGCGATGCTGAGCTTCTTGTGCCAGCAGAAATGCGGCACGTAAGTGCTAAGCGCGTTCGTGGCGGCCATGATCATCGAGCCCTCCGGCACCGCCACGGGCTTGCCGTCGACCTCGAGATTGATCAACTTCGGTTCGCTCATCGCTCTAGGCCGCCTTCGCCACCTTGTCGATCAGGCAATGGCCGTGATCGATGTGGTACTGGAACTCATCGCGGTAGTGCTTGATGAACGCGCGTACCGGCATCGCCGCGGCATCGCCCAGCGCGCAGATGGTGCGCCCCTGGATGTTGTCCGCGACGGAATTCAGCATGTCGAGGTCTTCCTTGCGACCCTGCCCGTGCTCGATGCGATGAACCATGCGATACAGCCAGCCCGTGCCTTCGCGACAGGGCGTGCACTGCCCGCAGGATTCCTCGTAGTAGAAGTACGACAGCCGCTCCAGGCAACGCACCATGCAGCGGGTCTCGTCCATGATGATGACCGCACCCGAACCGAGCATGGACCCGGCCTTGGCGATGGAGTCGTAGTCCATGTCGGTCTGCATCATGATCTCGGCCGGTAGCACCGGCATCGATGAGCCGCCGGGGATGCAGGCTTTGAGCTTGCGGCCGCCGCGCATGCCGCCGGCCATCTCGAGCAGTTTCGCGAACGGCGTGCCGAGCTTCACTTCATAGTTGCCGGGCCGCGCCACATCGCCGGACACGGAAAAGATCTTGGTGCCGCCGTTGTTCGGCTTGCCGAGATTCAGGAACGCTTCGCCGCCGTTCAGGATGATCCACGGAACCGCCGCGAAGGTCTCGGTGTTGTTGATGGTGGTGGGTTTGCCGTACAGACCGAAGCTGGCCGGGAACGGGGGCTTGAAGCGCGGCTGACCCTTCTTGCCTTCGAGCGATTCGAGCAACGCGGTCTCTTCGCCGCAGATGTAGGCACCCCAGCCGTGATGGGCGTGGAGCTGGAAATCGAAGCCGCTGCCGAGGATGTTGTTGCCCAGGTAACCAGCCGCGCGCGCCTCTTCCAGGGCTTGCTCGAAACGCTCGTAGCCCTCCCAGATCTCGCCGTGGATGTAGTTGTAGCCCACGGTGATGCCCATGGCGTACGCGCCGATCGCCATGCCTTCGATCACGATGTGCGGGTTGTAGCGCAGGATGTCGCGATCCTTGAACGTGCCCGGCTCGCCCTCGTCGGAGTTGCACACGAGGTAGCGCTGGCCGGTGTAGTTCTTCGGCATGAAGCTCCACTTGAGGCCGGTCGGGAAACCCGCACCCCCGCGGCCGCGCAGGGCGGACTTCTTCAACTCGTCGATCACCGCAGCGGGCGGAACCTTCTCGGTCAGGATCTTGCGCAGCGCCTGGTAGCCGCCGCGCGACTCGTAGTCCTTCAGGCGCCAGTTGGTGCCGTTCAGCCCCTTGAGAATGAGGGCATCGGGGCCGTACGCATCCTCGGGAAACGGCGCGTGGGAAGTGATCATCGCGAAAGCTCCGCAAGCAGCGCGTCGATCTTCTCCGGGGACATCTCCACCAGCATCTTCTTGTTGTTGTGGATCAGCACGGGGGCATCGCCGCAGGCGCCGAAGCATTCCCCTTCCTTCAAGGTGAACTTGCCGTCGGCCGTTGTGCCGCCGAAATCCACACCGAGCTGCTTCTTGAGGTGGGCAGCCGCCTCGCCCGCGCCCGACAGCGCGCACGGGAGGTTGGTGCAGATGCACAGCTTGTGCTTGCCGACCGGCTCCAGGTCGTACATCGAGTAGAACGTCGCCACCTCGTAGACGGCGATGGGTGCCATGCCGAGATAGTCGGCCACGGCATCGAGAACCTCGGTGGTCAGGCGCGGATGCTCGTCCTGCGCGATCGCGAGGGCCGACATCACCGCCGACTGCTTCTGGTCGGACGGATACTTGGTCAACTCGCGATCGATGCGGCTACGTGCGGAATCGGAAAGCATCAGCGGTCGACCTCGCCGAACACGATGTCCATGGTGCCGATGATCGCCACGGCGTCGGCGATCATGTGGCCCTTGCCCATCTCGTCCATGGCGGCGAGATGCGGGAAACCCGGGGCGCGGATCTTGAGGCGATACGGCTTGTTCGCGCCATCCGACACCAGGTAGATGCCGAACTCGCCCTTGGGCGCCTCGACCGCGGCATAGCATTCGCCCTCGGGCACGTGCATGCCTTCGGTGAAGAGCTTGAAGTGATGGATCAGCTCTTCCATGTTGGTCTTCATGTCCACGCGCGAGGGCGGCGCCACCTTGTGGTCTTCCGTCATCACCGGGCCGGGATTGGCGCGCAGCCAGTCGACGCACTGCTTCACGATCCGGTTCGACTGCCGCATCTCCTCGATGCGCACCAGGTAGCGGTCGTAGCAGTCGCCCGTGACGCCCACCGGGATGTCGAAGTCGAGGCGGTCATAAACCTCGTAGGGCTGCTTCTTGCGCAGGTCCCACGCGAATCCGGAACCGCGCAGCATCGGGCCGGTGAAGCCGAGCTGCAGTGCGCGCTCGGGGCTCACCACGCCGATGCCGACGGTACGCTGCTTCCAGATGCGGTTGTCGGTGAGCAGGGTCTCGTACTCGTCCACCTGCTTGGGGAAGCGCGTGACGAAATCCTCGATGAAATCGAGCATCGAACCCTGACGGTTCGCGTTGAGCCGTTTCACGTCTTCGGCGGAGCGCAGGTTGGATGCCTGATACTGCGGCATGCGGTCCGGCAGGTCGCGATAGACCCCACCCGGACGGAAATACGCCGCGTGCAGACGCGCCCCCGAGACTGCTTCGTAGCAGTCCATCAGGTCCTCGCGTTCGCGGAAGCAGTACAGGAACACCGTCATGGCGCCGATGTCGAGACCGTGCGCCCCGAGCCACAGCAGGTGGTTCAGGATCCGAGTGATCTCGTCGAACATCACACGGATGTACTGCGCGCGGATCGGCACCTGGATCCCGAGCAGCTTCTCGATCGCCATCACGTAGGCGTGCTCGTTGCACATCATGGACACGTAGTCGAGCCGGTCCATGTACGGCACGCTCTGGAGGAACGTCTTCTGCTCGGCGAGCTTCTCGGTCGCGCGATGCAGCAGACCGATGTGCGGATCGGCTCGCTGGATCACTTCGCCGTCCAACTCGAGGACCAGCCTCAACACTCCATGCGCCGCCGGATGCTGAGGCCCAAAATTCATCGTGAAGTTGCGAATCTCAGGCATCCGCTATTCCACATCCCCATAGTTCGGCTCCCGCACCACCCGCGGCACGATCTCGCGCGGCTCGATGCTGACCGGCTGGTAGATCACGCGCTGCTGATCGGGGTCGTAACGCATCTCGACATAGCCCGACACCGGAAAATCCTTGCGGAACGGATGACCGATGAAGCCGTAGTCGGTGAGGATGCGGCGCAGGTCCGCGTGCCCGGGGAACACGATGCCGAACAGGTCGAAGGCCTCGCGTTCGAACCAGTTGGCGCCGGACCAGATACCGGTCACCGAGTCCACGGACGGAAAATCGTCGTCGGTCGCGAAGACCTTCACACGCAGTCGCTGGTTGAGCGAAACCGACAACAGCTGCACCACCACCGCGAAACGCTGACCGTCCCAGCGGCCGTTGCCATAGGCCTGATAGTCGAGACCGCACAGATCGATCAGCTGTTCGAACTTGAGTTCGGGCGCATCGCGCAGCGTTCGCGCCGCTTCGACCCACGACGTGCCCTTGATCGTCGCGATGGCCTGGCCACGGACCACCTCGGAACCGCTCACGGCGTCCCCGAGGATGCGGCGGACGGTTTCGAGCAGAGGTTCGGGGGCGATCATGGGGTTCGATCTAGCGTGCGATGGTGTTGGTGCGCCGGATCTTGTTCTGCAGCTGGATGATGCCGTAGAGCAGTGCTTCGGCCGTCGGCGGACAGCCCGGCACGTACACGTCGACCGGAACGATGCGGTCGCAGCCACGCACCACCGAATACGAGTAGTGGTAGTAGCCGCCGCCGTTGGCACAGGAGCCCATGGAGATGACCCAGCGCGGTTCAGCCATCTGGTCGTAGACCTTGCGCAGCGCAGGCGCCATCTTGTTGCAGAGCGTGCCGGCCACGATCATCACGTCGGATTGCCGGGGGCTCGGGCGGAACACGATGCCGAATCGGTCGAGGTCGTAGCGCGAAGCCCCGGCGTGCATCATCTCGACCGCGCAGCAGGCGAGGCCGAAGGTCATGGGCCACAGAGATCCGGTGCGGGTCCAGTTGATGAGCTCGTCCACCGTGGTGGTGACGAAGCCTTTCTGGAGTTCGCCTTCGATGCCCATGGGTCAGGTCCTTGTCCAGGCTATACAGCCGAAAGAACGCGGTCTCAAAGTCTGTGCGGACCGGCGAGCATTGCGAGGCAACTCGCGCTCAGAAGCGTTTTCAGCCGGTCTGCTCCGCGAGACCGGCTCGACGTGTGCCATCGCGGATGTAAGCCTCGGCCGCCCAATACGAGTGATCACACGCCCCGGGGCGAAGTGCTTCGCGACTTCGCCCTCGAACTGCCCGAAGCGAAGCTGAAGGGCGGCTACTCCCACTCCAACGCCCCCTTCTTCCACTCGTACACGAACCCCACCACCAGGATCGCGAGGAACACGACCATGGCGACGAACCCGAACAGGCCGATCTCCTCCAGCACCACCGCCCAGGGAAACAGGAAGGCGATCTCGAGATCGAACAGGATGAACAGGATCGCGACCAGGTAGTAGCGCACGTCGAACTTCATGCGCGCGTCTTCGAAGGCTTCGAAGCCGCATTCGTAGGGGGAAAGTTTCTCCGAGTCCGGACGGTGATGGCCGAGCAGACGGCTCAAGCCGCCGCCGAGAAGGATCGGCGCGACGCCTACGGCGAGCCCCACTACGATGAACAACAGGATCGGGAAATAGTTGGTGAGCATTGCGCGTCACGGCTGCGACCGACCTGATGCGGTTGCAGCGGTACTTCACTTCGGACTGCTACTGCCATTTCGATCGGGTCTTCATCGGTGCCCCCTCGACACCGCTCAAGATCCGCCTGCAAATCGTGGTGCCGATGGGGAGACTCGAACTCCCACGGCTTTCGCCACTGCCCCCTCAAGACAGCGTGTCTACCAATTTCACCACATCGGCTTCGATTCACACCGCGGAACGCGACCGCTCCGCGCCCTGCAACTGCTACTTCGGAATCTCCTTCGTCTTCGAATCCGCGTCGGCCGGCACCGCCGCTGGCGCAGCCGGCGTCGGCACGTCCTGCCCCACTGGCGGCTTGCCGACGACCACGCCCTGGGACGCCGGCTTGCTCGTGGACAGGTAGGTGAGGCCCAGACTCGTGACGAAAAACACTGCCGTCAGCACTGCGGTGCTGCGGCTCAGGAAGTTGGCTGATCCACTGGAGCCGAACAGGCTGCCGGCGGAACCGCTGCCGAAGGCAGCGCCCATGTCGGCGCCCTTGCCGTGCTGGAGCAGCACCAGGCCGATGATGCCGGCACCGACGAGCACGTGAATGATCAGGATGAATGTCTGCATGGGTTCATCTCAAGACGCCAGCCGGTCGGCTGCACGCCAGATTGTCAGGAACTCTTCCGCCACCAGGGACGCACCGCCCACCAGGCCGCCGTCCACGTCGGGCATTGCGAATAACGACTCGGCGTTGGCGCCCTTGACGCTGCCGCCGTACAGAATGGATACCTCAGCCGCCACTTTGGCGTCGCGCCGCGCGAGCAGCTCCCTCAAGAATGCATGGACTTCCTGCGCCTGCTCCGGCGAGGCCGTCTTCCCGGTGCCGATCGCCCAGACCGGCTCGTAGGCCACCACCGATTCGGCGATCGCTTGCACACCCGCCACGTTCAATACCGCCTCCAACTGCCGCTCAACCACCGCTTCCGTCTGACCGGCTTCGCGCTCCGCGAGCGTCTCGCCCAGACATACGATCGGTGTCAATCCTGCCTTGCGGGCGGCTACCGCCTTGCGGGCCACCGTCGCATCGTCCTCGTGGTACAGCGCCCGCCGCTCCGAATGTCCCACGGTCACGTAGGTACAACCGAACTCCGCGAGCATCGCCCCGGCCACCTCGCCCGTGTAGGCCCCCGAAGGGTGTTCGCCCAGGTTCTGGGCGCCCCAGCGACAGGCGCTGCCCTTCAGCAACGTCTGCGTCTGAGCCAGGTACGGAAAAGGCACCAGGACCGCGCATGCTGCATTGCCGGAACCGGCGTTACCGGAGGTCAGGGATCCCAGCAGCCGGGCGTTCGCCTCGAGGCTGCCGTGCATCTTCCAATTCCCGGCCACCAGCTTGCGGCGCATGCGAAAACCCGAAGTCAAAGCGGCTGGAGTTTACCCGCCCGCCCGGGGGAGGGTCAACGCCGCTGCGCCGCGGAAAACCGTCCAACCGGCTGCTTTTCCCTGGTGAATCCCGGGGCTAGCCGAAGCGGCCGGTGATGTAATCCTCGGTCGCCTTGTTCTTGGGTTTGATGAAGATGGTGTCGGTGGCATCGAACTCGATCATCTCGCCCAGGTACATGTAGGCGGTGAAGTCGGACACCCGGGCCGCCTGCTGCATGTTGTGGGTCACGATCAGGATCGTGACCTTGTCCTTGAGGTCGGCGATCAGTTCCTCGATGCTGGCAGTCGCGATCGGGTCCAGCGCCGAAGTGGGTTCGTCGAACAGCAGGATCTCGGGCTCGGTGGCGAGCGCCCGGGCGATGCACAGGCGCTGCTGCTGGCCGCCGGACAGGTTGAACGCCAGATCGTGCAAGCGGTTCTTGACCTCGTCCCAAAGCGCCGCGCCGCGTAGCGCCTGCTCCACCCGCTCGTCCAGGACTTTCACCCCGCGGACGCCCCGCACCCGCAGGCCGTAGGCGACGTTCTCGTAGATGCTCTTGGGGAACGGATTGGGCTTCTGGAACACCATGCTGATGCGCATGCGAACCTCGATCGGGTCCACCTGCGGATGCAACAGGTTGGTGTTGTCCGGCTGCAGGAGGATCTCGCCGTCGTAGCGGTTGCCGGGATACAGGTCGTGCATGCGGTTGAAGCACCGCAGGTAGGTCGACTTGCCGCAGCCCGACGGGCCGATCAGCGCGGTCACCTTGCGCTCGTAGATCGGCATGTCGATGCTCTTCAGCGCATGGAAGCTGCCGTAGAAGAAGTTGAGCTTGCGCGCTTCGGCCTTGATCTTGAGATCGGTGGCAAGCGCGGGGCCGTCGGTGATCTTGGACATGGCGTTCAGCCTACCACTTGATGTTCTTGCGCAGACGGTAGCGGATGTAGATCGCCACCGCGTTCATGGAAAGCGTCATCACCACCAGCACGAGACCGGCGGCGGCGGCGTTCTGGTGGAAGGCGGCCTCGGGCCGGGAGGTCCAGTTGAACATCTGGATCGGCATCACGGTGAACCCCGAGAACAGCCATTCGAAATTCAGGAAGGGGAACTCGCCCTTCACCGGCGGCGCGGGCAGGAAGGCGATGAACGTGAGCGCGCCGATGGTGATGACGGGTGCGGTTTCGCCGATCGCGCGCGCCATGCCGATGATGATGCCGGTCATGATGCCGGGGGCCGAGTACGGCAGAATGTGATCGGCCGTGGTCTGCCACTTGGTAGCGCCGAGCGCATAGGCGCCCTCGCGGATCGCGCCCGGGATCGCGCGGATCGCCTCGCGCGTGGCGACGATCACCACCGGCAGGATGAGCAGTGCCAGCGTGAGGCCCGCCGAGAGGATGCTCTGGCCGAACCCGAACGCATACACGAACAGGCCCAGCGCAAGGAGACCGTAGACGATCGAAGGGACGCCTGCGAGGTTCGTGACGTTGATCTCGATGATGTCGGTCAAGATATTCTTCGGCGCGTATTCCTCGAGGTAGACCGCGGCCGCGACGCCCACCGGGATGGCGGCCACCGCAGTCACGAGCATCACCAGCGTGGTGCCGACCCAGGCGGAGAGAATCCCGGCGTGTTCGGCGCGCCGCGACGGGAAGTGGGTGAAGAACTCCCACGAGATGCGCGGCAGGCCGTCGATCACCATGCCGATGAACAGCACGGCGAACGTCAGCACGCCGACCATCAGCGCGAGCAGACCGCAAAGCGCGAAGATCAGATCGCGGCGCTTGTGTTTGATGATGAGCGCACGGATCTCGCTGACGTCCTGCTTCAGCATGTCGGGGTCCCCAGCGAGCGCACGGAGTGGGGAGGCTGCTTCATCAGTAGGCCTGCCGGAACTTGCGGCGGAGCAGGTGCCCCAGGATGTTGAAGCCGAGCGTGATGATCATCAGCGTCAACCCGGCGGCGAAGATGGTCTGGTATCCGATCGAGCCGTGCGGCAGGTCGCCCAGGGCCACCTGCACGATGAAGGCGGTGATGGTCGCGGCGGGTTCCAGCGGATTCCAGGTGAGATTGGGCTGCATGCCGGCGGCCACTGCCAGGATCATGGTCTCACCGACCGCCCTGGAGATGCCGAGGATGTAGGCCGCGGCAATCCCGGAGAACGCCGCCGGCGTGACGACGCGCACCGCCGTCTGGAATCGGGTCGCGCCCATCGCGTAGGAACCTTCGCGCATGCTCATCGGGACGGAACGCATGGCGTCCTCGCTCACCGAACTCACGTAGGGGATGATCATGATCCCCATCACCAGACCCGCGGACAGCAGGTTGAAGCCGGGCAGGTTGTAGCCGAACAGCGTGAGCGCGAGGTACTGCAGCGCCGGTGTCACGTAGAGCAGGGCGAAATAGCCGTATACGACCGTCGGCACGCCGCCCAGCAGTTCGAGGAACGGTTTCGCCACCTCGCGCAGCGAGAACGGCGCGAACTCGGACAGGTAGATCGCGATCGTCGTCCCGAGCGGGATGGCCACGGCCAGCGCGACGGCGGAACTCACCAGCGTGCCCGACAGCAGCACCATGATCCCGTAGTGGTCGTCGTCGAACAGCGGCGTCCATTGCGTGTCGGTCAGGAAGTCCCAAACCGACACGTGCTGAAAGAACACGATGGACTCGGACAGCAGCACCCAGACGATACCGAGGGTGACGAACACCGAGAACAGCGCGGACAGGAACAGGATCGTCTCGATCACCCGCTCCTTGACGTGCCGCGATGCCCGCCGATGCAGGCGGTCACTGACCACGGTGGCTGCTTCTGCCAGGACTGAGCTCATCTCTCGTTATTGTGTGGCAGACCGCCCTGACGATGGGCCGGCGGGTAAGCCCCTGCATCCCCGACTGCTAGAAAAACCGAAGACCGGAGGCAGCCGCAAGCCACCCCCGATCGACCTGCACTCCGACCTTCCCCGGGTCAGAGCTTTGCTTCCAACTTCATCAGCTCCTCGATGGTGAGGCCGACCTTGTTCTCACCCCCGAACTTGGTGCCGAGCACCTTCTTCGTCACCACTTCCACGTTGTGCGCGTATGCCTTGGCCGGCAGCGGCACGTACTTCACTTCCTTCACCAGGTTCTCGGCGTTCTTCATGTAGTACTCGACGAATTCCCGGATCTCCGGACGCTCCAGCGCCTTCGCGTTGACGTAGATGAAGATCGGGCGGGCGAGCGGCTGGTAGGTCCCGTTCATCACCGCCTCCGCCGACGGTTCCACCGGCTGGTTGGTACGCGGGTTGATGATGGGAACGGCCTTCAGCTTGTCCTTGTTCTCGAAGTAATAGGCGTAGCCGAAGTACCCCAGCCCGTTGATGTCGCGGGCAATGCCCTGCACCAGGATGTTGTCGTCTTCCGACGCGGTGAAATCACCACGGCTCGCCTTTGCACGGCCGTTCACCGCCTCGGTGAAGTAGTCGAACGTGCCGGAATCCGCGCCCGGTCCGAACAGCTTGAGCGGCTGGTCCGGCCATTGGCCGTTCACCTGGTTCCACTTGAGCACCTTGCCCTGGGCCGCCGGCTCCCACATCTTCTTGAGCTCGGCGACGGTGAGCCCCTTGATCCAGTTGTTCTTCGGGTTCATCACGACGGTCAGCGCGTCGTACGCCACCGGCAACTCGATGTACTGCACGCCCTGCTTCCTGCACTCCTCCATCTCGCGCGCCAGGATCGGGCGGGAGGCGTCGGAGATGTCGGTCTCACCCCGGCAGAACTTCTTGAACCCGCCGCCGGTACCCGAGATCCCGACGGTCACGCGTACCTTGTTCTTCTTGGATGCCTGGAAATCCTCGGCCACGGCCTCGGTGATCGGGAACACGGTCGATGAACCGTCGATCTTGATCGTCTCCTGGGCCTGCACGGGCGCGGCGCCCATGGCCGCCCAGCCCAACGTTGCTGCGACCGCCACTACCGACCACGGCTTGCGCGCGATGCTCTGCATGTCTGTCTCTCCTCGACGAAAAGCTTAACTAAGCGCGCGCGAGTTTAGGACTCAATTGTGACAAATTGATTGCAGACATGATACGTAAGTTCTTGTCGCAGCGAGAAAAGACATCCGCCTCAAGGGTTTACTCGGCGGCCGCGCGTTCGATCGCACCGGCCAGCCGGTGGGCCAGTCCGGACACTTCGTCCTCGGCCTCGCCCTCCACCATGACCCGCAGCACCGGCTCGGTGCCCGAAGGCCGCAACAGCACCCGGCCCCGGCCCCTCAAGGTGGCCTCGGTTTCGGCCAGCAGGGAAGAGACGTCCTCATGCTGTCGGAAGTCGAAGCCGCGCCGCATGGGCACGTTGACCAGGATCTGCGGGAACAGCCGCAGATCCTCGCAGGCCTGCGCCAGGGTCTCGCTGGCCGTGCGCAGCGCCGTCAGCACCTGCAGGGCCGAGATGATCCCGTCACCGGTGGTGTGCTTGTCGAGGCAGACGATGTGGCCCGAGTTCTCGCCCCCCAGGGTCCAGCCGCGCTCGAACAGCAGTTCGAGCACGTAGCGGTCGCCCACCTTGGCGCGCGCGAACGGGATGCCGCGCCGTTCCAGCGCCTGCTCCATGCCGTAGTTGGTCATCAGGGTACCGGCCACGCCTCCGGCGAACCGGCCTTCCCGCTGGCGATTGCGGGCAATGAGATACAGCAGCTGATCGCCGTCGTAGATCCGGCCTTCGCCGTCCACCATGATCAGCCGGTCACCGTCACCGTCGAGCGCGATGCCGACATCGGCACCGTGCTCGATCACGTGCTGCCGCAGATGCGCCGGTTTGGTGGCACCGCAACCTGCGTTGATGTTGAAGCCATCGGGCTGGTTCGCCACCTCCACCACATCGGCCCCCAACTCGTGCAGGACCGGCCCCGCCACGTGATAGGCGGCCCCGTTGGCGCAGTCCACCACGATCTTGAGTCCGCGCAGGTCGAGGTCGTTCGGAAAGGTGCTCTTGCAGAACTCGATGTAGCGTCCGGCCGCATCGCCGATGCGCCGCGCCTTGCCGAGCCGCGCCGAGGGCATGCAGGTCATGGGCGCCTCGATGCGTGCCTCGATCTCGTGCTCCACGTCGTCGGCCAGCTTGCGGCCGTCGGCCCCGAAGAACTTGATGCCGTTGTCGTCGAACGGGTTGTGGGAAGCACTGATCACGATGCCGGCGGAAAGCCGCAGCGCGCGCGTGAGGTACGCGACACCCGGCGTGGGCATCGGCCCCGCCAGCAGCACATCCACGCCGGCAGCGGCCAGGCCGGCCTGCAGAGCCGATTCCAGCAGATACCCGGAGATCCGGGTGTCCTTGCCGATCAGCACCGCCGCGTGTTCCGTGGAGGCACGCCGGTCCCGGGCCAGCACTTCGCCCGCCGCGTGACCGAGCCGCATCATCCAGTCGGGCGTGATGGGCAGTTCGCCCACCTTGCCCCGCACCCCATCCGTACCGAAGTATTTTCTAGCGCCCATTGCGATCCATCCCCTGTGCTTCGACGGCCGTCCACACGGCCAGCGCGTCGCGCGTGGCGGCCACGTCGTGCACGCGTACGATGCGCGCGCCGCGAGCCACCGCGACGAGAGCCGCCGCGACGCTCGAGTGGATCCGATCCCCCACCATGCGACCCGTGATTTTACCGAGCACGGACTTGCGCGACAGCCCGGCGAGAACCGGCAGGCCGGACGCCGCCAGCGCCGGGATGCCACGGATCAGTTCGAGATTGTGGATCGCCTTCTTGCCGAAACCGAACCCGGGGTCGATCACGATGCGGTCGCGTTCGATACCGGCCGCTGCGCAGGCGGCCACACGCTCGTCCAGGAAGGCCTTCACTTCGGCGACCACGTCGCCGTACGCCGGATCGTCCTGCATGGTGCGCGGCTCGCCCTGCATGTGCATGACGCACACCCCGACGTCGCGCGCCGCGACCGCCTCCAGGGCGCCCGGCTGACGCAGGGCGTAGATGTCGTTGATCATCGCCGCACCCGCCTCGATGGCGGCGCGCATCACTTCCGGCTTGCTGGTGTCCACCGACACGGGAACCGCCCCGTGTGCCATCGCTTCCAGCACGGGGGCGATGCGACGCAGTTCTTCCGCTGCGGTCACCGATGACGAGCCGGGTCGCGTCGACTCGCCACCGACGTCGAGGATGTCGACGCCTTCGTCCACCAGCCGGCGCGCATGTTCCACTGCCTGCCCCGCACCATAGAACTGACCGCCGTCCGAGAACGAGTCGGGCGTGACGTTCACCACGCCCATGATCAGGGGACGGTCGAGCGCAAGGGTGAAGCGGCCCATGCGCAGCGAGGCGCCATGCCGCGCAGCGCGAGGGGTGAGGCGTGAGGGGTCCGGGGCAGACATCGTCGATCAAGTGGCCGATAAACAAAAACAGGGCGAGGCTTTCACCTCGCCCTGCTATGTACCATCCGCGGGGATCGCTCTACGCCTCACCCCTCACGCCTTGCGCCGCACCGAGAGCTTACGTCTCTCGCGCCGGCGCAACCGTCGGCGCCGGCGAAGGCGTGTTGTCCTGCGAAGGCGGTGCAGGCGGCGGCGTGGCCGGCTTGGGCGGCCGCGGCGGCCGACCGGCCATGATGTCGTTGATCTGCTCGGCGTCCAGCGTTTCCCACTCGAGCAGCGCCTTGGTCATGACTTCGACCTTGTCGCGGTTGTCCTCGATCAGCTTGCGCGCCACCGCGTACTGCTCGTCGATGATGCGGCGGATCTCGGCATCCACTTTCTGCATGGTCGCCTCGGACAGATTCTTGTGCGTGGTGATGGAGCGGCCGAGGAACACCTCGCCTTCATTCTCGCCATACACCATGGTCCCCAGCAGATCGGACATGCCGTAGCGGGTGACCATGTCGCGCGCGATGCGCGTAGCGTTCTCGAAGTCGCTGCTGGCGCCGGTGGTCATGCGGTTCATGAACACCTCTTCCGCGATCCGGCCGCCGAGCGCCATGGAAATCCGTTGCAGCATCTGCTCGCGATCCATGCCGAGGCTGTCGCGCTCCGGCAAAGTCCACGTCACGCCCAGCGCGCGGCCGCGCGGAATGATCGTGACCTTGTGTACCGGATCGACGCGCGGCAGCAGCTTGGCCACCACGGCGTGACCGGACTCGTGGTACGCGGTCATGGTGCGCTCTTCCTCGGACAGGACCATGGACTTGCGCTCGGCGCCCATGTAGATCTTGTCCTTGGCACGCTCGAAGTCTTCCATGTCCACGAGGCGCTTGTTGCCGCGCGCGGCGAACAGCGCCGCCTCGTTGACGAGGTTCGCGAGATCGGCACCCGAGAATCCGGGCGTTCCGCGCGCCAGCACGTCGGCACGCACGTCCGGTGCGATCGGCACCTTGCGCATGTGAACGATGAGGATCTGCTCGCGGCCGCGGATGTCCGGCAGCGGCACGACCACCTGGCGGTCGAAACGGCCCGGGCGCAGCAGCGCCGGGTCGAGCACGTCGGGACGGTTGGTCGCGGCGATCACGATGACGCCAGAACCGGTCTCGAAACCGTCCATCTCCACCAGGAGCTGGTTCAGCGTCTGCTCGCGCTCGTCGTTGCCGCCGCCCAGGCCGGCACCGCGCTGGCGGCCGACCGCGTCGATTTCATCGATGAACACGATGCAGGGCGCGTGCTTCTTCGCCTGCTCGAACATGTCGCGCACGCGGGCCGCACCCACGCCGACGAACATCTCGACGAAGTCGGAACCGGAGATGGAGAAGAACGGCACCTTGGCTTCGCCGGCGATGGCGCGGGCGAGCAGTGTCTTCCCGGTACCGGGGCTGCCCACCATCAGCACGCCGCGCGGAATGCGGCCGCCGAGCTTCTGGAACTTGCCCGGATCGCGCAGGAAGTCGACCAACTCGGCCACTTCCTCCTTCGCCTCCTCGCAACCCGCGACGTCGGCAAAGGTGACCGGATTGGTGCTCTCGTCGAGCATGCGCGCGCGGCTCTTGCCGAACGAGAAGGCGCCGCCGCGGCCGCCGCCCTGCATCTGGCGCATGAAGAACACCCACACGCCGATCAGCAGCAGCATCGGGAACCAGGAGATGAACACCTGCGTGAGGAAGCTCTGCTCCTCTTCCGGCTTGGCTTCCACGATCACGCCAGCCTTCAGCAGGTCCGACACCATCCACGGATCGGACGGCGCGTAGGTCGTGAAGCGCTTGTTGTCGGTCTTGATGCCCTTGATGACGCGGCCTTCGATCGTCACCTTCGCGACCTTGCCTTCCTTCACCTCTTCGATGAAGGCGGAATAGTCCATCGGGCTCTGCGCCGCCTGGCGGGTGCTGAACTGATTGAAGACGGTCATCAGCACGAGGGCGATGACCAGCCAGATGGCGACGTTCTTGATGAGGTTGTTCAAGGCTGCTCCTTGCCCACGGCACTGCTGCCGGACGATTCCGGCGAAACAATTGGTCTCATTCTACGCCTGATTCGTTCCCGACCCGCCCCGGAAACCCCGTGCGAGCAGGTACGTTTCGGCGCTGCGCCCGCGCGAAGCCTCGGGTTTCCGGACCACGACCTGGGTGAAACGCGCGCGCAGCGCCTTGACGTAGGCCTCGAAGCCCGCGCCGTGGAAGATCTTGACCAGGAAAGACCCGCCGGGCGCCAGCAGCCGCTCCGCCGCGTCCAGTGCGAGCTCCGCCAGTCCCACCGATCGTGCCTGATCCGCCACGCTCACACCGCTCAAGTTGGGGGCCATGTCCGAAAGCACAATATCGGCTCTCCGCCCCGCGAGTTCAGTCTCCAGCGCCTGCCAGGTGGCGTCTTGGAAGAAATCGCCCCGGATGAAGGCGACGCCGTGCAGCGGTTCCATCTCCAGCAGATCGACGGCCACCACCTTGCCGCCCTGCCCCACCACCCTCGCCGCCACCTGGGACCACCCGCCGGGCGTCGCCCCGAGGTCCACCACGGCCATGCCGGGTTTGAGCAGGCGATCCTTGGCGTCGATCTGCTTCAGCTTGAAGGCCGCCCGGGAGCGATAGCCCTCGGCCTTGGCCTTCTGCACCCAGGGGTCGTTGATGTGCTCCCGCAACCACGCCTTGCTGGTCTTGGACCGGGGCATCGCCTAAACTCCCCGCCCTTCTTCGAGGCCACCGCCATGCCCCTGACCGCCACCGACCGCCGCGCCCTCAAGGCGCGCGCCCACGCCCTCGACCCCGTCGTCATCATCGGCGGCCAGGGCCTCACGCCCGCCGTGCTGAAGGAAATCGATGTCAGTCTGAAGGGTCACGAACTGATCAAGGTGAAGGTGGCCGGCGAGGACCGGGAAACGCGCCTCATGATGCTGAGCGAGATCTGTGCCGCGACCGGCGCCGAGGCGGTGCAGAGCATAGGCCGGATGCTGGTGCTCTATCGCGAGAGCCCGGAGGCACCGCCCAAGCCCGCGCGACCGAAGCGCAAGCCGGCGCGGGCACCCAAGCGCAGCTTCCAGAACGTCCGCTGAAGGAAAGATCTAGCGCGGACTGCGGGCAGCGAGCAGCACCAGCACGATCGCCAGCGCGCTCTCGATCAGGTAGAGCA
The DNA here is from genome assembly GCA_019745565.1 of Burkholderiales bacterium. GTDB lineage: Bacteria > Pseudomonadota > Gammaproteobacteria > Burkholderiales. The sequence goes on from JAIESW010000003.1 coordinate 200,104, forward strand.
CGCTCGCCACGCCGTGCCAGGTGGCGAAGCGGTCGCGCAGGACGCTTTCCATGACTTCCCGCGGCAGCGCCTGGGCCTTGATGCTCGCCAGGATGGGTTGCACGCCGAAGTGCCCCGCGGCAGCGAGCACCGCCATCAGCAGCGCCACCCAGAAGACCGCCTGCTTCATGGCGGGCAATCCCAGGCGCGCCAGACGGAAAACGAGGATGTACAGCGCGCAGCCGATGCCGACCATGGCCATGGCCGCGAACATCTGACCGGCAAGATTGCCGGCGATCTGCCGGTCGGGCGCCTTCAGGAACAACAGCGGCGCGACCAGGTAGCCCACCACCCAGAGCCCCCCGGCCCACAATGCGATCGCGATGTGGTCCAGCGCAGCAAACAGCCGACCCATCAGAGGTACTTCACGTCGAGGATGTCGTACTCCTTGACGCCGCCCGGCGCCATGACCTCGGCCACGTCGCCCGGATACTTGCCGATCAGCGCACGGGCGATCGGCGAACTGATGGAGATCATGCCTTCCTTGATGTCGGCCTCGTCGTCGCCGACGATCTGGTAGGTCACGACGTCGCCCGAAGCGGTGTCCTCGAGTTCGACGGTGGCACCGAACACGCAGCGGCCGTCGGCGTCGAGCAGTTTCGGGTCGATGATCTGCGCATTGGCGAGCTTGCCTTCCACTTCGGCGATGCGCCCCTCGATGAAGCCCTGCCGCTCCTTGGCGGCGTCGTACTCCGCATTCTCGGAGAGGTCACCGTGCGAACGGGCTTCGGCGATGGCTGCGATCACCTTCTGCCGCTCGACGGTCTTCAACTGGTGCAGCTCCTGTCGCAGCTTCTCGGCGCCGCGGACAGTGAGCGGGATCTTGGCCATGGTGGGTTCTCCTCGGGAGCGGCTAGCCGAGCCGCGCGTGCAGCTTCTGGACGGAATACGCGGCGAGTTCGCGCATGTTCTGCATGCCCGTGCACGCAGCGCGGGCACCGGCGATGGTGGTGTAGTAGGTGACCCGCCCCTGCAGGGCCGAGCGGCGGATCGAGTAGGAATCCTGGATCGCCGTGCGCCGGTCTTCCACGGTGTTGACGATCAGCGCGATCTCGCCGTTCTTGATCATGTCGACCACGTGCGGCCGCCCTTCCATCACCTTGTTGACCGGCGTCACGGGCAGGCCCGCCTCGGTCAGAAAGGCGGCGGTACCGCGCGTGGCGAACAACTGGAATCCGAGGTCGGACAGCGCGCGCGCGATGTCGACCAGCTTCGGCTTGTCGGAATTGCGCACCGACAGGAACGCCCGGCCGGACGACGGCAGTTTCACGCCGGCGGCGAGCTGCGATTTCACGAAGGCTTCGGCGAAGCTCTCGCCCACACCCATCACCTCGCCCGTCGACTTCATCTCGGGTCCGAGAATGGTGTCCACGCCCGGGAACTTGATGAACGGGAACACCGCTTCCTTGACCGAGTAGTACGGCGGAATCACTTCCGCGCCGATACCCTGGTCCTTCAGCGTGCGTCCCGCCATGCAGCGGGCCGCGATCTTGGCGAGCGGCAGGCCGGTCGCCTTCGACACGTAGGGCACGGTGCGCGAGGCGCGCGGATTCACCTCGAGCACGTAGACCACGTCGTTCTGGATGGCGAACTGCACGTTCATCAGGCCGACGACGTCGAGCCCCTTGGCCATCGCGATGGTCTGGCGGCGCAGCTCGTCCTGCAACTCGGACGACAGGCTGAACGGCGGCAGCGAGCACGCTGAATCACCCGAATGCACCCCCGCCTGCTCGATGTGCTCCATGATGCCGCCGATCAGCACGCGCTCGCCGTCGCACACGGCGTCCACGTCCACCTCGATGGCGTCGTTCAGGAAGCGGTCGAGCAGCACCGGGCTGTCGTTGCTCACCTTCACCGCTTCGCGCGTGTAGCGCTCCAGTTCCTTCTGCTCGTGGACGATCTCCATCGCCCGGCCGCCCAGCACGTAGGACGGCCGCACCACCAGCGGATAGCCGATCTCCTGGGCCAGGGTCAGCGCCTCTTCGGCGGTGCGCGCCGTGCGGTTGGGCGGCTGCTTGAGACCCAGCTTATGCAGCAGTTGCTGGAAGCGCTCGCGGTCCTCGGCGCAGTCGATCATGTCGGGCGTGGTGCCGATGATCGGCACGCCGTTGGCGTGCAGGTCGCGCGCGAGCTTGAGCGGCGTCTGGCCGCCGTACTGCACGATCACGCCCCACGGCTTTTCCACGTGGACGATCTCGAGCACGTCCTCCAGCGTCAGCGGCTCGAAGTACAACCGGTCGGACGTGTCGTAGTCGGTGGACACGGTCTCCGGATTGCAGTTGACCATGATGGTCTCGAACCCGTCCTCGCGCAGAGCGAGCGCGGCGTGCACGCAGCAGTAGTCGAACTCGATCCCCTGGCCGATGCGGTTCGGCCCGCCGCCCAGCACCATGACCTTCTTCCGGTCGCTCGGACGCGACTCGCACTCCTCCTCGTAGGTGGAGTACATGTAGGCGGTGCGGGTGTCGAATTCGCCCGCGCAGGTGTCGACCCGCTTGTAGACCGGGCGGACGCCGAACTTGTGACGCGCCTTGCGCACCTCGGCCTCGGTGGTCTTCAGCAGCTTCGCGAGGCGGCGGTCGGCGAAGCCCTTGCGCTTCAACTCCAGCATCTCGTCGGCGCCGATGTCGGCGAGCGCGCGATCGTCGAGATCCATCTCGATGTCGACGATGTCCTTGATCTGCGCCAGGAACCATGGATCGATGTGGGTGAGGTTGAAGACCTCTTCCAGCGTGAAGCCGTTCTCGAAGGCATCCCCCACGTACCAGATCCGCTCCGGCCCCGGCTCGCCCAGTTCCACCTCGATGGTCTCGCGGTCCGTGGTCTTCTGGTTCATGCCGTCCACGCCCACCTCGAGCCCGCGCAGCGCCTTCTGGAACGACTCCTGGAACGTGCGGCCCATGGCCATCACCTCGCCCACCGACTTCATCTGGGTGGTGAGGCGCTTGTCGGCCTGCGGGAATTTCTCGAACGCGAAACGCGGGATCTTCGTGACCACGTAGTCGATGGTCGGCTCGAACGACGCCGGGGTCGCACCGCCGGTGATGTCGTTCCTGAGTTCGTCCAGCGTGTAGCCCACCGCGAGCTTGGCCGCGATCTTGGCGATGGGGAAGCCGGTGGCCTTGGACGCGAGCGCCGAGGAGCGCGACACGCGCGGATTCATCTCGATCACCAGCATGCGCCCGTCCTTCGGGCTGATGGCGAACTGCACGTTCGACCCGCCGGTGTCGACGCCGATTTCGCGCAGCACCGCGATCGAGGCGTCGCGCATGATCTGGTATTCCTTGTCCGTCAACGTCTGCGCCGGCGCGACGGTAATGGAGTCGCCCGTGTGCACGCCCATCGGATCGAGGTTCTCGATGGAGCACACGATGATGCAGTTGTCGGCGCGATCGCGCACGACCTCCATCTCGAACTCCTTCCACCCGATCACCGACTCCTCGATCAGGAGCTCCTTGGTGGGCGAAGCCTCGAGGCCGCGCTCGCAGATGGTGACGAACTCTTCCTTGTTGTAAGCGATGCCGCCGCCGGAGCCGCCGAGCGTGAAGCTGGGGCGGATGATGGTCGGGAAGCCGACCACGGCCTGCACCTGCAGTGCCTCTTCCAGGCTGTGCGCGATGGCCGAACGCGCCGACTTGAGACCGATGCGCGTCATCGCCGCCTTGAATTTCTCGCGGTCCTCGGCCTTGTCGATGGCCTCGCGCGAGGCGCCGATCATCTCGACGCCGTACTTTTCCAGCACGCCGTGCTTCGCCAGATCGAGCGCACAGTTGAGCGCGGTCTGACCGCCCATGGTGGGCAGTAGCGCGTCCGGCCGCTCGATGGCGATGATCTTCTCCGCCATCTGCCAGGTGACCGGCTCGATGTAGGTGACGTCGGCCATCTCCGGGTCGGTCATGATGGTCGCCGGATTCGAGTTGATCAGGATGACCTTGTAGCCCTCGTCGCGCAGCGCCTTGCAGGCCTGGGCTCCGGAGTAGTCGAACTCGCACGCCTGCCCGATGACGATCGGGCCGGCGCCGATGATGAGGATGCTTTTGATGTCCGTGCGCTTCGGCATGGCGGTTACCGGTGCTTCTGCAGCATGGTGACGAATCGGTCGAACAGATAGCCGATGTCGTGCGGACCCGGGCTCGCTTCCGGGTGTCCCTGGAAACAGAACGCCGGCACGTCGGTGCGCGCGAAGCCCTGCAGCGACCCGTCGAACAGCGAGACGTGGGTCACGCGCGCCGTCGCCGGCAGCGACGCGGGATCCACGGCGAAACCGTGGTTCTGGCTGGTGATCACCACACGTCCGGAATCGAGGTCCTTCACCGGATGGTTGGCGCCGTGGTGGCCGAACTTCATCTTGAGCGTCTTGCCGCCGCTGGCGAGCCCCATCAACTGGTGCCCGAGACAGATGCCGAAAGTGGGCAGCGACCGGCCCATCAGTTCGCGAATCGTTCGAATCGCGTAGTCGCACGGTTCCGGGTCGCCCGGACCGTTCGACAGGAAGATGCCGTCCGGCTGCAGGGCCAGCGCCTCCTGCGCGGTGGTTTGTGCGGGCACGACGGTAATGCGGCAGCCGCGCGCCGCGAGCATGCGCAGTATGTTGCGCTTCACGCCGAAGTCGAAGGCCACCACGTGGTACTTCGCGGCGCGCTGGGCGCCGTAACCGCTGCCGAGCGCCCATTCGGTCTCGTTCCACTCGTAGGGCTGCTCGCACGACACCACCTTGGCGAGGTCCATGCCGGCCAGCCCGGGGAACGCCCGCGCCTCGGCGACCGCCTTCTGCTCATCGACCGCGCCGGCCATCAGGCAACCGGCCTGGGCCCCCTTCTCGCGCAGTATCCGCGTGAGCTTGCGGGTATCCAGCCCGGCGATGGCGGGCACGCCCTCGGCGCGAAGGTAGCCCGACAGATCGAGCGACATGCGCCAATTGGACGGTTGCAGCGGCACGTCGCGCACCACCAGCCCGGCCGCATGGACGTGGGCAGCCTCCACGTCTTCGGTGTTGGTGCCCGTGTTGCCGATGTGGGGATAGGTGAGCGTGACGATCTGCCGCTTGTAGGACGGATCGGTCAGGATCTCCTGATAGCCGGTCATGGCGGTGTTGAACACCACCTCGCCCACGGTCAAACCCTCGGCGCCGATCGACTGCCCCCGGAAAACCGTCCCGTCGGCAAGCGCGAGGAGGGCGGGCTGACGGTCTGACACGGGGGAGAGCTCCAGAGGGCGATCGGGGGACTCGGCTGGGAGCCGGGGCACGGGTACGCCCGGAGAACGCTCCGACCAGAGATCGGAACAGCCCGGCGGGCGACCTGACATACGCCAAGCGGGAGGGCGCTCGCGCGCCACTCCCGCTTGGGCTTAACAACGAGATTCTAACCCGCGAGGGGTCTTCGCTTCAACCGCAGACGGCTTACCTCAAGCCGAGCACGTCCTGCATGTCGTACAGGCCGGACGTCTTTTTCGCAAGGAAGCGCGCCGCCCTGAGGGCCCCCATGGCGAACGTGGCCCGGCTCGACGCCTTGTGGGTGATCTCCACCCGTTCGCCGATGCCGGCGAACATGACGGTGTGATCGCCCACGATGTCGCCGCCGCGCATCGTGGCAAAGCCGATGGTGGAGGGCTTGCGCTCACCGGTCACGCCTTCGCGCCCGTACACCGCATCCGTCGCCAGATCACGACCGAGGGCGGCCGCCACGACCTCGCCCATCCGCAGGGCAGTGCCCGAAGGCGCATCGACTTTGTGCCGGTGGTGCGCTTCGACGATCTCCACGTCGTAGCCGTCGCCCAGCGCGCGGGCTGCCAGATCGAGCAGCCGCAGCGCCACGTTGACCCCCACGCTCATGTTGGGTGCCATCACGATGCCCACCTTGGACGCAGCCGCCGCGATACGGGTCTTCTGTTCCGCGCTGAACCCGGTGGTGCCGATCACCAGCTTGACGCCGTGCCGCACGCACGCATCCACGTGCGCCATGGTGCCCTCGGGCCGCGTGAAGTCCACCAGCACGTCGGCACCGAGCAGGCCCGCGTCCATGTCGGCACCGATGATCACTCCGTTGGGTGCCCCGATCAGTTCTCCGGCATCGCGCCCCAGGAACGGGCTGTCGCCGCGTTCCAGGGCCGCGTGCAGGCGCAGATCGTCGGACTGGGCGACGGATTCCATCAACGTCCGCCCCATGCGGCCGGAACTGCCGGCGATGACGACCTTCTGCGCCATCACTGCTTGGCGGTGCCAGCCGGCGGCAGACCGTCCTTCAGGGCCGGTTCCGTCTGCACGTCGCCCAGGACCTTGGCGAGGCGATCCTGGTCGAACACCAGCGTGAGCCGCTTCTTGTCCTTCACCTTGCCGGCCTTGATGAACTCGTAGAAGTAGTCCCAGCGATCCTCGTGGAACGGATCGCTCACCAGCGGCGTGCCCATCACGAACTTCACCTGGGAGCGCGTCATGCCCTGCCGCAGTTTCGCGACCATCTCCTGGGTCACGACGTTGCCCTGCTGGATGTCCATCTTGTAGGCGGTGAGCGAACACGCGCCCAGCAGCAGCGCCGCCGCCAGAGCAAGGGCCGGGCCCAGCCACACGGGTCTCAGTTCTGCTCGCGATGTTCTCATCGTTCTCGGAATGGTGGAAAGGTTCTATGATACTCGACCAGTATTCCCGGTGACCCGACACCATGCCCACCCGCACGCCCAGCGACCTCAAGACCATCGGCCTCAAGGCGACGCTGCCCCGGCTCAAGATCCTCAATCTGTTCGAGCACAGCGCGGAACGGCATCTCACGGCCGAAGACGTCTACAAGCTCCTCATCGCCGAAGGCATGGACATCGGCCTCGCGACCATCTATCGCGTGCTCACCCAGTTCGAGCAGGCCGGCCTTCTGATCCGCCACCACTTCGAAAGCGGCAAGGCGGTCTTCGAACTGAACGAAGGCGGTCACCACGACCACTTCGTGTGCCTGCAGTGCGGTCAGGTGGAAGAGTTCTTCGACGACCAGATCGAGAAGCGGCAGCTCGAAGTTGCGAAGGAACGCGGCTTCGTGATTCACGAGCATTCGCTGCAGCTGTACGTGCACTGCGACCGCCCGAACTGCCCGAACCGCAAATAGCGGTGCGAGATACCCGGCCGCAGGCTGGGGATCGACGGTCAATCGAGTCATCGCAGCAGCCGAAACGACGACGAGCGCCTAGGGCATCGCCCTGAGGCTGCCGGGCAGTTCAGCGACCGGTCGTACCGAGCATCTCCGCCGCGTGCCGGCGCGTGGTGTCGGTGATCTTCACGCCGCCCAGCATGCGCGCGATCTCGTCCACCCGGGCGTCGCCCTCGAGCGGATCGACGCTCGACAGGGTTTCGCCCTTCACGGCGCGCTTCGCCACCCGCCACTGATTGTCCGCGGCCGCCGCCACCTGCGGCAGATGGGTGATGCACAGCACCTGACGGCTCCGACCCAGGGCCCGCAGCATGCGCCCGACGATCTCCGCCACGCCGCCGCCGATGCCCGCGTCCACCTCGTCGAACACCAGCGTGGGAACGTCGGCCACCTTGCTCGCGACCGTCTGCAGCGCGAGCGACAACCGCGACAGCTCGCCGCCGGAAGCGACCTTCGCGATGGGTCGCGGCGTGCCGCCCGCATGGGCGGTCACGAGAAACTCGATCTGCTCCATGCCACCGGCGGACGGTTCGTCCAGCGGTGTCAGGGCCACTTCGAACCGGCCACCCGCCATGGCGAGTTGCTGCATGGCGGCGGTCACCTGGCTCGCGAGCTCCGCAGCTGCCTTCGCGCGCATCTTCGACAACTTGCGGCCGACCGTCACACAGGCCTCGCGCGCTGCCGCCTCCTCACGCGCGAGCGCTTCCGCATCCATGCCCGCGGCGATCGTCCCGAGGCGTGCCGCAAGTTCCTTCTGCTTCCCGGGCAGTTCGCGCGGTGGCACGCGGTACTTGCGCGCCATGCCGACGACGGCTTCGAGCCGCGCCTCGACCTCACGCAAGCGATCCGGATCCAGATCGAGCCGCTGCCGATAATGGCGCAGCGCATAGCCCGCTTCCTGAAGCTGGATCTCCGCCGGCTCGAGCACGTCCAGCACTTCCTTGAGCGCCGGGTCGTGGGTCGCGAGCTGCTGCAGCCGTGAGACGACACCGCTCACCGCCGCGACACATGCGTTCTCGCCCTCGGACAACGCATCGAGACTGGTCTCCACCCCTTCGATGAGTGCCGCCGCGTGCGCAAGCCGGCCATGGTCGGTCTGCAGCTCGTCCCACTCCTGCTCCGTGATCGCGAGCTGCTTCAGTTCCTGCACCTGCCACTCGAGGCGTTCGCGCTCATCGGCGAGCGCCTGCGCGCTCTCGAGCGCCCGGGCACGGGTGTCGGCGAGTTCCTGCCAACGCCGATGCAGGTGCTCCACTTCGGCCGCGGTCTCAGTGGCGCCGGCGTAACCGTCCAGCAGCCGGCGCTGACTCGCCGACCGTACCAGCGACTGATACTCATGCTGGCCGTGGATATCGACGAGCTGCTCGCCCGCCTCGCGCAACTGCGCCGCCGTGCAGGGACGGCCATTGATGTAGGCGCGCGAACGCCCGCCGGCGTCGATCACCCGCCGCAGGATGCACTCGCCCTCCTCGCCCGCGAGATCGTTCTCCGTGAGCCATGCCTGCAACGATGCCAGCTTCGACGCGTCGAATTCGGCGCTCACTTCAGCGCGCTCGCGCCCGGTGCGCACGGCCGCGCTGTCGGCGCGGCCGCCCAGGACCAGCGTCAGCGCATCCACCAGCATCGACTTGCCCGCACCGGTCTCACCCGTCAGCACCGAAAAGCCGCGCGCGAACTCCAGCCGCACGCGATCGGCGATGACGAAATCCTGCAGGGACAGCGCGAGCAGCATCGGATCCTCCACCGCCCCGGTCAGTGCCCCGGCGCCTCGCTCCAGTTGAGCTTCTCGCGCAGCATGTGGTAGTAGTCGTGGTTGAGCGGGTGCAGCACCCGGATCAGGTTCGCACAGCGCTTCACCTCGATGCGGTCACCCTCGTGGAGCTGATGGTGGGAGTGGCTGTCGAAATGCGCGCCCGCGTCGTCCGCGCTCAGCACCAGGATCTCGAGCGTCGAGTTGCCGGAAATGACGATCGGCCGGTTCGAGAGCGTGTGCGGACAGACCGGCACCAGCGCCAGCACCGACAGCGAGGGGTGCAGGATCGGGCCGCCCGCCGACAGGGCGTAGGCCGTGGACCCGGTGGGCGAGGCAACGATCAGCCCGTCGGCGCGCAGGTTGTAGACGAACTGCCGGTCGATGCGCACCTCGAGTTCGATCAAGGCACCGTCCGGGCCCTTGTTGATCGCCACTTCGTTGAACGCGTTCATCTCGACGATGCGCTGGTCGCCGCGCAGGATGGCGGCGGTCACCAGCATGCGCGGTTCCACCATGTACTGCCCGTCGAGCATCGCGCCCACGGTGTCGAACATGGTGTCGATGGAGACGTCGGTCAGGAAACCCAGCCGGCCGACGTTGACGCCTGCCAGCGGCACGTCGAACGGCGCCAGGGTGCGGGCGATGTTGAGCATGGTGCCATCGCCACCGATGACGATGGCGAGGTCGGCCCGCTTGCCGATCTGCTCCAGTGTCAGCACGTCGCGCCGGTGATCGGTCACGTGCTCGGCCGTCATGGGATCGATGGAGACTTCGACCCCGCGGCGCTCGAGGAACTCGGCGAGCTCGATCAGCGGCTGCGCGATCTCCGGGCTGCGGTGCTTGCCCACGAGGGCGATGTGACGGAACCCGGTTTTCATGCGTTGAATTAAAACACACTTGACCCGCGCGACCGCCCTCGACCGCGCGAAGCCGGTGGCGTCGACCGGTTCCCCCTGCCCGGACAACCTGTATAGAATCGTTCCATCATGCTCAACCAGCGCGCCCGCATCCTCCTGAAGACGCTCGTCGAGCGCTATATCGTCGAGGGCCAGCCCGTCGGCTCGCGCGCACTGGCGAAGTTTTCGGGGCTCGACCTTTCGCCCGCCAGCATCCGCAACATCATGGCGGACCTGGAGGAGATGGGATACATCGCGAGCCCGCACACTTCCGCCGGGCGCATTCCGACACCGCGGGGCTACCGGCTGTTCGTCGACAGCCTGCTCACGGTCAAGCCGCTCGCCCAGATCGAGATCAGCCAGCTCGAAGGCCAGCTGCAGGCCGACAACACCCAGCGCCTCGTGACCTCCGCTTCGCAGCTGCTCTCGGAGCTCACCAGTTTCGCAGGTGTGGTGATGACGCCGCGGCGACGCAATCCGGCCTTCCGCCACATCGAGTTCCTCAATCTGTCGGACAACCGCATCCTGCTCATCATCGTCACGCCCGACGGTGACGTGCAGAACCGCATCCTGACGACCGAGCACCCCTATACCGCGAGCGAGCTCACCGAAGCCGGCAATTTCCTCAACCAGAACTACGCCGGCCTCGACTTCGACGAGATCCGCCTGCGCCTGCACGACGAGCTGCGCCAGTTGCGCCAGGACATGCTGTCGCTCATGTCGAAGGCGGTGGAAGTGGGTTCGGAAGCGGTGGCCGAGCGCAACGAACAGGTGGTGATCTCGGGCGAGCACAACCTGCTCAACGTGGACGACCTGTCCTCGAACATGGAGAAGCTGCGGCGGCTCTTCGCGCTGTTCGATCAGCGCACCGGCTTCCTGCAGCTGCTGGAACTGTCCAGCCGCGCCGAGGGCGTGCGTATCTTCATCGGCGGCGAATCGGGTCTGGTACCTCTGGACGAGTGCAGCGTGGTCACGGCGCCCTACGAAGTGGACGGCCAGGTGGTGGGCACGGTGGGCGTCATCGGCCCGACGCGGATGGCCTACGAGCGTGTGATTCCCATCGTGGACATCACCGCCAAGCTGCTGTCGAGCGCGCTGTCGCACTACGAGCCCGCCGGCCGCTGACGAACCCGCGTTGGCTTTCGATCCCGCGCCGGCATTCAAGCATTCGGCGATCGCGAAGACCGCGATCCTGCTGGTCAACCTCGGTACGCCCGACGCGCCCGAAGCACCGGCGCTCAAGCGCTACCTGCGGGAGTTCCTGTGGGATCCCCGGGTCGTCGAGATCCCGCGCCCCGTCTGGTGGCTGATTCTGAACGGCCTCATCCTGAACACGCGCCCAAAGCAGTCGGCGCTCAAGTACCGCGCCATCTGGACCAAGGAAGGTTCGCCGCTCGCGGTGCACACGGCGGCCCAGGCGAAGCTGGTCTCCGGCTACCTCCGCAGCATCGTGAAGTCGCCGCTGGTCGTGGACTACGCCATGCGCTACGGCAATCCGTCGGTGCACAGCGTGATGACCCGCCTGCGCGAACAGGGTGCCGACCGCATCCTGGTAGTGCCGCTCTACCCGCAGGCGGCTTCCAGTTCCACCGGCAGCGCCTTCGACGCGGTGTTCGACGCCGTGCGCCGGATGCGCAGCGTGCCGGCGCTCCGGTTCGTGCGGCATTTCCACGACCACCCGCGCTACATCGCCGCACTCGCCCAGAGCGTCAAGGATCACTGGATGACCAACGGCCGGGGCGACAAGCTGGTGATGAGCTTCCACGGAGTGCCGCAGTTCCACCTCGACCGGGGTGACCCGTACCACTGCGAATGCCTCAAGACCGGACGCCTCGTGGCCGAAGCGCTCGCGCTGCCCAAGGACCGGTGGGTGGTGACGTTCCAGTCGCGCTTCGGCCGTGCCGAGTGGCTGAAGCCCTACACCCAGCAGACGCTCGAGACGTTGGCGGGCGAAGGGGTGAAACGGGTCGACGTGATGTGCCCCGGCTTCGTGGCCGACTGCCTCGAGACCCTGGAGGAGATCGCCATCGAGAACAAGGCGGCATTCCTGGGCGCGGGCGGCAAGGAATTCAGCTACATCCCGTGCCTCAACGAGCGCGACGACTGGATCAAGGCGCTGTGTCACATCGCCGCCGAGCACCTCCACGGCTGGGCGACCAACGACTGGGATGCCGCCGCCGCGAACAAGGGGGCCGAGGCCTCGCAGCAGCGGGCGGTCGCCCTCGGGGCGAAGGAATGATGGCGCAAGGATTTTTCGTCCGGGCGCCTTGAAATCGTTGCCGGCATCCCCAAGTGCGGCGGAGTTCGTACCAACCACCGTCGCCACTAGGAAAACCTGATGTCGGAACAGCAAGATACCACCGCCACGCCGGAGACCGGAACGACCGGTCCCGTGCCTGGCGGCACCGAACCCGAGGTGATGCCGAGCCTGCAGGAAAGCCTGCGCAAGGCCGAGTTGCAGGCCGCCGAGCACTATGACGCCTGGCTGCGCGCCAAGGCCGATGCCGAGAACATCCGCAAGCGCGCCCAGGAGGACATCGCCAAGGCGCACAAGTACGCGATCGACAGCTTCGCCACCGAACTGATCGCCGTGCGCGACAGCCTCGAAGCGGCCCTGACTGCCCAGGCCGACATGCCGGAGGCCGTGAAGACCGGCGTCGAGCTGACCCTGCGCCAGCTCACATCCGTGTTCGAGCGCTTCTCGGTGCGCGAAGTGAACCCGGTCGGCGAGAAGTTCGATCCCCACCGGCACCAGGCCATGACCACGGTGCCCTCGGATGCGGCGCCGAACACCGTCGTCCAGGTGTTCCAGAAGGGCTACCTGCTGCACGACCGCGTGCTGCGCCCGGCGCTCGTCGCCGTCGCCGTCGCCAAGTCATCTGAATCTTGAACGGGTCTTTCCGCGTCCCCATCTAGCCGACAACGGAACTTACCGCTTAACTTCAAAGGAATCAGAATCATGGGCAAGATCATCGGCATCGACCTCGGGACCACGAATTCGTGCGTCGCGATCATGGAGAACGGCCAGCCGAAGGTGATCGAGAACTCGGAGGGCGCGCGCACCACGCCGTCCATCGTCGCGTACGCGGACGACAACGAGATTCTCGTGGGCGCACCGGCCAAACGGCAGGCAGTCACCAACCCCAAGAACACGCTGTACGCGGTCAAGCGCCTGATTGGCCGGCGCTACGCCGAAGGCGAAGTGCAGAAGGCGCTCAAGCTGATGCCCTTCTCCATCGTCCAGGCGCCCAACGGTGACGCGTGGGTGGAAGTGCGCGGCAAGAAGATCGCGCCGCCGGAAGTGTCCGCGCAGGTGCTCATCAAGATGAAGAAGACCGCCGAGGACTACCTCGGCGAGCCGGTCACCGAGGCCGTCATCACAGTGCCGGCCTACTTCAACGACACGCAGCGCCAGGCGACCAAGGACGCCGGCCGCATCGCCGGCCTGGAAGTGAAGCGCATCATCAACGAGCCCACGGCGGCCGCGCTCGCGTTCGGCATGGACAAGGCGAGCGGCAAGGACCGCAAGATCGCGGTCTATGACCTGGGCGGCGGCACGTTCGACATCTCGATCATCGAGATCGCCGACGTGGACGGCGAGAAGCAGTTCGAAGTGCTCGCGACCAACGGCGACACGTTCCTGGGCGGCGAGGACTTCGACCATCGGCTGATCGAGTACGTCATCGCCGAGTTCAAGAAGGAGCAGGGCGTCGACCTTTCGAAGGACGTGCTCGCGCTGCAACGCCTCAAGGACGCCGCGGAGAAGGCCAAGATCGAGCTGTCGTCCTCGCAGCAGACCGAGATCAACCTGCCCTACATCACCGCCGACGCGAGCGGACCGAAGCACCTCGCCATCAAGGTGACGCGTGCCAAGTTCGAGAGCCTGGTGGAAGACCTGATCGAGAAGTCGATCGAGCCCTGCCGCACCGCCATCAAGGACGCCGGCGTGAAGGTGACCGACATCGACGACGTGATCCTGGTCGGCGGCCAGACGCGCATGCCGAAGGTGCAGGAGAAGGTGAAGGAGTTCTTCGGCAAGGAGCCGCGCAAGGACGTGAACCCGGACGAAGCCGTGGCCGTCGGCGCGGCGGTCCAGGGCGGTGTGCTGAAGGGCGACGTGAAGGACGTGCTGCTGCTCGACGTGACGCCGCTGTCGCTGGGCATCGAGACGCTGGGCGGGGTGATGACCAAGCTCATCCAGAAGAACACGACCATCCCGACCAAGGCGAACCAGGTGTTCTCCACGGCCGACGACAACCAGCCGGCGGTGACCATCAAGGTGCTGCAGGGCGAACGCAGCGTGGCTTCGGGCAACAAGCTGCTCGGCGAATTCAACTTGGAGGGCATCCCGGCCGCGCCGCGCGGCATGCCGCAGATCGAGGTGACCTTCGACATCGACGCCAACGGCATCCTCCACGTCTCGGCCCGCGACAAGGCCACCGGCAAGGAGAACAAGATCACCATCAAGGCGAGCTCGGGCCTCACCGAAGCCGAGATCGACCGCATGGTGCGCGACGCGGAACTGAACGCCGAGGAAGACCGCAAGCTGCGCGAACTGGTGGATGCGCGCAACCAGCTGGACGGCCTCGTGCACCAGGTGAAGAAGTCGCTCGCCGAGCACGGCGACAAGATCGGCGCCGACGAGAAGTCGAACATCGAAGCGGCATTGAAGGATGCCGAGGAAGCGATCAAGTCCGGTGACAAGGACGCGATCGAAGCGAAGACCGAAGCGCTCACCAAGACCTCGCACAAGCTGGCCGAGCAGATGTACGCGCAGCAGCAGGCCTCGGCCGGCGCGCCCCCGGGCGGTGGCGAACAGCCCGCCGGTGGCACCAAGGCCGACGAGGGCGACGTGGTCGACGCCGAGTTCGAGGAAGTGAAGGACCGCAAGTAAGCGATTCGAAAGGCGTGAAGATTGAGGGGTGAGGCGTGGACGGCGCCTCACCCCTTCCGTGTTTCTAGCTCTGCTGCAACCGTCACGCCCAACCCCCACCCACGATATCCATGGCAAAACGCGACTACTACGAAACCCTCGGGGTGAATCGGGACGCTCCCGAGGACGAAATCAAGAAGGCGTACCGCAAGCTCGCCATGAAGTACCACCCGGACCGCAATCCGGACAGCAAGGACGCCGAGGAGAAGTTCAAGGAGGCCAAGGAGGCCTACGAAGTCCTGTCCGATCAGCAGAAGCGCGCGGCCTACGACGCCTACGGACACGCCGGTGTCGATCCCTCCGCAGCCGCCGGCGCGGGTGCGGGAGCCCAGGGCTTCGGCAGCTTCAGCGATGCGTTCGGCGACATCTTCGGCGAGATCTTCGGCGGCGCCGGCGGCGGCGGGCGGCGAGGTTCCAACGTCTATCGCGGCGCGGACCTGCGCTACAACCTCGAGGTCTCGCTCGAGGAAGCCGCGCGCGGCACCGAGACCCGCATCCGCATTCCGACCATGGACGAATGCGAGACCTGTCACGGCAGCGGAGCCAAACCCGGTACCCAGCCGAAAACCTGCCCCACCTGCAACGGCCAGGGCCAGGTGCGCATGCAGCAGGGCTTCTTCTCGATCCAGCAGACCTGCCCGAAGTGCCACGGCAGCGGCAAGGTGGTGGAAACACCTTGCCCGACCTGCTCCGGGGTCGGCCGCATCAAGCGCCAGAAGACGCTGTCGGTGAAGATCCCGGCCGGCGTCGACGAAGGCGATCGCATCCGTCTGGCCGGTGAAGGCGAGGCCGGTGTGAACGGCGGGCCGAGCGGCGATCTCTACGTCGTGATCCACCTGCGTGAACACGCGGTGTTCCAGCGCGATCACAACGACCTGCATTGCGAGATGCCCATCAGCTTCACCACCGCGGCGCTGGGCGGCGAGATCGAGATCCCTACGCTCGACGGCGCGGCGAAGATCAAGATCCCCGCCGAAACCCAGAGCGGCAAGGTGTTCCGCCTGCGCGGCAAGGGCATCAAGGGCGTGCGTTCCAACACGCACGGCGACCTGATGTGTCACGTCGTGGTGGAAACCCCGGTCAGTCTGACGGCGCGTCAGAAGGAACTTCTGGAAGAGCTGGAGGCGATCAACATCCGCGATGGCTCACGGCACAATCCGCGCGCGAAGTCGTGGCTGAACAAGGTGAAGGAGTTTTTCGCGGAGTAGTGCGGGGAAAGGCATTCACCGCGAAGCATTAGTACGAGAGCGCAATGTCGGGTGCGCTGCCCCCATCCCAACCTTCCCCCACCGTTGGTGGGGGAAGGAGTGCATCCGCTAGGGACGTCGCGAACCAGGAGCACTCGTTCTCCTTCTCCCGGCACAGCGGGGGGAAGGTTGGGATGGGGGCCGGGCGATCGTAGTCACTCCACCATCTCCCCGCTCGCCAGCGCCGGCTTCGAGAAGTAGTGCCCCTGGCCCCAGTCGACACCGACGTCGCACAGCACCTGTGCGGTCGTGGCGTCCTCCACACACTCGGCCACGGTGCGGATGCCGAACTTCTGCGCCGTGCCGACGATGGTCTCCACCAGTTGCCGCGTGCGCTTCGAGCGCGCGAGCCCCTGGACCATCCAGCCTTCGATCTTGAGAAAGTGGACAGGTAGCTCGGCCAGGTACATGAACGACGAATAGCCGCTGCCGAAGTCGTCCAGTGCAACGCGAAAGCCGGCCTCCACCAGCGGCTCCAGATGCTCCTGCAGCCGACCCATGCTGGCGGTCTGCCGTTCGGTGATCTCGATCACCATGGGGTTGGTGCCGCCGGGGATCATTCTGAACGCCAGCGCCTGTTCGCGCAGCGTGCCGACGAAGTCCCGGTCGGCGAGCGACTGGGCCGACAGATTGATGAAATACGCGTCGAGCGAACTGGTCTTCTCGACCGCCTCGGCCGTGCGCTCCAGCGCGCTGCGTGTCACCGTGCGGTCGATGGCCCCCACCAGGTGCAGCGCCTCCGCCGCCTGGATGAAACGCCTGGCCTGCACCAGCGCCTTCTCGCGCGTGCGGATGCGCGCGAGCGCCTCCTCGCCGACCACGCCGCCGGTCTTGAGATCGACGATCGGCTGGAACACCGGCAGGACGCGGTTCTCGTGCAGCGCGCTCTGCACCTGGGAGCCTTCCCAGATGAGTCCTGCCCGCTGTCCCTTCCCCGCACCGGCCACCAACACCTTGTCGCGCCCCGACTGTTTCGCCTCGTAGAGCAGCGCGTCCGCCTGCGCGAGCAGGTCGTCGATGCCGGCGGTCTCGGGGGAGTACAGCGCGATGCCGATGCTCACGGTGACCGGCAGTTCGCCCACGTCGATCTTCACGGGCTTCGACTTCACCAGCTTGCGGGTGCGCTCACCCGCCTTCACCGCACCGGTCGCATCGAGCCCGTGCAACACCAGCAGGAATTCCTCGCCGCCCCAGCGCGCGATCCAGTCGCCGCCGCGGAGATTCGCCGCGAGCGTGGAAGCCACGTGCATCAGCGCGCGATCCCCGATCTGGTGGCCGTACTGGTCGTTCACCAGCTTGAAGCGGTCGACGTCGATCAGGGCAACGGCAAACGGACTGGCGTCGCGGCGCGCGCGACCCCACTCCACCGCGAGGCGTGCCTCGGCAGCGCGACGGTTGAGCAATCCGGTGAGGTGATCTTCCATGGCAAGGCGGGTGATCTCCTGCTCCTGCACCTTGCGCTCGCTGATGTCGCGTTCGATCGAGATCCAATGAGTGGTCGATCCGCGCTCGTCCTGCACCGGCACGATGGACACCTCGGCCCAGTAGGTGTTGCCGGTCTTCGTATAGTTGAGGATCTCGGCGTGGGTCTGGCGCCCGACGGCCACCGCCTCGCGCAGGGTCACGCGGGTCGCCTGGCTCGTCTCCGCGCCCTGCAGAAAGCGCGGGTTGCGGCCCAGCGCCTCCTCGCGGGTGTAACCGGTGAGACGGGTGAACGCGGGGTTCACGTAGACGATCTCGTGTCGGGCGTTGGTGATCACGACCACCTGATCGGAATGGTCGATCGCCGCGGACAGCAGATGCCGCTGCTGTGCATCGCGATTGGCGGTGGAGTTCACCGCGAAGCCCTGCAGCACTTCCTGCGGCGCACCTTCCCGGTAGGCCACCAGTTCGAGCGACGGATCGGTCGCGCTCGCGCCGCGCGCCAGCACCCGGGCCGTCCGGCCGCGCGTGGTGGCTTCCACCAGTCCATCGTACGCGGAGCGATCCAGGACGTGACGCACATCGAGCCCGTTCAACTGCTCGGGCTTCAGAGCGAACAGTTGAGCGAAGCTCTCGTCCGCCGACAGCAACGCGTGGTCGGAAAGCCGCACCGAGAACCGTCCGATCTGCGCCGCTTCGAGGAACTCGCGCTCGTAGCGTTCGGTCACAATGCGCTCGCGCATCGTGAACGCCTCGGTCAGCTCGCGCAGCGTCCCGCCGATGATCAGATCGAACAACACGCCCGAGTGGCCGAACACCTGGTCGAGGCAACGCCAGGCCGTCGAGTTGTCGCCACGACGAACGGCGGCGAGACACGTCTCCGCCACGACCAGCAGTTCGCCGTGAGTGCTTTCCAGTTCTCCCCACGCGCGCACCAGTTCGTTGTCGCGCAGTTCCGCCGCCAGGCCCGAGGCCCCGCTGCGATACCACGCCCAGTAGCTCGAGTCGATCGACTCCGGAGCCTCGCCGGTAGCGACGGCGCGCACCAATTCGCGCACCAGCTCCAGGTGGTAGTTGAGCCCGATCAGCAGCGGGGGGAAGACCGTCCTGAACTGTTCTATGGCGAACTCCTCGTGGATTGTTATTTGCGGCGCCAGGTGGTGCCGGCCGGACCGTCTTCGAGCAGGATGCCGGCGGCGTCCAGTTCGGCGCGGATGCGGTCGGCCTCGGCGAAGTTCTTCGCTTTCTTGGCCGCCGTGCGCGCAGCGATGCGCGCTTCGATGTCGCCATCGCTCATGCCGTCGCTGGCCGGTCCGCCCTTGAGGAACGCATCGGGCTCGCGCCCGAGCAGTCCCAGCAGGGCGGCGAGCGACTTCAGCAATGCCGATCGTTCCGCGGATCCGGTACGGTTCACCTCGGTCGCCAGGTCGAACAGCACGGCGCACGCTTCGGGCGTGTTGAAGTCGTCGTCCATCGCCGCCTTGAACTTCGCGGCGGCAGGATCGTTCCAATCGATCGATACGGCCGCTGCCGGCGGCACGTTCTTGAGCGCCGTGTAGAGGCGCGTGAGGCCGCTGCGCGCGTCGTCGAGATGCTGATCGGAATAATTGAGCGGACTGCGATAGTGTGCACGGACGATGAAGAACCGCACCACCTCGGCGTCGTACTTCGCGAGCACGTCGCGCACCGTGAAGAAGTTGCCGAGCGACTTCGACATCTTCTCGTTGTCCACGCGGACGAAGCCGTTGTGCATCCAGTAGTTCACGAAGGCGTGCCCGTGCGCACCTTCGGACTGGGCGATCTCGTTCTCGTGATGGGGGAACTGCAGATCCTGCCCACCACCGTGGATATCGAAATGCGCGCCGAGCAGCGCCTCGCTCATGGCGGAACATTCGATGTGCCAGCCGGGACGGCCCGGACCCCAGGGCGACGGCCACTGCGGCTCGTCCGGCTTGGCCGATTTCCACAGCACGAAGTCGAGCGCGTCGCGCTTGTTCGGATCGACGTCGACACGCTCGCCGGCGCGCAGGTCCTCGAGCGACTTCCCGGACAGCTTGCCGTAGCCCTGGAAGTCGCGGACGGAGAAATACACGTCGCGATTCGGTGCCTGGTAGGCGAGACCTTTCTCGACCAACTGTCCGATCAGCGCGAGCATGCCGTCGATGGACTGCGTCGCGCGCGGTTCATGATCGGGGCGCATCACGCCGAGCCGCGCCGCGTCCTCGTTCATCGCATCGATGAAACGCGCGGTGAGTGCGTCCATCGGCTCGTTGTTCTCGAGCGCGCGCTTGATGATCTTGTCGTCGATATCGGTGATGTTGCGGACGTAGGTGACCCGATAGCCTTGGCTGCGCAACCAGCGCACCACCGTATCGAACACCACCATCACGCGCGCGTGACCGACGTGGCAATAGTCGTATACCGTCATGCCGCATACGTACATGCGGACTTCGCCGGAGCGGATCGGAACGAACGCCTGCTTTTCGCGGGCAAGCGTGTTGTGGATGCGGAGCATGGGTGCAGTTGTGGGATTATTCGGGCCGCTCGCGCGAGCCTGCTCGATTTCCCGGGCGGTGCCGACACCAGACTCGCAGACCTTTCGGCCCATGGTGCCGTCGCCCGGCATGAACGCCGCTTCCAACTACCCCGACAGGGCGCATGATCAGCGCCACTACGATTGTGGGAAGCGTCGCCTTCTTGTTAAAATCGTTTTTCAATACAGAAACATACCGGCGAAACTTCGGAAAAAAGTATAGCACGATGACACGGTTACACCTCGCAGCTGCCTGCCTGGTAATCCTGCTCAACTCCCTGGTCACGGCACATGCGGTAACCGACGACTACCAGGACGCGCGCAGGCTCTTCACGCAGGGGAACTACGGTCCCGCACTCGACCGCGTCGACGCCATCCTGGCGAAGCAGCCGAAGGATGCCCGCGCCCGCTTCCTGAAGGGCATCATCCTGACCGAACAGGGCAAGCCGGACGAGGCCATCGGCGTCTTCACGGCCCTCACCCAGGACTTCCCCGAGCTGCCCGAGCCCTACAACAACCTGGCGGTGCTCTATGCCGCCAAGGGCCAGGACGACAAGGCGCGCAAGGCGCTGGAAATGGCCATCCGGACCCATCCGAGCTACGCGACCGCCCACGAGAACCTGGGCGACCTGTACGCCAAGATGGCGCGCGAGGCCTACGACAAGGCGCTGCAGCTCGATTCCACCAACACTTCGGCCAAGACCAAGCTCGCGCTGGTGAAGGAGCTGTTCTCCACCAAAGCCGGCGGACAGGCTCTGGTGAAGGGTGGCGTCGCCGAACCGACGCCGACCGGCCCGAAGCTTGCCGCCGGCGAGTCCGCGCCGGCCGCTCCCGCGGCTGCCCCGGCGGCAGCACCCGCACCGCCCGCCAAGCCGGCCGTGCCGGCTGCCACCTCCCCGACCCCGGCCCCGCCGGCGGTCAAGCCCGCCGAGAAGCCGGCTCCCCGGGTCGCCAAGGACAACGATCCTCAAGAAGAGGTGTTGAAGGCCGTTGAAGGCTGGACCAAGGCGTGGTCGAGCGGCGACGCGAAGGCCTACCTGGACCACTACGGACCGAACTTCAAGGTGCCGGGCGGCCAGACCCGTGCGGCGTGGGAGCAATCCCGGCGCGACCGGGTCGTGAGGGGCAAGCGCATCAACGTGCAGGCCCTGAGCCCCAAGGTCACGTTTGCCAGCCCCGACGAAGCCATCGTAACCTTCCGGCAGGTGTATCAGTCGGAATCATTGAAGGTCAGCAGTATGAAGAAACTGACGCTCGTCCGGACCGGCGGACGCTGGATGATCCAGCAGGAAGACATCGCCCGATGACGCGTCGCAGCCATCAGTGGTCGCGCGGGCTCGCCATTGTCTCCGCGTTTGCAGCGGCAGGAGCGCTCACCGCGGACACGTTGGCCATGGGCTCCAAGCCGATGCGCGCCAACCAACAGGTGGAACGCCGGCTGGATGGTGCTGAAGCCGCGGTGGTCGCGGTCCTGAAGGACATCGCAAGCGATCGCATCGGTTCGGCTCAGACCGAACTCGATCGCCTGCTCGCGGCGAAACCCGACTTCCGCCTCGCGCAGCTGATCAAGGGCGACCTGCTGATGGCCCGCGCTCGACCCATCGAAACCCTGGGCAGCGCGCCGGACGGACCGGCGGACCGCCTGCAGGACCTGCGCGACGAGGCCAAGGCGCGCCTGCTGCGCATGCATACCGAAACGCCGCGCGACCGGTTGCCGCGCTATCTGCTCAAGATGGCACCGGAGCAGAAATTCGCGATCGTGGTCGACACCGCGCGCTCGTCCCTCTACGTGTTCGCAAACCGCAACGGCACGCCGCAGTACGTCGCCGACTACTACATCACCATCGGCAAGAACGGCATCGAGAAGGTGCGCGAAGGCGACAAGAAGACGCCGCTCGGCGTGTACCAGGTGACCGGCAGCCTGCCCTTGAGCCGCGTGGGCGACTTCTACGGTGCCGGCGCCTACCCGATCAGCTACCCCAACGAGTGGGACCGTCGCCAGGGTCGCGACGGCCACGGCATCTGGTTGCACGGCACGCCGCGCGACACCTACAGCCGCCCGCCGCGCGCGTCCGACGGCTGCGTCGTGCTGACCAACGAAGATCTCCAGGCGATCGCGCGCGATCTGCAGATCGGCGTGACGCCGGTGATCATCTCCTCGGGAGTGGACTGGGTCGCGGAACAGGATCTCAACTCGGTGCGGGCAAGCCTCGAGTCGTCGGTCGAGCAATGGCGCAAGGATTGGGAAAGCCTGCAGACCGAGAACTACCTCGCGCACTATGCGCCCACCTTCTCCACGGGCACGTCGAGCCTCGCCGAATGGGCGGCGCAGAAGCGCGCGGTCAATTCGGGCAAGACCTGGGTCAAGGTCAAGCTGGACGGTGTCAGCATGTTCCTGTACCCCGGCCGCGAGCCGCTCGCCGTGGTGAACTTCACCCAGGACTACGCGAGCAGCAACTTGTCGAACGTCATGAAGAAGCGACAATACTGGCTTCGCGACGGCACGCGCTGGAAGATCGTTTACGAAGGCGCGGCCTGAAGCTGGTTGTATTCGGTTTCCACTCCGGGAGGACGATCTCAATGGGTTTCATCCGCTACGCTGCGGCGATGTTCGTCGCGGCCACCTTCGCTTTTTCCGCTCAAGCCGCCGATCCCAAGGTGGAATTGAAGACCACGGCGGGCACCATCGTCCTCGAGCTGTATCCGGACAAGGCCCCCAAGACCGTGGAGAACTTCCTGCGCTACGTGAACGACGGTTTCTACAAGGGCACCATCTTCCACCGCGTGATCCCCAACTTCATGATCCAGGGCGGCGGGTTCACGCGCGACTACAGGCAGAAGCCCACCCGCGATCCCGTGCCCAACGAGGCCAACAACGGGCTGCACAACGGCGTGGGGACCATCGCGATGGCGCGCACGCAGGATCCGCATTCGGCCACGGCCCAGTTCTTCATCAACGTCGCCGACAACGATTTTCTCGACCACAAGGCGCCGAACCCGCGCGGCTTCGGCTATTGCGTGTTCGGCAAGGTGGTGGAGGGCATGGACGTCGCCAACAAGATCGTCGCCATGCCGACCGGCCCGGGCGGCCCGTTCCCTACCGACGCCCCGCAGACCCAGATCGTCATCGAGGACGCCCGCGTTCTCCCCGCCAACTAGGAATCCCCCATGGTCAAGCTCCACACGTCGCTCGGCACCATCACGCTCGAACTGGATGCCGCGAAGGCGCCGCTCACCGTCGAAAACTTCCTGCAGTACGTGAAGGACGGGCACTACACCAACACCGTGTTCCACCGCGTGATCGACGGCTTCATGGTCCAGGGCGGCGGCTTCGAACCCGGCATGAAGCAGAAGCCCACCCGCGACACGGTCAAGAACGAGGCCGAGAACGGCCTCAAGAACACCGCCTACACCGTCGCCATGGCGCGCACGCCGGACCCGCATTCCGCCTCGGCCCAGTTCTTCATCAACGTGGCCGACAACGACTTCCTCAATTTCCGCGCGCCCACGCCCCAGGAGTTCGGCTACTGCGTGTTCGGCAAGGTGGTGGAAGGACAGGACGTGGTCGACAAGATCCGCAAGGTGGCCACCGGCTCGCGCGGCTTCCATCGCGACGTCCCGGTCGAAGACGTGGTGATCAAGAGCGCCGAAGTGGTGGAATAGGATGAGGTCCCCCCCGATAGGCCTGCGGCCTCTCCCCCCAGGGGGCCCAGCCCTCTTGGGGCGGCCCGGCGAGGGCTGGAGATGACGTCCCCCCCGATAGGCCTGCGGCCTCTCCCCCCAGGGGGCCCAGCCCTCTTGGGGCGGCCCGGCGAGGGCTGGAGATGACGTCCCCCCCGATAGGCCTGCGGCCTCTCCCCCCAGGGGGCCCAGCCCTCTTGGGGCGGCCCGGCGAGGGCTGAGAGCGCGCGTGAGCGCAGGCAGTCCTCACGCGCTGTTCATCAGCGACCTGCATCTCTCGGAGACGCGGCCGCACATCTCGCAACTGTTCCTGCGCTTCCTGGACGAAGTCGCGCCGGCCGCACAGACGCTGTTCATCCTCGGCGACCTGTTCGAGTTCTGGATCGGTGACGACACGCTGGACGAGCCGCTCAACGCCGAGGTGATCGCCGGCCTCAAGCGCCTGGCCAAGCGCGGCACGCGATCGCGCTTCATGCACGGCAATCGCGACTTCCTGGTGGGTCCCGCCTTCGCCGCGGCCGCCGACGTGGAACTGCTCCCCGATCCCACGCTCCTCGATCTGTACGGCACGCCGGCCCTGCTGATGCACGGCGACACACTGTGCACGGACGACAAGGCCTATCAGGCGTTCCGCGCCCACGTCCGCAATCCGGAAGTGCAGCGTCAGTTTCTCGCGCTGCCGGTCCCGGCACGGCGCCAGCAGGTCGGGCAGGTACGGGCCCAGGCCGATCAACAGAAGCAGGACAAACCGCCGGCGATCATGGACGTCACGCCGGTCGCGGTGGACGACGCGGTGCGCGCCGCAGGCTACGCGCCGCGCCTGATCCACGGCCATACCCATCGGCCCGCGCGGCACGAACACGCGGTCGATGGTCACCGCTGCGAGCGTTGGGTGCTGGCCGACTGGTACGAGCGCGGCGAGTACCTGCGCGTGGACGCCGCCGGCGTAACGCGCGTCGCCTACGCGGGCTAGGTCAGGATCCGCGCAACCCGCGGTCCAGATCGGCCTTCAGGTCGTCCGGCGATTCGAGCCCCACCGCCACGCGCAGCAGGCCTTCGCTGATGCCTGCCGCGGCGCGCAGCTCGGGCGAGATCCGCCCGTGCGTCGTGCTCGCCGGATGGGTGATGGTGCTCTTGGTGTCGCCGAGGTTCGCCGTGATGGAGATCACGCGTGCCGCATCCACGACCCGCCACGCGTCGGCCCGGCTGCCCTTCACTTCGAAGCTCACGATGGCCCCGCCGCTCGATTGCTGGCGCATCGCCAGCGCATGTTGCGGATGGGAGGGAAGCCCCGGATAGAACACCCGCTGCACGCGCGGATGGGCTTCGAGCCAGCCTGCGAGTTCGAGTGCGGCACGCGATTGCGCGTCTATGCGCAGCCGCAACGTCTCCAGCCCCTTGAAGATCACCCACGCATTGAACGGGCTCAACGTCGGCCCGGCGTTGCGCAGGAAGGCGGTGAGCGGCTCCTCGATCAGGGCGCGCTTCCCGAGGACGGCACCGCCGAGCACGCGCCCCTGGCCGTCGAGATACTTCGTGGCTGAATGGATCACCAGATCGGCACCGAACTCGATGGGCCGCTGCAGCGCCGGCGAACAGAAGCAGTTGTCGACCGCCAGCAGGGTACCGGTTTCGCGCGCGATCGCCGCAAGCCCGGCGAGGTCGGCAATCTCGGTCAGCGGGTTGGACGGCGTCTCCGCGAACAGCAGCTTCACGCCGGGCTTTGCCGCCGCAGCTCGCCATGCGTCGAGATCGGTGAGCGCCACGTACTCCGTGACGATGCCGAAGCGCGCGAGGAAGTTGTTGAAGAGCTGCGTGGTGGCCCCGAAGAGGCTGCGCGAAGCCACGATGCGCTCACCCGCCTTCATGAGGCCCATGGTGCACGCGAGAATGGCCGCCATGCCGGAGGCCGTGGCGATGCAGCGCTCGGCACCCTCCAGCGCGGCCAGCCGTTCCTCCAGCGCCGTCACCGTCGGATTGGTGTAGCGGGAATAGACGTACCCGGACTCGGTCCCGGCGAACCGCGCAGCCGCCTGGGCCGCGTTCTCGAACACGTAGCTCGAGGTCAGGAACAGCGGCTCCGCATGTTCCTGGAATGCCGTGCGATGGATGCCCGAGCGCACCGCCAGCGTATCGAACTCGAAATCCTGTTCCACCATCGCTTCCGTCCTCAAGCCGAAAAAAAACCCGCTCGGCTCGAAGCGCGAACGGGTTTTTCTCCGCAACGCTTTAGCCGAATTTGTAGCGCGCCCGCAAGCTGAAGCTCAAATCGGCGCGTGAGGCGCGGATACTGATCGCCCCGGGGGCGACTGTCAACCCGCCTCGACGAGGTTGAGATCCAGCTGCGTGGTGCTGGCGAGCGCCAGACGGCGGGCGAGCGCGTCGTCGTTGCGGTCGGCTTCCACCCCGGCCAGATACTCGGGCGTCACATCGCCGGTGACATAGACGCCGCTGAAACAGGAAGTCTCGAAGTTGGTGACCTTCGGATTCACTGCCCGCACATCCGCAACCAGCGCATCCAGATCCTGATAGATGAGCCGGTCCGTGCCGATCTCACGCGCGATCGCTTCGTCGTCGCGGCCATTGGCGATCAGCTCCCGCGACGTCGGCATGTCGATGCCATAGACGTTGGGAAAGCGCACCGGCGGCGAGGCCGACGCGAAGAACACCTTGTTGGCACCCGACTCGCGGGCCATCTGCACGATCTCGCGGCTGGTGGTGCCGCGCACGATGGAGTCGTCCACCAGCAGCACGTTCTTGCCCTTGAATTCCACGCCGATCGCGTTCAGCTTCTGGCGCACCGATTTCCGCCGTACGGCCTGGCCCGGCATGATGAACGTCCGACCGATGTAGCGGTTCTTGATGAAGCCCTCGCGGTACGACAGGCCCAGGCGATTGGCGAGCTCCATGGCAGCCGGACGGCTTGAATCCGGAATCGGGATGACCACGTCGATGTCGAGATCGCGGTACTCGCGCTGGATCTTGTCGGCGAGGCTCTCGCCCATCCGCAGCCGCGTCTCGTAGACCGAGATGCCGTCGATCACGGAGTCCGGTCGCGCGAGATACACGAACTCGAAGATGCAGGGATTGAGCGACGGGTTGGACGCGCACTGCCGGCTGTGGAAGTTGCCGTCGAAATCGATGAAGATCGCCTCGCCCGGCTGCACGTCGCGCAGCAGCGTGAAGCCCAGGGTGTCCAGCGCAACGCTCTCGGATGCGACGAGATACTCGATGCCCTTGTCGGTCATCGCCTGTCCGACCACCAGGGGCCGGATGCCGTAGGGATCGCGGAACGCCAGCAGTCCGTACCCTGCAATGCTCGCCACCACGGCATAGGCGCCGCGGCAGCGGCGATGCACGCCGGCCACCGCCGCGAAGATGGTCTCCGGGTTCAGGCGGAAGCCGTTCGCGTTGTCCTGCAACTCGTGGGCAAGTACGTTCAGCAGGACCTCCGAATCGGAGTTGGTGTTGACGTGCCGCAGGTCCTGCCGGAACAGGTCGCGCTTCAGCTGCTGGGAGTTGGTGAGGTTGCCGTTGTGTCCGAGCACGATGCCGAACGGCGAGTTCACGTAGAACGGCTGGGCCTCGGCGGTGTTGTTCGCAGAGCCGGCAGTCGGGTATCGGCAATGGGCGATACCCATGGTGCCGCCGAGGTTGCGCATGTCGCGCGTGCGGAAGACGTCACGGACGAAGCCGCTGTCCTTGTGCATGTGGAACGTGCTGCCTTCTGCAGTCACGATCCCCGCGGCATCCTGGCCACGATGCTGCAGCACCAGCAGACCATCGTAGAGCAGTTGATTGACCGGGTTTTTCGCGACGACGCCGAGAATGCCGCACATATCAGACTCCTTCGTGCGCCGAGGGCGCCGCTACCACTGTGCAATTGTATGACCGGTGCCGCTGCCCGATGGAAGTATCGGGACACCTGTGCCGCCTGACTGCAGGTCGGGCGCGGTTGCGCAAGTCGCTAGTCATACTCGATCCTGGTCTTAACGGCTTCCGGCAGCCAGGCCTTGACCGAAATCGCGAGGGCTTCGAAGGGCGCGGAGAACCACGCGTTGCGCCATCCGGGTTCCTTCGGCAGGACGGTGAGCCCGGCCACGAGCACCCCCACCAGCACGATCAACACGCCACGGAGAAAACCGAATATGGCGCCGACGGTGCGATCCGCAAGCGTCAGGCCCTCGGCGCGGATCAGTTGCAGCGCAAAGTAGGTCGCGACCCACAGCAGCAGCAGACCACCGAACAGTACGCACATGAAGCCTGCGGCCAACCGCAGTCCCGCGGGCTGCAGCGCCTGAGGAAGCCAGTTCGCGACAGTGGGTGCGAACTGCCGGGCGAGCACGAACGCGAGCACCCAGGCAGCGATCGCCATCACTTCCTTCACGAAGCCGCGCATCACGCCGATCAGCATGGACACGCCCAGGACGATCAGCACGGCCACATCGAACCACGTCACGCCTGCGTCACCTGGAGCCGACCGGTCCGGGTCATGGTCATTCGCCCTGCTTCACGATCTTGAGGTCGCCCTTGGCGAGACCGGATTGCAGCAGCTTCTGCCGCGCCTTGTCGGCCGCATCCTCGCTCGGGAAAGGCCCTGCGCGTACCCGGGTCTTCGCACCACCGCCGGCCGGCACCGGTTCCATGTAGGCGGGGAAGCGCGCCGCCCGCAGCTTCTCGTAGAGTTGTTTCGCGTTGGCAGGGGTGGCGAACGCACCGAGCTGCACGACATAGCCCTGCGCTTCCATGGGCGCCACCGACGCGGGCTTCGCGACTTCGTGCTTCGTGTCCTTCGGCTGCGGCTTCGGTGTTTCGGCCTTCTTCGGTGGTTCGACCTTCTTGGTGGGCTCGGGCTTCTTCGCGGGTTCCGCTTTCTTCGGCGGCTCCGGCAGCCTGGAGGCTTCGGCCTTCTTCTCGGGCTCCGGCAGCGGCGCAGGCTTGATCGATTCGGCCGACACCACCGGCGGTTCCACCTTGGGCTCGGGCGGCAGTTCGACCGTCCTGGGCTCCGCCGGGGTCAGCGGCGGCGTCTCCGGCGCCGGCTGACCGCCGGGAAACTTGTTCTCCGCGGAATCGAGCGCGGGCACCTGGATGTCGACGTTCTTAGACAGCGGCTTCGGATCGTTGTCGAGCGCCATCGGCAGGAACACCACCGTGAGCAGGACCAGGACGATGGCGCCGACCAGACGGCGGCGCGCGCGCTTCCTGAGTTGCAGTTCGTCGTCGGTTACGGGCTGGGGCATCGCTGAGCGCCTTCAGCCTCCGAGTGTCTCGAGAGCCTGGGCGACGGTGAGGAACGATCCGAACACGACAATTCTATCATCGGGGCGCGCTGCAGCCCGCGCCGCCGCGAGCGCTGCCGCGACGGAATCGAACGATTGCACCGGGTCGAACACCTGCGCCGCATCGAGAGCCTGCAACAAGGCGGGCACCGCCGCACCGCGTGGACCGGGCAGCGGCGCGACATACCAGCGATCGACGTGGGTCTTCACGGTGCGCGCCACACCTTCGATGTCCTTGTCGCGCAGCATCGCGAACACCGCGTGCGTCGCGCCCACGTCCGTCATCGCGCCGAGTGCGCCGGCAAACCGCTCCGCCGCATGCGGGTTGTGCGCGACGTCGAGAATCGCGACCGGCCGGCCGGGCAGCACCTGGAACCGGCCTGCGAGTTCGACGGTGACGAGGCCTTCGCGGATCGCGTTCGCCGACACCGGCAGCCGCTCACGCAACGTGTCGAGCGCCGTGATGGCACCCGCCGCGTTGCCGAGCTGATAGCTCCCGCGCAGGGCAGGATGCGGCAGTCCGCTGCGCGTCCCGCCGGGCCCGACATAGCGCCACTGGAGACCGTCCGACTCCGCGCGGAAGTCGACGCCGCCCTGCAACCATTGCACGCCCACGGTCCGACCTGCGTCGCGCATGGACGCCGGCGGATCGGGCTCCGCGATCACCGCCGGCCGCCCGGCGCGGAAGATGCCGGCCTTCTCGAACCCGATCGACTCGCGTGTGGGGCCCAGCAGGTCCATGTGGTCGAGGCCGATGGAGGTGACGACGGCACAATCGGCGTCGAACACGTTGACCGCATCGAGCCGGCCGCCGAGCCCGACTTCCAGGATCGCGAGATCGAGCCCGGCGCGCGCGAACAGCCACGCGGCGCCGAGCGTTCCGAACTCGAAATAGGTGAGCGGCACGGTGCCGCGGGCCTGCTCCACCGCCCGGAATGCTTCGCACAGCGCGGCATCGGATGCCATCCTCCGATCGATGCGCACACGCTCGTTGTAGCGCGTGAGGTGCGGGCTCATGTACAGGCCCACGCGATAACCCGCTGCGGCGGCGATCGACTCCAGCATGGCGCAGGTGGAGCCCTTGCCGTTGGTACCGCCGACCGTGATCACCGGGCACGTGAGGGACAGTCCGAGGCGATCGCGCACTTCCGCGACGCGATCGAGCCCCATGGCGATCGCCTGCGGGTGCTGGCGCTCGATGTAGGCGAGCCAGTCCGTGAGTGCCGCGCCCGGGCCCGGTGCAGCGCCGGACGGCGGTTCGATCTTCATGGCGGAGAACCGGCGCGCGTCAGGTAGCCGGCGCGCGCATCAGCAGTGTTAGCAGGTTCGCGATCTTGTCGCGCATCTGCCGGCGGTCGACGATCATGTCGATCGCGCCATGTTCTAGCAGAAACTCGGAGCGCTGGAACCCTTCGGGCAGCGTCTGGCGCACGGTCTGTTCGATCACGCGCGGCCCGGCGAAGCCCACCAGCGCATTGGGCTCCGCGATGACCACGTCGCCGAGGAACGCGAAGCTCGCCGAAACGCCGCCCATGGTGGGATCGGTCAGCACCGAGATGAAGGGCAATCGCGCCGTGGAGAGCCGCGTGAGCGCCGCGGTGGTCTTGGCCATCTGCATGAGGGACATCAACCCCTCTTGCATGCGCGCACCGCCGCTGGCGGCAAAGCAGATGAACGGCATGCCCTGCTCCACCGACGTCTGCACCGCGCGCACGAAACGTTCGCCAACGACGGAACCCATGGAACCGCCGAGGAACCGGAACTCGAATGCCACCACCACCAACGGGAGATTCTTGACCGAGCCCTGCATCGCCACCAGTGCGTCCTCCTCCTCGGTCTCGGCCTGCGCCTGCTCCAACCGTTCGGTGTAGCGCTTGCTGTCGACGAACTTGAGGAAGTCCACGGGCACCACTTCGGCGCCGATCTCGAACCGACCGTCGGGATCGAGGAAATAGTCGAGACGTTCGCGCGCCGACAGCCGCATATGGTGGCTGCACTTGGGGCAGACGCTCAGGTTCTGCTCGAGGTCGGCGCGATACAGCACCGTCTCGCACACTTCGCACTTGGTCCACAGCCCTTCGGGCACAGCCTTGCGGGACGTGCCCGCCGTGCGCTTGATCTTGGGTGGAAGCAGCTTCTGCAACCAGCTCATCTCGCCCCCTTCGTGGAATGCCCCGCGGAACGCGGTGCCGACTGCCCGATCAAGCTTGCGCGTCCATGGCCCGGCGGATCTCCGCCACGAGCGATCCGACCTTGGCGGCCGCCTGACCCGGCGGCGCCGCCTCGATTTCCTGCACCAGACGACTGCCGATGACGACGGCATCGGAGATGCCGGACACCGCACGCGCCGTGGCGCCATCACGAATCCCGAAACCCACGCCGATCGGGAGGTTCACGCGGGCACGGATCTGCGGGATCTTCCGGGCAATCTCGGCCAGGTCCAGATGCGCGGCACCGGTCACGCCCTTCAACGACACGTAGTAGACGTAGCCGCTCGCGAGATGCGCCACTTCCTCCATGCGCTGATCGAGCGACGTCGGCGACAGCAGGAAGATGGAATCGATGCCGGCCGCACGCAGCTTCGTGGTGAGCTCGACGCTCTCCTCCGGCGGATAGTCGACCACCAGCACGCCGTCCACACCCGCGTCGGCTGCGGCAGCGGCGAACGTGTCATAGCCCATCGCCTCGATCGGATTCGCGTACCCCATCAGCACCACCGGCGTCGCCTGGTCGCGCGATCGGAACTCGCGCACGAAATCGAGGCAGTCGCGCAACGAAGTACCGTGCTTCAGCGCACGTTCGCTCGAGCGCTGGATAGTGGGCCCATCGGCCATCGGATCGGAGAACGGCACGCCGAGTTCGATGATGTCGGCGCCGGCAGTGACCAGCGCATGCATGATCGGCACGGTGGACGCCTTGTCCGGATCACCGGCGGTGATGAAAGGGATCAGCGCCTTGCGGCCGGCGGCCTTCAGCTTCTCGAAGACGCCGGGAATACGGGAAACGGTGGGTATGTCGCGCGGGCTCACAGCGTCAGCCCCGAATGGTGCGCGACGGTGTTCATGTCCTTGTCGCCGCGCCCGGAGAGATTCACCAACAGCACCTTGTCCTTCGACATGGTGCGCGCCATCTTCATGGCCTGCGCGACCGCGTGGCTCGATTCGAGCGCGGGGATGATGCCCTCCACACGGCACAGCGCGTGGAATGCTTCGAGCGCCTCTTCGTCGGTGACCGCGACGTACTCGGCGCGGCCGGTGTCCTTGAGCCACGCATGCTCGGGACCGACGCCCGGATAGTCGAGACCGGCGGAGATGGAATGGGTCTCCATGATCTGGCCGTTCTCGTCCTGCATGAGATAGGTGCGATTGCCGTGCAGCACACCGGGCTTGCCGGCGCACAGGGTCGCGGCATGCTTGCCCGTGTGCAGTCCGTGCCCGCCGGCTTCGACGCCGATCAGGCGCACTTCCTGGTGCGGAATGAACGGATAGAACGCACCCATCGCGTTGGACCCGCCGCCCACGCACGCGAGGATCGCATCGGGGAATCGGCCGGCCGCTTCCGGCATCTGCGTGAGCAGCTCACGGCCCACGACGGAATTGAAATCGCGCACCATCATCGGATACGGATGCGGACCGGCCACGGTGCCGATGATGTAGAACGTGCCCTCGACGTTCGTCACCCAGTCGCGCATCGCTTCGTTGAGCGCGTCCTTCAGCGTCTTCGAACCGCTCTCCACCGGCACCACCGAGGCACCGAGGAGTTTCATGCGGTAGACGTTCGGAGCCTGGCGCTGGATGTCCTCCGAGCCCATGTAGACCACGCACTCCATCCCGAAGCGCGCGGCCACGGTGGCGGAGGCCACGCCGTGCTGCCCTGCGCCGGTCTCGGCGATGATGCGCTTCTTGCCCATGTGCCGCGCGACCAGCGCCTGGCCCATGGTGTTGTTGATCTTGTGCGCGCCGGTGTGGTTGAGATCCTCGCGCTTCAGCCAGATCTGCGCCCCGCCGCACTGTTCGGTGAGGCGCTTGGCGAAGTACACCGGGCTCGGCCGCCCCACGTAGTGCTTGAGTTCGTACTCGAACTCGGCGACGAACGCCGGGTCCTGGCGCAACCGCTCGTAGTTGTCGCGCAACTCGTCGAGCGCGTACATCAGCGTCTCGGCGACGAAAATTCCCCCGTAGGGACCGAAATGCCCCTTGCGATCGGGCAGGTCAGTCATCTGCATCTCGGACTCCTCGAATGAATGCGACCATCTTCTCGTGGTCCTTCACGCCCTTATCGCGTTCGACCCCGCTCGATACGTCCACGGCCCAGGGCCGCACCATCCGGATGGCCTCGCCCACGTTAGCGGGGGTGAGTCCTCCGGCCAGTATCACGGGCAGCGGGAGCGCCTCGGGTATCGCGCTCCAGTCCGCCTTGGTACCGGTACCGCCGTGCATACCGGGCACGAATGCGTCGAGCAACAGCCCGCGACTCCCGGCGTAGTTCGCGGCGGATTGTAGCAAATCGACCCCCGGCGCCACGGCGACGGCCTTGATCCAGGGTCGGCCGAACCCGGCGCAGAAATCCGGCGGCTCCGCCCCGTGGAACTGGAGCAGGTCGAGGGGAACGGCAGCGAGCACCGACTGCACCTCCGCCTCGGTCGGGTCCACGAACAGCCCCACTGTCGTCACGAACGCCGGCAATTCGCGGACGATGGCGGCAACCCGGGCCGGGTCGACGTAACGCAGACTCTTGCGCTGAAACACGAAGCCGACGGCGTCGACGCCCAGCCGGGCGGCGGCAAGAGCATCCTCGGGGCGCGTGATCCCGCAGAACTTGATCCGGGTGGGCATGCTTCAGAAGGGGATGGCGCGTGCCGGCACGGCCGGCAGATTGGCGATCGGCGAGTATTCCACGCCGGTCAGGTAAAGGCCATCGGACGCGAACGTGGGCGCGGCGAGCCGCCGGTCCCGACCTTGCAGCAATTCAGCGATCCAGCCGGGCGGCTGCCGCCC
This sequence comes from Burkholderiales bacterium, assembly GCA_019745565.1. Lineage (GTDB taxonomy): Bacteria > Pseudomonadota > Gammaproteobacteria > Burkholderiales. The sequence continues at coordinate 234,020 of JAIESW010000003.1, forward strand.
GGCCCCGACGTACACCAGCGACCCCACGATGTTGCGCACCATGTGCTGCAGGAACGCGTTCGCACGCAGGTCGAACGCGATGAACGGACCTTCGGACCGGAGCTCCAGGTTCGTGAGTGTGCGCACCGGCGACTTCGCCTGGCATTCGGCAGCGCGGAACGCGCTGAAGTCATGCTCGCCGATGAGAGCTGCGGCCCCCGCGCGCATCGCGTCCACATCGAGCGCGCCATGCCACCAGCCGACCTTTCCGTGCAGCAGGCCGGGACGTTCGCCCCGCGCGAGCAGCACGTAACGATAACGGCGCGCCTGCGCATCGAAGCGGGCATGGAACGCAGGGTCCACCACCCGCGCCCACAACACGCTGACGCCGGGAGGCAGCAGCGCGTTCGTGCCTCGCACCCACGCCGTGTCCGGCCGAATCGCGTCCGTATCGAAGTGCACCACCTGCGCGAGAGCATGAACGCCCGCATCGGTGCGCCCTGCGCACGTGGTCGCGATCGGCGAGCCGCCGATCTCCGCAAGCGCACGTTCGAGCGCGTCCTGCACGCTGCAGCCGGAGGGCTGGGTCTGCCACCCGCAGAATGCGCTGCCGTCGTACTCGAGGCCGAGGGCGATTCTCATGGCAGCAGCCTCCGGAAGCGATCAGCGCCGCTCATGGCGGCGCTGATCTTCGAGCCGTCTCCGGCAGAAAGTGCGATCAGCCCGCGCCGGGCCGTCCCAAGCGGGCTGGCCCCCTCAGGGGGAAGGGCCGCAGGCCCATCGGGGGGAAAGTCACCCAGCCCGCGCCGGGCCGCCCCAAGCAGGCTGGCCCCCTCTGGGGGAGGGGCCGCAGGCCCATCGGGGGGGACATCATCTCAGCCGAGCGACCCCAGCACCGCTTGTGCGGCGGCCTTCTGTTCGGCGTCGCCCTCGGCCAGCACTTCCTGCAGGATCTCCCGCGCACCTTCGCGATCGCCCATCTCCTGATAGGCCTTGGCGAGGTCGAACTTGGTCTGGACGTCGTACCACTTGTCGTCCTTGCCGCCGGCCGCCGCCGGGGCCGCCGTCTCGGCACTGCCGAGATCCAGGCTGATCCCGGACAGGTCGAGGTCGGGTGCCGCAGCCGAACCGGGAGGTCCGCCTGCCGCAGTGGGCAGATCGAGGTTGAGGCCGCTGATGTCGAAGTTGAGGCCGCCATCGTCCGCCTCTGCGGCCGGCGCACCGGGGGTCGCGGGCGCAGCCGCGCTCACGTCGAAGTCGAAATCGAGTCCGCCGCCGACGGGTGCCGTCTCGGATTGCGTGGGCAGTGGGGCCGTACCATCCAACGCGGTGATCTGCACCGTGGATTCATTGTCGACGCCGGGCAGCTTGGCACCCGGATCGAGCACCATGCTATCGGTGAGATCGGAACTCTCCCCGAGCGCGCCGAGATCGATGTCCGTGCTGGTGGTGGTCGCGGCTTCGACCTCCGGGCCGAGACGGCCGAGGTCGATGTCGGTCGTGGTCCCGATGGCCGAGTCGTCGAAGCCCAGGTTGAAGTCGAGATTGGTCTTGGCCGCGTCAGCGCTGCCGCCGGGACGGGACGTGCCCATGGCCGTGGCGGCGGCCGCAGCCGCAGCCGCCAGCGCGCTGCCGCTGCCGACGACCACCGTCGCGGTGCCGTCGTCTTCCATATGCCGGCCCGCGGCGTAGCGCGTGTTCTCCGGATCGATCTGGTAGCCCAGCTTGACCGCCTTGTTCCACAGCTCGCCCTTGCTGCCGGTACCGCTCTGGAGTTCCTTCGCGATCTGCTCGAATGCAGCGGCGTCGCGCCGCTTGGCGTAGATCTCGAGGAGCTTGCCGTGCAATTCGTAACGCTTGGGCGTGGCGGCGATCGCTTCCTTCAGGCGCTCTTCCGCCAGGTTGTCGCGACCGTAGGTGAGGAAGATCTCGGCTTCCGCGAGCGGATCGCCTTCCTCGTGAATGTCACCACCGGCCCTGCCGGCCGCGAGGCCGGCGCCCGAAGGGATCTCCGTCGTTACGTCGTCTTCAATCGGGGTCGGCGAATTTTTTTTTCCGCCCTTCTTGTCCTTCTTCGGAGCCGCTTCGCCGCCGCTGCCGCGGCGCTTCAGGACGGTGTAGCCGCCGAAACCGAGGAGCGCGAGCACGGCCGCGCCGCCGGCGAGATAGAGCGGGTTCTCGAGCAGCTGGTCCACCAGGCTGGGGGGCGGGGGCGGAGGCGGCGGCACGAACTTCTTCTTCGGCTTGGCTGCCTCTTCGCCAGCTGGTGGCTTGGGGGGGGCCGTCTCCGGCGTCTGCGCGGCAGCGGGTGGCGGCGGCGTCACGGCAGGTTCGGTGGGCTTCGGCGGCGGGGCTACGGCCGCCGGCGGCGTCTCATGCTTGGGTTCGGGCTTGGGTGCCGGGGCAGGCGCAGGCGCGTGCGCCGCGGGCTTCTGCAGATCGGTGACACCCTTGCTCTTGATCTCCATCAGGGCCTGCATGTCCTTGATGGTCTTCTCGAGCGCGGCGATGCGTTCGCCGGAATCTTTCACCGCCTTGGACTTGGAAGCGACCTCTTCCTCGAGTTGATGGATGCGGTCCTGCAGCGCCTTCGCATCCTGGCTGCCGGCACCGGCCTTCGCAGGCTCACCCTTGGAAAGCTTCAGCACTTCCTTCGGTGCTTCGGCCGCAGGCGCCTTCTCCTGCACCGTCGTCGTCACCTTGCCTTCGGCGCTTTGCTGGGCACCGGTATCCACTGCCGGCGTCTCGGCCGCGACCGCGGCCAGCTTCTCGCGATAGGCGTTCCAGTTGGCGGCCTGCACGCGCACTTCCTTGCGGGCATCCTGCGGCGACATGTCCACCACTGACGACTCGTCGGGCAGGCGCAGCACCGAACCGGTCTTGAGGCGGTTCATGTTCTTGCCGGCGAAGGCATCCGGGTTCTCGCGATAGAGCAGCACCAGCATCTGCTCGAGCGCCAGGCCTTCGGTCATGTTCGCCTTGGCGATCTTCGACAGCGTATCGCCGCGTTTCGTCGTGACCTCGCCGCCGGTGGACGCGGCACGCTGGCCGGACAGCGGGGCCTTGGCGGCACCGGTCTGCACCGCGGGCTCGGGCACCTTGATGCCCTCGTCGCGCTGCGCGACCGCCGGTTCGGGGTTAGCGGGCTCGGCGGCCTGAGGCGCCGGCTCGGGTTCGGGTGCGGGTGCGGCTTCCGCGACCGGCGGCTGCACTTCAGCCGGGGGAGCGGGCGGCGCGGGCGGCGGGGCCGGTTGTGCCGGCGCCGCTTCGGCCTTCGTTACCGGCGGCTGCGTCGGCGGCAGCGGCTTGACCTCCGGAGCCTTCGAGGCCTCCGCATCGGTCACGATGGGCGGATCCACCAGTGCCGTATAGGCGCGGACCAAGCGCCCGGACGTCCAGCCGAGTTCCACCAGGAAGTCGATGAAAGGTTCGTTCAGCGGCTGGTACGACGAAACCTTCACGTAGGGATCGCCGTTCGGACGCTTCTCGATGGCGAGCTTGAGGTTCGAAACGTAGGCCGTGTAGGGCAGGTCGGCCTGCTTGAACGCGTCCGGCGAGGCCATGCGCACCGACAGGGAGGACAGTTCGTCCTTCTTGACCGACACCAGGTCGATCTCGCCCCGGAAGGGTTGGCCGAGCGTCGAGATGACCGTGAGCTTGCCGAGACCAGCGGCGTAGGCGGACGCCGAACACATGAGGAGCGCGGCGACCGTTGCGACCACGCGAATCAGAGATTTGCCCACCGCGCCACCCTTGGATTTCGAGGTTTATAACGAAAATAACATCATGGGGTTACTGATGCAAGCTAATCTCGCCTCTCAGCTAACCACCCCTTCACGCTTCTTTTTTCGGCGGATTTTGTCGTTTTCTGTAGCCGAAGGACCGCGCATCCAAGGCGCGACCAGGGCTGAAAATCGGATTCGGGCCGGTTCAGCTTGCACTGGACGAGCGAAGCAAGTTCCTTGCCGCCAACCCGGTTCGCGTCGGCGTGCAACGTAAATACCTACTTACCGGCCCCATCGGGGCCGGCGTGGCGGGCGTCAGCGCTCGAGCAGGATTCTCAGCATGCGGCGCAGCGGCTCGGCCGCGCCCCACAGGAGTTGGTCCCCGACCGTGAAGGCGGTGAGGTACTCCCCGCCCATGGGCAGCTTGCGCAACCGCCCCACCGGGACTTCGAGCTTGCCCGAGACGGCTGCAGGTGTCAGCGCCTGCAGCGACGCTTCGCGCGTGTTAGGGATCACTTTCACCCATTCGTGAGCCGCGGCGAGGAGCTTTTCGATCTCGGGCAGCGGCACGTCGCGCTTCAACTTGATGGTGAGCGCTTGGCTATGCGAACGCATGGCACCGATGCGGACGCACACGCCGTCGACCGGGATCGTGCCGGGTGCCTTGCCCAGGATCTTGTTGCCCTCGGCCATGGCTTTCCATTCCTCGCGGCTCTGGCCGTTGCCGAGATCCTTGTCGATCCACGGCAGCAGACTGCCGGCCAGCGCGTATCCGAAGTTCTTGGCGGGCAGGTCGTCGCTGTTGAGCGCCTGCGCGACCGCACGGTCGATGTCGATGATGGTGGCGGTCGGATGGTCCAGCATGTTCTTCGCCGCACCGTGGACCGCGCCCATCTGCTCCACCAGTTCGCGCATGTTCTGCGCACCGGCCCCGGAAGCCGCCTGGTACGTCATGGCGGTGATCCACTCCACCAGGTCGGCCTTGAACAGGCCGGCGAGCGCCATGAGCATGAGGCTCACGGTGCAGTTGCCGCCGATGTAGTTCTTCACCCCGGCCTGCAACGCCGCATCGATCACCGGCCGGTTGACCGGGTCGAGGATGATGACGGCGTCGTCGTTCATGCGCAGCGCCGACGCGGCGTCGATCCAGTAACCCTGCCACCCCGCCGCCCGCAGCTTGGGGAACACGGCGTTCGTGTAGTCACCGCCCTGGCAGGAGACGATCGTGTCCATGGCGGTGAGCGCCTGGATGTCGTTCGCATCCTGCAGCTTGCCGAGATCGCGCCCGATGGTCGGGCCGTCGCCGCCGACGTTGGACGTGGTGAAGAAGGTGGGGTCGATCAGTAGAAAGTCTTTCTCCCAGACCATCCGCTGCATGAGCACCGAACCCACCATGCCGCGCCAGCCTACGAAGCCCACCCGCATCGCTGCCATCACCGTTTCTCCGTGTCGTGAACCGTCTCGTTATCGATGTTGTGTGGCGAGCGCCGCGACCACCGCGTCGCCCATCGCCCGGGTGCCGATGCGGCTCTCGCCTGCCTGCGCGATATCCGCCGTCCGGCACCCGTCCCGCAGCACCTTCTTGACCGCCTGCTCGATGCGCGTCGCCGAACCCTCGTCGTTGCCGGTGTGCCGCAGCAGCATCGCGACCGACAGGATCGTCGCCAGCGGATTGGCTACACCCTTGCCCGCGATGTCCGGCGCCGAACCGTGGATCGGCTCGTACAGACCCTTGCCGTTCGCGTCGAGCGATGCGGACGGCAGCATGCCGATGGAACCGGTCAGCATCGACGCTTCGTCCGACAGGATATCGCCGAACATGTTGCCGGTCACCATCACGTCGAACTGCTTCGGGGCGCGCACCAGCTGCATGGCGGCATTGTCGACGTACATGTGCGTAAGCTCCACGTCCGCGTATTCCTTGGCAACCTCGTTGACCACTTCGCGCCACAGGATGCTGGTGTCGAGCACGTTGGCCTTGTCGACCGAGCACAGCTTGCGCGAGCGCTTGCGTGCGATGCGGAACCCCACGTGCGCGATGCGGCGGATCTCCGATTCGGAGTACTTCATCGTGTCGTAGCCTTCGCGCTCGCCGTTGTCGAGCGTGCGGCGACCCCGCGGTTCCCCGAAGTAGATGTCGCCGGTCAACTCGCGCAGGATCATCACGTCGAGGCCCGCGACGAGTTCCGGTCGCAGCGACGAGGCCGAAGCGAGTTCTTCGTAGACCACTGCGGGGCGCAGGTTCGTGAACAGTCCGAGCGCCTTGCGGATGCGCAGCAGGCCCTGCTCCGGCCGCTGCGGACGCGGCAGCGTGTCGTACTTCGGGCCGCCGACGGCGCCGAGCAGCACCGCATCGGACTGCTGCGCAAGCTTGAGCGTCGCCTCAGGCAACGGGTCACCGGCCGCGTCGTACCCGGCACCGCCGATCGGTGCGTGTTCCATTTCCACCTTGAGCCCGTCGGAGCGCAGCGCTTCCAGCACGCGCGTGGCCTGCTGCACGATTTCGGGACCGATGCCGTCTCCCGGCAGAACTGCAATCTTCATTATCACCTCAGGCAAAGAGCCACGGCTGCGCCGCGCGATGCTTCGCCTCGAAAGTGCGGATGGCATCGGTGTGCTGCAGCGTGAGACCGATCTCGTCGAGGCCGTGCAGCAGGTTGTGCTTGCGGAACCCGTCGATGTGGAAAGGGAAGGCCTCGCCTTCGGGCGTGAACACCTTCTGCTGGGGCAGATCGATCTTCAGGCGATAACCCGGCGTCGCGTGGGCGTGGGCGAACAGCTTGTCCACGACGCCCGCCGGCAGGATCACCGGGAGCAGCCCGTTCTTGAAGCTGTTGTTGAAGAAGATGTCGGCGTAGCTCGGCCCGATGATGGCGCGGAAGCCGTAATCGGTGAGGGCCCAGGGCGCGTGCTCGCGCGAGGAGCCGCACCCGAAGTTCTCGCGCGCGAGCAGGATCTGCGCGCCGCGGTAGCGCGGCTGGTTCAGCACGAAGGCAGGATTGATTGGCCGCGTGGTGTGATCCATGCCGGGCTCGCCGGAATCGAGGTAGCGCCAGGCGTCGAACAGGTTCGGACCGAAGCCGCTGCGCTTGATCGACTTCAGGAACTGCTTCGGGATGATTGCGTCGGTGTCGACGTTGGGCCGGTCGAGCGGTGCGACGAGGCCTTCCAGTATGGTGAACTTTTCCATTGCGAAGATTCCTCAGAACGCCCGGCGCACGTCGACGAAGTGACCGGCGATGGCCGCGGCCGCCGCCATCGCGGGGCTCACGAGGTGCGTGCGACCACCGGCGCCCTGTCGCCCTTCGAAGTTGCGGTTGGATGTGGACGCGCAGCGCTCGCCCGGCTCGAGGCGGTCGTCGTTCATCGCGAGACACATGGAACAGCCCGGCTCGCGCCACTCGAAACCGGCGTCGCGGAACACCCGGTCGAGGCCTTCCGCCTCGGCGGCGCGCTTCACCAGGCCGGACCCCGGCACCACCATCGCGAGCTTCACGTTCGCCGCAATGTGACGCCCCTTCACGACCTCGGCGGCAGCACGCAGATCCTCGAGCCGCGAGTTGGTGCACGACCCGATGAACACCTTGTCGATGGTGATCTCGGTGATCGGCGTGTTGGCCTCGAGCCCCATGTACTTGAGCGCGCGCTCGAGCGAGTCGCGCTTCACCGGGTCGTCGATGCGCGCGGGATCGGGCACACGGGCCTCCACGGTGTCGACCATCTCGGGCGACGTGCCCCAGGTCACCTGCGGCGGAATGGCGGCCGCGTCGAACTCGACCACCTTGTCGAACTGCGCACCCGGATCGCTCACCAGCGTGCGCCAGTAAGCCACGGCGCGGTCCCACTGTTCGCCCTTCGGCGCGAACGGCCGGTCGCGCAGGTATTCGATGGTGGTGTCGTCCACGGCCACCATGCCCGCGCGGGCACCGGCTTCGATCGCCATGTTGCACAAGGTCATCCGGCCTTCCATGGACAGCGAACGGATCGCGCTGCCGCCGAACTCGATCGCGTAGCCGGTACCACCCGCGGTACCGATCCTGCCGATGATGGCGAGCACCACGTCCTTCGCCGTGACGCCGCGGCCCAGTTGGCCTTCGACGCGCACCAGCATGCGCTTCGCCTTCTTCAGGTTGAGGCACTGCGTGGCAAGCACGTGCTCCACCTCGGAGGTGCCGATGCCGAAGGCCAGCGCGGCAAAGGCGCCGTGCGTGCTGGTATGCGAGTCGCCGCACACCACGGTCATCCCGGGCAGCGTCGCTCCTTGCTCGGGACCGATCACGTGGACGATGCCCTGACGCCCGTCCAGGAACGGGAAGTAGGCCTTCGCGCCGTACGCGCGGATGTTGGCGTCCAGGGTCTCCACCTGAATGCGTGAGATCGGGTCGCGGATGCCCTTGTCCCAATCCTTTGTGGGGGTATTGTGGTCCGCGGTGGCGACGATGGAATCGACGCGCCAGGGCTTGCGGCCGGCCAGCTTGAGCCCCTCGTAGGCCTGCGGGCTGGTGACCTCGTGGACCAGGTGGCGGTCGATGTAGACGAGCGCGTTGCCGTCGCCTTCCTCGCGCACGAGGTGGCTCGACCAGAGCTTGTCGTAGAGGGTTTGTGGTTGCATGGCGAGACTCTCCGGATAGCCGGTGATTATGTCACAGCGGTCACCGCGCCTTCCCACTGCGGCGATCGACTCGATTGCAACATCGCTCGCCTTGTCGCGCGATAGCGTGGGAAGGTTGGGATGGGAATCAGCGGTGGTGGAGAGGGAGACGCCGCTTGCCCCCACCCTGACCCTCCCCCACGCTGTGCGTGGGGGAGGGGACGTACTGCGCAGCGTGGGGGAAGGGATTTACGGCGCGGCGTCGAGGAGATGTACTGCGCAGCGCGGATGGAGGTGAGGATGCACCGCGAGATGCATCGCCAGGCACTCCTTCCCCCGGCTTCGCCGGGGGAAGGTGGGGATGGGGGCCAGCGGCGGTGCAGAGAGAGACGTCGCTTGCCCCCACCCTAACCCTCCCCCACGCTGCGCGCGGGGGAGGGGATGCACGCCCCCTTCCCTCACCTTCGGGGGGCCGTTCTAGTTGCGCGCGGGCTCCGGAATTCTCAACCAGCGCGCCGTGATGCCGAACGCCACCGCCGCCGCGGCCGCTCCGATGGAGAACGTGATCGCCCCGCCGACGCGATCCCACAGGAAGCCCGCCAGCAGCCCACCCGCCGCTCCACCGGCGCCGAAGCCGATGCCCGAGTAGAGCGCCTGCCCCTTCGCCTGGTGCCGTCCGCGAAAGAATCGATGGGTCAGCGCCACCGCCGCGCCGTGGAAAAAGCCGAACGTGGCCGCGTGGGCGAGCTGGGCCACGAACATCACCGCTGCGGTATTCGGCAGCCAGCCGATGGTCAGGTAGCGCACGAACGTGATGCCGTACCCGGCGAGCAGCAGCGAGCGCATAGAGAAGTGCGACGACAGCCGCGTCCACGTCCAGAACACGACCACCTCGGCGACCACGCCCATCGCCCACAGCATGCCCACCGTGCCCTTGTTGTACTCGTGGTCCACCAGCCAGATCGAGTAGAACGTGTTGTACGGCCCGTTCGCGAGCGCGCTCAGGAAGCATCCTGCGAACAGCGCGATGACCTCGGGCCGCTTCAGGATGTCCCAGACCTTCACATGATCGTTGTGATGCGGATGGGTCGGCGCCTCGGGAATGTTGAACGACGTCACCGCGTGCAACGCGAGCAGTCCCGCGATCATCCACGCTGCCGCACGGATGCCGGTGTAGTCGAGCGCATACCCGGCCACCACCACGACCGCCACGAAACCCACCGATCCCCACGCGCGGATGCGCCCATAGCCGCCCGGCCGGTCGCCGAGATGACCCAGCGTCGTCGCCTCGACCAGCGGCAGGGTTCCGCTCCAGAAGAGATTCATCGCGAGCATCACGACGAGCAGCCAGACGAAGCTCGAATCGACGAACACGCCGCAGAACGTCAGCAGCGTGCAGAGCGTGGTGATGCGCACGATGGGCGCGCGCTGACCGCGCGTGTCCGCGATCCAGCCCCAGAACGCAGGCCCCGCCATGCGCGTCACCGGCACCACCGCGAGCAGCATGCCGATCTGCGCCGAGGTGAGCCCCACCGACTTGAGGTACAGCGCCCAGTAGGGTGCGAACACCCCGAGAAACGCGAAATAGAAGAAGTAGAACGTCGCGAGGCGGCCCGCGGGGACCGCGGCGCTCATCGTACGCCCCGGCTATTCGTACTGTTTGTCGTCATTCCAGCGCCACACCAGCCAGCCGAGCGTCGCGAGCATGCCGGCCCAGGCGACCAGCCGCACGAACCCGGCGAGCGTCGTGTCGAATTGCAGCACGCCCCAGCGAGTGAGGATCTCGGTCCAGTCGTGCTCGCCGCTGCCCACCAGCGGCAGCACGTGGGCGCGGGCGTCCGCCATGTAGCGCGCGATGTTCCAGAAATTCTCGAAGAACCACAGCACCCCGACAGCGAACGACACCGTCTCGCGCCGCGCCCAGAAGCTGCCGATCACCACCAGCGGAAACACGAGTTGCGCCATGGTGCCGCCATAGACCGTGATGCGGCTGCCCAGCAGCAGGCCGAAGATGGGATGGCCTGCCTCGTGGAACACCAGGTTCGCCCCGTCCAGGACGTGGACCCAGCCCTCGCCCGTGTTCGCGAACCACGCGCAATACGTCGCGAACAGACCCGCCGTGATCAGACCACCCACGCCCACCGGCTTCCAGCCGGCCTCGTGGAGCTCGCGCAGACGGTCCATCCATTCCATGGGCCCAGATCGACCGTCAGTGCCGCCGGGCCGCGCCAAGACACTGACGCGCCCCCTCGGGGGGCAGCGACTGAAAGGAGCGCGGGGGGTGTTTCATAGCCGCGCCGGGCCGCCCCAAGCGGGCTGCCCCCTCGGGGGGAGAGGCCGAAGGCCTATCGGGGGGGCAGTCATCTTAGGCTTCGTTAGCGTCGGGATCGGTCGATGCGCGCGAGGGCTGGACCGGATAGCGCTCCCTGGCCCCGTCGGGCGCCTGCGCTGCGAGCTGCGGCGTGTCGGTGATGACGTCGGCATTCTGCGCCCGATGGCGCAAAGCGTGGTCCATCAGCACGATCGCCAGCATCGCCTCCGCGATCGGCGTCGCACGGATGCCGACGCACGGATCGTGACGGCCGAAGGTCTCCACCGTAACCGGATTGCCGGCCTTGTCGATGGAGCGGCGCGCGAGGCGGATGCTCGAGGTGGGTTTGATGGCGACGTTCACGACGATGTCCTGCCCGGTGGAGATCCCGCCCAGGATGCCGCCGGCATTGTTCGAGAGAAAGCCCTCGGGCGTCATTTCGTCACCGTGCTCGGTGCCCTTCTGCGCCACCGACCGGAAGCCCGCGCCGATCTCCACGCCCTTCACCGCGTTGATGCTCATCATCGCGTACGCGATGTCGGCATCGAGCTTGTCGTCCACCGGTTCGCCCCACCCTACCGGCACACCGGTCGCGACGGCGGTGACCTGCGCGCCCACCGAATCGCCGCTCTTGCGCAGGCGTTCCATGAACTCCTCGAGCTGCGGCACGACCTCCGGGTCGGCGCTGAAGAACGGATTGGCGTTCACGCCTTCCCACGAGCGGAACGGCATCGCGATGGGTCCCAGCTGCGACAGGTATCCACGCACCTCGACACCGTGACGCTCGCGCAGCCATTTCTTCGCGATGGCACCGGCGGCCACGCGTACTGCCGTCTCGCGCGCCGATTGCCGGCCACCGCCGCGGTAGTCGCGGATGCCGTACTTCTGCCAGTACGTGTAGTCGGCATGCCCCGGACGGAACGTCTCCTTGATGGCACCGTAGTCCTGGCTGCGCTGGTCGGTGTTACGGATCAGCAATCCGATCGGGGTCCCGGTGGTCCGCCCCTCGAAGACGCCGGAGAGGATCTCGACCGTGTCGCTCTCCTTGCGCTGGGTGACGAAACGCGACGTTCCGGGCTTGCGGCGGTCCAGTTCGACCTGGATGTCCTCGGCCGCCAGCGCCATGCCCGGCGGGCATCCGTCCACCACGCAGCCGATCCCCGGTCCGTGGCTCTCGCCGAACGAGGTCACGCAGTAGAGCCGCCCCAGCGTGTTACCCGACATCGCCTATCTCTTCGAAAATAAAGCGGAATCTTAGCACGCAGGGGCCCGGAAAAAGACTTGCGCGCGGACCGCACCGGATTCAAGCTGCGCCTGCCGGAGCCGTTAGTGGAGGGTACGCTGTGACGACCGAACCCCGGGCGCAGAGCTGAACCAGACGCCCATGACCGCCCCCGCACCCCGCTTCCTCACCTGGCAGAGCCTGTCCGCCTATACGTGGCTAGACACGGCCGTATGGGTGTTCGACGCCGACCGTTCGCGCAAGCTGTGGGCGAATGCGGCCGCGCTGGAGCTGTGGAAGGCCGCAAACCTCGAGGAACTGGTCGCGCGCGACTACTCGGACCAGTCGCCGGCCGCCAAGGCCAGGACCGTCAGCGCGCTGGAATGCGTGAAGCGCGGCGAGATCCCGCGGGAGTTCTGGACCTTCTACCCGCGCGGCGAACCGCTGCAGGTGTCGGTGCGCATCACCGGCATCCTCACCGAAGACGGGCGCCTCGCCCTGCTCTTCGAGGCGCAGCCCGTGGCCGAGGCCGCCATTCCGCCCGACATCGCCCGGCGGGTCGAAGCCTTCCGCCACACCGGCTCGCTCATTTCGCTGCACGACGAGGACGGCCGGGCGCTCACTCGCAACCCCGCCGCGCTCGAAGCGTTCGGCCCGGTGAATCCGCAGGCCACCGGCGATGATCTCGGAATCCAGCTCGGCAGCGAGGACACCCGCGAGGATCTGGTCGCAGCGATCGCCAGCGGCGACGAGTTCCAGCGCCGCGTGCTGGTCAGGACCCGCCAGGGCTTGCGCTGGCACGACGTACGCTGCCGCCCGCTCAACGATCCGGCGACCGGCGGCCGCATCCTGCTGCTCGACGCCCAGGACGTCACCGAGGCCCAGCGGGTGCACGAGCGCCTCGGGGTCGAGCGCATCGTCCTGGAGATGGTGTCGCTCGGACGACCGCTGCGCGAGGTGATCGACGCCCTCATCCATGGCGTCGAGAGCATCCTGCCCGGATTGCGCTTCTCGGTGCTGGAGCTGCGCGAAGGGCGTCTGTACAACCTGTCCGCGCCGAGCCTGCCCGAGGCTTACCGGTGCGCTATCGAAGGCGTCGCCATCGGGCCCAACGTGGGTTCCTGCGGAACCGCCGCCTTTCTCGGCGAACCCGTCATCGTCGAGAACATCGCAACGGATCACCGCTGGGAGGACTATCGCGCGCTCGCGCTGTCGCACGGACTGCGCGCCTGCTGGTCGATCCCCATCAAGGCCGGCGACGGGAGCGTCCAGGGCGCCTTCGCCGCGTATCACACGGAACCGCGCTTGCCGACCGACGAGGAACGCTCGGTGATCGAATCGGCCCGCCATATCGCCGCCATCGCCATCGAGCGCGATCGCACGCAGGCGGCGATCGAACAGGGGCGCAGCCAGTTGCAGATGATCCTCGACGCGATGCCGATCAGCATCGCCTACGTCGACGAACATCTGCGCTACCACTTCGTGAACCGGGCCTTCGAGCAGTGGTTCGGCACGACGCGCTCCCAGGCGATCGGCCGCCGCAGCACCGACATCATCGGCGGCGAGCTGTACTCAGCCATCGCACCCTACCTGCAGCGCGTGATGACGGGCGAGGAAGTGCGCTACGAAGCGGAACGGGTGGACCGCGACGGCAGGAAGCGCTACGTCGACGTGCACTACCTGCCGCACTTGGGGCCGGACGGGCGCGTGCTGGGCCACTTCGGCATCCTCCACGACATCACGACGCGCAAGCAGAACGAGCAGCTGCTCGAGTACCTCGCCACGCACGATCAGCTGACCGGGCTGCCGAACCGCAACCTGCTGTCCGAACACATGCAGCTCGCGCTGTCCCGGGGCACCCGCACGGGCTACGGCATCGGCGTCCTGTTCGTGGACCTCGACCGCTTCAAGTACGTGAACGACACGCTCGGACACGACGCCGGCGATCGCCTGCTCAAGTCCGTGGCCGAGCGCTTCCGCGCCAACGTGCGCGGCGCGGACATGGTGGCGCGGCTCGGGGGCGACGAATTCGTGGTGCTGATGGACGAACTGCACGACGTGCAGGAGGCTGCGGCGCTCGCGCGCAAGCTGCTGTCGGTGCTGCGCGACCCCTTCACGGTGGACGGCCACGACCTGTACGTCACCGCGAGCATCGGTGTCGCCGTGGCTCCCGACGACGGGCTCGACCCGGCATCGCTGCTGAAGCACGCCGACATCGCCATGTATCGCGCGAAGGCCCAGGGCAAGAACGACTTCCAGTTCTTCTCGGCCGAAGCGACCGCGGCATCCTTCGAGCACCTGATGCTCGACAACGCGCTGCGCAAGGCCGTCGAGCGCAACGAGTTCGTGCTCCACTTCCAGCCGATCGTCGACCTGCTCACCGGTCGCACCGAGGCCGTCGAAACGCTGTTGCGCTGGCGGCACCCGGATCTGGGGCTCGTGCCACCGGCCAAGTTCATCCCGCTCGCCGAGGAAACCGGTCTCATCGTGCCGATCGGCGCCTGGGTCCTGGAAGAGGCCTGCCGCCAGATCGCGAAGCTCGCCGAACGCGGCATCCACGATCTGCGCGTGGCCGTGAACCTTTCGCCGAAGCAGTTCCGGGAGCGGGATCTCGCCAAGACGGTGGAGCGCGCTCTCGAGCAAAGCGGCCTCGACCCGCGCCGCCTCGGCCTGGAGGTCACGGAGAGCAGCATGATGGAGAACCCGGAGTCGGCAACGCAGACGCTCGCCCGCTTCCGCGAAATGGGCGTCAAGATCTCCATCGACGACTTCGGGACGGGGTATTCGTCGCTCTCGTTCGTGAAGCGCTTCCCGATCGATGCACTGAAGGTCGACCAGTCGTTCATCCGCGACATCGTCGAGGACGACGACGACGCCAGCATCACGCGGGCCATCATCGCGATGGGGCGCAGTCTGCGGCTGGACATCGTGGCCGAAGGCGTGGAAAGCGCATCGCAGCTCACCCTCCTCCGCGCCGAAGGCTGCCACAAGGCCCAGGGCTACTACTTCAGCCGCCCGGTGCCGGTCGACGCTCTGGCGGATTGGCTCGAAGCCGGCGGCGCGCTGAGCACAGCTTGAGAGAGCCGGCACCGCTGGCCTAAACTACGCCTCGTCACCCGAACGACGAGCGCCGCGGCCATGCAGCAATACCTCGACTTGATGCGTCACGTGCTGGAGCACGGCACGCGCAAGTCCGATCGCACCGGCACCGGAACCCTGAGCGTCTTCGGTGCGCAGCTGCGCTTCGATCTGGCCGAAGGGTTTCCCCTGGTGACGACCAAGAAATTGCATCTGAAGTCGATCGTCCACGAACTCCTGTGGTTCCTGCGCGGCGACACCAACGTGCGCTACCTGCGCGAGAACGGCGTGACCATCTGGGACGAATGGGCCGACGCGAACGGCGAACTCGGTCCGGTCTACGGCCATCAATGGCGGTCGTGGCCGACACCGGACGGCGGTCACGTGGACCAGATCGCCCAGGTCCTTGCGGAGATCAAGCGCAACCCCGATTCGCGGCGTCTGATGGTCACCGCCTGGAACCCGGCCGACATTCCGAAGATGGCGCTGGCGCCCTGCCACGCGCTGTTCCAGTTCTATGTGGCGGATGGCCGGCTCTCCTGCCAGTTGTATCAGCGCAGCGCCGACGTATTCCTCGGCGTGCCCTTCAACATCGCCTCGTATGCGCTGCTCACCCTGATGATGGCGCAGGTATGCGGCCTCGCACCCGGCGATTTCGTGCACACCTTCGGCGACACGCATCTGTACCTGAACCACCTGGAACAGGCCCGCGAACAGCTCAAGCGCACCCCGCGGCCGCTGCCGTTCATGCAGGTGAACCCGGCAGTGAAGGACTTGTTCGCGTTCCGCTACGAGGATTTCACGCTGGTCGGCTACGACCCGCATCCCCACATCAAGGCGGCGGTCGCGATTTGACTTCTGCAGGTTCCGTGCGGCCGCGCGTGTCGTTGATCGCCGCAGTGGCGACCAACGGCGTCATCGGCCGTGACGGTCGCATGCCCTGGCATCTGCCCGAGGACCTGAAGCGCTTCAAGGCGCTCACCATGGGCCACGCGATCGTGATGGGGCGCAAGACCTACGATTCCATCGGACGGCTGCTGCCCGGGCGCCGCACCATCATCGTCACACGGCAACGCGACTATCGCGTCGAGGGTGCGGACGTCGTGAACTCCCTCGACGACGCAATCGCACTCGCACGCAATGACGACGAAGTGTTCGTCATCGGCGGGGGTGAGATCTACGCGCAGGCGCTGCCGCTGGCGACCCGGTTGCATCTCACCGAAATCGACGCCACGGCCGAGGGCGACGTGCGCTTTCCGGCCATCCAGAAAGCTCAATGGCACGAGATCGCCCGTGAGTCCCGGCGCTCGGAGAACGGTACACCGTTCGCATTCGTGACCTACGAGCGCCGCGCCGGGTAGCGGCGCAGACGCGTCAGACGTCGAACGATTTCGGCGCTTCGCCGTTGCGGCTGCGTTGCACCATGACGGCGAACGCGCGTTCCAGCGTGCGTGCGTGCCGTTCAGGGTCGAAAACCGCAGAGGATGTCCTTGCGGCCGCGATACGTGAGCGCAGATCCTTCAATTCGACGGGGTTCTCGGCCAGCACCACGGCACGCGCGACGTAAGCCTCCAGGTCCGTAACCACCAGTTCCTTGCCGACACCGAGCACTTGCAGCAGATTGGCCGCCACCCGCGACGTCATCATCTCGCCGGGACAGGTAAGCACGGGCAAGCCGGCCTGGAGCGCATCGAGTACCGTCGTGTGTCCGTTGTAGACGTGGGTATCCAGAAACAGGTCTGCGACGAGATATCGTGCGAGGTGCGCAGCCGAATCCAGCAGCGACGCGAACACGATGCGATTCGGATCGATGCCCGCCCGCTCCGCCTCGGCCCGGATGTGCGCCATCTGTGCGGCGGAAGTACCGACGAGCCACAGGATTCCCGACGGCACGGCATCCAGGATGCGCATCCACGCGGAAAAGATCCGGGGCTCGATCTTCCACGTGTTGCAGAGGCAGCAGAAGACGAAGGCATTCGGCGGGATGCCGTAGGAATCGCGGTGCGCCGGAGTATCGATGGTCACCGGGCTCGCGACGTAGCAGCTGCCCGGGAGATAGACCAACTGCTCCGACCACCAATGCTCCGTACCCGGCACGATGCTGCCGCGGTCGACGAAGGCGTAGTCCATGTTCTCGATGCCGGTCGTCCACGGCACTCCGAGCCAGGTCACCTGCACGGGTGCCGCACGTGCCGCGAAGATCTCGAGCCGTGCATTCGTCGTGTAGCCCGCGAGGTCCACCAACACGTCGATGTCGTCGGCGCGGATGCGCTGCACGAGGTCGGCAGTCGATTCCGAAGCGACGCGATGGAACGCGTCGAACCCGGATTCGATCTCGCGGGTCAGGGAATCCTCCTCGCCCGGATGCAGCGAGTATGCCACGATCTCGACGGCCCGCCGGTCATGGGCGGCATACATGGCCCGTGTGAGATGCGCCGTCGGATGGCGCCGATAATCCGGCGACACATAGCCGATGCGCAGGCGCGAGCGTCCGGTCGGCGTGACAGGTCGAGCATAGGATCCGATGCCCTCCTGCCGAACGGCCGCGCCCAGTGCGGAACCGACGTCGCGGGCGAGCTTCGCGTGCAGCGCGCCGGCCAGCGGCAACGCCAGCATGCGATAAGGGGCGGCGACGTGCGCGAGCGGTGACGGCCATTCCGGATCGCCGGCGATCAGCTCGGAGCAGCGCGCGAGGAACCGTTCGCGCCGCGACCAGTCGCAGTCGACCAGGCGCTGATAGTGCCAATGAATGAACAGGAGGCGGGCATCGGCACCCTCGAACCGTTCGAGACCGTCCGGATCGCCCGCGCTGCGATAGGCAGCGAACCGCACCGGGTCCTCGGCCTTCGCCCGCGCCAGTTCCGCCTGGGCCTGCGGCAAGCGGTCCAGCAGCGCCAGGGCGAACGCGAGATCGATGCGTGCAAATACGTGACGTGAGTCGATGCGCAGGGCCGATTCGGCGGCACTGCGCGCTTCGTCCGGTTGCCCCAGTGCCAGGCAGTTTTCGGCAAGGTTGAAGTGGCCATCCGCGAGTGCGGGAGCGCGGATGACGACCTCTCGATTGAACGGCAACGCGGCGGCGGCACGTCCATCGCGCAGCAGCAGCGTCCCGAGATTCATCAGGGTCGCTACGGCGACCGGATGACCGGATTGCTCGGCGACCTCGAGGCTCTCGCGATAGCGAGCCTCGGCGGCCTGGATCGCCCCGGTCCGCTCGAGAGCCATGCCCAGGTTGGTCAGCAGTTGGGGATCGTTCGCGGCACCCCGGGCGAGCGCCGCTTCGAGAACCGATCGGGCTTCGGTCGGGCGCCCCAGTTCCACCAGGACGGTCGCCCGAGCATTGGCGACGACGCTAGCCTCTGGCGCCAGGACCGCCGCACGTTCGAAAGCCGCAAGCGCCGCTGTCGCATCGCCGCACCGATGACAAGCAGCCCCCAGCAGCAACCAGGCCTCCGGCGATTCGGGCCGGTGTGCGCACATCGCTTCCGCCAGAGTGCGCGCAGCGCGCACATCGCCGCGAGCGAGCGCGGCGCGGATCTCCGCCGGCGAATCCGACATCTCGCCCCGGCTCAGGGCAGATCGCTACTGCCGAAGCTACTGAGCCACTGGCGCACCGCTCGCATCCGTCAACCCGGTCTGCCGGAACGTCGCGGCGCCCTGGACCTGTCCACCGGGTATGCTGAGGTCGTAGGCCATGCCCGCTCGGATGGCATTGGCGCCGGCAAAGAATCCGCTGAACATGAGGCCACCGCCCCCGGACGAACCGAACGTGGAGAACGTCCCACCTGTGGTCATGAATCCTGTGTTGGTGCCGCTGTAGTTCACACCACCAACGTTGACCGAGACCGAGCCAGTTACGCGCGAGGCGCCGAATTCGGCTACCAGACTCGCGCCGGTCAACGTACCTGCCACGCCACCGGAACTCCACGTCGGCGTCGTGCCGCCGATCAACTGGTATTCACCCTTCAGTTGCGCCGTCGAGAAAGCAGCCAGATCGGCCGAAGGGGTCGGCAGGCCCGCGACATAGTGGAGGCTCGTGGCCGTCAGGTCAGCGATCGGATTCCCGCTCGCATCGCGGACATAGTCGCCGGTCCACCGGCCCCACGCGATGATGCCGTCGTTGCCTTGCTCCAGAACCGGGCCGTTCCACGTCTTCACGCTTCCGAAATTCGCCTGCCGCATGGCGCCCGACTCGTCAAAGACTGCGGTCGTGGAAGCGAGGAACGTGGGAGTCGATCCGGCCGCGTAGGCAAGGTGCACCGTCTGCGTGCCGGTGAGAATGAAGCCCGCCGGATCGAGGGTCGTTCTCGTATCCCCTTGCGTGAAATTCGTCGGCGCGGTCTGCGGTTGCTGCGGCGGCAGATCCACCTTCTTGTCGGTGAGCTGCGGCTTCACGTCCGGGCTCGCCACGTAGTACGACTCCCCGTTCACCACGTTGAGGCAGCCGCCCGCGTTGCAGACGTTGATCTCGCCTCCACCCACCGAACCGGTGATGCTCTTGCCATACTGGATGGTGTATTCCGTGCCGCGGATACCGATCGTTGCGACCGTGGTGGTCACCTGGTAGTTGTTCTTGTTGTTGCGACCGACCAGCCCGGTGATGGTCCGCAATCCGCCTTTCAGGAGGCTGAAGAACCCGCGCTCGCTGCCGTCCTGCTGCCCGTTGAACCGGAAGTCGTCGATGCGGAACTGGGATTGCGGCTGCAACGAGACATAGGCGCCGTCGACGAAGCGCAGCTGCACGCGGCCGTCCTTGGTATCGACCAAGTCCCCGCTGCCGATCTCCGCACCCTTCGCAAGCGCCCGCACGGTGCCGCTCGGACCCTGAGCAGTCGGATTCCCTGCCGCGAACTCCACCCGAGCTGCCGGCGCGCTGTGAGCCGCCGTCGGATACGCGCTGGCAACGGCGAGCATGAGGATGCCGCGCCCGCCGAGTTTGAAATAGTGCTGGTTCATGTCGAATGCCTCCGAGCGGTGACGCGCCCCGGGCGGGCCAGGCGTACTGCAAGGACTGTTGAGAGATTCGTGCTTGCCATGGGCGAGAGTTGCACGGCGTCAGAAATCGAAATCGCGCCGCAGGCGCACTTCGCCCATCACGCGATCGAAGGTGTTGAGGTCGATGTTCGACCGGTTCACGAAGCCGAGCACCTGGGTCGTCACGCGCCAGTTGCGGGCGGGAACGTAGTGCAGCCCCACGGTCCCCGTGACCTGGTTGTCGCGCCGGGTCACGAGGAAGAACGAGTCCGTTGCGTCGTAGCGGCGATGCTCGTAGGCGGCATTCGCGAACACGATGAATTTCTCGGAGAGCACCTGATCGCCGCCGGCGCGCACTCCGTACAGATCGAACCCCAACGCCTCCGCGGTCGGATCCGCCGTCTTCTCGCGCCCGCCGTACAGGCTTGCGTAGACGGTGGGGCCTCCGCGGAACGCGTGGGCATATCCTGCGCCCGCCACGTAGCGATCCGCATTGCGGATACGCTGGTCGGGATAGGTGAGTTTGGCGTACTGCACGTAGGCGCTCACCTGATTCCGTGCATCGACGTCGCGCTGCCACTGCACGGTTCCGCCGCGCGCCTCGCGGTACGCACTGGAGTAGATCGGGTCGTAGACCGTGAAATCGTTCAGTTGCACCAGGAACGACAGCAGGTCGCGATCTCGCTTGTAGGTGGTGCCGAAATTGAGATCGACGAACGCGGTGTCGAAGTTGTCGCGCTCGAAGTTCCAGCGCCGGCTCCCGTTGAATCCGGCGATGAGGGCCCAGCGCGTATTGATGGGCATGCGCGTGGCTACCCCTGCCGCGAGGCCCCAGTAGCCATCCGACAGCTTGGTGGCCCCGGGCGCGAGGGTGAAGAGCGCACCGCCGAACAGCGGCACCGCGATGCTGCGATCGGCCGTGGCGCTGTTCACGTTGCTGTCGTACCCGGCGAAACCTTCCACGTAGAACCGCGCCGTGGGCTTGGGTCCGACAGCGGCTCGGTCGATCGCGTCCAGGTAGCGGTCGATGGTCGCGGCCACTTCGGCCGGCGGATTCTGGGTGCGGACGTTCTGGAACTCCCGCTTCGCCGCGTCCATTTCCTTCAGGTTGAAGTAGGCGCGCGCGATCTCCGCACGGGCCTGCGCATTGTTCGGCTGCACGGCGAGCACCCGTTCCAGCGCGAAGACCGCCTCGGTGTTGCGGCCGAGGTCCAGGGCCGCAACGCCCAGGAGGTAGTCGTAGTTCGGGTCGCCCGCACGCTGCGATTGGAGCGGTGCCAACAACTCGTACGCGGTCCTGGCGTCGCGACCTTCGATCAGCTTCTTCGCTCGGTCCAGGACCTCGTCCGCAAGCGCCAGAGCGGGCAGCACACAGGCCAGCAGAGCCACCGCGGCGATGCGGGGCAGCAATCGACACTTCATAGTGGGCACCCGGAGGGATCAGCTAAGTCGACGATGAGGAATCGACGACAAATGCTTGTTCTTTAGGGCGACCTTACAAAAGTTGTGTGGCAGCGTCAAACATCGTCGCCTGCAGGCGACGCTTTGCCGTCCCAAGCCGCCACGAACCCCGCTACCGGACGCAATCCACGTGGAAAGTGAGCTTGCCGTCCACTTGCTCATCCACCAGCCCGTGGATCTCCGTGCCGAACCCCGGGAAGCGGGTGTTGAACTCCCGGGCGAACTGCAGGTAGCGGACGATGGTCTTGTTGAACCGCTCGCCCGGGATCAACAGCGGGATGCCCGGCGGGTACGGGGTCAGCAGCACCGCGGTCACCCGCCCTTCCAGCTCGTCGATGGGCACGCGGTCGATCTCGCGGTGCGCCATCTTGGCGAAGGCGTCGGCCGGCTTCATCGCCGGTTCCATGGTGGACAGGTACATCTCCGTCGTGAGGCGAGCGATGTCGTTCGCCTTGTAGATGTCGTGGATCTGGGTGCACAGATCCTTGAGTCCCACCCGTTCGTAGCGCGGATGCTGCGCGACGAATTCCGGCAGCACGCGCCACAGCGGCTGATTGCGGTCGTAGTCGTCCTTGAACTGCTGCAGCTCGGTCACCAGCGTGTTCCAGCGGCCCTTGGTGATGCCGATGGTGAACAT
>JAIESW010000024.1 GCA_019745565.1 Burkholderiales bacterium
TAGGTGATGCCGGTGGACATCGGGTGGATCGCGGTGGGGCCGGTGGCGGACTTGGTCTTGAGCCGCTCGTAGCACTCGACGCCCTTGGCGTTGTTGTACTCGGTCTCGCATTCCTCCCACGAGAGCTTGACGCCGTTCACGCCGCCGTCGCGCTCGTTGATGAGGGTGAGGTAATCGATGAAGCCGCCGAAGAACGCGGCGCCGTTCGCGCCGTAGGGGCCGACCCGGTAGCTCGTGATGCCGATGAACTGGGACCCGGCCTGCTGGGCGAGGGCCGGAACCGTGGCCGCGACGCCGGCGGCGGCGAGAACCGCGGTGATGACTGCCTGCTTCCAGGTCTTCATGGTGCTCCTCCTTGATTTGTTCCGGTGGGCCGGGTATTCCTTAACGCCCGCTGGGCCGCGACCCGTTGACGCCGGGTCTCAAAGTCGCGTCAGTGCGGGAACGGCCACAGTCTCAACTTCTCTTTCAGGATCTGCCAGAGTCGTGCGAGCCCGTGGGGCTCCACGATCAGGAAAAAGATGATCAGCGCGCCGAACACCACGAGCTGCGCCATCGACGTCATGCCCGACGGCAGGTTGAGGTTGAGCGCGGCGGCGCCCTCCGTCAACAGGACGTCGAGGAAGATCGGCAGGAGGGTGATGAACGCGGCGCCGAGGAAGGATCCGAGGATGCTGCCGGCGCCGCCGATGATGACCATGAACAGGATGCGGAAGGACAGGTCGAGGTTGAAGCCGTCCGGCTCCACGCTGCCGAGATAGGCGAAGGCGTAGAGCGCGCCGGCGACACCGCAGTAGAACGAACTGACCGCAAACGCGATCAGTTTGGTGCGCATGATGCGGATCCCGATCACCTCCGCCGCCACGTCCATGTCGCGCACCGCCATCCAGGCGCGACCGATCGAGCTGCGCACCATGTTCTTCGCCGCCAGCGCCATCAACGCGACGATCGTCAGTACCAGGAGGTACTTGCGTGGCGGGGAGTCGAATGCGAACCCGAGGATCTCGATGGGCTGCGCCGTAATCACGCCGGAGGCGCTGTTGTTGGAGAACCACGAGACCTTGACCAGCAGCCACGGGATGAAGAACTGCGCGGCGAGCGTGGCCACCGCAAGATAGAAACCCTTGATCCGCAGGCTCGGCAGGCCGAACGCGATGCCGATGAGCGCCGCGGTGAGGCCGCCGAGGATGAAGCTCACCAGGATCGGCATCCCCGGAATGCGGAGCTGGAAGTTGTATGCGGCTACAGCACCCACGGCCATGAACGCCGCGGTGCCCAGCGACAACTGCCCCGCATAGCCGGTGAGAATGTTGAGTCCGAGCGTGGCGAGCGCGAAGACCAGGAACGGGATCAGCAGGGCCGTGAGCCAGTAGCTGCTCGCGAACAGCGGGATGACCACGAACGCGACCGCGAGTAGCAGCCCGATCGCATACCGGTCCTGCCGGATCGGGAACAGCTGCTGGTCGGCGGCGTAAGTGGTCTTGAACTGACCGGATTCGCGGTAGAGCATCGGACGGGATCAGTCGAGAGAAGTGGTGATGCTTGGCCCCCATCCCAACCTTCCCCCACGACTGCGTCGCGGGGAAAGGGGTGTACGGCTCCCTCCCCCGGCTTCGCCGGGGGAGGGTTGGGATGGGGGCAGCCGACGGCTAAACACGATCAATGTGCTTTTCACCGAACAGCCCTTCGGGCCGCACCAGCAGGAACAGCAGCGCCAGCATGTAAGCGAACCAGCCCTCGATGCCGCCGCCCAGATGGGGGCCGAGATAGACCTCCGCGAGCTTCTCCGCTGCGCCGATGATGAGTCCGCCGACGATCGCACCGAGGATCGACTCGAACCCACCGAGGATCAGCACCGGCAGCGCCTTCAGCGCGACGAACGTCAATGCGAACTGCACACCGTTGCGCGCGCCCCATAGCAAACCGGCGACCAATGCCACGAAGCCCGCGACCGACCACACGATGGCCCAGATCTGCTTCAACGGGATGCCCACCGCGAGCGCAGCCTGATGATCGTCGGCCACCGCGCGCAGCGCTCGCCCGATACGGGTCTTGTTGAAGAACACGGCAAGCACGGCGACCAGGATGCCGGCTACCAGGGCCGCGATCAGATCGAACTTGCTCACCAGGATGCCGAACTGATCCATCAGCGCACCGATCGGTTCATCCTGCAGGCCGAGATCGAGGCGGCGTACCTCGGTGCCCCAGATGATCTGCGCCAGGCCTTCGATGAAGAACGCGAGACCGATGGTGGCCATGAACAGCGTGATCTGCGGCTGGTTCACCAGCGGGCGCAGCACCACGCGCTCGATGACGATGCCGAGCACCACCATGACCGCGAGCGTCGCGGCGATCAGCACCCAGAAGGGCATGCCGGTCTTCTCCTGCAGGCCAACGAAGGTGAGTGCCGCAAAGAACACCATCCCGCCCTGGGCGAAGTTGAAGACGCCCGAGGCCTTGTAGATCAGCACGAAGCCGAGCGCCACGAGTGAATACATCACCCCCGCGAGCAGGCCACCGATAAGGACTTCGAAGAAGAACTGCATCGCGCGGGCCCTAGTGAGCGACGCCGAGATAGGCGTCGATGACGGCTTGGTTGCTGCGGACCTCGTCCGGCGTACCGTCGCCGATCTTCTTGCCGTAGTCCAGCACCACCACGCGGTCGGAGATGTCCATCACCACGCCCATGTCGTGCTCGATCAGCACGATGGTGGTGCCGAACTCGTCGTTCACGTCGAGGACGAACCGGCACATGTCCTGTTTCTCCTCGATGTTCATGCCGGCCATGGGTTCGTCCAGCAGCAGCAGCCGTGGTTCCGCCGCCAGCGCACGGCCGAGTTCGACGCGTTTCTGCACGCCGTAGGGCAGGCGCCCCACCGGCACCTTGCGCACTGACTCGATCTGCAGGAAGTCGATGATTTGCTCGACCTTCTCGCGCTGTTCCAGCTCCTCGCGGCGGTTCGGACCCACGTAGAACGCCTGGGCCAGCAGGTTGGCGCGCATCTTGAGGTTGCGCCCGGTCATGAGGTTGTCGAGCACGCTCATGCCCTTGAACAGCGCGATGTTCTGGAAGGTCCGCGCGATGCCCATGGTGGCCGCCTTGTGCGGGTCCATGGACGTGAAGGTCTGGCCGTCGAAGCGGATGCGGCCCTGCTGCGGCGTGTAGACGCCGTTGATGCAGTTCAACATCGAGCTCTTGCCCGCGCCGTTCGGCCCAATGATCGCGCGGATCTCGTGTTCCCTGACGTCGAAGCTGATGTCGGTGAGCGCCTTCACGCCGCCGAAGGCGAGGGAGATGTTGTCGACCGACAGCATGGTGTCGCCGATGCGGCGCGCGGGGCTATGCACTCCCTCCCCCATCACAGATGGGGGAGGGCTGGGGTGGGGGCCGGAAGTCACGCCACCTTCCTCCGATCGACACGGGTAAGCGCTTTGCCCCCATCCCAACCTTCCCCCACGCGCAGCGTGGGGGAAGGGGTGACCATCCCCTCCCCCAGCAGAGCTGGGGGAGGGCTAGGGTGGGGGCAGCGGTGCAGACAGGTACGGTCGTTCACGCCGCCTTCCTCTCACGCTCTACCGGAAACGTCTTCGCATCCCGGATCTTCACGTCCGCCCGGATGGTCCCTGTGCGCCCATCTTCGAACTTGATCTGCCCCTCGATCTCGCAGTGCGTGTCGCCCGCGAACAGCGCGTTCACGAGCTGCGCATAGCGTTCCGCAATGAACCCGCGCCGCACCTTGCGCGTGCGCGTCAGTTCGCCGTCGTCGGCGTCGAGCTCCTTGTGCAGCACCAGGAAGCGCCGGATCTGCGAATTGCCGAGTTGCGCATCGGAGGCCAGATCGCGGTTCACCTTCTCGACGCATTCCTGCACCAGGTCATACACGGCATCGCGCTGCGCAAGATCGGTGTAACCCGAATACGCGATGCCGCGCCGCTCCGCCCAGTTGCCTACCGACCCGAGGTCGATGTTGATGAAGGCGGTGCACATCTCGCGGTCGTGGCCGAAGGCCACCGCCTCCTTGATGTGGGGGAAGAACTTGAGCTTGTTCTCGATGTACTGCGGCGCGAACATCGTGCCGTCCTTGAGCTTCCCCACGTCCTTCGCGCGATCGATGATCTTGAGGTCGCCGTCGCGATCGAAGAAGCCGGCGTCGCCGGTCATGAACCAGCCGTCGGGCGTGATCGATTCCGCCGTGGCGTCGGGCCGCTTGTAGTACTCCTTCAGCATGCCCGGTGACTTCACCTGCACTTCGCCGTTGGGCGCGATGCGGATCTCCACGCCCGGCAATGGCGGACCGACGCAGTCGAGCTTCACCTTGCCGGTGGGCTGCTTGCAGACGTACACGCCGGTCTCGGTCTGCCCGTAGAGCTGCTTGAGATTCACTCCGATGGAACGGTAGAAGTCGAACAGGTCCGGTCCGATCGCGGCGCCGCCGGTGTATGCCACGCGGATGCGCGACATCCCCAGCACGTTGCGCAACGGGCCATAGACCAGCAGGTCGCCGATGAAGTACAGCAGACGGTCGCCGAGGCTCACTTCAGCCGTGCGACCGTCCATGATCTTCGCGCCGCAACGCTTCGCCACGCCCATGAAGTAGTGGAAGAGCCGCTGCTTGAAGCGTGCTGCGTCCTCCATGCGGATCATGACCGTCGTGAGCAGGTTCTCGAACACGCGCGGCGGCGCGAAGTAATAAGTGGGTCCGATCTCGCGCAGATCGATGGGCACCGTCTCGCTCGATTCCGGACAATTCACGCAAAACCCGGCCACCAGCGCCTGCGCGTAGGAGAAGAGGTGGTCGCCGACCCAGGCCATGGGCAGGTACGACAGCACCTCGTCCTCGGCCGTGAAGCCGTCGAACGCGATGTCGCCGCTCGCGGCCGCGATCAGCGAAGCGTGCGTGTGACACACGCCCTTCGGATTGCCGGTGGTCCCGGAGGTATAGAGCATGACCGCCGTGTCGCGCGGCTGGCCCAGAGCAATCTCGTTGTCGTAGAAGCCAGGATGCGCGCGGTCGTGCTCGCGCCCCAGATCCTGCAGGCGGTCGAAGGACAGCAGTTCCGGGTCGGGATAGTTGCGCAGGCCGCGCGGGTCGTCGTAGATGATGTGCTTGAGGCGCGGATACTTCGCGCGGATCTCGAGCAGCTTGTCCACCTGCTCCTGATCCTCCACCACCGCGAACTCCACTTCGGCGTTCTCGAGGACGAACAGCATCTCCTGCGCGATCGCATCCTGATAGAGCGGCACCGGAATGCCGCCCAGCGCCTGCGTGGCCGCCATGGACCAATACAGGCGGGGTCGGTTGTCGCCGATCACGGCGAGCGTCATCCCGCGCTTGAATCCGAGCGCGGCAAGTCCGCAGGCCGCAGCCCGCACTTCGTCCGCGACCTGGCGCCACGTCCATGACAGCCAGATACCGAGGTCCTTCTCGCGGATAGCGGTTCGGTCCCCACGGACTGCCGCGTGGTGCAGCAAGAGGCGCGGAAAGGTGTCCGCGGCGGCCGGATCGGTGCCGGGCTGGCTCAACTCCACTCCTCCATCTCGTTCTTCCGCGCCGCGGTCCCTACGGGCGGTTCTTCCCTTGCAGGCAGGGTGGGCCAAGCGTAGCAGAGTCGGGCACTATTGCACTGTCGCGATAACGACAATTGAAGCGCCGTGAACCTCGCCGAGACGCTCCATCTGCACGCCCGCTGGACCGCGGACCTGACCGCGGAACAGCGCTCGCGGGTGCTCGCCGATCTTGCGGTGCAGCAAGTCGTGGCGGGCGACCCGATCTGCGCGAAGGGTGAGGCTGTCGATGCATGGATCGGCATCCTGCACGGCCTGGCCAAGATCTCCAGTTCCGCGCCCGACGGGCGGACCTTGAGCTTCACCGGTGTGCCGCCCGGCGGGTGGTTCGGCGAGGGGTCGCTCTTGAAGTACGAACCGCGGCGCTACGACGCCTCGGCCTTGCGGGATAGCCTGGTGGCGCGATTGCCCCGGGCCACCTTCGACTGGCTGCTCGACAACAGCATATCGTTCAACCGGTTTCTTCTGATCCAGTTGAACGAGCGGCTGGCCCAGTTCATCGCCCGCCTCGAATACGAATACCCGCTCGAACCCGAGGCGAAGCTGGCCCGCTGCATCGCGGACCTCTTCAACCCGATCCTCTATCCGGGCAGCGGTCCGCGCCTGGAGATCTCCCAGGCCGAGATCGCGTTGCTGGTGGGCACGTCGCGCCAGCGTGCCAACCAGTCGCTGCAGGTGCTGGAGAAAGCCGGGCTCGTGAAGATCGAGTACGGCGCGATCCAGGTGCTGGACCTGGAGGGCCTGAGGAACTTCGGGCCCTGAGCGATCGGTCAGCCGTAGTTGTAGAAGCCGCGTCCGGTCTTGCGCCCGAGGTACCCGGCCTCGACCATTTCCACCAGCAGCGGGGCGGGGCGGTACTTCGAGTCCTTGAAGCCCTCGAAGAGCACCTGCATCACGGCCAGTTCCACGTCGACGCCGATCAGGTCGCACAGCGCCAGCGGGCCGATGGGGTGGTTGCAGCCCAGGCGCATGGCGTCGTCGATCTGCTGCGGGGTGGCCAGTCCTTCACCCAGCGCGAACACCGCTTCGTTGATCATCGGGCACAGCAGCCGGTTCACCACGAAGCCGGGCGAGTTCTTTACCTGGACCGGCGCCTTGCCGACCGCCTTGGAGATGGCCTCGGTGGCGGCATAGGTCTCGTCCGAGGTCTGCAGGCCGCGGATCAGTTCCACCAGCTGCATCACCGGCACCGGGTTGAAGAAGTGCATGCCGATCACCTGGGCCGGGCGCTTGGTGGCCGCCGCGAGCTTGGTGATCGAGATCGACGAGGTGTTGGACGCGATGATCGCGTCCGGCTTCGCGGCGGCGTCGAGCTTGGCGAAGATGTCGAGCTTGAGGGTAAGGTTCTCGGTGGCGGCCTCGACGATCAGGTCGACATCGCCCAGGGCATCGAGCTTGGTGGAGGTGGTGATGCGGCCGAGCGCGGTGGCCTTGTCGGCGGCCGTCATCTTCTCCCTCTTGACCAGGCGCTCGAGGCTGCCGTCCACGGTCTTCACGCCCTTGTCGAGGGCGGCCTGGGCCACGTCGGTCATTACGACGGCATGGCCCGCCACGGCGAAGGCCTGGGCGATGCCGTTGCCCATGGTGCCGGCGCCGACGACGCCGATGGTCTTGATCTGCATAGGTCTCTACCTTCAATGAGGGGAATGGGCAGACGGAATTCTAATCGAGCGTTGCCGCCATTAACCCCGGTTCGGCCGGCGCCCCGTTTCAGTGGCTGCATCTCTCTTACAGGAGCCAGTCATGAAACTTCGCCGCCTCGTTCTCGCCTGCGCGCTGATGGCCAGCGCCGTGCCCGCCTTCGCCGTCGGCAGCCTTGCCGACGTCACCATCTACGATCGTGCCTCCGGGCGCATCCTGCCGACGTACTTCAGCGACGGACGCTGGTATGTGGCGGGCAAGCCCGGGAACGAGTACGAGATCCGCATCCGCAACCAGTCGGGCGGCGATCTGCTCGCGGTGACTTCCGTCGATGGCGTCAACGTCGTCACCGGCGAGACTGCTTCGCCCGGTCAGAGCGGCTACGTGCTGTCGGCCGGCAACTATCTCCCGATCAAGGGCTGGCGCAAGGACATGT
Source organism: Burkholderiales bacterium (assembly GCA_019745565.1). Lineage (GTDB taxonomy): Bacteria > Pseudomonadota > Gammaproteobacteria > Burkholderiales. The sequence continues at coordinate 7,644 of JAIESW010000024.1, forward strand.
CGAAGGTGGCGGCGTTCTACTTCACGCGCCTCGACGATTCCTATGCGGCCCGCACCGGCCGACCGGACAATGTCGGCGTCATCGGTGTCGCGGTGTTCAGGCGCAAGGTGGAGCCGCCGCTGGTCTACGAGGACGAACGGCAACGGCGCGAAGCGCCCATGGCCGGCGCCGCGAAAGACTCCGCCGCCGGCAGCAACGCCGACGCAGCACCCTCCAGCGTGCCCGCGCAACCGAGCGCCCGTGCGCAAAACGCCCCGGCGGAGAAACTGGAGAAGAGTCTTGGCACGGGGCACGGCCGCATCCAGACTTCGCAGGTGCGCTACACGAGCTTCGAGCGCGAGTCGGAATCACCGAACGAAGTCATTGCGATCTGGTACGACAGCCATGCGAATCTGGTCGCGCGTGGCGTGATTCCTCAACCGGTTCCGGTGCCACGCGATCCGCAGCCGTTTCCGGCGAGCTTCGTTCCGGATCCGCCGGTGCGGTGATCGGCGCTGTTGCCCCCACCCTGACCCTCCCCCCACCTTCGGTGGGGGAAGGTTGGGATGGGGGCCGGCCGTCGATCGCTACGCTCGAACCCCCATCCGCCGCTCCTTCGCCCGCACCAGCGCTGTGATCGTCGTATTCGCCGGCGTCGCAATTCCCAGTTCCCCACCGACCCGCACGATCGCCCCGTTGATCGCATCGATCTCCGAGATTCGTCCGGCCATGTGATCCAGCAGCACCGACGGCCGCGCATTGGGAATCTTCGAACCGAAATCGCGCACGTAGCTTTCCGCGTCGGTGATATCCAGCTTCACACCCTTGGCCTTCCCCACCGCGAAGGCTTCGCGTGCGCAGTTCGCCGCTACGTTCCACGCATCGGGATCGTTCATCACTTCGCCGATGGTGCGGTCCATGATGGAGCACGGCCCCGAGTAGGTGACGTTGCAGATCAGCTTCTCCCACACGAGCTGATCGATGTCGTCGAAGCACTTCACCTTGAACCCGCCGGAACGCCAGACCTCCGCCACTGCTTCGAGCCGGGGCGTGACCGGCCCGGCGAATTCGCCTAGCCGCACGAGCTCCATCCCGTTGTGGTGCGCATGCCCCGGCCCTTTCATGGAAGCGCCAAACCCGCCCACCACACCCACCAGTACGCGTTCGCGGCCGAGGATGCGCGCGCTGATGTCCGGTCCGCCCAAGCCATTCTGGATCGACAGCACCACCGTCTGCGGGCCGATCAATGCGCGCGCCGCTGTCGCGGCAGGCTCCACGTGCATGATCTTGGTGGCGATGATGACGAGGTCACTCGTGCCGACATCCGCCGCATCGGTGGTGGCCCGGATACGCACGATCCGGTCGCCGGAGATGCCTTCGAGCCGCAGACCGTGGGCGCGGATCGCATCGATGTGATCGCGCCACGCATCGACGGCCCACACTTCGTGTCCGGCGCTCGCCAGCAGGCCCGCGTATACGCAGCCCATAGCCCCGCAGCCGACGATCGCGATTTTCAAGCGATTCTCTTCTCGAGGCTCGACGGGTTCACCACCCGGATCGGCTTGCCGTCGAGAAACGCGAGTACGTTCTCGATGGACTCGCCGTAGAACTGCTCGTACACCTCGCGGGTGCAGTAGCCCAGGTGCGGCGTCAGCACCACGTTGGGCAGCGTGCGCAGCGGATGCTCCTCGGGCAGCGGTTCCTGGTCGAAGACGTCCAGTGCTGCGATCAGGCGGCCTCGCCTCAGGTGATCCAGCAGCGCCTTCTCGTCGACGAGAGGTCCGCGCGACGTGTTGACGAGGATGGCGTGCGGCTTCATCCGATCGAGCTCCGTCGGCCCCACCACACCCCGCGTCCGGTCGGACAGGACCAGGTGCAGCGAGATCGCGTCGGCTTCGCCGAACAGCGTGGCCTTGTCCACGAGACGGGCATCGCACGCCACGGCCCGCTCGGCCGTCAGGTTCTGGCTCCACGCCATGACGTCCATGCCCAGAGCGTGACCGACACGCGCGACGCGCGATCCGATCTTGCCCAGGCCGACGACCCCGAGCTTGCGGCCGGCGAGCATGGTGCCCAGCGGAACCTGATCCTGGAACCGCCCCGAGCGCAGCGCACGATCGGCTGCGGGAACGTGCCGCGCGGCGGCGAACAGCAATGCCAGCGCGATCTCGGCGGTGGTCGCGTTCGAGTGGTCGCTGCCGGTATTGCACACGACGATGCCGCGGGCCGTGCACGCGTCGAAGTCGAGCGTGCCCGAGCGCACACCGGTGAGGGCGATCATGCGCAGCCGCGGCAGGCGCGCGATCAGTCCCGCCGAGAACACGGTGCGCTCGCGCATCGCCACGACGATGTCGAAATTGACCAGGACACGGGCCGCCGCGTCCTGATCGGCGAAGGGCTCGGTGAGGATGACCACTTCCGCCCGACGCTCGAGGGCGGACCAGTCGGCGCACACGCGAGCGATGTTCTGCCAGTCGTCGAGGACGGCGATGCGGGTCATGGCATCGGGAAGTTCCGAATGAACGAGAACCGGATACTCCAGCATCCGCCGACGCGTGTCGACGGATGCCAACGTACTCTACGATGTCAGCTGCGCTGCGGTCGGTATCAACCCCGGCCTTCGCGCACGAGCCGGAAATCGTAGACGGCTTCGCTGAACGGCCGCTCCGAGGACTGCCCGTCCGGAGTCCGGCCGGCCGGCAGATCGCGGAATTCGACGACCAGCGAATCCTTCACCCCGAACACGGCGTCCGATTCGAGGTACTTGTCCCCCTTGACGAACAGGTGCGTGATGATGGGTTCGTACCCCGGCGCCGACACCTTCGTGTGGACGTGCGCAGGCCGATACGGATGCCGCCCCATGCCGAGCAGCATCTTGCCTACCGGGCCGTCGGTCGGGATCGGGTAGCTCACCGGCTTGGTGGTGCGAAAGCCGAAGCGGCCCTGTGCATCCGTGGTGAACTTGCCGCGGGCGTACGAGGCGCCGGGACGCTGCACGTCGTAGAAGCCTTCGGAATCGTTTTGCCACACGTCCAGTTCGGCGCCCTCGATCGGCTTGCCGTCCACGTCGAGCACGCGTCCATGCACGTACGCCGGCATACCCGGCAGACCCTCGGCGATGTCGGCCCACATCGGCAGTTGCTTCGAGCCGGCCACGTAGAAGGGCCCGAGCACCGTGGTTTCGGTAGCACCGCCGGGCTTGCGATGGTTGATCGCGTCCACCAGCATCGAGACGCCGAGCGTGTCGGACAGCAGGATGTACTCCTGGCGCTTGTCGTCGCACTTCTGTCCGGTCGCGGTGAGGAACTGGATGCCCGCGAACCACTCGGCCTCGGTCAGTTCGGTCTCACGCACGAACGCATGCAGATGACGGATGAGGCTCGTCATGATCTGCCGGAAGCGCTCGTCCGCCTGGCCCTCGATGCGGGCGAGGACGGCGTCGGTCAATGTCTGTTCCAGCGAACTGCCCATGGCGGGTCTCCGGGAAAGGGTGAGAGCGACTCTACTTCAACGATTCGAGGTAGCGGATCAGCTTCGCGCGGACCCGCTCCTCGTCCTGGAAGTAGACCATCTGTGCCTTCGGGGCCACGGCGAGCGTGTCGGTGAGCCACTGGTCGAGCAGTTCCACGGTCCACGTCTTGCCCTTCAGCGCTTCCTTGATGCCGTCGGAGAACACGAATCCGTCCACGGCTGCGGCGGGGCGGCCGATCAACCCGAACAGGTTCGGACCCTGCCCGTGCTTCTCGCCCTTCTCGAACGTGTGGCACTGGCTGCACTGGCGGATGACCAGTTCCTTCGCGGCCGCCAGATCATCGGCGGCGAGCGCGGGCGCACTGCAGAAGGCGGCCGCGATCAGGCCGCCCGTGATGAGGTTCGACTTCATGACGTTTCTCTCCACATCCTGATGGGGTGAAGGGACCGGCCGGGTCCGGCCGGTCCCGATCGACATCAACCGCGCACCGGTTCCTTGTTCGCGGCATTGGCGGCGCGATACGCGAAGCCGATGATCGGCCCGAGCGTGCCGCCGCCGGCCCAGTAGGCACGGCCGGACGCCGACGCGACGCAGTTGCCGACGCCGTACAGGCCGGGGATCGGCTTGTCCTCGATGTCGAGCACCTGCCCCTCCGGATTGGTCTTCGGCCCGCCCTTGGTGTCGAGCGTGCCGCCGGTCACGAAGGCCGCGTAGTACGGCCCCTTGTCGCTGAGGGGCCACATGGTGGGGTTCTTCCGGTTCGGCTCCTCCTTCACGTTGCCGTTGAACAGCAGATCCACGCCGCGCTCGCCGCGATGGAAGTCGAGATCCTTGCCGTTGGCGGCGAACTCGTTGAAGCGCTTGATGGTGGCCTTGAGGTTCTGCACATAGTCGGCGGAGATGCGCATGCCGCCGTTGTGGCTCGCGTACTTCTGCAGACGTGCATCGATGTTCGCCGCCAGCTCCTCGAGTGTCGCGCCCTTGATGACGTGACGGTCGTCGGAGCCCGGCGGCACGATCAGGCGGCCGTACTCGTGACTCGCGGAATGGTCCTGGGCGCGCTGATCCCAGATGGAGGTGAGGATGAGATAGGGGAACTGGGCGTTGGCCCCGTCCCACTCGAAGAACTTCTGCGCGAGCTCGTTGTAGTGCAGCTTCTCGTTCACCACGCGCTTGCCGTTCTTGTCGACGAAGATCATCGAGTCGCCGGCCACCGAGAAGCAGCCGATCATCGACGGATCCTTGGCGATCGCCTTCTCGAACGAGATGGGACACATCCAGGCGTAGTTCATGTTGCGCAGCTGCACGCCGAGCGTGCTGGAGATGCGGATGAAGTCGCCCTCGTTCGTCATGGCCGCGCAGCCGCCGTAGGCCGGGATGGACAGGAAGTTCTTGCGCAGCTCGGGATCGTGGGTGAAGCCGCCGGTGGCGAAGATCACGGCCTTGCGCGCCTTCACGCGCAGCACGCCGTCGTCGTTCTTCACCTCTACGCCGATCACTTCGCGCTTGTCGTTGAGAATGACCTTCTGCACCCGATGGCTGGTGCGCACCGTGACCCCGTCGCGGCGGCACGCCGTGGACAGCGTGCGCGTCGCCACCTGACCGCCGTCGGACATCGAGGGTGCTCCGTCTTTGGGGAACAGCACGCGCCCGGTGGCACCGATAGTCTCCATCTCCGCGAAGTAGTCCGGCACCGGGGCCACGTGGCGGTAGGGCAGCGCGCCCTTCTCGGACAGCAGCTCGGTGCCTACCGAAGAGCTGTCGTAGATCGCCTCGCACATGGCGTACTCCCAGTCGGAAAGACCGAGCTTGGGAGCGTTCGGATCGAAGCTCTGGGGCTGGGACAGCCGTGCGACGTAGCGGAGGAAGTGCTCCTTGGAGTCGGGGATGCCCGCCTTCTGCATCGCGGCATTGTTCGGGACCCAGTACCAGTATGCGGCCTTGAACGACGTGCCGCCCAGCGTCGCGGCCTTCTCGTACACCGCGACCTTGTTCCCGAGCCAGCGCGAGAACAGCGCCACCGGCAGTCCTGCACCGCCGCCGCCGCAGACGACGATGTCGAACTCCTGATCGAAGGTCGCGGCCAGCGCTTCCTTCGCACTCAGCGTAACCGTGCCGAACGTGGCTGCCGCAGTCCCCGCGGTCGCCGCCTTCAGAAAACCGCGTCTTGCCTTGTCTGCCTGCTGCTCGATCTCCTTGCCGGACATGTTCCTCTCCCCTTGTGATCTCTGGTTGAACGACTCAGGTTGAATGGGACGGTCTGGTACGGGGCACTGATGTGCCGTTCGCCGTCTTGGAACTTCAAACGCGCTCCAGCACCGCCGCGATGCCCTGGCCGACGCCGATGCACATGGTCGTCAGCGCATAGCGCAGCTTGCGGTGCTGCAGTTCGTGGGTGGCGGTCGCGACCAGGCGTGCGCCGCTCATGCCGAGCGGGTGGCCCAGGGCGATGGCCCCGCCGTTGGGATTCACGCGCGGGTCGTCATCCGCGATGCCGAGTTGCCGCAGCACCGCGAGACCCTGTGCCGCGAAGGCTTCGTTCAACTCGATCACGTCGAGCTGTTCCTGCTTGAGCCCGAGGCGCGCGAACAGCTTCTGCGAGGCCGGCACCGGCCCGATGCCCATGATGCGCGGTGCGCAGCCGGCGGTGGCGACGCCGACCACGCGAGCGAGCGGTGTGAGGCCGTGCTTCTTCGCCGCGGCCTCGCTGGCGAGGATCAGGGCGCAGGCGCCGTCGTTTACACCCGAGGCGTTGCCTGCGGTCACGGTGCCGTCCGGTTTCACGATCGGCTTCAGCTTCGCGAGTGCTTCCATGGAGGTTTCGCGCGGGTGCTCGTCCTGGCTCACGACCACCGGATCACCCTTCTTCGCCGGGATGGTCACCGGCACGATCTCCTGCGCCAGCCGGCCGTTCTTCTGGGCGGCGGACGCGCGGGCCTGGGAACGCAATCCGAACGCATCCTGGTCGGCGCGCGATACCCCGAAGTCGGCCGCGACGTTCTCCGCGGTTTCGGGCATCGAATCGACCCCGTACATCTGCTTCATCGTCGGATTGACGAAACGCCAGCCGATGGTGGTGTCGTACACCGCGGTGGTGCGCGAGAAGGCGTTGTCCGCCTTCGGCATGACGAAGGGGGCGCGCGACATGCTCTCGACGCCGCCGGCGATGATCAGCTCGGCTTCGCCTGCCTTGATCGCGCGTGCAGCGATACCTACCGCATCCATGCCCGACCCGCACAAGCGATTGATGGTGCTGGCCGGAATCTCCTTCGGCAGTCCGGCCAGCAGCAGCGCCATGCGCGCCACATTGCGGTTGTCCTCGCCGGCTTGGTTGGCGCACCCGAACACCACATCGTCCACGGCGCTCCAGTCGACGTTGCCGTAGCGCTCCATCAACGCCTTGAGCGGAACCGCACCGAGGTCATCCGGGCGCACCGACGAGAGCGAGCCGCCGTAACGGCCGATGGGGGTGCGCACTGCAGCGCAGATGAAGGCTTCCGGCATGGTTCAGTCCTTGGGTGGTTCACGCAGCACCAGGCGGCGCTGCACGGGGAAGAAATGGAGGTCGAAGCGGTGGGATACGTAGCCCCACAGCCCGCGCGGAAAGCGGATCGTGACGACGATGGCGAGCAGGCCCAAGCCCACGAGGTACCAGGTGCCGTACTCGGAGAAATACTTGTTGAGCAGCCAGAACAGCACGACGCCGACGATGGGCCCCTCGATCGTGCCGATGCCGCCGATCATCACGATGAAGATGGTGAAGGCGGTCCAGTTCACGGTGAACGCCGCGTCCGGCGAGATGCGCAGGTTGCCGAGGAAGTAGAGCGCGCCCGCGAGCCCGGCGCCGAAGGCGGCAACCACGTACACGCCGAGCTTCGTCGCGCGCACGTTGACCCCCTGGCTTTCGGAGGCGATCTCGCTGTCGCGGATGGCGAGCAGCGCGAGGCCCTGGCGCGAACGCAGGAACCAGTAGACCAGGGCCACCGACGCCACCGCCGAGATGAGACACAACCAGAACGTGACCGACACGCGCGTGGCCTTTTCGATACCACGCAGCGCCGTGAGGCTGGTGCCGGAACCGCCGCCCACCGCGGAGACGTTGGCGATGGACAGGCGGAACACCTCCGCGATCACCCAGGTGCCGATGGCGAAGTAGCCGCCCTGCAGCCGGAAGGCGATCTTCGAGACCGGAATGGCCACCAACATCGTGAGCACCGCCGCGATCGGTACCGCGACGAACGGATTCACGCCCATGAAGTTGCCCATCACCACCAGTGCGTAGCCGCCGAGGCCCAGAAACGCCTGCTGGCCGATGGACACCATGCCGCCGTAGCCGGCCAAGAGGTTCCACATCATGGCGAAGATGAGATAGCAGGCCATCTCGTTGAACTCGCGCATCCAGCCGTGATCGGCCCACCAGGGAAAGGTGGCGAGGAAGACGACGAACACCGCGGCCAACGCACCGCCCGTGCGGCTCGCACGCGTGGCGCGCGAGACCTCGAAGGCGATGGCGGGTGCGTTCGTGGTCATCGCGTCTTCGGGAACAGGCCCGAGGGTCGGAACAGCAGCATCGCGAGGAACACCACATGGCCCGCCCAGATGCCCCAGCCCGGGTCGATGCGGAAGCCGATCGCCTGGGTGACGCCGAGTATCACGCCGCCGGCGAAGGTGCCGTAGAACGAACCCATGCCGCCGATGATCACGGCCTCGAACGCGTACAACAGGAGTGCCGGGCCGTCGGAAGGCGAAACCGTCGTCTTCATGCCGTGCAGCGTTCCCGCGATCGCCACGAGCGCAAAGGCAATCCCCGTGGCGAGCGCGTAGACGTGTCGATGATCGAGGCCCATCAGCTCGGCGGCATCGCGATCGTCGCTGACCGCACGAAAGGCACGACCCAATGCCGTGCGGCCGAACAGCCATTGCATGGCGACCGCCATGACCACGGCGACGCCGAAGATGAGCAGGGGCAGCGTGCCGACCGCGAGTCCGCCGCCGATCTCGACGCTCGCGATGTTGAGTCCGCCCGAGTCGATGGAGCGTGGGTCGGCGCTGTAGACCTCCTGCAGGACGTTCTGGATGACGATCGCGAGGCCGAAGGTGACGACGAGCGAGGGCAGCGGATCCTTGCCGAGCGTGCCGTTGAGCACGAAGCGCTGGAGGCCGTAGCCGGCGGCGAAGGCGATCGGGAGCAGGACGCCCATGGCGATCCACGGCGCAGCGGCCGGCGGAAGTCCGAGCGCGAGGGCCAGGGAGAAGGCACCGAAGGCAGCGAGGATGATGAAGTCGCCGTGCGCGGTGTTGGTGAGGCGCATGACGCCGAAGATGAGCGATTGACCCATGGCGAAGAGCGCGTACAACCCGCCGAGGAGGACGCCTTGGACGATGGTGTCGAGCCACGCGGTCATGCGAGGACCTTGTTACCTATGCCGCGCGAGACACATCCCAAAGGAAAGCGCTCAACGCGGCGGAATGCCAAGGCGAAAGCCTCGTGCTTGGGCCAACGGTGGCTGGTCTCGCAGTGCGGGGGTTCCGCCGCGTTCTGTGTCTTCAGCTTGTCCATGGCCTACACCCCGAAGTAAGCCTGCGAGATCTGCTCGCGACTCAAGGCTTGCGAGGAACCCGACAGAGTCACCCGCCCCTCCTGCAGGCAGTACAACCGGTTCGACACCCGCTGCGCCACGCTCACGTCCTGTTCCACGATGATCACGGTCAAGCCTCCCGAGCACACCGCCGGCAGCGTGTCGTAGATCTCCTTCACCACGATCGGTGCGAGGCCCAGCGAGATCTCGTCGCAGATGAGCAGCTTCGGGTTGCTCATCAGTGCACGCCCGATCGCCACCATCTGCTGTTGTCCACCGGACAACGCCGTGCCGGGATTGCGCCGCTTCTCCTTGAGGATGGGGAACAGCCCGAACACGGTCTCGAGGTTCCACGGCCCGGTGCGCTTGGCATACGCACCCATCAGCAGGTTCTCTTCCACGCTCAGGCTCGGGAACAGACGGCGGCCTTCCGGCACCAGCGCCACGCCGCGCTGCACGATCCTGCCTGCGGGCAGGCCGCCGATCGCTTCGCCTTCGAACATCACGGCATCGCGCTTCGCCTTCAGCAGGCCGGCCACGGTCTTGAGGAAGGTGGACTTGCCGGCACCGTTCGCGCCGATGATCGCAACGATCTCGCCCTGGGCGATCTCGAAGTCGACGCCGAACAGCGCCTGGAAGTCTCCGTAGAAGCTTTCCAGGCCCCGGGTGGCCAGCAGCGGAGCGGTCATGCTTCCAGACCCATGTAGACGCGCCGCACTTCGGCGTCATTCATCACGGCTTCCGGTTCCCCTTCCGCAAGCTTCTGGCCGAAATTGATGACGAACAACCGGTCCGCGACTGCGAGCAGCGCGTGCACCACGTGCTCGATCCAGACCATCGTGACGCCCTGGGCCTTGATGCGATGGATCTCCTCCACCAGTTCCTTCGCTTCGTGCTCGGTCAGGCCGCCGGCGATCTCGTCGAGCAGTAGAACCTTGGGGCTGGTCGAGAGCGCGCGCGCCAGTTCGAGGCGCTTGCGGTCCAGCAACGTGAGGCTGCCGGCGAGACGGTTCGCCTTCGACAGCAGTCCGGTCTCGCGCAGGATCTCGACGGCGCGATCGTAGGTGTCCTTCTCGGGTCGCTGCGACCCGAAGGACGCGGCGGCCACCAGGTTCTCGAACACCGTCATCGCGCCGAAAGGCTGCGGGATCTGGTACGAGCGGCCGATGCCGAGGCGGCAGCGGCGGTGCGGCGGCTCGCGGCTCACGTCACGACCGTCGAACGATACGCGGCCGGCGTCGGTGCGCACATCACCGCTGATCAGGTTGAACAGCGTCGTCTTGCCGGCGCCGTTGGGACCGAGGATGCCGAGCGTCTCGCCGTGGTCGACCGCCAACGTGATGTTGTCGGTGACCTTGAGTGCGCCGAAGCTCTTGCTCACGCTGTCGAGCGCGAGTATCGCGGACATCCGGGTCTCCTGGATCGTTGTGGCGCGGAGCGAGTCGTTCGCCCTCCGCCGATCTCTCGGGGGCCTGCGCGCGGGATCTGAGCCCGCGGCGCAGGCCGCTGCCGTTACATCAGCTTCATCTTCCCGCCTGCCGGAATGGCCGGTGCCTGGGAGTTGTTGACGATCACAAGGTCGTACTTGTTCTTCGTCCCCTTGACCCACTGCCCCAGCACGAGCGGCGTCTTGCTCACGTTCTTGAACGGGCCCCCGCCGCCCCACTTCACGTCGCCGACTACGGTCTTCAGGTTGGTCGCGGCGACTGCGTCGCGCAGCGACGCGGCATCACCGGGATCCTTGGCGCGCTTCAATGCGTCCACGGCTACCTCGAACAGCGCGTGCGCGAACCCGATCGGCTGGGTCCACTGCTTCTTGGTCGCGCCTTCATAGGAATCGGCGAGTGCCTTCGCACTTTGCTTCGTGAGCGAAGAGGTGAACGGATGCGACGGTGACCACCATACTTCCGTGGTGAGTCCGTCGCCGAGATCGCCGAGTGCCTCGATGGCGGCGGGGAACAGCAGCGCCTTGCCGAGCGTCACCACCTTGGGCTTGAAGCCCTGCTGCTTCGCCTGGGTGAGGAAGGTCTTCGCATCCGGCGGGATCACGACGCCTGTGACGATCTCGACGTTGTCCTTCTTGAACGCCGCGATCTGCGCGGAGAAGTCGTTGTTCATGTTCTGGAAGCGGCCCGGGTCGGTGAGGCTGTAGCCCTCCTTCGACAGCGGTCCGGGGAAGCCGCGCTCCTTGTCGCCCCACGCGTTGCCGTCGCCGTCGTTGGGGAACAGGCCGCCCACTTTCTTGTTGGTCGGCACCGAGTTCCAGCCGGCGAGGAAGTTGGCGATGACGTCCTCGAGACCCCAGAAGATGTGATAGGTCCAGGTGAAGCCCTTGGCCGGATCGCCCTTGCGGCCGAAGAACCACGGCTGCCACGGCACGACGGTGGAGATGCACGGGATCTCGTTCAGTTCGCACGCGTCCGACACCGGGTTCGCGGTTTCGGGCGTGGACGAGACCAGCATCAGGTGGACCTTGTCCTTGAGGATGAGGTCGTTCGCCACTTCGCCGGCGCGGTTCGGGTTGGACTGGCTGTCCTTCTGGATGATCCTGACCGGTACCCTCTTGCCGCCGAGATCGAGGCCGCCGCCGAACAGCTTGTTCATCTGTTCGATCGTGAACTTGTCGGCTTCGCCGAAGGGTGCGAGCGGGCCGGTCTGCGGCGACACGAAGCCGATCTTGATCTCCTTCACGTCCGCGAACACGAGGTTCGGCATGCCGAGTGCTGCGGCGCCGGCGGCGATCCCGCCGGCCTGGATCAGCGCGCGACGGCGCTGGAAGCTTGGGTTGCTCATGTCTGTTGCTCCTCCTTCTGGTTGTGACTGCTCTTGTTGCGGTGACAAGGCTTCTCTCGTTGCGGCGAGTCAGTTCGGACGCTTGCCCTCCCAGGCGTCTTGCAGCAGCTGGCGGATGGCGCCGCGTTCGATCGGGCGCGGATTCCAGTAAACGTTGGTGGTGGCGAGCTCGGCGGCGCGGTCCAGACCGTCCGCGGGCATGCCGATGTCCTTGAGCGCCGTCGGTGCACCGAGGCGTTGCGCCAGATCGAAGACGCCGCGGGCCGCGCTCGACTCGTTGCCCATTGCCGCGACGATCCGTGTCATCGCTTCCGAGGCAGCGGGCGCGTTGTAGGCGAGCGCGTGCGGCAGCACGATGGTGTGGGTTTCGGCATGGGGCAGATTGAAAGTGCCACCCAGCGTGTGACACAGCTTGTGGTGCAGCGACATGCCGACCGACCCCAACACGGCGCCGCACAGCCAGGCGCCGTACAGGCAGTGGCTGCGAGCATCGCTATCGCCTGGCGACGCGACGACCCGTGGCAGACCCGTCGCGAGCGCGCGGATGCCTTCCTCAGCGAGCAGCGAGTGGATCGGGTCCGCATCCTGCGCATAGAGACCTTCGGCGGCGTGGGCGATCGCGTTGATGCCGCTCGTCACGGACAGACCCACCGGGAGTCCGAGGGTGAGATTCGGGTCGTAGATCACCGTCTGCGGCAGCACACGCGGATCGCGCCCGGTCTTCTTGACCCCGCCTTCGGTGATGCCCCAGATCGGCGTCATCTCCGAGCCGGCATAGGTGGTGGGAATGGCGAGAATCGGCAGCGTCGATTCCAGCGCGATCGCCTTGCCCAGGCCCGTGGTGGAGCCGCCGCCGATGGCGACGGCGCAATCGGCGCCGACTTTCGTGGCTTCCGCGCGCGCGGCGCGGGCGGTCTCGATCGGCACGTGCATCACGGCGCGGTCGAACACGCCGGCGCAGCGGGTGCCGAGGCGCTCCGCGATCATCTCCGCGGACACGCGTTGCTCGGGCGTGGAAAGCACCAGCGCGCGCTTGGCACCGAGCAGATCCACCTCGCGCTCGAGTTGCTGCAGGCAGCCGGCACCGAACACGACGCGCGGGATGCGCGCCTGGAAGACGAAGGGGCTCACGCAGGCAGCGCTTCGGAAGCGTGCAGCAGCGGCACGCCCGTCAGGCGTTGCAATTCGTCGAACGGGAGGCCGTCGACGCACTCCACCACCTTCAGCCCTTGAGGCGTGACGTCGATCACCGCGAGGTCGGTGTAGATGCGATTGACGCAGCCGATGCCGGTCAGCGGATAGGTGCAGCGCTCGACGATCTTGCTCTCGCCGCTCTTGGTCTGGTGCTCCATCATCACGTAGACCTGCTTCGCGCCGATGGCGAGGTCCATCGCGCCGCCGACCGCGGGAATGGCGTCGGGGCCGCCCGTGTGCCAGTTGGCGAGATCGCCGGTCACCGATACCTGGAACGCGCCGAGCACGCAGACGTCCAGATGGCCGCCGCGCATCATCGCGAACGAGTCGCCGTGGTGGAAATAGCAGCCGCCGGTGAGCAGCGTGACCGGCTGCTTGCCGGCGTTGATGAGATCCGGGTCCTCCTCGCCTTCGGCCGGCGCGGGGCCCATGCCGAGCAGACCGTTTTCGCTGTGCAGGAAGATCTCGCGATCCTTCGGGAGGTGGTTGGCCACCAGCGTCGGCAGGCCGATGCCGAGATTCACGTAGGCACCTTCGCGGATGTCGCGCGCGACGCGGGCGGCGATCTGATCACGAGTGAGTCGCTTCATGTCGTTGCTCCTTCTCCGCGGGAAGTCACGCGACAGCGCGGGCGCCGGACGGCGCGGCCACCTGCACGACCCGTTGCACGAAGATGCCGGGCGTGATCACGGTTTCGGGATCGAGTGCGCCGAGCGGTACCACTTCCGATACCTGCGCGATGGCGCACTTCGCCGCGCTGGCCATGATCGGACCGAAGTTGCGCGCGGTCTTGCGATACACGAGGTTGCCCCAGCGATCGCCCTTCAGTGCCTTGATCAGTGCGAAGTCCGCGTGGATCGGGTACTCAAGCACGTAGGGACGCCCATCGATGATGCGGGTCTCCTTGCCTTCGGCGAGTTGCGTGCCGTAGCCCGTCGGCGTGAAGAACGCGCCGATGCCCGCACCGGCCGCGCGAATGCGCTCCGCGAGATTGCCCTGCGGTACCAGTTCGAGCTCGATGTCGCCGGCGCGGTAAAGCCCGTCGAAGACCTGCGAGTCCACCTGACGCGGGAACGAACAGATGATCTTGCGCACCCGGCGCGCCTTGAGCAGTGCCGCGAGGCCGACCTCGCCGTTGCCGGCGTTGTTGTTGACGATGGTGAGGTCCTTGGCGCCCTGCACGATGAGTGCGTCGATCAGCTCGGCAGGCTGCCCCGCGGCACCGAAGCCGCCGATCATGACGGTGGCGCCGTCGAAGACATCGGCGACGGCGGCGTCGAGGGATGGGACGGTTTTGTCGATCATGGGTGCGAGAGTCCTGTTTGTCTTGCCGGGCCGCGTTGCCCCCACCCTAGCCCTCCCCCGGCAGAGCCGGGGGAGGGGATGTACGCCCCTTCCCCCACCGCAGGTGGGGGAAGGTTGGGATGGGGGCAGGCGATATCAGGCGTCATCGCGGGTAGTAAGGCGGAATCTGCGCATCCACATTCACCCAGACGCTCTTCGCCTGGGTGTACTCCCGCATCACTTCGAACCCCATCTCCCGCCCGTATCCGGAACTCCCGGTCCCGCCGAACGGTGACGCAGGGTTCACCCGCTTGTAGCAGTTGATCCACACCATCCCGCTTTTCATCTCTCTCGCGAACTTGTGCGCACGCTGCAGGTTCGTCGTCCACAACCCGCCGCCCAGCCCATACTCGGTGCCGTTCGCGATGGCCAGCGCTTCCTCGTCGGTCTTGAACGTCGTGACGGTCACGAACGGCCCGAACACTTCCTCCTGCGACACGCGATCGGTCGGCTTCGCGCGCACGATGGTCGGTTCGACGTAGCAGCCTTTCGACAGCTCGGCGCGCGCGGGCGGCTTGCCGCCGAGCAGCACCTGCCCGCCCTGCTCCTGCGCCACCTGTACGTATGACAGCACGCGATCGCGATGCCCGGTCGACGTGAGCGGACCCATCTCGGTGCCCGGCTCCACCGGATTGCCGAGCTTGATGGACTTCGCCAGCCCGATGAACTTCTCCAGGAACTCATCGGCGATTTTCTCGTGCAGCACCAGGCGCGAGCCGGCGATGCAAGCCTGGCCCTGGTTGTGGAAGATCGCGAAGGCGGCACCGCCGACCGCAGCAGGAATGAACGCATCCTCGAACACGATGTTCGCACCCTTGCCGCCCAACTCGAGTTGCACCTTCTTCAGGTTGCCGGCCGAGGCCTGCACGATGCGCCTACCCACGGCAGTGGAGCCGGTGAACGCGATCTTGGCGATCTCGGGATGCTCGGCGATGTATTGGCCCGCGACTTGACCGAGTCCCGGCACGATGTTGACCACGCCCTCGGGAAAGCCCACTTCCGCCATCAGCTGCGCGATCTTGAGACTGGACAGCGGCGTGAGCTCCGCCGGCTTCATCACCACGCAGTTGCCGGCCGCGAGCGCCGGAGCCATCTTCCAGCTCGTGAACATGAGCGGAAAATTCCACGGCACCACCTGCCCCACCACGCCGAGCGGCTCGCGCAGCATGTAGTTGAGGAAGCCCGCTTCCACCGGAATCACGGAACCTTCCAGCTTGTCGGCCATGCCGCCGAAATAGCGGAACGTCACCGCGGTCCGCGGCACGTCGAGGCCGCGGGTATCGCGCAGCGGGTGGCCGGTGTCGAGCGATTCGAGCAGCGCCAGTTCCTCGGCCTTCTCCTCGATCCTGTCGGCGAGCTTGAGGATGAGCCGGCCGCGATCCATCGCCGCCATGCGGCTCCACTTCGGGAATGCGGCTTTGGCGGCGGCGACGGCCTTGTCGATGTCGGCCTTGCCCGCCATGGCGACTTCGGCGAGCGTGCTGTTGTCGTGCGGGTTGACCGTCGCGAGCGTCGCACCGTCCTCGGCGGGAACGAACTTGCCGGCGATGAAGAGCTTGTCCTGGATTTCCATGGTTCGTTCAGTCCGCGATGCGCACGCGGCCGTCCTCGATCGTGAGCGGCACCGCCAACAGAGAGTCACCCTCGCAGGGACCATCCTCGCAGTAGCCATCTTCGAAGCGGAACGTCGCGCAGTGCACCGAGCAATAGAGGTAGCTGTGCTCGAACAGCGTGAAGCGATCGGGGGCCACGTTGAGCGGGACGCCGAAGTGCGGGCACTTGTTGAGATAACCCCACACCGCGTCGCCGGAACGCAGCACCACCAGCCGGAACGTGTCGTGCCCTTCGCCGAAGTTGAACTCGCGCGCGCCGCCGTCCGGCACGTGCTCGAGTGCGCACAACACCGTGCCCGCCGCCGGCGCGAAGGGGCGCTCGGTCCAGTGCGGCACGGGGTTCGGCAGTTCCATCGGGGCGTTCATGGGGTGAGGGAGGGCGTCCGGACCGCTCGAAGCCGTGCGGTCCGTTCCTCCTGAGCTTGCGCGGTCGCCTAGAACTCGACCGGGTAGGGCTTGAGCTTCCCGCTCTCGTAGAGCTGGGGCAGGTCCATCCGCGCGTTCTCCCACACCAGCAGCATCGAACGCTTGGTGGCGAAGCCCTGGTGACGGATGTCGGCCGGCATCGCGGCGACGTCGCCGGCTTTCATCAGCACGCGCGCGCGCGGCTTGCCGGTTTCCTTGTCCGAGACGTCCCACTCGATCTCGTCGGAGAGCTGGATGAACCACTCCACGCGATCGTTGCCGTGGATGATCGGCAGGATGTACTCCTCGGTGGTCGGACAGTACAGCGATTCGCGGCACACCGAAGTGACCGACGGATTCCACGTGACGTCGGACCGGCTGAGGTACTTGAACAGGTTGAAGCCGTGCAGCTTGCCTTCGAAGCCGGGCTCGACTTCGATCACCGGTTCGTCCTGAGCCACGTCGGCGAAGGCGCGATTCACCGGGAGATCATCGCGCAGCGGCGAATCCCCCGGCAGGCCGGGCATGCGCTTGGTCGCGACGCGCGAGCGCTCGATCGCTTCGAGGTTGTCCCCGCTCTTGGTACCGGCCCACGTCTTGCCGGTCTCCTCCGGTGCGGCGAACGGATCGAAGCCGGCGTTGCACCAGTCCTTCAGGATCGCCTTGCAGGTCGCCATGGCGATCGGCGAGTCGAACTCCTCGACGTAGGAAAGACCGGCCTGGTGGTACGCCGGGTTGTAGCGACCGGCGAAGAACTCCACGCGGCCGTACAGGTTGCGGCTGCCGAACATGCCGTCGAAGTTGACGAGGCCGTAGAAGAAGCCCCATGCGACGTCGCGCATCAGCGCGCGCAGGAAGGCATCGGCGGACATGCGATGCTGCATCGGCCCCTGCTTCGTGGGCCAGGTGACGGTGACGAAGTACTCGTCGCGCTGGAAATGGAACTTGCCCAGATCGAACTGGCGGAAGCCGGTCTTCGCATCGGGCTCGCTCGCCTGGACGGCGGGCTGCGGACGGGCGGCAGGTTTTGCAGCGGTTTCGAGCATGGCCATGGTTGATTGCTCCGATCAGTGCGCGCAGATCTCGGCCCACTTCTGGACCGTGAGATCGCCGGCGATGGTCTGCTGGATCATCACCGACGGCCTGGCCGCGGTGAACTGGTAGGCGGCACCCTTGGGCAGCAATGCCTGATGGCCGCGTTTGAGATGAATGCGGCCCATCTTGCGACCCGACGGCGCACCGGACAGCTTCACGGTGCCGTCCTTGCCGGCGGGCACTGAAGCATCCGCGAGTTCCACGAAGGACACGGTGACCTCGCCGTCCAGCACGACCACGAACTCGTCATGACCGGCCGTGAACCAGTCGGAGGTTCCTTCGGCGCGAATGGTCTCGATCACGTACTCGAAGTTCTTCGCGACCGCGACCTTCTCCCACGGCTTCGACTTCGAGGCGACCTCGAACACGTTCGAATAGCAGTAGTACTTCGGGTTGTCGTTGATGATGCTCAACTTCCCCTTCTCGAACTGCTTCAGGGACCCGAAGACGGTGGTGTATTGCGACATGCTGGCGTTTCCTCCCCATCGATCCCGGACTCGTACGCCCGGGGCGTTTTCGGTCTGGCCGGCCACCACGCCGACCGCGATCACGGCATCGCCATCGGCCGCGAATTGGTGCAGAGTTCGCATTCCGAACGGCTGTTCTTTATTTGAACGCAGTCTAGGCAGGCGCAAAAATGCCTGTCAAGCTGTTTTTCGATTAGAGAACACATGTTCGTAATTAGAACTTTTGGCGGGTGTCGCGACGCCTGCGGGTGAGGGGACATGATGGAAACGGGCGAAGGCCGGGCGGCCGAACTCGAGGAAGGCGGCGAAGGCGATCCGCGGCCGGGCGACGGCTACGTGCAGTCGTTTGCGCGCGGCCTCGCGGTGATCCGCGCATTCAATGCCGACCGGCCGAGCATGACGCTGTCGGAAGTGGCCGATGCCGCCGGTCTCACGCGTGCGGGCGCGCGGCGCATCCTGCTGACCCTGGTGCAGCTCGGCTACGTGGCGCTGGACGGCCGCCAGTTCCGGTTGACGGCGC
Organism: Burkholderiales bacterium; assembly: GCA_019745565.1. Lineage (GTDB taxonomy): Bacteria > Pseudomonadota > Gammaproteobacteria > Burkholderiales. The sequence goes on from JAIESW010000024.1 coordinate 26,105, forward strand.
GCATCCTCGATCTGGGCTTCGCCTACCTGTCGTCCATGCCGTTCTGGAATCTCGCGGAGCCGATCATGGAGGAGCTCGTCAACGAGGTGCACGAGTCGTGTTCCGCTTCCGTGCTCGACAACGCGGACATCGTCTACGTCCTGCGCATCCCCACGTCGAAGATCATGACCATCAGCCTCGGGCTCGGCAGTCGGCTGCCGGCGTTCTGCACGTCGATGGGCCGCGTGCTGCTGGCCGGACTGACCGATGCTGAGATCGACGCGGTCCTGCGCAAATCCGATCTGCGGCCGCGCACCGATCGCACCGTGACCGATCGCGCGGAACTGAAGAAGCTGATCTGCGAAGTCCGCGAGAAGGGGTGGGCCATGGTCAACCAGGAACTCGAGGAGGGCCTGGTCTCCATCAGCGCGCCGATCCGCGATCGCAACGGCCGGATCATCGCGGCTATGAACATCAGCGGCCAGGCGAACCGCACGCCGGCCGCCCAGATGGTGAAGAAGTTCCTGCCGCCGCTGCGCGCCGCGGCGGATCGGATCAGCGGGTTGTTGCAGCGGCGGTGATCGACGCGTCCTGAAAAGGGTTGCAGCGGCCCCCATCCCAACCTTCCCCCACGCATGTGCGTGGGGGAAGGAGTGCCTGCTGTTCGCGATATGCCGATCGGAGGCACTCCTTCCCCCGTCGCAGGCGGGGGAAGGCTGGGATGGGGGAAAACTCCTCCTCGATCTTACCCTCGACCCACGAACGGCATCTTGGTCGCCATCACCGTCATGGTGAGCACGTTCGACTCGAGCGGCAGGTTCGCCATCAGCAGCACCGAATCCGCGACGTGCTGCACGTCCATCAGCGGCTCCACCGCGATCTCACCGTTGGCTTGAGGGACGCCTTTCGCAGCGCGCGCGATCATCGCAGTGGCGGCATTGCCGATGTCGATCTGGCCGGCGGCGATGTTGTACTTGCGGCCGTCCAGCGCGGTGGACTTGGTGAGGCCCGTGATCGCATGCTTGGTCGACGTGTAGGGCGCCGAGTTCGGCCGCGGCGCATGGGCCGAGATCGAGCCGTTGTTGATGATCCGTCCGCCCTGCGGGTTCTGCTCCTTCATGATGCGGAACGCCGCCTGCGTGCACAGGAAGGGGCCGGTCAGATTGATGTCGACCACGTTCTTCCATTGCTCGAACGTGAGGTCTTCCAGCAGCACGCCCGGCGCGCTCACGCCGGCGTTATTGAACAGGACATCCACCCGGCCCCACGTCGCCTTCACTTTCGCGAAGAGCGCGTTCACCGAATCGGGCTGGGTGACGTCGGTAGGGACCGCGAGCGCGCGATCCGCGGCGGCGCCGGATTCCGCGATGGCCTCGGCCAGCGGCTCCGGCCGCCGGCCGGCCAGTGCGACCCGATAGCCGTTCTTCAGCAGGGTGACGGCGACGGCCTTGCCGATGCCCGTGCCGGCGCCGGTGACGACGGCGACTTTTCCTGATGCGGTCATGCTTCTCCCCCTCCATTGAACTTCAGTCCTGCGCGCATGGTAGCGCACGGCGCCGCGCTCACCCTTCCGCGCGGAGCACAACGCCCCTTCAGTGGAGGCGCGGTTTCTTGAGAAAGTCGCTGCGGTCGCCCGATTGCACCCGCATCCGGCTCAAGTTGCCGTCGCGGCTCAGGGTGAGCGCGACTTCGGTGCCCGCCGGGCCGAGCCGCCAGATCTTGCGCAACATGTCGGCGAGCGACACGACGCGCTCTCCGGCCACCTCGGTCACGATATCGCCGGCGCGCATGCCGGCGCGTTGTGCCGGACCGTTGTCGGCGAGGCCCGCGACCACCAGCTGATTGTCGGCCTCCTGCGTATACATCCCGAGCCATGGGCGCGACGGTAGCGACGAGCGTCCGGTGTTCACGAGATCGTCGAGAATCGGTGCAAGCAGGTCCACGGGCACGAACATGTTGCCCTGCATGGTGTTGCCGTCCACCTCTTCCTGCACCAGCAACGAGCCGATGCCGATCACGCGCCCGTCGATGCTCACCAGCGGCGCACCGCTCCAGTGCGGGTGCGCGGGCACGGTGAAGAGCGCCTCGTCCAGCAGGTACTCCCAGTAGCCGGCGAATTCGCGCTTGGCGTGCAGCCGCGCCCGCAAGGCATGTCCACGGCCCCCATGGCCGACGACGAAAACGTCGTCGTCGACGTTGACCTGGGCGCTAGTTCCGCGCGGCAGTGGCGCGACTCCGAGCTTGCCGAGCGGCAGGATCAGCCCGAAACCGGTCGCGAAGTCATAGGCAAGCGGATGCCCCGGCACCACCGTGCCCCGATTGCTGGTGAGCCAGATGGATTCGGCTTCCGTGATGAGATAGCCGATCGTGAGCGTGAGCCCGTCCTCCCGGATCACTACGCCGCTGCCGAAGCGCTCGGTGCCGAGAATGGAAGCCGTGAAGGCATCCTCGGGGATCTCGGCGCGCAGCTTGACGACGCCGTCCAGCGCCGACGCAAGGTCGAAGCGCAGTTCACCGGCACTCGGTTGCAATTCGGGCGGAAACGACCAGCTGTCGGGTTCGGCCATGACGTCGCGATCTTACTGGAGCCTGACGAATGTAGGGGCCGGCCTGCAAGGGCACAAGAGAAACTGTCAGAATCACCGTCGTGTTCCAGGAGGAATCTCCAGCATGAAGATGGTGTCGTTGCCCTCGGGCGCGAAGGTGCCCGCCCTCGGCCTGGGGACGTGGCGCATGGGTGAGAATGCGCGAGCGCGCAAGCAGGAGGTCGCTGCGGTCCGTTTCGCACTCGAAGCCGGCTACCGGCTGATCGACACAGCGGAAATGTACGGTGAGGGCGGCGCGGAAGAGGTGATCGGCGCCGCTCTGGCCGACGCGATCGGCAACCGCATCGTGCGCCGTGAGGAACTCTTCATTGTGAGCAAGGTGTATCCGCACAACGCCAGTCGCCAGGGTGTCGTCAGCGCGTGCGAGCGCAGCCTGAAGCGCCTCGGGATCGAGCACATCGATCTGTATCTGCTCCACTGGCGCGGACAGCATGCCCTGTCGGCCGCCGTGGAAGGGTTCGAGGCGCTCCGGGCGGCAGGGCGCATCCGGCACTGGGGTGTCAGCAATCTCGACGCCGAGGACATGGAGGAGCTGTGGCGAGCGAAGGGCGGCAGCGCCTGCGCCGCGAACCAGGTCTACTACTCCGCTTCGGAACGCGGTGTCGAGTTCGATCTGCTGCCCTGGCAGCGCCGGCATCGCGTGCCGTTGATGGCCTATTGTCCGATCGACCAGGGCGCCGCGGCGAAGGACCGGACCCTCGGCGCAATCGGTGCCGGGCGCGGCGCCACGGCGGCGCAGGTGGCGCTCGCCTGGGTGCTGCGGCATCCGGATGTGATCGCGATCCCGAAGGCGGTGCGCGAGGAGCACCTGCGCGAGAACCTCGCCGCGGCCGCGATCGAACTCACGGCTGAGGAACTCACCGAGATCGACCGCGCTTTCCCCCCGCCCAACCGCAAGCGCCGCCTGGCGATGGCCTGAATCCGGAGTTCCAAAGCGAATCCATGCTCGACGCCATCCGCGATTTCTTCGAGAAGCATGTCGGGACTTCTCCGAAGCCCGGCACCGATCGTCGCTCCATCGAGGTCGCGACCGCCGCGCTGCTGGTGGAAGTGGTCCGCATGGACGGCGACATCGAACCGGCGGAGCGTGAAGCCGTCCTGCACGCGGTGCATGCGAGTTTCGGATTGTCGGGGACCGAGGCCGACGAGCTGATGCGCCTTGCCGAACAGGAGGCGCGGCAGGCCGCGGACCTTTACCAGTTCACCTCCCTGCTCAATCGTCATTTCTCCGCCGAGCAGAAGGAGCGGGTGATCGAGCAGCTCTGGCGCGTCGCCTTCGCCGATGCGGAACTGAGCGCCTGGGAGCAGCACCTGGTGCGCAAGGTGGCCGATCTGCTGTACGTGCCGCACAGCGCGTACATAGCCGCGAAGTTGCGGGCTCGCGCGGCGGCCGGGCTCAAGCCCGGGGTTGCAGACGCCTGAGGCGGTCGAACTCCACGATCCCCGCGGAAGGAGCGGCCGCGGCAAGCACGAGGTTCGCAATCCCTTGGTGAACGATGCAGACCGTGGGCCGCTCGGACGTACCTTGGCTCGCGAGACCGCCACAATGGTCGGGCAACCGTGCAGAATGCCGGGATAACGACGATGTGAGGAGTTCAGTTGGAGGAGACCGACCGGTCCGTCACGGACTCGGCTGTGGCGTGGTGGCGCTTGGCAGCGGCATTGATGCTATCCGCCGTCGGTGGTGTGGGTATGTGGTCCGTGGTGGTGGCACTGCCGACCGTCCAGGCGGAGTTCGGCGTCGCGCGCGGCGACGCATCGCTGCCGTACACGCTCACCATGATCCTGTTCGGATTCGGCAGCATCCTGATGGGCCGGTGGTCGGACCGGCGCGGGATCATGCATCCGGTGATCGGTGGCGCCTTGGCTCTGGCCCTCGGTTACATGGTGGCCGGCAATGCCTCGAGCCTGTGGCAGTTCGCCATCGTGCAAGGCGTACTGATCGGCGTCGGCAGTTCCGCCACCTTCGCGCCGCTGCTGGCCGACACCTCGCAATGGTTCGAGCGCCGGCGCGGCATCGCGGTGGGCATCTTCGCGAGCGGCAACTATCTCGCGGGCACGCTCTGGCCGCCGGTCGTGCAGCATTTCATCGAGTCGGTCGGTTGGCGCAACACCTATTTCGGGATCGGCATCTTCTGTCTTGCGGCCATGCTGCCGCTCGCCCTGGCGTTGCGTCGTCATCCGCCGGCGCACGCGCCAGCGGCCGTGACGGGCGGCGCCGGCTCGCCCGAAGGGCTGGGGCTGACATCGCGCTCGTTGCAGGGACTCCTGCTGGTGGCGGGCTTCGCCTGCTGCGTGGCGATGTCGATGCCGCAGGTCCACATCGTCGCGTACTGCTCCGATCTCGGGTACGGCCCGGCGCGCGGGGCGCAGATGCTCTCGGTGATGCTCGCGTGCGGCATCGTGAGCCGGCTCACCTTCGGCTGGATCTCCGATCGCATCGGTGGTCTGCGCACGCTCATCCTGGGCTCGGCGCTGCAAGGCCTCGCGCTGCTGCTGTTCATCCCGTTCAACGGGCTGGTGTCGCTCTACGTGATCTCGGCGATGTTCGGCCTGTTCCAGGGCGGCATCGTCCCTTCGTACGCGATCATCATCCGCGAATACTTCTCGCCGAAGGAAGCCGGGACACGCGTCAGCGCGACCATCACGGCCACCATCTTCGGCATGGCTTTCGGCGGCTGGATGTCGGGCGTGATCTTCGACCTGAGCGGCTCCTACCGCGTGGCCTTCGTGCACGGTGTGCTCTGGAATGCGGTCAACCTCGCGATCGCCGGTTTTCTGCTGATGCGCCTTGGCCGGCGCAATCTCGTGCGCGCGTAGCCGTCAGCGCGCCTCGCGGGCGGCGCGCACTCGTTTTGCGAGGCGGTCGAGATGGCGATCGGCGATGCCGTGCTGCGCGAGCGCGGCCGCGGTTTCGAGCAGATAGTCGGCACACGCGCCGTAGTGGCCATGGGCCGCGAGCGCGACCGCGACGATCCGCTCGTCGTCGAGGCGTCCGCAGTACGCGGCATGACGTCGATCGACCACGAAGGCGATGGCACGCACCGGTCCGCCGTCCGTATGCACGTCGAGCCAGCGCGGACGGTAGGCCCCGAGCACCATCTCGCGGCGCCACAGCAGGCGCAGATCGTCCTGGAGTCCCACCGGTTCGAGACGATAGACCACGCCGCCGCACTGTCCCCCCCGATCGAGGCCGAGCACCAGACCCGGCGTTTCGGGCGTGCCGCGGTTTACCTGCGACCACAGATAGAAACCGCGATGGACGCCGAAGGCCCGCGCGACACGCCGCTCCGCGAACCGCAGCAACGGATTCCAGATGAGCGATCCGTATCCGAAGATCCACACCGGCGCATCCGGCGGATGCCGTGCCATGGTGGCCTTCAGCGACGCATCGAGCGCGTCGTCGGGCATCAGCATGGCGCCGTGACCGGCTGCGTGCATCGCCTTGCGTACGGCGTCGGCTTCCAGATGCTTGCGGTCGATGCGGGTCATCAGCGCTTCTTCTCGACTTTTCCGGGCACGATCTCAAGCGGACCCACTACCGCGCCGACGCTGCGAAAGCCACGTAGGGCTGCAAGCCCGCCATCACCGCCTCTCACTCGGCGGATTTCTGTCGGCAATGCTACGACATCGCGGGTTGTTCTCTCCACAATCGATCACGTTGAAACGGCAGCCCGGCGGCTCACCCCCGCCGCTGCCCTGGCGTTCGTGGCGTGGAGAACCCGGGACCGCGTGAGGTATGCTCTGCGGTCCCGGGCGGCATGCGCGTCGCCGGGCTTCAGTTCACGTCCCGAGACCTCCCATGCCCGCCAACGTCCACGACAGCATCCTCGGCACCATCGGCCACACGCCGCTCGTGCGCCTGAACCGCATCACGCGTGACATCAAGGCCACGGTATATGCAAAGGTCGAGACCTTCAATCCCGGCCACAGCATCAAGGACCGCATGGCGCTCAAGATGATCGAGGATGCGGAGCGCAACGGACTCATCAAGCCCGGCGGCACCATCATCGAAGGCACCAGCGGCAATACCGGCATGGGCCTCGCCATCGCGGCCATCGTGAAGGGCTACAAGTGCATCTTCACCACGACCGACAAGCAATCGCGCGAGAAGGTGGATGCACTGCGCGCGTTCGGCGCCGAGGTGATCGTCTGCCCGACGGACGTCGAACCCGAGGACCCGCGTTCCTACTACTCCGTGTCCTCGCGGCTCGTGAAGGAGACGCCGAACGCCTGGAAGGCGAACCAGTACGACAACCTCAGCAACTCGCAGGCGCACTACGAGAGCACCGGCCCCGAGATCTGGGAACAGACCGAAGGCAGGATCGACCATCTCGTGGTCGGCGTGGGCACCGGTGGCACCATCTGCGGGACCGGGCGCTATCTCAAGGAGAAGAAGCCCGGCATCAAGGTTTGGGGCATCGACACCTACGGCTCCGTGTTCAAGAAGTACAAGGAGACCGGCGTCTTCGACAAGCAGGAGATCTATCCCTATGTGACCGAAGGGATCGGCGAGGACTTCCTGCCGGAGAACGTCGACTTCTCGGTGATCGACCATTTCGAGAAGGTGACCGACCGCAACGCCGCCATCTGGACGCGCGAGATCGTGAAGCAGGAGGGCATCTGGGTCGGCAACTCGGCCGGTTCCGCCATGGCCGGCCTGCTGCAGCTCAAGGATCGGTTCAAGGCCGGCGAGACCGTCGTGGTGATCTTCCATGACCATGGCACACGCTACGTGGGGAAGATGTTCAACCCCGAGTGGATGCGCATGATGGGCTACGAGAACATCGGCGGCCCCACCGCGCGCGACCTCGTGAAGAACAAGAAAGTCACCGATGTGGTGGGCGTCGAGGACACCGACACGGTCGACCAGGCGGTGCAGCGCATGCGCGCCAACGACTTCTCGCAGATCCCGGTCCTGCGGCACGAACGCATCGTCGGTTCGCTGTCGGAGCTGCATGCCTACGCGTCCATCGTTAAGGATCCGAAGACGCACACGGCGCCGGTACGCTCCATCATGGGGCCGCCGTTCCGCTACGTGGACATCGAGACGCCGGTGCCGCTGCTGGCGCCGATGATCACGCCGGAGAGTCCGGCCGTGCTGGTGCGCGACTTCCCCGAAGGGAAGACCTACATCCTCACCGGGTACGACGTCCTGGCGGCGATGTAATCCCGAGTTCGTACCAGCCACGCGTCGCGTTCACCACGCGAACCACGAGTAACATCAGCGGCACCTCGATCAACACGCCGACCACCGTGGCGAGTGCGGCTCCCGACTTGAAACCGAACAGGCTGATCGCTGCTGCCACGGCCAACTCGAAGAAGTTAGAAGCGCCGATCAGCGCGGATGGGCCGGCGACGCTGTGTTGCTCACCGGCCCATCGGTTGAGACCATAGGTCAGTGCTGCGTTGAAGATGACCTGCACGACGATCGGTACCGCGAGCAATGCGATCACCAGGGGTTGTTCCAGGATGGGGTCACCCTGGAAAGCGAAGAGCAGGACGAGCGTAAGCAGCAGCGCGCCGATCGACCAGGGTTGCAGTCGCGCGAGCAGAGAATCGAGGGCAGCCGGTCCTCCCCGAGCCAGCATGGTGCGGCGCCAAACCTGCGCTGCAACCAGGGGCACCACGACATAGAGGATCACGGACGTGAGCAGCGTCGCCCAGGGAACGACGATTGATGCCACACCGAGCAGCAGCCCCACGAGCGGTGCGAACGCGAAGATCATGATCGTGTCGTTGAGGGCAACCTGCGACAGCGTGAACAACGGATCGCCGCGGGTGAGCCGGCTCCAGACGAACACCATCGCCGTGCAAGGCGCTGCCGCCAGCAGGATCAGTCCGGCCACATAGCTGTCGAGCTGCTCGGCAGGCAGCCACGGCGCGAACAGTTGCTTGACGAACAGCCACGCGAGCAACGCCATGGAGAACGGTTTCACCAGCCAGTTCACGAACAGCGTGACGCCGATGCCGCGGGCGTGACGACGGATCCGGCCAAGCGCACCGAAATCGACCCTGAGCAGCATCGGCACGATCATCAGCCAGATGAGGGCGCCGACGGGCAGGTTGACGTGCGCCAGTTCCATCGCGCCGAGGGCACGCACGGGACCCGGCAGTACATGACCGACAGCAATGCCGCCGACGATGCACAGCACGACCCACAGGCTCAGCCAGCGCTCGAACAGCGTCATCGACTATGCGGCCGCTTCAGGTGCCGGTTGGCACCAGACGCTTGTGCATGAACGTGGCGCTGGCCGGGCACAGTGATGCGAACTCGTACGTCCGCCGTATCGCCTGCGGCGCGGAGCTTCGGTCGGTGCGCGCATACCCGAGGCTTTCGAAGAAGGGTTCCGCGGTGCTCGTGAGCAGGTAGACGTCGCTCGCACCTGCGGATCGCGCGCAACGCTCGGCGGCACTCACCAGCGCCCTGCCCAATCCCCGGGAGCGGGTGAGCGGGGCGACGACGAGGGAGCGCAGCAGAGCGCTGTCGCCATGCAGTTCCACTCCGACCACGGCGTCGAGTGCCTCCGGCGACCCGACACCGAAGAACGTCTCGAGATGGGCGCTGGTGAGATCGGTCGTGGGCAACCCCGCATTCGCCAGCAACCGCTCAACCGCGCCCAGCGCCGGCTTCTCCAAGATGTCGACGGCCGCGGCGGTGCTCATCGGCGACCGATGTCGCTCAGCCGCTGCGCGAGCGCGAGACGATCGAGCGACGCGAGCGGAAGGTTCACGAACAGTTGGATACGTGTGCGCAGGAGCGTGTAGGCGTTGAGGAACGCTCGTCTCCGGAGAGCTTCGTCGCCTTGCACGGCGGCCGGATCCTCGACGCCCCAGTGGGCAGTGATCGGCTGCCCCGGCCATACCGGGCACACTTCGCCCGCCGCGTTGTCGCAGACGGTGCACACGAAGTCGAGCGGCGGCGAACCAGGCTGGGAGAACTCCTCCCAAGGCTTGCTGCGCAGCCCTTCGGTCGCCAGCCGGTTCCTGGTGAGGATCTCGAGTGCCAGCGGATGGACCGCTCCCGTCGGATGGCTGCCCGCACTGAACGCGCGGAAGCGAGGCTTGCCGAGATGCGCCAGTAGCGCTTCAGCGAGAATCGAACGTGCGGAATTCCCCGTGCACAGGAACAGCACGCTCAGCGATGGGGCGTCGGTCACCGGGTCATGCCTTGGCCGGTGCGCGAGGGCGCACTTCGATCTTCGCGGGTACCGCGACGGCGGGTGTGCAGCATGCACCGGGTTTCGCTTCTTCCTTGCGCGTGCCGTCGAAGGTGGGTACTTCGCCCAGCGTATGGAAGGTCTCCCAGGCGATGCCTGTGGGGTCGGTCACCCAGTACTTGTTCGAGCGTGCGTAGCAGCAGGCCACATCCTGCTCGGCGACCGCCGCGACCTCCGCCCGCGCGAGCTGCGCCTTCAGCGCTTCCAGTTCCGCATCGTCGTCGGTCTGGATGCCGAGGTGATTGAGGCCCGCCGGGTTGCCCCGTTGCGAGATCGCGAAGTTCACGCGAGGGTCGTCGAGCTGCCACTTCGCGTAGTCGTCCTTCACGACGGTCGGGCTCGACCCGAACAGGGCGGAATAGAAGCGGGTGCTGGCGGCGAGATCGTCGACCGCTACATGGACGTGGAAGCGTTTCATCGTTTGACCTTTCGCGAGGTGTTGCGGGGTTTTGTTGCAGGCGCGCAAACGGTGCCCGGTGCGCAGGCCGTGCCGTCCGCCGCGCAACAGTTCTCGGTGAGGAACTCGAGCAACTGGTTCATGGCCGGGTAGTTCGCGGCGTAGTAGATGTACCGGCCGTCCTGGCGCGACGTTACGAGGCCGGCATGGGCCAGCTCCTTGAGATGAAAGGACAGGGTGGCGGGCGCCAAGCCCAGTCCCTGGGCGATCTCGCCAGCCGCCAGGCCGCTCTCGCCCTGCTGCACGAGCACCCGGAACACGGCGAGACGGGTTTCCTGGGCCAGTGCGGCCAGGGCGAGCACTGCGGTCTTGTTTTCCATATTTCGATAATCATCGAAATATCGAAGTCTTGTCAAGCCTGGAATCCGGGACATGAGCCGGATGCCGGTACACTCGCGACCTTTTCGGTTTCCAGTCCAACGAGAGGTCGAGCATGGGTGCAGCGAGGATCGCCGTCATCGCCGGAGACGGCATCGGGAAGGAAGTGATGCCCGAGGGTGTGCGCGTTGTCGACGCGGCCGCACGTAAGTTCGGCATCGACCTCGCGTTCGACCATTTCGACTGGAGCTGCGACAACTACGATCGGCACGGCTGGTGGATGCCGCCCGACTGGCGCGACAGGATCGGCGGCCACGACTGCATATTCTTCGGCGCCACCGGCTGGCCGGCGAAGGTTCCCGACCACAAGTCGCTGTGGGATTCGCTGATCCTGTTCCGCCGCGGCTTCGATCAATACGTGAACCTCCGACCGGTGCGACTGCTGCCGGGCATTCCGTGCCCGCTGGCGGGCCGCAAGCTGGGCGACATCGACTACTACGTGGTGCGCGAGAACACCGAGGGCGAGTATTCGGCGGTCGGCGGGCGGTTGTTCGAGGGCACCGAGCGCGAGATGGCGATGCAGCAGTCGATCTTCACGCGCAAGGGCGTGGACCGGATCATGAAGTTCGCTTTCGACCTCGCGATGCAGCGGCCGCGCAAGCTGGTGACGTCCGCTACCAAGTCGAACGGCATCTCCATCACCATGCCCTACTGGGACGAGCGCTTCGCCGCGATGGGCGGGCAGTACCCCGACGTGAAGACCAGCCAGTACCACATCGACGGCCTCACCATCCAGCTCGTGCTGAACCCGCAGCGCTTCGACGTGATCGTCGCCTCCAACCTGTTCGGGGACATCATCTCCGACCTCGGGCCTGCCACCGCCGGCACCATCGGTGTGGCTCCGTCGGGCAACATCAATCCGGAGCGGAAATTTCCTTCACTGTTCGAACCGGTCCATGGCTCGGCACCCGATATTTACGGCAAGAGGATCGCCAATCCGGTGGGACAGATCTGGTCGGGCGCGATGATGCTGGAGCACCTCGGGCACCGCCCGGCGGCGGCTGCCATCGTGAGTGCGATCGAGAAGGTGCTCGCCGATGGCCCGCGGACGCCCGACGTGGGCGGCACGGCGAGCACCGAGGACATGGGGAAGGCGATCGCGGCAAGCTTGTAAAGCGGCCCCCATCCCAACCTTCCCCCGCGCTGGCGCGCGGGGGAAGGGGTGTACATCCCCTCCCCCAGCTTTGCTTGGGGAGGGTTAGGGTGGGGGCTTCACGTGCTGCTTGATTTCGCAGACGGTATCTTCCCCCGGCGTGCCGGGGGAACGAGTGCCTGCGGTTACGGATTTCCCGAGGGGGCTGCAGATGCCGTATCACTGCCGGCCGGTGACCCGACGGTGTTTCGCGCTACCGGATCAATCGCCCAGGCAATGCGCCGGTGTGCTCGTCGTTACACACCGTCTCCACCCCCGCCACGAACGTGTGCCGGTATCCCTGCGCGCGCTGCATCAGCCGCTTGCCGCCCGCGGGCAGGTCGTACACCACCTCGTGCGGCATGACCTTCAGCCGGTCGAAGTCGATCACGTTCACGTCCGCGCGATAGCCGGGTTTCAACAGGCCACGATCGAGCAGCCCGTAGGAGTGGGCCGAGGCAGAGGTTTGCTTCCGCACCAGATACTCCAGCGGAATGCGTTCGCCGCGTTTGCGATCCCGTGCCCAGTGCGTGAGCACGAAAGTGGGCGCGCTCGCATCGCAGATGGTGCAGACGTGCGCGCCGCCGTCGCCGAGACCCATGACCGTGCAATCGTCGTCGATCATCTCGCGGATGACTTCGAGATCGCCCCAGTAGTAGTTCTCGAAGGTGTGGGTCAGCAGCCGCTTGCCGTCGTCGGCCAGCATGGTGTCGAGCGCCAGCGACCAGGGATCCACATTCATCCGGGCCGCGCGCGCGGCGATGCTGTCATTCGTGTTCGGTTCGTAGTCGTAGCTCGAGTCGAGCGAATAGGTGCGTGGGAGCGCTGCATCGATCATGCGTGTGTGATCTTCATCGGGTCGATCCTGCACGAGGACGCGCCGCAGATCCGGATCGCGCATGATGCGGTCGTAGCGCTCGCGCGGACTTAGGTTCGACAGGGCGATCCACGCCGGATGGGTCGAGAACGGATTCAAGCTCGTCTCGAGACCCCACATGACGCCGATGGGGCGGCTGCCCACCTGACCGGTGAAGTCCAGTCCGGCGGCGCGGGCGGCGCGGATGCGGTCGCGCGTGTCGCGCCAGAGGTCGGGCGCGTTGCTGACCTGAACCAGCAGGATCGACAGGGGCCGTCCGGCTGCGACAGCGGCGGCCTGCAGGATGTCGAACTCGCCTTCGCCGAAATCGGAGTTCACCTCGATCACGCCGCGTCCGGCGCGCTTCATCGCCGCGGCCAGTCCGAACAGTTCGCGTTCGCGGGCGGAGAGGCTCGGCGTCGAGCGGCCGTCGCGCGCGCGATGCTTGATGGTGCGGGATGTGGTGAAGCCCAGTGCGCCCGCTTGCAGCGACTGCTCCAGGAGTTCGCCCATGGTGGCGATCTCGGCATCCGTGGGTTGCGAGGCGTGATCCAGGCCGCGCTCGCCCATCGCGAAGTAGCGCAGCGCCGCGTGCGGCACTTGCGCGCCGATGTCCATTACCTTCGGTGTGCGGTCGAGAACGTCGAGGTAGTCGGGAAAGGATTGCCAGTCGAACTTGACGCCCTCGGCCAGCACGGTGCCGGGAATGTCCTCGATGCCTTCCATCAGGTTGATGAGCGCCGGCGCCGTGCCCGGACGCACCGGCGCGAAGCCCACGCCGCAATTGCCCATCACCGCCGTGGTCACGCCATGGCACGAGGACGGCGTCAGGTACGGATCCCACGTGGCCTGACCGTCGTAGTGGGTGTGGATGTCGACGAAGCCGGGGGTGACCAGCAGGCCGCGCGCGTCGATCTCGCGCCGGCCGGGGCCGATGGTGCCGCCCACGGCAGTGATGGTGCCGCCGTCGATGGCGATGTCGGCTTCGCGACGCGGCGCGCCGCTTCCGTCCACGACGGTACCGCCGCGGATCACGAGCTGATGCATCGAAACTCCCTCCTCAACTTGTTATCGGATCGTCGGAGGGTCCATGCCCTGCGCGATCGTCCTTCAGAACTCGGCGTCCAGCTCTTCGAGATCGTCCGGTTCGCCTTGGGCCGCCGCCAGCCATTCCTGCATGGCGGGAAGCGCAAGTATGCGCTCGCAGTAGGCCTTGCCGGCGGGGTCGAGCGGCACTTCGTAGGTGTCGAAGCGCGTGCATTCGGGCGCGAACATGGCATCGGCCATGGACAGCGGCCCGAACAGGTACGGGCCGCCATACGCCGTGAGGCACTCGCGCCAGATGGTGACGATGCGTCCGATGTCCGCCTGCGCACCGGCCCAGACCTTGAAGCCCGGGTAACTCCCGCGCAGGTTCATGGGCAGCGCCGCGCGCAGGTTGCTGAAGCCGGAATGCAATTCCCCGCATACCGCGCGACAGTGCGCGCGGGCCTTGCGATCGGCGGGCAGCAGCCCGGCTTTGGGAAAGGTTTCGTGCAGGTATTCGGCAATGGCGAGCGTGTCCCAGACCGTCACCCCGTCGTGCTCGAGCTTCGGCACCAGGAAGGACGGGGACAGCGCGAGCAACTCGGCGCGCACCGAGGGGTCATCGCTGGGGATCACGCGCTCGGTGAAGTCGAGGCCGGCCATCCGGCAGAGAAGCCAGCCGCGGAGCGACCAGGCCCCGTAGTTGCGGCTGTTGATGGTGAGCGTTGCCTTGGACATGGTGGAGGGCCTGCTGGGCGATGACTGCTGGCGATGATGACAGGGGGATGTCGCTGCGGTGCATCAACTTGAGGCAGAATGGCGCTGCCGATCGGGACCTGCCTGACCTTTTTACCTTCGGCAAGGGTCGGGAGGATTATGACGCTGCGGTGCGGGATAGAACAACACGCATGATTTATCAGGCCTACCAGACGCAAGCCGACCTCTTCGAGCCGATCCGGGCGCTGGCTCGTGACACTGCCAAAGCCCTGGCGCCCTACGGCGGCGCCGGGTCGGGCGCCCGGGTGGCGCGCCGCTGGGCCGCTGCCTGCGAACTGCTGTCGCGCGCGGCGTTGAGCCACCACCGCCCCGACTTCGGGATTCCCCAGGTCGTGTGCGACGGAAAGGACGTCGCCGTGACCGAGGAAGCCGCGCTGGTGACCCCTTTCGCGACCCTGCTGCGCTTTCGCAAGGACACGACGATCGAGCAGCCGCGGGTGCTGGTGGTGGCGCCGTTGTCCGGCCATTTCGCCACCCTGCTGCGCGGAACGGTCCAGACGCTGCTGCCCGAGCACGATGTCTACATCACCGACTGGCACAACGCTCGCGACGTCGGAGCCGAGCACGGCAAGTTCGGCCTCGACGAATACACCGACCACGTCATCCGCTTCCTGGAGCATCTCGGGCCCGGTGCGCACGTGGTTGCGGTTTGCCAGCCCTGCGTCTCGACGCTTTCCGCAGTGGCCGTGATGGCGGCGTCGGGCAATCCGGCGCAGCCGCGCAGCATGACGCTGATGGCGGGTCCGATCGACACCCGCATCAACCCGACACGAGTCAACGAGCTCGCGACCGGAAAGTCGATCGACTGGTTCGAGCGCAACCTCATCTCCACGGTGCCGGCGAAGTTCGCAGGCGGTGGCCGCCGCGTATACCCCGGCTTCGTGCAGCTGACAGCATTCATGTCCATGAATCTCGACCGGCACATCAAGGCGCACGTCGAGATGTACGAGCACCTGGCCGCGGGCGACTACGACAAGGCGCAGGTCACCAAGGACTTCTACGACGAATACTTCGCGGTGCTCGATCTCACCGCCGAGTTCTACCTCGAGACCGTGCGCACGGTGTTCCAGGAATGCGCGCTGGCGCGGGGCGAACTCCGGTGGCGCGGGGAGAAGGTGGAGCCGAAGGCGATCCGTCGCACGGCCTTGCTGACGGTCGAAGGCGAGAAGGACGACATCTGTGCACTCGGGCAGACCCTCGCGGCCCAGGATCTGTGCAGCGGCATCCGGCCGTACATGAAGCGCCACCACATGCAGGCCGGCGTCGGGCACTACGGCGTGTTCAGCGGCAAGCGCTGGCAGAACCAGATCTACCCGATCGTGCGCAACACGATCCTCGCGAGCGCTTGAAGCGGATGAGCCCCGCCCGAGCGGGGCCCGATGGTGCGATGGTGCCGAGTCAGGCGGTCACTTGTTCCAGGTGGCGTAGCCGCTGGTGGTGCCGTCGGACCAGTTGATCTGCGTGACGCCAACGAAGGTGTTGTTGGTGCCGACGATACCCTTGTACTTGCCGGTGCCGGCCGTGAAGGTGAACGTGCCTGGTCCGCGGCCACCCGGGCCGGGCGTGCCGGCGTTCTTCCACGACAGGACGGCTTGATCGCCATCTACATCTTGCATCACGCAGTAGCCGCCGGCGTTGGTCTTGCCCGCATTGAAGTCTGCGTCGAAGTAGGCAGGGCAGCGGACTCCGGCCAGGTGCATCAGACCGCCCGCACCCTTGTCGCTGAAGAACGAGCCGCTGAACTCTCCCACCCAGTACCAGTGGCCCTTCTCCAGCTCGAGCGCCTTGCCGACACCGAACCAGCCGAACGTTCCGACGGGCTTCTCCTGCGCAACTGCGGTTCCGGCGAGCGCCATTGCGACGGCTCCGAGCAGCGCTGCGGCGGTACGGGCTCCTCCCGACGGTTTCTTGTTGCTGTTCATTCGATCGCTCCCAAGGTTCGTGAAGTGGGCGGTCCCCGTGCATGGGTCCCGCGACGGGGCGCGGTCAGAACGGCGGTCCACACCCGACGCGGATTGTCGTGGGACGGTACTTACGAATGACTTACGAATAACGGTGGGATGGATCTGCCGCCGGCGGGGTCACGTCACCAGATTCTGAGGCCGACCCGCAGCCCAGGCCTCGACGTTGTCGATCAACTGGTCGGCCAGCGCCTGCATTGCCGCGTTCGAGGCCCAGGCGACATGCGGCGTCAGGATGAAGTTGGGACGCCGGAGGTCGAGCAGCGGATGTCCGTCGCGCGGCGGCTCCGTGGTGAGCACGTCGAAGCCTGCCCCGGCGATCAGACCTTCGTCGAGCGCCTGGATCAACGCGCTTTCGTTCACCAATCCGCCGCGCGAGGTGTTGATGAGCAGCGCGCTGCGCTTCATCGCCCTCAACTGTTCGATGCCGATGAGGTCTCGTGTGGCGGGCGTGAGCGGGCAGTGGAGCGACAGCACGTCGGACTCTGCCAGCACCTGATCGAAGGGCGTGAACTCGAGGCCTTCCATTTTCGGCGGCGCGTGGTCCGCGAACAGGACGCGCATGCCGAAACCGCGGCCGATCGCGGCGGTGGCCTGGCCGATCGCCCCTTCGCCGATGATGCCCAGCGTGGAGCCGTGCAGATCGCCGATGTCGTGCGTGAAGAAGCAGAAATTCTTCGACTGCTGCCAGACGCCGCTCTCCACGTCCCGGCGATAGGCCAGCAGATTACGACGCAGCGCCAGGATCAGCGCGAACGCGTGCTCGGGCACCGTGTGGATCGCATAGTTGCGGATGTTCGCGACGGCGATGCCGTGGGCGCGGCAGGCCGCGACGTCGACGACGTCGTAGCCGGTGGCGGACACCGCGATCATGCGAAGCTGCGGCAGCTGCGCGAGCGCGGGTTCGCGCAATTCAACCTTGTTGACGAGCGCGATGGTGGCGTCGCGCAGCCGCGGCACGACATCTTCCGGAGCCGTGGACGGAAACTCGTTCCAGGTGTGCTCGAAACGCGGGCGGCGGATGTGGGCCTTGATCGAATCGCGTTCGAGCAGGACGACGCGGTGGCTCACCGGTGGTCGCCGGCAGCCGCCGTTGCGGTCGACACCACCTTCGTCTTCGCTGCCGCATCGCTGCCGCGCCAGTAATTCTGCGCGGCGGCGACGCCGCTGCCCGGTTCGATGCGCATGCCGGCGTCCTGCATCGCCATCTCCGCGCCGCCGAGCGCGCCCAGCAGCATCAGTTCGTTGAGATCGCCGATATGGGCGATGCGGAACACCTTGCCTGCTACTTTCGCGAGGCCGGTGCCGAGCGAGAGGTTGTAGCGGCGGAATGCGATATCGATGATGCGGGCGCTGTCGATCCCTTCCGGCACCACGATCGCGGAGACCGTATCGGAGTACCACTTCGGCGCGCGTGCGCAGAGACCTAGCTGCCAGCCGTCGAGGATCGCCGCACGGACGCCGGCGGCCAGGCGACGGTGACGCTGGAAGACGTTCTCCAGTCCTTCCTCTTCGATCATCGCGAGCGATTCACGCAGGCCGCGCAGCAGCATCAGTGCCGGGGTGTAGGGGAAGTATCCGGTGGCGTTCGACTTCATCATGTTGCCGAAGTCGAAGAAGTAGCGCGGCTGCGCCGACTTCTCCTGCGCGGCGAGCGCCTTCTCGCTGACGCAGACGATGCCGAGGCCGGCGGGCAGCATCAGGCCCTTCTGGGAAGCGGCGACGCAGGCGTCGATGCCCCATTCGTCCATACGTAGGTCGATGCTGGCGAGCGAGCTCACCGCGTCAACGAGCAGCAGGGCCGGATGCTGCGCGGCGTCGAGCGCGCGCCGCACTGCGGCAACGTCGCTGGTGACGCCGGTGGATGTTTCGTTGTGCGTGACGAGCACTGCCTTGATGGCGTGCGCCCTGTCCTTCTCCAGGATCTCGAGGAAGCGCTCGACCGGTGTGCCTTCACCCCATTCGGCGTCGAGGAGCTCGGCCTTGAACCCGAGGCGCTTCACCATTTCCACCCAGTTGTGGCTGAACTGCCCATGCCGCGCGGCCAGCACCAGGTCGCCGGGCGACAGGAGGTTGGTGAGCGCAGCCTCCCAGCCCCCGGTGCCGGTGGCCGGGAACACGATGGGCGTGCCCGATGTGGTCTTGAAAACCTTCTTCAGCCCACCGAGGACGGCGTGCCCGAGTTCGGGAAACTGCGGGGACCGATGGTCCTCCATCGCACCCAGCATCGCGTTCTGGACGCGGTCGGGCACGTTGGTGGGTCCGGGGATGAACAGGAAGTTGCGGCCGGCCATTGAGGCATGCTCCAGGATGGGAGTCGCGCGAGTCGTGCATGATACTAGGCCGCTTCCCGATCACTCCGGCAAAGGCCTGCCATGTCCGACGTCGTCATCACGGTTGCCGACCTGCGCTTCACCGCCCGCTACGAGGCAGCGCTCGCCCCTGTCACGTGCCGGGTCTTTCGTAGCGCGCTGCCGTTCGCCAACAAGCTGATCCAGACCCGCTGGAGCGGCGAGGCGGCGTGGGTGCCGCTGGGCGATCTCGATCTGCGCATCCCGGTCGAAAACGCCACGAGCCATCCCTCGCGCGGCGACATTCTGTTCTATCCGCTGGGGGCGAGCGAGACCGAACTGCTGTTCCCCTACGGCAGCTGTCGTTTCTCCAGCAAGGTCGGGCAGCTCGCCGGCAATCACTTCCTGACCTTGACCTCCGGGCTGGAACTGTTGACCGAACTCGGCCGGCGCGTATTGTGGGAAGGCGCTCAGCCGATTCGCATCGAAGCGGCCTGAACCGCGCGCCGAGGTTTTCCGGGTGAAGAGCGCGCGCGAGTTGCTGGAACGCTATGTCGAAGCGAAGGACGACAACCGTCCGGCGTTGATGGCGCAGGTCTACCGACCGGACGCGGTTCTCAACTTCTCGATCGCCACCGACGAGATCCGCTTTCCCGGCGAAGTACACGGCGTCGAGGCGATCACCCGTACGCTCATCGTGGATTTCGGCGAGCGCTTTGTGCAGTGCAGAACGTACTACGTCAGCGAGGCGCCGCCGGCGGACGGCGACGACGGCACGGTGGTCCTGCCCTGGCTGGTGATCATGCGCGAGGCGGCGGGCGGCGCGCTGCGCGTCGGCAAGGGCCACTATCGTTGGCAGTTCGAGCGCGACGGCGCTGGCCGGCTGTGGGTCCGGGCGATGCACATCTTCATCGTGCGGATGGCCGCGATTCCGCCCGCGGATGGCGAAGGGCTGATGACCGCGCGCCCGGAACTGCCCTATCCCTGGCTGCAGCCGGAAGAGTTGCGCCGCGTCGCCGATCGGCTGCTCGAACGCCAGCCGGAACTGCAGTTCCTGCGCGACTTTCGCGAACCGGTGGCCGCGCCGCACGCGTAGTGCCCTGGTTTTGCGTCGCTCAGATCGGGTGCGATTTATCGAGTTGACGCACCATCAGTGTGCGACTACCTTATTCCGCAGCAAGCACTAGAACTTGCGCGGCAACACGTTAGGCGCTGGCGCCCGCGTGGCACGTTGCGTGCGAATTGCGCTCGTCGTTATACCGAAGGAGTCGGTGGAGTACTGTGCTTCGCGCGTGTTCATCCTCCGCGGGCCGGTTCCTCCCTGCTGGTCCGACTCCCCGGCTGTCCACCTCGAAGCAGAAAAATCAGCCGGCGTCGGTCGGTACTGAACAATTCGATCCAACGGGAGGGAAGCGTGGCGAAGGAAATCTTTTGCGCCTTCGGCGTCGAC
The DNA here is from genome assembly GCA_019745565.1 of Burkholderiales bacterium. GTDB lineage: Bacteria > Pseudomonadota > Gammaproteobacteria > Burkholderiales. The sequence goes on from JAIESW010000024.1 coordinate 46,238, forward strand.
GTCGATGCCGTGGCAGGCTGGATCGGTTCCTACGGCGGTGAGGATTCGCCCGACGACATTTCGCGCGGCCTGTTCGCCGGCGAGGTCGGCACGCCGCGTCTGGTCAACCTGTTCAAGCGTTTCGGGATCAAGACAACGTGGTTCATCCCGGGCCATTCGATCGAGACCTTTCCCGCGCAGACCGCGATGGTGGTAGAGGCCGGCCACGAGATCGGCATCCACGGCTACACCCACGAGAATCCGATCTCGATGACGCCGTCGCAGGAAGAAGAGGTCCTCGACAAGTGCATCGACCTGGTGACCAAGGTGTCGGGCCGTCGCCCGACCGGTTACGTGGCGCCGTGGTGGGAGTTCAGCACCGTCACCAACGAACTGCTGCTCAAGAAGGGCATCAAGTACGACCACAGCCTGATGCACAAGGACTTCGAGCCGTACTACGTGCGCGTGGGCGACAAGTGGACGCTCATCGACTACTCGAAGAAGCCGAGCGAATGGATGCGCCCGCTGACGCGCGGCGTGGAGACCGACCTCATCGAGATTCCCGGCAGCTGGTACCTCGACGACCTGCCGCCGATGATGTTCATCAAGAAGGCGCCCAACTCGCACGGCTTCGTCAATCCGCATCATCTCGAGGAGATGTGGCGCGACCAGTTCGACTGGGTCTATCGCGAGATGGACTACGCGGTGTTCACCTTCACCATCCATCCGGACGTGTCGGGTCGCCCGCAGGTGCTGTTGATGCTGGAGCGCCTGTTCCACTACATCACCCGACACCCGGGCGTGAAGTTCACTACCTTCGACGAGATCGCCAACGACTTCGCCCGCCGCAACCCGCGCAAGAAGTAGCGCTGCGTCCCCCCGAACCGGCAGCTTCAGAAGCGCAAGGCATGGAAAGCTGGCGCAATCGCAAGACGCTGATCCTGAGCCGTGCCGAGATGATCGGCCTGCTCACGCCCGCGGAATACAACGGGTGCGTCGAGCAGGCCTATCGCATGCACGGCGAACGGCGCTTCTACATGGATCCGAAGGGCCACATCGTGCTGGACAAGTATCCGGGCGAGTGGGAGGCGATGCCGTCGTACATCGAGGAGCCGGAAGCGGCGGCCTGCAAGTGGGTGTCGATCCGCGAGCGCAACCGCGAGAAGTTCGACCTGCCCACGGTGTTCTCGATCCTGATCTACACGCACCCGGAAACCGGTTTTCCGCTGGCCATCTGCGACGGCAGTCATCACACCGTGATGCGCACCGGCTCGGCCGCCGCGGTGTCGACCAAGTGGCTCGCCCGCAAGGATTCGAAGATTCTCGCGATCGTCGGCGCCGGACACATGGCGGCCGGCGTGCTCGCCACCTGCAACGAGATCTTCCCGTGGGAGGAAGTGCGCGTCTGGAGCCGCTCTCAGGGCACGCTCGATCATTTCGTGAAGCAGCAGCAGCCGCTGTTTCCGAAGTTGAAGCTGTTGCCGTCCACCAACATCGAGCAGGTGGTGCGCGGCGCCGACGTGCTGGTGACGGTGACCCCGGCCCGCGCGCCGATCGTGAAGAACGAGTGGATCACCGAGGGCATGCACATCGCTGCGCTCGGCGCGGACAAGGGCGGCGATCAGGAACTGGAAGGCACCATCCTCCAGCGCGCCCGCATCTTCGTGGACGACATCCGGCAATGCCGTACCGACGGCGAGATCAACGTGCCGCTGTCGCAGAAGCTGATCCGGGAACAGGACATCGCCGGAGAGATCGGCGAAGTGATCGTCGGCAAGAAGAAGGGGCGCACCTCCGAGAAGGAGATCACCCTGTTCGACTCCACCGGCATCGCACTGCAGGATTCGGCAACCATCCCCCTCGAGTACGAGCGGGCCCTGGCCGCCGGAGTGGGTATCGAGAAGAAGATGATTTCGACCTAGTCGTTGTGTGCCCCCAACAGGAGACGATCATGACCGACAAACCGCAGGACGAAAGCTCGATCAACGCGACGACGACCGAGGCCGGCACGCCGGCCTCGGATGGACGCCGCAAGTTCCTCAAGACCGCTGCCCTCACCGCGGGCGCCGCGGGTGCGGGCATGATCGACGGTTTCCCGCTGGTGTGGTCGCAGACCACGAAGGACATCAAGCTGGTGCAGGTGGGCGGCTCCTACTCCGCGATCAAGGAGATCGCCGAGCAGGCCACCAAGGATCTCGGCTTCAAGGTCGAGATGCAGACCGCGCCGCACGACGCGCTGCTCAACCGGCTGCTCACCCAGCCGCAGTCGATCGACATCGCCGACATCGAGTACTTCTTCCAGCATTTCCTCCTGCCCAAGGGCACCCTGCACCCGATGGAGGCGAAGAGGATCAAGCTGTGGGACAAGGTGGTGCCGATCTTCAGCAAGGGCGAGTACCCCGACGGGCGCAAGGTATCGACCCAGGGCGTGCTGCCCTTCGAGGTGCAATACCTCGAGAAGCCCGGCGACAAGAAGTTCGCCACCAAGCCCACCGAGTACATCACCGGCATCCCGACCGTGTACAACGCCGACACGCTCGGCATCCGCCCTGACCTCGCCAAGCGCAAGATCGAAAGCTGGGCCGAGCTGCTCAATCCGGAATGGAAAGGCAAGACCTCGATCGTGTCCGTGCCCGGCATCGGCATCATGGATGCTGCCATGGCCATCGAAGCGCGCGGCGACCTGAAGTACAAGGACAAGGGCAACATGACCAAGGAGGAAATCGACAAGACCATCGAGATCCTCATCAAGGCGAAGAAGGCCGGGCAGTTCCGCGCCTTCTGGGGTACCTTCGACGAGTCGGTCAACCTCATGGCCGCGGGCGAGACGGTGGTGCAATCGATGTGGTCGCCGGCGGTGACCGCGGTGCGTTCGCGCGGCATCCCCTGCTTCTATGCACCGCTCAAGGAAGGCTACCGTGCGTGGGCCAGCTGCATCGCGCCGATGGCGCACCTGAAGGGGCCCAAGCTCGACGCGGCCTACGAGTACATCAACTGGTACATGAGCGGCTGGCAGGCCGGCTTCATCGCGAAACAGGGCTACTACAGCTCGGTGCCGGAGATGGCCAAGAAGTTCATGACCGAGGACGAGTACGGCTTCTGGTACGAGGGCAAGGCCGCCAAGGGCGACATCAAGGACCCGTACGGCAACCTTATGGAGAAGGCGGGTGCGGTGCGCGACGGCGGCGCCTTCTGGGACCGCATGGGCAAGGTCGCCTGCTGGAACACGCTGATGGACGAGAACCGCTACATGGTCAGCAAGTGGAACGAGTTCCTCGCATCTTAATGACCATCTGAAGCAGCAAACGCCGGCGGCCTCGCCCGATTCCGCGAGTGCTGCCGGTGCTTCACCCCAAGAGCACAAGAAGGGCATCCACGCAGTGAAGCTCTCCCGCAGTCAGACCTCCGCCCTGCAGGTTGCACCCATGGCGCTGGTGCTCCTGCTTTTCTTCGGCGTACCGCTGCTGGTGGTGGTCGCCTTCAGCTTCTTCGACTACGACGGCATCAACACCAACCCGGCATTCGTGTGGGCTAACTACGCGGAGCTGTTCGGCTCGAAGGTCACGCTGGCGCTGTACCTGAAGACGCTTTATTTCGCGGCGATCGTCTGGGTGATCACGCTGCTGATCGGGTTCACGGTCTCGTACTTCCTGGTCTTCCACGTGCGCAGCGTCCTGTGGCAGATGGGGCTGTTCCTGCTGTGCACAGTGCCCTTCTGGACCTCGAACATCATCCGCATGATCTCGTGGATCCCGTTCCTCGGGCGCAACGGCATCTTCAACCAGGCCTTGATGGGGGCGGGGATCACCCACGAGCCGCTGGAGTTTCTGTTGTTCTCGGATTTCGCGGTGATCGTCGCTTACGTCCACCTGTTCACGCTGTTCATGATCGTGCCGATCTTCAACTCGATGGCGCGCATCGACCGGTCGCTGATCGAGGCCGCCCGCGACGGCGGCAGCAGCGGCGGGCGCATCATCTGGGAGATCGTGGTGCCGCTGTCCAAGACCGGCATCGCGCTCGGCTCGATCTTCGTCATCACCCTGGTGATGGGCGACTTCTTCGTGGTCAAGGTCATGAGCGGCAGCCACAGCGCCTCGGTGGCGATGGCCATGTCGAACCAGATCGCGATGGTCCAGTATCCGCCCGCCGCCGCCAGCGCGGTGCTGTTGCTCATCATCGTGTCACTCATGGTCGCGGCGATCCTGCGCGTGGTCGACGTGCGCAAGGAACTCGCGAGGTAGCCCGATGGCCGGCCCTGCCCCCGCCCAGCCGCAGTTCGGCAAACGGCCGAAGAGTTTCTACTTCCTGGCCGGTTTCTTCGCCCTGTTCGTGGCTTTCCTGTACGGGCCCATGTCCGCCATCTACATCCTGTCGTTCCAGGGGCCCACCGGCGGACTGACCTTCCCCATGCGCGGTGTGTCGCTGCATTGGTTCCACGCGCTGTTCGCGCAGGAGCGAACCGGGGATTTCGCCGGCGCATTCGCCCGCTCGCTGTTGCTGGCGGCGCTGGTGCTCAGCGTGACGGTGGTCATGTCGATCCTCGCCGGCATGGCCTTCCGGCGCCGCTTCTTCGGTTCGACCTTCGTGTTCTACCTGGCGATCGCCAGTCTGATCATGCCCGGCATCCTGGTCGGCCTGGGCATCGGCCTCACTTTCCAGCTGTTCGAGATCCAGACGTCCTGGTTCACTTCGGCGCTCGGCGCACAGCTCACCTGGACGTTGCCGTTCGGCCTGCTGATCATGTTCGCGGTACTGAGCCGGTTCAACCGCGCCTTCGAGGAAGCGGGGCGCGACCTGGGTGCCAGCAACTGGCAGATCTTCTGGCTGGTGGTGGTGCCCATCCTCCTGCCCGGCATCATCGGCGTTGCGCTGTTCGGCTTCACGCTCTCCTACGACGAGTTTCCGCGCACGCTGCTGACCGCCGGTGCACAGAACACGCTGCCCATGGAGATCTGGGGGATGACTACCAACGTGACCTCGCCGGCTCTGTACGCGTTGGGTACCGTAACCACCGTGGTCTCCTTCATCGCGATTACGCTGGCGTTGGGTTCGATCGCGTTGATCCAACGCCGTCGGGCGCGACGCCCGGCACCCGAGACGCAATCCGGCCCGGCCGCGTGATGCGAACGCGACCGCCGCGCAAGTCACCGTTTGTGGAGTGAGCATGGAGCCAGGAAAGAACAGCGCATCTGCCCGTGGCGCGATCGAGTTGGTGAGCGTCACCAAGCGCTTCGGCGACACGGTGGCGGTGCGCAATATCGATCTCAAGATCCCGGGCGGGGCCTACTGCTGCCTGCTCGGCCCGTCCGGCTGCGGCAAGACGACCATCCTGCGCATGATCGCCGGACACGAGGATCCCACCGACGGCGATGTGCTGATCGACAACGAGAACGTGGTGGGCAAGGCGCCCGTGGAGCGCGGCACGGCGATGATGTTCCAGAGCTACGCGTTGTTCCCGCATCTCACTTGTCGCGACAACGTCGCTTTCAACCTCAAGGTGCGCGGCGTGGCGAAGGCGGAACGCCAGGAACGTGCACTGGAGATGCTGGCGCGGGTGCGCATGCGCGAATTCGCCGATCGCCTGCCCGCGCAATTGTCCGGCGGCCAGCAGCAGCGCATCGCGCTCGCCCGCTCGCTGATCACGAATCCGCGCGTGCTGCTGCTCGACGAACCGCTGTCGGCGCTCGACGAGTTCCTGCGCCTGCAGATGCGCGGTGAACTGAAACGGATCCAGACCGAGTTCGGCATCAGTTTCATCCACGTGACCCATACGCAGATGGAGGCGATCGCGCTGGCCGACATGGTTGTCGTGATGGATCAGGGGCGCATCGAGCAGGCGGACTCGGCGCGCCACGTCTTCGAACGGCCGCGCACGCCCTATGTCGCGCGCTTCATCGGCGGGCAGAACGTGATGACGGGCAAGGTGCTGGAGCGACGCTCGGGTGCGGTGCTGATCGATACCGGGGGCAAGCAGTTGCTGGTGAGCGCACCCGAGACGCTGCCCGAGATCGGTGCGTCGTTCGGCATCGCCGTCCGGCGCGACCGCGTCCGGCTGCAGCGCAGCGAGGGTGCACCCGCGGGCTCCACGCTGAACTCGATCGGCGGGCGAGTGAGCGCGCTGGAGTACCAGGGTTCATGGCTCAAGATAACCATCGAGGATGCAGGCGGCGAAGACTTCGTCGTGAACGAGGCCGATAGCACCTTCTTCGCCACACCGGTGGAAGTGGGTGACATCGTGAGTGCCAGCTGGGCACCCGAGGAAGTGCACTACCTGTCCGCTGCATCGGTGTCACGCTGATGTGCGGCCTGTGCGGCGTGTTCCTGACGGAAACGAGCTGGAGCGACGCCTCGGTCGGCTCGGTCGAGACCGGGGCGCGCACGCGCCGGCATGAACGCCTGCACCGCGTGGCGCTCGCCAATCGCGTCCTCAAGCCCTTCGGATCCAGGCTGTCGGACTGGAACGGCGTGTCCTATCTGGTGAGCGGTCCGACCGGACAGACGTCCATCGTTCCGAGCGTCGCGTCGGTATGGCCGGTGGTCGAGCAATTGCGCAAGGTGCGTCTCGATCCGCTCGACGAAGGTCTGATCGAAGCGCTCGAGCGCGACTGACCGCGACGATGAGTTCCGCACGAACGCTCACGCCGGTAAACGTCCTCACCGGTTTTCTCGGGAGCGGCAAGACCACGCTGCTGCAACGCCTGCTGCGTTCACCCCGGCTCGATCGCACGGCCGTGCTGATCAACGAGTTCGGCGAGGTCGGACTGGATCATCTGCTGGTGCAGCGGGTCGACGATGCCGTCGTGCTGCTGGAGAGCGGTTGCATCTGTTGCACCATCCGTGGCGATCTGACCGGTGCGTTGCGCGGCTTGCTTGACCGGCGCGACCGGGTCGAGATTCCCGCCTTCGATCGCGTGGTGATCGAAACCACCGGCCTGGCCGATCCCGGACCGATCCTGTACACGCTGCTGAACGAACCGGTGCTGCAACACCATTTCCAGCTGGGCAACGTCATCACGACGGTGGACGCTGTGAACGCCGCGCTGCACCTGTCGAAGAATCCCGAAGGCATGAAGCAGGTGGCAGCCGCCGATCACCTGCTGGTCACGAAGACCGACCTCGCCAGCGACGAGCAGATTGCCGCGGTGCGCGCAGTGCTCGCACAGGTGAATCCTTCGGCGCATGTACGCGACGCCATCGACGAGCCGCTCGATGTCGACGGCCTGCTCGACGTGCGTCCGCCGAAGTCAGCGCCGGCCTTCGTTCCTGCCGGTGACGCGGGCGCGACCGACACGCTGCACGCATTGCGCAGGCACAGCCAGGACATTTCCAGTTTCAGCCTGGTGCTCGACGAGCCGCTGGACTGGACCGCCTTCGGCGTCTGGTTGAGTCTGCTGCTGCATCGGTACGGCGACGACGTGTTGCGCGTGAAGGGCATCCTGAGCGTGCAGGGCAGCGCTGCCCCGGTATTCATGAATGCCGTGCAGCACGTGGTGCATCCGCCGCAGCATCTGGAGACCTGGTCGACCGAAGATCGTCGATCGCGGATCGTGTTCATCACGCGCGGCATCGATCATGGGCGGCTGCGACGATCGCTCGAAGCGTTTTGCCGCCTGCGCGTGGCGGAGCTGTCGGTCTCGGCCTAGCGCCGTCCTTGGAACCCTGAGGAGATTCTGCACCATGGCATCCGCGGACAGCACCAAGACGTCGGGCATCCGTGCGAACCGCTTGCCCGAAGAGGTGTACGCACGCAACTTCGCTGATGCACATCCGGCGCTCACGCCGAACCAGGCGCTGGTGGAGAGCGACCGCTGTCTGTTCTGCTACGACGCACCGTGCGTACAGGCCTGTCCCACCGGGATCGACATTCCCAGCTTCATCCGCAAGATCGCCACCGGCAACATCAAGGGGTCGGCCCAGGACATCCTGAGCGAAAACGCGTGCGGCGCGCTGTGCGCGCGGGTCTGTCCGACCGAAGTGCTGTGCGAAGGCAGCTGCGTGCGTAATCTCCAGGAGCACAAGCCGGTGGCGATCGGTGCCTTGCAGCGCTACGCCACGGACTGGGTGTTCGATCGTGGCGTCCAGGTCTTTCAGCGCGCGGCCGACACCGGTCGTCGCATCGCTGTCGTCGGTGGCGGGCCGGCGGGGCTCTCCTGTGCGCATCGTCTTGCGACCCTGGGACACTCGGTGACCGTGTTCGAAGCGCACGACAAGCTCGGCGGCTTGAACGAATACGGCGTGGCCGCCTACAAGGTGGCGGGCGGGATCGCCCAGCGCGAAGTTGACTACCTGCTCGAAGTGGGCGGGATCGAGGTCCGGTTCGGGCAACGCTTGGGGAAGGAGCTGTCGCTGGCCGCGTTGCGGCGCGACTTCGACGCGGTGTTCCTCGGCATCGGACTTGGCGCGGTCAATGCACTGGGCATCGACGAGCCGGCCATCGACGGCGTGTACGACGCCATCGACTACATCGCGGACCTGCGCCAGAGCCAGGCGCTGGCGACGCTGCCGGTCGGCCGCAGTGTGGTGGTGATCGGCGGCGGCATGACCGCCATCGACATCGCGACGCAGATCCGGCGCCTGGGCGCCGAAGACGTCACCATCGTCTATCGGCGCGGTCCGGAACAGATGGGTGCGAGCACCAAGGAACAGGATTGGGCTCAAACCAACGGCGTGCGCATCAAGCATTGGGCGCGGCCCACCGGTTTGCTGTCGGATGGTGGCCATCTCGCCGGCGTAGCGTTCGAGTACACCCGACTGGACGACCAGCAACGCCTCGCCGGCACTGGCGAGCGCTTCGAGTTGCCCGCGGACATGCTGTTCAAGGCCATCGGCCAGGTGCTGGTGCGTGACTCGCTCGATGGTCAGGTCGGGTTGCTCGACACTGCGTCGGGACGCATCGCCGTGGATGCGGAGCGCAGGACCTCGCTGCCCGGGGTGTGGGCCGGCGGTGACTGTGTTGCAGGGGGCCGCGATCTCACCGTCGAAGCGGTGCAGGACGGCAAGCTCGCCGCGCTGTCGATCGACCGGGCCTTGCGTCCGGCGCAGGCTTCAGGAGTTCGCCATGGCTGATCTCAGCAGTTCCTTCGTCGGCATCCGCTCGCCCAATCCGTTCTGGCTCGCCTCCGCGCCGCCGACCGACAAGGCATACAACGTCAACCGTGCTTTCGAAGCCGGCTGGGGTGGCGTGGTGTGGAAGACGTTGGGCGAGGACCCGCCCATCGTCAACGTGAGCGGTCCGCGCTACGGCGCTTTGCTCGGGACCGCGCGCAACCTGATCGGCTTCAACAACATCGAACTGATCACCGATCGGCTGCTGGACGTGAACCTGCGCGAGATCCGGCAAGTGAAGCGCGACTGGCCCGACCGCGCGCTCGCGGTGTCGCTGATGGTTCCTTGCGAAGAGCGCGCGTGGAAAACCATCCTGCCGATGGTGGAAGACACCGGTGCCGACGGGATCGAACTCAACTTCGGCTGTCCGCACGGCATGTCGGAGCGGGGCATGGGTTCCGCGGTGGGTCAGGTGCCGGAGTACGTGGAGATGGTGGTGCGCTGGTGCAAGGAAAACTCGCGCCTGCCCGTCATCGTCAAGCTCACACCGAACGTGACCAATATCCTGGCGCCCGCGCGTGCCGCGCAACGCGGTGGCGCCGACGCTGTCTCGCTCATCAACACGGTGAGCGCGATCATGAGCGTCGATCTGGACGGCATGACGCCCAGTCCGAGCGTGGGAGGCCGCGGTGCGCATGGCGGCTACTGCGGTCCGGCGGTGAAGCCCATCGCCTTGCGCATGCTGGGCGAGATCGCGCGCGATCCGGAATGCCGCGGTGTGCCCTTGTCCGGGATCGGCGGCATCGCCACGTGGCGCGACGCCGCCGAGTTCATGGCGTTGGGCGCATCCAACGTGCAGGTATGCACTGCCGCCATGGTGTACGGCTTCAAGGTGGTGGAAGACATGATCGACGGTCTCGTGAACTGGATGGATGCCAAGGGTTATCGCTCCGTCCCGGAGTTCGTCGGCAAGGCTGTGCCCAACTTCGTGGACTGGGAGCAGCTCGATCTCAACTACACGGTCAAGGCGCGCATCGACCAGAGCCTGTGCATCCGGTGCGGCCGCTGCCACATCGCGTGCGAGGATACGTCGCACCAGGCGATCACGCGCGAGCGCGACGGCAAGCGGCATTTCGAAGTCATCGATGCCGAATGCGTGGGCTGCAACCTGTGCGTGAACGTATGTCCGGTAGATCAGTGCATCACGCTCGAGTCGCTGCCGGTGGGTACGCCGGATCCGCGGACCGGTCAGCCGGTGCGCAGCTATGCGAACTGGACCTCGCACCCGAACAATCCGGCGCAGCGCGCGCCTGCCGCGACGGCGCCGGTCAAGTGAACCCGTGGAACCTGGTGATGCGCGCGCCAGGCGCGTGACGAGTCGGAGGAAATCGAGATGTCGCTCACCATCAATGCGGAACGGCTGTGGGACTCCCTCATGGAGCTTGCCAAGATCGGCGCCACGGACAAGGGCGGAGTACGCCGCCTGGCGTTGACCGATCTCGACCGTCAGGGGCGCGACCTGGTGATCCGCTGGTGCAAGGAGGCCGGTTGCACCGTCAAGGTGGACGCCGTGGGCAATATCTTCGCGCGGCGTGCCGGGCAGGACGACAGCCTCCCGCCGATCATCACCGGGAGCCATATCGACACCCAGCCCTCCGGCGGCAAGTTCGATGGCAACTACGGCGTTCTTTCGGGCCTCGAGGTGATCCGCACGCTGAACGACAAGGGCGTCAAGACGCGGGCGCCGATAGAGGTGGCGGTGTGGACCAACGAGGAGGGCTCGCGCTTCACGCCGGTGATGATGGGGTCCGGTGTCTTCGTCGGTGCGTTCCCGCTCGACATGGTGCTGCAGCGTCCTGACATCGACGGCATCACGGTGGGCACCGCGCTGAACCAGATCGGTTATGCGGGCACCGAGCCGGTGGGTGGTCGTCCGGTCGGGGCCTATTTCGAAGCGCACATCGAACAGGGGCCGATCCTCGAGGACGAGGACAAGGTGGTGGGGGTCGTGGTGGGTGCGCTGGGCTTGCGGTGGTACGACGTGGTGATCACCGGCCAGGATGCTCATGCGGGTCCGACACCCATGCGCTTGCGCAAGGATGCGCTGCTGGTGGCGTCTCGCATCGTGCACGAGGTCAACGCCATCGCCTATCGCTTCCAGCCGAACGGCCGCGGAACGGTGGGCTTCATGCAGGTGAAACCCAACTCGCGCAACGTCATTCCGGGCGAAGTGCGATTCTCGGTCGATCTGCGGCACGCGGAGGACGCCGAGCTCGAACGCATGGAACAGGAGATGCGCGCAGCCTGCGATCGCCTGGCCCAGGCGGAGCATTGCACGGCGAACGTCGAGCGCGTGGCCAACTACCCGGCATGCAAGTTCGACGAGAGCTGCGTGGCGCAGGTGCGCAAGGGCGCGCAGGATGCGGGATTCAGCCACATGGATATAGTCAGCGGTGCCGGGCACGACGCGATCTACATGGCTCGCGTCTGCCCGACGAGCATGATCTTCGTGCCCTGCGAAGGCGGCATCAGCCACAACGAGATCGAGAACGCCAAGGCGGAACATCTGGCGGCCGGGTGCAACGTACTGCTGCACGCCATGGTCGAGCGCGCAGGCATCGCCCATCGATGAAACCGAAGGTCGTCCTGCTCGCCACCGGCGGCACCATCGCCTCGCGCTACGACCCGGCGCTGGGCCGAACCGTCGCCTCGCAACGCGCCGAGGATCTGCTGAAGATGCTGCCGCAGGCCGGCGAGGTCGTGGACCTCGAAGTCATCGATCATGCGACGGTGGCGAGCTTCGACATGACGGTGCAGTTCGCCTTCGGTCTGACACGGCGCATCAATGAACTGGCCGCGCGCGCCGACGTCGCCGGGATCGTCGTGACCCACGGCACCGATACCATGGAGGAAACGAGCTATCTCGCGGATCTCCTGCTCGCATCCGACAAGCCCGTGGTGTTCACGGGCGCGCAGCGTGCCCACGACGATCCGCAGGCCGACGGACCGCTCAATCTGCTGAACGCGTTGCGCGTGGCGGCGGCGTCTGCGGCGCGCGGCCTCGGCGCGGTGGTGTGCTTCAACGGCACCATCCACGCGGCGCGCGACGTGACCAAGGCGCATACCAGCGCGGTGGAGACGTTCCAGTCGCCGGATCACGGACCGCTGGGTGAAGTGGATGGCGCGAGTGTCGTGGTGCACCGCCGGCCGGGCCTGCGCCGCAGCTTCACGGTCGACCGCCTCGAGGAGAGGGTCACGCTGTTCCGGCTGGCTCTCGGCGTCGATCTCGAAGACCTGCGCGCGATCGTCGCCCGCAAACCCGCGGGCATCGTGATCGAAGCCTTCGGACGCGGCAACGGGCCCAGTGCGCTGACCCCGATCGTGCGCCAGGCGACCGAGGACGACATCGTCGTATGCGTGGCGTCGCGCTGCGGTACCGGGCGCGTGAAACCCGTTTACGGCGGGGGCGGCGGCGGGCGCGACCTGGAGGATGCCGGCGCCCGCTTCGCCGGCGATTTGCGCGGACCGAAGGCGCGGCTGGCGCTGATGGTTCTGCTGTCGTCGGCCGACACCCGCACGCGCGTCAACGAAGTGCTCGCCCAACTCGCTCCCTGACGGGAGCCTCTGCCTTTCGCTCGAACGAGGAGACCCAAATGGCTGCAACCCTGATCAGGAACGGCAGGATCGTCACCGCGGTGGACGACTATACGGCGGACATTCTCGTGAAGGACGGCAAGGTCGAAACCATCGGTCGCAACGTCCAGGTTGGCGGCGATGTCGAGGTGCACGACGCAGCGGGACTGCTGGTGCTGCCCGGCGGCGTGGACGTGCACACCCACCTCGACTGGGAGTTCGGACCGACGTACACCGTGGACACCTTCGGCACCGGCACCAAGTCCGCGGCGTTCGGCGGAACGACGACGCTCATCGATTTCTGCAATCAGACCGCCGGCTTCAGTCCGCTGAAGGGCCTCGAGAACTGGCACAAGCGCCGCGAGAGTGCGTGCGTGGACGTCGGCGCGCACATGATCATGCTGGACGTGAACGATCAGAGCCTGATCGACATGAAGACGCTCATCGCCAAGGAGGGGGTGACGAGCTTCAAGCTGTTCATGGCCTATCCGGGTGTGCTGATGGTGGACGATGGTGCCTTGTTCAAGGCCATGCGCGTGGCCGGCGGCAACGGCGCCATGACCTGCATCCACGCCGAGAACGGGCCGGTGATCCAGGTACTGGTGCAGGAGGCGGTCGCGCAAGGTCTGAAGGCACCGAAGTACCACGCGAGCACGCGGCCGTCCATTCTCGAAGGCGAGGCGACGCACCGCGCGATCCGGCTCGCGGAACTCGCCGGAGCGCCGCTCTACATCGTACATCTGTCCGCGGGCGAAGCGCTGCATGCGGTGACCGAGGCGCGCGACCGCGGCATTCCGGTGCATGCCGAGACCTGCCCGCACTACCTGTTCCTCACTGCGGAGGAGTACGAGCGGCCGGGTTTCGAAGGCGCCAAGTACGTCATGACCCCGCCGCTGCGCGACCACCACCACCAGCACCAGCTCTGGCGCGGCCTGAAGACCGACGACCTGCAGGTGGTCTCCACGGACCATTGCCCGTTCTGCTTCAACGAACAGCCCTACGGCATCAAGTACTCCAAGCAACAGGGCATCGACAGCTTCAGCAAGATTCCGAACGGCGCGCCCGGCGTGGAGACGCGGCTGCCGCTGATCTTCGACGGCGCGGTCACCAAGAACGGCATGTCGATCAACCGCTTCGTCGAGATCACGTCGACCGCACCGGCCAAGCTCTTCGGGCTGTTCCCGCGCAAGGGCACCATCGCGGTCGGTTCCGACGGCGACATCGTGCTGTTCGATCCGAAGGAACAATGGACCATCCGTGCCGCAGAGCAGCACAGCAGGATCGACTACACGCTGTTCGAAGGTCGCCCGGTCACCGGACGCGTGAAGAAGGTGTTCCTGCGCGGTCAATGCATCGTGGATGGGGCGAACTGGCGCGGGCGCGAGGGCATGGGCCAGTACCTGCGGCGGGCCGAGTCCGGCGCGATACGCTGAAGGCTCGCCGCCGGCTGCCGGCCGGCGGCGCGGTCTGCCCGGCTATTTCTTCTTCCAGCGGCTCGCGCACTGCACCGGCGAGTTGCGGATGAGCATCTTCGGCTCGCGCGCATCGGCCCAATGGATGACGTCGTGGGATGTGCCCGAGGTGCTGTTCTTCACCGTCGGCTCCTGGGCGGCCTGCACGTCGCCCTCGATTACGTCGTCGACCTTCGGCACCGGCGGTGTCTTCACCGAGAACAGCCCGTAGGCGTAGTTGGGGTCGCCGTCGGGCAGCTTAAGGACGAAATAGCCGCAAGTCGGGTCAGCCCAGCTCACCACGCCCTCGGCCGCGAATCCCGCGGCGGGCAGCAGACAAGCCAATGCACCAGCACACAGCAACCGCTTCTTCATTCGCGTTCTCCTCCCTCCGGACCACCGCGCCGCAACATGGACGCGCCGTGAATCCTACCTTGACTTATGTAGGTGACATCGAAAGAATTCGGCGCAGCAGGCGTGAACAAAGTGCACCCGACGTCAGATCGGCAAGCACGGGCAGGCATCGAGGGGAGGTTCAGTACTTTTTCCTGGACCGGTCGGCGATCCGCCGTGCATGCGGCTGCCGCCGCGTCGGTTCGTCGCCGCTACGACGGCGGGCGGACCCCTTCTTGACCTGAGCCCTAGGCGCAGTGCGATGACGCGCGCGGGCACGCGTGCCCCGGGGGACCCGCAGGCACCGACCCGCTCGACCAGGCCGAAAGTCCGTGGTTCGAGTCAACTCAGGAGGGGTCGTCAACATGCATATCACGTTGAAAACGATGGTGGTCGCACTCGGCTTTGCAGGGATGGCGAGTGCGGCGTTCGCAGGACCGGTGAGCGAACAGATGCTCGCTCAGGATCCGAGCGATTCGTGGCTGCACACCAACGGCAACTGGGCGGGCCACCGCTACAGCGTGCTGTCGCAACTCAACAACCGCAACGCCAAGGACCTCAAGGTCGCCTGGACGACTTCGGTCGGCGCGAAGACCGATTCGCAGGCCACACCGCTGTATCACGACGGGCTCATCTACTTCCCGCAGGACAACAAGGTGTTCGCGATCGACGCCGACAACGGCAAGATCGCGTGGAAGTACGAGCACAAACTGCCGGACGACTGGGGCGGCTACAACGTGCCGTTCTTCACCGGCAAGCACCGCGGTGTCGCCATTCTCGGCGAGAACGTGTACTTCCTGTCGAACGACAACAAGCTGCATGCCCTGAACTACAAGACCGGCAAGCCCAAGTTCGTCGCCGACTACCAGAAGGACGGCATCGTCTATCCGAAGGACTTCGCCAAGGCCGGCGACGCGAACGGGTACATCAGCACGGTGGGTCCGATGGCAGTGCCCGGCGCCATCATCCTCCCGATGAACGGCACCGACACCGGCGGCCTCGAAGGCTTCGTGCTCGGCGTGAGCCCCGAAGACGGGAAGTTGCTGTGGAAGGCCAACATGATCCCGCGGCCTGATGAGCCGGGCGGTGACACGTGGCCTGCAGGCAGCCAGAAGTACGGTGGCGCCGGTCCGTGGATCGCGGGTTCCTATGATCCGGATCTCAAGATGTACTTCACCGGAACGGCCAACGCCTACGAGTGGAACCCGAAGAACCGGGGCGGCGGCGAGATGGACAATGTCGGTGCGGCGAGCATCGTCGCGGTCAGCACGGACAGCGGCAAGGTCAACTGGCGCTACGTCGGCGTGCCGGGCGATCCCTGGGACTTCGACATCCCGCAGACGCCGATGGTGATCACCATCGACGGCAAGAAGACGATCGTGCAGCCGAACAAGACCGGTTACATCCATCACCTGGATGCCAAGACCGGCAAGTACCTCAAGGCCGATCTTTTCATCGACAAGATCAACTGGATCAAGGGGTACGACAAGAACGGCCGTCCCATCGACATGATTCCGCTGCCGAAGGAAGGCGGCGATCCGGTGGAGATCGCTCCTGCGTTGCTCGGCGGGGTGAACATGTACCCCAACGCCTACAACCCGAACACGGGCAACCTGTATCTGGCCGCCACCGAGTCGTCGATGAAGTACGGCTTCGAGGACATCAAGCTGATCAGCAACGTCCGTCACTTCGGCGCGTATCAGGAGTTCAACTTCGGCGACGAAGTGGACAAGGCCGTCAACGTGAAGACCGGCAAGGAAGTGTGGCGCGACACGCAGGTCGGCAAGCCCGGCTATGCGGGCGGCATGCTGACCACCGCGGGCAATCTCGTGGTCTACACGACGCAGGGTGGCCGCTTCACCGTGGCGGACGCGCGTACGGGCGAGAAGCTCTATGAGCTGAACACGGGCATCGCCGCCAAGTCGGGCCCGATCACGTTCATGCACAAGGGCAAGCAGCTCATCGTGCAGCCTCTGGGCGGAACGCCCGGCTTCGGTCGCGACGAAGCGAACGGGGTCGAGTTCGGCCACGCGATCATCGCGTTCACGCGATAGGGGCAGGCCCAAGCGCAGCAAACCGGGCGCGCGCGCGAGCGCGCGCCTCTTTTTTTCGCGGGACCGTGCGAGGTCCCGCCGGCTACAGGGAGTCTGCAGCATGCAAGGCATTTCGAAGAAGCGGTGGGGTCGCTGGGTGGTCGCGTTGTCGTTCGGTTTCGCGGCCGGCGCGGCGCTCGCGGACGACGCGATTCCCGAGTCCAATCCGTATTCCGGTGACGAGAAGGCGATGCGCGAGGGCAAGTCGTGGTATCGCGGCGTGTGCGCCGCCTGCCACGGCGGTCGTGCGGACGGGGCCGGCGAGCGCGGCAACGGCGCCGACCTGCGCAAGTTCGAGCTCGGCTTCAAGGGCTTCGTTCACGTCGTGCTCGAGGGGCGCCAGCAGCCCGGACGCACCATGGCGATGCCGGCCTGGAAGGGCGTCCTCAAGAACGACGACATCTACAAGATCGGCGCCTACCTTGAAACCATGGCGATCGAGGGTGCCAACTGGAAGGAGGGCAACAGGCACTGAGGTGCGCGGGACGATGCGCGTCCCGCGGCCGGCGGCTTTGCCTGCGGGAACTCCCGCGGGCATTGCTGATCTTCATCGTATGGATCGACTTGGGCGGCGGGAGCAAGCTGCCCTCGCGGTCGGGTGAGCGCCTGGCCTGCGAATTGCTGTAGAGAAGCTCAAGAAGCCGCCGAAGGGTCCGAAACCCGAGGCAGGGGGGAGTCGAATGGAGATGTCGCCATGGACGCTGCCCCGCTTTCCTCGTTGCTCACCGAGCTCTTCACCGCGATCCAGCTCGTTTCCGGTTACGGAATCCCGGAGCGCATGCCGGAGGTGCATTTCGTGCCCCAGCAGATCATCCAGGAGAAGTTCTGCAACGGGCCGTGTCGCATCCGGGCGGTCTATCAACCGGAGATGGGTGTCTACATCGACGAACGGCTCGACGTGGTGCACAACACCTTCGAGCGGTCGATCCTGGTGCACGAACTGGTGCACCACCTCCAGGCCACGTCGGGCATGTTCGGCGCCAGCGTGAGCGAATGCGAGCGCGCCACGCACGACGAGCGCGAGGCCTACGAGATCCAGAACCGCTACCTCAGCAGCATGAAGGACGAGCACCGCATGCCGCTGCCGCGGTTCGCGCGGGCCTGCAGCGGCTGAGCGCTGGACGCGCAGCGTGGCAGTCTTCCTGATCCGGCCGCCCGGGCGGCGGCCGCTCCCGGACCGGATGTCGCACCGACATTGCGGGGCGATGCGAAGCGCATGAAATGCTGAAGGGAAGGAGTTCCCGGTCGATTACTACGAGGTATGGAGATTTCTCCCGACCCTGCCGGCAGCCTCCTCGCTAGTTCCGGCGCCTTTCGAGTACCGGGTGCGTCGTCTCGTCGAGGATTTCACCGTAGCGTGCGCTCACTGCCCGCGGTGCGGGGGTTCACCCTGATCGAACTGCTGATCGTCAGCGCGATCTTCGCGATCCTCATCGTCCTGGCCGTTGCGCGCTACAACAACCACAAAGAGGAGGTCAGAGTGCAGCAGGCGGTGGCGGACATCCTGTCGATGTCGGCCCTGATCACGCAGTACCTCAATGACAATCACACGCCGCCCGATTCGCTCGCCGACGTGCGCTTGCAGGACAAGATTGACCCTTGGGGTCATCCCTACATGTACACGAACCTCATGTCCCCCGCTACGGCCGGCGGCGCACGCAAGGACAAGAATCTCCATCCCCTCAACTCAGATTTCGATCTTTACAGCATGGGGGCAGATGGCGACACCAAGCGCCCGCTTACAGCCAATGTGAGCCGCGACGACATCATCCGCGCTCGCGATGGCCGCTTCGTCGGCTTCGCGAAGGACTTCGATCCGTGAGACCGTTGCCCGCGGTCTTCCAGAGCCGCGTCGGCCGTCGCTTACTGCTGCAGTTCCTGGTGATTGCGCTGCTCCCCCTGGCGGCGTTGGCAATTGTTTCGCTGTCGCAGGTGCGCGACCTCCTGCTGGCGCAAGGCAGTGCACGGCTGGCAACCGTCGCGAAGACCTATGCGATGGGAGTGCATGAGCGGCTGCAGACGGCGCGCGACCTCGAGATCCTGTCGGCCGCGACACCCGGCCGGTCGTCGCTCGACTCTGCTTCGAACACGCGCCGTTTCCTGTCCATGAGCCGCTTCCAAACGAACGGCAAGGTGGACGTTCTGTGGGGCACGCTGCCTCCGGATGCCGCAAGCCTGGTCGCAAGCTACCGGGGCCGGTCGCGCGAGGCGCCGACGGCGCTGCGCCGGTCTGACGGCGGTCGACTGTTCCTGCTGCATGCGATGGACGCGGGCAGCAGCGATATCCTGGCAGGCGAACTGGATCCTGAGTATGTGTGGGGCGCCGAAGCGGAGGTTCGGGCAGGCACGGTCCTGTGCGTGGTCGAGGGCGAGAGTCTGGCCGAGCTGCGCTGCTTGCGGGGTCATGCGGCGAGCCTGAGCGCATTCCTGAAGGACCGGGCCGGCGGCATCGAATCCCGGGACTTCAATTGGCAGGACGGGGGCGACAGCTATCGGGGCCGCGTTTGGGCCCAGTTCATGGCGCACGACTTCGCCGCACCGGACTGGTACTTTGCGTTGTCGGCCCGAGAGGATGAAATGTTGGGGGTGGTCAGCGCGTTCGGCACCGCGTTTGTGTCGACGGTCGTGCTGGCGCTGCTGCTGATCGCGTGGTTGACCATCCGGCAGTTGCGAACGACGCTCGTGCCGCTCCAGGCCTTGGGCGAAGGCACGCGACGGCTCGCCGCCAATGACCTGGATGCCCGGGTTGCCGTCGAATCGGCGGACGAGTTCGGTGAACTCGGCGACGCGTTCAACACAATGGCGGAGCGACTCGGCACCAAGTTCCGCCTCTCGGTGGCGTACTCGGAAATCGATCGGCTGATCCTCGAGCGCGAGGCGCTCGATCGTATCGTCGAAGCCACGCTGCGGCATGCGAGCGTGCTCGTTCCCGGCGCGCGATTTCGCATCCTTTTCCTCGACGGAGCTGGCAGTTCCAGCGCCAAAGTCGTGACGCTGGAGGCCGACCGCGTGGTGGCAGAGCGTATCGAAGTGTCCAACATGCCGTTCTCATTCCTGCCTGGAACCGAAAGCGGTGCCGACGGCACAACCCCGCCGTGGATGACGGCCGGCACGGAGCACGGACCCGGAAGCCGCTGGATGCAGCCGCTCATCTGGGGCAAGACGGCCTGCGGCTGGTTGCTGGCCTTCGGCGCGGCCGATCGCGAGTTGGACGACGAAGCGATCCGCACCATTGGCGGGCTCGCCAATCGCCTGGCGGTGGCGATCGCTTCCGCGTGGCGCGACGTGGAACTGTTCCAGCGCGCGCACTACGACTCGCTCACCGGGTTGCCCAATCGCGATCTGTTCGGCGATCGGCTCCGGCAGGAAGTCGCGCGCTGCCGCCGCGACGGCAACGCCTTCGCCGTCATGTTCCTCGACCTGGATCACTTCAAGGGGGTCAACGATTCCCACGGTCACGGCGCCGGCGACCGGTTGCTGTGCGAGGCCGCGGAGCGGCTGAGGGAGGCGCTGCGCGAAGGCGATACCGTGTGTCGTCACGGGGGTGACGAGTTCACCGTGCTGGCCACCGGCGTGCGGGAGCAGGGCGAAGTGATGCCGATCGCCCAGAAGATCATCGACGCGATGAGCCAACCCTTTCTCGTGGACGACCAGGCCTGCTTCCTGTCGGCCAGCATCGGCATCGCGATCCATCCGGACAACGGCGATTCGGCCGACGAGCTGCTCAAGCATGCCGACACGGCGATGTATCGTGCCAAGGCGGCTGGCCGTCGCTGCGCCATGTTCTTCGAAGAGCGCATGAACGCCGAAGCGGTGGCCCGCCTGGCGATCGACCGGGAACTGCGCCGCGCACTCGAGCGCAACGAACTGGTGCTGCACTATCAACCCCAGGTGGAATTGAAACGCGACCGGGTCGTCGCGGCCGAGGCGCTGGTCCGCTGGAACCACCCCGAGCGTGGACTACTCAGTCCGGGGCACTTCATTCCGGTCGCGGAACAGAGCGACCTCATCGCTGCCGTCGGCCGGTGGGCGATGGAAGAAGCCTGCCGTCAGATGCTGGCATGGCGCAGACAAGTGTTGCCGCTCGAGCGCGTGTCGGTGAACGTGTCGGCGCGTCAGTTCACCGCGCCCGATTTCATCGAACACGTGCGGGCCACGGTCGTCGAACCCGGACTCACCGCCAACATCGAGTTCGAGATCACCGAGAGCGTCCTCCTGGAACACGGGGACGAACTGGTGCGCAAGCTGGCCCAGCTGTCGGAACTGGGTTGTTCCATCGCGCTCGACGATTTCGGGACCGGTTTCTCGTCGCTCGCGTATCTGAAGCGCCTGCCGGTGCACGCAGTAAAGATCGACCGGATGTTCGTTGAGGACATCGACCTCACATCCGACGCACGCGCCCTGGTGGAAGCGATGATCGCGATGTCGCACGTGCTCGGCAAATGGGTGGTGGCGGAGGGTGCGGAACGCGAGACCCAGGTGTCCATCCTGCAGGGTCTCGGCTGCGATCTGGTGCAGGGCTACTGCTTCGCGAAGCCGCTGCCGGCGGCCGAGCTCGCAACCTTCGTGAAGGACTTCGTGCGCCGCGAATGGGGCGTGGTAGCCGCGGTAGCGGGATGAAGGGCTCCCGGACCGGCTGTTGAACTATCGCAGTGTTCTGTATACAGTGTTCGGAAATCACGGGTTCCGGACCTGCCCATGCCGTCGCTGCGACAAATCGAGTTCACTCCCGACCTCACCGAACAGGTGCACCAGCGCCTGCTCGACGCGATCTGTGAAGGGGAACTGGCGCCCGAGACGCGGCTGACCCAGGAGGATCTCGCGCTGCAGTTCGACGTGTCGCGACAGCCGGTGCTGCAGGCGCTGCGGCTGCTCAAGAAGGATGGCTTCGTCATCGATGCCGGACGCCGCGGGCTGATGGTCGCCCCGCTCGACGCCGCGACCATCCTGCACGTCTACGAAGTGCGCGCCGTGCTCGACGGGCTCGCTGCGCGCAAGGCGGCGTTGGCTGGTGTGAAGCTGGACAAGGCGCTCATCGTGCAGGGTCGCAAGACCGTGGCGGGCGGCAAGGTCGGTGCGATGATCGACGCCGATGCGAACTTCCACGCGCAGATCTATCGCGCGTCGGGCAATCCGATGTTGCCGGACGCGGCCGATCACCATTGGCGCCACATCCGCAGGGCGATGGGCGCGGTGCTGCAATCGGCGCGTGTGCGCGAAGGCGTATGGAACGAGCACGAGGCGATTCTTGCGGCGATCGCTGCCGGCAATGCGGAGCTCGCGGAGCGGTTGGCACGGGACCATGCCGAAGCGGCCGGCCGCAATCTGGCCATCGAATACGAACGAAAACTGCGCGCCGCCTCCTAGTCTTCGACGATCGGCTCCATCGATCGTCGCCGTCTTCTTCTTCCGCCAGCGGAGCCGGGGGAAGGCCGGGATGGGGGCAATGCCGAAACCGTGACACCCAGAAGGAGGAGATGCCCATGAAACTCGACCAGGAACAGCTCGACCGCTTCGATCGCGAGGGCTATCTGTTCTTCCCCGCGCTGTTCTCGCCCGAGGAGGTGAAGGTGCTCCTCGACGAGGTGCCGGTGCTCTACGCGCAACGCCGTCCGGAGAACGTGCGCGAGAAGGGCAGCGACGCGGTACGGACCAATTTCGCCGCACACCTGTACAGCGCACCGTTCGCGCGTCTCGCGCGTCATCCGCGCATGGTGGACCCGATCGCCCAGCTGTTCGGCGAGGCGGTCTACATGCACCAGTTCAAGATCAACGGGAAGATGGCCTTCGACGGCGACGTGTGGCAATGGCATCAGGACTACGGCACCTGGCTGAACGACGACCAGATGCCGACGCCGCGCGCCATGAACGTCGCGATCTTCCTGGGCGAGGTGAACGAGTTCAACGGGCCGCTCATGTTCATTCCCGGGAGTCACAAGCTGGGCGTGGTCGATGCCCAGCACGACACCTCGACCACCAGCTACCCGCTCTGGACCATCAACCACGACACCATCCGCAGGCTGGTGGATAGCGGCGGCATCGTCGCCCCCAAGGGACCGGCCGGCTCGATGATCCTGTTCCATTCGTGCCTGGTGCACGCCTCCTCGTCCAATCTTTCGCCGTGGGATCGCATTAACGTCTACTTGAGCCTGTGCGCGGTCTCCAACCACATCCGCCGGTTCAAGCGGCCGGAGTACATCGCGCACCGCGACTTCACGCCCATCGAATGCCTGCCGGACGACTGCCTGCTGAAGGCGTACGACGTCGCGTTGCCCTGGAAGGACGGCACGCCGGAAGCGGCACTCAAGTCCGCGATCGCCGCGTAGGGAGTTCGCTATGAACCTCTACGCCAAGCTGTGCGAACGCGAAGCGCAGGGCAAGCGTCTGCGTGTGGGATTGATCGGTGCCGGCAAGTTCGGCGCGATGTATCTTGCACAGGTACCGAAGACGCCAGGGCTGCATCTCGCGGGCATCGCAGATCTCTCGCCCGCGAATGCGAAGGTGAATCTCGAGCGCGTAGGCTGGGACGCGGGCCGGCACTCGGCGCCGTCGCTGGATGCCGCATTTTCCAGCGGGCTGACGCACGTGGGTGACGACTGGCAGGCACTGGTGGCCGATCCGCGCATCGACATCATCGTGGAAGCGACCGGCAATCCGATCGCCGCGGTGGATCACGCGCTGGCCGCGTTCGCGCACGGCAAGCACGTGGTGATGGTCACCGTCGAAGCCGATGCGATGTGCGGACCGATTCTCGCGCAGCGAGCGCGCAGCGCCGGTGTCGTGTACAGCCTCGCCTACGGTGATCAACCGGCGCTCATCTGCGATCTGGTGGATTGGGCGCGAGCGTCCGGTTTTCCGGTCGTGGCGGCCGGTCGAGGTCACAAGTGGCAGGCGCACTTCGCGCAGTCGACGCCCGATACCGTGTGGGGTTACTACGGTCTCACGCCGGAGCAGGCGAGGATCGGCGGGCTCAATCCGAAGATGTTCAACTCCTTCCTCGACGGCTCCAAGCCTGCCATCGAGAGCACGGCCGTATGCAACGCCACCGGGCTGACGCCGGCGCCCTACGGCCTCCTGTATCCGCCGGCCAGCGTGGACGACATCCCGTTCGTGATGCGGCCGAAGTCCGAGGGCGGCCATCTGCATCACAAGGGCCAGGTGGAGGTCATCTCGTCGCTCGAGGCGGACGGTCGCGTGATTCCCTACGACATCCGCTTCGGGGTGTGGGTGGTCTTCGAGGGCGACACCGATTACATCCGCCGCTGCTTCACCGAGTACGGCGTGCGCACCGATCCGTCGGGACGTTACGCGTGCCTCTACAAGCGCTGGCATCTGATCGGCCTAGAAGTGGGCATCTCGGTGGCGTCGGTCGGCGTTCGACGCGAGTCCACCGGTTGTGCCACCGGCTTCCGCGCCGACGTGGTTGCGACCGCCAAGCGCGATCTCAAGGCCGGCGAAGTGCTCGATGGCGAAGGCGGCTACACGGTCGTGGGCAAACTGCTGCGCGCGGAGGACTCGGTGCGCATCGGAGCGCTCTCCCTCGGACTCGCGCACGGCGTGAAGCTGACCGCGCCGGTCAAGGCGGGCGAGCCGGTGCGCTGGCGCGACGTGGTGATGGACGAATCGCTGGCGGCGGTGAAGCTGCGTCGCGAGATGGAGCAGGCGTTCGCGCCCGAAGCAGCGCTCGCCTGAAGCTTTCAGTCCCGTCGCAACACGACGGAGAAATTGTTCGCCGGCATCGCGGTGATGCCGGCGAGCGCGAGGCCTGCGCCGGCCGCGGCTTCGAGCACCGCTTCCAGATCGCGCACACCCCAGGCGGGGTCGCGGGCGCGCAGGCTCTCGTCGAACGCGACGTTGCTCGGCGCCGTGTGCATGCCGTCGCGCTTGAACGCGCCGTACAGATAGAGGATGCCACCGCCAGTCAGCACGGCGGCAGCGTTGCGCATCAGCCCGAGCGTCGCCGTCCACGGCGAGATGTGGATCATGTTGATGCAGAGGACTGCGACCGGCGCTTCCGGCAGCGTCCACGACGACGTGGTCGCGTTCAGATCGAGCGGCATCCGCACGTTCGCGACTTTCGCATGCGTGATCCACGCCGCGATGCTGTCCCGATTGGCCGGGTCAGGGTCGCTCGGCTGGAATGCGAGCTGCGGCAGGGCGACCGCGAAGTGCACGACGTGTTCGCCGGTGCCGCTCGCGATCTCGAGCACCGTGCCGGCGCCCGGCAACCACGTCCGCAACACCTCCAGGATCGGCTCGCGATTGCGTTCCGTCGCCGGCGCAAAACGGCGTGCATCGGTCATCGCCAGAGCGCCGGGTTAACGCTCTTCCAGTTCGGGATAGTGGCGGAAGATGCCGTTCTCGTTGAACGGAATGCGCCGTTTCGACGCGAGGTAGGCAGCAACACGCGGTACGTCCGCCACCTTGTCGTGCAGGGCGACCAGATTCGGCCAGCGCGGCTCCAACTTCTTCATCGCCTTCGGGAACGCGTAGCGCAAACCCTCGACCAGCTGGAACATGGACAGGTCCACGTAGGACAGCGCGCGCCCTACCATGCGACCCCGGTTTGCCGCGCACACGCGTTCGAAGTAGTCGAAGCGCTTGGGCAGACGATCCCGCAGGAAGTACTGCGTGCGACGCTTCGCTTCCGCCTTCTGTTCGCGGTAGTACAGCGCCACCGCGATCGGATGATGGGTGTCGTGCACCTCCGAGAGGAAGTCCGTGATCGACAGCTGCAAGCCGTGCGCCCAGATCCGGCCCTGCTCGGCCTTGGGCACCAGCCCCAACCGTGGCCCGAGGTACTGCAGGATGTTGGCGCTGTGGGAGATCACGAGCTTGCCGGCCTTGAGGAACGGCGGCGCGAAGGGCGGTTGAGCGAGCTTGCCGTCGTTCATCAGGCTGAGCATCGCAGCCACGCCCTTGCCGCGGCCGGACAGGCGCGCCATGTCCGCGTAGTCGGCACCCCCGGCTTCGAGGGCCAGGCGGACGAATTCGCCGCGGCCCTGAATGCCGGGCCAGTAGTAGAGCTCATAGCGCACGGCACGGTCCCCCTGGTCGGTTCGAAGTCATTCGGCATGGCGCGGAATGCGCGGCATGCCGGAACTCTGCGTGCGGTCGTGGTTGATCCACAGCACTGCGCCCTCGGCCACCAGCAGCGAGGCGATGCGCTCCATGGATCGCAGCGACTGGTCGCGGTCGAAGTTGCGTGCCGGCACCCGCTGCGCATCCCAGTTCTCGCGGAAATGCACCATGTCGCCCGACAGGATCACCGCGCCCTGCTGCGGCAAACGCACGAGCAGCGACTGATGTCCCGGCGTGTGACCCGGCGTGGCGATGATCATCACGGAACCGTCGCCGAACACATCGTGGTCGCCCTCGAGCTTCGTCGTCGGGTTGTCCTTCAACTTGCCGTAGAGCGTGGGATTGAACCCGTACTTGGCCGGATCGGGTCCGAACGCAGCGTCGTACTCGGCACGCTGCACCAGCACGGTGGCCGCGGTGAACAGGTTGGCGTTGCCGACGTGGTCGCTATGGAAATGAGAAAACGCCACGTGCGTCACGTCGGTGGGCGCGATGCCCAGCTCCGCCAGCTGCGATTGCAGCGTCCTGCGCACGTACAAGGTGAGGATGCCGCCGCCGGCCACCACGCCGTCGGGCTTGTCGGCGATCGCATCGGACATGCCCGAGTCCCACAGCAACCAGTGCTTGCCGTGCCGGATGAGATAGCAGTTGTCGCTGAATTCCCGTGCGACGCCGACGTTGACGCCGGGTGACCAGTTCGACACGTCGGAGGTGCGTGACTCGCCGCATTCGAGGACGTACATCCGGTCGACGGCTGCTGCGAAGACCGGTCCTCCCAGGCTCGCAGCGGCGACACCCAGCAGCACCAGGCAGAGTCGGTTCAATGTAACAGGCAGGCTCATGGCTCATCTCCCCTGCTGGAACGACGGCGATCGGGGCCGTCGGACGATCGTTCGAAACGGGGTGGCACGAACCTCAACCGAAGCACGCGCGCACCACGCCCCCCTCGACCCGCAGCGCGGCACCGTTGGTGGCCGACGCGAGCGGGCTGCAGACGTAGGCCACCAGATTCGCCACTTCGTCGACGGTCGCATAGCGCTTCAGCAGCGAAGTCGGGCGGATCTTCTCGAAGAATTCCTGCTCCACCTCGGGAAACGGCCGGCCCGGTGCCCGCCGCGCGATGGCGGCCTTGTTGCCGTCGGACAGCGTCGGGCCCGGTAGCACGGCGTTCACGGTCACGGCGGTGCCGGCGCAGGTCTCGGCGAGCCCGCGCGAGATGGCGAGCTGCGCGGTCTTGGTCATGCCGTAGTGGATCATGTCGGGCGGGATCTGGATGCCGGATTCGCTGCTGATGAAGACCACGCGGCCCCAGTTGCGTTCCTTCATCGCGGGCAGATAGCTGCGCGACAGGCGCACTCCGCTCATCACGTTGACGTCGAAGTAGCGCTGCCAGTCGGCATCGGCGATGTCGCCGAAGGCCTTGCGCTCGAAGATGCCCAGGTTGTTGACGAGGATGTCGACGGCAGGAAAGCGCTGCGCGATGTCGTTCGCCGCCTGCGCTGTCGAGAGATCCCCGACGAAGGTCCGGACGTCGGCGCCCGGCGTCGCGGCCTTGATGCCGGCGACGGCATCGGTGACTGCCGCTGATTCACGGCCGTTGATGATGACGCGACATCCCTCCGCGGCCAGCACCCGGGCGATGGCGAGGCCGATGCCCTTGCTGGAACCGGAAACGAGGGCGAGCTTGCCTTGCAACTGGAGGTCCATGACGGCGCATCCCCGATCGGGCGAGGGAAAGACCGGATGATAGGCGCAAGCCGCGGATTCAGCGATTGATCGGCAGCGCGTCGATGCGTGCTTCGATCTCGGTCATCATCCTGTCGTATTCGGGACCACCCACGCCGCCGAAGCGCTTCACGAACTCGGCCTCCGGCATGAACTCGGGCAGGTCGGCGCTGGGTGGCATCACGTCCGGTTCGTCGATGCCCCGGACGACACGCTGCTGCAGTCTGCGTGCGCCGTCCGCACGCGCGGTCGCCAGTTCGCCGAAGCGGGTGCCTGCACCATCGGCGGCGATGTCGTTGAAGGAAAAACCGCTGCCGCCGCGCGAATCCTGGATCTCCTTGTACAGGCCGATCGCATCGGCCAGCGACTTGCCGGCGTTCGCGGCAAGCGCCGCGGAGACCAGGAAGTGCTTCGGAAAGTCGTCGCGTCCGCTCAACACGATGCGGCGGGGAGCCGGCTGCGGCCATGACTTGGCCGCGGGGACCACGGCCGCGATGTCCTGTTGCACGACGTAGAGCGCGGCGGTGAGGATCGCGGCCCGGTTCTCCTCCACCGGATCGTTGCCGGCCGAACGCTCCAGCGCGAACCCGAAGAGATCGCCGAGCAGCGCGGTCATGGGCACCGACTCGCCCGGCACGCGCCGGCTCCAGTCCGCAAGGCGCGTCCGGTAGGCGAGCAGACGCGCCTGGTCCTCCGGCGGGACCGCGACCGCGGTCAGCCGTGCCGGGGCTTGTTCCTGCCAGCGATAGACGATGTTCACGCGACCCTTGCCGAAACGCACCTGCTGCACCATGTCGGCGACGAGGCGCGCTTCGCTGTCCGGCGCGGACATCGACACGGCAGCTGCGATCAGGCGATTGGCGACCGCATCGGGCACGGGCAGGCGTCCGATCCGCAGGTAGCCCACGGTGGGCAGCTTCCCGGTTTCCTCGAGGGTCGCATCGATGTTGAGGAACTTGCCGACCGGGCTGTGCGGCACCGCCACGGTGATGGCGAGGTGTGCGGCGCCCTGTTGCACGACCAGCCGGCCGGTGCCGCGCGCGAATCGCTGCAGCAACTGGTTGAGCGCCAGATCGGCGTCCTGGGCCGAGACCGACAGCGTGCGCACGTCACCGGTGCGCAGGTGGCGCGGATCGTTGCGATCGAGGATGCGCTTGGCGCGCTCGATCGACTCGGGCGTGAAGGTCGCGCTGCGGTTCACCAGGGGCACGTCGTCGAGCGCGAGCGTCACGGCAGCGGCAACGCCCGCCGCCAGCGTCGCGATCAGGAGCAGCAGACCCCAGAGGATCTTGCGCATGGTTCGGTGCGACGCCTCAGGGATTGCGGCTCGCCGCGTATGCGGCGATCGACACCATGTCCTCTTCCGTGAGTGGCGTCACCACCGGCTTCATCAACGCGGCCCACGGTCCGTGACGCAGCCCCTGCTTCATGTCGAACAGCTGGCGGAAAAGATAGCTCGGCGAGCGGCCCGCGAGCGCCGGGACCGGACCGAGACCCCTGAGATCCCCGCCGTGGCACACGCCGCAGGCCGTGGTCTTGCCGGCGCCGGTGTTGACCAGTGCCTCGCCCCGGGCGAGGCTGCCCGTCGGCACGAACGCACGGAACGGGGACTTCGAATCGCGCAACTCGGTCCGTTCGAGATCGAGCGGCATCTCGATGATGCGGTTGCCGATGGGTTCGGTACCGGCGCTTTCCGCGGCGATCAGCATCCAGCCGCCGACGCGGGTCTTCGGCACGGTGTCGGTCTCGACCACATGGATCCATTTGCGCGGCTTGAGCGCGGCAAAGTAGGCGGCGGCGGCCTGCACCTCCTCGGCCGTGGCGACCTTCGCCACCGCGGTCATCAGGTTGATGGGCAGGCTTGCCGGCTCGGCACTGCGGCGAGCACCCGATCGGAAGTCTTCGACCTGCTGCACGATGTACGCCGCCGGGAGACCGGCGAGGCTCGCGTTCTCGGGGCGGCCCAGACCGTTGGGAAGATGGCAGTAGCCGCACGCGAACACCTCGGGACGCCGTCCATGGGCTACGATCTGCGGCATCGACGGATGATCCTCCGGATGCCAGTCCGGCGCGTCGAACAGATCGCGGATCCGCGTCAGCGTGAATGCCGCGCTGCTGTCGGGCACGTGCCGCGGGACACCGTCATCGGCGGGCGGCTGCGCACCGGGAGGATTGACCGGATAGGCCCAGGGCGGCGGCGGTTCGGCTGCACCGGCCGCGCAGGCGATGAACAGCAGCGCGCAAGAGACGAGTCTTCCCAAGGGGCCTCCCTGGCTTTTTCGAAGGATCGACGGCTCGCCCCGGATTCTACGTGGACCCGGCCCTAGGCGGCCGACAGGGCCAGCGCCAGCGGCGTCGTCACCACGGACAGCGCCGTAGACAGCACCATGCTCGATGCCACGGGGCTCTGCATGGCGTCGAACTGGCGCGCCATCACGTAGACGTTGACACCCACGGCCAGCGAAGCGAGCAGCACGGCCGACTGGCGTTCGAGCGGGGGCAGCCCCAGCAGCAGCGCGAGGCCCAGCACCACCAGCGGTTGCACGGCGAGCTTTACGACCGTGATGCCGAGACCTTCGCGCCAGCCGGAGCGCACGCCGAACTCGGCGAGACCCATGCCGACGACGATCAGCGCGAGCGGCGCTGCCGATTGCGCGATGAGCGCAAGCGGTTCGTCGACCATGGCCGGCAGCTTCCAGCCGGTGAGGCCGAATGCCGCGCCGGTCAGGACGGCGGCGATGACGGGCGTGGTCACCACCTTCTTCGCCGTTCCCAGGAAGCCCTGGATCGAGAGATCGCCGTGCCGTGCCCATTCGACCGAGACCGTGGCGAGCGTCCACAGCGTGAGCGAATTGAACACGATGATGAGGCTGATCGGACCGAGCGAGGCGTCACCGAGCGCCGCTTTCGCGAGCGGGATGCCGAGCAGCACGTTGTTGGAGAAGATGCCGCCGAGCGCGAATACCGATTGCTGAACTCCGTTCAGTCGGAACAGCGTCGCGGCCGCGAGGCGGCCGATGACGAAGGTGATCAGACAACCGCCGAAGAACGCCAGCAGCAGGCGCCACTCGAACGGCGGCAGGCGCGACGGGTCGCTCATCAGCCGAAACAGCAGGGCGGGCACGGCGACACCGAACACGAACGCGGCGAGCGCGTCACTCACCGCCTTCGGCCAGCGCCCGGAGGCCGCGAGGGCGTAGCCCAGCACGACCAGCACGAAGTGCGGGGCGGCGAGCGAGAGCTGCTGCAGGAACGTGGACAACCGGCGGCCCTTCGAGAAACCGCGATTGTCCCACGCCTGCAGTTTCGGATTACGCCGCGCGCCGCTCCGCTGACTGGTGCGCCGCGAGCTTTGCCGCCGCGTCGCGCAGCGCGGTGCGCAGGCCCTCTTCGACCACCGGGTGGTAGAAGGGCATCTCGAGCATGCGCTCCACCGTCATCCCGCTCTGGATGCCCCAGGCCAGCAGATGCGCCAGGTGCTCGGCGTCCGGACCCATCAGCTCCGCGCCCAGCACGCGACCATCGTCGGCATCGGCATAGACATGCAGCAGCCCGCGGTTGCGGAGCATGACGCGGGAGCGCCCCTGGTCTTCGAAGGAAACTTCGCCGACGACGATCGCGGCGGCATCGAGATCGGCGTAGCGCCGGCCCACCGTGGCCAGCTGCGGATCGGAGAACACGATGCCGAGCGGCGTGCGCCGCTGCCCGGGCCGCACGTCGGGGAACCGAGCCGCGTTCTCGCCGGCGATGCGGCCTTCGTCCGCGGCTTCGTGCAGCAACGGCAGGTCGTTGTTCGCATCGCCCGCGATGAAGATGTTGCTGTCGCCGCAGCGCAGCGTGCAGGGGTCGAACGCTGGAACGCAGCGCGCATCGAGTTCGATGCCGGTGGCCGTCAGCCCGAGATTGCGCACGTTCGGCGTGCGGCCGGTCGCGGCGACCACGGTGTCGACCACGATCTCCCCGGCAACGCCCTTGGCGGACGTCCACCGCACCCGCACCCCCGAGTCGATCCGCTCTACGGCGACGTCGCGCACGTCGGCGTCGAGCGGGAACTCGGCGGCGAAGGTCCGCGTGGCGTAGTCGCGGATCGCCGGATCGGTGAATGGGCCGACCTGGCCGCCGAGGCCGAACATGTGGACCTTCACGCCCAGCCGGTGCAATGCCTGGCCGAGTTCGAGGCCGATGACGCCGGGACCGAACACGGCGGCCGAGCGCGGCAGATCGTTCCAGTCGAAGATGTCGTCGTTCACCACGAGCCGGTCGTTGGCCGCACGCAGCGGCGGCGGGATGCTCGGCGAGGAGCCTGTCGCGATGACCGCCGTCGCGAAGCGCACGGCGGTGTGGTCATCGACTACGAGCGTGTTGCGGTCGGTGAACCGCGCGTACCCGCGCAGCCGGTCGCGCTCCGGAATGCGTTGCACCCCATCCAGCACGAACCCCACGAACCGGTCGCGTTCGCGGCGCACGCGCTCCATGACCGCCCGTCCATCCACATGCACGGACCCTTCGAGCCGCAGCCCGAACGCATGCCACTTCGCCGGACCGTGAGCGGCCTCCGCCGCGGCGATCAGCAGCTTGCTCGGCATGCAGCCCACGCGGGCGCAGGTGGTGCCGTATGGGCCGCCTTCGATGATCATGGCCTGCTTGCCGGCCGCCTTGGCAGCGCGGTAGGCCGCGAGGCCGGCGGTGCCGGCGCCGATCACGGCGACGTCGGTATGGATGGTGTGCATCACTCGTTGTCCTTGTTAGTGCCGGATCGAGACCGATGTTCCGGTCTCGATCCGTCCTTCGCTGGGCCTTGCGTTACGCCGCCTTGCGGGCCTTCTCGCGGGCCCACTGCTCCAGCTCGTCCGCACCGCCGATGTAGCTGCCGTCGATGAAGATCTGCGGCACGGTGCCCTTGCCGGTGACGGCGCCCACCACCTTGCTGCGGATGGTGTGGTGCAGCGGAATCTCGGCATAGTCGTAGCCGAGGTCGCCCAACAGCGACTTGGCGCGGGCGCAGTGCGGGCAGCCTTCGCGGGTGAAGATCGCGACCTGCGACGGCTTGCTGGCCTTGGGGTTGATGTAGGAGAGCATCGTGTCGGCGTCCGACACCTCGAACGGGTCGCCGGCCTTCTCGGGCTCGATGAACTGCTTCACCACCACGCCGTCCTTCACCAGCATCGAGTAGCGCCACGAGCGCTTGCCGAAGCCCAGGTCGGACTTGTCCACCAGCAGGCCCATGCCGTCGGAGAACTCGCCGTTGCCGTCGGGGATCAGGCGGACGTTGGACGATTCCTGGTCCTTCGCCCACTCGTTCATCACGAACGTGTCGTTGACCGAGACGCACACGATCTCGTCCACGCCGTTCGCACGGAACGCGCTCGCGAGTTCGTTGTAGCGCGGCAGGTGGGTCGACGAGCACGTGGGCGTGAACGCGCCGGGCAGGGAGAAGACCACGACGGTCTTGCCCTTGAAGATGTCATCGGTCGTGACGCTCTTCCATTCGTTGTTCTCGCGCACGCGGAACGTGACGTTGGGGACGCGCTTGCCTTCGCTGTTGGGGAACATGCATGACTCCTTGGTAGGGTTGGGATAGGTTGGGCTGGCGATCAGCTTGCAGACCGCAGGATGCCGGCCGTACCCCTGATGGGGCCAATACCTTGTTACGATGCGGGTGATAGGCAATGACTATCGAGGTGCCATGACCCTGCAGGAACTGAAGTACGTGGTGGCGGTGGCGGACGAACGCAATTTCCGGCGCGCTGCCGACAAGGTGTTCGTGAGTCAGCCGAGTCTCAGCGCATCGGTGAAGAAGCTGGAGGACGAACTGGGCGTGCAGTTGTTCGAACGCGGCCCGCAGGAGGTGCTGCTGACCGAGGCCGGTCGCCAGGTGGTGGCGCAGGCGCGTCGTGTGCTGGACGAAGCGGCCCGCGTGAAGGTGGTGGCCAAGGAGAAGCACGATCCGTTGCGCGGCACGCTGCGGCTGGGCGTGATCCACACCATCGCGCCCTACCTGTTGCCGGATCTGGTGATGGCGCTGCGCTCGAGCGCGCCCGGCATGCCGCTCGACATCGAGGAGAACCTCACCGCGAACCTCGACCAGATGCTGCGCGGCGGCCTCATCGACGTCGCGATCGTCGCGGAACCCTACTCGGCCACGGGTATCGAGACAGTGCCGCTGTACGACGAGGAGTTCCGCGTGGTGGTCCCCGCCAAGCATCCGTGGGCCCGTCGCAAGGCGGTCTCCGCCGACGAGCTGGAGACCCAGAATCTGTTGTTGCTGTCCATCGGGCATTGCTTCCGTGACCAGATCCTGGAGGCCTGCCGCGAGTTCGCGAAGCCGGCACCTCCGGGCAAGGAAGGCAACTCGCTCGAGACGCTGCGCAGCATGGTGGCATCGGGCCTGGGCATCTCCGTGTTGCCGGCCTCGGCGCTTACGCAGCGCTACGCCAATCCGCTCATCAAGGTGATCGATTTCCTGCCGCCCACGCCGCTGCGTCGCGTGGTGGCCGCGTTCCGGACGGATTTCCCGCGCAGGGCAGCCGTCGAGGCGATCGCGGCGGCGGCTCCCACCCTCGATCTGCCGGTCAAGGCGGCGCCTCGCCAGCGCCCGTGATCCGCAACGAATCCGGGGGTTCCGCTCGCGGGGACGTCGAGGTTGCTGCGACCTCTAGGTCTCGCGCCGGCCCCGCCGAGTCAGCGTGCTGCGGATCGCTTCGATGTTGGCGCGCACACCGGGCATGTTCGGGTTGAGGGCGAGCGCGCGCTCGAAGTAGCCGAGCGCCGCTTCCATGTCACCACGCTGCAGCGATATCAGGCCGTAGCCCGACAGTGCTCCGAAGTGCGACGGGTTGCGCTTCAGCACCTCGTCGCAATCCGCGGCGGACGCGTCGAGGTCGCCCGCGAGGTAAAGAGCGGTGGCGCGTTTGTTCCAGCCTTCGGCGAAGTCCGGCTTGCGCTGGATGATGCGGGTGAACACCTCGATGCTCTCCGGCAGCCGGCGGTAGGCGAGGTGCTCGGCACCTTCGGCGAACAGGCGATCGATCTCGACGTCGCCCGAGCGGCTCCAGATGGCCCAGATGGCGCGTTCCGAGCCGGCGCGTACCGAGGCATCCTCATCGTCGAGCGCCGACAGCAACGGCGGCACGTCCGCCATCTCGC
This sequence comes from Burkholderiales bacterium, assembly GCA_019745565.1. GTDB lineage: Bacteria > Pseudomonadota > Gammaproteobacteria > Burkholderiales. The sequence goes on from JAIESW010000024.1 coordinate 80,784, forward strand.
CGGATTCCGCGAGGTGGGCGACGCCCAGCTGTCGCGTCCGCACGTCGTCCGAGGCGAGTTCGCGCAGCGCGGTGGCGCGGTCCGTGTCGGCCCAGGCTGCCGGACCGGCCACGCCCGACAGCAAGAGGATGCAGCACATCCAGGAAAGCGGCTTCATCGGCGTTTCCCTTCGTCTTGCCGGATGCCATGGTACCCCCGGGGACGCCGATCCTCCGCCGCTTCTCGTAGAATGGACCGCAACCGAGACGGTTCAGGAGCCCAGGATGACACGACCCCCACGCTCGCATTGCGCCCTGCCCTCCAACGGGGCGCGTCGGTACCTTGGCGCAGCCCGGCGGTACTCACCTCGAGGCTTGTTGCCAGCGGGCCTGTACGACCCGGCGGCGTCGGCCACTGGCCCATCGCGGCTGCAGGTTTTGCACTGACATGTCCGACACCGAAACCCCGGTCCGGCTGATCGATGCCGTGGGCAGGGAGCACGCGCCCGCGACGGGCGTGGTGCGGATCGTTTCGCTCGTGCCGAGCATCACCGAGCTGCTGTTCAGCCTGGGGCTGCAGGAGAACCTCGTGGGGCGGACCGGCTTCTGCGTGCACCCCAGGGGCCAGGTGCGGCGCGTGTCGAAGGTCGGCGGCACCAAGACCGTGGATGTGCCCAAAGTGAAGAAGCTGGGCGCCACCCATCTGGTCGTCAACATCGACGAGAACCCGCGTCCCGTGGTGGAGGAACTCGCGGAGTTCGTGCCGAACGTGATCGTGACTCATCCGATCGAGCCCGAGGACAACATCCGTCTCTATCGGCTGCTGGGCGGCATCTTCGGTCGCGAGCCGAAGGCGGAAGAGCTGGCGAGCGCCTTCATCCGGGAACTTGCCGAGACGCGCGCAGCCGCCCGGGAGTTCGAGCGCGAGAAGGTCCTCTACCTCATCTGGAAGTCGCCCTGGATGACCGTGTCGCGGGACACCTACATCTCCCGCATGCTCGACCTGGTCGGCTGGGAGACGGTGCCCGCGCAGGCCCACTCGCGCTATCCGTCGGTGGAACTCACGCAGCAGAACCTGCGCGACGTGGACGTCGTGTTGCTGTCGACCGAGCCCTACAGTTTCTCCGATCGGCATATCGACGAGATCCGCGCGGAGTTGCCGCCGCAATCGAACCCGCAGATCGCGTTGATCGACGGCGGCATGACCTCCTGGTACGGCAGTCGGGCGATCGACGGGCTGCGCTACCTGAGGGAGCTGCGGCGCGCGTTGCGCGCCTGAGGCCCGCTACTTCCGCTTCTTCTTCGCGGGCTTCGACACCTTCGCTGCGCGTGCCGCGGCCTGCTGCGCCTGAAAGATCGCGCTGATCGTCGCGGCTGGCGAACCGGCCGACGCTGACTTCGAACCGGCAGGCTTCTCCGCCTTCTTCGCCTTCACCTTGCGCTCGGACGAGGGCTCCGCAGCGACCTTCGCGGGCTTGGCGGCCGTGGGTGCTCTCACCTTCCCGGCCGTCGTGCGCGGCGGCTCGTCGGCCGCCTTCGGCGCCGGAGCGGACGGCGGCGCGACCGGCGCAGTCCGCTCCGGGGCCGCGGTCGGCGCAGACTTCGCCTGCGGTGTCCGGGTGACGGGAGCGCATTTCGCGCCCACCTCGCCGGCATCGAGGCGGAACTTGGCGTAGGAGCCGGGCGCATCTTCCAGGGCCGGCAACGCACCGTCGCCGGGCGTGCGCGGCTTCACCTGCCCGCCGCTGAAACCGTGAATCCAGGTGGTCCAGTCGTTCCACCACGACCCGTCGTGGCGCTGGGCACCTGCGAGCCACGCGTCGGGCTTCTCACCGAGCTGCTCGTTGGTCCAGAAGTTGTACTTCTGGGCGGCCGGCGGGTTCACGATGCCGGCGATGTGGCCGGATCCGCCGAGCACGAAGCGCACCTTGCCGCCCAGGCGCTGCGCACCGTAGTAGGTGGATTTCCACGGGGCGATGTGGTCCTCGATGGTTGAGATGAAGTAGGCCGGCGTCGTGACCGCCGACAGATCCATCTTCTCGCCCGCCACGGTGAGCGCGTTCTTCTCCCGCAGCAGGTTGCGGATGTACATGTTGCGCAGGTAGAACGTGTGCATCTTCGCCGGCATGCGCGTGGAATCGGAGTTCCAGTACAAGAGATCGAACGGAAACGGATCCTTGCCCATCAGGTAGTTGTTCACGACGAACGACCAGATGAGGTCGTTGTCGCGCATCATGTTGAAGGTGCCGGCCATCTCGGACCCCTCCAGATAGCCGCGGCTCTCCATGCGCTTCTCGAGCTTGTCGACGATCGCGTCGTCGACGAACACGCCCAGTTCGCCGGGCTCCTGGAAGTCGATCATGGTGGTGAAGAACGTGACGCTCTTCACGCGGTCCGCCTGCCCCTTTTTCTGCAGCCACGAGAGCAGGCAGGCGGTGAGCGTGCCGCCGAGGCAATAGCCGATCAGGTTCACCGCGGGCTCACCGGTGATCTTCGCGACCGCGTCCATGCCCGCGAGGGGGCCTTCGTACAGGTAGTCGTCGAAGGTCTTCTGCGCGTGCCGCTCGTCCGGGTTGACCCAGGAGATGACGAACACCGTGATGCCCTGGTCCACCGCCCACTTGATGAACGAGTTCTTCGCGCGAAGATCGAGGATGTAGTACTTGTTGATCCAGGGCGGCGTGATGAGCAGCGGCGTGCGGTCCACCTGCGGTGTCGCAGGGGCGTACTGCAGCAGTTGCATGAGATCGTTCTGGAACACCACCTTGCCCGGCGTGGTGGCGACGTTCTCGCCCATCGTGAAGGCCGAGTTGTCGGTCATCGAGATGGCGAGCTTGCCCTTGCCGCGCTCGAGATCGCCCAGCAGGTGGTTCAGGCCCTCCAGCAGATTCTTGCCGCCGGAATCGATGGTGGTCTTCAGCACCTCGGGGTTGGTGAACACGAAGTTGGTCGGCGCCAGCGCATCCACGTACTGACGGGTGAAGAACTTGACCTTCTTCGCGTCGTTCGCATCGAGGCCCTGCGCTTCCGCCACTCCCCGCTGGATGTGGTCGGCGGCGATCAGATAGGACTGCTTGATGTAGTCGAACACGAAGTTGTTCTGCCACACCTCGTTGCGGAAGCGGTTGTCGCCCTTGGCGGGCTCCTTCACCGGCTTCGAAGCATCGCCGAGGAACTTGGACAGCGTCGCGCCCCAGAGCTTCGAATAGTCCTCCCACGCGCGCATCTGCAGCTCGGCGAGCTTCATCGGGTCGGACATCAGCTTGGCGCCGAGTTCCATGAAGGCCTTGTTGATGCCGAGTTCCTCGAGGTCGCGCAGCATGCCGGCCTGCGGCTGGTGCTCCACGAACTCCGAGATCACCTTCGCGGATTTCTCCGCGATCTCGGCGAGCGATCGCTGCAGTTCGGCGGGATCGACCGGGGGTGGGGTTTGCGGTGCGTCGGCCATGGGAGCGGCTCCTCCTTCAAGAGGCGGCGAAACGGAAGATGCCGTCGCTGCCGGAGGCGCGCGTCACGGCGCCTTCGGCGAGCAGGCGGTTGAGATGCGCGATGGCTTCGCCCATCGCGAAATAGAGCTGGTGGCTGTCGAGCTTGCGGCGGAACAGCACCGGCAGCACCTCGGCGGCCGTGACGGGCTTGCCGGTGCAGGCCTCGCGCAACTCCGTCAGGCGGTCGCGGTGATGCTGCTGCAGCGCTGCCACGCGCGTGGCGATCCCGCGAAACGGCAGGCCGTGCGCCGGCAGCACCAGCGTGTCGGGCGGCAGGTCGGTGTAGCGGGCAATGGAGCGCAGGAACTGCCCCACGGGATCGCCCTCCGGTTCCGTGGACCACACGCTGGTGTTGGTGCTGATCTTGGGCAGCAGCATGTCGCCCGAGATCAGGATGCCGAGGTCCTCGCAGTGGAGCGATGCGTGCTCCGGTGCATGGCCGTGACCGACGATGACCTTCCACGTGTGAGCGCCGATGGCGAGCCGGTCGCCCTCGGTGATGCGGCGAAAGCGCAGCGGCAGCTCGGTCACGGATCGGCGATAGGCATTGCCGCGGCCGTTGATGGCGGCGACACCCTCGGCGTCGAGGCCGTGCGCATGGAACAGTTCGGCCAGTGCGTTCCCGCCGTAGCCGGCGGTTCCTTCCCAGACCGCGTGGGCGGTCAGGTATTCGGCCTCCGTCATCCAGAGTTCGACGTTCCACCGCTGCGTGAGCCAGCCGGCGAGGCCGACGTGGTCCGGGTGGTAGTGGGTCGCGATGACCCGTGTAATCGGTCCGTGGGTACGGAAGATCTCGTCCCAGGCGGCTTTCGTGGGGTCGGAACCGAACCCGCAATCGACGATGGCCCAGCCGGCGCCGTCGCGCAGGAGCCAGAGGTTGATGTGATCGAGCGCGAACGGCAGGGGCATCCGCAGCCACAGCAGCCCTTCGACGATCGGCGTCACCGCCCCGGTGGGGGGCGGCCCGGCAAACGGAAACTGCAGGGTACCCGCTGCTGGTGATTCGGCGATCGATTGAGCGGCGGTGGCGGGTGGGGTCATGGCAGGGCTGTCCCGGGACGCCACCACGCTTCCCCGCGAGGGGCGACGAGCGGTCTCGCGCGTGGGGCCGGTGTCATCCTCGTGAAGCCTCCCGGGCGGGCCGGAGGCAGGTCGTCGTTTTGAGCCCCAGTGTAACGCGCGCCGCGTCGCACCGCCGCTGCACCCGGTCCCAGGCGCAAAATTGACGTCCCCCCCAACGTTACCTAGACTCGAAGGCTCTTCGCGTTGCGGTCCCGATCCGCAGCCAGGTGCCCTAAGGAGGGGTCGACATGGACCGCGCATCGCCTTCCGCCCTCACCCGACTGCCGATGCTCAACTTCGCGCACGGCGAGACGCTCGACATGCTGCGCGAAACCGTTCAGAGCTTCGCTGCGGCCGAGATCGCGCCGCGGGCGGCCGAGATCGACCGCTCGAACCAGTTCCCCATGGACCTGTGGCGCAAGATGGGCGACCTGGGGCTCCTCGGCATCACCGTGGAGGAGGAGTTCGGCGGCACCGCCATGGGCTACCTCGCCCACATGATCGCGATGGAGGAGATCTCGCGCGCCTCCGCGTCCGTCGGACTTTCTTACGGCGCGCACTCCAACCTGTGCGTGAACCAGATCCGCCGCAACGGCAGCACGGCGCAGAAGGCCCACTACCTGCCGAAGCTCGTCTCGGGCGAGCACGTAGGTGCTCTCGCCATGAGCGAACCCGGGTCTGGGTCGGACGTGGTGAGCATGCGGTTGAAGGCCGAGAAGCGTGGTGCCGGGTATGTGCTGAACGGCAGCAAGATGTGGATCACCAACGGACCGGACGCCGACGTGCTGGTGGTCTACGCGAAGACCGACAGCCAAGCGGGCCCCAAGGGCATCACCGCGTTCCTGATCGAGAAGGGCATGCCCGGGTTCTCCACGGCGCAGAAGCTGGACAAACTCGGCATGCGCGGCTCGAACACCTGCGAACTGGTGTTCCGCGATTGCGTCGTGCCCGAGGATCACATCCTGGGCGAGCTGAATCGCGGCGTGCAGGTCCTGATGAGCGGGCTCGACTACGAGCGCGCCGTGCTCGCCGCCGGGCCGCTGGGCATCATGCAGGCGTGCATGGACGTCGTCGTGCCCTACGTGCACGAGCGCAAGCAGTTCGGTCAGCCCATCGGCGAGTTCCAGCTGATGCAAGGCAAGCTCGCGGACATGTACACGACACTCTCCGCATGCCGCGCCTACGTGTACGCGGTGGGCCAGGCGCTCGACCGCGGCGAGACCACGCGCAAGGACGCGGCCGGTGCGATCCTGTACGCCGCGGAGAAGGCCACGTGGATGGCCGGCGAAGCGATCCAATGCCTGGGCGGCAACGGCTACATCAACGAGTATTCCACCGGCCGGCTGTGGCGCGACGCGAAGCTCTACGAAATCGGCGCCGGCACGTCGGAGATCCGCCGCTGGCTGATCGGCCGCGAGCTGTTCGCGGAAACCTCGTGACGCAGGCGCTTTCCGCGGTCAGCCCGTTCCCCGACAAGGGGCGCAGCCAGATCCGCACCGACACCGCGCTCGCCATCGCCCGCGCGCTGCTCGAAGGCTTCGACAAGCACTACCGCATCTTCCGCGAGATGAGCCGCGCGGCGAAGGAACGCTTCGAGCGCGCCGACTGGGCCGCGGTGCAGCGCGCCCACGCGGACCGCATAGCCCTGTACGACGAGCGCGTGCGCGAAGCCGCCGAGCGCCTGCAGCACGAGTTCGATGCCGACGCCCTGCCCGACGCGCTGTGGCAGGACATCAAGCTGCAGTACGTGGGGCTGCTCACCAACCACAAGCAGCCGGAGCTGGCCGAGACCTTCTTCAATTCCGTCAGCACGCGCATCCTGCACCGGTCCTACTTCCACAACGACTACCTGTTCGTGCGTTCCGCGGTGGCGACCGAGTACATCGAATCGGATCCGCCCGCCTACCGCAGCTACTACCCGGCCACCGACGGGTTGCGCACGGTCGTGGCCACCATCCTGGCCGATTTCGGTCTCAGGGTGCCGTTCAACCATCTGCGTCGCGACGTCGGCTATCTCATCCGCGCGGTGCGCGAGATCCTGCCGAAGCCGTTGCGCCTCGAGGCAAACCATCAGATCCAGGTGCTCTCGTCGCTGTTCTTCCGCAACAAGCGCACCTATCTCATCGGCAAGTTCATCAACGGGCATCTGGAACAACCGTTCGCCGTGCCCATCGTGCACGACGGCGCCGGCGGCCTCACGCTGGACGCTTGCCTGTTCGATCCGCGCGAGATCGCGCCGCTGTTCGCCTTCAGCCGGGCCTATCTGATGGCGGACATGGAAGTGCCGTCCGCCTTCGTGGACTTCCTGTCGAGCATGATGCCCGGCAAGCCGCGCGCCGAGCTCTACACCGCGCTCGGGCTGCAGAAGCACGGCAAGACGCTCTTCTATCGCGAGTTCCTGCACCACCTCAAACACTCGCGCGACCAGTTCGTGCTGGCGCCCGGCATCAAGGGCCTGGTGATGGTGGTGTTCACCCTGCCGTCCTATCCGTACGTCTTCAAGGTGATCCGCGACAACATCTCGCCCACCAAGGACGTCACGGCCGAGACGGTCAAGGAGAAGTACATGCTGGTCAAGCGCCACGACCGCATCGGGCGGATGGCCGACACGCTCGAGTACGCCAACGTGGCGTTCCCGCGCGAGCGCTTCACCCGCGAACTACTGGACGAACTGCGCCGCGAACTGCCTTCGCAGATCGAGGAGGACGGCTCCAACGTGGTCGTGAAGCACACCTACATCGAGCGGCGTATGAAGCCGCTCAACATGTTCCTCGACGAGGCCGACGACGAACAGGCGCACGCCGCGGTGCGCGACTACGGTCGTGCCATCAAGGAACTCGCCTCGGTCAACATCTTCCCGGGCGACATGCTGTTCAAGAACTTCGGCGTCACGCGCGGCGGCCGCGTCGTGTTCTACGACTATGACGAGATCGCCTACATGACCGAATGCAACTTCCGCCGCATCCCCGCGCCACCGACGCCGGAAGCGGAGATGTCGGCCGAGGCCTGGTACCCGGTGGCACCGAACGACATCTTTCCGGAGGAGTTCGCGCCCTTCCTGCTGTCCGGTGCGAAGGTGCGCGACGAGTTCCTCGCCCACCATTCCGATCTGCTGAGTCCCGACTTCTGGAACGACTGCAAACACAACATCGAGCGCGGTCACATCGAGGACGTATTTCCCTACCGTCGCGAGGCGCGCTTCGCCAGCCGGTTCGGCGCCGCGACACCGTCAGGAGGAGACCATCCATGAACAACGATCCGATCGTCATCGCCGGCCTCGCCCGCACGCCCATGGGCGGGTTCCAGGGCGAACTGAAGGACTTCACCGCGGCCGAGCTCGGCGCGGTGGCCATCCGCGCGGCCGTCGAGCGGGCCGGTGTCTCGCCTCAGGACATCGAGGAAGTGGTGATGGGCTGCGTGCTGCCGGCCGGTCAGGGCCAGGCGCCGGCGCGGCAGGCCAGTCTCGGTGCCGGGCTGCCGCTCGGGGCCGGCTGCACGACGGTCAACAAGATGTGCGGCTCCGGCATGAAGGCGGCCATGTTCGCGAACGACCTGCTCGCGGCCGGAACCAACCGCGTGATGGTGGCCGGCGGCATGGAGAGCATGACCAACGCGCCTTATCTGCTGCCCAAGGCGCGCTCGGGGTATCGCATGGGACACCAGCAGGTGCTGGATCACATGTTCCTCGACGGTCTGGAGGATGCCTACGAGAAGGGCCGCCTGATGGGGACGTACGCGGAGGAGTGCGCGTCGAGCTTCAGTTTCTCGCGCCAGGAGCAGGACGCCTTCGCCATCGCGTCGCTCGAGCGCGCCCAGAAGGCGAACTTGGATGGCTCGTTCTCGTGGGAGATCGCGCCGACCACCTTGAAATCGGGCAAGGGCGACCGCTTCCTCGATCGCGACGAACAACCGTTCAAGGCGAACTTCGAGAAGATCCCGCAATTGAAGCCGGCCTTCCGCAAGGACGGCACGGTGACCGCGGCGAATTCGAGTTCGATTTCCGATGGCGCCGCGGCACTGATCCTGATGCGCCGGTCGGAGGCGGACCGGCGCGGCATCAAGCCTATCGCCGCGATCGTGGGCCATGCCACGCATGCGCAGGAGCCGGGGTTGTTCACCACGGCGCCGGTAGGTGCGATCCGCAAGCTGTTCGAGCGCACCGGCTGGACCGCGGACGGCGTGGACCTGTACGAAATCAACGAAGCGTTCGCGGTGGTGACCATGGCCGCGATGCGCGAGCACAAGCTGCCGCACGACAAGGTGAACATCCACGGCGGTGCGTGTGCGCTGGGGCATCCCATCGGGGCGTCGGGCGCACGGATTCTGGTGACGCTGATCGGGGCATTGCGGAAGAACGGCCTGAAGCGTGGTGTGGCCTCGCTGTGCATCGGCGGAGGCGAGGCTACAGCGATGGCGGTCGAGATGGTTTGAGGTTCGGAGAAAAGCGTGAAACACGAAGGGCACGAAGGGAGCACGAAGGAGTAGCCAACGAGTAGCTTCTGTCGATGGCATGCGGCGCCGATGCACGCGAGGGCTGGTTTTCCTTCGTGTCCTTCGCGTCCTTCGTGCTGAAGGAGTTGTGATTCAGGTCTGAGACCCAGCGGCATTGGAGGAGAAAGCAGTGAACAAACACAACATCGGCTTCGTCGGCGTCGGCCTCATGGGCCACGGCATGGCGAAGAATCTCTTGGAGAAGGGCTGGAAGGTCACGATCCTCGGCCATCGCAACCGCGCGCCGGTCGACGACCTGGTGGGCCGCGGTGCGACCGAGGCGAAGGATGTGGCAGGTCTCGTCGCCGCCAGCGACGTGGTCATCCTGTGCGTCACCGGCACGCCGGAAGTGGAGGATCTGGTGAACCGCCCCGGCGGCGTGCTCGCCTCGTGTCGCAAGGGCCAGATCATCGTCGACACGTCCACCAGCCAGCCGGCCTCCACGCTCAAGCTGGTGGAGGCCTTCAAGGCGAAGGGTGTGCGCTACGTCGATGCGCCGCTCACCCGCACGCCGGTGGAAGCGGAACAGGGCCGGCTCAACACGCTCGTGGGCGCGGACGCTGCCACCTTCGCGGAGCTGGAGCCCATCTTCAAGGGGTACTGCGAGAACGTCTTCCACATGGGCGAGCCGGGCGCCGGGCACGTCATCAAGCTCATCAACAATTTCGTCGCGATCGGTACCGTGGCGCTGGTGTCCGAGGCGCTGGTCGCATGCGTCAAGATGGGCGTCGACCCGAGAAACCTGGTGAAACTGATGAGCGTGGGCGCCATCAACTCCGGCATCCTGCAGATGGTCGCCGGCGGTGCATCCGAGGGCGATTTCACGCGCATGAAGTTCGGGCTCAAGAACGCCGCGAAGGACGTGCGCTACTACAACCAGGCGATGACCGAGATCCAGCTGGCCGGTGTCATGGGACCCGCGGTGAACCAGAGTCTCGCGCAGGCCATGTTGCTGGGCTTCGATGCATCCGACAAGCTCCTCGCATCGCTGGTGGAAGCGCAGGCCAAACTGAACGGTGTGCGGGTCGGCGCATGAGCGACCCGATCACCTTCCACTTCGACTTCTCCTCGCCGTACGGGTACCTCGCGAGCACGAAGATCGATGCACTGGGTGCGAAGTACGGGCGCGAAGTCGTCTGGAAGCCGTTCCTGATCGGGGCGACGTTCAAGGTCACCGGGCTGCCCGCGCTGGTGGAAATCCCGCTCAAGGGTGACTACGCTCGCCACGACTTCGCCCGCAGCGCGCGCTTTCATGGTGTGTCGTACCGCCACCCGGAGCCCTTCCCGATCGCAACCCAGGCGCCGGCCCGCGCGTTCTATTGGGTCGACAAGCAGGACAAGGTTCGCGCGAAGCAGCTCGCGGTGGCGCTGCTCAAGGCCTACTTCGTCGACGGCATCAACATCTCGAATCCGGCCGACACGGTCGCGGTTGCCAGGGGCCTCGGTCACGATGCCGCCGCTCTCGAAGCGGCCCTGAACGATCCCGCGGTCAAGGCGCTGCTCAAGAGCGAGGTGGATGCCGCCATGGCGAAGGGCGTGTTCGGATCGCCCTTCGTGTTCGTCGGCAACGAGGCCTTCTGGGGCATCGATCGCTTCGACCAGATCGAGCGCTGGCTCGCCACGGGAGGATTCTGAGTCCCGTGACCCTGCGTCGGTTTCGTCATCTGTGCGTCTTCTGCGGTTCGAGCCCGGGACGCGATCCGGTCCACACCCGCACCGCGCGCGAAGTGGGTCGCCTGCTCGCGCACCGGGGCATCGGTGTCGTCTATGGAGGAGGGCGCATCGGCATGATGGGCGCGGTGGCGGAGGCGGCGCTGGCCGAGGGAGGGACAGTGCTCGGCATCATTCCGGAAGCGCTGATGCGCAGCGAGATCGCCTACCAGGGGCTGACCGAGCTGCGCGTCGTACGGTCGATGCACGAGCGCAAGCAGATGATGGCGGACGCGTCGGACGGCTTCCTCGCCTTGCCGGGCGGCTTCGGCACCTTAGAGGAGTTCTGCGAGATCCTAACCTGGGCGCAGCTCGGCATTCACGCGAAGCCCTGCGGTCTGCTCAACGTCGCCGGCTACTACGACCCGTTGATCGCGATGTTCGATCGCGCGGTCGCCGAAGGCTTCGTGCGGGAACGGCACCGGGCGCTGATGGTGTCGGACAGCGATCCCGAGCGCCTGCTGGCAGCCATGGCACGGTTCGAGGCCGGCGCTGCCGAGCCGCACCTGGCCCCCGAGAACGCCTGATATTCTTTGGAGCTATGTCCCAGATCCGGTCCAGGCTGAACGCCCGCAGTGACGAGTTCCGCGCCAACGCTGCCGCCATGGGGGGCCTGGTGGCGGACCTGCGCGACAAGGTGGCGCGCATCGGCCAGGGCGGTGGTGCCGCGGCCCGCGAGAAACACCTGGCACGGGGCAAGCTGCTGCCGCGCGAACGGGTCCGCCAGCTGCTGGACGTGGGCTCGCCCTTCCTCGAGCTGTCGCAGCTCGCCGCCTGGGGCATGTACAACGACGAATCGCCTGGCGCCGGCATCATCACCGGCATCGGGCGCGTGAGCGGGCGCGAGTGCGTCGTGGTGGCGAACGACGCCACGGTGAAGGGCGGCACCTACTATCCGATGACGGTGAAGAAGCATCTGCGCGCGCAGGAGATCGCGCAGCAGAACCGCCTGCCGTGCATCTATCTGGTGGACTCGGGCGGCGCCAACCTGCCCAACCAGGACGACGTGTTTCCCGATCGCGAGCACTTCGGGCGCATCTTCTTCAACCAGGCCAACATGTCCGCGCAGGGCATCCCCCAGGTGGCCGTGGTCATGGGCTCGTGCACGGCCGGCGGCGCGTACGTGCCGGCGATGAGCGACGAGTCGATCATCGTGAAGAACCAGGGCACCATCTTCCTGGGCGGGCCGCCGCTGGTGAAGGCTGCCACCGGCGAAGTGGTGAGCGCCGAGGAACTGGGTGGCGCCGACGTGCACACGCGCGTCTCCGGCGTGGCCGACCACTATGCGTTGAACGATCGGCATGCGCTCGACATTGCGCGGCGCATCGTCGCGAACATGAACGGCTCCAAGCGCGTGGATGCCGACGTCGCCGCGCCGCGCGAACCTGCCTATGCCAGCGAAGAACTGCATGGAGTCATCCCGGCCGACGTACGCAAGCCCTACGACGTGCGCGAGATCATCGCCAGGGTCGTCGACGGGAGCGAACTCGACGAGTTCAAGGCGAACTACGGCACCACGCTCGTGTGCGGCTTCGCCCGCGTGTTCGGCTACCCCGTAGGCGTCGTCGCCAACAACGGCATCCTGTTCTCCGAATCCGCACTGAAGGGCGCCCACTTCATCGAACTGTGCGCGCAGCGCGGCGTGCCGCTCGTGTTCCTGCAGAACATCACCGGCTTCATGGTGGGTCGCAAGTACGAATCCGGCGGCATCGCGAAGGACGGCGCGAAGATGGTCACGGCGGTCGCCTGTGCCAGGGTGCCGAAGTTCACGTTCATCATCGGCGGCAGCTTCGGTGCCGGGAACTATGGCATGTGCGGGCGGGCGTTCGGTCCGAGGTTCGTCTGGATGTGGCCCAACGCGCGCATCTCGGTCATGGGCGGAGAACAGGCCGCCAGTGTGCTCGCCCAGGTTCGGCGCGACGGCATCGAGGCGAAGGGCGGGGCCTGGAGCAGTGAGGAGGAAGCCCGGTTCAAGGCGCCGATCCGCGCCCAGTACGAAACCCAGGGACACCCCTATTACGCGAGCGCGCGGTTGTGGGACGACGGCGTGATCGATCCGGCGGAGACCCGGATGGTGCTGGGGCTGGGCCTGTCGGCGGCATACAACGCGCCAGTGGAGCGCACCCGGTTCGGGGTGTTCCGCATGTGACGCGGGAGACGGGGAGCGAGGCAGAACGATGGTCGAGAAGAAACCGGAATCGAAAGGACGACCGTCCGCGGAGGTGGACGTCGTCACGCTGAAGAACATCGGTCCGCAGTCGGGCAAGTGGCTCGCGGCGGTGGGCATCCGTACCAAGAAGGATCTGGAGGAGCTCGGTGCGGTGAACGCGTTTCGCCTGATGAAGAGCCACGGGTACAACGTGACGCCGGTGATGCTCTATGCGTTGCAGGGCGCGTTGATGGATCTGCATTGGAACCGTCTGCCCGGCAAGCTCAAGGACGAACTGCGGGCGAAGGCGCGTGCCGATGAGTGAGCCGCTCACGACGGTCGACGTCGCCTCCGACGGAGTGGCGCACCTCACCATGAACCGGCCGGACGTGCACAACGCGTTCGACGACGTGCTGATCGCCGAACTCACCGAACGCCTGCGGCAACTGGACCACGATGCGCAAGTGCGTGTCGTGGTGCTGGCGGCGAACGGGAAGAGCTTTTCCGCCGGGGCCGACCTCAACTGGATGAAGCGCATGGCGCGCTATTCGGAGGCCGAGAACCTGCGCGACGCGATGCACCTCGCGGGGCTGATGTATACGCTCGACCGGATGCGCAAGCCGACCATCGCTCGCGTGCAGGGTGCGGCGTTCGGCGGTGGCGTGGGCCTGGTCGCCTGCTGCGACATGGCGGTCGCGGCGCGCGAGGCGCAGTTCTGCCTGTCCGAAGTGCGGCTGGGATTGATCCCCGCCGTGATCAGTCCCTACGTGGTGCAGGCCATCGGCGCACGGGCGGCGCGACGCTACTTCCTGACCGCGGAACGGTTCGATGCCGCGGAAGCCCATCATCTCGGTCTGGTGAGCAAGATGGTCGAGGCGGACCAGCTCGACGAGACCGTGACGACGCTGACCGGTCATCTGCTGAAGGGTGGTCCGCACGCCATCGCCGCCGCGAAGGACCTGATCGCGGCGGTGAACGACCGACCGATCGAGATGCCGGTGGTGGAAGACACGGCCCGGCGCATCGCCCAGCAACGCGCGAGCGTCGAAGGGCGCGAGGGCGTGGCGGCGTTCCTCGAGAAGCGGGCCGCTGCGTGGATCGGACGTTAGAGGCAAAACAAAGCGTGAAACACGAAGGACACGAAGCGCACGAAGGAAAACCACGGAAAGCGCTTCCTCGTGGCACCGCCCGCCCTGTCTTCCATCGTGCTCCTTCGTGCGCTTCGTGTCCTTCGTGTTGAAAGAGGTTCCTTTCTCCAACCTTGCGTAAATGTTCGACAAGATCCTCATAGCCAACCGCGGCGAGATCGCCTGCCGGGTCGCCCGCACCGCTAAGCGCCTCGGCATCCGCACGGTCGCCGTCTATTCCGAGGCCGACGCCGGCGCGATGCACGTGGCCTCCTGCGACGAGGCCTGTCTCATCGGTCCGCCGCCGGTCCGCGACAGCTATCTGCGCATCGACCGCATCGTCGATGCGGCGATGCGTTCCGGTGCGCGCGCCGTGCATCCCGGGTACGGATTCCTGTCGGAGAACGAAGACTTCGCGGAGGCATGTGCGGCCGCCGGCATCGTGTTCATCGGGCCGCCGGTGGCTGCCATCCGCGCCATGGGATCGAAGAGTGCGGCCAAAGCGCTCATGGAGAACGCTGGTGTTCCGCTGGTGCCGGGCTATCACGGTGAGGCGCAGGACATAGATCTGCTTGCGCGCGAGGCCGAACGTGTCGGCTATCCGGTGTTGATCAAGGCCTCCGCGGGCGGCGGCGGGAAGGGCATGCGGATCGTCCGCACCCCGGCGGAACTCAAGGACGCGGTGGCCTCCGCCAAGCGCGAAGCCGCCTCCTCGTTCGGTGACGACAAGGTGCTGATCGAGCGCTATCTCACGCGGCCGCGCCATGTGGAACTGCAGGTGTTCGCGGATACCCACGGCAACTGCATCCACCTGTTCGAGCGCGACTGCTCGGTGCAGCGGCGGCACCAGAAGGTGCTTGAGGAAGCGCCCGCTCCCGGTATGACCTCGGAGCGCCGGCGTCAGATGGGCTCGGCCGCCGTTGCCGCGGCGAACGCGGTGAACTACGTCGGCGCCGGCACCGTCGAGTTCATCCTCGACGAATCGGGCGAGTTCTACTTCATGGAAATGAACACACGCCTGCAGGTGGAGCACCCGGTCACGGAGATGATCACGGGGCTCGATCTGGTCGAATGGCAGTTGCGCGTCGCCGCGGGCGAACCGCTCCCGCTGACGCAGGAAGAAGTGACGGTCCACGGCCATGCGATCGAGGCGCGCGTGTACGCGGAGGATCCGGCGCGCGGCTTCCTGCCGTCGATCGGGCGCCTGGCGCACCTGCGCGAACCGGCCACCTCGAAGCACGTGCGCGTCGACACCGGCGTGCGCGCCGGCGACGAGATCGGGGTGCACTACGATCCGATGATCGCGAAGCTGATCTGTTGGGACGTGGATCGGCCCTCGGCACTGCGCCGCCTGCGTCGCGCTCTCGGCGAATACCAGGTCGCGGGCGTTTCCAACAACGTCGCTTTCCTCGCAGCGCTGACGGCCCACCGCGCGTTCGCGCAGGCGCACGAGGATACGTCGCTGCTCGATACCGGCCTCATCGAACGCCACCAGGCGGAACTGTTTCCGCCGGCCGCACCAATCCCCGACGCCGTGCTTGCCGTGGCGACACTGTCCGAGTTGCTGCATGCGGACGCGCTCGCGCGGGAGCGTGCAGCGGCTTCCGGCGATCCGCATTCGCCGTGGCATGGGTCGAGCGGCTGGCGCCTGAACGAGGACAATTTCCACGTGCTGCGTTTCCTCGATGCCGGCAAGGCGGTCGCGGTCACGGCGCACTATCGTGCCGACGGCTACGAGTTCGAGCTGCCAGGCTCGCGCTCGTCGGTGCGTGGGTTGCTGAAAGTGGACGGGAGCATGGCGGTGGACATCGACGGCACGTGCTTCGATGCCACCGTGGTGCGGCTGGGGACCGTGCTCGAGGTGTTCGCGTTGGGTTCGACCCACCGGATCGAGATCGAAGTCCCCGACCGCGGTGGCGACGACGCGGACGGCGGATCGCTCGCCGCGCCGATGCCGGGCAGCGTGATCGAGGTGCTGGTGAAGCCCGGCGATACCGTGGCGAAGGGTGCCGCTCTGATGATCATCGAGGCGATGAAGATGGAGCACACTATCGCCGCACCCGCGGCCGGAACGGTGAAGGAAGTCTATTTCGCGAAAGGCGATCAGGTGGCCGAAGGGGTCGATCTGATCGGATTCGAGGCGGGCGCATGAAATATCCGCACAAGGTGAAGATGGTCGACGTCGGTCCGCGTGACGGTCTGCAGAACGAGTCCGCACCGGTGTCCACCGAGGTCAAGGTCAGGTTGATCGAGCGGCTCGCCGACGCCGGCCTGCCGGTGGTGGAGGCGACCAGCTTCGTGTCACCCAAGTGGGTACCGCAGATGGCGGATGCCGCGGAGGTCATGGCGCGCATCCGGCGCAAGCCCGGTGTGAGCTACCCGGTGCTGGTGCCGAACCTGAAAGGTCTCGAAGGCGCTCTCGCCGCCAGGGCGGAGGAGGTGGCCGTCTTCGCCGCGGCGTCCGAGGCGTTCTCGAAGCGCAACATCAACTGCACCATCGACGAATCGCTCGATCGCTTCGCACCCGTGTGCGAGGCGGCGGCGGCGAAGGGCGTGCGCGTGCGCGGCTACGTTTCTTGTGTGCTCGGTTGTCCCTACGAAGGCGAAGTCGCGCCCGAGGCGGTCGCGCACGTTTCGCGGCGGCTGTACGCGATGGGCTGCTACGAGGTGTCCCTGGGCGACACCATCGGCACGGGCACGCCGGCGAAGGCGCAGCGCATGGTTGAAGCGGTTGCGAAGCACGTTCCCGTGGAGCGGCTCGCCGGGCATTTCCACGACACCTACGGCCAGGCGCTCGGTAACATCGTTGCGGTGATGGAACTGGGCGTGGCCACGTTCGACAGTTCCGTGGCCGGGCTCGGCGGATGTCCCTACGCGAAGGGCGCGACCGGCAACGTTGCGAGCGAGGACGTGCTGTACCTCATGAACGGTCTCGACATCGAGACCGGCGTCGACCTCGAACGGCTCGTGGATGCAGGGGTCGAGATCTGCACCGCCATCGGCCGCGAGAACGTGTCGAGGGCCGGTCGGGCACTGGCCGCCAAGCGCGCTGCGGCGCGCTAAGGGGGACGTCCCCCCGACAGCCTGCGGCCTTTCCCCCCAAGGGGGCCAGCCCTCTTGGGGCGGCCCGGCGAAGGCTGAGGCTGCGGTGGAACGGTGCCCGTGCGGCGTGCAGCCGCACGGGCAGTCGGTCGACCTTACTTCTTGTCGTCCTTCGGGGCTTCCTTCTTGGTCTCGTCGGTCTTGTCGCCGGCGAACGCGGCCGGGGCGATGGCGACGGTCAACAGGGCGGAACCCAGCAGGGCAGCGATCAGCTTCTTGAACATGGTCTTCTCCTTCCACACAGGTTGCAATGTGACGTGGGAAACATACCCACGCGAGAAACATCGTATGTGGTAAAATTTCCCACGTCAACAACTCGATTAGCGTCGTGTGCGGTTTCCCACCAACCCGACCGACTGGACGCTCCCGATGGCAGCCGACCAATCCGATTCCACCTCGCCCGGCGCGCCGCCGGGACCTTTGCTCGCGGCGCTGCGGCGCCTGCTGCAGCCGCTCGTGCGACTGGCGATCGCGCGTGGCATCACCTACCCCGCGCTGTCCGAGCTCATCAAGGAACTGTTCGTCGAAGTGGCCGACCGGGATTTCGCCCTCGCCGGCAAGGCACAGACCGACAGTCGACTCACGTTGCTGACCGGCGTGCACCGCAAGGATGTGAAGCGCCTGCGGGAGGAGAAGTCACGGTCCGCGCACGCGCGCATGCCGCGCAGCGTTTCCCTCGGGGCGCAGATTGCGTCGGCCTGGAGTACGCGGCCCGGATACGTGGACGCGGATGGTGCGCCGCTGCCGCTGCCCAGATCGGCTGCCGACGGCAGCGAGGCATCCTTCGAAGCGCTGGTGGCATCGGTCAGCAAGGACATCCGGCCCCGGGCGGTGCTGGACGAGTGGATCCGGCTCGGCGTGGTGAGCGTGGACGACCAGGGCCGCGTGCATCTGGACAGTGCTGCCTTCGTGCCGGGCAGCGGATTCGAGGAGATGAGCTTCTACCTGGGGCAGAACATCCACGACCATATCGCGGCGATCGATCACAACCTCGCGAGCGGTGCCGAACGCTTTCTCGAGCGTTGCGTGCACTACGACCACGTGGCGCCCGAGTCGTTGCCGGAACTGGCGCGGCTCGCCGAGTTGCACGGGATGAAGGCGTTGCGCGCAGTGAACGCGCGCGCCGCGTCACCGCAGACCCGCGGCGGCGACTGGCGCATGAACTTTGGCATCTATTTTTTTGCCGAACCGCTCCCGGGCGGATCGCAGGAGCAACAGAATGCAGGCTAGCGAGATCGCCCCCGGCCAGCGCTTCGCGCCGCCGAGGCGTCCGGAATCCGTGGCAGGGTGGTCTTCGGTGGTGGGCCGCTGCTGCCTCGCGATCACCTTTGCGATGCTGTTCGCGGTACCGGCGTCGGCGGCGGACGACGTCTGTGGAGATGGCGGCATCGGCGGCACGGGCGCACCGGTCGCCGCTCACGCCGGTGAGGGCGACGGCTCCAATCCGGAACCGGTCGGCGGCATCGGCGGCACCGGCATCGTCGCGCGGCTCGCGCCCGGCGAGCGCGGCCGTGTGATCGGCACCATCACGCGGTTCGGGAGCATCTGCGTGAACCGGCTGCGCATCGCGTTCGAGGCAGACACGCCGACTGCGCGGGACGGTCGCGCCATACCGGCCGCGGACCTCCAGGTGGGTCAGATGGTGCGCGTCGAAGTCGCGCGCGGCGGCGACGCTCTGCGGGCGCAAAGCATCGTGCTGCTCGCGAGCCTGGTGGGCACCGTCACGGCCCGTGACGAGGAGGCACGCGTGTTCCGGGTGATGGGTCAGCCGGTCCGTTTGAGCCGCAGCACGTGGATCGGTATTTCCGGCACCGCCGTACCGGCGGTGGGTACCAAGGTGCGTGTGAGCGGCGTGATCGATCCCGCGGGCATCGTGGCCGCGTCGCGCCTGGATGGGGCCGGTGTGGACGAGCCCGACGCGATCATGGCGCGCGTACGGGAGATTGACGGCCGCTATCTGGCGGTGGGCGAAGTCCACGTGGAACTGGTTTCCGGTGAACCGGCCGAGCCGCCCGAACTGGGCGAGGAGGTGGCGGTCGCGGGGCGCTGGAACGGGGAGGCGCTCGTAGCGCAATCGCTGGCGCTGGCTCCGCGGGGCGCCTTCGGCGTCCGAGCCGCCAGCATCGAGGGCTTCCTGCATGGATGCCGAAGCTCGGACGACCTGGGCCTGGACGGCCAGCAGCTCGACTTCGGGGCTGCACCGCCGCCCCGCGGATGGGTCGGCCGGCGCGTCGTGGCAGACGGCCATCTGCGCGAAGACGGCGTGTTCGAAGTGGAACGCGTCGTCCCGAGTCCGTTCGACGGAGATACCCCCGGGAAGGCGGTCGAGTTGCAGTGCACGACGCGGTCGTCGCCTGGTAGCTGAACCAGGATCGGCGCGGGATCCGCGTCGATTCAGGGGGTCCGGGATGGGGTATTCTTGCGCACTGCCGCATCCGTAGCTGCGCTCGCATGTTCTCCGCCGTCCCGGACGTGCCGTCTCCCTGTATCCAGGTCTGTCGTCTCGATCCCGTCACCGGTCTGTGCGTGGGCTGCCTGCGCACCATGGACGAGATCGCGGGCTGGCTCGATCTTTCGCCGGTCGAGAAGCAGGAAGTCCTCGCGCATCTCGAGGAACGCCGCCAGCAGACTGCGCCCAGCACCTGAACGATCCCGACGCCGACCTACACCGGTTACCGCCCTTGCCTCTTTCCAGACCCGCTGCCCGCCAGCCCATCCATACCCGTACCGTCCAATGCCGCGGCTACGCGCGCGACGACGGCCTGTGGGACATCGAAGGCCATCTGGTCGACACCAAGAGCTACGACCTGCCGAACGAGCATCGCCGCGATGGTGTCATCCGCACCGGTGAGCCGTTGCACGAGATGTGGCTGAGGCTCACCGTCGACATCGATCTCAAGGTGCATGCCGTCGAAGCCGTCACCGAATGGGGTCCCTACGCGGGATGCGGCGACATCACGCCCAACTTCCAGCGGTTGAAGGGCCTCACCATCAAGGCCGGCTGGACGCTCAAGACCCGCGAACTGGTTGGCGGCGTGGAGGGTTGCACCCATCTCGTGGAACTGCTCGGACCGGTGGCCACCACTGCGTTCCAGACCATCTACTCGGCGCGCGAGAAGCTGCGCCCCGCCGGTTCGGACGGCCGGCGTCCGGGCCTGATCGGCACCTGTCACATGTACGCGCCGGACGGCGCGATCGTCCGCGAACGCTGGCCGCGCTGGGCCACGGGGACGGCGGAAGAGCGCGGATGAAGCGCGCCAAGCGCCAGCACCGACCGGTCGTCGCGATCCATGTCGAGCCGGCGATCCGGCAGGCGTTCAACGAGCAGTTCGGATTCAACGCGGAGCGTCGCTCGGTGACCGTGGGCCGCAAGACCGCGAGTCACGAGTTCGCGCTGCACGATGCCGGGAAGACGCTGGGTGCGATCGTGCTGCCCTCCGACCGCGCCTTCGATACCGCAGCCGCGGAGATCCTGTGGTTGTGTCTGTGGGAAGGCCCGGAACGTCGCGTGATCATCACCAGCGAGCTCGAACTCGCGCAGCGGCTGGTGACGGTGTTCCACGGCTGCTATTTCCCGACGCAGATCGAAGCGTTTCATTTCGATGCGGCATCGCGATCGTTCTACCGGGCGGGGCGCTTGGGTGCAGACTGAGAGTTGTTAAGGACCCGCAAGACCTAGCTCTCAACGCGGCGGACGCGAAGGGGTAAAGAGCCCTGCAAGCTTCCCTGCTCTTGCCTCTCCGCCGCGTCCGCCGTGTCCGCCGCGTTGTGCGCTTAGCATTGCAGTACAAACGCAAAATAAGAGACGCAGTGCTTCGAAATCCATATCGGGAGGACGCTTGAGCAAGCCACTCGCAGGAATACGGGTGCTGGATCTGACGCGGCTGTTGCCGGGCCCGGTCTGCACGTTGCACCTGGCGGATCTCGGTGCCGACGTCATCAAGATCGAGGACACGGGGCCGGGTGACTACGCCCGCACGCTCGGGGCGCCGGCGGGGCGCGAAGCACCGGTGTTCCTGGCGATCAACCGCAACAAGCGCGGACTCCGTCTCGATCTCAAGCAGCGCGAAGGCGTCGAGACCTTTCTCGACCTCGCGCGCACCGCGCACATCGTGGTGGAAAGTTTCCGGCCTGGCGTCGTCGATCGACTGGGAGTCGGCTACGAAGCCGTGCGGAACGTGAACAAGGCGATCGTGTACTGCGCGATCTCCGGCTACGGACAGACCGGTCCCTATCGCGAACTCGCCGGGCATGATCTCAACTACAACAGCATCGCGGGCTTCACGGACCAGGTCGGATCGGCGGACGGCGACCCGGTGATTCCGAATCTGCAGGTGGCCGACATCCTCGGCGGCGCCGTGGTCCCTGCCATGGGCATTCTCGCCGCACTGGTGGATGCGCAGCGCACCGGCGAGGGCCGGTTCGTCGACGTGGCGATGACGGAGGGTGTTCTCGTTCACAACCTGCAGGCGCTGTCGGCGATGGCGCTGGAGGGGAAGCCGCGGCCGCGCGGTCGCGACCTGCTCTCGGGCCGCGAGGCCTGCTACAACGTGTATCGCACGGCCGACGGACGCCACATGGCGGTCGGTGCGCTCGAGACCAAGTTCTGGAACGAGGTCTGCGATGTGCTGGAGCGCCCCGATCTCAAGACCTGCCACTGGGCGATGGGTGGCGACCCCGCTCCGGCGGTCGAAGCGCTGCGCAGGATCTTCGCTTCACGGACCCAGGCGCAATGGGTGGCGGCGTTCGAAGGCCGCGATTGCTGCGTGACACCGGTGCTGACTCTCGACGAAGCCGAGCGCGATCCGCAGCACGAGGCGCGCGAAATGTTCGTGCATGCGGCGCATCCGCGTGCCGGCGACGTGCTGCAGTTCGCGCCGCCGTTCAAACTCTCACGCTTCGACTTCGAAGTGGAGCGGCCGGCCCCTGCGGCCGGCGAGCACGCTGAGGAGATCCTCGTTGCGCTCGGCTACGACGGCGCGAAGATCGCCGGCCTCAAGGCGCGACGGGTGATCTGAATCACTGCTCTTCGCCGGTACCTTCGATCCAGTAGGTGACGGTGGTGGGATGGGCGCCGATCCAGCGTCGCGCTGCGTCGCGCGGAGTCATCTTCTCCACGTTCACCCAGTAGTCCATCTCGGTCACCGCACGCAGCGACAACTCGATGCGGCTCAGCATCGCCCGCTGCTTCTTAGAAAGCTTCGACGCGAACTCGCGATTCGCGACCAGGTAGGCGACGTTGGATCCGCCGAGGAACTGCTGCGGCTCGTCCAGGATGCGCAGCTTGTAGGCGCGGTTGAGATACTGCGGCTGCCACAGCGGCATCACGAACCAGTCGCCGGCGGCCATGCGTTCGTTGATGTTGGCGAGCCACTCCTTCGCCGGACCGGGCACCAGTTCATAGCCGGCTTCGCCGAGGCCGTACGAGTCGAAGATCTTCTTCGAGCCGATCATGATGCCGCTGTCGGGCAGCGTGCCGCGGATGGCCTTGACCATCTTCGCGGCCACCTCGGGCTTCTTCAGATCCGCGACGCTCTTCACGTCGGACTCGGGGACGTAGGCCGGCACCGCCCAGAATAGCTTCGCGTCCTCGAAGAGCGGGCCGAGCTTGACCAGGTTCTGCTGGTACTCGTTCCAGTACTGCGCGTGGGCGTACGGCAGCCAGGCGGCCACGTACAGGTCGAGATCGCCCTTCGCGACCAGCGGGTAGATGTTGCTGTGACTGCCCGCCTTGAGCGAGACGTTCCAGCCGGAACGCTCTAACAGGAGCTGGATCACGCTGGCCGTGGCTTCGTAGAAGCTCAGGTTGACGTGGCCGATGTTGACGCTGTCGGCCCGGGCGGGCGCGGTGAGCTGCAGGCACAGGACGGCGCCGGCGAGCGCGGCGGTGCAGCGCTGGAGCAATTTCATGGAAGGCTTGCCTCTTGGAATGTGCACGATCCGCCGGCGGCAGCGCCACCGACAGACCGTGGATTATGGGGCAAGCTATTAGTTCAACGAGCGGCCAGCGAACCGTGGCCGATCCTGACCGCCCACGTCGGACGCCACACGAATGCACCGTCGCCGATCAGGGCGTGCACGGCCGAGACGGCAGCCAGGAACACCGGGTACTCCCACCCGCCACCGGGGCTCGTGAACACCCAGCCGTTGGGCCAGTGCACCCACGCCGCCACCAGCAGGATGGGGATGAGCAGCACCGACACGAAGCGACCTTGCAGGCCGAGCAGGATGGCGGTGCCGCCCAGCAACTCCGCGGCGACCACGGGGTAGACCAGTACGCCGGGTAAGCCGACCGAGTCGAAGAACTGCGCGGCGCCGGGCAGGGTGAACACCAGGATCTTGAGCAGCGCGTGGGAGATCCACATGGCGCCGAGTGCCACGCGCAGCAGCAGCGCACCCCAGTCGGCGGAAGTCGATGATGCGTTCATGATCTTCTCCTGTGATGGATGTCGAAGTCCCCGTCCCCATTCCCGCGACTACGCGCCGACCGGCACGGCGGAATTGAAAGGCAGCCCCGCCGCCTCCCAATCCTGCTTTCCGCCCGTGTAGACGCGCACGTTTTCGTAGCCGAGCTGCGTCAGGCGCCGCGCGGCGATGTGCGAGTTCTGGCAGGTGGTGCTGGCGCAGTACACGACGACCGGCGCGGACTTCGACGGGATGAGTCCGGCGGCCAGGGCGTCCACCTGGTCGTGCGGCATGTGCAGCGCGCCCGGCAGGTGCTTCTGCGCGTAGTACTTCTCGGGCAGGGCTTCGAGCACGACCGGCGGCGTGGCGGATTGCAGGCTGGCGGCGAGGGCTTCGCGGCTGATGGTCTGGTTCATGGGGTTTCCTTTCTGCAAGTTGGCAATAAGTTGAGTTCACAATCATTGCGATTGCAATTACATGTTGCTTGATTGTGATTGTGAATGCAACTATTATTTTTGCAACGAAGGAGATCGACCATGGGAAGGGCATTCGAAACGCCGGCGGGATCGGTGTGGCCGCTGTTCCTGACGGCCCACGCGGTGCTGGTGGAGCGCATCGAGGCGCGCCTGGCGGGAGCGGGCCTGCCGCCACTCGCTTGGTACGACGTGTTGTGGGCGCTCGAGCGGGCGCCGGAGCGGCGGCTGCGCATGAGCGAACTGGCCGACCACGTGGTCCTGTCGCGCAGCAACCTCACACGGCTGGTGGATCGCCTCGAGGAAGCCGGTCTGGTGGCGCGCGAACGTTCCGAGGAGGACCGCCGCGGCGCCTATGCGGTCATCACGACCGCGGGCCGGGAAGTGCGGCGGAAGATGTGGCCGACCTACGAGGCCGGCATCCGCGAGGTCTTCGATTCACAGCTCGGGGAAGCTGAGGCACGCCCCATGGCGGCCGCCCTGCAGCGCATGCTGGATGCGGCACGCGGTGTCCCGAGCCGCGCGGCGCCGGTCAAGCGCGCGCGCTGAAGCCGGCGACTACGTTTTCCAGACGCTGTCGATCAACCGCCGCGCGATGCTCAGCCGTCCCGGCAGCACGGGCGGTGGGCGCTGGCGCGTGAACCAGTCGGCTGCTTCGATCTCACCTTGCTGGGGCACGATGTCGCCGCGCACCCAGTCGCAATGGAACGCGACCATCAGCGAATGGGGAAACGGCCAGGGCTGGCTCGAGAAGTAGCGCACGTTCGTCACTTCCACGCCGACTTCCTCCTTCACCTCGCGAATCAGGCACTGCTCCAGGCTTTCGCCGGGTTCGACGAAGCCGGCGAGTGCGCTGAACATGCCCGGCGCGAAATGCGGCGAGCGGGCAAGCAGCAACTCATCACCGCGATGAACCAGCGCCATCGCCACCGGCGCCAGCCGCGGATAGTGCACCTGACCGCAGTTGGGGCAGGCGCGGGAACGCTCCGCGAGTTTGCGTTCGGTCGGCGTGCCGCACCGGCCGCAGAACTGATGCGACCGGTCCCAGTCCATGATCTGGACCGCGCGCCCGGCAAGCGCGAAGGTGTCGTCGTCGATGGCGCCGAACAGGCTGCGCAGCCCGGCCCAGGTCATTTTCTCCGGCGGTTCCGTTTCCTCCGTGCACTCGGCCGAGTAGACATGGGCGTCGCCCAAGACGCCGAGGAACTGCGAGCGGATCGGCGCGAGCCCCAGCTCGTCGAGACTCCGGACGAACGGCACGTGCGCGCGACCCTCCTCTTTCCGGACCAGCAGGTTGGCACCGCGGAACACGAACCACCAAGCCTCGCCCCGCTGCGCCTGCGGCGGGGCGAGCAGCGGGATGAAGATGTCGCCGGCCATCAACGCTTGGGCATGTAGAGGTCGGTGATGCTGCCCTCCGCGATCTCGGCAGCGAAGAACACGGTCTCCGAAAGCGTCGGATGCGGGTGGATGGTGAGGCCGATGTCTTCGGCATCCGCGCCCATCTCCAGCGCGAGCACGGTCTCCGCGATCAACTCGCCGGCGTTCGGGCCGACCATCGCGGCACCGAGCAGCCGTCGCGTGCCCTTCTCGAACAGCAGTTTGGTCATTCCCTCGTCGCGCCCGGTGGCGAGCGCGCGGCCGCTGGCGGCCCAGGGGAACGTCGCCTTCTCGTATTCGATGCCCTGGGCCTTGGCGTGCGTTTCGGTGAGTCCCATCCAGGCCACCTCGGGGTCGGTGTACGCCACCGACGGGATGGTCCGTGCGTCGAACGCACCCTTGTGGCCCGCAATGATCTCCGCGGCGAGCTTCCCTTCGTGCGTGGCCTTGTGCGCGAGCATCGGCTCACCGCACACGTCGCCGATGGCGTAGATGTGCGGGACGTTGGTGCGCTGCTGCTTGTCCACGGGAACGTAGCCGCGCTCGTTCACGGTGACGCCTGCCTGGTCGGCAGCGATGTCGCGGCCGTTCGGGCGGCGTCCCACAGCCATTAGCACCCGGTCGTAGACCTGCGGTGCCGGCGCGCCTTCGCCTTCGAAGGTGGCTTCCAGCCCGGCCTTGGTCGCGGTGAGTTTCGCGACCTTGGTCTTGAGCAGGATCGCCTCGTACTTCTTCTCGATGACTTTGTGCAGCGGCTTCACCACGTCGCGATCGGCCCCGGGGATCAGGCCGTCGGCGAGTTCCACCACACTGATCTTCGAACCGAGCGCGTGATACACGCACGCCATCTCGAGGCCGATGATGCCGCCGCCGATGACCAGCAGGCGCTTTGGGACCTCCTGCAGTTCGAGGGCGCCGGTGGAATCCATCAGCCGCACGTCGTCGTAGGGGAAGCCGGGAATGCGTGCCACCGACGAGCCGGCCGCGATGATGCAGTGATCGAACGATACCGTCTTCCGCCCGCCATCGGCGGTCGCGACTTCGATCATGTGCGGCGAGGTGAACTTGCCCACGCCGGTCACGACCTCCACCTTGCGCTGCTTGGCCAGGCCGCCCAGACCCTTGGTCAACCGCACGACGATGCCGTTCTTCCAGGCGCGCAGCGCGTCGATGTCGATCTCGGGCTTCGCGAACTTCACGCCGAAGTGCGACATCTCGTCGGCCTCCGACACTACGCGCGCCGCGTGCAGCAGCGCCTTCGAGGGAATGCAGCCGACGTTGAGACAGACGCCACCGAGCGTCGGATAGCGTTCGATGAGGACCACCTTCTTGCCGAGATCGGCGGCACGGAACGCCGCAGTGTAGCCGCCGGGGCCGGACCCCAGCACGACCACTTCGGCATGCACGTCCCCCTTCACGACCGACGAAGCTGTCGCAGGTGCAGGCTTGGGCGCGGGGACGGCCGAGGGTGCGGAAGGAGCCGCGGGCGCCGGGGCCGGCGCGGTCGCAGGAGCCGCCGCGGCAGCCGCGCCGCTCGCCTCCAGCATCAGGATCAGCGTCCCCTGGGAGACCTTGTCGCCCACCTTGATCTTCAGTTCCTTCACGACGCCGGCGGCAGGCGCGGGCACTTCCATGGTCGCCTTGTCGGATTCGAGCGTGATGAGCGAATCCTCCGCCGCGACCGTGTCGCCGGGCTTCACCAGCAGTTCGATGACGGGTACGTCCTTGAAGTCGCCGATGTCGGGCACGCGGACTTCGATCACGTTAGGCAAGAGAACACTCCCGGGTTGTGGTTCGGTTTTATCGCGTCCAGGCGACGATCAGCGCGATCACGGCGACGATCACCGAGACGGCGGTGATCCAGGTCAGCGCGCGCATGCGCGCCGTGATGGCGCGAAAACTCTCGGTGAGCGCCTTGGACTGCGCGTCCATGGCGGCCGTCTGGGATTCGGAATAGCTGCGCAGGCGTTCGAGGTTGGACTTGAGTACCTCGATCTCGAACTTGAGTTGCTCGGCCCCCGGCACCGGCGTCGACGTGGTCGGCGGCACCGGTTCGTTGTTCGCCGCGGTCTTGCGGAAATCGCGCACGAATTCCGGCACGCGCGAGGCCGCCTTGGCTATCTCGCCCCACGGTGCATGTTTGAGGACTCCCCACCACGCCATGGGCGGTCGCCTCAGGTGCGGATCTGACCGTCGCCGAGGACGATGTACTTGAGCGAGGTCAACCCGTCCAGGCCCACCGGGCCGCGCGCGTGCAGCTTGTCGGTCGAGATGCCGATCTCGGCGCCGAGTCCGTACTCGAAGCCGTCAGCGAAGCGCGTCGATGCGTTCACCATGACCGAACTCGAGTCCACTTCGCGCAGAAAGCGCCGGGCGCGCGTGTAGTCCTCGGTGACGATGGCGTCGGTGTGCTGGGAACCGTAGACCGTGATGTGCTCGATGGCCGCATCGAGGTCGTCCACCACGCGCACCGCCAGGATGGGGGCCAGGTACTCGGCGTACCAGTCTTCCTCGGTGGCGGGTTTCATGATGTCGACGATGGCGCGCGCGCGCTCGCAGCCGCGCAGCTCGACGCCCTTCTCGCGATAGATCTGCGCGAGCAGCGGCAGCGCACGGGACGCGATGGTCACGTGCACCAGCAGCGTCTCCATGGTGTTGCAGGTGCCGTAGCGCTGGGTCTTGGCGTTGTCGGCGATGCGGATCGCCTTGTCCAGGTCGGCGCGGTCGTCGATGTAGACGTGGCACACGCCGTCCAGGTGCTTGATCACCGGAATGCGCGATTCGGCGCTGATGCGTTCGATCAGACCCTTCCCCCCGCGCGGCACGATCACATCGACGTAGTCGCGCATGGTGATGAGTTCGCCCACGGCGGCGCGATCGGTGGTCTCGATCACCTGGACCGCCGCTTCCGGCAACCCAGCCGCTTCGAGACCTTCGCGCACGCACGCGGCGATCGCCTGGTTGCAACGGATCGCCTCCGACCCGCCGCGCAGGATCGCCGCATTGCCGGACTTGAGGCACAGGCCGGCCGCGTCCGCGGTCACGTTCGGGCGCGCTTCGTAGATGATGCCGATCACGCCCAGCGGCACGCGCATCCGGCCCACCTGGATGCCGCTCGGCCGGTAGGCCATGTCGGAGATCTCGCCGATCGGGTCAGGCAGCTGTGCGATCTCGCGCAGGCCCTGGGCCATGGAAGCGACCCCCTTCTCGGTGAGACCCAGCCGGTCGACGAGGGCGGGTTCGAGGCCCTTGCGCTTCGCTTCCGCGACATCCTCCGCGTTGGCCGCGAGCAGGCGCGCACGGTCGCGTTCGATCGCCGCCGCCATCGCTTCGAGTGCACCGTTCTTGGCGGCGGTGTCGGCACGCGCGAGCTCCCGCGAGGCCGCGCGAGCGGCCCGACCGACACCGTGCATGTAAGACTGAACGTCCAAGGGTTTTACCTCAGGAACCGATGGACGAATTCTAGCGCGGTTCCGGCGCCGCCCCTGCGAGCGTCAGCCCGAGCGTCCGCAACTCGTCCCATACCGCGCCCGGGGCGACCCCTTTCGCGATGCGGTCGATGCGGGCGGCGTGCTCGAGCATGGGTTCGAGCGCCTGGGTGTCGAGCCGGCGCAGCGCCTGCTGGATCGGTCCCTGGCGTTCGCCCCAGACCCGCGCGTCGCGCAGCGCCTGCTGCGAGGGCACCCCGCGCGCGGTGGCAGCGCGGATCGTGAGCAGCGCTCGCGCCTCTTCCGCCAGGGCCCACAGCACCAGCGGCGGTCCGGCGCCCTCGGCCTCCAGCCCATCCAGCATGCGCGCGAAATGACCGGCCTCCCCCTTCAGCACCGCCGGACCCAGGTCGAAGGCGTCGTAGCGCGCGACGTCGAGCACGGCACTCTTGATGTCCGCAAGCTGGATGCGGCCGGGCGGAAACAGCAGTGCGAGTTTCTGCACCTCCTGGTGCGCCGCCATCAGATTGCCCTCGACGCGGGCCGCCAGGTACTCGAGGGTGGGTTCGTCCACCTGATGGCCCTGGGCGCCCAGGCGTCCCGCGAGCCATTGCGGCAGCCGGTCCATGGTGACCTTCTGCGCATGCACAGCGACGCCGGCTGCCTCGAGAGCGGTGAACCACGCGCTCTTGCGCGCCCGACCGTCGAGCTTGCCGACCGTGATCAGCGTGAGCGTGTCGGGGGGAAGGTTCGCCGCATGGTTGGCCAGCGCTTCGGCCCCTTCCACCCCGGGGCCGCTGCCCGGGATGCGCACCTCGATCAGGCGTTGCGTCGCGAACAGCGAGAGGCTCGCCCCGCTCGCCTGGAGCCGGCGCCACTCGAATCCCGGCTCCGCGATCAGCACTTCGCGTTCCGAATAGCCTTTGTGGCGAGCCGCGCCGCGGATGCGGTCCGCGGCTTCCAGGGCGAGCAACGCCTCCTCGCCGTATACCAGGTACAACGGCGCCAGCTGCCGTTCGAGGTGCCGCGCGAGCTGTTCGGAGTCGAGGTTCACGCTTCGTTCAGCTTGCCGAGCAGCGCGTAGAGCTTCTCGGGTTCGTCGGTCCGCAGCATCCGGCGCGCGAAATTCGAGGTCTCCACCAGATCGGGCTTGAGCACGATCTGCTTCACCGACAGCAGGTTCGCCGGATGCATGGAGAACTGCCGCAACCCGAAGCCGAGCAGCAGCCGCGTGAGCGTCGTGTCGCCGGCCATCTCGCCGCACACCGCCACCGGCCTGCCGGCCTTGGCGGCGCCCTGGATGATGCTCGCGACGAGATGCAGTACGGCGGGGTGCAGCGGATCGTAGAGGTGCGCCACTGCGTCGTCGGTGCGATCGATGGCGAGCGTGTACTGGATCAGGTCGTTGGTACCGATCGACAGGAAGTCCAGCTTGCGCGTGAAGATGCCGAGCGACAGGGCCGCGGCCGGGATCTCGATCATGCCGCCGATGGGCACCGCCGGGTCGTAGCGGATACCGTCCTGATCCAGGCTGCGCTTCGCCTCGTCGATCAGGTGCAGCGTCTGATTGAGCTCGTGCACGCCGGAGAGCATCGGCACCAGGATCTTCACCTTGCCGTAGGCCGACGCGCGCAGGATCGCGCGCAACTGCCCGAAGAACATCAGCGGTTCGGCGAGGCAGAGGCGGATGGCGCGCAGGCCCAGCGCCGGATTGGTGGACACGCGCTCGGTGTCGAGCAGCGCCTTGTCGGCGCCGAGATCGAAGGTGCGGATGGTGACCGGCAGGCCGTCCATCTCCTCGGCCACCCGGCGGTAGGCCTCGAACTGTTCGTCCTCGGTCGGCAGGTCGCGCCGGTTGAGATAGAGGAACTCGGTGCGGAACAGGCCGACGCCGGCGGCGCCGTTGTCCTTGGCCTGGGCGACGTCGTCGGGCAGTTCGATGTTGGCCTGCAGTTCGATGCGCGTGCCGTCGAGCGTCGCCGAGCGCGTGGTCTTCAGCCGGCGCAGCTTCTGCCGCTCGAGATCCCATTCCTCCTGGCGCAGGCGGTACTCCGCGAGCGTGGTTTCGTCGGGATTGACGATGACCACGCCATGGGAGCCGTCGACGATCAGCAGCTCATCCTCGCGCACCAGGCGCCGCGCGTGATGCAGCGCCACGATGGACGGGATGCCCAGGCTGCGCGCGACGATCGCGGTGTGCGACGTGGTGCCGCCCACGTCGGTGATGAAGCTCGCGAACTTGTGCTGCTTGAACAGGATCACGTCCGCGGGCGACAGGTCGTGGGCCACCAGGATGCTGCCGTCCTCGGGTGTGGCGACCGTCGCCGCGCTGGTGGTGTCGAGCAGCAGCGCTGCCAGGACCCGCTCGACCACCTGGATCACGTCGGTCTTGCGGGCGCGCAGGTACGGATCGTCGATCTCGTCGAACTGCGCGAGCAGCGCGTCCATCTGCTGCTTGAGCGCCCATTCGGCATTGCAGCGCTGGCTCGCGATGAGGGTCTTCGGCGTTACGGCGAGCGTCTCATCGCCGAGGATCATCAGGTGGACGTTGAGGAAGGCCTCGAACTCCGGGGGTGCATTCTCCGGAATGTCGTTGGCGAGCTCGGACAGCTCGCGCCGGACCCGTGCCAGGGCCGTGTCGAAACGCGCCTGCTCCTGCGCGATGCGGTCCTCGGGAATCTCGAGGTGCGGCACCTCAAGCTGAGCGTGCGAAACGAGGTGCGCGCGCCCGATGGCGATGCCGCTGGAAACGCCCAGGCCGTGGAGGGTGAAGGACATGCAGGGGTCAGGGGACGGGTAACAGGCGACAGTCTAGCCGGAGGGCCGGGCGATGCGTCGCGATTCTGTTGCCCGTTGCCTGAAGCCTGTCTCCTGACTACTCGCTTTCCCCGAACTTCTCCGCGATCAGCTGCACCAGCGCCGCCATGGCGTCGTTCTCGTCGGTGCCGTCGGTCTCGATCTCGATCTTCGAGCCCTTCGCGGCCGCCAGCATCATCACACCCATGATGCTCTTCGCGTTCACGCGGCGGCCGTTGCGCGACAGCCAAACCTCGCACTGGTACTTGCCCGCGAGCTGCGTCAGCTTGGCCGAGGCGCGCGCGTGCAGTCCCAGCTTGTTGACGATATCAACTTCCCGTCGCTGCATTCTCGATCGCCGGCGGCATGCGGAAAACCCCTTCGACGCCGCCCGACATGGCCTTGGCGACGACGGTCTTGAGCGGCTCGTTGCGGTAGGTCAGCGCCCGCACGAGCATCGGGAGATTCACGCCCGCCACGCCCTCGACCCGGTTCGGGATGAGGAGCCGCGCGGCGATGTTGCCGGGGGTGGCGCCGTACACGTCGGTCAGCACGAGCACCCCGTTGCCGTGGTCGAGCTGCTTCACCAGGCGCAGGGCCTGGGGCAGGATCTGGGCCGGGTCGTCGTGCACCGTGACGCCGATCTGCATGAGCTGGGGCGGGCGGGTGCCCATGACGTGGCTCGCGCAGTGGATCAGGCTCTCGCCCAGAGTGCCGTGGGCGACGATGAGGATGCCGACCATGTACCTAGAAGAAGAAGGGACGCGCGCGGATTCTACGCCCGGCGCTCGAGAGCATCCATCACCAGGGCAGGGGTATCGAACCCGGTCTGGTCCAGGATTTCCCGCATGCAGGTCGGGCTGGTGACGTTGACCTCGGTCAGGCAGTCGCCGATCACGTCCAGGCCGACGATCAGCAGCCCGTGGGCCTTCGCCACCGGTCCCACGCCCTCCGCGATCTCCCGGTCGCGCGCCGACAGCGGCTGGGCGACGCCGGTGCCGCCGGCGGCGAGGTTGCCGCGGGTCTCGCCGGCCTTGGGGATGCGCGCCAGCGCGTAGGGCACAGGCACGCCGTCGATCAGCAGGATGCGCTTGTCGCCCCGGACGATGTCGGGAATGAAGCGCTGCGCCATGGCGGTGCGCCGGCCGTGCACGGTCAGCGTCTCGATGATCACGCCCACGTTCGGGTCGTCGGCCCGGATGCGGAAGACCGATGCGCCGCCCATGCCGTCCAGCGGCTTCAGGACGATGTCGCCGTGCTCCGCGAGGAAGGCGCGGATCGCATGCTCCTGCCGCGTCACCAGGGTCGGCGCGGTGAACTGCGGAAACCGGGCGATCGCGAGCTTCTCGTTGAAGTCGCGCAGGCTGCGCGGGCTGTTGAAGACGCGCGCACCGCGAGCTTCCGCGAGCTCCAGCAGATAGGTGCTGTAGAGGTATTCGGTGTCGAACGGCGGATCCTTGCGCATCAGCACGGCGCCGAACCGCGCGAGTTCACCCGTGGATTCGCCGACGGTGCGGTACCAGTCGTCCTCGCTGCCGGTGAGCTGCAGTTCGGTCGCGCGGGCGTGCACCGCGTTGCCGGTCCACACCAGGTCTTCCTGGAACAGTACGAACAGGCGATGCCCGCGCGCGGCAGCGGCGCGCATCATCGCGAACGACGAATCCTTGTACGGCTTGATCGACTCGAGCGGATCGAGGACGAACGCGATGTCCATGCCGATGGGGACTGTCAGTGGCGCCGGGCCGCCCCAAGCCACTGACGCGCCCCCATGGGGGGCAGCGACCGACGGGAGCGTGGGGGCCGTTTCACTTCAGGCCACCGCTTCGAGGGCCGGCTCGGTGCGTTCCAGTTCCAGCGATGCGGCGAGCAGCGCGAGCCGCGCGACCACGCCGTAGGAGTAGAAGCGGTTGGGCGGGGCATGCGGCGACACGTCGAAGTCGGGTTGCGAACAGTGCGTGTCGAATGCGAGCGGCACGAAGTGCATGCCCGGCGCGTTCAGGTTTTCGTCCGGACCGCGCTCGGTGT
This sequence comes from Burkholderiales bacterium, assembly GCA_019745565.1. Classification (GTDB taxonomy): domain Bacteria; phylum Pseudomonadota; class Gammaproteobacteria; order Burkholderiales. Next base: position 114,398 of record JAIESW010000024.1, read on the forward strand.
GCACGCGATAGAAACCGCCCACCACGAAGTGGTCGATCATGTAGACCACGGGTTCGGCCACCGCGTCGTTCACGTTCTCGAAGGTGGGAACGCCTTCCTGCACCATCACGTTCGAGACCTCCAGGCCTTCCTTCACCACCGCCATCTTGTTGCGCTGCTTGCGGTTCAGGCCCTTCACGTCGTCCGGGCTCTTCACCGACATGACGCCCATGCCGTAGGTGCCGGCATCGGCCTTCACGATCACGAACGGCTGCTGGGTGATGCCGTACTCGCGGTACTTCACCGCCGTGCGCTTCAGGATGTCGTCGACCCAGCCCGCCAGGCACTCCTCGCCGGTGCGTTCCTGGAAGTTGATCTCGCCGCAGACGCCGAAATAGGGGTCGATCAGCCAGGGATCGATGCCGATCAGGTCGGCGAACTCCTTCGCCACCTCGTTGTAGGCAGCGAAATGGTTCGACTTGAGGCGCGTCGACCAGCCCGCGTGCAGCGGCGGAATGATCGGCTGATCGATGCCTTCGAGGACCTTGGGAATGCCCGCCGACAGGTCGTTGTTGAGCAGGATGGTGCACGGATCGAAATCCGCCAGTCCCACGCGGCGGCCGGAGCGCACGATCGGCTCCAGCAGCAGCTTGCGACCGTCGGGCAACGCGAGTTCCGTGGGCGTCGTGATCTCGGGAATGAGCGTGCCGACGCGCACCTTCATGCCGGCCTGGCGCAGGATCGACTGCAGCGTCGCCACGTTCTGCAGATAGAACGTGTTGCGCGTGTGGTTCTCGGGCACCAATAGGACGCCGCGCGCGTCCGGACAGATCTTCTCCACGGCGACCATGATGGCCTGCACGCACAACGGCATGAATTCCGGGGCGAGATTGTTGAAGCCGCCGGGGAAGAGGTTGGTGTCGACCGGCGCCAGCTTGAAGCCGGCGTTGCGCAGGTCCACGGAAGCGTAGAACGGCGCCGCATGCTCGAGCCATTGACCACGCAGCCAGTGTTCGATGGCGGGCTGGGCGTCGAGGATCTGGCGCTCGAGTTCGAGCAGCGGTCCGGTGAGGGCGGTGACGAGATTTGGAACGGTCATGAATGCGATGCGGGCGACGTGCTGCCGGGTCGATCAGGTCGGCGGAGTATAGCCCACGGGTTTTTTCGACAACCCCGATCGCTGCGTGGTTTGCGGTCGCAGCATGGATCGCGCTTGACAGTCCAAAACGGCGGGGAGTACAAAGCCACTCGCACGAAACAAAGGTTCGCCGCAGTTATCAGCGTGCCGCGGGGTTGAATTTCCGCGCGAATGGCGGATCGACCTATAACGAGATCCAAGCTCAAGTCACGGGAGGAGTCGATGGCGGAGTCACTCGCCTCACGCATCGACCGCATGTTCGCACGCGACCGGTTCATGGCGCTGCTGTTCGTCGCCATGCTCTGGCTGTGCACGGGCTTCGTCTACTTCGCGGTGGACTCGCTCGTCTCGAACGGCGGCATACGCCTGGCGCTCGCGATCGCGGCGCTGTTTCTCCTCGCGTTCAACACCGCTTCGATCCTCGCGATGATCCGTCACTACCGCGAGGACAAGGAACACATCTACGGTCTGGACATCCGTCACCTGGACGAGAACCGCGCCAGATAGCGCGGCAGTCGGGTGATGGTGGCGTGCGTCGCCGCGGCGGTGCGCGTCGATCGGTTGTCGGTAGCCACGGGAGAACGACATGGCGCAGCACTACGAGCCCCCGAAGCAGGCGGGCGTGGGTCAGTTCATCGACAGCATCGTGCTGATGGTGCTGGTGTTCATCTGCTTGCTGGCGCCGGTGTATCTCAAGGCGGACCACAGCGCGGCACCGCCTCCGGAGGTGCAGGCGGAAGCCGCCAAGGCTGCCGCGACCTGGCAATCCCTCGGTCAGACGCCGGCGCAGGCGCAGCAGTGGGAGAAGTTGGGCTACACGCCCGAGACCGCGCAGCCCATCGTCGAGAACCGGTTCGACTACACCGTCGATCCGACCGCGCTGATCGTCACGATCGCCGTGATCGTGGGCTACTTCGTCTTCGTGTTCCGCATCTCCGATCGCGAGTATCGCGAAGTGGTGCGCGAGCGGTTCGGCAACGGCGGCAACTGAGGGAAACGCTCCATGGACCTGTGGGATCTGCTGAGCTATGCCGCATGGGCCGTCTCGGTCCTGCTCTTCCTCTGGATGCTGATCGACGCCTGGGGCGTGGGGCGGAAGTTCCAGGAGGATTTCCTGCTGTCCTCGCGCGAAGGCGAGGAATGACGTGGCGGTCTCGGGGAGGCATCGATGAGTGAGGCAACGACGGCCGCCGCAGGCGGCAGTTCCGGTCAACCGACGCGCATCGCCCTGCTCAAGGTGCTGGGCCCGGTGCACGTGTGGGCGCTGGGCGTGGGCATCGTGCTGGTGGGTGAGTTCATGGGCTGGAACTTCTCCGTGGGCAAGGGCGGAGCCTACGGTTCGCTGATCGCGTGCTGGGTGGTGGGTCTGCTCTACACCTGTGTGGCGATGATCGATTCGGAAGTGACGTCCACGGTGGCGGCCGCGGGCGGGCAGTACACGCAGGCGAAGCACATCGTGGGGCCGCTCATGGCCTTCAACGTGGGGCTGTATCTGGTGATGGCCTACACCATGCTCGAAGCCGGTGACGCGCTGGTGGTGGGCGACCTGATGAAAGCCGTCGCGGGCGAGTTCGGTCACGCCGACCTCGATCCGCGTCCGTTCGTGGTGCTGTCGATCGCGATCCTCGCGTGGCTCAACTACCGCGGCGTGTTCATGACGCTCACGGTGAATTTCGTCATCACCGCGGCGGCGTTCCTCGCGATCGTCATCCTGTTCTTCGGCGTCGCGCCGTGGGAGCCGGGCAAGGTGCTGCTGCACAAGGAACTGTTGATCGACCTGCCCTATGGATGGATCGGCGTCATCGCCGCCATGCAGTTCGCCATGTGGTACTACCTCGGCATCGAGGGCACCTGCCAGGCGGCGGAAGAGGTGCGTTCCGCCGGCCGCTCGATTCCGCTGGGAACCATGAGCGGCATGATCACGCTGCTGATCGCCGCATCGCTCACGTGGTACGTCGCGGCCGGGCTGATGCCGTGGGAGTATCTGGGCCAGGCCATAACACCCTTGTACGACGCCGCCAAACTGACCGGCAACGGCACGCTGCAGGTGATCCTGTTCGTGGGCACCATCTTCTCGGCCATCGCGTCGGCCAACGGGTGCATCAACGACGCGTCGCGCGCCTGGTTCTCCATGGGGCGCGACCGTTATCTGCCCACGTGGTTCGGCGCGGTGCATCCGCGCTACCGCACGCCCTACCGTGCGATCCTGTTCCTGATCCCGATCGCGGTGGTGTTCGCGTTCCAGGCGCCGCTCGACCAGGTGATCAGCTTCTCGATCCTGTCCGGCCTGCTGGGGTACACCTTCATGTCGCTCAACATGATGAAGTTCCGCAAGCAGTGGCCGCTCGGCAGCATCAAGCGGGGCTACGTGCACCCGTTCCATCCGCTGCCGGCCATCGTGCTGCTGGTGCTCTGCGTCGCCACGTACTTCGCGACGTTCCTGGGCTACGGCGCGACGCTCGTGGCGGTCATGGCGTTCTACATCCTCGCGTCCGCCTGGTTCGTGTTCCATCGCTACAAGTTCGTGCGGCGCGGCGACCAGTTCACCATGCCCTGGCCGCGGCCCAAGGGCTACTGACGCTGTCCGCGCCAAGGAGATAGCCCATGATCCGGAAGATCCTCTGCGCCACCGACGGTTCGATCGCGTCGGCGAAGGCGGTGGACGTCGCTGTCGATCTGGCTTCGCAGCTGGGGGCTGCGCTTGCGTTCGTGACGGTGGAGCGAGTGACGGCCGAGACGGCCGCCAATTCCGCATTCTGGGATTCGCAGGTGCTGGATGCAGCGGCGGCCCAGACCCACCGCGATCTGTCCGCCGCCCAGGCGAAGGCGCGCGCCGCCGGATTGACGCAGGTGCAATGCGTGACGACCCAGGGCGGCAACGTGGCTGCGGCGCTCATCGACTATGCGGAGAAACACGGCTTCGACCATATCGTGACCGGTTCGCTGGGGCGCACCGGTCTCGCCCGTCTCATGCTGGGTTCGGTTGCAGCGGACGTGGTGGCCAAGGCGCACTGCCCGGTCACGGTCGTGCGGTAGGCACATGCAGTGGGAGGCAGTCGTACTGGGCTGCGCGCTCGGTGGTGCGCTGGCCTGGCAAGCACGGCGCGACCACGCGCGCGCGCGCGGGCTTGGCGCACACGCCTGTTCGACGATTGCGGCACGTCGCTCGCGCGCTCCGCGATCCGCATCGATCGCACCGGCTGGCCGGCGCTGCACGGTGAGCGGGATGGGATGCAAGCCACGTGCAGTCTCGTCTTCGACGATCTTGGCTATCGCAAGTTGCCGGTCCTCTGGCTGTCGGTGACTCTCTCGACGACCCTCGGGATCGGCGCGTCGTTCGACGCGCTGGCGCGGGAGCAGGGCACCGAGTTCTTCTCGCCGGCCTCGGAACTGCCGGTACGTCTGTCGCTGCCGGATTCCTGGCCCCGGCACATCAGCCTGCGCGCCGATCGCGAAGCGTCGCTGCCGCCACCGCTGGCGGATCTGGGCGCGCGGTTCTTCCAATCCCCCCAGGCCAAGGAGATCGTGCTCTCGCCGCGTGGCGTGCGACTGGTCGGCTTCGTGGCGGAAGGGCGCCGTGCGGAGTACCTGGTGCTGCGCCGGCCGCGCTTCGATCTGGTGCGGATCGACCCGGCCCTGGTGGAGGCGCGCCTCGCGGAAGCCCGCGAGTTCGTGCTGGCGCTGAACGAGACTGCGGATGGCCAGCGCCGCGCCGCCTGAGTCGCCCCGCCCGCCGCCGCACCCCTTGCTGGTGATGGCCGTCGCGGCGGTGCTCCCGGGCATGGGGCAGGTGATGAACGGCAACACCACCCGGGCGCTCACGTTCATCTTCTTCATGTTCATGCTGGGGATGGTGAGCTGGCACCTCACCACGTCCGCCCACTCCTTCATCGGCCGCCATGCCGGCGGTGTCCTCGTCTACGCGATCTCGGTGATGGATGCCTATCGCCTGGCGCGCTGGCGCTTCGAAGTCCATCGGTCGCGCCTCGCGCATCCGTGACCGTTCCGGATCGTCCGCCGGGCCGGCCGCCGACAGGCGCATTGACGGTCCGCAGTGCGAAGTTCATCATATGCACGAAAGATTCACCGCAAGAATCAGTCTCCGCTCCCGGCGACTGCCCGTTCCCCCGTTCGCTCCCGCCTAGATGCCGTACCAGCTGCTGCGCTTCGCCTTCGCTTCGAAGCATCCGGAACCGCGGATGTTCCGGGCGCCCGAGCGCCTGAAGGATACATACGACGCCGTGATCATCGGTGCCGGCGGGCATGGACTGGCGTCGGCCTACTACCTCGCGCGCGACCACGGGATGACCAACGTGGCGGTGCTGGAGCGCGGCTATATCGGCGGCGGTAACACCGGCCGCAACACCACCATCATCCGGTCGAACTACCTCACGCCCGAGGGCGTGGCGTTCTACGACCAGTCGGTGCGGCTCTGGCAGGATCTGTCGCAGGACTTCGATCTCAACCTGTTCTACGCGACCCGTGGCCACTTCACGCTCGCGCACACCGACTCCGCCGTGCGCACCATGCGCTGGCGCGCCGAGGTCAACCAGCACTTCGGCGTGAACAGTGAACTGGTGGGGCCCGAGGAAGTGCGCAAGGCGGCGCCGCAGATCGACATCACGTGCGGCGGTCACGCGCCGATTCTCGGGGCGCTGTACCACGCGCCCGGCGCTATCGCTCGGCACGACGCCGTGGCCTGGGGTTACGGCCGCGGTGCCGATCAGCGCGGGGTGGAGATCCACCAGCAGACCGAAGTGCTCGGCATCGAGGTGCAGGGCGGCAAGGTGACCGGCGTGCGCACGACCAGGGGCAACATCTCGACGCCGCGCGTGCTTTCGGCGGTGGCGGGGTTCACGCCGCGGGTCACGAACATGGTGGGGCTGCGTACGCCGATCTACATTCATCCGCTGCAAGCCATGGTGACCGAGCCGATGAAGCCGTGGCTCGATCCGATCCTGGTCTCGGGCAGCCTGCACGTCTACGTGAGTCAGTCGGCGCGCGGCGAACTGGTCATGGGCGCATCGCTCGATCCGTACGAACTGCACGCCACGCGCTCCACACTGGATTTCGTCGAAGGTCTGGCGGCGCACATGCTCGACATGTTCCCGTTCCTCTCGAATGCGCGCGTGAATCGCCAATGGGCGGGCATGGCCGACATGACGCCCGACTTCGCGCCCATCATGGGCACCACACCGGTCGAGGGGTTCTACCTCGACGCCGGCTGGGGCACCTGGGGCTTCAAGGCGACGCCCGTATGCGGCAAGACCATGTCTTGGACCGTGGCCAACGGCCGCGATCACGAGCTGATCAAAGGCTTCAACCTCTCGCGGTTCGAGCGCTACGAACTCACCGGCGAGAAGGGCGCGGCGAGCGTGGGCCACTAGCATGCGACAGTCCTCAAGTACCGGCTTGTCGGTGATCGTCAGGCAGAAGCTCTCAACGCGGCGGACGCGGGGTAAAGCCAAACCCGTCGTGCTTGGGTCTCGCCTTTCCGCCGCGTCCGCCGCGTCGAGCGCCTTGCGCCTCGGGTGCCATAGGCAATGAAGATCCTGACCTGCCCCGTCAACGGCCCGCGCCCGGTCTCCGAGTTCGCCTACGGCGGCGAAGTACGTCCCATGCCCGACGGTGCCACCTGCTCCGACCGCGAATGGGCCGACTACGTGTTCAACCGCAGCGGCGTGCCCGGCGTGAAGATCGAATGGTGGTACCACATCGCGAGCGGCACCTGGTTCCACGCCGAACGCGACACCGTCACGGATCGCGTGATCCGCACCTGGCTGCCGGGATGAGTTCGCGCCTGCCCCCCGTCACCGGCGAATGGATCGATCGTTCGCGCGGCCTCGATTTCACCTTCGACGGCAAGGCCTATCGCGGCTGGGTCGGCGACACACCGGCGAGCGCCCTGTGGGCCGCCGGCGTCCACGTCCTCGGGCGCAGTTTCAAGTACCACCGGCCGCGCGGCGTGCTGTCCATGGCCAACCACGACGTCAACACCATGATGCAGACCGGTGCACGCCTCAATCTGCGTGCCGATGTCGAGCCGCTCGAGGCGGCAATGGCGTTGACCAGCGTCAACACCGCGGGGGGCGCGTCGGGCGATCGCCTGCGCTTTCTCAATGCGCTCGGCGGGTTCCTGCCGGTGGGGTTCTACTACAAGGCGTTCCATCGGCCGAAGGCGTTGTTCCCTTTCTGGGAGCGCGTGTTCCGCCGCATGACCGGTCTCGGCACGCTGGACTTCAACGCGCCGCACATCCGCACGCCGAAGCGCTACGACTTCTGCGACGTGCTGGTGGTGGGTGCCGGTCCTTCGGGGTTGCATGCAGCGCTTGCCGCCGGGCGTGCCGGCGCAAAGGTGGTGCTGGTGGACGAGAACGCGCGCATCGGCGGATCGCTCGGCTACCAGCGTGGCGGTTCCGTCGAAGGGCTCGAGATGCTGCGCGACCTCGAACGCGATCTCGCGGAGCTGCCGAACGTATCGGTGCGCGCCGCCACCCTCGCGGCCGGCTACTACGCCGATCACTGGATCCCGCTGGTGGACGCGAAGCGCATGACCAAGCTCCGCGCGCGCGCGGTGATCTGCGCCGGCGGCGTGTTCGAGCAGCCGGCCGTGTTCCGCAACAACGATGTCCCCGGCGTCATGCTCGCGTCCGCCGCGCAACGCCTGCTGTATCGCTATGCGGTCAAGCCCATGGACAAGGCGGTCGTGCTGACGGCCAACGCGGACGGCTATCGTGCCGCGCTCGATCTGATGGCCCATGGCGTCGCCATCGCGGCGGTGGCGGATCTGCGGGCCGAAGGCGAACCCAGTGCCCTCACCATGCGCGTGAAGCAGGTGGGTATCCCGGTCCTCAAGGGCCATTGCGTGCTGGAGGCCGAGGCGGTCGATGACCGCCTGGTGGCGGCGACGCTCTGTCCCGTGAGCGCGGAGGGCAGGCCCGACACCGCCTCCCCGCAGAAATTCGCGTGCGACGGCCTCCTGATGAGCGTGGGCTGGGCACCGGCGGCGGCACTTCTGTACCAGGCGGGCGCGAGCATGCGCTACGACGCCGGCGTCCACCAGTTCGTCCCCGAGCGCTTGCCCGAGGGCGTGTTCGCCTGCGGACGCGTGAACGGCGTGTACACGCTCGATTCGAAATGCGAGGACGGCGAACGCGCCGGCACCGAAGCCGCCCGACTGCTCGGCTTCGACGTGCCGGCGCGGAATTTCTCGGTGGCCGCGGAACGCGTGGCGCCGTCGCATCCCTGGCCGATCGTGGATCACCCGGCCGGCAAGAATTTCGTCGACTTCGACGAGGACCTGCATCTGCGCGACTTCCACAACGCCGCGCAGGAAGGCTTCGACAACATCGAGCTGCTGAAGCGCTACACCACCGTGGGCATGGGGCCGTCGCAGGGCAAGCACTCCAACATGAACGCGATCCGCATCCTCGCGCGTATCCGCGGCAAGTCGCCCGGCGAAGTGGGTACCACGACCGCGCGGCCGTTCTTCCATCCGGTCCCCATGTCGCACTTGGCCGGCCGCGGTTTCAACGTGCATCGCGAAACGCCGCTGCATGGACGCCACGACGGTCTGGGTGCGGTGTGGATGCAGGCGGGCGTGTGGTTGCGTCCGGAGTACTACGGGCAACCCGGCAAACGCAAGGCCGACATCGTGCGCGAGGAAGCACGTGCCGTCCGCGAGAGTGTCGGCATCATCGACGTGGGCACGCTCGGCAAGATGGAGCTCTACGGGCCCGATGCGGGAGCATTCCTGGAGCGTGTCTACACCGCGAAGTTCGCGGGCATGAAGCCGGGCACCACGCGCTACGCAGTGATGCTGGACGAATCCGGTGTCGTGATCGACGACGGCGTGGTGGCACGCCTCGCCGATCAGCACTTCTACTTCACGACCACGACGACGGGCTCGACGACGGTCTACCGGGAACTGCAGCGGTGGAACGCCCAATGGAACCTCGAAGTGGGCATCGTCAATGCGACCGGCGCGTTCGCCGCGATGAATCTGGCAGGTCCGAAGGCACGCGCGGTGCTGCGCAAGCTGACCACGCTCGACCTGTCCAACGAAGCCTTCCCCTACCTCGCGTTGCGCGAGGCCGACGTGGCCGGCGTCCCTGCACGGTTGATGCGCGTGGGCTTCGTGGGTGAACTCGGCTACGAGATCCACGTGCCGGCGGATCGCGCCGGGCATCTGTGGGATGCCCTGATGGATGCCGGCGGCGAGTACGCGATCCGTCCGTTCGGCGTGGAGGCGCAGCGCCTGCTGCGCCTGGAGAAGGGCCACATCATCATCGGGCAGGACACCGACGGGCTGACCCAGCCCGACGAAGCCGGCCTCGAATGGGCGGTCAAGATGGACAAGGCGTTCTTCGTGGGCCAGCGCAGCGTCGATATCGTACGCAAGCGCGGGCCGAGGCAGAAGCTGGTGGGGTTCGAACTGGATGCGATCGGCGCGTCGACCGCGCCGCGCGAATGCCATCTGGTCGTGCGCAACGGCGCGATCGCCGGTCGCGTGACCAGCATCGCGTGGAGCGACACGCTGGGCAAGCACGTGGGACTCGCGTTCGTGGCCCCCGACATGACCGAGGTGGGTTCGCCGTTCTTCATCCGTGCGGATGGCGGCACCATGGTGCAGGCGCGCGTGGTGCCCACGCCGTTCTACGATGCCGAAGGTCTGCGGCAGAAGGTGGTGGACTGATGGCGAACATGCGTTCCAGTCCGCTGGCCCATGCGTTGGCCACTTTGCATCCCGAGTGGATCGACGTGGCGGGCATGCCGCTCGCGGCGACGCTGCGCGACGACCATTCCGGTCGCAGCGACAAGCTGGGGGTGTGCGATCTGTCCGGGTTGCCGCGGGTCGGCGTCAAGGGGCCGGGTGCGGCGGCATGGCTCGCTGCACGCGGCGTACCGGTACCCGATCAACCGAATACCTGGACGCTGCTGGAAGGCGGCGGCGTGGTGGCTCGTCTGGCCCGCACGGAGTTCCTGGTGGAGGATGGTTTCGGTGGCCGCATCGCTGCACGTCTTGCCCCGGAGCTGAAACCCGGCACGACCGGCGTGTATCCGGTGCCGCGGCAGGACTGCGCGCTGGCGCTCACCGGCACCGTGGTGAACGAACTGCTGGTGCAGACCTGCAACGTCGATTTCGCTTCACAAGCACGAGACGCGTGCATCGTCACGCTGACCTTGATGGTGGGTGTCTCGGTCACCGTCCTGCGCCAGACGTTCGCCGGCAGGGACTGCTGGCGTCTGTGGTGCGACGGCACTTCCGGTCCGTACCTGTGGGAAACGTTGACGGGCATCGCCGCGGAGCTCGGCGGCGGCCCTGTCGGACTCAAGAGCGCGTTCCCGGACGCGCGATTCCAGAACCTCCAATGATTCATCGCACGAGAAGGGGAAGATGACCATGACACCGGCGCAGGCGAAGAAGCTCTTCAAGGACGAGAACATCCAGTACATCCTGGCGCAGTTCGTGGACATTCACGGAGCCGCCAAGGCCAAGGCCGTGCCGGTGGAGCACCTCGAGATGGTGCTGACCGACGGCGCCGGCTTCGCGGGTTTCGCGCTGTGGGGGTTCGGCATGGGGCCGCAGGGCCCCGACTACATGGCGGTGGGCGATCTCGACACGCTCCAGCCGATTCCCTGGATGCCCGGCTTCGCGCGCATGGCCACGTGGGGCCACGTGAAGGGCAAGCCCTATCCCTACGATTCGCGACTGGCGCTCAAGAACGCGACGGACCGACTGAAGGCCAAGGGCCTCACGCTCTACACCGGGATCGAACCGGAGTTCATGCTGCTCAAGCGCCGGCCGGACGGCAGTGTCGGACCTTGTGACGACACCGATTCGCTCGAGAAGCCCTGCTACGACTACAAGGGGCTCGCGCGCAGCGCGGAGTTCCTGACCCGCATCACCGGCGCGTGCCGCAAGGTCGGGATCGACGTGTACCAGATCGATCACGAGGACGCGAACGGCCAGTTCGAGGTGAACTACACCTACGCCGACGCGATGACGACGGCCGACCGGCACATCTTCGTCAAGATGGCAGCGAGCGAGATCGCGAACCAGCTCGGCCTGATCGCCACTTTCATGCCGAAGCCGTTCTCGAACCGCACCGGTTCGGGGGCGCACTTCCACCTGTCGATAGGTGACGGCAAGACGAAGAACCTGTTCCACGACGACAAGGACAAGCGCGGCCTCGGCCTGTCGAAGATGGGCTACCACTTCATGGGCGGGCTGCTGCATCACGCGCGTGGTCTCACGGCCATCTGCGCGCCGACGGTGAACTCGTACAAGCGTCTGGTGGTGGGGCGCGCACTGTCGGGTGCCACGTGGGCCCCGGCGTACATCACCTATGGCGACAACAACCGTACGTGCATGGTCCGCATCCCCTACGGACGTCTCGAGATGCGGCTGCCCGATGCCGCGGTCAATCCTTATCTGGCGAGCGCCGCGATCATCGCCGCCGGCATGGACGGCGTGGAGAAGAAGATGGATCCGGGCGAACCCAACAACACCAATCTGTACGAGTGGAGCGACGCCCAGCTCAAGAAGGCAGGCATCGGCGTGCTGCCGCAGAACCTCAACGAATCGCTCGACGCGCTCGAAGCCGACAAGGTGCTGTGCGAAGGGCTCGGCAAGGAGCTCGCGGCCGAGTTCATCCGCCTGAAGCGGATGGAATGGATCGAGTACCAGCGCCATGTGTCGGGCTGGGAAGTGGAACGCTATCTCGAGTTCTTCTAGACGGAACTCGCAGTCAGAAAAGGATATCGATCATGTGCGGAATCGTGGGATTGCTGGTGAAGAACCCGGCCATGCGCAGCCAGCTGGGTGAACTGATGGTGCCGATCCTCGAGGAGATGGCCTCGCGCGGACCGGAGTCGGCGGGGTTGGCCGTGTTCACCGACCGCCTGCCGGAGACGGATCGCAAGTACAGCCTGCATGCGCCGGCGTGGGACTACGACTGGGCGCCGTTCGAGGCGGACTTCATCAAGCGCTTCGGCACCGAAGCGCAACTGGCCGTCAAGGGCAACCATGCGGTGTTGACGTGCGACGAACCCGCGGACGCCGTGAAGGCCTGGACGCATCAGCACTATCCGGGGCTGCACGTGCTGTCGGCCGGCCGCCGCATCGACATCTACAAGGACACCGGCCATCCGGCCGACATCGCGAAGCGCTACGACTTCCCGAAGCTGACCGGTACCCATGTGGTCGGTCACACGCGCATGGCGACCGAATCGGCGGTCACGCCGGATCGCGCCCATCCGTTCACCGCGGGTGAGGATTTCTGCCTGGTGCACAACGGCACCATCTCGAATCCGTTCATGATCCGGCGCAAGCTCGAGCACCGCGGCATCCGCTTCGAGACCGACAACGACACCGAAGCCGCGACGCGCTTCCTCGAATGGCGCACGCGCGAAGGTGACTCGTTGGAGCAGGCGCTGCAGAAAGGCTTCGAGGAGCTCGACGGCTTCTACACTTTCCTGATCGGGACCGAGAACAAGCTGGCGCTGGTCCGCGACGCGTTCGCGTGCAAACCGGCCATCGTGGCGGAGACCGACGACTACGTCGCGATCAGCTCCGAGTTCCGCGGTCTCGCCCACTTGCCCGGGGTGAACAACGCGAAGCTGTTCGAGCCGATGCCCGAGGAACTCTACGTATGGACAGTCTGACCGTCGAGAAGCGGACCACCATGGACAAGACCTTCGACCTCGCGAAGTCCTCGGTGCGGGAACTCAACCAGTTCCTGCACCAGGATCTCGCGACCAGCGGCGTGAAGCACATCGACGTGCTCAACCCGAACGGCAGCCACAGCATCGCGGTGGGCGTGAACCATCCGGTGGCCATCGACATCCGCGGCCAGGGCGGCTACTACGTGGGCGGCATGAACAAGTTCGCCGACATCACGGTGCATGGCAACGTGGGCTGGGGTGTCGCGGAGAACATGATGTCCGGCTCGGTGCGCGTGAAGGGGTTCGCGTCCGAATCCGCCGGTGCGACCGGTCACGGCGGCACGCTCATCATCGAGGGGGACGCGAGCCTGCGCTGCGGCATCTCCATGAAGGGCATCGACATCGTCGTCGGCGGCCGGGTCGGCAACTACTCCGCGTTCATGGCGCAGGCAGGGCGGCTGGTGATCTGCGGCGATGCCGGCGATGCGCTCGGCGATTCGCTCTACGAAGCCGTGATCTACGTGCGCGGCAAGATCAAGTCTCTGGGCGCGGATGCGCAGCAGGAGCCCATGACGGCCGCGGATCACGCTGCGGTGGCCGAGTTGCTGAAGCGCGCCGGCTTTCCCTATGACCCCACCGAGTTCAAGCGCGTTGCGTCCGCGCGTTCCCTCTACCATTGGAACGCCGACGCGAACCAGGAGTATTGAGGAGCACGGAAATGAACAAACCTGTCGAGCATCCGGCCCAGGCGCCGAAGCGCATCCAGCGGGAGGAGTCCGCCGGCTTCGACCGCACCGTCATCGACTACATCCACAACGCCGCCGCCCATGGGCTCTACGAGATCCGCGGTCTCGGCGCCAAGCGCAAGCTGCCGCACTTCGATGATCTGGTCTTTCTGGCGGGCTCCGTGTCGCGCTATCCGCTCGAGGGCTATCGGGAGAAATGCCACACGAAGACCGTGCTGGGCACCCGCTACGCGAAGAAGCCGGTGGAGCTCGACATTCCCATCACGTTCGCCGGCATGAGTTTCGGCTCCCTGTCCGCGCGGGTGAAGGAAGCGCTGGGTCGTGCCGCGACCGAACTGGGCACGTCGACCACCACCGGTGACGGCGGCATGACCCAGGAAGAGCGGCAGTCGTCGAAGACGCTGGTGTACCAGTGCCTCCCGTCGCGCTACGGTTTCAATCCGGATGACGTGCGCCGGGCCGATGCCATCGAAGTGGTGATCGGCCAGGGCGCCAAGCCCGGCGGCGGCGGCATGCTGCTGGGCCAGAAGGTCAACCCGCGGGTGGCGAAGATGCGCACGCTGCCGGAAGGCATCGACCAGCGGTCGGCCTGTCGGCATCCCGATTGGACCGGACCGGACGACCTGGTGATCAAGATCAACGAGCTGCGCGAGATCACCGACTGGCAGGTCCCCATCTACGTGAAGATCGGTGCCACCCGGGTCTACAACGACGTGAAGCTCGCCGTGCATGCCGGCGCCGACGTGGTGGTGGTGGACGGCATGCAGGGCGGCACCGCGGCCACGCAGTCGGTGTTCATCGAGCACGTGGGTATTCCGACCCTGGCGGCGCTGCGCCAGGCGGTCGAAGCGCTCGAGGAACTGGACATGCGCGGCAAGGTGCAGCTCGTCATCTCGGGCGGCATCCGTACCGGTGCCGACGTGGCGAAGGCGCTCGCGCTCGGCGCCGATGCGGTCTCGGTGGGCCAGGGCACGCTGATCGCGCTGGGATGCAACCACGAGGCCTATTTCCAGAACGGGGCGAACCACTCCGCCGAAGAGGACTACGCGAAACTCGGCACCGCGCCCGGTTACTGTCATCATTGCCACACCGGCAGGTGTCCGGTGGGCATCACCACCCAGGATGCGATCCTGGAGCAGCGCCTCGATCCGGCGGTGGGGGCCAAGCGGCTGAAGAACTACTTCAAGACGATGAACATGGAGCTCACCACCGTGGCGCGCGCTTGCGGCAAGTCGAACGTCCACCACCTGGAACGCGAAGACCTCGTGGCGCTCACCATCGAGGCCGCAGCGATGGCGCGGGTGCCGCTGGCCGGGACGAGCTGGATTCCCGGGGTGACCGGAACCTGATGCCAGAGCCCGCGGGCGCCGCCGATGCGATCGATCCGGTCCGCCTGCGTCGTGCCTTCGGCATGTATGCCACGGGGGTGACCATCATCACGGCGCTCCATCCGGCGCAGGGCCCGGTCGGCATCACTGCGAACTCGTTCTCGTCGGTGTCGCTCGACCCGCCGCTGCTGTTGTTCAGCCTGTCGCGCCAGTCGTTCAGCCTGCAGCCGCTGCTGGAGTCACCCGGTTTCGCGGTCAACGTACTGCGCGACGGCCAACACGAGCTGTCTCATCGCTTCGCCGCCGGCGGCCGCGAGAAGTGGAGCGGCCTCGCGTGGCACGAAGGCCGGCACGGCGCCCCGATCCTCGGCGGCACCATCGCCGCCTTCGAATGCGCTCACCATGCCCAGTACGACGGAGGCGATCACGTGATCGTCCTGGGGCGGGTACTCGCGCTCGACACGGATGCCGGTGGCGAGCCCCTGCTCTACTTCCACAGTCGCTACCGTTCGATCGGCGAGGAGGTGGGTCCGGATGTGTGAGCCCAGCATGCGGGAGCGGTCACGCCCGTGAAGACGTCCCAGCGCAAAGCCGCAACCCCTGCCCGTCCGTCCGCTTCGAAGAAGCGCAAGGTGGAGCAGGAGGAAGAGATCGTCGTCCCCAGCGGTCCGGACAACGGCCGATCGCTCGAGCGCCATCTGGGCAGCGTGATGCGCGACCTGCGCCGCCAGCAGATGCTCACCATCTCCGACGTGGCGGCCCAGGCGCGCATCAGCCGCGGCATGCTCTCGAAGATCGAGAACGGCCAGGTGTCCACCAGCCTGGACACGCTCGCCAAGCTGGCAACCGCGCTCGGCATTTCGCTCGGCCGTCTGTTCGCCAACTACGACGTGCCCGGCGGCGGTGCCCAGCTGGTCAAGGCCGGCGAGGGCATGCAGGTGGTCCGGCGTGGCACCAAGCGCGGGCATACCTATCATCTGCTCGCCTACGACAAGGGTCCCAAGAAGTCCTTCGAGCCGTTCCTGGTGACCATGGACGATGCCTCCGAGGTGTTCCCCAGCTTCGAACACCCTGGCACCGAGTTCATCTACGTGCTGGAAGGGCGCATCGAGTACCGCCACGGCAAGCAGACCTACTTGCTCGATCCGGGCGATTCGCTGTCGTTCCGCGGCGAGATTCCCCATGGGCCCGAGCGCCTGATCGAGACCCCGATCCGCCTGCTCTCGGTCATCACCTACGGTCCGACCGACGAAGTCTGACCCCGGCTCGCGGCTGCGCTAACATGCCGGCCCCGGGCCGCGAGCGCGCGCCCGGTTTTCTTGACAGCACCAGGACAAGGACCGACCGCATGCTTTCCGACATCGAGATCGCCCAGCAGGCGACGATGAAGCGCATCACGCCGCTCGCGGCCGAACGTCTCGGCATCGGCGAGGAGCACCTCGAGCCCTATGGTCACTACAAGGCCAAGATCTCGCTGGACTACCTCGATTCGCTGGCGGATCGGCCGGACGGCAAGCTGATCCTGGTCTCCGCGATCAGTCCCACGCCGGCGGGCGAAGGCAAGACCACCACCACGGTCGGTCTCGGCGACGCGCTCAACCGGATCGGCAAGAAGACGCTGATCTGCCTGCGCGAGCCTTCGCTCGGGCCGGTGTTCGGGGTCAAGGGCGGCGCGGCCGGCGGCGGGCATGCGCAGGTGGTGCCGATGGAAGACATCAATCTGCACTTCACCGGCGACTTCAACGCGATCCAGCTCGCGAACAATCTGCTCGCGGCGATGCTCGACAATCACATCCACCACGGCAACGAGCTGCAGATCGACGTGCGGCGCATCACCTGGAAGCGTGTGCTCGACATGAACGATCGCGCGCTGCGCGACATCGTGGTGTCGCTCGGCGGTACGGCCAACGGCTTTCCGCGCGAGGACGGCTTCGACATCGTGGTCGCGTCGGAAGTGATGGCGATCTTCTGCCTCGCGCGATCGCTGTCAGACCTCAAGGAACGCCTCGGCAACATCGTGGTGGGTTACACGCGCGATCAGCGCCCGGTACGGGCGCGGGATCTCGATGCCCATGGCGCCATGACGGTGCTGCTCAAGGACGCGCTGAAGCCGAATCTGGTGCAGACGCTCGAGAACAATCCGGCGTTCATCCACGGCGGGCCGTTCGCCAACATCGCGCACGGATGCAATTCCGTCATCGCCACCCGCAGCGCGCTCAAGCTGGCGGACTACGTCGTGACCGAAGCCGGGTTCGGCGCCGATCTGGGCGCCGAGAAGTTCGTCGACATCAAGTGCCGCAAGGCGGGACTGAAGCCCTCCGCCTGCGTGATCGTGGCCACTGTGCGGGCGCTCAAGTACCACGGCGGCGTGGATCTCAAGAATCTCAACGTCGAAAACCTCGAAGCACTGGAACGCGGGCTCGCCAACCTGGAGCGACACGTGAACAACGTCCGCAACCATTTCGGGCTGCCGTGCGTCGTGTCGGTCAATCATTTCACGCAGGACACGCCGGCGGAGCACGAGCTGCTGAAGCGCCGCCTCGAGGCGCTGGGCGTGCCGGTGGTAACGGCGCGCCATTGGGCGGAAGGCGGCAGGGGCGCCGAGGACGTCGCACGTGCGGTGGTGCAGGTGGCCGAGAGCAATCCGCCCAAGGTCAAGTTCGTGTACGAGGACAGTGCGCCGCTCTGGGAGAAGGTGGAGGCGGTGGCGAAGAAGATCTACGGTGCGGCCGGTATCACGGCCGACGCGAAGGTGCGGGCCCAGATCCAGCGGTTCCAGGACGACGGTTACGGCGCCTATCCGGTGTGCATCGCGAAAACGCAGTACTCGTTCTCCACCGACGCTTCGGCGCGCGGCGCGCCGAGCGGGCACACGATCAACATCCGCGAAGTGCGGCTGGCGGCGGGCGCCGAGTTCATCGTGTTCGTGTGCGGCGACATCATGACCATGCCGGGACTGCCGAAGGTGCCGTCGGCGACGAAAATCGATCTCACGCCGGAGGGGCGGGTGGTGGGGTTGTTCTAGCGGCTGCTGGAAAGTCAACCGCCTTCAACACGAAGGACACGAAGAGCACGAAGGAAAGGCACACGAAGGTTCAATCTCGCTTTCCTTCGTGTTCTTCATGTCCCTCGAGTCCTTCGTGTTGAAGGCGGTTCGGTGTCAGCCGTCGTGCCAAGGACCCTGGTCATGAAAAAAACAACGGGCGCCTGAGAGCGCCCGTTGTTCCTTGCTGCTTCCGCGGCATTGCACCGCGCGGGTCGCTTACGCGTGATACGCGGTCTCCCCGTGCTCCGTAATGTCGAGGCCTTCGCGCTCCTTGTCTTCGGTCACGCGCAGGCCGATCACCATGTCGATGATCTTGTAGAGGATCAGGCTGATGATGCCGCACCAGACGATGGTCACCGCCACGGCGACGATCTGGTCCCAGAGCTGAACGCCCATCGTCACGCCTTCTGCGTAGCCGACGCCGCCCAGATCCTTGGACATCAGCACACCCGTCAGGATGGCACCGATGATGCCGCCGATACCGTGGACGCCGAACACATCGAGCGAGTCGTCGTAGCCGAACATCCGCTTCAGGCTGGTCACCGCCCAGAAGCAGACCACGCCGGCGATGATGCCGAGGATGATCGCGCCCATCGGCCCGACGAAACCGCACGCCGGGGTAATCGCGACGAGACCCGCGACGGCACCGGACGCGGCGCCGAGCATGGAGGGCTTGCCCTTCACCATCCACTCGATGAACATCCAGCCCAGCACGGCGGCTGCGGTCGCGACCTGCGTGTTGACCAGCACCATGCCGGCGACGCCATCGACCGCGAGTTCGGAACCAACGTTGAAGCCGAACCAGCCCACCCACAGCAGCGAGGCGCCGATCATGGTCATGGTGAGCGAGTGCGGGGGCATCGCCTCCTTGCCGTAGCCGATGCGCTTGCCCAGCACCAGGCAGCCGACCAGGGCAGCGATACCTGCGTTGATGTGCACCACCGTGCCGCCGGCGAAGTCCTTCGCACCCAGGGTGGCCAGATAGCCGCCGCCCCAGACCATGTGGGCGATCGGTGCGTAGACCAGCAGCAGCCACAGGCCCATGAACCACAGCACCGCCGAGAACTTGATGCGCTCGGCGAAGCCGCCGACGATCAGCGCCGGGGTGATGGATGCGAACGTCAGCTGGAACGTGAGGAACACGTACTCGGGGATCACGCCGTTCAGCGAATCGGGCGTCACACCGGACAGGAACGCCTTCGACAAGCCGCCGAAGATGGCATTCCCCTCGGAGAACGCGAGCGAGTAGCCGAGACACACCCAGAGAACCGAGAGCAGGGAGAACGTCACGAACACCTGCATCAGGACCGAGAGCATATTCTTGGTGCGTACCAGGCCGCCGTAGAAGAGGGCGAGACCGGGGACCGTCATCAGGATGACGAGCACCGTGGCGGTGATCATCCAGGCGGTGCTGCCGGTGTCCATCTTCGGCGCCTCGGCCGCCGGTGCTTCGGCTGCAGGTGCCGCGGCATCCGCCGCGGGTGCGGCCGCCGCCGGCGCTGCCGCGTCAGCCGGCTTGTTGTCCTGCGCGTGCGTCAGCGATCCCAGGCCGAAGGCCACGAGCATCGCGAGCAGCATGAGAAATCTCTTCATGGTGGGGCCCCCGGAAAAATTACAACGCGTCCCCACCGGTTTCGCCGGTGCGGATGCGGACGACCTGTTCAAGGTCGAAAACGAAGATCTTGCCGTCACCGATCTTGCCGGTGTTGGCAGACTTCTCGATCGCTTCGATCACCTGGTCGAGCATTTCGCTCTTGATCGCAGCTTCAATCTTGACCTTCGGCAGGAAGTCCACGACGTACTCAGCGCCGCGGTACAGTTCGGTATGGCCCTTCTGGCGGCCGAAGCCCTTGACCTCGGTGACCGTGATGCCCTGCACGCCGATGGCGGAGAGGGCTTCGCGCACCTCGTCAAGCTTGAACGGCTTGATGATGGCGGTGACGAGTTTCATTGTAGGTCCTGTGGTGGGAGAACTGCGAAAGCGCGAGGCCGTGACGGCCTCGCGCGGTAGAGCGGACGATCAGAACGCCTTGGTGACGGACAGGAAGACGGTGTCCTTGCCGACTTCCTTGCCGAAGCGATCGGTCCAGACCGCCAGGCGCGGGTTGTCGGTGTACCCGTCGGCCGTGCTGCCCGTGTAGAACAGGCCCCAGGTGAATCCGCCCCAGTCCTTGGTGGCACCCAGCTTCCAGTCGACCAGATCGAACACGTCGTTCTTGAAGCCGTTGTTCTTGTACAACTCCATCTCGCCGTTCCACTTCCAGGTGCCGACGCCGGCGATGATGTTGAAGCCGGTGTCGCCGACCGGCACGTTGGCCGAGAGGTTGGCGTAGTAGGTGCCGCGCGCGTCACCGACCATGAACACGCCGTCGGTCACGGCGTACCAGACCTTGGCCGTGATCCACTTCCAGCCGAGCGCGCCGTAGATCTCGCCGGTGTGCGGCTTCTTGAGGCCGGGAACGAAGGACGTGTCGAGGTTGTAGCGCCCCGGGTAGTAGTAATACACGGCTCCGACGTCGTAGGTGAAGTCACCCGCGAACTTGTTGCGGAAGCCGGCGTAGACGTCGATCTCCAGGCTGTTGCTGATGGCCGTATTCGCGCCGCCGCCGGTGGCCGCGTCGGCGCCGGGGGCCGTCGGTCCGAAGAAGTCACCGGGCCAGCTCACGTTCGATGCGAAGGCGCCCACGTACAGGCCGGAGGAGTGGCCGTACTCGACGGTACCTTGAAGTGCGGGCGAGTTGCCCGTCTGCGAGAGCCCGCGCGTGATGTAGTCGGTGGTAAATGTCAGGTTGCCCGTGATGGGCGAGGCGGCTTCTTCGGCGTGAGCGACGGGCATCGCAAGTCCGAGGCTGGCGATGGCTGTGGCCAGGGCTTTCTTTTTCAGCATGGGGCTTGTCCTTTTTCAGGTGGTTTTGCGTGAAAGACAAACGGGTGATCCCGCTGCAACGGAAACCGCGCGGCTGCGGTTTTGCAAGTGACATGCCTGATTCATAAGTCAATGGAATCAGTCTGTTACTAGAAAACCGCCACATCCTGAAACCGCGTGTGCACGAACACGGTGCAGGAAGAAGGCGATCCGCACGATTTCGGTGCAATTCTAGAGGTGGGTAGTCCGCGAAGGGCCTTTGCTACACTGGTACGAACAAAAAATTCCTCGTGGAGACCGTTATGCCTGCACCGACCGCCATGCTCGATGACATCGCCAAGCGCTTGCGCACCCTCGCCGGGCAGAGCCCGGCCGCGGATCTCGAGCGCAACTTCAGGACCCTCGTGGCGGGCGCATTCGCCCGTCTGGATCTGGTGACGCGCGAGGAATTCGACGCACAGGCGCGGGTGTTGGCGCGCACCCGCGAAAAGCTCGAGGCGCTGGAGCAGCGCATCGCGATGCTCGAAGGCGCCGACCCGTCCGGCCGCTGATCGACCGGCCCGCGTCGCAATGAGCCTCGCCGTCCTGCGCAGTCGGGCGTTGGCCGGGATGGAGGCGCAGGAAGTCGAAGTCGAGGTGCACCTCGCCAACGGGCTACCTTCCTTCACCATCGTGGGCCTGCCCGACACCGAGGTGAAGGAAGCGAAGGACCGCGTGCGGGCGGCGATCCAGAGTTGCCGCTTCGAATTCCCGACGCGCCGCATCACCGTGAACCTGGCGCCGGCCGATCTGCCGAAGGAGAGCGGCCGCTTCGACCTGCCGATCGCGCTCGGCATCCTCGCGGCCTCGAAACAGATCCCGGCGGATGCGTTCGATCGCTACGAGTTCGCGGGCGAACTCGCATTGACCGGCGCCCTGCGCGCCGTGCGCGGTGCGCTCGCCATGACGTTCCAGGCACACGCGGGCGGTCGCGGCTTCGTCGTGCCCGCGGACAGCGCGCCGGAGGCGGCGCTGGTCGCCGATGCGAAGATCTTCGGTGCGGCGACCCTGCTTGATGTCTGCAATCATCTCACCGGGACACGTCCGCTCGAGCGCTGGGTGGCAGCACCGCTGTCGAACGACGCGGCCTATCCCGATCTCGCCGAAGTCAAAGGGCAGTCCCACGCAAAGCGCGCGCTGGAAGTGGCAGCGGCCGGTGCGCACAGCGTCCTGATGGTCGGCCCGCCGGGAACCGGCAAGACCATGCTCGCGGAGCGCTTCGTCGGTCTGCTGCCGCCGATGACGGACGAAGAGGCGCTCGCTTCCGCAGCGATCCAGTCCATCGGCGGCGGCTTCGACGTTGCACGCTGGAAGCGCCGGCCCTATCGCGCGCCCCATCACACCGCGTCCGCGGTGGCACTCGTCGGCGGCGGGAGCAACCCGAGACCCGGCGAGATCTCCATGGCCATGCACGGCATCCTGTTCCTCGACGAATTGCCGGAGTTCGATCGCGACGTGCTCGAAGTGCTGCGCGAACCCCTCGAATCCGGCCGCATCACGGTCTCGCGCGCGGCGAGGCGCGCGGAGTTTCCCGCGCAGTTCCAGCTGATCGCGGCGATGAACCCCTGTCCCTGCGGCTATCTCGGCCACGCCAACGGCAAGTGCCGTTGCACGCCCGACCAGGTGGCACGCTACCGCTCGCGCATCTCCGGTCCGCTGCTCGACCGGATCGATGTCCAGATCGAAGTGCCGGCGGTGGCCGACGACGCGCTCGCGCAGAAGCCGGAGGGGGAATCGAGCAGCACGATTCGCGGCCGCGCGACGGCAGCTCGCAACGTTGCTCTGGCGCGGCAGGGCACGCCCAACGCCCGGATCGGCCCCTCCGAGGTGGATGCCTATTGCAACCCCGATGCGCAAGGCGAAGCGCTGCTGCGGCAGGCGATGCAGCGTCTGTCGCTTTCGGCGCGCGCCTATCACCGCATTCTCAAGCTCGCGCGGACCATCGCCGATCTTGCCGGCGCACCGCACGTGCTGTCGTCGCACGTGGCCGAGGCCATCCAGTACCGGCGGCTGGATCGGGCGTGAAGGAATCGATGGGAGACGATTCGAAGCAGACCGCCCTGCTGCAGATCGAAGGCGCGGCACGCACGTTCCGTACACCGGAAGGCGGCACCGTCGCCGCGCTCGATCGAGTGGACCTCGCGGTACGCGCCAACTAGTGCGTTCACCTACGAAGTCATTCCGCTGATCCAGTCGGGCGACATGCACGCCGCGCACTACTTCGTCGGGGCGATGATGTACGTGCTGGAGAAGCCCGACACCCTCGCGTACGTGATCCCCGAGGAAGGCGCGACCATGTACCAGGAGGACATCTGCGTGCTGAAGTCGGCGCCCAACAAGGCCAACGCGAGGAAGTTCCAGGAGTTCATGATGCGCCCCGAGATCTCGGTGCTGAACACCATCCAGCAGAAGAACGGCACCGTGAACACCAAGGTGCCGGCGCTGCTGCCGCCGGAACTGCGCAATGACGTCAACATCAATCCGCCGGCGGCGGTGCGGGCGAAGTTGCAGATCTTCGAAGACCTCGGCGCGGACCTCAAGGTGTACGACCGCGCCTGGACCAAGGTGAAGACGAACTGAGGCTGCCTGCGGCCGCAAGTTTGCGGGCCTGGTTGCCGATCCAGCCGGGTTGCACGGCAAATGCCGTGTAACCCGGTACGCTGCTTCCCTGTTCATGGACGACGAGCACGATCTCGAGGTCATCCTGCGGTCTTCCTTCCCGCTGATGGCACAGGACCGAGCCGTCATGGCCTGACCGTTGACAGACTTGCGCTGTCCCGGTAGCTTCTGCCCTCCTTTACGCGCCGATTTGAGCCACAGCTTGCGGGCGCGCTACAAATGCCGCTAAAGAGTGACTGCAAACCCGGTCCCCTCTAGCGGCCGGGTTTTTCGTTTGTCTTGACCAAAACGAACTTGCAGCCGGACCGAACTCATCTCCTGCGCGAACTGCTTGCCAGTCGCATCCTGGTGCTCGACGGTGCCATGGGCACCATGATCCAGGGCCACAGGCTCGAGAAGCATCACTACCACGGTGACCGCTTCTGCGATCACCATTGCGAGCAGTCGGGCAACAACGACCTGCTGACGCTCACGCAGCCGAAGATCATCGGTGGCATCCACGCAGCCTATCTTGAGGCCGGCGCGGACATCATCGAGACCAACACCTTCAATTCCACGCGCATTGCCATGGCCGACTACGGCATGGAATCGCACGTGCGCGAACTGAATCTCGAAGGGGCGAAGCTCGCGCGCGAGCTGGCCGATCGGGCGTCTCGCGAGACGCCCGGCAAGCCGCGCTTCGTCGCCGGCGTGCTGGGGCCCACCAACCGCACGGCATCCATCTCGCCGGACGTGAGCGATCCGGGATTCCGCAACGTCTCCTTCGACGAACTGGTGGCCGCATATCTGGAGGCCATCGACGGTCTGGTGCACGGCGGTGCCGACATCCTGCTGGTGGAAACCATCTTCGACACGCTCAACTGCAAGGCGGCGCTGTTCGCCTGCGACGAGTACTTCGATCGGCACGGGGTGCATCTGCCGCTGTGGGTGTCGGGCACCATCACCGACAAGTCCGGTCGCACGTTGTCCGGCCAGACCGCCGAAGCGTTCTGGAACTCAGTGCGCCACGCACGGCCGTTCGCGATCGGCCTCAACTGTGCGCTGGGCGCCAAGGATCTGCGGCCCCACATCGAGGAACTCGCGGGTCTCACCGACACGTTCGTCACCATCCACCCGAATGCCGGTCTGCCGAACGCCTTCGGCGAGTACGACGAGACGCCCGAGTACACCTCCGGCATGCTGCGCGAGTTCGCCGAAGCGGGCTTTCTCAACATCGCCGGCGGCTGTTGCGGCACGACGCCGCAACACATCCGCGCGATCGGCGAGGCGGTGTCGTCGATCCGGCCGCGCGTCATTCCGGTCGTCGAGAAGAAGCTGCGCCTCGCGGGGCTCGAACCCCTCAACATCGGCGACGACTCGCTGTTCGTGAACGTCGGCGAACGCACCAACGTCACGGGGTCGAAGGCCTTTGCCCGCCTGATCCTGAACAACCAGTTCCAGGAGGCGCTCGCCGTCGGACGCCAGCAGGTGGACAACGGCGCCCAGATCATCGACGTCAACATGGACGAAGCGATGCTCGATTCGCAGGCGGCCATGACCCGGTTCCTGAACCTGGTGGCTTCCGAGCCCGACATCGCGCGCGTGCCGGTGATGATCGACAGCTCCAAATGGAGCGTGATCGAGGCGGGCTTGAAGTGCGTGCAGGGCAAGGCGGTGGTGAACTCCATCAGCATGAAGGAGGGCGAAGCCGAGTTCCTGCGCCAGGCCCGGCTGGTCCGTCGCTACGGGGCGGCGGCCATCGTGATGGCGTTCGACGAACAGGGGCAGGCCGATACGCTGAAGCGCCGCATCGAGATCTGCACCCGCGCCTACCACCTGCTCACGAAGGAAGTGGGATTTCCGCCCGAGGACATCATCTTCGACCCGAACATCTTCGCGGTCGCCACGGGTATCGAAGAGCACGCGACCTACGGTGTCGACTTCATCGAAGCCACGCGCCTCATCCGCAAGTCGCTGCCCCACGCCAAAGTGAGCGGCGGCGTATCCAACGTCTCGTTCTCGTTCCGCGGCAACGACGGGGTGCGCGAAGCGATCCACACGGCGTTCCTGTATCACGCGGTCAAGGCCGGCATGACCATGGGCATCGTGAACGCCGGGCAGCTGGGTGTGTACGAGGACATTCCGAAGGATCTGCTGGAGCGGGTCGAGGACGTGCTGTTGAATCGCCGTCCCGACGCCACCGAGCGGCTGGTGCAGTTCGCCGAGACCCACAAGGCCGAGGGCAAGACCCAGGTCGCGGATCTCGCCTGGCGCAACGCCCCCGTCGCCGAGCGGCTGCAGCACGCGCTGGTGAAGGGCATCACCACCTACATCGTCGAGGACACCGAAGAGGCCCGGCTCGGCTTCGAGCGGCCCATCCAGGTGATCGAAGGCCCGTTGATGGACGGCATGAACGTCGTCGGCGATCTCTTCGGCTCGGGCAAGATGTTCCTGCCCCAGGTGGTGAAGTCGGCGCGCGTGATGAAGGAGGCGGTCGCGCACCTGATCCCCTTCATCGAAGCCGAGAAGGCCCGTTCGGGCGACACCGGCAAGGCCAAGGGCAAGATCGTGCTCGCCACCGTCAAGGGCGATGTGCACGACATCGGCAAGAACATCGTGGCCGTGGTGCTCCAGTGCAACAACTTCGACGTGGTCAACCTCGGCGTGATGGTGCCGGCCGAGAAGATCCTCCAGACCGCCCGTGACGAGAACGCGGACATCATCGGCCTGTCCGGCCTCATCACGCCTTCGCTCGAGGAGATGGCTCACGTCGCGAAGGAGATGGAGCGCCAGGGCTTCCAGGTGCCGCTGCTGATCGGCGGTGCGACCACGTCGCGCGTGCACACCGCGGTCAAGATCGAGCCGGGTTATCACGGATCCACCATCTGGGTGCCGGATGCTTCGCGCAGCGTGGGCGTCTGCACCAGCCTGCTCTCCAGGGACCAGCGCGAAGGATATGTCGCACGGATGAAGGCCGAAGCGGCCAAGACGCGCGAACAGCACAAGGGCAAGAAGGGACAGGGACCGCACCACACGATCGCCGAGGCACGCACCCATGGACTGGCGACGGACTGGACACGGTACGCGCCGCCCAAACCGAAGCAGCTCGGCGTACAGGTGTTCCGCGAATACCCGTTGGAAGAGATTGCGGAAGTGATCGACTGGACGCCGTTCTTCCAGACCTGGGAGCTCGCCGGCCGTTTCCCGAAGATTCTGCAGGACCCGGTGGTGGGCGAGGCCGCGCGCAATCTGTTCGCGGACGCGCAGGCCATGCTCGGGCGCATCATCGAGGAGCGCTGGCTTACGGCGAACGCGGTCATCGGACTGTTCCCCGCGAACCGGGTGAACGGCGACGACATCGCGATCTACACCGACGAGTCCCGCGCCGATCCGGCAATGACGCTGCACTGCCTGCGGCAGCAGATGGTGAAGCCGGCCGACCGCTTCAACCTGTCGCTGGCCGATCTGATCGCGCCGCGCGAGTCCGGCATCGCCGATTACATCGGGGCGTTCGCCGTCACCGCCGGCATCGGTATCGACGCCCGCGTGGAAGCCTTCGAAGCGAAGCACGACGACTACAGCGCCATCATGCTGAAGGCGTTGGCCGACCGCCTCGCCGAGGCGTTCGCCGAGCTGATGCACCGGCGGGTGCGCAAGGAATTCTGGGGCTATGCGGCCGACGAAGCCCTGAGCATCGAGGATCTCATCGCCGAGAAGTACCGCGGCATCCGCCCGGCGCCCGGCTATCCCGCCTGCCCCGACCACACGGAAAAGGGCGCGTTGTTCCGCCTGCTCGACGCCGAACGCAACGCGGGCATCACGCTGACCGAGTCGTACGCGATGCTGCCCACCGCGGCAGTCAGCGGCTTTTACTTCTCCCACCCGGAAGCGCACTACTTCGCCACCGGCAAGGTGGACCGGGATCAGGTGGCGGAATACGCTGCCCGCAAGGGAATGCCGCTTGCCGAGGTGGAACGTTGGCTGGCCCCGGTGCTCGCATACGAACCGGCGTGAACTTCCGCCGACGCGCCTGTCGAACGATGACTGGAGCGGCACCGATGCGGGGAACGTGCGCTGCGCCTTGAAGGGATCTTCCGCCTCGACCGTTGCCATGAGCATTCCCGATGCCTCGCTGCCGATGGCCTTGAACTGGTTCGCGCACCTGGCGCTGGCGATGATCCTCCTCCAGGCGCTACGCACGGCACCGTGGCGGCGGTTGCGGGACAGCATTCAGTTGCATGTCTGGCTGGGTACCTGCGTAACCCTGACCGTGTTGTGGAACTTCCAGCCTCTGCCGCTACCCGGGATCGAACTCCATCTGCTGGGCGCCACGGCGTTCACCCTCATGTTCGGTGCGCCCTTGGCCGTGCTGGGACTGGCCCTGGTCGCCGCGCTGACGTTCTTCATGCGGGACCTCCCCTGGAGCATCTATTCGGCGGGCGTGCTGTTGCTCGCGGTCGTTCCCGTTGCCGTGAGCCAGGGGCTGCTGCGCGTGGTCGAGCGGATCTTGCCCCGCAACCCCTTCATCTACTTCTTCGTCGTGGCATTCGGTGGCGGCGGACTGGCGATGGCGGCGAGTGCGCTCGCAACGACCGGCATGGTGATGGGATTCGCCGCCGCACCGGTCGCATTCATGGCTGAACAGTTTCTGCCTTACTGGATGCTGCTGGCGTTCGCCGAGGCTACACTGACCGGCATGATGATCACCGTGTTCGTCGTCTATCGCCCGAAGTGGGTGGGTACATTCGATGATGCGAGCTACCTCTATCGGCGCTGACGGACGCCTCGGTCCTCTGGTTGCCGGGCTGCTGGTGTGCGGCAGCGTTGCTTCGACTCCGGCAGCGGCGGCCGAGCGTATCCACCGCTACGACGTGACCGTCGATGCCGAGATCCGCAGCATGCGGGTGAAGGCGTGCTTCGCCGGGTTGCCGCCCGCAGTGCTCGTGGCCGAGTCGCTCGACGCACCGGCTGCCTTCGTGGAAGGCAAGGCGGTGATGGAACGCCGTCAGCCGATCCAGCCCAACGGCACGGAAATGCGGTTGCGGGACATCGCGGAGGACGGTTGCATCGAATACTCCGTCAATCTCGCCGGCGGTTACACGAAGAACGATCTGTCCGGCAACACGACCAAGCGCGTGGGCCGCGATCTCTTCACCGAGGTGGGCCTGTGGTTCTGGCGTCCGGCACAGCTGGCCGCAGGCGAGGACATCGAGGTGACGTTCTTCATGCCCGAAGGCCTGTCGGTGTCGGCACCCTGGCGCCCGGTGGAGGGTGCCGCACCCAGACCCACGTATCGCATCGGTCGCGCCGAGTTCGATCGGCCTGCGGCCGTGGCCTTCGGCCGCTTCAAGGAGATTCCCGTCGAGGTCCCGGGGGCGGTATTGCGTCTCGCGATCCTCGACGGCGCGCCGCCTGCCGACATCGAGGCCATGCGTGCCTGGATCCAGGATGCGGCGATGAGCGTGGCCGGCGTGCACGGCCGCTTCCCGGTACCGAGTCCGCAGATCCTCGTGATGCCCGGGGCCCGTGCCCAGGAACCCACCCCGTGGGCTTACGTGCTGCGCGGCGGCCAGGCCGCGGCGCATTTCTTCGTCAACCAGCGTCGACCGCTGCGCGATTACATCGAGGACTGGACCGCGCCCCACGAGCTGTCGCATCTGCTCCTGCCGTACGTGACCTCGCACGATGCCTGGCTGTCGGAGGGCATGGCCACGTACTATCAGAACGTCATCCGGGCGCGCAGCGGGGCGATCAGTCCGGCAGATGCCTGGCAGCGCATGCATGCGGGCTTCAAGCGCGGTCGCGATTCCGCGGCGAAGGGCACGACGCTCGAGCAGGCCACGGTGCGCATGTTCCGCGACGGCGGGTACATGCGCGTGTACTGGTCGGGCGCGGCCATCCTGATGCTGGCGGACGTCGAGTTGCGCCGGCGCTCCGACAACCGCCAGTCCCTCGATACGGTACTGGCTCAGTTCGCCGATTGCTGCCTCGACCCCGATCCCGAGTGGACGGCGCGCCAGGTGTTCGAAAAGTTCGATGAGCTGTCAGGCGCGGAAGTGTTCCGCACGCTCTACGATGCACACGTGCAATCGACGGCGTTCCCGGACCTGACGTCCGTCTACGCCGCGATCGGCCTCGAGGCACTCGGCGGGAAGGTGGAGATGAAAGCGGAAGCCCCGCGCGTCGATATCCGCGATGCGATCATGGCTCGTGGGGCCTACGTGACGCCGGCGGCTTTGCTGAAGTAGAAAGAAGAGAAAACAAGTTTGCTGACTCAGCCGGGCCGCTCGAGCGTCCAGATCATCACCGCGCTCGATTCCGGTTCGAACGGCCTGCCGGCGTAGTCGCCCATGAGCGCGACCACGCGGAAGCCCGCTGCGGTCGCCATCGCCTCGAACGCATCCCGAGCGATGAACGCGAAGCGCATGGGCAGCAGGCGCTTGCAGCGCAGCTCGGTGCCGTTGCCGGCACTGCCGCCGGCAACGGCGTGATCGAATCGGCCAGCGCTTCCAGCGCCAGATGCTGTGCCGCAAGTGCGGGGCCCATGTCGTCTGGTTCAGGCGGCGGCGCCGGCCGAGCGCTGCCACCAGGACGCGACCGCCGCCGTGCTGCGGGCCCATGCCGACGGTTCGAGGGCGGGACCATCCACCCGCAGCGTGCATTCCTGCAGGGCCGAGACGTAGACCGGCTTGCGCCGATCGAGCACCAGCACCTGCCCGGGATAGAGCACCAGGTCGCGGGACTGATGGCCCTGGGTCACCCAGGCGGTGCCCGAGGTGCAGGTGAGCCGCACGCCGGCCGGCCGGGGAATGTTGACGACGTCGGTCTGGCGCAGGTCGAGGTGGTCGGTCCGGCCGGCGGAGATGGCAAGGGTTTGCATGGCGGGTTCCTCCAGAAGTTGACGGAGGCCATCTTCCGGGCGGCTGTGAATGCACCATTCCTCCCGCCGTGAATGTGGCGTGAAAAAGGCGGGCGGACCGGGTGTCGGTCGATCGGCCCGATCGTGGTCGAGGTCCGCAGGTATCATCGTTGCCGTGGAATCGCTGTTCGCCTATCTGCATTTCCTTTCGATCCTGACGCTCGCCGGCCTGCTCGCCGCTGAATTCTTCCTGTGCAGCGAGCATCTGGAGCCGGGTCACGTCCGGATGCTGGTTGGTATCGACATCGGCTACCTGGTCGCGGCCCTGGCGGCACTCGCAACCGGGTTGGTCCGCCTGCTGGCGTTCGCCAAGGGCGCCGGCTTCTATCTCGGCAATCCGCTCTTCTACGTGAAGATGGCCTTGTTCATCGCCATCGGGCTGATCTCGGTGGTGCCGACCCTGCAGTTCCTGCGCTGGAACCGCGCGCTGCGCGCCGGTGAAACCCGGGTGCTGTCCGGCAAGGACATCGAGCGTGTCCGACGCCTGATCGCCCTCGAACTGCTCCTGTTCGCGCTCGTGCCGCTCGCCGCCGTGCTGATGGCGCGCGGGATCTCGCCCTAGTCCTGACCGCTGCTCCCATGCCCCAGCTCGCCCTGCCGCCGATCCTGCAGACCATCCTGCTGCTCACCGCGTCGAACGTGTTCATGACCTTCGCGTGGTACGCACACTTGAAGAACCTGGCCCACAAGCCGTGGATCATCGCCGCGTTCGTGTCGTGGGGCATCGCGCTGTTCGAGTACCTGCTGCAGGTGCCGGCCAACCGCATCGGCTATACCACCCTATCGCTGCCGCAGCTCAAGATCCTCCAGGAGGTCATCACGCTGTCGGTCTTCGTGCCGTTCGCGATGTTCTACATGCACCAGCCGCTCAAGCTCGACTATCTGTGGGCGGCGCTGTGCATCCTGGGTGCCGTCTACTTCATCTTCCGCTCATGAACGATCTTTGTTTCACCGGCGCGACCGAGCTGGTGCGGCGCATCCGCGCACGCGAACTGTCGGCGGTCGAGGTCCTGCGCGCGTATGTCGCGCAGATCGAACGGGTCGACCCGGCCGTGAACGCGATGGTCACCCGGACCTTCGAGCAGGCGGAGGCCGCAGCCCGAGCGATCGACGCGAGGCTCGCGCGCGGCGAGGACTGCGGACCGCTCGCCGGCCTGCCGGTGGCGCACAAGGATCTTGCGGTGACCAAGGGCATCCGCACGACGTTCGGTTCACCGCTCTTTCGCGATTTCGTTCCCGACACCGACGCGATCATCGTGGAGCGGCTGCGCACCGCGGGCGCCGTGACGGTGGGCAAGACCAACACACCCGAGTTCGGCGCCGGGTCGCAGACGTTCAATCCGGTGTTCGGCGCAACCCGCAATCCGTGGAATCCGGATCGCACCTGCGGCGGATCGAGCGGTGGCGCCGCGGTGGCGCTCGCGTGCGGCATGGTGCCGATTGCGGACGGTTCCGATTTCGGCGGATCGCTGCGCAATCCGGCGAGCTTCTGCAACGTGGTGGGGTTCCGCCCGACGCCCGGGCGCGTTCCCAACTGGCCCACGTTCAACGCGTGGTTTCCGCTGCCCGTCGTCGGCCCCATGGCCCGCAGCGTGGAGGATGTGGCGCTGATGTTCTCTGCCATCGCGGGTCCGGATCCGCGCTGTCCGATCTCGGTGCACGAATCCGGCGAGCGCTTCGCCGCGCCGCTCGCGCGGGATCTCACGGGTCTGCGCATCGCATGGAGCCCGGACCTGGGCGGGCTGCCATTCGAGGCTGGAGTGGTCGATACCCTCGAGCGCGCGCTGCCGGCGTTCGAGGACCTCGGTTGCATCGTCGAGCCCGCCACACCGGATCTCAGCGACGCGGACGAGATCTTCGAAGTTCTGCGCGCCTGGAACTTCGATCTCTCGCACGGCGAACTGTTGCGGACCAAGCGTTCGCAATTGAAGCAGACCGTGATCTGGAACATCGAAGAGGGCCAACGCCTCACCGGCTCGCAGGTCGCCCGCGCCGAGCGCAAGCGCACCGAGCTGTTCGCCCGCATGCGGACCTTCTTCGAGCGCTGGGACTATCTCGTCTGCCCGGTTGCCCAGGTTCTGCCCTTCGACGTGAACACCGAGTACCCGATGGCGATCGACGGCCGGCCGCTCGCGAGCTATATCGAGTGGATGCGCTCGTGCTACCGGATTTCCGCGACGACGCTGCCGGCCATCTCGGTGCCGGCCGGCTTCAGTGCCGGCGGATTGCCGGTGGGTCTTCAGATCGTCGGACCCTATCTCGACGACTTCGGGGTCCTGCAACTGGCCCGCGGCTTCGAGCAGGCTACCCGGTTCGGAGAGCGGCGCCCCCCTCTGGCGGTCTGACCGGCCGCCGCGCTGCCGGCGGAGATTCGAGGGTATGATCGCGGGCCTTGCGCCGGCGGGAGGCCGGCCGTCCCACACGAAGTCGATGCCCATGATCCGTCTCGCCTGCACCCTGCTGTCCATCCTCGTCCTCGCCGCACCGCTCGCGGCCCAGCAACCCGATCCGGCCAAGCCGCCCGCGGAGAAGCCGAAATCGGCTAAGCAGAAGGACCGCGTGTTCGTGAAGGACCTCGAGGGCGTCTGGCTGCCCCAGGACTACATGGATGCACTGCGCGCCACGCGTCAGCCGCACGCTGCCGCACGCAAGGCGGCGCCGCTCGCCATCAAGATCCAGAAGGAAGACCAGAGCTATCCCATCGTGCGCACCGATTTCTCCAAGGCGGTCCTGCAGCGCGTGATCGAGATCGAACCGATGGGCAAGCCGGGTTCCTACCGCATGGTCGTGGCGGACGACGACCGCGGCGTGGTTTCCTCCGCGGACGCGACCTACATCCCGTTCCAGGGCGAGAAGGGTGTCCAGGGGCGGTTCGACACGCTGTCGATC
Source organism: Burkholderiales bacterium (assembly GCA_019745565.1). GTDB lineage: Bacteria > Pseudomonadota > Gammaproteobacteria > Burkholderiales. The sequence goes on from JAIESW010000024.1 coordinate 147,613, forward strand.
GCCGATCCGACCTTCGCGAAGCGCCGGTTCCGCAACTTCGTGCGTGTGAGCGACGGCTTGGTCGTGTTCGTCAATCGCGCGGTGATCGCCGGCAAATACGCTGACGAAAAGGGTGCCGTCTACGAGTTCGGCGAGACCGGCGAGGCCACCTTCCCGGACGGCAAGTTCGAGTACGAGGTGTCGCTCGCGGCCGAGGGTGCGGGTTGCGACTACTTCGACACACCCGACGACAAGGCGCCGGGCGGCAAGCGGCGCTACGGCTTCGCCTGGAAGGGGGACAAGCTGCAGCTCTTCAAGGCGGCCGGCGCGGAACCCAAGAACGTGCGTTGCGAGCGCAAGCCGTTCGCAGTGCTGACGCTGCAGGGCTAGAAGCACCAACAAACGGGAGGGGGAGATGAAGCAGATCACGGGGTTGCTGTTCTGGGGAGCGATGCTCGGTGTCGTGGCGAGCGGCACGGCGGGCGCGGCCGATTGCGGCGAGCAGGTCACGGCTGCCGAGGCCGTGGCGGCCGAGGACGCGCGCTACGCCGCGCAGACCACCGAGGACTTCGCGGCCATGGAGCGACTTCTCGGCGATGATCTCGTCTACATCCATTCCTCGACGCTGGTCGACACCAAGGCGAGCTACATCCAGCTGATCCGCTCCGGCGAAGTGCACTACCGGGTCATGAAGCGCGACGATGTGACGGTGCGCACCTACGGCTGCATCGCGATCCTCTCCGGCCACGCGAACTACGACGTCACCGTCAAGGGCAAGGACATGGCGGTGGAGCTGCGCTTCCACAGCATCTGGGCGAAGCGCAACGGCCAGTTACAGTTCATCTCCTGGCAGGCCACGCGGGTGCCGCCGAAGCAGTAAACGCCGGGTGCGCCACCGGCGTTCTCGACCAAGAGGGCGCCGCGAATGCAGTTCCCCGACGTGCCTGCGACGCCGCTTGGCGATCTCGCCGGATAGGGCCTGATGTTGTTTCCGACCCCGACGCCAACGGGGCGAGGATGAGGCTCCCCTTCTCCCTGGCGGCGAAGGAGAGAGGGGATGAGAGGGAGTCCCCTTTTACCTGGAGATGTCGGCGCAGCCGGCATCTCCATGTACCGCGCCAGGGCCCACCCATACAATAGGGCGGTTTCCCCGCCCTGAAACCGCAACGCGGAGCACCTCACCGATGTCGCCGGAAGTCGACGAAGCCAAAGCCCAGGAGAGCGTGCAGGAAAGCCTGCAGCAGGTGATGGCCCTGCTGCACAAGCACCGCCTCGTGGAGCAGCTCGTCCATCGGCAGGACATGCCCAAGCACGAGCTGGTGGAGACCCTGGTCCAGCGGCAGAACCTGACCGAGCTGCAGAAGAAGCTCGCCGAGCTGCACCCGGCCGACGTCGCCTACATCCTCGAGGCGCTGCCGCTCGAGGAACGGCTGATCGTCTGGAACCTGGTCAAGGCCGATCGCGACGGCGAGATCCTGCTCGAAGTCTCCGATGCGGTGCGCGCGACCCTGATCGCGGATATGGCGCCGGAGGAACTGGTCGCCGCCACCGAGCAGCTCGACACCGACGAGATCGCGGACCTCGCCCCCGACCTGCCCGAGGAGGTCATCGAGGACGTCTTCCAGGCGCTGTCGGTGGAGGAGCGCGAACAGCTCCGCGCTGCCATGTCCTACCCGGAGGATTCGGTCGGGGCGCTGATGGATTTCGACATGGTGACGGTGCGCGAGGACATCACCATCGAGGTGGTGCTGCGCTACCTGCGGCGGCTCGATGAACTGCCCGACCACACCGATCAGCTGTTCGTGGTGGATCGCAACGAAGTGTTGCAGGGCGTGCTCCCCATCGGCCGCATCCTGGTCACCGACCCGGACCGGCTGGTGATCGATCTGATGCTCGTGGATGCCGTGCGGCTGAAGCCGCACGACGCCGCGGAACAGGCCGCCCAGGCGTTCGAACGCTACGACCTGGTGTCGGCGCCGGTGGTGGACGACCACGGGCAACTGGTCGGACGGGTCACCGTGGCGGCGGTGGTGGATTTCATCCGCGACCAGTCCGACAGCGAGATGCTGAACCTCGCCGGCCTGCGCGAGGACGAAGACATCTTCTCCTCGGTCTGGAAATCGGCCCAGAACCGCTGGACCTGGCTCGCGATCAATCTGGTGACCGCCTTCATCGCCTCGCGCGTGATCGGCATTTTCGAGGGCAGCATCGAGAAACTGGTGGCGCTGGCTGCGCTGATGCCCATCGTCGCCGGCATCGGCGGCAACTCGGGCAACCAGACCATCACGATGATCGTGCGCGCCATGGCGCTGGGGCAGATCCAGCGCGCCAATGCCAAGGCACTGCTCACCAAGGAACTGGCGATCAGCCTGTTGAACGGCCTCGTGTGGGGCGGCATCTTCGGGCTGTTCGCGATGCTGCTGTATCACAGCTGGGCGCTCGGTCTGGTGATGATGGCGGCGATGACGCTCAACCTGCTGGTGGCGGCCAGTTTCGGCGTGTTCATCCCGATGCTGATGCACCGCATGGGGCGCGATCCGGCGGTGGGATCGAGCGTGCTCATCACTGCCATCACCGACAGCGGGGGGTTCTTCATCTTCCTGGGGCTGGCGACGCTGTTCCTGATATAGGAGCAACTTCCTGCAACACTAAGGAGGACCGAATCCTGCGGACGATGGGCTGCCCAAGGCCGACGAGTGTCCTCTTGCTGTTCGTGCCCTGCCTGTTTCGAGGGCTTCATCGCGGCACCGAGATCCTGATCGCCCTGGTCGCGGTCGCCACGCTGGCCGCATGCACGCCGCTCGGGCTGCTCAATGCCACCACGCCGTCAGCGGGGTATCGACGCGACGCGAACGTCCCCTACGGACCGCTCGCCCGGCAGAAGCTCGACGTGTACGTCCCTGACGGCGCGCAAGGTTCGCTGCCGGTCGTGGTGTTCTTCTACGGCGGTGCCTGGCAGGAGGGTAGTCGTGACCAGTACCGCTTTGCCGGCGAAGCGCTAGCCTCGCGCGGCTTCGTGGCCGTGGTTCCCGACTATCGCGTGTACCCCGAGGTGCGATACCCGGATTTCCTGCGCGACGCCGCCGCGGCGGTACGCTGGGTGCACGACCATGCGCTCGACTACGGCGGCGATCCCGCGCGTCTCATCGTGATGGGGCATTCCGCCGGCGCCTATAACGCTGCCATGCTGGCATTGGACGGGCGCTGGCTGAACGAGGTCGGGCTGGACCCGAAGACCGCGCTACGGGGATGGGTCGGCCTGTCCGGCCCCTACGATTTCCTGCCGATCAGGACACCGGTGATCCAAACCATCTTCGGGCCGCGGGAGTCCTGGCCTGCGACGCAACCGGTCGCCTATGTGTCCTCCGGTGCGCCGTCCGCAATGCTGGTAACCGGCGATGCCGACACTCGCGTCCAGCCGGGCAATACGGATCGTCTTGCCACGCGGCTGCGGGATGCCGGGATACCGGTCACGGTGTTCAAGTATCCGGGGATCGGCCATGGCCGAACGGTCGCGGCGTTCGCCCGGCCGTTTCGCCGCAATCCGGCCATCCTGGAGGAGATCGGCCGGTTCGTCCTGTCACGTTGAATCCGTGAGCGTTTCGTGACCGTAAAATGATCGCTCCGTGCCGAACCGTCGGCGGAGCGTTCCGGTCGTACTCCGCACCGATGCACGAAAGGATAGCCATGCTGATTCGCCGCCCCTCCGACGTCCTGCCCTCCGAGATCACGCCACGCGAACTGTTCGAGAACCGCCGTGCCTTCCTGTGCGACACGGGGCTCGTCGTCGCCGCGGCGGCCATGGCAGGCCTGGGTGTTCGTCAGGCTCACGCCCAGGGCAAGGTGTTCTCCGCCGCGAAGAAGAGCCCGTACAGCATCGGGGAGACGCCGACCCCGTTCAAGGACGTCACCACCTACAACAATTTCTACGAGTTCGGCACGGGCAAGGACGATCCCGCCGATCGGGCCGGCACGCTGAAGCCGCGGCCCTGGACCTTGAGCGTCGAGGGCGAGTGTGCGAAGCCCAAGCGCTGGGACCTCGACGAGTTGATGAAGCTCGCCGCGGTCGAGGAGCGGATCTACCGCCTGCGCTGTGTGGAGGGCTGGTCCATGGTGATCCCCTGGAACGGCTTCCCGCTCGCCGAACTTCTGAAACGGGCCGAACCGACGTCCAAGGCGAAGTACGTGGAGTTCGTCACGCTGAGCGACGACAAACAGATGCCGGGTATCCGCCTGCCGGTGCTGGACTGGCCTTATGTCGAGGGGCTGCGCATGGACGAGGCGATGCATCCGCTCGCCCTGCTCACCTTCGGCTTGTACGGCGACCTGTTGCCGAACCAGAACGGCGCGCCGGTGCGCATCGTGGTGCCGTGGAAGTACGGGTTCAAGAGCGCCAAATCGATCGTGCGCGTCCGCTTCACCGAGACCGAACCGAAGACGGCCTGGAACAAGGCGATCCCGAACGAGTACGGGTTCTACTCGAACGTGAACCCGCAGGTGGACCATCCCCGCTGGAGCCAGGCGAAGGAACGGCGCATCGGCGAGTTCGGAAAGCGGGCGACGCTGATGTTCAACGGGTACGGCGATCAGGTGGCTTCGCTGTATGCGGGGATGGATTTGAAGAAGTACTACTGAACTTCAACTTCAACATCTTGAAACACGAAGGACGCGAAGAGCACGAAGAACCACGAAGGAAACCCGGAAGATCTTCCTTCGCTTGTCTTCGTGCTCTTCGTGTCCTTCGTGTTGAAAGCGTTTGCCCTTGACCTTCCAGCTCAACCCATCCCAGGTTGCACGGATCAAGGCGGCGGTCTTCATCGCCTGCCTGATCCCGCTCGCTCTGCTCGCGTTGAGGGCCTGGCGCGACCAGCTCGGCGCCAATCCGATCGAGTACATCACCCGTTCCACGGGCTGGTGGACGCTGACGTTCCTGATGATCACGCTCGCGGTGACCCCTGCCCGCAAGCTGCTGTCCATGCCGTGGCTGTTGCGCCTGCGCCGCATGCTCGGACTGTTCGCGTTCTTCTATGCGAGCCTGCACTTCACCACCTACATCTGGCTCGACCAGTTCTTCGATCTGCACGACATCGTGAAGGACGTGATGAAGCGCCCGTTCATCACCGTCGGCTTCACCGCATTCCTGCTGCTCATCCCGCTCGCCGCCACGTCCACCAACGCGATGGTGAAGCGACTCGGTGCCCGTCGCTGGCAGTGGCTACATCGCGCGGTGTACGCGATCGGGACGCTCGGCGTGATCCATTTCCTGTGGCTGGTGAAGAAGGACATCCGCGAGCCGCTCGCCTTCGGCCTGGTGCTCGCGGTGCTTCTGGGTGTGCGCCTCGTCTTTCGTTGGCGCGGGCACGCGCGGACTTCGTCGGCGACCGCCCGGGTCGCTCCACGAGCAGGTTGATCGGCGAGCGGGAGATCCATGGGTGAATCGGTCCGCGAGTTCTACGATGGGCTCGCTGGTGAATACCATCTCATGTTCGCCGACTGGCGGCAGGAGATCGCCCGTCAGGGCGAGGCTCTCGACGCGTTGATCCGCAACCGGTCGGAAGGTGTCGCAGTGTCGCTGCTGGATTGCGCCTGCGGCATCGGCACCCAGGCGATCGCGCTGGCGCTGAAGGGATATCGTGTCCACGCCACGGACTTCAGCGCTCCCGCGATCGAGCGTGCTCGGCGCGAGGCGCGATCCTTCGGCGCCGCCATCACGTTCGGGGTTGCCGATTTCCGGGCGCTCGACCGGACGCTCACCGGACATTTCGACGTTGTCATCTGCTGCGACAACGCGCTGTCCCATTGCCTGGGCGACGAGGATCTCCCGCAGGCGCTCGTCTCGATGCGAGGGCGTCTGCGGCCGGGGGGACTCTTCCTGGCGAGCATTCGCGACTACGACCGGCTGCTCGCAGGAAACGCGAGCGCTTCGGCGGTGGACCCGGGGCTTCCGGGATTGCACGGCAAGGAGCAAACGTTGGGTCCACGCGGCACCATGCCTTCGGTGTTCGACGATGCCGGCGGTCGTCGCATCGCGTTCCAGGTGTGGGACTGGGCATCCGACGGGCGGTCCTATGCCGTGCATCAGTACTTCATCCGCGAGGTTGGCGACGAACATCGCACGTCCCATCATGTCTCCCGGTTCCGGGCGTTGCGTCGCGTTGAGTTGGACGAAGCTCTCGCCGGCGCGGGGTTCCGCGACATCCGTTGGCACTTTCCGGGGGACAGCGGGTTTTATCAGCCGGTGGTGACGGCTCGGGGCTGAGGCGGGGCCGGCCCCCATCCCAACCTTGCCCCGGCATAGCCGGGAAGAAGCGCCTTCGTTCGTCAGCCGCGAGTGACCAGCCCAACGCGACGAGCGAGTGCACTGCCTCCTTCATCGAAGATGAGGGAAGGCTGGGATGGGGGCAGCGAACGCATATGTGGCGACGATCGACGAAATTGGTCGTCGGAAACTACTCGTGCGGCGGATCGGCTTGTGCCACCTGCTCCAGGAAGTCCACGAACGCGGTGATGCGCGGCGCCACCGGCCGCCCCGGATGCCACAGGGCGAACAGCGGATACTCGGGCGAGTGCCATGCCGTCAGCACTGGCACCAGCAGCTTGCGCTTGAACAGCGGGGCGAGCATGAAGTCGACGTCGGTGACGATGCCGAAGCCGGCGATGGCAGCCTCGATGCACGCATCGGAGTTGTTGCACGTGAGCCGCCCCTTCGGTGCCACGACCAGGGGTTCGCTGCGACCGCGACGTACGGGTTCGAACTCCCATTCGAACGGCTGACCGGAGACCGAATTGATGTAGTCGATGGTCGTGTGCTGTCCGAGTTCGCGCGGGTGCCTGGGCTCGCCTTGCTTCGCGAGGTAGCGCGGGCTGGCGGCGGCGATCAGTCGGAACCCGCCCAGGCGCCGGTACTTGAGATGATGGGCCTGCGGCAACGAGGAACGTACGAGGATGTCGGCGTCGGCGTGGGCGACGTCGTCCACTTTCTCGTTGAGCACCAGATTCAGGCTGACGGCAGGGTAGCGCTCCAGGAACTGCGGCACGCGAGCGGCGAGGACGCGGACGCCGAAGAACTCCGGTACCTCCACCGTCAGCGGTCCGGTCACGTCGCCGGCCCGCGTGGCGTATTCGTTGTCCAGGGCGTCGATCTGTTCCAGCAGTGCTCCGACACGGCTCGCGTACTGCGTGCCTTCGTCGGTGAGCGCAACGGTCCGCGTGGTACGGCGGAACAGGCGCACGCCGAGCCGCGCTTCGAGCTGCGCGATCTGGCTCGATACGGCCGCCCGCGACAAGCCCAGCGTCTTGGCGGCGCCGCTGAAACTCGCGGCACCCGCCACGGCGAGAAAAGTACGCATCAGCGGAACGCTGTCGGCCATGGATCTCGCCCCGAAACCATTGTCAACGCTATTGGAACAGTGTGGAAAAACCGCCTGTCGAATTTTGACAGCATACTGCGCTGTCCTCAACGAGATCGGCCGGGCAGCCCGCCGGATCGATGCCATGAATTCGCTCTACCGTCGCAGCCGTGCGGAAATCGCCGGTCTGGTGCGTCTCGCCGTTCCTCTGGTGGCGGGTCTCACCACCTCGTCGCTGCTCATGATCACCGACACGTGGATGCTCGGTCCGCTGGGGGCGATCCCGCTGGCGGCCGCGTCGCTGACCGGCAGCGTCGTGCTGATCCTGTGGGCGGCCGTGTACGGATTCATGACGCCCGTGGGCATCCTGATCGGACGTGCCTTCGGCGCCGGCGACGCGGCGCGGGTCGCGAGCGTCGTCGCGCACGGGCGCTGGCTGGGACTGGGCATCGGGATCGTCCTGGCCGCGCTGATGATCGCGGTGCTGCCGCTGCTGGGCTTCGCGGGCCAACCGCGCGAGGTGCTGGACGTGATCGCTCCGTACTGGATCACCATGGCGCTGGTGCTGGTGCCGTACTCGATCAACCTGGTCTTCAAGCAACTGCTCGATGCGGTCGATCGTGCGTGGACCGGCGTGGCGATCCTGTCGATCGCCGTGGTGGTGAACGTGCCGCTCAACTACGCGCTGATCCACGGCGTATGGATCTTTCCGAGGCTCGGACTGACCGGTGCAGCCGTGGCCACACTGGTTGCCGAAGGCACCGCGCTGCTGGCCTTCTGGGCGTACTGGCGCTTTGCTGCTGCGATGGCGGATCTGCGGCTGGCCGTACGGCTGCGCCGTCTCGGTTTCACGGAGCAATCGAAGGACGGCGTACCGATGGGTCTGCAATACCTGGCCGAAGGCAGCGCTCTGTCCGTGGCGGGCGTACTGATCGGACTGCTCGGTGCCACCGCTCTGGCCGCCAACCAGATCGTGTTCAGCGTCGCGTCCGTGCTCTACATGCTGCCGCTCGGCATGGCCGGCGCCGTGGCCATCCGCATTGCCCAGGTGCTGGGTGCGGGCGAGCCCGACCGGGTGCAGCCCATCGGGTTCGCAGCGATGGGACTGGTGACCTCGTGGACGGTGCTCTTCACCGCCACGCTCATCGTCGCAGGCGCGGACATCGCGGCGGCGTTCATCGAGGACCGCGCGGTCATCGCGGCGGCCACCGCCATGTTCATCGCGGTGGGCGTGATGCAGATCTTCGACGGCATCCAGTCCGTGAGCCTGGGCGCGCTGCGTGCGCTGCTCGACAACCGCTGGCCGACCGTCGTTACGCTCGGTGCCTATTGGCTGCTCGCGTTGCCCTTCGGCTGGCTGTTCGCGATTCCGCTCAACTTCGGGGCGGCCGGCTTCTGGGGCGGTTTCGCCCTCGGGCTCTCGGTGGCGGCGTTGCTGCTCCTGCGACGCTTTCTCGGTGCCGGGTCCAGCCTCGCAACCACCGCAGGACGGTAGCCGTCGTCAGCGCGGCTGTCGGCGGTGTCTCGCCCGGCCGCGTCGATCCCCGCCCCAGGGCCTGGGGCCCCGCGCCGGGTGGCTCGCACCGCCAAGCTCGCAGCCTCGGCGCTCACACCTTGATCCACGTCTCAGAGAACGCGAGGAAGGCGGTGCTGCTGTCTTTCTTGCCGGCGAACTCGCGCGGGAACGGCCGCCCCGCCAGCGGCCGGCCGTTGATGTGCCCCGAAGTCTCGCGCACGTCGACGAAAGTCGAGAACATCTCGTGCTTTCCGGTGACGGCCTTGTGGTCGCCGGCCAGTTCCACCTCGTAGCAGTCGCCCCAACCGCCCCAGGTCAATTGCACCTGGCCCAGCGTGGAACGGAACCACTCGGTGTGCACCGTGCGGCCGTCGCCGCCGGCGACGAAGTCCCACCCCGGGACCAGCTTCGTGGAAGCGAGCGCATTGCTGTTCCTGAACGCGAGGAAGTGCTGCACGAAGCCGTCGCGCAGATACACGGCGAGCGGTTCGTTGTCGGTGATGCAGACGTTGGGTTTGCCGGGTTTGGAACCGTCCCCCGACGGATCGAGTACGAGGAACGCCGCGTGCCCTTTGCCGTGGGGCGACAGCACCACGCGGAAGAAGCTCACCAGCGTGACGTAGGGCCCGTCGGCGCGATCGCGCAGATACATGCCGGGATTCTCGCCGGACCAGTCGACCGGGCGTGCGTTCATGGCGGGTCGCGACATCGTCATCGTCCTTTCGGTGAATGTCAGGCGCTGGAGGGTACGGCTTTGCGCAGATCGTGACCCAGGCGGATCGCGGCCTCGCGGCCGCGGTAGTAGCCGGGCATCAGGAACATCTCCCGGTAGCCCAGCGACCGGTAGAAGTCGCGCGCCGCCTGATTGCCGACCCGGGCTTCCACGTACACGATGCCGATCCCGGCGGTGCGTGCGCTTGCCTCGAGCCACTGCACCAGGCCGCGGCCGATGCCCCGGCGTTGCTCGACGCGATCCACCGCGAGCAGCGACAAATGCGCGTGCTCGTCGAGAAACTCCATGATGGCGAAGCCGGCCACGGGCGCGTTTCCATCGGCGACGATGCTGCAGGTGTCGGGAGCCTTGAGCGAGCCGAGGATGCGCTTGGGCGTCCACGACCAGCCGAGCCCGGATTCGATCAGATCGCGCGACAGGCGCGCGATCCGCTGCGCATCCGGAGGCGTCGCCAGGCGGATCAAGGTTTCCCGGGACATGATCGCGAGATCGATCAGGCGGGCTCGGGCACCGAAGGGAGGCCGGCCAGGGCCATGGCGAGTTCCTTCTCGTCGTAGTGCTGATCGGTCAGCTTGCCGGCAAAGTAATCCGTGTACGCCTGCATGTCGAAATGGCCATGACCGCACAGGTTGAACAGGATGGCCTTCGAAGTGCCCGATTCCTTGCAGCGCAGCGCCTCGTCGATCGCACCCTTCACCGCATGGTTGGCTTCGGGCGCCGGCACGATGCCCTCGTTGCGCGCGAACAGCACACCGGCCTCGAAGCACGATACCTGGTGATAGGCGCGTGCTTCGATCAGGCCCAGTTCCTTGATGTGCGATACCAGCGGCGCCATGCCGTGGTAGCGCAGCCCGCCGGCGTGGAACCCGGGCGGCATGAACGCCGAGCCGAGGGTATGCATCTTCGCGAGCGGCGTCATCTGGCCGGTGTCCCCGAAGTCGTAGGCATACCGGCCGCGGGTGAGACTCGGGCATGCCGCGGGTTCGACCGCGATGATGCGCACCTTCCTTCCACCGCGCAGCTGGGCGCCGAGGAACGGGAACGCGATCCCCGCGAAATTCGAACCGCCGCCGGTGCAGCCGACGATGACATCCGGATAGTCGTTCGCCAGTTCCATCTGAGCGATGGCTTCCTGGCCGACCACGGTCTGATGCAGCAACACGTGGTTCAACACCGAACCGAGCGCGTACTTGGTGTCCTCGCGGCTCGCTGCCACCTCGACCGCCTCGGAGATCGCGATCCCGAGACTGCCGTTGTTGTCCGGCGATTTCGCCAGCAGGGCGCGGCCGAAGTTGGTTTCCATGGACGGGCTCGCGATGCAGCGGGCACCGTAGGTCTCCATCAGCGCGCGGCGGTAGGGCTTCTGGTTGTAGGACACCTTCACCATGAAGACCTGGATCTCGAGCCCGAAGAGCGCACCCGCGAAAGCGAGCGACGATCCCCATTGGCCGGCACCGGTCTCGGTGCTGATGCGTTTGACCCCCGCCTCCTTGTTGTAGAAAGCCTGGGCCACCGCGGTATTCGGCTTGTGGCTGCCGGCCGGGCTCACTCCTTCGTACTTGTAGTAGATGCGCGCCGGCGTCTGCAGCGCCTTCTCCAGACGCCGCGCACGGAAGAGCGGGCTCGGCCGCCACTGCCTGTAGATGTCGCGCACCGGACCGGGGATCTCGACCTCCCGATCGGTCGATACCTCCTGCATGATCAGCGCCATCGGAAAGAGCGGCGCGAGATCGTCGGGTCCGACGGGCTGGAGCGTGCCGGGGTGCAGCACCGGTGGTGGCGGCGAGGGCAGATCCGCCATCAGGTTGTACCAGTGCTTCGGTATGCGCGTTTCGTCCAGCAGGTACTTGACGCTGTCGGTCATGCAGTCCTCCCCAGGGGTCGTTCAACTCACCTCGGCCGGATCGCTGCCGGCCTGGGCGCTCTCGGGTGCGCGGCACCGACTATACCGCCGCGCGGCGGACAGCGGGAACCGGGAACGCGCGTGCTACGCTCCCGACGGACGCTGACCCCTGCTTCCGGGAGACACCATGGCGAATTTCGACTGGAGGCGCGCCTCCGAGTACCTGGACGAGCGGTACGGGCGCGACGTTGTCGGCATCGAAGAATGGCTCTGGCTGCTCATGACGCTGCGTGACCACGCGCGCGCGGAGCAACCCGATCCGGTGCTCGCCGCGTTCGACGAGTTCCTGCGCCGCCTGCGCGAGATCGAGACGAAGCCGTTCGCGTGCCGGGTGTTCGTGTCGCACCAGCAGCTCGACGTGCCTCTCGCAGAGCGCATCGCGTGGCTCGCGCAGGGCGCCGGGTTCGAATACTGGCTCGACGTGCACGATCCGCTGCTCAATCTCGGGACCGGTTCCGGCCTGCCGCCGGTGATCCAGACCGTGCTGATCGCGGCCATCATCGAGATGGCGCTGCTCAACTGCTCCCATGGCATCACCGTGCAGACGGCGAACGCGCAGCGCTCGCGCTGGGTTCCCTACGAATTCGGGCGGGCCAAGCGGCGCTGGCTGCGCTCGACCCAGGTGGCGAGCTGGTTCGACAACGGCATTTATGCGACCAGCACGGCGGACTATCTCAAGCTCGGCGTCTGTGCCCTGGGCGAGAAGGACGTGGACCGCTGGCTGCACACGGAGCATCGACGCAGTGGCTGCCCCGCAGCTTCGGGCAGCTGGCCCGGGTCGGGCATTCCGCCGCCGCTGCCCAACTGACCGAAGCTCAGGAGCCGGTCGATTCCGCGCGGTGGACGAAGTGCGGATCGACGCCGATGGTGTCGCGGTCCTTCCGCATCCAGTTCTGGAAGCGCTCCAAATAGATGTAGATCACCGGTGTGATGTACAGCGTGAGGATCTGCGACACCAGCAGACCGCCGACGACCGCGACGCCGAGCGGCTGCCGCGATTCGGCGCCGGCACCATAGCCCAGGGCGATCGGCAGGGTGCCCATCAGGGCCGCCATGGTGGTCATCATGATCGGGCGGAAGCGCGTGAGCGCAGCTTCGTAGATGGCATCGTGCGGACTCTTGCCGGCGCGCCGCGCCTCGATGGCGAAGTCGATCATCATGATCGCGTTCTTCTTCACGATGCCGATCAGCATGACCAGGCCGACGAAGCCGAACATGTCGAGCTCCATGTGGAAGAGCTTCAGCGAGAGCAGCGCACCGAGGCCCGCGGTGGGCAATCCGGAGAGGATCGTGACCGGATGGATGAAGCTCTCGTACAGGATGCCGAGGATCAGGTAGATCACGAACACCGCGAGGATCAGCAGGACACCCATGCCGGCCAGCGACGACTGGAACGCCTGGGCCGAGCCCTGGAAGCTCGTGTTGAGCGTGGCCGGCACACGTTGCTCGGCCATCATGCGGTTGATCGCTTCGATCCCCTGGCCGAGTGCGACGCCCGGCTTCAGGTTGAAGGAGATGGTCACCGCCGGCAGCTGACCCAGGTGGCTGATCACCAGCGGACCCACCGAGGGCTTCATGTCGGCGACGGCCGACAGCGGCACCAGGCTGCCACCGGAACTGCGTACGTACAGCAGCGACAGCGCGGACGGATCGAGCTGGTACTTGGGCTGCACCTCGAGCAGGACCCAGTACTGGTTGGTCGGCGTGAAGATGTTCGACACCTGCTTCGGCCCATAGGCGCTGTACAGCGCGTTCTCGATCTGGTCGGCGGTGACACCGAGCGCCGCGGCCTTGTCGCGATCGATGTTGAGCACGATCTGCGGATTCTTGATCTGCAGGTCGCTGGTCACGTCGGTGAACCCCGGCAGCCCGCGGATTTTCTCTTCGATCAGCGGTGCCCACTTGTAGAGTTCGGCGGCGTCGGAGTCCTGCAGCGTGAACTGGTACTGACTCTTGGTGAGCACGCCGCCCAGCCGGATCGTGGGCAGGTTCTGCAGGTAGATCTTGAGGCCGGGGAGCGCACCGAGCTTCGGCTTCAACCGCTGCATGACTTCGTCGGCGCTCGGACGCTCGTGGCGGTCCTTGAGGCGGATCAGGATGCGTCCGAGGTTGATGGACTGGCTCGATCCGCCCACGCCCATGAACGCGGTCGTGGCGTCGACCGCCGGATCGGTGCGGATGATCGCCGCCGCCTGCTGCTGCAGTTCGTACATCGCATCGAAGGAGATGTCCTGCGCGGCTTCGGTGAACGCGAACAGCTGGCCCACGTCCTCGCTCGGCAGGAAACCCTTGGGGCTGTTCGAGAACAGCCATGCGGTCAGCACGGCGATGGCGAGGAAGACCACCATGCAGGTGCGCGGAAACGCCAGCACCGCCCGGAGCGAGCGGTCGTAGACGTCGCGCATGCCGTCGAACATGCGCTCGAGCGCGAGGTACACCCGGCCGTGCCGCACACCGTGGGCGGGGCGCAGCATGCGGCTGCACATGAGCGGCGTGAGCGACAGCGAGACGAAACCCGATACCAGGATCGCGGCAATGATGGTGACCGCGAACTCGTGCAGCAGCCGGCCGACGACGCCGCCCATGAACAGCACCGGGATGAACACCGCAGCGAGCGAGACGGTCATGGACAGGATGGTGAAGGCGATCTCCTTCGACCCGTCGAGCGTCGCCTGCAGCCGCGACTTGCCCATCTCGAGGTGGCGCATGATGTTCTCGAGCATCACGATCGCGTCGTCCACCACGAAGCCCACGCACAGGGTCAGCGCCATCAGCGACAGGTTGTCGAGGCTGAAGGCCATCAGATACATCACCGAGAATGTGCCGATGATGGACATGGGCAACGCCAGATTCGGAATGATCGTGGCCGACAGGTTGCGCAGGAACAGGAAGATCACCAGCACCACCAGCGCGAGCGCCAGCACCAGGGTGAACTGGACGTCGTGCACCGACTCGCGGATCGAGAGGGAGCGGTCATAGACCACCTCCAGCTTGACCCCCGGCGGAATCTGCTCGCGGAAGACCGGCAGCAGTTTCTTCAGCGCATCCACCACCTCGACGGTATTGGTGCCGGGTTGGCGCAACACCGAGATGAGGATGCAGCGCTTGTCGTTGTACCAGGCGGCCTGCTTGTTGTCCTGCACGTCGTCGATGGCCGTGCCGATGTCCTTCAGGCGCAGCGGCGCACCGTTGCGGTAGGTGACGATGATGTCGCGGAAGCCCTCGGCGTTGGTGAGCTGACCGGTCGACTCCACCGACACGGCGCGCCGCGGGCCGTTCAGCGTGCCGGTGGGCAGGTTGACGTTGTTGCGTCCGATCGCCTGCTCCACTTCGTCGATGCCCACACCGCGCGCCGCCATGGCGTAGGGATCGACCTGCACTCGCACCGCGTACTTCTGGGTGCCGTTCACCGTGACCTGGGCCACACCGTTCACGGTCGACATGCGCTGGGCGATCAGCGTCTCGGCGTACTCGTTTACCTGCGACATGGGAAACACGTCGGAGGTCAGCGCGAGATAGAACACCGGCTGGTCGGCCGGATTCACCTTCCGGAACGAAGGCGGCACCGGCATGTTCGGCGGCAGGTTGCGGCGCGCGATGGTGATCGCGGTCTGCACGTCCTGGGCGGCGGCATCGATGGGCCGATCGAGCGAGAACTGCAGCGTGATCTGCGTCGAGCCCTTGGCGCTCGACGAGGTCATTTGCTCCAGACCGGCGATGGCGGAGAACTCCTTCTCGAGCGGTGTCGCGACCGCCGCGGCCATGGTTTCCGGACTGGCGCCCGGCAGGCTCGCGGTGACCTGCAACGTGGGGAAGTCGACGTTGGGCAACTGTGCGACAGGCAACTGGCGATAGGCCACGATGCCGAACGTGAGGATGCCGATCATGACCAGCCACGTCATGACCGGGCGCTCCACGAAGATGCGCGAGAGGTTCATCGCGTGCGATCGCGGCCCTCACGGCGCCGGGCCGCCCCAAGCCCATGAAGCGCTCCCATGGGGGGCAGCGACCGCAGGGAGCGTGGGGGCGGTCCCATGCTAGCCGGACTTCGCCTGCACCTTGATTCCCGGCGTCAGCCGGATCTGGCCGCTCACCACCACCGTTTCGCCTTCGTGCAGGCCGTCGGCGATGACGGTCTCGGGACCGTCGGTGCGGTCGATCTTCACGTTGCGCATCTCGGCGCTGGAGTCGGGCTTGACCACGTACACGTAAGGCCCCTTCGGGCCGTTCTGCAGCGCGTCGGCGGGCACGACGATCGCGTTGTCCTGCCGGTCGAGCGTGACGGTGACGCTGGCGAACTGCCCGGGCCAGAGCACGTTGTCGCGGTTCGGGAAGGTGGCGCGCAGACGGATGGTGCCGGTCTGCTGGTCCACGGCATTGTCGATGAACGTGAGCGTGCCTTCGCTCGGTGCATGGGTGTCGCCCGTGGGGAGTGCCCGCACCGCCAGCGGTCCCTTGGCGAGGAACGACCGGATCCGTGCGAGATGCTGTTCCGGCACCGCGAAGCTCACGTAGATCGGCATGACCGCATTGATGATGACCAGCGGTGCCGTGTCATTGGCCTTCACCACGTTGCCGAGCTGGATCTGCACCTTGCCGGCACGGCCGGCGATGGGTGCGTAGATGCGCGTGTACGAGAGCTGCACGCGGGCCGACTGCAGGCTCGCTTCGTTCGCCTCGGCGGTGGCGCGGCCGGCATCCAGGTCGGTCTTGATCTGGTTGTAGGCATCGGGCGAGATGAAGCCTTGCGCGAGCAACTCGGAATAGCGCTTTTCCTTGGCGACCTGGTTGGCGACCAGCGCGCGATCGCGCTGCACCGTGGCTTCCATCTGGCGCACCTGGGCTTCGAGCGCGCGCGCATCCAGTTCGAACAGCAGGTCGCCCTTCGCCACGTCGTGCCCGTCGGCGAGGTGCACCGAGGTGATCTGCCCGTCGATCCGCGACTTGACCGCCACGGTCGTGGAGGGTTCCACGTTGCCGATGGCCTCGAGCTTGAGCGGCATGCTCTTGCGCACGACGGCAGCGGTCGTGACCGGCACGGCCGGCGCAGCCTTGGGCTTGTCGCCGGCCTTCGCGTCGTCGCCGCCCGAGCAGGCGGTCAGGAACGTCAGCGCCAGCGCCGGCACGGCCAGCCACAGCCGGAGGGAAGGGGAGTCCGACTTCATGGCACCGATTATGGAACGGCCTCGGACCGGCAGTATTTCAGCCGTGTATCAAACTTCCGGGCCTATTTCAGGCGGCGCTCGAGGGCGTACAGGCTTGCCACGGGCTCGCGCTCGCGGATCAGGTGCACGGCATCGCCGTCGACCATCACTTCTGCGGCCCGGCCGCGGGTGTTGTAGTTGGAGGACTGTGCCATGCCGTAGGCGCCTGCGGACAGCACGGCGAGAAGGTCCCCTTCGGCCAGTGCCAGCCGCCGCTCGTGGCCGAGAAAATCGCCGGTCTCGCACACGGGGCCGACGACATCGAAGACTTCACCCGCACCCGAGCGTGACCGCACCGGCACGATCTCGTGGTGCGCGTCGTACAGCGCGGGGCGGATCAGGTCGTTCATCGCCGCATCGACGATCGCGAAGTTCTTCTCCTGGCCGTGCTTGAGGTACTCCACGCGGGTGAGCAGCAGGCCGGCATTGCCGACCAGATTGCGCCCGGGTTCGAACAGCAGGGTCTGCGGCCGATCCCCGTAGCGTTCCAGCAGCGCGGCCACGTAGGCGTCCGGTTGCGGCGGCGCTTCATCGCGATAGCGGATGCCCAGTCCGCCGCCGAGGTCGATGTGCTCGAGCACGATGCCCGCGTCGGCCAGACGATCCACGAGCGCCAGCACCTTGTCGAGCGCATCCACAAACGGCGCGACATCGGTGATCTGCGAACCGATGTGACAGTCGATCCCGGTCACCTGAATGCCGGGCAGACCCGCGGTCTCGCGATACAAGGCGAACGCCTCCTCGTAAGCGATGCCGAACTTGTTCTTGCGCAGACCCGTGGAGATGTACGGGTGAGTGCCCGCATCCACGTCGGGGTTCACCCGCAGGCTGATGGCGGCGGTTCGGCCCATGGCCGTGGCCACCGACGCAAGCCGCTGCAGCTCGCTTTTCGACTCCACGTTGAAGCACAGGATGCCGGTGTCGAGCGCGAAGCGCATCTCGGCTTCCGACTTGCCCACACCCGAGAACACCACCTTGCGCGGATCGCCGCCAGCGGCGAGCACGCGCTGCAGCTCACCGCCCGAGACGATGTCGAAGCCGCTGCCGAGGCGCGCGAACAGGTCCAGCACCGCCAAGTTGGAGTTGGCCTTCATGGCGTAACAGATCAGGTGCGGCCGATTGCCGAGCGCCCGATCGAACGACTGATAGGCTGCGGTCAGCGCGGCGCGCGAGTACACCCAGCACGGCGTACCGAACCGCGCTGCGATCGCCGACAGGGGTACGCCCTCCGCGTGCAACTCGTCGCCACGGACGACGAAGGGGCTGCCGCTCAGCAGCGGGGCTGCGTCGAAGGGGTGCACTGGCTGGCTCCGGTCTGGTTCGAATCGGTCGCGGGTTTTTGGTCCGGCAGGTACAGCGGCCCCTTGGCGCCGCAGCCGGAGGCGAGGAGCACAACGAGTGCAAGCAGGAGAGAAAGGCGCATGGCGGGGCGGGACGAAACGGTGAGACGCAAGTTTACAGCGACATGTAGTGCTGGCTCACGGCCGCCAGCTCGGTACGGGCCGCCTCGTACTCCGGAAAGATGCGGCCGACCGCATTCCAGAACCGCTTGGAGTGGTTGAGGTGCAGCAGATGTGCCAATTCGTGGGCGATCACGTAGTCGACGATGTGTTCCGGCGCCTGCATCAGACGGTAGTTGAGGCGTACTTCGCGCTTGCCGTTGCAGCTGCCCCAACGCGTCGTGGCGCCCGACAGCAGGATCCTGGGACGTTCCACCTTGAGCAGCGGCGCGTAGTGGTCGACCCGGTCGGGAAAGTGCCGCTCCGCATGGCGGCGATACCAGCGGATGACGGCGGCACGCACGGCGGCCGGATCGTCCGGCGTCGGCGAGCGCACCTCCAGCAGGCCCTCGGGCTTGAACTCCACCAGCGTGGCGACGGGGTCGTGCACCACGGCGAGGGCGATGCTGCGGCCCAGGTAGTCGAGAGCCGCTCCGTCCGTCCAGGCGCGCCGCGGCGCCGGCGCCCGACGCGACCACTCCTCGAGCTTCGCCAGGATCCAGCGCGCGGCCTTGTGGATCTCCTCCTCCACGACGTGCCCGCCGACCCGCCACGGCACCTGCACCGAGAGCCCCGTCTCGTCCACCAGGAACGCTATGCGCCGGCGCCGCGCGCTGCGCTTCAGTAGGTAGCGGACTTCGCGGCCGCGCAGGACGATGGTGCGAGGCTGTTCCACCTCGCGCACCGGAAACAGATCGCCGGTCAGGTCCGCGCCGTCCCGAGCCGCGCGACTTCCGTTTCGATCCATCGCTCGACCTCCTGCATCAGCTGATCGGCCTTGCGTCCGTTCGGATCGATCGCAGGTCCGATGCTGACGGTGATGGTGCCGGGATACTTCAGGAACGCCTTCTTGCCCCACACCGTGCCGGCGTTGTGCGCGACCGGCACCACCGGCGTGCCGGTGCGGGTGGCGAGCCACGCACCGCCGACGCGGTACTCGCCGCGCTGACCGGGTGCCACCCGCGTGCCTTCGGGGTAGATCACGACCCAGAACCCTTGGGCGAAGCGCTGCCGCCCCTGGGTCACGAGCTGCTCCAGCGCGCGGCGCGCGTTGCCGCGATCGATGGCGATGGGGCTTAGCATCGCGAGACCCCAGCCGAAGAACGGGATGCGCAGCAGCTCGCGCTTCAGCACCCAGACCTGCGGCGGAAAGATCTGCTGGAATGCGAGCGTTTCCCAGGCCGACTGGTGCTTGGAGAGGATCACCGCAGGCGTGGCGGGCAAGTGCTCGCGACCGATCACGCGATACTTCAAGCCGCAGACGTGCGCGGCCAGCCAGACGATGGAGTGGGACCACGCCGTGATGATGCGGTACCGCGTGCGGGCCGGCAGCGGAAACGTGAGCAGCGCGATGCAGCTGAAGACCACCGTCAGTGCGATCTGTGCGATCGCGAACACCAGGGAACGGACGAACACCGCGACGTTCACGTCCCGGCCTCGCTGCCCGTCTCGATCTGCCGCGGCCGCTGCGACCGGCCGCACGTCACGCGGTGATGGCTCGCACGGCCTCGGCGAGATCGGGGAACACCAGGGTGCCGGGCGGCAGGCCGCCGGCAGCCTCGGTCTTGCGGCCCTTGCCGGTCAGCACCAGCATCGGCTGGGCGCCTGCGGTATGGGCGGCCTGCAGGTCGCGCAGGGAATCGCCGACGGCGGGCATACCGGTCAACTCCAGGCCGAAGCGCTGGGAGATCTCATGGAACATGCCCGGCTTGGGCTTGCGGCATTCGCAGTTGTGGTCGGCCGCGCACGGGCAATAGAACACCGCGTCGATGCGACCGCCGTAGTGGCCGAGCGCGCGGTTCATCTTGTCGTGGATGGCGTTCAGCACGGCCATGTCGAACAGGCCGCGCCCGACGCCGGACTGGTTGGTCGCGACCACCACGTGATACCCGGAGTGATTGAGGCGTGCGATCGCCTCGAGACTGCCGGGAATGGGTTTCCATTCGTCCGGGCTCTTGATGAACTGGTCGCTGTCGAAGTTGATGACCCCGTCGCGATCGAGGATGACCAGCTTCACGCGCGCGTGTTCCTGTAGCTCACGATGCAGAGCATAGCGAAGCGTCTGTCGCGCGTCACGTCGGCCCTGCCTGGCCGCCCCAAGAGGGCAGGCCTGTCGGGAGGGGACGTCATCCTAAGTGGCGAGCCGGGAGATATCCGCCACCGCGTTCATCAACCGGTCGAGCTTGGCCAGCAGGGCCAGCCGGTTCTGGCGGGTGAGTGGCTCCTCGGCCATCACCATCACCTGGTCGAAGAACGTGTCCACCGGCTGGCGAGCACCGGCCAGCAGCTTGAGCGCGTCCGCATAGGCTTCGCTCCCCACCAGCGTGCCCACCTTCGGCGCGAGTTCGGTCACGGTAGCGAACAGCGCCTTCTCGGCGGGCTCCTGGAGCAGGCCCGATTCCGGCTCGGGGGGAACGGCGTCGGTCTTCTTGAGGATGTTGCGGATGCGCTTGTTGGCGGCAGCCAGGCTCGCGGCTTCCGGCATTGCCAGGAACGCACGCACTGCCTCGACCCGCGGGATCACCAGATCGATCCGGGTCGGCTGTTGCGCGATGACCGCGTCCACCGTGGAGGCATCGAAGCCGCGTTCGCGCAGATAGCCGCGCAGGCGCTCCAGCATGAAGCCGTGCAGATCGACGGCCACGCTTTCGGCGACGGTTTCGGTCGTGAACTTGGTCCGCGCGAGCTGCAGCAGCTGCATGAGATCGAGCGGCAGCTGCTTCTCGGCGAGGATGCGCAGCACGCCGAGTGCGGCGCGGCGCAGACCGAACGGATCCTTGTCGCCGGTGGGTACGAGGCCGATGCCGTAGATGCCGGTCAGCGTGTCGAGCTTGTCCGCTAGCGCCACCGCCGCGCCGATGTTGTCCTCCGGCAGCGTGTCGTTGGCGAAGCGCGGATGGTAGTGGGCCTCGATCGCCTTGGCGACGACGTCCGCTTCGCCGTCGTGGCGCGCGTAGTACATGCCCATGACGCCCTGCAGCTCGGGGAACTCGCCCACCATGTCGGTCACCAGGTCGGCCTTGGCCAGGCGCCCGGCGCGTTCGGCCTGGTCCACGTTCGCGCGCAACAAGCCGGCGATCTCGCCGGCGAGCTTCGTGATGCGCTGGACGCGCTGCAACTGGCTGCCGAGCTTGTTGTGGTAGACGACGGCACCGAGCTTCTCGACGCGGGTCTCCAGCGGTTGCTTGCGGTCCTGGTCGAAGAAGAACTTCGCGTCGGCGAGCCGGGCGCGCAGCACGCGTTCGTTGCCGTGGACGATGTTCTGCGGGCGGTCCGTCTTGAGATTGGAAACGATCAGGAACTTCGGCAGCAGCTTGCCGGCGGCATCCACCAGCGGGAAATACTTCTGGTGCTGCTTCATCGACAGGATCAGGCATTCCTGCGGCACGGCGAGGAAGGCGGAGTCGAAGGTGCCGGCGTAAACGGCCGGAAACTCCACGAGGGCCGTGACTTCGTCCAGCAGTGCCGCGGATTCGGCGAGCTTCGCCTGATGCTTTGTGGCCGCCTCCGACAGCGCCTGCGCGATGGCTTCCTTGCGCTGGCCGAAATCGGCGATGACCGCGCCCTCGTCACGCAGCGAGGCTTCGTACTGGTCGGCCGTGGAGATGCGGATCGATCCCTGGCCCATGAAGCGGTGGCCGAAAGTTTCGCGATCGGCCCAAAGTCCCAACACTCCCGTGGGAACCACTTCGGCACCGTGTAGCACGACGAGACGGTGGGCTGGGCGTACGAACTGGACATCGACGCCTTCCGGTGTCTGGTACCGCATTACCTTCGGGATAGGGAGCTTCGCGATCGTATCGTCGAGCACCTCGTCGAGCGCGCTGCGCAGTGTGAGGCCTGAAGCCACGTAGTTCCGGAACAGGGTTTCCTGCTTGCCGTCGGAAGCGCGCTCAAGGTCTGTCACCTTCAGGTCGGAGGCGCCAAGTGCCGCCAGCTTCTTCGTGAGCGCTTGAGTCGGCTGGCCATTCGCATCGATCGCGACCGAAACGGGCAACACCTTCTCGCGCCGCGGCTGGTCCGGTCCCCTCTCTCGGACGTCTTGAACCAGGACTGCAATACGACGCGGCGTCGCAAAAGCGCGAAATGCGGGAGCGCCTTCGACCAGGGCACGCTGCGCCAACCCTTCGGCGATGCCGGCCGCGAATGCGTTGCCGATGGTGTTGAGCGCCTTCGGCGGCAGTTCCTCGGTGAACAGTTCGACTAGCAGCGGCGGGTTCATGCGGCCACCTTCTTCGGCAGCATGGGAAATCCGAGCCGCTCGCGCGACTCGTAATACGCCTGCGCGACCATCTTCGCCAGCGTGCGGATACGGCCGATGTAGCCGGCGCGCTCGGTGGTGGAGATCGCGCCGCGCGCGTCCAGCAGATTGAACGTGTGCGCGCTCTTGAGCACCATCTCGTAGCCCGGCAGCGGCAGGCCCGCCTCGATCAGCCGCTTCGCCTCCGACTCGCAGGTGTTGAACTGCTGCAGCAGCCAGTTCACGTTCGAGTGTTCGAAGTTGTACGTGGACTGCTCGACTTCGTTCTGGTGGTACACGTCGCGGTAGGTGATGCCCGGGGTCCACGTGAGGTCGTAGACGTTTTCCACGCCCTGCAGGTACATGCACAGGCGCTCGAGGCCGTAGGTGATCTCGCCCAGGATCGGCTTGCAGTCAAGCCCGCCCACCTGCTGGAAGTAGGTGAACTGCGTGACCTCCATGCCGTTCAGCCAGACTTCCCAGCCCAGACCCCAGGCGCCGAGGGTTGGATTCTCCCAGTCGTCTTCCACGAAACGGATATCGTTGACCTTCGGATCGATGCCGATGGCGACCAGCGAACCGAGATAGAGGTCCAGGATGTCCTGCGGCGCGGGCTTCAGCACCACCTGGTACTGGTAGTAGTGCTGCAGGCGGTTTGGGTTGTCGCCGTAGCGGCCGTCCTTGGGGCGGCGCGAGGGCTGGACGTAGGCGGCGCGCCACGGTTCCGGCCCGAGGGCGCGCAGGAAGGTGGCGGTGTGCGACGTGCCGGCACCCACCTCCATGTCGATGGGCTGCAGCAGCGCGCACCCCTGTTTGCCCCAGTAGTTCTGGAGCGTGAGGATCAGGTCCTGAAAGGTCAGCATGAAACCGGAGCGGAAGCCGCGTACGGCTTCGTCGAGGAAAAAATGCGGAGGCGAATGGTACAGGGAACGGCCGGGAGGCTCCTTGCTACCAGATTCTCTGCACCCCGTAGGCGTCGAATGCCGGGTCGGCACTGAGGATCGGGAACCCTTCGGTCAGCGCCTGAGCGACCAGCAGGCGATCGAACGGATCGGCGTGATGCGGAGGCAATCCTTCGACTCGCGCGGCGTGACGAAAGTCGATGCCCAATTGTCCGATCATGTTGAGCTGCATCTGCTGGGGTACGAAGGATTCGACCGATTGCGGCAAGCGCAGCTTGCCGAGGCCTGCCTTGATGGCCATTTCCCAAACGCTCGCCACGCTCAGCACGATCGCGTTGCTTTCGTTCTTCATCGCCGCCACGGCCTTCTTGGAGAGCCGGTCGTCGGCACCCACGAACCAGAGGAAGGCGTGAGTGTCGAGCAGGATCGTCAACGCGAGTAGTCCTTGAATTCGTCGAGCGGCGCATCGAAATCAGGCGCGGTCCAGACGAGGCCCTTGGCCGACCCCGGTTTGCGTTGTCCCTGGATCGGATGCAGCGGGACCAGCTTCGCCACAGGCTTGTTGTCCTTGGCGATGATGATCTCCTCGCCCAGCATCACCTTCTGGATCAGCGCGGAAAGCTGCGCCTTCACCTCGTGAATGTTGTAGTGACCCATGGATCTGGCTCCAGGAAGCAATGTTGGTCATGTTAGATGACCAACATGGTCCGATCAAGTTCCCGGATGACCGGCTTCAACCTTCAGGCTGTCACGGCGCGGTGCCGACCGGATCGTTGTCGCGCGATCAAAGCCAGCGTGAGGGCAAGGGCCGCGAACGGAAAATTGCCAAGGTGTACATAGGGCGTTGCCCCGGCCCGGCCCTCGAGGCGCACCGTCAGCACGTCGGCCTGGAACTCCGGCAGGCTGGCCAGCACGTGTCCGCGATGGTCGATGGCGGCGGTCACGCCGGTGTTGGTCGCCCGCAGCATCGGCCGGCCGGTCTCCAGCGCCCGCATCTGCGAGGCCTGCAGATGCTGTTCCGATGCCCACGAATCGCCGTACCAGGCGTCGTTCGTCACGTTCGCCAGCAGCGTTGCCTCGGGCAGCTGCCGGATGATCTCCTCGCCGAACACGTCCTCGTAGCAGATGTTGACGGCCACTTTCTGCCCTGCGACCGCGAGCGGCTTCTGGCGCGCGTCGCCGCGGGTCTGGTCCGACAGGGGAATGTGGAGCCAGCCGTTGATGACCGGGCCGAGCAGCACCTTGAACGGAATGAACTCGCCGAAAGGGACCAGATGATGCTTGCGATAGATCTGGCGCGGTGACGAACCGATGCTCACGACCGAGTTGAAGAAGCGGTCGCTGCCCGGCGGATCGTTCTCGAAGACTCCCACCAGCAGGTCGCCGCCGTTCTCGCGCGCATGATCTGCCAATCGTTGCAGGTAAGGTTCCGGCACCTCGTTCAGCAGCAACGGCAGCGCCGTCTCCGGCAGGATCACGAGCGGACTGCGGGTGCGCGAGACCAGCTCCTCGAAGTTGACCAGCGTCATGAGCAGCTTGTCCTCGCGGAACTTGAGTTCCTGCGCGACGTTGCCCTGGACCAGGGTCACGTCGAGGGGCGGACCGATGGGGCGGGTCCACGGGACGAAGCTCAGTGCGGCCCCGATCAACACCAGGGCGACGACGCTGCCTGCGGCGCGTTTCCATCGCGCGGTCCTGAAGCCCTCGATTGCCGCAGCGATCCCCGCAGCGACGAGCCCGACGGTCAGCGAAACGCCGAAAACGCCCAGCAACGGGGCGAATCCCGCCAGCGGGCTCCAGGGCACCTGCGAGTATCCGATGGTGAGCCACGGAAACCCGGTGAAGATCCAGCCGCGCAGCCACTCGGAGAGTGCCCAGCAGGCCGGAAACGCGATCCACCAGAACTGCGGGGCGAAGCGCTTGGCGGCGTAGAGCGCTGCGGCGGGATACAGAGCGAGAAACGCCGCGAACACCGCGGTCGCGGTCGCCGCCAGGACGGCCGGCATCGCCCCGTAGACGTGCAGTGCGACGTAGATCCAACGGATGCCGAAGACGAACAGCCCGAAGCCGAATGCGTAGCCCAGCAACGCGGCGGATCGTGGCGTGGCTGCACGGTTGCCCAGCCAGGCCAGCACGGCGAGCGAGGCGATCGGCAGGACGAAGACGTTAAGCGGCGCGAACCCGAGCACCGCGACCGCCCCGGCCGCGAACGCCGTCGCCGGCGCCGCGAACCGCCTCATGTCTCGACGGGCGCTTTTCTTTCCACCAGCAGCGAGTGCACGCGGCGGCTGTCGGCGCGCAGCACCTTGAAGGTGAAATCGTCGATCGCCATCTCTTCGCCGCGCTTGGGCACCCGACCGAAGCGGCTCATCACCAGGCCGCCGACGGTGTCGTAGTCTTCGTCGCTGTACTCGGTCTGGAACGCGGCGTTGAAATCGGCGATCTCGGTGGTGGCCTTCACGCGGTGCCGCCCGCCCGGCTGCGACACGATGTTGTCCTCGGTCTCGTCGAAGTCGTACTCGTCCTCGATGTCGCCGACGATCTGCTCCAGCACGTCCTCGATGGTGACCAGCCCGGCGACCCCGCCGTACTCGTCCACCACGATGGCGATGTGGTTGCGGTTGGAGCGAAACTCCTTCAGCAACACGTTGAGGCGCTTCGACTCGGGAATGAACACCGCCGGCCGCAGCATCTCGCGCACGTCGAACTCCTCGCCGGCGTAGTAGCGCAGCAGGTCCTTCGCGAGCAGGATGCCGATCACCTTGTCCTTGTCGCCGTCGATCACCGGAAAGCGCGAGTGCGCCGTTTCGATCACGAACGGGATGAAGGCCTCGGGCGCGTCGTTGATGTCGATCACGTCCATCTGGGCGCGCGGCACCATGATGTCGCGCGCCTGCATGTCGGCCACCTGCAGCACGCCCTCGATCATGGCGAGGGCGTCCGCGTCCATGAGATTGCGTTCGAAGGAGGAGTGCAGCAGCTCGAGGAGCTGCTCCCGGTCCTCCGGCTCGCGCATCAGGATGGCGCCGAGCCGTTCTAGCAGGGTGGGTTTGCCGGAGTGCGGACTTTCCATGTTCGCGTGTGGCGGTCGGGACCTTCAGGCCGCGATGCGATAGGGGTCAGGATACCCCAGTTCCGTGACGATCCGGATTTCCAGCGCTTCCATGCGGCGCGCTTCGCGGGTCTTCTCGTGATCGTAGCCCTGGAGGTGCAGCATGCCGTGCACGACCAGATGGGCCCAATGGGCCTCCGGCGTCTTGCCTTGCTCCCGGGCCTCGCGGGCGATAACGGGGGCGCAAAGCGCGATGTCGCCCACGGTGGCGGGATCGTGGCCATAGACGAACGTGAGGACGTTCGTGGCGTAGTCCTTCCCCCGGAATTCGCGGTTCAACCGCCGTCCCTCGGCCGCACCGACGATGCGCAGCGTGACCGCACAGTCCCGCTCGAGCGCCACCTTCGCCCAGCGGCGCAGCCGGGTGCGCGTCGGCGCGCGGGCTTCGTCCACGGCGTACTGCACGGCCAGCGACAGTCGCGGGGGCGTGGGGCTCACTTGGTCGGATCGCTGCGCGCCGTGTGCTGCTCGTAGGCGTTCACGATGCGTTGCACGAGCGGATGCCGGACCACGTCCTGGGACGTGAAGCGGACGAACGCGATGCCGCGCACGTGCCCCAGCACCTCCTGAGCGTCCACCAGACCGCTGCGCTGGCCCTTCTGCAGGTCGATCTGGGTGATGTCCCCGGTCAGCACCGCCTTGGCGCCGAAGCCGATGCGCGTCAGGAACATCTTCATCTGCTCCGGCGTGGTGTTCTGCGCCTCGTCCAGGATGACGAACGAATGATTGAGCGTGCGCCCGCGCATGAAGGCGAGCGGCGCGATCTCGATGGCGCCGCGTTCGAAGAGTTTGCCGACCTTCTCGAAGCCCATCAGGTCGTACAGCGCGTCGTAGAGCGGGCGCAGGTACGGATCCACCTTCTGCGTGAGATCGCCGGGCAGGAAGCCCAGGCGCTCGCCCGCTTCCACCGCAGGGCGCACCAGCACGAGGCGCTTCACGGCGTCGCGCTCGAGCGCATCAACGGCGCAGGCGACGGCGAGATAGGTCTTGCCCGTGCCGGCCGGACCGATACCGAAGGTGATGTCGTGCTCGAGGATCGCGCGCAGATACTCGCTCTGGTTGAACGTGCGGCCACGCAGATCGCGCCGCTTCGTGTGGAGCTGCGGTTCGTCGGGCGAAGCGGTCGCACCGCCGGTCAGCTCGATCAGGCCGAGCTGCACATCCTCCACGGTGAGGATGGCGTCGGCGCGGGTGTAGAACGTCTGCAACAGATCGGCGGTCAGCTTCTGCTGACGCGAGTCGCCCTCGACGCGGAAGTGCTCGCCGCGGCGGGCGATACTCACGTCGAGCGCGTTCTCGATCTGGCGCAGGTTCTCGTCGAGCACCCCGCACAGGTTGGCGAGGCGCTGGTTGTCGACCGGGGCGAGCGTGAGTTCCAGTGCGGCTGCTTCCAAGCGGTTCAGACCGTCTCTGCAACGCGCGCGCGCCCGCGCAGCGAGTGCGGCAGGGCGGCGGTGATCTCGACGTCGACGAATTGTCCGATCCAACCGGCCGGACCGGCGAAGTTCACGATGCGATTGTTGTCGGTGCGTGCGGCGAGTTCAGCCGCGTTCTTGCGCGCCCGACCTTCGACCAGGACGCGCTGCACCGATCCGACCATGCGCTCGCTCACGACCGTGGCCTGCTTTTCGATCTGGGCCTGCAGGCGCATGAGCCATGCGATCTTGGTCTCGTGGGGCACCGGGTCGTCCAGGTTCGCGGCCGGCGTACCGGGGCGGGCGCTGTAGACGAAACTGAAGCTCGCGTCGAAGTCGAGATCGCGGACCAGCTTCATCGTCTGCTCGAAATCGGCCTCGGTCTCGCCCGGGAAGCCGACGATGAAGTCGGACGACAGCGAGATGTCCGGCCGCACCGCGCGCAGGCGCCGGATGATCGACTTGTACTCGAGCACGGTGTAGCCGCGTTTCATCGCGCCGAGGATGCGATCGGAGCCGGACTGCACCGGGAGGTGCACGTGCGAGACCAGCTTCGGGATCCTTGCGTAGGCATCGATCAGACGCTGCGTGAATTCCTTGGGGTGGGACGTCGTGTAGCGCAGGCGCTCGATGCCGGGGACTTCGGCCACGTACTCCAGCAGCAGCGCGAAGTCGGCGATGGCGCCATCCGCCATCGGACCGCGGTAGGCGTTGACGTTCTGGCCGAGCAGCGTCACTTCACGCACGCCCTGGTCCGCCAGATCCGCCACCTCGGTCAGCACGTCGTCGAAGGGCCGCGAGACCTCTTCGCCGCGGGTGTAGGGCACGACGCAGAAGCTGCAGTACTTGCTGCAGCCTTCCATGATCGACACGAAGGCCTGACTGCCTTCGACGCGCGGCGGCGGCAGGTGATCGAACTTCTCGATCTCGGGGAACGACACATCCACCTGCGAGCGGCCGGAGGCCCGGCGGGCGCTGATCAGCTCGGGCAGACGATGCAGCGTCTGCGGACCGAACACCACGTCCACGTACGGCGCTCGACGCACGATCGCATTGCCTTCCTGGCTCGCGACGCAACCGCCGACGCCGATCACGAGATCGGGTTTCGCGAGCTTCAGCTCGCGCACGACGCCGAGATCGGAGAACACCTTCTCCTGCGCCTTCTCGCGCACCGAGCAGGTGTTGAACAGGATCACGTCGGCATTGGCCGGATCGTCCGTGGGCTCGAGGCCCTCGGTGGCGCGGAGCACGTCGGCCATGCGCGCCGAGTCGTACTCGTTCATCTGGCACCCGAAGGTCTTGATGAAGACTTTGCCGCCCATCACTTCGTCTCGAACGTGTAGCCGCGCGCCTTCAGGGTGGCGATCTCTTCGAGCGTGAGGATCCAGATGCCCAGCAGCTGACCTTGATGGTCGAAGTTGAACGCGATGGCGCCGGTGCCACGGACCATGACCGGCTGCACGATCACGTTGCCCTGATCGCGGATCTTGGCGCCCGGGGCGAGCCGGAAGATCCGGCCGCTCACGGTCATGTACGGGAAGTCGAACGCTTCCATGACACCGGTGCGGATATTCGTCGGCAGCGTGCGCACGGCTGCCGAACTGGCCATGGGCAGGGCCAGCAACAGGGCGAGGACGTAGAGACGGATCAGGCGCATGGGTTCGGACGGGGCGGCTTGGGGGACCGGAACGCGGCCAGAATACTGCATGCCGGAAGGAAGCGCCCGGCGCCGCCGCGCAAGGGCGACCGCACGAATCTTGGTGGTGATAGGTGGACTTGAACCACCGACCCCAGCATTATGAGTGCTGTGCTCTAACCAACTGAGCTATATCACCGTCACGGTTGCGGGGGTCGAGCGCATCGCACGCTCCGTGCAGCCGCGAACTTCCACGGTGTACGCCCCGCGACAGGGGCGCGAAGGTTACGTTTCCGACCCCTTTCTTGTCAAGAAAACACTCGCCGTTGAAGAGCTTGCGATCGGGATCATGGATGCGGTCGTAGTCGGCGCCGGACTCGTCGGCGCTGCTGCCGCGTTGGCCCTCGGTGACGCCGGCCTCGAGGTGACGGTCATCGAGGCCGCCGCGCCGCCGCCCGCTAGTGATGGGTGGGATTCGCGCATCTACGCGATCAGTCCCGGCAGCCGCGAGCTGCTGCATTCGATCGGAGCCTGGCAGCAGCTCGACGCTGCACGCATCGAGCCCGTGCTGGGCATGGAGGTGCATGGCGACCGGCCCGGGGCCCGCATCGATTTCGATGCGCTCGCCAGCGGAGTTCCGGCCCTGGCCTACATCACCGAAGGGGGCGCACTCGCGCGTGCGCTCTGGCGACAGCTCGAGGCCTCGGACCACGTGAAGCTCCGTGTCGGATCGCGTCCGCAATCGCTGACGATCGATGCGAGTGCCGCAACGTTGCAGCTCGATGACGGTTCGGTGCTGCGCGCGCCGCTGATCATTGGCGCCGACGGCGCGGAATCGTGGGTGCGCGAGGCTGCCGGCATCGATGTTCGAACGCGCGGCTATGCGCAACGGGCCGTCGTCGCGAACTTCCGCACCTCGCTCGGGCATCGAGGGATTGCCCGCCAGTGGTTCCGGCCCGACGGTGTGCTTGCGCTGTTGCCGCTGCCGGACGGCCAGGTGTCGATGGTTTGGTCGGCGGAAGAGGCTCATGCAGAGACTCTGACGGCGATGGATGCCGCGACGCTCGCGCAAGCGGTCGGCGCTGCTTCCGCGGGCAGCGTCGGCGAACTGGAGGTCGTCACGCCGGCGGCCGCTTTTCCGCTGCGGCTGCGCGTGGCGGCATCCTTCGTCCGGCCGCGCCTTGCACTGGTGGGGGACGCTGCCCATAATCTTCATCCTTTGGCCGGCCAGGGCGTCAATTTGGGGTTTCGCGATGTCCGCACCCTGGCGGCGACGCTGTCGGCGCGAGGGCCCGAGCGGGATGTCGGTGTGCTGCCGCTGCTGCGGCGGTACGAACGGTCGCGGCGGGAGGATGTGGCCGCCATGGTCGCGGCCACGGACGGATTGCAGCGCCTGTTCTCGAGCCGTCTGCCGGGGATCGCGGCGTTGCGCAACGCCGGCTTGAGTCTGGCCGATCGCGTGCCCGGATTGAAATCGCTGCTCGCGCAACAAGCGGCCGCCTGAGCGGTCGAACCCACTCCCCAAGATACCCAGGAGCAATCCATGATCGAGCGAACTTTCGCCTACGTCCTCTCCGTTGCCGCGCTGGTGGCGGCGACCGCGGCGTGCGCCGACGAAGAGTCGGTGAAGAAGGCGTTCCAGGCGAAGTTTCCCAAGGCCACGGTGGACACCGTGACCAAGCTGCCCGACCTGGGGCTCTACGAGATCGTCATCCCGCGCGGCGATGAACCGATCATCATCTATACCGACGACCAGTTCCGTTTCATGTTCCAGGGCAACCTGGTCGAGACCAAGAATATGGTCGACCTGACGGAGAAGACGCGCGCCAAGTTGACCGCCATCGATTTCAACTCGCTGCCGCTCGACAAGGCCATCAAGAAGGTGAAGGGCAACGGCTCGCGCAAGATCGCCGTGTTCTCCGACCCGGACTGTCCGTTCTGCAAGCGCATCGAGCAGGAGTTCGAGAAGGTGAACGACGTCACCATCTACATCCTGCTCTACCCGATCGAGCAGTTGCATCCCAAGGCGGTGGGCAAGGCGAAGCAGATCTGGTGTTCGCCCAATCGCCAGAAGGCCTGGGACGAGTACATGCTGAAGGGCACCGCCCCGACCGCCACCGCCGACTGCGACAACCCGGTGGAATCGCTGATGGAATTCGGGCGCAAGCGCGGCATCAACGGCACGCCGACATTGGTCTTCGCCGATGGCAGTCGCGTGCCCGGTGCGCTGACCGCGGCGCAGCTCGAAGCCCAGTTCTCGGGCCAGCCCGCGAAGTAGCGCGGACGATCCGCGGCGCCCCTTCGATCGGAGCGATTCGGCGGGCGCCGCGATGGACGGTTCCACGCTGCCGGACAACCGCAGGGTCTGGCAGCGGTTCGGCGTCGCTCTGGCGCTGTCGGTCGCGCTGCACGCGTGGATCGCGTTGGGGCTGCCGGTCAAACCGGCGCGCCACGCCGGTCATCCGGGGCGTGCGCTCGAAGCGCACCTCGTGACGGCACAGGAATCGGCACCTGCGAAGCCGGTCGTGGTACCCGCCAGGAAGGAGCCGGTGCCGGCAGCGAAGAGGGAGTCGGCACCGCCACGCCCGGAGCCGCCCAAGCCCGTTGCCGAGCCGCCGCCGGAACCGTTGCCGCAAACCGAATCGCGCGTCGAACCGCCGCCGGTGGAAGGTCCGCCCGGCATCGAAGTGCCGCAGGTGGAGGACCCCGAGTTCTACCCGGCGCGCATGCTCGACCGCTTTCCGAAGCCCGTGGCGGAAGTGGAACTGCGCTATCCGGACAAGGCGGGCAGCGAGGACCTGAGCGGGACCGTCACGCTGCTGCTGCTGATCGACGAGCTCGGCATGGTCGTGAAGGCGTCCGTGGTGGAAGCCGATCCGCCCGGCTACTTCGAGGAGGCGGCGATCGACGCCTTCCGTTCGATTGTCTTCGTCCCGGGTGAACGCGACGGCAAGGCGGTGAAGAGCCGTCTGGTGGTGCAGGTGTCGTTCGATGCGAAGACGGATTCGATGCGGCGGTGACGCAGCGTCTGCCCCCACCCTGACCCTTCCCCAGCCAAGCTGGAGGAGGGGATGTACTGCACGCGGCATCGCTGACCGGAGGCACTCCTTCCCCCGGCTTGCCGGGGGAAGGTTTGGATGGGGGCCTTCCGAAGCCTAATCACTTCACCCGCGGCATCAGCACCCAGAGTTTCAACGGCTGCCGCATGCGGCCGGCAAGATCGCCGGCCTCGTCGCCGAAACCCCAGAAGAAATCGGCGCGCACCGCGCCCTTGATGGCGCCACCGGTGTCCTGCGCGGCCATCAGCCGGTTGAGCGCCATCTCCGAGTTCGGCCATGTGGTCGAGATGTACACCGGCATCCCGAGCGGCACCACGCGCGGGTCCACGGCAAGGCTGCGCCCGGTGGTGAGCGGTACTCCCAGCGCGCCGATCGGCCCGCCGGCGCCGTTCGGCATCTCGCGGAAGAACACGTAGGACGGATTCTCCGCGAGCAGCGCCGGCAGCTTCTGCGGATTGTCGCGGCCCCAGGCGCGAATGCCCTGCATCGACGCCTTGTCGATGGTCATCTCGCCGCGTTCCACCAGCAGCCGCCCGATCGACTTGTACGGATGTCCGTTCTGATCCGCGTAGCCGACGCGCACGATCTCGCCGCTTTCCAGACGGACGCGGCCCGAGCCCTGGATCTGCAGGAAGAAGAGCTCCACGGCGTCGTCGACCCAGAGGATCTCCTTGCCCTTGAGCGGCGCGGTATCGTTGTCGATGTCGCTGCGCGACCAGTACGGAACGACCTTGCGGCTCACCAGGCGGCCGCGCAGCCGCATGCCTTTCAACTCCGGATACAGCTCGGCCAGCTCGACCGAAATGAGGTCGTCGGGTGGTGCGTAGACCGGAAACCGGTAGCGCGCGTCGGCTTTCCGGCTGCCGCGCAGCAGCGGTTCGTAGTACCCCGTGATCAATCCTTCGGTCTTGCCGTCGGCAGCCACGACCTGGTGCGGCTGGAACTCGGCTTCGATGAACTCGCGCTGAGCGGCTGCCGGCGCCGTGCCGAGCGGCAGGGCGCGCGTGCAGATGGCAGCGAGCGGCTGCGACTTGATGTTCGGACAGCCCTGCAAGAACGTGAGGAAGGCGGCGGTAACGTCGTCCTCCGCCCATCCCGGGAGATCGGTGAACGGCACCGGTATCAACTGGGGAACGGCGGGCGGTGGTGTCTCCGGTACCGGAGCGGGCGTGGGGGCAGGCGCAGGGGTCGGGGCAGGCGTGACGGGGGCCGGCGGCGTGGCGGGTACGATAGGTCCGGTGGACATGGTGGAGCAGCCCGCGAGCAGCAGCAGCGCCACTGCCGATAGGCGCAACCCCGTGCGTCCGTTAGAGTCTCGACCTTCGTCGCGCTCGCGCGCCGCATTCGAGGCCTGTCGGAATCGATCGATCATGAGCTGGATAATTCTGGAAGCTGCCGTCGCCCTCGCCATCGGCCTCTTCATCGTCTGGTGGACGTGGCCGAAGAAGAAGTGACGCCTGCCTTCAGTGCAGGACCCGGGGCATGGACAGCATGAACTCCGGGATCGGCGCATCGAAGGCGGTGCCGTCCTCCGCCATCATCTGGTAGCTGCCGCGCATGGTGCCGACCGGCGTCGCGATCGCGGCGCCGCTCGTGTACTCGAACTTCTCGTCGGGTTGCAGCAACGGTTGCTCGCCGATCACGCCCAGGCCCCGCACTTCCTGCACCTGGTTGTCGGCGTCCGTGATGACCCAGTGGCGGCTCACCAGCTTAGCGGCGATCGTCCCGGTGTTCCTGATGGTGATGGTGTACGCGAACACGTAGCGGTTCTCGCCCTCGTCCGACTGTTCCGGGACGAAGGCCGAACGTGCCTCGACCGTAATTTCGTAGCGTGATTGCTGCATGCCGCTATTGCACCCGAAAAGCGCGGCGCCCTCAAGACGCGCACGGTTACAATCGCTGCAACACACGCAACGGTTCGGAGCCGCCCCATGCAACGCATCGCTCCCAGCATTCTCTCGGCGGATTTCGCGCGCCTCGGCGAGGAGGTCCGCAACGTGATCGCCGCCGGCGCCGACATCGTGCACTTCGACGTGATGGACAATCACTACGTGCCGAATCTCACCATCGGACCGCTGGTATGTGCGGCGATACGGCCGCACACCCAGGCGCCCATCGACGTGCACCTGATGGTGAAGCCGGTGGATCGGATCATCCCCGATTTCGCGAAAGCGGGCGCGAACATCATCTCCTTCCACCCGGAAGCCTCGGAGCACGTGGACCGCACGCTGCAGCTGATCCGCGACCAGGGCTGCAAGGCCGGGCTCGTGTTCAATCCGGCCACGCCGCTTGACTACCTCGACCACGTGATGGACAAGGTGGACCTCATCCTCATCATGTCGGTGAACCCGGGATTCGGTGGCCAGGCGTTCATCCCGCGCGCGCTCGAGAAGCTGCGGCTCGCCCGCGAGCGGATCACGGCGAGCGGCCGCGACATCTGGCTCGAAGTGGACGGCGGCGTGAAGGTGGACAACATCGCCGAGATCGCCCGCGCCGGCGCCGACACCTTCGTGGCCGGCTCGGCCATTTTCGGCACCAAGGACTATCGGGCCACCATCGGTGCGATGCGGGCCGAGCTCGCCAAGGATGCCTTCGCACGCCGCGCCGGGTAAGCCGCGCCGCCGGGCACGTTCGCGCCCGGCAGCGCCGATGCTATAGTCCGGCCGTTTCCTGCCGTCCGGAAAGCTGCTGCAAGCTCCTCTCGATGACTTCCGATCAATCGCAACCCGGGATCTCGATCCGCGCGATCGGTTCGTGGCGCCGCTGGCGTCGCTCGACCGCAGTGCGTTGATGCGCGCGCGTTGCGCGCGCCGTTCGTATTCCCGCAGTCGCAATCGATCTTAAGGAGCCATCATGACCGAACAGGAATTCGCGCAGCTCGCTGCCCAGGGCTACAACCGCGTGCCCCTGGTGCTGGAAACCCTCGCCGACCTCGATACGCCGCTGTCGGTGTATCTGAAGCTCGGCAATCGCCCCTACTCCTACCTGCTCGAATCGGTGCAGGGCGGTGAGCGTTTCGGTCGCTACTCCTTCATCGGCCTGCCCGCGGAGATCCGCTACGAGGTGCGTGGCCACGTGTGCAGCGAGTACCGCGGCAACACGCTGCTGTCGCAGAGCGAGCAGACCGATCCGCTCGAATGGGTGCGCGAACACCAGTCGCGCTTCAAGGCCGCGGTGCTGCCCGGGCTCCCGCGGTTCGCCGGTGGACTGGTCGGCTATTTCGGCTACGACACCGTGCGCTACATCGAGGGGCGACTCGCCAAGACGCAAAAGCCCGATGTGCTGGGCGCACCCGACATCCTGCTCATGCTGTCCGACCGGCTCGCAGTGGTCGACAACCTGTCGGGCAAGCTCTACCTCGTGGTCTACGCCGATCCGCGCGAACCCGACGCCTACGCCAAGGCGCGCAGCCAGCTCGATGTGCTGCATACGGCGCTGCGCATGCCCGTCTCCATGCCGGCGGAGCTGCCGATGCCGCCGACGCCTGCGATGTCCGAGTTCAGCGAGGACGCGTTCGTCGAAGCGGTGGAACGCGCGAAGCACTACATCACCGACGGCGACATCATGCAGGTGGTGCTGTCTCAGCGGTTGTCGCATCCCTATCCGGCGTCGCCGCTCTCCCTGTATCGGGCGCTGCGCGCGCTCAATCCTTCGCCCTACATGTTCTATTTCGACATGGGCGGGTTCCACGTGGTCGGCTCCAGCCCGGAGATCCTGGTGCGCCTGGAAAGCGGTACGGTCACGTTGCGGCCCATCGCCGGGACGCGGCCGCGCGGTGCCACGCGCGAGCAGGACCTGGCGCTGGAAGAGGAGCTGCTGGCCGACCCGAAGGAGCGCGCCGAACACGTGATGCTGATGGACCTCGGGCGCAACGACGTGGGTCGCGTGGCGGAGATCGGGTCGGTCAAGGTGACCGACAACATGGCGATCGAGCGCTATTCGCACGTCATGCACATCGTGTCGAGCGTCGAAGGCAAGTTGAAGGAAGGCCTCGACGGCATCGCCGCGCTGCGCGCGACATTCCCCGCCGGTACCTTGTCCGGCGCGCCGAAGGTGCGGGCCATGGAGATCATCGACGAGCTCGAACCGTCCAAGCGCGGCATCTACGGCGGTGCCGTGGGCTATCTGGGCTTCAACGGCGACATGGACCTGGCGATCGCGATCCGCACCGCCGTCATCAAGGACGGCCGGTTGTTCGTGCAGGCCGGCGCCGGCATCGTGGCGGACTCGGTGCCGAAGTCCGAATGGGCCGAGACGCAGAACAAGGCGCGTGCGATCCTGCGGGCGGCGGAGATGGCCCAGGCGGGGTTGAGCCGGGCGAACTGACCGGGCGGTTCCGCGCGGCCTAGGGGGCCGGAAAAGTCAGTCGGACGGCCGCGCCGCCGAGCGGGCTGCGGCCGATCTCGATCGATCCGCCGTAGGACGCGGCGACGTCCCGGCTCACCGCGAGACCGAGGCCGTGGCCCGGCACGGTCTCGTCGGTGCGCACACCGCGTTCGAGCACCCGTTTCGCTTCCGCCTCGGCGATACCAGGCCCGTCGTCGTCGACCGTGAGCACCAGGTTACCGTCCGTCACCGCGGCGCCGATACGCACCTGCGAGCGGCACCACTTGTACGCGTTGTCGATCACGTTGCCGAGCACTTCGGTCAGGTCGCCTTCATCGCCACGGAACTGGAGACCGGTATCGATCTCGATCCCGGACTTGACCGCCTTGTCCGCGTACACCTTCGCCAGCGCACCGGTCAGTCGTTCGACCACCGGCCGCACGGCGACAGCTGCGCCGATACCGGGTCGGCCCGACGTCGCGGCGCGCTGCAGGTGATAGCCGACGATGCGGTCCATCTGTTCCACCTGGGCATCCACGACCGCGGCCTTGGTGGCTTCGGCGTCGTCGCCTCGCATCGCGCCGCGCAGTACCGCGAGCGGTGTCTTGAGGCTGTGCGCGAGGTCGGCCAGTGCGTCGCGGTAGCGCTGCTGACGCGTGTGCTCGTGCGCGAGCAGCGTGTTGAGGTTGGAGGTGAGCCGTTCCAGTTCCTTCGGATACTCGCCGGCGATCCGCGTCTGGCGTCCGCTTTCGAGGGCCGTCAGTTCATCGGCGACGCGCTTCAGCGGTCGCAGGCCCCAGCGCAGCGTGAACCATTGCGCAACGAGCAGCAGGACACCCATCGCCCCGAGCCAGCCGAGCAGGCTGCGTCGATAGACACCGAGTTGCCGGTCGTAGGCCTCGAGGTCCTCCGCGACGGTGAACGTGAAGGGGAACGCGCCATGCGGCGTGGTCCAGCGCACGCCGTAGCTCTGGACGAAGTACGAGTCGCCGCTCGACGTGGTGACTTGCTCGAATCGTCTCGCGCCCGGTGCGACCGCGGTGTTGAGCGCCGGCTCGTCGGCGAGGCCGGAATGCGTGTGCCAGACGGGCTTGCCTGCGCCGTCGACGACAGTGGCGTACAAACCGATGCCGACAGTACCGAGGCGGGGCTCGGGAAGGTCGTCGGCGAAGGAGAATCGGCCCGTGTCGTCCACCTCGCTCGCCGCCATCAGCAGATAGACCTGCGCGAGCAGGCGCTCTTCGCGCGAGCTGCGAGCGCTGTCGCGAAACGCACGCTCCAGCGCGAAGGCGGATAGCGCGACGAAGATCACCAGCACCGCGCCCGCGGCGAACGTCAGACGGAATCCGAGCGATCGCACGGCGCGCCGGTGCCTTTAGCCGAGCGTGAAGCGGTAGCCGCGGCCGCGCAGCGTTTCGAGCGGCTGCAGATGTCCGTCCGGATCGAGCTTGCGCCGCAACCTGCCGATCAGCACTTCGATCACGTTGCTGTCCCGTTCCTCGTCGTGGGGGTAGAGGTGCGCGGCGAGTTCGTCCTTCGACAGCACGCGACTGCGATGCCGCATGAGGTGTTCGAGCAGGCGGTACTCGAAGGAGGTGAGTTCCACCTCGACCGCGTCGACGGTCACCTGTTGCGCGCCGGCGTCGAGTGCGACCGGACCGCACTTCAGAACGTCCTGCGTCGCGCCGGCTGCACGCCGCAGGAGGGCCTTAAGCCGTGCGAGCAGCTCCTCCATCTGGAACGGTTTCGCGAGGTAGTCGTCGCCGCCGGCCTCGAGGCCCTGGACCTTGTCCTGCCAACGATCGCGCGCCGTCAGGATCAGCACCGGCAGCTGGCTGCCGTCGGCGCGCAGCCGTCGGATCACGTCGAGGCCGGACAATCCCGGCAGACCCAGATCCACCACTGCCGCGTCGAAGGGATACTCGGTGGCGAGATACAACGCTTCCTTGCCTTCGCCGCTCGCGTCCACGGTATAGCCCTGTGATGTGAGCGCAGCCTGCAGTTGCCGGCGCAACTCCGGCTCGTCTTCCACCACCAGCAGCCGCATGGGATCGTTGCGACGCTCAGTTCAATGGACGTCGCCGGTCCGGCCGTCGACGAAGACGACGACCACGTCGCCACTGCGGGTGAGCACCTTGACGCGATACCCGTCGCCCTGCGGACGGGCATCGAGCACCTTGCCGCCGGTCTGGCGCTGCACGATGGCGACGGCCTGATCCAGGCTCACGCGCCGTTCCGCGAGGCGCTGCAGATCGCCGGCTGCGTGAGAACGTACGTACTCGAACACGCGCTCGCGCTGGGCGTACGACGGCGTCGCGACGGACACCGAGAGCGCGAGGAAAAGGGCCGGCCACCACCGGTGCAGGGCGTGTTTCCGCATGGGATCGATGATGGCCGATGGTGCGAGACCGGGCAAGGCGCGTGGGAGCTGCCATGCCGGGCCTCATTCTTCGCGGTCGTGACGATCCCAGGTGCCGCGCGACGATTCGACCGGATCCACGTCAACCCTGACGCGCAGGCGCGAGCCCGGATCGTAGGGCAGCAGCGTCGTGTAGGTGTGGCCGTGGAACTCGTATGCGACGCGATAGCCGGCCAGGCGGTTCTCCCATTGATCGACGGTACGGCAGCGGCGCACCTCACGTACGCCGTCGTCGTAACCCTCGTCGCGGCGGGACAGCCGGTCGCCGGTGATGGCGCCGATGGCTGCACCGGCCGCCGCGGCGGCCGTGCGTCCGTTGCCGCGACCCACCTGCGCGCCGAGCAATCCGCCGGCCACCCCGCCGATCACGGGTCCGAGCAGGCTGCCTGATTCGCGCCGGCGATAGCCGTTCGGTACGTAGTCCGAGCGACATTCTTCGTGAGGCACGGCGATCCTCTCGTACTCCGGCGAAACGTCCTTCACCCGCGCGTCTTCGTAGAAGGTGGCGCCGGCGCGGGCCAGCGGCGAGCCGAGCAGCAGCCCGGCGATCGCGGCGACGGTGATGGTCTTCATGATGGACGATGCTCCTCGTGTCTTCGGTGTCGAACGGTTACAGGCGGCCGCGCAGGATGATGGTCACGCCATCGCGGTCGTAGGCGTAGGGGGGCGGGTAGCCGCCGTACGCACGATACGGAGGGCGATGGTGGTAGCCACGCGGCGCCGGATGCCAATCGCGGTGATGCCATTGCCCGTGGTGATGGCCGAAGCCGCGAGCATGGAATCCGCGGTCGTCCCAGCCACGGCCATGGCGGTCGCCCGCGGTGGCAGTCAGGCTGGTGCCGGCGAGGACGGCACCGATCAGGGTCAGGGTGAGCTTGGCGTTCATGGCGTATCTCCTTGGTTGTGCAGCGGGTCGGGTGACCCGCGCGGAATCAAGGCTACGGACCGGACGCTGAACGCAACCTGAACGGACGGCGGCTTGCTCCGTCCCGGGCTTGCCGGAATAATCCGGGCATGCCTTTCCTTCCCGCAGTCTCGATCGTCCCGCTCCCGGGCCGGCGCTGGCGCAAGCCTGCCGCCTGACCGTTCTTTCCTGCCCGCGCCGGGCATGACCGGCGATCCCTCCGCGGTTCCTCGCCCTTGTGGCGGCACACCGCGGCTGCCAGAGACTCCGTGGCTTGGCCGCAGATGCGGCGGCCGCGACATCCGGGATTGGAGCTTCCATGCTGCTGATGATCGACAACTACGATTCCTTCACCTACAACCTCGTCCAGTACCTCGGTGAACTGGGCGAGGACGTGAAGGTCGCTCGCAACGACGAGATCACCCTCGAGGAAATCGAGGCCCTCGGGCCGCAACGCATCGTCATTTCGCCCGGGCCCTGCACGCCGAAGGAGGCGGGCGTGTCGGTGCCGCTGATCCGCCGTTTCGCGGGGCGGATCCCGATCCTGGGCGTATGCCTGGGCCACCAGTCCATCGGCGAAGCCTTCGGCGGCCGGATCGTGCACGCGCAGCAGTTGATGCACGGCAAGACTTCGCTCATCCACCATCGCGGCGAGGGTGTGTTCCGCGAGCTACCAGAGCCGTTCACCGCCATCCGCTACCACTCGCTCGCCATCGAGCGCGAGACGAAGCCCGAGGTGCTGGACGTGACCGCCTGGACCGACGATGGCGAGATCATGGGCGTGCGGCACAAGACGCTGGCAGTGGAGGGTGTGCAGTTCCATCCGGAATCGATCTTGACCGAGCATGGTCACGCGCTCCTCAAGAACTTCCTCGAGAGTTCCATGGTGGAAGGGACGCCGGCATGACACCCCAGGAAGCGCTGACTCGCGTCATCGAGCACCGCGAGATCTTCCACGAGGAGATGCTCTCGCTCATGCGGCAGATCATGCGCGGCGAGCTCTCGCCGACACTGATCGCGGCGTTCATCACCGGCCTGCGGGTCAAGAAGGAAACCATCGGCGAAATCGCGGCCGCAGCCACGGTCATGCGCGAGTTCGCGACGAAGGTGCAGGTCACCAGCCACACCAATCTGGTCGACACGTGCGGCACGGGCGGTGACAGCGCGCACACGTTCAACATCTCCACGGCCGCGGCCTTCGTGACCGCCGCGGCCGGTGCGAAGGTGGCCAAGCATGGCGGCCGGTCGGTCTCGAGCAAGTCCGGCAGCGCGGACGTGCTCGAAGCCCTGGGCGCGAAGATCGACTTGACGCCGGAACAGGTGGCCCGCTGCATCGACGAGATCGGCGTGGGGTTCATGTTCGCACCGGCCCATCACGGGGCGATGAAGCACGCCGCGCCGGTCCGCAAGGAGCTCGGTGTGCGCACGCTGTTCAACATTCTCGGCCCCCTCACCAACCCGGCCGGGGCGGTCAATCAGGTGATGGGCGTGTTCCACCCGGACCTGGTAGGCATCCAGGCGCGAGTGCTGCAGCGCCTGGGCAGCCGGCACGTGATGGTGGTGTATGGCCTGGAAGGGCTGGACGAGATCTCCATCTCCGGCGAGACCATGGTGGCGGAACTCAAGGACGACCATGTGCGCGAGTACACGATCCGGCCCGAACAGTTCGGCTTCGAGCTTTCGCCCATCGATGCGATCCGGGCGACCAGCGGAGAGGCCTCGCGCGATCTCCTCGTCGCCGCGCTGGAAGACCGGCCGGGTGCCGCGCGCCACATCGTGGCGCTCAACGCGGGGGCGGCGATCTACGCCGCAGGCATCGAATCGAGCCATGAGCACGGCGTGCATCGGGCGCTCGAAGTCATGCGCAGCGGCGACGCCCGCGCGAAGCTCGATCAGTTCGTGAGCCTCACTCAGCGACTGAAGGCCTGATCGGTGGCAGACATCCTCGACCGAATCCTCGCGGTCAAGCGAACCGAGATCGCTGCGGCCGGCGGCGCCAAACCGCTCGACGTTCTGGAACGCGAGGCGCGCTCGATGCCGCCGGCCCGTGATTTCGTCGGGGCGCTGCGCGCGAAGGTCGCGGCCGGGCGGCCTGCCGTGATCGCGGAAGTGAAGAAGGCGAGCCCGAGCAAAGGCCTGCTGCGGGCCGATTTCGATCCGCCTGAGATCGCGAAGTCCTATGCCAGGGGCGGAGCCGCCTGCCTGTCAGTGCTTACTGACGTTAACTTCTTCCAGGGCAGTCCGGACTACCTTCGGGCCGCGCGGGCTGCGTGCGATCTGCCGGTATTGCGCAAGGATTTCACCATCGACCGCTATCAGGTGGCCGAGGCCCGCGCCATGGGCGCCGATGCGATTCTGCTGATCGTCGCTGCCCTGGAGCAGGCTCAGATGGTCGCCCTCGAACGGACTGCCCAGGAACTGGGGCTTGCCGTGCTGGTGGAAGTGCACGATGGCGCCGAGCTCGATCGGGCTCTCGAGCTGCAGACGCCCCTGCTCGGCATCAACAACCGCAATCTCCGGACGTTCGATACTCGTCTCGATACGACCTATAGCCTGCTCAAGCGGATTCCAGCCGACCGCCTGGTGATCACGGAGAGCGGCATCCATGCGCCCGAGGACGTTGCAGCGATGCGGTCGCATGGCGTGAATGCGTTTCTCGTCGGCGAAGCGTTCATGCGTGCCCCCGATCCCGGACTGGAACTCGCGCGGCTCTTCGGATAGTCGCTGTTGGGCGTTTCGGGGGTGGTCGCCGGGGCGACGCATCGGCGCCACAGTGCGCGCCCCGGAAACATGCACGATGATTTGAGATCACATCAACATCACCGCGTAACTCATTTATTTGGAATAAATTGCGCGATCTCGTGATGTTGCTCTGCAACAATCTCAGAACTGTTGCACAAATACAACAGAATCGCCTTGTCGGTGGCTTTCCTACGTGGAATTCCTTGCCCGCCTTCTTGCGCGCTGGGCAGAATCGGCTCACCGCTCCGGTAGATCGGGGGGTTCCGCTACGGCGTCTGCCTTTGCAGTGCCTCGGGGAGGTGCGGTTCTCCGCGCCCGATTGACTAAGTGGGTCTCAACTCAAGTCAGGAGATGACATGAAACAGAAGCTGCTCGTAGTAGCCCTGGCCGGTGCGTTCGCGTCGCCCGCCATGGCCGACGTGACCATCAGCGGTACGGTCAACGCAGGTCCGTACTTCACCCAGTCGGGCGACAGCACGGCTGGCCCTGGAAACGCTGTGACCGGCGCAACTACCAAGACGGAAGGTTTCTCCCAGTACGGGATCACGTCCAACTACTCGAACATCAATCTGCGTTCCGAGGAAGATCTGGGCAATGGTCTGAAGGTTCTGTTCCAGTACCAGATCGACATTTCGCAAACCGGTTCGCCGATCCAGAGCACGAACTCGACGCTTCGGACTCGTAACAGCTACCTGGGTCTCGGTGGCGGCTGGGGTGCGGTCAAGTTCGGTACGAACGAAAACGTGTACGAACAGTACCTGTACCAGGCTGACCCGCTGGACGGCGCTGCCGGTGTCGGCGGCAACCTCCAGATGTTCGGTTCGCCCGGCTACGGTGTGGTGTTCGATGTCGGTCAAAGCGGCGTCAATGCGACGAATGGCTCGGCCGGTTTCTATCGTCGTACCGACCAGAACCTGTGGTACGAAAGCCCGGACTTCGGCGGCTTCACCTTCGGCGCGTCCTACTCGCTGAACGCCTACCAGACCAGCAGCAACGGTACCAAGCCGCAGGTCATGTCGCTGGGTGGTCAGTTCAAGCCGGCCGACCTGCCCTTCTACGTCAACCTGGCGTATGAGCGTCACAAGGACCTGTTCGGTCTGGAAGTCATTACCGGCGCAGGCACCGCGACCGAATCGACCGACACCGGCGTGAAGCTGCAAGGTGGCGTGATGTTCGGCGACCTGACCGTCGGCGCGATCGTCGAACAGCTGAAGTACAAGTCCAGCGGCGGCGCACTGGTCATCACCGAGTACAAGCGTACGGCCTACGGCCTGCACGCCAAGTACAACCTGCCCAGCGGC
This sequence comes from Burkholderiales bacterium, assembly GCA_019745565.1. Taxonomy (GTDB): domain Bacteria; phylum Pseudomonadota; class Gammaproteobacteria; order Burkholderiales. Next base: position 191,852 of record JAIESW010000024.1, read on the forward strand.
TACATCGGTGCCAACTTCGGCATCGCCCAGGACGGCAAGATCCAGACGACCGGCACCGGCGACGCCAAGGATTCCGGCGCCACCTACTTCGGTCTCGGCTACTTCCACAACCTGAGCAAGCAGACGCAACTCCAGGTCATCGGCTCGATGGTGTCCAACAAGGACAACGCGAGCTACATCCTGGCCGGTTCGTCGACGGCCGTGGTTGCTCCGGGTGCCGATCACCGCGCGATCTACTTCGGTATCAAGCACTCCTTCTGATTCCGGCCACAAGCCGAACTTCAGAAACTGGAACGGGCGCCTTCGGGCGCCCGTTTTCTTTTCGCTCGCCGCCGCCGATCAGCGTGTGACCGCGACGCGCCTCCCGAGCGAAAGCGCCGCAACGAGGCACGCGACGCCACCGATGGCGAGCGTCACCGGCGCACCGGTGCGGTCGGCGAGATAGCCGGCCCACAGACCGCCGAACGGGGCGAGTCCGAGGAAGGCCATGACATAGAGGCTGATCATCCGGCCGCGGAACTGGTCGTCCACCTGCGTCTGCAACTGCATGTTGACCGATGCCGCGGTGCCGATGATGCCCGCACCCACGCCGACCATGAGCGGCAGGGCCAGCGGCAGGATCGTCGTAAAAGAGAAGGCTGCGAGGCACAGACCGGCCCCCGCGCATGCAGCGAGGGTCCATCTTTCGAGGCCGGCGATGCCCGTGCGGGTGGCAAGCAGGGCGGTCGCGGTGACCCCCCCCAGGCCGGCACAACCCACCAGCAGTCCCAGGGTGCCCGGTCCGCCACCGAAGACATCGCGCGCGATCGCCGGCATGAGCGTGACGTAGGGGCTCGCGAAGAAACTCGTGGCCATCACGAGCGGCAACAGGTTGCGGATCACGGGGGTCGCCCACGCATAGCGCAAGGCATCGATCCACCGCGAGCCGTCACGACGATGCGCGTGTTGTGCATGCAAGGCGGTCGGCACCTTCATCGCCAGCACGGCACCGACCACGGCCGCATAGCTCGCTGCATTCACCAGAAAGCACACGCCCTCCGACACCTGCGCGAGCAGCAGTCCCGCGACCATCGGACCCAGCAGGCGGCCGCCGTTCATCAGGAAGGAGTTGAGTGCGATCGCGTTCGGCAGGTCCGTCTTGTCGGGCACCATCTCGCCGAGGAAGGACTGGCGGATCGGCGTATCGAGCCCGCCCAGCACGCCCTGCAGGGCGGCCATCCCGAGCAGCAGCGGCGGGGCGGACCAGCCCGCCAACACCAGGATGCCCAGGCACAGCGCCTGAACCAGCAGCAATGCCTGCGTGGCGATCAGCAGGCGCCGCCGATCGTAGTGATCACCGAGCCAGCCCGAAAACGGCCCGATGAAGAGCACCGGCGCCTGCGAGAGGAACGTCGTGAGCCCGAGCAGCGTGGTCGATCCGGTGAGCCGGTACATGAGCCAGGACAGGGCGATCGTCTGCACCCAGGTGCCGATGATCGAAATGCCCTGGCCTAGGAAGAACAGCCGGAAGCTGCGATGTCGCAGCGCGCGCAGCGCCGCGGCCCGTCTCACGCGGACTCCAGCCGCGCCGCCACGGGTTCTACGCCTTGGCGCGCATGCGCTCGAGCTGTCCCGACACCTTCTCCAGCGTCGCGCGGAAGCCTGCGAGGCGCTCGCGCTCCTGCGCGACTACCGCTGCCGGCGCACGCTGCACGAAGCTCTCGTTGCCGAGCTTGCCTTCGGCCTTGGTGATCTCGCCCGCGAGCCGCGCTGCTTCCTTCTCCAGGCGCGCCACCTCCTCGGCGATGTCCACTTCGATGTGCAGCATCAGGCGCGTGTCGCCGACCACGGCGACCGGCGCATCGGCGTCGGGGAAGGCCGTGGCAACGGTCGCATCCGACAGCCGGGCCAGCGCCTTCAGGTACGGAAACTGGGTCGTCAGGACCGGTTCGTTGCCGATGGCGATCAGCGGGATCTTCTCGCCGGGCCCGATGCTCATTTCGCCCCTCAGGTTGCGGCAGGCGTCGGTGAGGGCTTTCAGACTGCCGACGAAGCTCTCGGCGACCGTATCGATCTTCGACGGTTCACTCTTCGGATACGGCGCGATGCTGACGCTTGCGCCGGACTTGCCGGCGAGCGGGGCGACGATCTGCCACAGCTCCTCGGTGATGAACGGAATCACCGGATGCGCGAGCCGCAGGACCGCCTCCAGCACGCGCACCAGCGTGCGGCGGGTGCCGCGCTGCGCCGCTTCGTCGCCCGACTGCAACTGCACCTTCGCCAGTTCGAGGTACCAGTCGCAGTACTCGTCCCACACGAAGCGATAGATGGCGCCGGCCACGTTGTCGAGACGGTAGTCGGCGAAGCCCTTCTCCACCTCTGCTTCGGTGCGCTGCAGCTGGCTCACGATCCAGCGGTCGACATCCGACAGCGTGGCCGGCAGCGATTCGTCGGTACCGCAGTCCTTGCCGGCCGTGTTCATCAGCACGAAGCGCGTGGCGTTCCACAGCTTGTTGCAGAAGTTGCGGTACCCCTCGCAGCGCTTCAGGTCGAAGTTGATGTTGCGCCCGAGCGTCGCGTAGGCAGCCATGGTGAAGCGCAACGCATCGGCGCCGAAGGCCGGGATGCCCTCGGGAAACTCCTTGCGGGTGCGCGCTTCGATGCGCGGGGCATCCTCGGGCTTGCGCAGCCCCGTGGTGCGCTTCGCGACCAGCGGCTCCAGCGCGATGCCGTCGATCAGGTCCACCGGGTCGAGCGTGTTGCCCTCGGACTTGGACATCTTCTTGCCTTCCGCATCGCGGATGAGGCCGTGGATGTAGACGTGCCGGAACGGCACGTGCCCGGTGAAGTGCGTCGTCATCATGATCATCCGGGCCACCCAGAAGAAGATGATGTCGAAGCCGGTGATCAGCACGCTCGAAGGCAGATACAGGTCGTAGGCCTGCGCGTCGTCGCCCTTCGGTTCGGGCCAGCCGAGCGTGGAATGGCACACGAGTGCCGACGAGAACCACGTGTCGAGCACGTCGGGGTCGCGCGTGAGTGCGGCGTCAGGTGCGAGGCGCGAGGCGTTGGCGGCGCGCACCTCGGCTTCGCTGCGACCCACGTACACGTTGCCCTGTTCGTCGTACCAGGCGGGAATCTGGTGACCCCACCACAGCTGCCGCGAGATGCACCAGTCCTGGATGTTCTCGAGCCACTGGTTGTACACGTTGACCCAGTTGTCGGGCACGAAGGTCACGTCACCGCGCTTCACCACGTCGAGTGCGACTTCGGCGATGGAACGGCCGGGATGGAGAGTGCCCGCGGGCGCCGGCTTCGACATCGCGACGAACCACTGGTCGGTCAGCATCGGCTCCACCACGGCGCCGGTGCGGCCGCAGCGCGGCACCATCATGCGATGCGGCTTGACCCCGTCGAGCAGTCCGGCGGCCTCGAGGTCGGCAACGATGCGCTTGCGCGCGTCGTAGCGATCGAGGCCGCGATAGGCCTCGGGTCCGTTCTCGTTGATCTTTGCGTCGAGCGTGAAGATGTTGATCTGCGGGAGATCGTGGCGCTGCCCCACCTGATAGTCGTTGGCGTCGTGGGCCGGGGTGATCTTCACGCAACCGGTGCCGAACTCGCGATCCACGTAGGCGTCGGCGATCACCGGAATGACCCGCCCGGTCAACGGCAGTTGCAGCTTGCGGCCCACGAGGTGGGCGTAGCGCTCGTCCTCGGGGTTCACGGCCACGGCGACGTCGCCCAGCATGGTCTCAGGCCGGGTGGTCGCGACGACGAGACCCCGGACACCGTTCACAGGACCGTCGACGAAGGGGTACAGGATCTGCCAGATCCGGCCCTCTTCCTCCTCGCTCTCCACTTCGAGATCGGACACGGCGGTGCGCAGCACCGGGTCCCAGTTCACCAACCGCTTGCCGCGATAGATCAGCCCTTGTTCGTGCAGGCGGACGAAGGTCTCGGTGACGACCTTCGACAACTTGTCGTCCATGGTGAAGTACTCGCGGTTCCAGTCGCACGAGTCACCGAGGCGCCGCATCTGCCGGGTGATCGTGGCGCCCGATTCGCGCTTCCATTCCCAGACCTTTTCGACGAACTTCTCGCGGCCGATGTCGCGGCGGTGCGTGCCCTGCGCCTCGAGCTGGCGTTCCACGACGATCTGCGTGGCGATCCCCGCATGGTCCGTCCCCGGCAGCCACAGCGTGTTGTCGCCGTGCATGCGGTGATAGCGGGTGAGCGCGTCCATGATGGTCTGGTTGAACGCGTGGCCCATGTGCAGCGTGCCGGTCACGTTGGGCGGCGGCAGCTGGATGGCGAAAGCGGGCTTGCCGGCCACGGCACCCGCGGCGAAATAGCCGCGTTCCTCCCAGACGGGATACCAGCGCCGCTCGATGTCGGCGGGCTCGAAGCTTTTGGCGAGTTCCATGGGGAGCAGCGAAGCGATATGCGAACCGACGATTATAGCGAGCGTCTCTGGCGTGAGGCGTGAGGCGTGAGGCGTGAGGCGTTCACGTTTTCCCGCGCTGCTGCCCCCACCCTAGCCCTCCCCCGGCAAAGCCGGGGGAGGGGACGTACACCCCTTCCCCCACCTTCGGTGGGGGAAGGTTGGGATGGGGGCCCACGGCTGCTGCGGATCTCGCCGCCACATACCACCACGGTGATCCTCCCCCTGTCGTCGACGGGGGAGGAGACTCACACTATCCCTGCTCCGGCAAAGGCGGCGGATCGGCGTCCGCGCCCTCCTTGGGCTCTTTCACGCTCTTGTCCAGCGCCTCCTGTACCGCTTCGCGCACCATGTCGCGCAGCCCGGCCCTCAGATAGTCGGCCGCCTCGCTCACCATCTGCGCCATGGAGTCGGCCGCGCCCGGCATGAGGCGGCGCTCGATCAGCGCGTCGACTTCACCGTCGAGGCGATCCTTGATGCGGGAGAACACATACTCTTCCAACCGCCGGATCTGCTCGATCTGCGGTGTGGGCTTGCGCGGCTTGGGTGGGATCGTGTCGCCGACGGCCCGCAACGGGCCCGACACCACGTCCGTGAGGGTCGGAATGTTCGGCAATGTTGCCTGGCGCGGATCGACCGGCCGCGGCTTGGCCGCCGGGCGATGCCGCGACATGAAACTGTCCGCCTCGCCCAGGACCTCGTCCGGCGTGCGATTGCCCGGCGGCGGACTGTCGGCCATGCCGTCTCAGGCGCTGCCGCTCTGGCTGAGATCGTGCGCCCGCACTTCGTAGCCGCGGTCGCGATACCAGCGAAAGCGCGTGCGGCCGGCGGCCACGTCGGGTTCGTCGGTGCTCACGATCTCCACCAGCCGCTGGAAGCGGCTGAAGACCTCCGGCGTATCGAGACGAAGATTGAGCAGCAGTTCGTCGCGCTCCACCGACGCGAGATCGTGATCGACGATGACGGGCGTGCGCGCCGCGAGCGGATGGCGCGCGCGCACATGGGGAATGAAACCGGTGGCAGGATAGGTCCACAGCATGCGATCGACCCGCTCGGTGGTTTCCTCGTCCGGCGTCAGGATCATCACCCGCATGCCGCGACCCATTGCCTTGCCGCAGATGAGGCAGGCCGTCTGCAGCTTGTTCGAGACGTGCGTATAGAAATCGATCTGCGTCACTTAGGCGGCGCGGCGCATCAGGAAGGTGGTGAGCAGCGGGACGGGGCGGCCGGTGGAACCTTTGTCCCGCCCCGACTTCCAGGCCGTGCCGGCGATGTCGAGGTGGGCCCACGGATACTTCTTCGCGAACCGTGCGAGGAAGCACGCCGCCGTCACGCTGCCTGCGGGACGGCCGCCGATGTTCGCCATGTCGGCGAACGGGCTCTTGATCTGTTCCTGATAGTCGTCCCACAACGGCATGGGCCACACGCGATCCCACGAAGCCGAGCCGGCGGCGGCGATCTCGCGCGTGAGCTCGTCGTTGTTTGAGAACAGGCCAGTCGCCACATGGCCCAGCGCGATCACGCAGGCACCGGTCAGCGTGGCGATGTCGATCACCGCGGCCGGATCGAAGCGCTCGGCGTAGGTGAGCGCATCGCACAGGATCAGGCGGCCTTCGGCATCGGTGTTGAGCACTTCGATGGTCTGCCCGGACATGGACGTGACGATGTCGCCCGGCTTGGTGGCCGTGCCGCTCGGCATGTTCTCGCAGGTGGGTACGAGGCCGACCACGTTGATGGGAAGCTTCATCCCGGCCACGGCCTTGAGCGTGCCGAGCACGCTGCCGGCACCCGACATGTCGTACTTCATCTCGTCCATGTCGCCGGCGGGCTTCAACGAAATGCCGCCGGTGTCGAACGTGATGCCCTTGCCCACCAGCACCACCGGTTTCTGCTTCTTCGGGCCGCCGCGATACTCCATCACGATGAAGCGCGGCGGCTCCGCGCTGCCGCGCGTCACCGACAGGAACGAGCCCATGCCGAGCTTCTCCATGTCCTTCCGGTCGAGCACGGTGACCTTGAACTTGTGCGCCTTGCCGATGCGCTCGGCTTGGGTTCCGAGGTAGGTGGGCGTGCAGACGTTGCTCGGCAGGTTGCCGAGATCCTTCGCCAGCGCCACACCGGCTCCGAGCGCACTGCCACGGACCACCGCTTCGTTCATCGCGGCGGAGGGTTTCTCGGAGGTGCCGAGCGTCACGTTCGCGAGAACGCCCTTGCCGTTGTCGTCCTTCTGGCTCTTCAGCTGGTCGAAGCGGTACGCGGTCTCATGGCCGACCGCCACCGCATGCAGGGCCAGGTCGGCGCCGGCGGCATCGGTCACGGCCCATTCGGTCGCGAACAGCGTGGCGTCCTTCGCGCCGGAGCCGGCGGCGGTTTTCAGCGCGGCGGCGACCGCTTCGCGAAACCCTTTCAGCGTGAGAGCACCTTCCTTGCCGAGGCCCACGACGATCACGCGCTCCGCCGCCACCGACGGCACTGCGTGCAACAGAGTGCACGCACCGCCGGTCGCCTTGAGGTCGCCGCGACGATGCAATGCCGTGAGGTAACCGGACGCTGCGCGGTCCACTGCCTTCGCCGCCGGCGCGAACTTTCCGCCGTCGTACATGCCCACGATGATGGCGGCGCCTTTCGCGCCATCGGCCCGGATCTGCCTGATGCTGAAGTCCACGTTCGCTCCTAAGTTGAACAGCCCCCGGGCGCACTGCCTGCTGAGGGGTGCATCAGCGTCTTGGGGCGGCCCGGCGACACTGATATGAGACAGCCCCCACGCTCCCTGCGGTCGCTGCCCCCCGAGGGGGCGCATCAGCGTCTTGGGACGGCCCGGCGACACTGATATGATCCGCGCTTGAAACGCGCTGAATACAATACGAATTTCTGCAATCGAACGAGCCGGATTATCCGTGTTCGCTCCGGGTAAAGTCAAAGCGCAAGGTGATCTTCCAGCGTTCCATGCTGCGCGAATTCGCGAACACCGGTCTCGCGGTGTTCGTGGTCCTGCTCGCGATCACCGTGACGACGCAGTTGATCCGCATGCTGGGCTGGGCCGCGCAGGGCATGATTCCCACCGATGGCGTGCTGATCCTGCTCGGTCTCGCGGCGCTGCGCTATCTGCCGATCCTGCTGTCGCTCACCTTGTTCATCTCGGTCCTGGCCACGCTGACGCGCAGCTACCGCGATTCGGAGATGGTCGTCTGGTTCGCGTCGGGCCGCAGCCTGGTGGCCTGGTTGAAGCCGGTGCTGGTCTACGCCACACCGTTCGTGCTGTTGATCGGGCTGCTGTCGCTGGCGTTGTCACCGTGGGCGGTGCGCAAGGCCGAGGAGTTCCGTCATCAGCTCGACAATCGCGACGACGTCACCGCGATCTCGCCCGGCGTGTTCAAGGAATCGAAGCACGCCGACCGCGTCTTCTTCGTCGAGAAGCTGACCGAGAACCTCTCGATGGTCGCCAACATCTTCGTGCACTCGAAGCAGAACGAGAAGACCGGGGTGATGGTGGCGGCGCGCGGCTTTGCCGAGACGAGACCCAATGGCGACCGCTTCCTGGTGCTCCTGAACGGCCGGCGCTACGAGGGAACACCCGGCTCGGCGGAGTACAAGATCACCGAGTTCGAGCGCTACGCGATCCGCATCGAGACCGAGGAGGCGGGGAAGTACTTTCCGTCCAGCAGTTCGGCGCCGACGCGTGAACTGCTCGACGATCGCACGCCACGCAATCTGGGCGAACTGGTCTGGCGCTGCGGCATTCCGGTTTCGGCCCTGCTGCTGTCGCTGCTCGCGGTGCCCATGAGCTTCGTCAACCCGCGCGCCGGGCGCTCGCTCAACCTGATCCTCGCCGTTCTCCTGTACATGATCTACAGCAATCTGCTGTCGATCTCCCAGTCGTGGGTCATGCAGGAACGGTTGCCGCCGATCGTGGGTGCCACCCTGGTGCACTTCGCGATGCTGGGGCTGCTGGCGATCCTGCTCTGGCGGCGAATATCGGTGGCGCCGCTGCTGCGGCTCAAGAAAGCCGCGCCATGAAGACTCTGCGCCGCTACATCACCCGCCAGGTATTCGGTGCCACGGCACTGGTCTTCATGGCCTTGCTGATGCTGTTCGCGTTCTTCGACCTGATCCAGGAGCTGGCCGACGTCGGCAAAGGCCGCAACTGGGTGATGCTCGCGCTAATCAAGGTGGCGCTCGCGACACCCGGGCACGTCTACGAGCTGTTTCCGATCGCAGCGCTGCTGGGCACCCTGTTCGCGCTCGCGCAACTGGTTGCGAACTCCGAGTACACGGTGATGCGGGTCGCGGGCGTGTCGTCGCGGGCGATGATCCTGATCGTGCTGCCCCTCGGCCTGGCCTTTGCCGCGACGACCTTCATCGTCGGCGAGTTCGTCGCGCCGCTATCGGAAGCCGCCGCGCAGAAGCTGCTGCTGAAGGCGCGCAACACGGGCATCATCGCCCAGGAGTTCCGCTCGGGCCTGTGGGTCAAGGACGACCACAGCTTCGTCAACGTGACGCAGGTCAGTACCGACGCGGTGCTGACCAGCGTGCGCATCTACGAGTTCGACGACCGCCATCGCCTGAAGTCGATCAGCGAAGCGCGCACCGGCGAGTTCAAGGGCGGCAATCGCTGGACGCTGACGGACGTCGTCAGCACGGACTTCGAGGACAATCGCACGGTGGTGCGACGCGAGCAGGAACGCCTGTGGCAGTCGGTGCTGAACCCCGGCATCCTGAACGTGCTGATGGTGGTGCCCGAGCGCATGTCGCTGGGTGATCTCTACACCTACATCCAGCACCTGCGCGAGAACCATCAGGCGACACAACGCCACGAGATCGCGCTCTACGGCAAGATCACCTATCCGCTCGCGGTGATCGTGATGATGATCCTGGCGCTGCCTTTCGCGTACCTGCGCGCCCGCGAGGGCGGCATCAGCGCGAAGATCTTCGCGGGCATCATGCTGGGGCTCGGATTCCACCTGGCTTCGCGCCTGTTCGGCCATCTCGGCCTGCTGAACGCCTGGCCGCCGCTGTTCAGTGCGGCATTTCCGACGCTGCTGTTCCTGTTCGTGGCGTTCGGCATGATGGTGTTCATGGAGCGGCGGTAGCGATCGCCAGGCGAGCGCAGCAGCCCCCACCCTGACCCTCCCCCAGCGGAGCCGGGGGAGGGGATGCAAGGCTCCTTCCCCCAACTTTGTTGGGGGAAGGTTGGGATGGGGGCCGCTCTAGATCGGTGCCCGAACGATCCGCGTGCCCAGCAGCCGGTCGTGCAGGAACTGGCGGTCGCGATCCACGATGACCCAGAGAAAGCCGATGCCGCCCGCCACCAGGCCCGCAAGGGCCAGCGCATAGCGGGCGACCGCCCGGCCGAGCGGGAGCTTGTCCCCGTTCGTCAGGACCAGGCGCAGGCCCCAGGTCTTCATCCCGAGCGTCTGGCCGGTGCGCCGCCAGCAGTAGACGAAGTACACCCCGCACAGAATCGCGAGATAGCCCTGGTACGCGTGCCGCGCGATCCCGTGGGATGCATCGCCGAACAGCTTGAGAAAGACCCAGCTGCCGATGAACACGATGCCGACCAGCAACACGCCTTCGTAGACCATCGCGCCGAATCGCGGCCATAGCCCCGCCAGGGGCGCGGGCGTCGGCGCAGTCATCGCATCACCGTTCACTTCTGTTGCGGCGGATTCGACCGGAGCTGGTCCTTGTGTTCCTCGGGAAGCTGGTCGTACTCGAGCCATTTCTGCTGCAGCGCCTCGCGTTCCTTCGGCGGCAGGCTCTGGATCTTCTTCCAACGTTCCCGCGCCTTCGCGCGCTCCTCGGGCGACAGCGTGGCCCAGTGATGCAGCCGCTGCTGGATGCGCTCCTGCTTTTCCTTGCTGAGGGTCGGGTACTTCTTGGCGAGCGCCAGCAAACGGGCGCGACGCTCCGGTTCCATGGTGTCCCATTCCTGAGCGAAGGGTGCCAGCAGGCTCTGCTGCTGCGCATTGAGCTGGACCCACGTGGGCGGCGCGTGCTGCGGGTCGGCAGCGCCGGCGCTGCCCGCGGTGAGGAGCAGGGCGAACGCTAGCGCTGCGACGAGTCGGTGAGCCACTGGTCGAAGCCGCGGTCGAGGTACGCGTTGAGGGGCAGTTCACCGGACAGCAGTTCCGCGTCCTCGGATTCGGGCTGATTGGTCACTTCGTGCCAGTACGCGATGACCGCGAGGCCGGCGATCAACGCAGCTGCCGGCAACCAGTAGCGGCGGGACATGGGGAGCCGCGACGAATCGCCGAACAGGCGGATGCCCGCCGCGGACCACGTGAACCCCTGCGCCGCCTCGCTCTGCCGGGCGCGGGCCAGGGCGGCCTCGCGCGCTGCCGCGAGCCGCTGCAACACCCCGGGGGCCAGGTCCCCGAGGCTCGCGTCGAGTCTGCGCTTCACCTTTGCGCCGTAGTCGTGCTCGTTCATGGTTCGATTCCCCTGTCCCGGAGAAACGCGGCGATGGAATGGGTCGCCCGCGAGCAGTGCGTCTTCACGCTGCCCTCAGAGCAACCCATGGCCGCGGCGGTCTCCGCCACATCAAGTTCCTCCCAGTAACGGAGCAGGAAAGCCTCGCGTTGACGGGCCGGCAGGCGCTCGATGGCGAGCCCGATGGCCTCGGCGATCTGGGCGCGCTCGGCCTGTTCCTCGGGGCTGCCGTCGCGGTTGGCTCCCGCGTCGACGCGCATGTGCTCCAGCGGGTCATCGTCTTCCTCGTCGGCCGGCGACAGCGACGACAGCAGCGTCGTCCACAGCGACCGGACCTTCTGCCTCCGGTAGTGATCCCGGACGGTGTTCTGCAGGATGCGCTGGAACAGCAGCGGCAGCTCGGCAGCCGGCTTGCCCGCATAGCGGTCCGCGAGCTTCAGCATCGCGTCCTGCACCACATCCAGCGCCACGTGTTCGTCGCGCACGGCGAACATGGCTTGCTTGAAAGCCCGGCGTTCCACCTCCGCCAGGAAGGTTGCGATCTCCTGCTCGGTAGCCAGGTTGCATTCGCCCTTGTTCGAGTCCGCACGACACAGCCGTGCCGGTTCGTTCGATGGTAGCACCATCCGGGCCAGATCGAACCATCGAACCGGCCGCGTCGGAGCGGTAGAATAGGCGCCGAAACACATGGATTCCGTCAACCTGACCCACCACTTTCTGATCGCCATGCCCAGCATGGTCGATCCCAATTTCGCAAAGTCCCTCACCTACATCTGCGAACACAACGAGCAGGGTGCGCTCGGTGTGGTGGTGAATCGCCCGACGGACATGACCCTGCGGGCGCTGCTGGAGCAGATCGAGATCGAGGCGGGCGTCGGCGTGGTGGGCGACACCCCCGTGTACTTTGGCGGACCGGTGCAGACCGATCGCGGCTTCGTGCTGCATCGTCCGATCGGCGACTGGCAATCGACCCTGTCGGTGCAGGGGGATGTGGGACTCACCACCTCGAAGGACATCCTCCAGGCGGTCGCCGAGGGCAACGGCCCGGGCAATCTGCTGGTGTCGCTCGGCTACGCGGGGTGGGCGCCCGGCCAGCTCGAGGAGGAACTCAAGCAGAACGCCTGGCTGACGGTCGCCGCGAAGCCCGACGTGATCTTCTCCACCCCTCCGCAGGATCGGCTCGCCGCCGCCATGCAGTTGCTGGGCGTGAACCTCGCCACGCTGTCCGACGTGGCCGGGCATGCGTGAGGGGCCGTTCGCGTCCATGGCCGGTGGATTGCCCGAACGCGGCGTCGTTCTCGGATTCGATTTCGGGCTCAAGCGCACCGGGGTGGCCGTGGGCGATTTCGACGTCGGCATCGCGCACCCGGTGACGACCATCGATACCGCGGATCGCGGCGAACGCATGGACCGCATTGCGCGCCTGGTGGAGGAATGGCGGCCCGTGCTGTTCGTGGTGGGCATGCCGGCCCATGGCGACGGCGCGGAGCACGAGTTGGCCCCGTCGGTGCGCAAGTTCGGTGGTCAGCTGCACGGGCGCTTCGGGCTGCCGGTGCGCTACGTCGACGAAACGCTCACGTCGAATGCAGCCGAGCGTTCACTCGCAGACGCCGGCGTGCATGGTGCCCGCCGCAAGGCGGCGCTGGATCGCGTTGCGGCGCAGGAGATCCTGCAGGCATTCTTCGAGTCACCCCATGCCTGCGCCTGACGCCGAAGCACTGCTCGCGACGCTTGCCGCCGCCATGCAGGGCCAGGTGGGTCGCGATACGGCCCTCATCGGCATCCACAGCGGTGGCGTGTGGGTGGCCGAGCGGCTGCACGAGCGGCTCGGCTTGCCGACCCCGATCGGCACCATCGACGTCGCCTTCTATCGCGACGACTTCGAAAGCCGCGGGCTCAAGGTGGACGTGCGGCCCTCGGCCATGCCCTTCGAGGTGGAGGGGCGCGACGTCGTGCTCGTCGACGACGTGCTCTACACGGGTCGTACCACCCGCGCGGCGCTGAACGTGCTCTTCGACTACGGTCGCCCCGCACGCGTGCGTCTCGCGACGCTGGTGGACCGCGGTGGTCGCGAGCTGCCCATCGCGCCGGATTTCGTCGGCGGATCGCTCGAGGTGTCCGCGGACGACATCGTGGTGGTCGAGCGCACGCCCGCCGGCCGCCTCTCGCTCACCATCACACGGAGCGACGGTGCAGCGTAACCCGCAGTTGAACGAGCGCGGCGAACTGCAGCACCTCCTGTCGATCGAGGGGCTGCCGGCCGCGGTGTTGCTGCAGATCCTCGACACGGCCAAGTCGTTCATGTCGGTGAGCGAGCGCGACATCAAGAAGGTTCCGCTGCTGCGCGGCAAGTCGGTGTTCAACCTGTTCTTCGAGCCCTCGACGCGCACGCGCACGACCTTCGAGATCGCGGCCAAGCGGCTGTCCGCGGACGTGCTCAACCTGAACATCGCCACGTCGTCGCAGACCAAGGGCGAGTCGTTGATCGATACCGTGGCGAACCTCGCCGCGATGCACGCCGACATGTTCGTCGTGCGTCACGCGTCGAGCGGCGCGCCGTACCTGATCGCGCGCCATCTCTCGCCGGAGATCCACGTGGTCAACGCCGGCGACGGGCGGCATGCGCATCCGACCCAGGCGTTGCTCGACGTTTTCACGATCCGTCACTACAAGGGCGATTTCACCGGGTTGAAGGTAGCCATCGTCGGCGACGTCCTGCATTCGCGGGTGGCCCGTTCCGAGATCCACGCGCTCACGACACTGGGCGTGCCCGAGGTGCGCGTGGTCGGTCCGCGCACGTTGATGCCGGCGCAGGTGGAGAAGCTCGGCGTCAAGGTGTTCCACGACATGGTTGCCGGCCTGCGCGACGTGGACGTGGTCATGATGCTGCGGCTGCAGAACGAACGCATGAACGGCGCGTTGCTGCCGTCGGCGCAGGAGTACTTCAAGGCCTACGGTCTCACCGAGGAACGGCTGGCGGTCGCGGCGAAGGACGCGATCGTGATGCACCCGGGTCCCATGAACCGCGGCGTGGAGATCGATTCCGCCGTGGCCGACGGCGGCCAGTCGGTGATCCTGCCGCAGGTCACGTTCGGCATTGCCGTGCGCATGGCGGTGATGGCCATCCTGGCGGGGAACGGATGAACCTGCACATCGCCAACGGCCTCCTGGTGGACCCGGTCGCCGGGACCGAGCGCAAGGCCGACCTCTTCATCGTCGGCGAGACCATCGCATCCGTGGGGGCAGCGCCCCCCGGTTTCACCGCCGAGCGCACCATCGATGCGAACGGCCTCGTGGTCGCCCCGGGTCTCGTGGACCTGTCGGCGCGCCTGCGCGAACCCGGCTTCGAGTACCGCGCGACACTCGAGAGCGAAATGGCTGCGGCAGTGGCGGGCGGCATCACGCGGCTCGCGTGTCCGCCCGACACCGAACCGCCGCTCGACGAACCGGGTCTGGTGGAGATGCTGAAGCGCCGGGCGGCGAGCCTGCGCCTCGCGCGCGTGCATCCGATCGGCGCGCTCACGCAGGGTCTGCGCGGCGAGCGCCTCACCGAAATGGCCGAGCTCACCGAAGCCGGGTGCATCGCATTCTCCCAGGACGATCGGCCGTTCGCGGACCTGACTATCCTGTGGCGCGCGCTGCAATACGCGACGACCTACGGATTCCCGGTGTGGTTGCGTCCCGAAGATCCGGGTCTCGCCCGTGGTGGCGTCGCGCACGATGGCGAAGTGGCCACGCGCCTGGGCCTGCCCGGCATCCCTTCCGTCGCCGAGACGATCTCGCTCGCCGCGATTCTGCTGCTGGTCCGTGAGACCGGTGCGCGCGTGCACTTGTCGCGCCTCTCCACGGCCGAGGGCGTGGACATGGTGCGCAAGGCACGTGCCGAAGGTCTTGCCGTCACCTGCGACGTATCGGCGCACCACATCCATCTGTCGGAGATGGACATCGGCTTCTTCGATGCGCACTGCCGCCTGTCCCCGCCGCTGCGCAGCCTGCGCGATCGCGAGGCGCTGGTGCGCGGGCTCACCGACGGGACCATCGATGCGATCTGTTCCGACCACACGCCGGTGGACGAGGACGGCAAGGAGTTGCCTTTCAGCGAAGCGGAGCCCGGTGCGACGGGGCTGGAACTGCTGTTGCCCCTGGCGCTCAAATGGGGCGCCGAGGCGAAGCTGCCGCTCGCGCAGACCCTGGCGCGGGTGACCGCGCAGCCGGCGCGGGTACTGCAGGTTGCGGAGCCTACGCTGGCGCCGGGCGCCACGGCCGACCTGTGCATCTTCGATCGCGACGCGTGGTGGAAAGTCGATGCGGCGAGCTTGAAAAGCCAGGGCAAGAACACACCTTTCACGGGGTATGAGCTGCAGGGCCGTGTGCGCACCACGCTGGTCGGCGGCCGCATCGTATTCGAACCCTGAGGTAAGGGTCCCCGCCAGGGGGCCGGCCCTCTCGGGACAGCCCGGCGAGGGCTGATCTCCGTCCTACCATTTCCCTGCCATGAACCCTCTGCTCGATTTCTCCGGACTCCCGCGCTTCGCCGAATTCAAGGCGGAGTTCGTGACGCCGGCCGTGGACCAGCTGCTCGCGGAGAACCGTGCCCTGGTTGCCCGCCTGGCGGACGACCCTGCCGCCACCTCATGGGACGATTTCGTCCAGCCGCTCGAAGACGCGAACGAACACCTCTATCGCGCCTGGGGCCAGGTCGCACACATGAACGCGGTGATGAATTCACCGGAGCTGCGCGAGGCCTACAACGCCAACCTGCCCAAGCTGTCGCTGTACGGTGCCGAGCTGGCGCAGCACGAAGGCCTGTTCCGCAAGTACAAGGCGATCCGTTCCGCACCGGGATTCGGCACGCTGTCCGCGGCGCGCCAGCGCATCGTCGAGAATCGTTTGCGCGATTTCCGTCTGGGTGGTGCCGAACTGCCCGAGGAGAAGAAGACGCGCTACAAGGCCGTCGCGGAGCGCCTCGCCGAATTGTCCTCGCGCTTCAGCGACAACGTGCTCGATGCGACCAACGCTTACTCGCACATCGAGACCGAAGCCGATGCGGTGCGGGGCATTCCGGACGACGTACTGACCGTCGCGGCCGAGGCTGCGAAGGCGGACGGCAAGACCGGCTGGAAGTTCACGCTGCACATGCCGTCGTACCTGCCGGTCATGCAGTACGCCGAGCATCGACCCTTGCGCGAGCGGATGTACCGCGCCTACGTGACACGAGCCTCCGAACTGGGGGAACCCAAGCTCGACAACACTGCGATCATCGCCGAGATCCTGAAGCTGCGGCGTGAGCAGGCCCGGCTGCTGGGCTACGCGAGCTTCGCCGAGGTCTCGCTCGAGCCCAAGATGGCGGAATCGCCGGCACAGGTGCTGACGTTCCTGCGCGATCTCGCGGTCCGCGCGAAGCCGTTCGCAAAGCGCGATCTCGAGGATCTGCGCACGTTCGCGCGCGACTCGCTCGGCCTGGCGGCGCTGGAAGCCTGGGACATCCCGTGGGCGTCCGAGAAGCTGCGCGTCGCGCGCTACGCGTTCTCCGAGCAGGAGGTGAAGCAGTACTTCCCCGAGGATCGCGTGGTGGCCGGCATGTTCCGCGTCGTCGAGACGCTGTACGGCCTCACTGTCACGCGCGACGAGGCGCCGGTGTGGCATCCGGACGTGCGCTTCTTCCGCCTGACCGATGCCTCGGGCAAGCTGGTCGGGCAGTTCTACATGGACCTGTACGCGCGCTCGACCAAGCGCGGCGGTGCCTGGATGGACGAAGCCATGGCACGCCGGCGCGTGACCGCCGGCATCCAGCAGCCGGTTGCATATCTCAACTGCAACTTCTCGGCGCCCGTGGGCGGGAAGCCGGCACTGTTCACCCACGACGAAGTCATCACGCTGTTCCACGAATTCGGCCACGGCTTGCATCACCTGTTGACGCGGGTCGAGGATCTCGCGGTGTCCGGCATCAACGGCGTCGAGTGGGACGCGGTGGAACTGCCCAGCCAGTTCATGGAGAACTTCTGCTGGGAGTGGGACGTGCTCGCCAACATGACGCGGCACGTGGACACTGGCGCCACGCTGCCGCGTGAGCTGTTCGACAAGATGATCGCGGCGAAGAATTTCCAGAGCGGCCTGCAGACGCTGAGGCAGATCGAGTTCGCCCTCTTCGACATGCGCGTGCACCACGAACTGGATCCTGCCGGTCCGGTCGGGCCGATGCAGCTGCTGGATGAAGTGCGCCGCGAAGTGGCCGTGCTGATCCCGCCGGACTACAACCGGTTTCCCAGCAGCTTCTCGCATATCTTCGCGGGCGGTTACGCCGCGGGCTACTACAGCTACAAGTGGGCCGAAGTGCTCTCGGCCGACGCCTACAGCCTCTTCGAGGAGCACGGCGTGCTCGACCCGGTCATCGGCAAGCGCTTCTGGCAGGAGATCCTGGGTGTCGGCGGCAGCCGGCCCGCACTCGAGTCCTTCACGGCGTTCCGGGGCCGGGAGCCCACGATCGACGCGTTGCTGCGGCACAACGGCATGGTGTCTGCTTGATCCTGACCACGGTCATGGAGGCAAACTTGAAGATTCTCGTTCCCGTCGTACTGGCTCTCGCCATGGCGGTATCCGCACAGGCGGCGCAGCTCTACCGCTGGGTCGATGCCGACGGCAAGGTGCACTACACCGACAAGCCGCCACCCACGGAGGCGAAGGACATCGAGAAGAAGCGCGTGAAGACTGCCGCGGACGCGATCCCGATGCCTTACGCGCTGCAGCAGGCCGCCAAGACCTTCCCGGTCACGGTCTACAACGCCGATTGCGGAGCGCCGTGCGATCAGGCGAACGCCCTCATCGAGAAGCGCGGGATTCCGCACACCGCCCGCAACGCCCGCGATCCCGAAGTGCAGGCCGACCTCAAGAAGCTGACGGGCAGCCAGGATGTCGACGTGCCCGTGCTGCAGGTGGGCCGCAACGTGGTGAAGGGTTGGGAGGCCGGGCAGTGGAACAACGCGCTCGACGCCGCCGGCTATCCGAAGACCGCGGTCTGGAAGCAGCCTGCGGCCAAGCCGGAGAAGAAGGCGGACAAGGACGCGCCGAAGGCGCCGGCCGGCGATCAGGCCGAGCCGAAGCCGGCGTCCTCGGCGTCGCAGTAGCGTCCCGCGCGGCCGGCGGGGCCTGGGACGGGCTTCCCGCAAGCGCCCGGCAATCGAGCATCATGGCGCCCTTCTCGACGCCGAGACGGGGCACGAATGATCGACCAGACAACCAAGGCGCTGATTCTGCGGGTCTACCCGATGCTGGGCGAGCTGCCGGCGGATGCGCTCGACGAACTGCTGGCCGCCGCGACGTACATGAAGGTGCCGGCGCGCGCGCTGATGTTCGACGAGAACCAGCCCTGCATGGGGTTTCCCCTGCTGCTGTCCGGCACCGCGCGCGTGATCAAGACCGCGCCCAGCGGGCGCGAACTGCACCTGTACTACGTGGAACCCGGCGAGGCCTGCATCCTCACCAGCAGCTGCCTGCTCGGCCAGTCGCTCTACCAGGCCCGCTGCCTGGCTCAGGAGGAGCTCGAACTGGCGGTGCTGCCGCCCGCGACGTTTCGCGCGCTGTTCTCGCAGCTCGAGCCCTTCCGGGAGCACGTGCTGAGCCGCTTTTCGGAGCGCTTGTCGGACCTGCTGCAACTGGTCTCCGCCGTAACGTTCCAGAAGCTCGACCAGCGGCTGGCCGCCGCGCTCGCCGCCAAGCCGAGTCCGATCCATACCACGCACCAGGCGCTCGCGGATGAACTGGGCAGCCTGCGCGAGATCGTGAGCCGGCTGCTGAAGAGCTTCGTGGACCAGGGGTGGGTGCGGCTCGGGCGGGAGCGGATCGAGGTGGTCGATGCGGCGGCCCTGCGCCGGCTGGCCAACCTGTAGGCCTGCGTAACGTTTCTCACAGACAGGCGGGGCCGGCGGGTGGAAACTGCGGGCTCCTCAACCCCGACAGGAGACTGCCATGTCGCTTCGCATCAACGACACCGCCCCCAACTTCACGGCGCTCACGACCCAGGGCGTCATCGACTTCCATACCTGGATCGGCGACAGCTGGGCCATCCTGTTCTCCCACCCCAAGGACTTCACGCCGGTGTGCACCACCGAACTCGGCTACATGGCGAGGATCGAGCCGGAGTTCACCAAGCGCAACGCCAAGCTGATCGGCCTCTCGGTGGACCCGGTGGATAACCACGCACGCTGGGTCAGCGACATCGAGGAAACCCAGGGCGCCAAGGTGAACTACCCGATGATCGGCGACACCGAACTGACCGTTGCCAAGCTGTACAACATGCTGCCCGCCGACGAGGCCGGCACGTCCGAGGGGCGTACCGCCGCCACCAACGCGACGGTGCGCTCGGTGTTCATCATCGGGCCGGACAAGAAGATCAAGCTGATGCTCACCTATCCGATGACCACCGGCCGCAATTTCGACGAGATCCTGCGCGTGCTGGATTCGATGCAGATGACCGCGCGCTACAAGGTCGCGACGCCGGTCAACTGGAAGAAGGGCGATGACGTCATCATCGCCGGTTCGGTGTCGGACGAAGACGCGAAGAAGCTGTTCCCCGAGGGCTGGAAGTCGCCGAAGCCCTACCTGCGCATCGTCAAGCAGCCCGGTTGAGCGGCGTCTTGGGCGCGCGGATCACCGTCCTGGGGGCCGGCTTCGCCGGCCTCGAGCTCTCCACCCTACTGTCGGAGTCGCTCGGCGCCCGGGTGCAGGTCACGCTTATCGACCAGAGCGACGCGTTCGTCTTCGGCTACTCGAAGCTGGACGTGATGTTCGGCCGCACGGTGTTGGACGCCGTGCGGCTGCCCTACCGCAACTTCGTCAAGCCGGGCGTGCGGCTCCTGCGGGAGTCGGTGCGGGCCATCGATCCCGTCACCCGGCGCGTCACCACGGACGTCGGCATCCACGAGTGCGATTTTCTCGTCGTGGCCCTCGGGGCCGACTACGACCTGGCGGCGACCCCCGGTCTCGCGGACGTCGATGAGTTCTACTCGGTGGCCGGGGCGAACCGCCTGCGCGATGTGCTGCCCACGTTCGCCCAGGGTCACGCCGTGGTCGGTGTATGCGGCGCGCCGTACAAGTGCCCGCCCGCGCCCAGCGAATGCGTGCTGATGCTGCACGACATGCTGGTCGGTCGCGGCGTGCGCGATCGCTGCGAGATCACGCTGGTGCTGCCGCTGCCGAGCCCGGTGCCGCCGTCACCCGAAACCAGCAAGGCGCTCCTGGCGGCCTTCGACGAACGCGGCATCCGCTTCATGCCCAATCGACGCGTGGCCGCCGTGGACGCGGGCCGTCGCATGGCCAAGCTGGATGACGGCAGCGAGCTCGCCTACGATCTTTTCCTGGGGGTGCCCAAGCATCGCGCACCGGCGGTGGTGGAAGCTGCCGGCATGGTGGAAAACGGGTGGGTGCCGGTCAATCCGCGTACGCTCGAAACGCCCTTTCCCAATGTCTATGCGATCGGTGACATCGCCGCCACCGGCACGCCGAAGGCCGGCGTGTTTGCGGAAGGCGCAGCCAAGGCCGTGGCCACCGCGCTGATCGCACGCATCCGCGGCCAGGGTGAGGGTGTGCTCTACGGGGGTGCAGGCACCTGCTACATCGAATTCGGGGCCGGCCGCATCGGACGGGTGGACGTGGATTTCTTCTCCGGTCCCAAACCCACCGGGACATATCACGAGCCGGACATCGCTTCGCGCGAACACAAGGAGCACTTCGGGGCGAGTCGCAAAGCGCGCTGGTTCGGTCTCTGACGAGGCCCTGTACCATGCTCGGGCCGGCCGCAGTGCGGCCGGCGTCATGGGAGAGGAAACCGAGGGTATGGCCGAAGCATCGCAGGAGAAGGTGGAACCGGTAGCCGGCGACGACGTGAAGCGAGGTCGGCGTTGAAGCTCGCTACCTGGAACGTCAACTCGCTCAAGGTGCGGCTGCCGCACCTGCTCGACTGGCTCGCGCGCGAGCAGCCCGACGTGGTCTGCCTGCAGGAGACCAAGCTCGAAGATCCGAAATTTCCTGCGGCCGAACTCGAGGCGCTGGGCTGGCGCTGCGCCTACTCCGGTCAGAAGACGTACAACGGCGTGGCGATTCTGTCGCGTGCGCCCGCCGCGGATCTGAGCCTCGGAATCCCCGGCTTCGCCGACGAGCAGAAGCGCGTGATCGCGGCGACCGTCGACGGCGTGCGCGTGGTCTGCGCGTACGTGCCCAACGGTCAGAGCGTCGATTCCGACAAGTATCGCTACAAGCTGGCGTGGCTCGAGGCGCTGACGGCGTGGCTGCGCGATGAACTGGTGCGCTCGCCTGATCTCGCTCTGCTCGGCGACTACAACATCGCCCCCGAGGATCGTGACGTGCACGATCCGGCTGCATGGAAGGGGCAGGTGCTGTGCAGCGAACCGGAGCGCGCGGCCTTTCGAGCGTTGCAGGCGCTCGGGCTGAAGGACAGCTTCCGTCTCTTCGAGCAGCCCGAAGGTGCGTTCACCTGGTGGGACTACCGGATGAACGCGTTCAAGCGCCGCATGGGGCTGCGCATCGATCACATCCTGCTGGGCGAGCATCTGGCGCCGCGCTGCAAGGCGGCGCGGATCGACATCGAGCCGCGCAAGCTCGAGCGACCTTCGGATCATGCTCCCGTGATTGCCGAGATCGCGTGAGCGCGTAGGTCGCGCGGCTGGGGTGGTTCATTGCCCCCATCCCAACCTTCCCCCACGCTATTCGCGCGGGGGAAGGAGAGGAGTGCGACGATCGATGAAGCCGGTCGTCGTAAGTTCGTTCGGCCCCCATCCCAACCTTCCCCCGGCATAGCCGGGGGAAGGAGTGCCTGTGTCTACCGCCTTGCAATCCCTTCCCCCAACGCGAAGCGTGGGGGAAGCGGTGTACGCCCCCTCCCCCGGCTTTGCCGGGGGAGGGCTCGGGTGGGGGCCAGTTCCCTCCTGACGATCAGGACTCCGCTGCTTCGGGACGCTCGGCGCGGTCCCTGTCCTCGAGTCCCAGCTCCTGGATCTTGCGCGTGAGGGTGTTGCGGCCCAGTCCGAGCAGATTGGCGGCTTCGATCCGGCGACCGCCGGTGTGGGCCAGCGCGCGCAGGATCAGCGCCTTCTCGAACTGGCGCGTCATCTCGTCCATGATCTGGGTCTCGCCGCGGTTCAACGCATTCTCGGCCTCGCGCTCGAGCGCTGCGATCCAGCTCTCGGACGGCATGCGTGCGTCGCCTTCGCGGATTTCGGGCGGCAGATCGGGCATGTCGACGTTGATGCCCGGCGCCATCACCGTGACCCAGTGGCACAGGTTCTCGAGCTGGCGCACGTTGCCGGGCCAGTCGAGCGAACCGAGATACTTGAGCGCCCCATCGGTCATGCGCTTCGGCTCGACGCCGAGTTCGCGTGCGCTCTTCGCGAGGAAGTACTTGGCGAGCAGCGGGACATCTTCACGTCGCTCGCGCAGTGCGGGCAGACGCAAACGGATCACGTTCAGACGATGGAACAGATCCTCGCGGAACAGACCCAACTTCACCCGCGACTCGAGGTCCTGGTGCGTCGCTGCGATGATGCGTACATTCGCCTTGATCGGTTGATGGCCGCCGACACGGTAGAACTGACCATCGGACAGCACACGCAGCAGGCGCGTCTGCAGGTCGGCGGGCATGTCGCCGATCTCGTCGAGGAAGAGCGTGCCGCCTTCGGCCTGCTCGAAGCGGCCGCGGCGCATCGCCTGTGCCCCGGTGAACGCGCCACGCTCGTGACCGAAGAGTTCGGATTCGAGCAGATCCTTGGGAATGGCAGCGGTGTTGATGGCGATGAACGGTTTCGCGGCGCGCGGACTGTGACGATGCAGCGCGCGAGCGACCAGTTCCTTGCCGGTGCCGGATTCGCCGTTGATCAGCACCGTGGCCTGGGATTGGGTGAGGCGGCCGATGGCGCGAAACACTTCCTGCATCGACGGCGCCTGCCCGAGGATCTCGGGCGATTCCTCGGAGGCCTCCGGCGCGTCGCTCTGGCGCAGGCTCTCTTCCATGGCGCGGCGAATCAGGTCGACAGCCTGATCGACGTCGAACGGTTTCGGCAGGTATTCGAAGGCACCACCCTGGAAGGCCGCGACCGCGCTCTCGAGGTCCGAGTAGGCGGTCATGATGATGACCGGCAGATTCGGAAAGCGCGACTTGATCTGCTGCAGCAGATCGAGGCCGGAACTGCCCGGCATGCGGATGTCGCTCACCACCACCTGCGGCGGTGTCGCGCCGAGCGCGGCGAGTGCGTCCTGCGCCGAGGAGAAGGTCTTGAAGGCGATGTTCTCGCGCGTGAGCGCTTTCTCGAACACCCAGCGGATGGAGCGGTCGTCGTCGATGATCCAGACGGGTTTCATGGGGATGGTCTCAGTGTTTCTGCGTGCTCGGCGCGACCGACGCGATGACCGTGTCGCGCAGCGGCAGCAGTATTGTGAAAGAGGTGTTGCCGGGTCGGCTCTCCACTTCGATGATGCCCTGGTGCTGGTTCACGAAGTTCTGGGCGAGCGTCAAGCCCAGGCCCGTGCCGCCGTCGCGACCCGAGACCAGCGGGAAGAACACGCGGTCGCGGATGTCTTCGGGAATGCCCGGGCCGTCGTCGACCACTTCGAGGACGATGGCGAGCCGATAGAGCTTCTTCGCGAGCGTCACGCGCCGCGCGACGCGCGAGCGGAACGTGATGTTCCCCTGGCCGCGCATGGCCTGGGCGGCGTTGCGCGCGATGTTGAGCACGGCCTGGATCAACTGCTCGCGATCGGCAGTGAGGGGCGGCAGGCTGGTGTCGTAGTCGCGCCGGATGTGGAGATCCGGGTACTCCGCCACGAGCAGGCTGCGCACGCGCTCGGTGACTTCGTGGATATTGAGCGCCGTGGGCTGCGGCAACCGGTGCGGCGTGAGCAGCCGGTCCATCAGCGACTGCAGGCGGTCGGCTTCCATCATGATGACCTGCGTGTACTCGTGCAGGTCGGGTCGTTCGAGTTCGCGGTCGAGCAGCTGCGCCGCACCGCGGAGCGCACCCAGCGGATTCTTGATCTCGTGGGCGAGGTTGCGGATGAGTTCGCGGTTGGCGTGGCTCTGGTCGAGCAGGCGTTCCTCGCGGGCGATGCGCAGCTGCTGCTGCATCGGCGTGAACTCGAGCAGGAAGCCGTCGGTCGCGTCGAGCTCGACCGGGGTCACGGTGCATGTAAGCGGGTGGCGCAGGCCGCCGCTCACGGTGGCCGCCACCAGCGTCAGGTCGTGCTGGGTGTAGCTGCAGTTGTCCCGGTCGGCACAGCCGATCGCGACCTGCAGCTCCGAGCTGTCCGCGAAGGCTTCTTCGAGAGTTTGTCCGACCATGATGTTCTTGCTGACCTGGAACAGGTTTTCACCGGCAGGATTCACGTGCTCGATGACGCGGCGTCGATCGAGCAGCATCACCGCGGCGGCGAGCAGGTCGAGACCGCGCAGGGCTTCGGGATTCATGCGCGACCGCCGGAAGAAGCTGCCTTCATGGCAGCAAGAAGCGATCCAACCGATCGCAGTCCGTCGGCGAGCGACGTCGCGGGGCGATGCTCGCAGCGCGCGGCCGTTACTTCACGCTCGAGAGCTCGCGGCGGATGGCCTCGATGTTCTTCAAGTGGGTATTGATGGACTCGCGCAGGGGCTGTGCGCGGCGCTCGTCCGTCGGGCTTGCATCGCCCAGGATCTTGCGGGCCTGCTCCAGCAGATTCTGCTCGTCGGCGAGCTCCTGCTCGAGGATCCGCCGCCGGTCGTCGTCGCGCCGGCGCTGTGTCGTTCCATCCACCCGCGGGAATCCGGCTTCGTCTGCTCCCGGCTTGGCGGTCGCGGACTTGGGCACGGGCTTCGGCCGCCGCTCCGGCATCGGATCGAAGCAGAGGACCTTGCTGTGGCCCTTGGGAGCAGCGGTGGAGTAGGTGACCCGCCCCTCCCCATCCACGTACTTGCAGATCTGATCCGCGGCCCGAGCGGCGGTGCACGAAAGGACCAGGACGGCTGCGGCTAGGAGTGGCTTCATGGTCGAGCAGGGCGCACGGTACCAGGCAGCCGGGCGCACGATGCGGTCGAAGAGAAGGACGGCTGTCGAGGGCTCCCATTTTCGCACCGGACCGGAAAAAAAAGGGCGGGAGTCCCCCCGCCCTTTCTGCGGCCTCTCGAGTTTTCGGTCAGAGGCTGTAGTACATCGCGAACTCGACCGGATGGGTGGTCATGCGGAACGTCGTGACCTCCTCCATCTTGAGATCGATGTAGGCATCGATCATGTCGTTCGAGAACACGCCGCCGCGCGTGAGGAAGTCGCGGCCCTTGTCGAGATGCTCCAGCGCCATGTCGAGCGACGAGCACACGTTCGGGACCTTCTTCGCTTCTTCGGGCGGCAGGTCGTACAGGTTCTTGTCGATCGGATCGCCGGGGTGGATCTTGTTCTGCACGCCGTCGAGGCCGGCCATCATCATGGCAGCGAAGGCGAGGTACGGATTGGCGGTCGGATCGGGGAAGCGCACTTCGATGCGGCGGCCCTTCGGGCTCGACACGTACGGAATGCGGATCGAGGCCGAGCGGTTCTTCGCGGAGTAGGCGAGGTTGATCGGCGCTTCGAAGCCGGGGACCAGGCGCTTGTACGAGTTCGTGCCCGGGTTGGTGATCGCGTTCAGCGCCTTGGCGTGCTTGATGATGCCGCCGATGTAGTACAGCGCGAACTCGGACAGGCCGGCATAGCCATTGCCCGCGAACAGGTTCTCGCCGTTCTTCCATACCGACTGGTGCACGTGCATGCCGGAGCCGTTGTCACCCACGACCGGCTTCGGCATGAAGGTGGCCGTCTTGCCGAAGGAGTGCGCGACGTTGTGCACGGTGTACTTGAGGATCTGCAGCCAGTCGGCGCGCTGGACCAGCGGCGCGAACTTGGTGCCGATCTCGCACTGGCCGGGTGCTGCCACTTCGTGGTGGTGAACTTCCACTTCGACGCCCTGTTCCTCGAGCGCCAGGCACATGGCCGAGCGGATGTCCTGCAGCGAATCGACCGGAGGCACGGGGAAGTAGCCGCCCTTGATCGGCGGACGGTGGCCCATGTTGCCGCCTTCCATCTCGAGACCGGAGGACCACGGGGCCTCCTCGGAGACGATCCTCACCGAGGAGCCGGACATGTCCACGTTCCACGTGACCGAGTCGAAGATGAAGAACTCGGGCTCGGGGCCGAAATAGGCGACGTCGCCGATGCCGGTGGACTTGAGGTAGGCCTCGGCGCGCTTCGCGATGGAGCGCGGGTCGCGGTCATAGCCCTTGCCGTCGGAAGGCTCGACGACGTCGCAGGTCACGATCAGGGTAGGCTCGTCGGTGAACGGGTCCATGCGAGCGGAAGCAGCGTCGGGCATCAGCAACATGTCGGAGGCCTGGATGCCTTTCCAGCCGGCGATCGAGGAGCCGTCGAACGCGTGACCGTCTTCGAATTTCGAGTTGTCGAACTGTCTGGCGGGCACGGAAACGTGCTGCTCTTTGCCACGGGTATCCGTGAAGCGCAGGTCTACGAACTTCACTTCGTTGTCCTTGATCGTTTTTAGGACTTCGGCTGGGGACATCTTCAGGTTCTCCTCGAGACTCAAGAATTTGGCGAGAAAAAATAGGGGTTTATTGCGCTGGATTGGAAACCGGCGCCACTAATCCGCAGATTCCGTGCCACGGCTTCTGGGCGAAAAAGCATTGTGCCACAATTCGTTAGCTAAGCCGGACCGGTGCCGGCCGCGCCGTTTCGGTGCGATATTGTGATTGATGCACCAATACGGTGCATTCTAATGCTAGTCCTTGATCCATTGCGGTGACCTGCCTGGCTCTCCGCGATCAGAGGGGTCGCCAGCCCCCAAGGATTTTTTCGAGATGGAGCCTCTTATCATGGGAAAACTGACGGAAATTCTGGACCGCGCCCAGAACCGGGCGCGCCAACTGGGGCTGCCCTATGATGGTGCATTGACCCCTTCCGAGGCCCACGAGCTGCTGTCGTTGGCACCCGGCGCCAAGCTGGTGGACGTGCGGACCCGGGCCGAACTTACCTGGGTCGGCCGGGTTCCCGGCAGCGTCGAGATCGAATGGCAGACCTGGCCGGACGGAGCGCCGAACCCGGCGTTCGCGGCCGATCTCAAGTCGCAGGTGGATCCGGAGTCGCTGGTGATGTTCCTGTGCCGCAGCGGCGCGCGGTCGAGTGCCGCTGCGGCGGCGGCGAAGCAGCTGGGCTACACCGAGGCGTACAACGTCCTCGAAGGTTTCGAGGGCGACAAGGATGCGTTGAGCCACCGCGGTACGGTGGGTGGGTGGCGGAAGGCGGGGCTGCCCTGGGTGCAGTCTTAGTCGTTCCTGGGGCGGTCGGGGAAGTCTTTCAGCACGAAGGACTCGAAGAGCACGAAGGGAGCACGAAGCAAGGTGGGGTTCTGAAGTTCCTTCGTGCAGCTTCGTGGGCTTCGAGTCCTTCGTGTTTCACGCTGTTCTTAGCTTTAGGACGCGGTACTCCAGTCCACCCAGCCGAACCAAGCGGTCGCGAGCACGATCAGGCCGAACGCGATCCGGTACCACACGAACACCGTGAAGTCGTGGTGGGCCACGTAGCGGATCAAGGCACGCACGGCCAGCAGGGCACTCACGAACGCTGCGACGAAGCCCACGCCGAACAATGCCAGGTCATCGGTGCCGAGCAGGCTCCGGTGCTTGTAGAGGTCGTAGAGCGCGGCGGCGGTCAGCGTCGGGATCGCGAGGAAGAACGAGAACTCGGTCGCGGCACGGCGGGACAGCCCGAAGAAGAGGCCGCCGATGATCGTGGCCCCCGACCGCGACGTGCCCGGAATCAGCGCGAGCGCCTGGGCGAGCCCCACCTTGAGGGCGTCTGCCGGGCCCATCGCCTCCACTTCCTGGACGCGGATCACGTGCTTGCGCCGCTCGGCCCAGAGGATCAGCAGACCGCCGACGATGAAGGCCGCCGCGACCGGCACCGGATGGAACAGGTGGCGCTTGATGGCCGAGCCGAACGCGAGCCCGAGGATGGCCGCCGGCAGGAACGCGATAGCCAGGTTGAGGACGAACCGGCGTGACGAGGCCGAGTTGCCGAGGCTCACTGCGACGTTCGTCAGCCGCGCGCGATACTCCCAGACGACCGCGACGATCGCTCCCAACTGGATGACGATCTCGAACAGCTTGCCCTTGTCGTCGTTGAAGTCGAGCAGAGCCCCCACGATGATGAGGTGCCCGGTGCTGGAGATCGGCAGGAATTCGGTCAGGCCTTCGACCACACCGAGGATGAGGGCCTTCAAGAGCAGTATCGGATCCATGGCGGCGGCGGATTATAGCGGCGGCCCCGTCATCAAGTTCGATGTCTTCCGGACGTTAATGGCACGTCGGCCGACAGTAACGCCGAACCGCTACCCGATCGCACCACCTGCTGCATGATCAAGAAGATACTCATCGGGCAGCTGCAGCCCGGGATGTACATCCACGACCTCAACTGCGACTGGATGTCCCATCCGTTCGCGCGCAGCAAGTTCCTGCTCAAGGATCCCGCGGATATCGGCAAGATCCACGAAGCCGGCATCCCCGAGGTCTACATCGATACCGACAAGGGCCTCGACGTCGTCGATGCGCCTACGGAATCCGAGGTACGCGCCGAGACCGAGCATCGCATGCTCGAGCTCGCAGCCGCGCCGGCCCCGGAGCCGATCAAGGTCTCTGCCATCGAGGAGTTGGCGCGGGCACAACGCATCCACGAGCAGGCCGGCCGGGTCGTCCGCAACGTGATGAACGACGCTCGTCTGGGCCGGGCCGTCCAGGTCGCCGACATCGAGGCGGTGGTCACGGACATCACCGCGTCGGTCGCGCGCAACAACGGCGCGCTGCTGTCGTTGCTGCGATTGAAGGACGCGGACGACTACACTTACATGCATTGCGTCGCCGTGGGCACGATGATGGTGACGTTCGCGCGACATCTCGGCCTCGAAGCCGAGATCGTGCGGCAGGCGGGCATCGGCGGGCTGATGCACGACGTGGGCAAGATGAAGATCCCCGACAAGGTGCTGAACAAGCCCGGCAAGCTGACCGAAGAGGAATTCGCCGTCATCCGCCATCACCCGGAAGAAGGCCATGCGATCCTGGTTGCCTCCGGTGCCGTCGGCGAGATCCCGCTCGACATCACGCTGCATCACCATGAGCGGATCGATGGTTCGGGCTACCCGCACAAGCTCACGCAGGACCGCATCTCCACGCTCGCGAAGATGTCCGCGATCGTCGACGTGTACGACGCCATCACCTCGGATCGCGTCTATCACAAGGGAATGGCGCCCACCGAGGCGCTGCGCAAGATGTTCGAGTGGAGCAAGTTCCACTTCGAGGAGAAGCTGGTTCACCACTTCATGCGCTGCATCGGGATCTATCCGGTGGGCACGCTGGTGATGCTGGAAAGCGGGCGACTGGGAGTCGTCACCGACCAGACCGACGGCAATCTCCTGGCACCGCGGGTGCGCGTCTTCTTCAGCACACGCGCCAACTGCTACATCAAGCCCGAGGAACTGGACCTCACGCGCGGCAGCGATCGCATCACGAGCCACGAACTCCCGGAGAAGTGGGGCGTGGATCCGATGCGGTTTCTGCAGGCGGCTTAGGCGGCCTGACTGGCTGCTCGCACTCTTGCCCCCACCCCAGCCCTCCCCCGGCGAAGCCGGGGGAGGGGGTGTACGCCCCTTCCCCCAACTTCGTTGGGGGAAGGCTGGGATGGGGGCCAGCGCTATCGCTAAGCCGGCCGATAAATCTCCCCACCCTGCCGCACGAACTCGACGGCCTTCTCCTCCATGCCCTTTTTCAGCGCCTCGTCCGTCGACACCCCCTGTGCCTGCGCGTAGTCGCGCACGTCCTGCGTGATCTTCATGGAACAGAAGTGCGGTCCGCACATGGAGCAGAAATGCGCGACCTTGGCCGAATCCTTCGGCAGCGTCTCGTCATGGAACTCGCGCGCCTTGTCCGGATCGAGACCCAGGTTGAACTGGTCCTCCCAGCGGAACTCGAAGCGCGCCTTCGACAGCGCGTTGTCGCGGATCTGCGCACCGGGATGACCCTTCGCCAGATCCGCCGCGTGGGCCGCGATCTTGTAGGTGATGATCCCGTCCTTGACGTCGTTCTTGTTGGGCAGCCCGAGGTGTTCCTTCGGCGTCACGTAGCAGAGCATCGCGGTGCCGTACCAGCCGATCATGGCGGCGCCGATGCCGCTGGTGATGTGGTCGTAGCCGGGAGCGATGTCGGTGGTGAGCGGCCCCAGCGTATAGAAGGGCGCTTCCTTGCAGTACTTCAACTGCAGGTCCATGTTCTCCTTGATGAGGTGCATGGGCACGTGCCCCGGCCCCTCGATCATCACCTGCACGTCGTGCCGCCACGCGATGTCGGTCAGTTCGCCTAGTGTCTTCAGTTCCGCGATCTGCGCCTCGTCGTTGGCGTCGTGGATCGATCCGGGGCGCAGCCCGTCGCCCAGCGAGAACGACACGTCGTACGCCTTCATGATCTCGCAGATTTCCTCGAACCGCGTGTAGAGGAAGCTCTCTTCGTGGTGCGCCAGGCACCACTTGGCCATGATCGAACCGCCGCGACTCACGATGCCGGTCATGCGCTTCGCCGTGAGCGGCACGAACGGCAACCGCACGCCGGCGTGGATGGTGAAGTAGTCCACGCCCTGCTCGGCCTGCTCGATCAGCGTGTCGCGGAAGATCTCCCACGTGAGTTCCTCGGCGCGACCGTCCACCTTCTCGAGCGCCTGGTAGATCGGTACGGTGCCGATCGGCACCGGCGCGTTGCGGATGATCCACTCGCGGGTCTCGTGAATGTTCTTGCCGGTGGACAGATCCATCACCGTGTCGCCGCCCCAGCGGATCGCCCAGGTCATCTTCTCCACTTCCTCGCCGATGGACGAGGTGACCGCGGAGTTGCCGATGTTCGCGTTGATCTTCACCAGGAAGTTGCGGCCGATGATCATCGGCTCCGATTCCGGGTGATTGATGTTCGCGGGGATGATCGCACGGCCCCGCGCCACCTCGTCGCGCACGAACTCCGGCGTGATCGCCGCCGGCAGCGCCGCGCCGAACGATTGTCCCGGATGCTGCCGCGTGACGAGGTCGCCGAGAAGATCGCGGCGCTGGTTCTCGCGGATGGCGATGAACTCCATCTCCGGCGTCACGATGCCGCGCCGCGCGTAATGCATCTGCGTGACGTTGGCCCCTGCCTTTGCCTTCCGCGGCGCGCGCTTCAGGTTGAACCGCAGCTCGGCCAGTTTCGGGTCGCGCAGGCGTTCCACGCCGTAACGCGAACTGGGCCCCGACAAAGTCTCGCTGTCGTCGCGCTCCTCGATCCAGCGGGCGCGCAGCGGTGGCAGACCGTTGCGGATGTCGATGCGCGCCTGCGGATCGGTGTACGGACCGGAGGTGTCGTACACGAAGATCGGCGGATTCTTCTCCGCGCCGAAGGACGCGGGCGTATCCGCCTGCGAGATCTCGCGCATCGGCACGCGGACGTCGGCGCGGGAGCCTTCGACGTAGACCTTGCGGGAGCGCGGCAGCGGCTGCACCGCGGCTTCGTCCACGTGCGCCGTGGCGGCGATGAATTTCGGGTTGGCGTTCATGCGGCTTCTCCGGTGACGGCCCGGCGTCGTCGCCAGACCTCGTGAAAGTGGTGGAGCGGCCCGTGGCCGCTGCCGACGTCGAGTTCGCCGGAAGCGCGGATGGCTCCCAGCAGGTAGTCGCGGGCATCGCGTACCGCGTCGACCACCGCGGGCCGCTGCGGCAGCAGCGCTGCAATCGCGGAGGACAACGTGCAGCCGGTGCCGTGGGTGTTCCTCGTGGCGACGCGCGGAGCCGACAGCAGGATCGCTTCGAGGCCGTCGTACAGGACGTCGGTTACGGTCGTTCCGGTGCCATGGCCGCCCTTGACCAGCACGTGCTTCGCGCCGAGCGCCTGGAGGGCAGCAGCGGCCGCGCGCATGTCCTCCACTTCGTCCGAGACGGTCCGGCCGAGCAGATCGCCCGCTTCCGGCAGATTGGGCGTGACCACGGTGGCCAGCGGCAGCAGTTCGGCACGAAGTGCGGCCACCGCATCGGCCCGCAGCAGGCGGTCGCCGCTCTTGGCCACCATGACGGGATCCAGCACCACGAACGTCGGTCGGTGGCGCTGCAGCGCGTCGGCCACGACCCGGACCAGTTCGGCCGAGGCGAGCATGCCGATCTTGACCGCGTCGATCCGCACGTCGTCGAACAGGGTGTCGAGCTGCAGGCGGAGGAAGGCGGGCGGCACCTCGTGGATGCCGTTCACCTGCCGGGTGTTCTGGGCGGTCAGCGCGGCGATCACGCCGCAGCCGTAGGCCCCGAGCGCCGAGAACGTCTTCACGTCCGCAAACACCCCCGCGCCTCCCGAAGGATCGACGCCGGCGATGGAAAGTAGGTTCGGTGCTGGGCTGGTTGGCGACATCTTCCCTACGCCGGCATTACCCGGATCAGGTTCTAAGGGACTCTCTCACCCAGCGCGCGGCGCGCGACCAGGACCCCTGTGTCAGGTCGAGGAAGGTAGCGCAACCGCGCCGGCCTCGCAAACGTCGCCGGCCTCACCCTGGGGCGGCATTGTTTTTGTGTGATAATCGGCCGTTCGTCCCCCGGCCCCTGCCCACCTGTCGCACAATGGATTTCGAAGTCGCCCGCGCGAACATGGTCGAGAGCCAGATTCGCACCTGGGAAGTTCTCGATCAGCGCGTGCTGGATCTCGTCCTGGAAGTGAAGCGCGAGTCCTTCGTGCCGCCGGCTTACCGGGAGCTCGCCTTCGCCGACATGGAGATTCCGTTGGGGCAGGGCGAGGTGATGCTCGCGCCCAAGCTGGAGGCCCGCCTGATTCAGGAACTCGGGCTGAACCCGACCGACCGCGTGCTTGAGATCGGCACCGGGTCGGGCTACATGACCGCCTTGCTCGCCCGGCTTGCCGCGCACGTCATCAGCGTGGAGATCGTCCCCGACTTCTCGCGCGCCGCCAGTGTCCGGCTCGCCGAGCAGGGCATCCGCAATGTCGCGCTCGAGGTCGGTGACGGGGCCCTGGGCTGGGCCCGCAGCGGTCCTTACGATGCGATCCTGGTCACCGGGTCACTGCCCATCCTGCCCGACGAATTCCCCGCACAGCTCGCTCCCGGCGGCCGCCTGATCGCCGTGGTCGGGCGCTCCCCCATCATGACCGCTCAGCTCGTGACCTGTCTCGCCCCCGGCAAGACCACCACGGTGGGGCTGTTCGAAACGTCCATCCCCGCGCTCCAGCACGCTCGCGAACCCGAGCGCTTCGTGTTCTGACCCGCGCCGGTTTACCGAGGAGATTGAAAATCGATACCCGCAAACGACCCTCCCGGCTCCTGATCGCCGCACTTCTGGGCTTTGCCGCCAACGGCGCCCTGGCCGCCGATCTGATCTCGGTCTATCGCGAAGCCCTGGTATCCGATCCGCAGTACGCCGCTGCCCGCGCGAGCTTCCTGGCCGGACAGGAGAAGATCGCGCAGGGCAAGGCCGGCCTGCTGCCGCAATTGAGCGCCAACGCGAATCTGAACTACACGAACTCGGATGCCCAGTTTCCCGGCAGTCCGCTGTTCCGCGAAGGCCAACGCGACTTCGGCAGCCGTACCTACGGCGTGCAGCTGACCCAGCCGCTCTATCGCCCGCAGAATCGCGAGACCTACGAGCAGGGCAAGCTGCAGGCGCTGGTGACCGAGATCCAGCTCACCGCTTCCGGCCAGGACCTCATGGTGCGCGTGAGCCAGGCCTACTTCGACGTGCTGCTGGCGCAGGCGAACCTTGAGTTCATCCGGGCACAGAAGAGCGCGATCAGCGAACAGCTGGCTCAGGCCAAGCGCAACTTCGTCGTGGGCACGGCGACCATTACCGACACCAACGACGCCCAGGCGCGTTTCGACCTGGCGAACGCCCAGGAAGTGGCGGCGCTCAATGACCTCGAGGTCAAGAACCGCGCGCTGTCGGCGATCATCGGCAAGTACCCGGGGGCGCTCGCCGGCATTACGTGGCCGCTCACGCTGACTCCGCCGGAGCCCGCCGACATCAACGCCTGGGTCGAGCAGGCACTCGGTTCCAGCCTGCAGGTGGAGATCCAGAAGACCGCGCTCGAGATCGCGAGCCGCGAAATCCAGAAGGCACGACTGGGACATCATCCGACCCTCGATGCGGTGGCGAGCTATTCCGATGCCAAGGCGAACTCCAGCCCGCAGGGCTTCGCCAGCGAGATCCGCCAGGGACAGGTGGGCATCCAGTTCAGCATGCCGCTGTATAGCGGCGGCATCGTCGACTCGCGGGTGCGCGAGGCCTACGCGAACAAGACCAAGGCCGAGCAGGACCTCGAGAACTCCAAACGCCAAGCCACTCTCGCCACGCAGCAGTCCTACCTCGGCGTGACCAGCGGTCTCGCCCAGGTGCGCGCGCTCGAACAGGCGCTGCGGTCGAGCGAGGTCTCGCTCGAATCCACCAAGCTCGGACGCGACGTCGGCGTTCGTACCCAGGTGGACGTCCTGAACTCGCAGCAGCAGGTGGCGAACGCCCGCAAGGATCTCGCGAATGCGCTGTACACCACCATCCTGGCCCAGCTCAAGCTGAAGCAGGCGGTGGGTCGGCTGACCGTCGAAGACCTCATGGGCGTCAACCGTCTTCTCAAGACCGAAGGGCGCTAGGGCGCCCGTGTCGGTGACGACCCGGCAGCAGCGCCGGGTCGTGAGCGCGGGTTCCTGACTCGCGAACGTCGCGATGGCTCGGGATCCGTTGCAGGAGGCGTCGCCGGTCGCGCAGGCCAAGGCTGATCTGCGTGCGCGAGTGCTCGCGGTCCGCGACGGCATGGAGGCGCAGGTGCGCGCGCACGCGAGTGCCGCGATCACATCGGCGTTGTGGCAGCTGGAGGCGCTGACGGCCGCCCGTTCCGTGCTGGCTTACTCGTCGTTCGGCGCCGAACTGGATACCCGGGGCTTTCTCGACCGCGTATTCGAATCGGGACGGAATCTCGTGCTTCCGCGGGTGGACCGCGGGGCGCGGCGACTGCGCCTGTACGCCGTGGCCGACCTCGATCGCGACCTCGCATCCGGGACCTGGGGCATCCGCGAGCCCGATCCGGATCGCTGCCGCGAGGTCACGCTGACGGACGTCGACTTCGTGCTGGTGCCGGGCGTTGCCTTCGACGCTCGTGGCGGGCGTCTGGGCTACGGTGGCGGCTTCTACGATCGACTGCTGGCCGATGCGCACCCGTCACTGCCGTGCGTCGCCGCTGCCTTCGCCATGCAGGTCGTGGATACCGTCCCGGTGGAAGATCACGACCGGACCATGACCGCGCTCGTCACCGAGCGCGGGACCATCGCGATTCGATGAGTTGCAGCGTGCGCGCGGTGGCGCCCCGATGGGCCGCCGCGAACGCCGCCGCGGCCGAACTCATCCGGTCGCGCAGCGCTGCATCGGACAACACGAGCGCGGCTTGTGCCCCCAGTTCGGCGGAATCGGCCACGCGTACCGCGGCCCCCGCTTCGACCGCCAGGTCGGTCGCCTCGCTGAAGTTGAACGTGTGCGGCCCGATCAGCACCGGCCGACCCATGGCGCAGGCCTCGATGAGGTTCTGGCCACCCAGCGGCAGCAGGCTGCCGCCGATGAAGGCGACATCGCACGCACCGTAGTAGGCGAACATCTCGCCCATGCTGTCGCCGAGCACCGCGCGGACGTCGGCCGGTACCGTGTCACCCGTGCTGCGCCGTCGCCACTTCAGGCCGCGGGCATCCAGCAGCCGGGCGACTTCGTCGAATCGCTGCGGATGGCGCGGGACGATCACCAGCAGCACATCCGGGATGCCGATCCGCTCGAAGGCATCCAGCACGAGGGGCTCTTCGCCTTCGCGCGTGCTGGCTGCCAGCAGGATGGGCCGGGACGGCCCGAAGAGGGCGCGCAATTCGCGGCCACGCGATTCCATCTCGCTGCTCGGCGCGATGTCGAACTTGAGATTGCCGGTGATCTCGACGCCCGTGGCTCCGAGGGCGGACAGGCGGCCGGCATCGGCCTGCGTCTGGGCGGCGATGCCGCGCAGCGAGCGCAACGCTGCCCGGGTGAGGCCGGCCAGTCGACCGTAGCCCCGCGCCGAGCGCTCGGACAGGCGCGCGTTCACCAGGAACAACGGGACCTGACGCTTCGCACAGGCGTGAGCGACGTTGAACCAGATCTCGGTCTCCATCAGCACGCCGATGCTCGGGGCGAAATGATCGAGGAACCGGTTCACCGCGAACGGCAGATCGTAGGGCAGGTAGGCGCGGGCGACGCGGTCGCCGAACAACTGCTCGCCGGTGGCACGGCCGGTGGGCGTCGTGTGGGTGAGCAGGATGCGATGGTCCGGATAGCGCTCGCTGAAGGCCTTCACCAGAGGCTCAGCGGCACGGGTCTCGCCGACGGAGACCGCGTGGATCCAGATGAGGGGGGCCGCGATCTCGAACGGATAGCGCCCGAAGCGTTCCCCGACGTGCTCTAGGTATTCCGGCTGCTTGCGCGAACGTCGCCACAGGTGCCACAGCGCCCCTGGAACGAGCAGGTACAGCGCCATCGTGTAGAGAAAGCGCCGCACGGGGCCCTAATTGGCGACCCTGCCGATCGCTGCGAGCACCATCGCCATCGTCGGCACTTCCTTGCCGCTGCCCACGTCCGCCGCATTCGCGCCCGCGTACACACCCGTGGCGGTGGGATCGGTGGCAACGTAGATGCCGACGGTGGGCCGCCCCAATGCCGCCGCCAGATGCACGAGCCCCGTGTCGACACCCACGACGCAGCGAGCTTTGCCCAGCAGGCCGGAGAGCGTGTGCAGGCCCAGGCGCGGCGGCACGACCGCGTTCGGCACGTCCTTCGCGATGCGGATGCTGCGCGCCTCCTCTTCCGCGCTGCCCCACGGCAGGATGCATGCGATGCCGGCGCCCCCGAAATGGGCCGCGAGCTTCTTCCACTGGTGGTCCGGCCAGAGCTTGCGCTCGGCGCTGGTGCCGTGCAGGAGCACCATGAAAGACGAGGATGGCATCCAGGCGAAGCGCTGTGTCGCGTCGAGCCAGGGGCGCCGGTCCTCGGCGGGCGAATCGTCGTCCGCCTCTCCCGGAGGAAAGGCGGGCGCGTCGATGCCGTAGTCCGGCGGACCCTCCACCGCATAGCCGAGCGCCTGGGCCGCCAGCGACCGGTTGCGTTCGACCGCGTGGCGCCCCCAAGGGACCGAATACGTACGGTCATACGCCCAGCGCAGCGGTTCGCGCGAGCTGCGCCAGTCCAGCCCGTGGCGGAAGCCCGGTGCCAAGCGCCCGATCAGCGCGCTCTTGAGGAGCCCCTGCGTATCGATCACGTGGTCATACGCGCCCTCGCGAAACACACCGCGCAAATCACCGATCTCCTGCCACGTCGAAGGTGTCCAGAGGCGTCGCCGCCACCTTCGCGGAGCGCACGCGATCACGCGCTTGAGACCGCGATGCAGCGCCGGGATGGCGGTGAATGCTTCCTCGACGGCCCAGTCGATGGCAACGTCCGGCAGCGCGCGCCGCAGATCGCTCACCACGGGCAGGTTGTGCACTACGTCGCCGAGCGATGACGTCTTGACGAGAAGGATGGAGGGCACGAGGCGCAGGGAACAGGGCCCGGCGATCGATCGAATGGCAGGAGAAGTCATTATAATCAGCCGTCTTCCCGAACCCCGGTTTCCCTTCGTGAGCAAGACAGCACTCATCACCGGCATCACCGGCCAGGACGGCGCGTACCTCGCCGAGTTTCTCCTCGCGAAGGGCTATACCGTCCACGGCATCAAGCGCCGCACCTCGCTCTTCAACACCGACCGGATCGACCATCTGTATCAGGATCCGCACGTCGACAATCGCCGCTTCATCCTGCACTACGGCGACATGACGGATTCGTCGAGCCTGGTGCGGATCATCCAGCAGGTGCAGCCCGACGAGATCTACAACCTCGCAGCGCAGAGCCACGTGGCGGTGTCGTTCGAAGAACCCGAGTACACGGCCAACTCCGATGCGCTCGGCACGCTGCGGGTGCTGGAGGCGATCCGCATCCTCGGCCTCGAGCGCAAGACGCGCTTCTATCAGGCTTCGACGTCCGAACTCTACGGTCTCGTGCAGGAGATCCCGCAGAAGGAGACGACGCCGTTCTACCCGCGGTCTCCCTATGCCGTGGCCAAGCTGTACGGGTACTGGATCACGGTCAACTACCGCGAAGCCTACGGGATGTACGCGTGCAACGGCATCCTGTTCAACCATGAGTCCCCGATCCGTGGCGAGACCTTCGTCACCCGCAAGATCACCCGCGCCATGGCGCGCATCAAGCTGGGCCTGCAGGACGCGCTCTACCTGGGCAACCTGGATTCCAAGCGCGACTGGGGCCACGCGCGCGATTACGTCGAGGCGATGTGGCTCATCCTGCAGCAGAAGGTGGCGGAGGACTTCGTCATCGCCACCGGCGAGCAGCACAGCGTTCGCGACTTCGTCGACGCTGCCGCGGCCGAGCTCGGCATGCGCATCCAGTGGCGCGGTAAGGGCGTGGAGGAGAAGGGCTACGCAGAGAACGGCAAGTGCGTCGTGGCGGTGGATCCGCGGTACTTCCGGCCGGCCGAGGTGGAAACGCTGCTCGGCGACCCGACCAAGTCGCGTACGAAGCTCGGTTGGAAGCCGAAGGTTACTTTCCGCGAGCTGGTCGCCGAGATGGTGCGTGAGGACCTCAAGGCGGCGGAACGCGACGAACTCGTGAAGAAGCACGGGTTTGCGGCGTACGACTACCACGAGTGAGCATGGAGCCGCAGAGCAGGGTCTACGTGGCCGGACATCGCGGGCTGGTGGGGTCTGCACTCGTCCGGCGCCTGGAAGCGGCGGGCCATCGGAGCATCCTCAAGCGGACCCACGCCGAACTGGAGCTCGGCGATGCCGCGGCTGTGCGCCGCTTCTTCGAAACCGAGAAGCCCGAATACGTGTTCCTGGCGGCAGCCAAGGTGGGCGGCATCCTGGCCAACAACACCTACCCGGCGCAGTTCATCGCCGAGAATCTTGCGATCCAGACCAACGTCATCCACGAGGCCTACCGGGCCGGCGTGAAGCGTCTGCTGTTCCTCGGCTCTTCCTGCATCTACCCGCGCGATTGCCCGCAGCCGATCAAGGAGGAATACCTTCTGACCGGGCCGCTCGAGGCCACCAACCGGCCCTATGCGATCGCCAAGATCGCCGGCATCGAGATGTGCTGGTCGTACAACCGGCAGTACGGGACGCGCTACCTGTCCGTGATGCCCACAAATCTCTACGGGCCGGGCGACAATTACGATCTACAGACTTCGCACGTGCTGCCGGCGCTGATCCGCAAGATGCATGAGGCGAAGGAGCGGGGCGAGCGCGAAGTCGTGGTGTGGGGCACGGGAACACCGCGGCGCGAGTTTCTGTATAGCGACGACATGGCTGATGCGTGCGTCATGCTGATGAACCTTCCCGACGAGCGCTTCGACTTCATTCTTGCCCAATACCAGCCGCCGCTTATCAATGTGGGATGCGGGGAGGATGTGACTATTCGGGAGTTGGCGGAAACGGTGGCGAAGGTCGTAGGTTTCCAGGGTAAGCTCGTGTTCGATACGACCAAGCCTGATGGAACGATGCGAAAACTCTTGGA
Organism: Burkholderiales bacterium; assembly: GCA_019745565.1. Lineage (GTDB taxonomy): Bacteria > Pseudomonadota > Gammaproteobacteria > Burkholderiales. The sequence continues at coordinate 231,402 of JAIESW010000024.1, forward strand.
CGCAGGCCGATTGCAGGAGCTCGGGTGGAAGCAACGGGTGTCGCTACATGCGGGAATTGTGTCGGCTTACTCTGCGTTCGTCAGCGATCAGTATGCCGAACTCGACTGAATATTCGTCGATACGCGTGACATCGAATTACCGGGCCACTCACGCGGCGATGTCAAAAATCAAGATTGCGCTAGCGATGCTGGCGGCTGGTCGCCGCCGACGTGTTGTGTGCCAACCGTTTCTGGTCAGTGAGGAAAGTCTCTCGTGAAAATACTCGTTACAGGCGGATGCGGTTACAAGGGCAGCGTACTCGTCCCGAAACTGCTCGAGAAAGGGCACCACGTCGTCGCGGTAGACACGATGTGGTTTGGCAACTTTCTGCGACCACACCCCAATCTCACCGTGATAGGCGGAGATGTACGGAACCCGGAGGAGGTGCCGCTCGATGGGATCGACGTCATCGTTCACCTGTCGTCCGTGGCCAACGATCCGTGTGGCGATCTCGATCCCAAGTTGACGTGGGAGGTGAGTGCGTTAGCAACGATGCAACTGGCCGACCACGCGGCGCGGCGCGGCATCAAGCAATTCATCTACGCCTCGTCCGGCAGCGTGTATGGCGTCAAGGAAGAGGATCAGGTCACCGAAGATCTGGATCTGACGCCAATCTCCGAGTACAACAAAACCAAGATGGTGGCCGAACGAGTGCTGCTAAGCTACTCGGACAAGATGTCGGTCCAGATCGTACGGCCTGCCACCGTCTGCGGCTATTCACCGCGCATGAGACTAGATGTCTCGGTGAACATGCTGACCATGCAGGCGTTGACCAAAGGGGTGATCACGGTCTTCGGCGGCGACCAGACACGACCCAATATCCACATGGACGACATTACCGATGTCTACCTGCACTTCCTCGACAATCCGCGGTTCACAGGAATCTACAACGCGGGCTTCGAGAACATCTCCATTCTCGACATCGCGAAGCGTGTCACCAAGTACGTACCGGCCGAGATCAAGGTGACTGCATCAAACGACCCACGCTCCTACCGGGTGAATTCGGACAAGCTGCTTGCCACAGGGTTCAAGCCGAAAAAGACGGTCGAAGACGCTATCCGCGAGATAGTGGACAGGTATCGAGCTGGCGACATCAAGGACGACGAGCGTTTCTACAACTTGAAATGGATGCAGAAAGAGGTCGTTCGGTGACTGCAGCGAATCGGTTCTCCGACTACTCGCAGCGTTTGCAGGCCGTTCTTGCCGCCTCCGACTGGTCCGGTGTGGCGCAGCTCGCCGAAGATCTACTGGATTGCTGGAAGACTCGTCGACAGGTCTTCCTTTGCGGCAACGGCGGCAGCGCCGGCAACGCGGTGCATCTCGCAAATGATTTTCTGTACGGGATCTCGAAACAGAAGGGGTCGGCACTGCGGGTGACCGCGCTCCCCGCCAACGGGGCGGTGATGACCTGCTTGGCGAACGACGAGGGCTACGACAGCATCTTCTCGCTTCAACTCGCCGTGCTGGCCAACCCGGGCGACGTCTTGATCGCATTGTCGGGCAGCGGCAATTCGCCCAACATCGTCAAGGTGCTCGAGCAGGCCCGGGAGATGGGTGTGCGTTCGTATGCGATCCTCGGATACTCCGGCGGCAAGGCGAAGGAGCTTGCGAACGTGCCGCTGCACTTCGCTGTGGATGACATGCAGATCTCAGAGGACTTGCAACTGATCGTCGGGCACATGGTCATGCAGTGGCTGTACGAGCGCCGGGAGCAGGCGGGACGGCCGTGAGCATGCGATCGAAGGTACTCGTCATCGGCAGCAACTCCTTTTCCGGGGCCAGCTTCGTCCACTACCTGCTCGAGCAGGGCGAAGCGGTCATCGGGACAAGTCGATCGCCAGAGCCTCATCGCGCCTTCCTGCCCTATCGCTGGCATGACAAGGCCGACCGCTTCACCTTTTACAACTACGACCTGAACCGCGATCTGGACGAGATCATGGCGCTGGTCCGGAAGGAGCGACCGGCGGTCGTGGTGAACTTCGCCGCGCAGAGCATGGTGGCGGAGAGCTGGAAGAACCCGGATCATTGGTTCATGACGAACGTCGTCTCGACCGTGCGGCTGCACGAACGGCTTCGGCACTGCGATTTCCTGGAGAAATACGTACACGTGACCACGCCGGAGGTCTATGGCAGCACGAGCGGCTTCATCAAGGAAGATACGGTTTTCAACCCGAGCACGCCTTACGCAGTGTCGCGCGCTGCGGCTGATATGAGCTTGAGGACATTTTTCGATGCCTACAAGTTTCCCGTGGTGTTCACCCGCGCGGCCAACGTGTATGGGCCGGGGCAGCAGCTGTATCGGATCATTCCGCGCACCATTCTGTTCATCCTGCTCGGTCGGAAGCTGCAGCTGCATGGAGGTGGTCATTCCCGGCGATCCTTCATTCACATGAACGACGTGTCCAACGCGACCTGGCGTGTCGCGCTCGAAGGAGAAGCCGGCAACACGTACCACATTTCCACCGACGAGATCGTCACTGTCCGCGAGCTGGTGGAACGCATCTGCGCGAAACTCGGCGCGGATTTCACCACCTGCGTGGAAGTGGTCGGTGAACGCCTGGGCAAGGATGCCGCCTACATGCTAGACAGCAGCAAGCTGCGTCAAGCCCTGGGGTGGCGCGACGAAGTCCCGTTGGAGCAGGGGTTGGACGACTGCATTGCCTGGGTCAAGACGAATCTGGAAAGTCTGAAAACCGGCCCTTTCGACTACTTACACAAACCCTGAACCCGGTTCCGATCGCAGGCATCCAGAGTGAACATAGACGAACTGCAAAGCCTCGCCCGCACGGTCCGCGCACGAGTGATTTCCACTTCGAGCCGGACGCAAACGCCGCACCTGGGTTCCTGCCTGTCGTGCGTGGACATCCTCGTGGCTGCCTATTTCCACGGCTTGCACCTGGAGCCGAAGAAGCCACGCGACGCGGACCGTGACCGCTTCATCCTGAGCAAGGGGCACGGCGCGCCGGCCTTGTTTCAGGTGCTCGCGATGCGGGGCTTCTATCCCGAGTCCCTGCTGGACTCCTACGGCGAGGACGGTGGTCTGTTTGCGGAGCATCCTCCCGCACCGAAGCATCTCCCGGGAATCGAAGCGGCGACGGGCTCGCTGGGGCACGGCCTGCCGATGGGATTGGGGATGGCGCTGGCGGCACGTATTCAGAAGCGCGACTACCGGGTGATTGCGCTCCTGAGCGATGGGGAATGCAACGAGGGTTCCGTGTGGGAAGCGGCGATGATGGCGGGCGCACAGAAGATCGGAAATCTGATGGTCGTCGTGGACTTCAACAAGTGGCAAGCGACGGGCCGCAGCGAAGATATCCTCGCGCTCAGCCCGCTTGCAGACAAATGGCGCGCGTTCGGTTGGGATGCGACCGAGATCGACGGCCATGACATGCGGGCACTGATGGAGATCATGTCTCGCCCGCTTCGGAACAGGGACAAACCGCTGGCCTTCATCGCGCACACCGTGAAGGGCAAGGGTGTGTCGTTCATGGAGGACGACAACAACTGGCACTACCGAATCCCGAATGACGAGGAAGTATTGCGGGCGCATCGGGAATTGGGGGTAACGCCATGAGAAACGCGTTTGCCGACGAGATCACCAAGCTTGGAATGGCCGACCCGCGCGTGGTTTTGCTTTCGGGCGACATCGGCAACAAGTTGTTCGACAAGTTCAAACAGCACAACGAAGAGCGCTTCTTCAATTGTGGCGTGGCCGAAGCCAACATGATGGGTGTGGCTGCCGGCATGGCGTTGTCCGGTCAGCGCCCGGTCATCTACACCATCACCCCTTTCACCACCACGCGTTGCTACGAGCAGATCCGAGTGGACGCGTGTTACCACAATGCGCCGGTGATCATAGTCGGCACCGGATCAGGTTTGTCTTACGCCGAGCTGGGGCCAACCCACCACTCGTGCGAAGACCTGGCGATCATGCGCGTGCTACCGAACCTCACCGTCCTGGCCCCGGCGGATGAGGTGGAGCTGCGTCTGTGTCTGCGGGCAGCCCTGGAGCTGGACGGTCCTACCTACATGCGTATCGGCAAGAAGGGTGAACCGGTCAACCACAGCACACCTCCGGCGTTCGCGATCGGTCGCGCAATTACCGTCCGCGACGGTACCGACGCATGCCTCATCAGCACCGGTACCGTGCTTGCCGTCGCCACCGGAGCCGCCGACATCCTCGCCGCCCAGGGTATTCGTGCCAGGGTGGAGAGCTTCCACACCGTGAAGCCGTTGGACCAGGACACGTTGAGCGAAGTATTCGAGCGGTTCGCCGTGGTTGGCGTGGTGGAGGAGCACAGCCGCATCGGTGGACTCGGCGGTGCCGTCGCCGAATGGCTCGCGGCTCGTGGTGGAGCCCGCGGCCGGCTGGTCAGCTTCGGGACTTCGGACGAATTCATGCCGGAGATCGGTTCCCAGCACTATGCGCGGGCCCGCTATGGCCTCACCGCGAAGAACATCGCCGGGAAGTTGGCCGACGTACTCCATCACTCGGGCTTATGACCCGCCCGGGCGGAATGCTGATCGGCCTCGACTTCGACAACACGATCGTCAGCTACGACGTACTGTTTCACCGCGCTGCTCAGGAGAAGGGGTTGATCCCTGATGGGATCGTCGAGTCCAAGCTCGCGGTTCGCGACTACTTGCGCCGCTTGGACCGCGAGGACGAGTGGACGGAGCTGCAAGGCTATGTCTATGGTGCGCGCATGGCGGATGCGCGGGCATATGAAGGCGTGATTGACTTCATGCGAGAGGCGCGACGACAGGGAGCTCTCGTGGCGATCGTTAGTCACAAGACGAAGCACCCTTTCCGCGGACCCCAGTACGATTTGCACGAAGCCGCGCGAGCCTGGGTGACGACACAGCTGGTCGGGGCCGGTCTCATCGAAGCGCAGGAGGTGTTCTTCGAACTTACCAAGGAGGCCAAACTGCGCCGCGTCGGTGCGCTGGGTTGCGACTACTTCATCGATGATTTGCCCGAGATCCTGTCGGCGCCGGCATTCCCGGCTACTACCACGGGCATCCTGTTCGATCCCGACTATGCGCATGCGCAGTCGGGCGGCAAGTTGAGATTCACCTCTTGGGGGGAGATCGCCCACTACTTCGAGCCGCTATGGACGGCGAGTCGCTAACCGATGTTATGCGTGAGCTGCTTCTCCGCGCGGGGCTCGACGCAAGCGACGTGACGGTCCAGCCCCTGGCCGGAGGCGGCAACAACCGGGTGTTCGTCGTGAAGTCGGGCAACTGCAGCTATCTCGCCAAGGTCTATTTCAGCCATCCGTCGGACGATCGCGATCGTCTCGGCGCAGAGTGGGACCTGCTGTCGTTGGCTTGGGACGCCGGACTGCGCTGCGTTCCGCGGCCGGTCGCAAGTGACCGCCACCATCACCTCGGTCTCTACGAGTTCGTCGAAGGCAGGAAGGTCGGTGACGCCGAAGTCACGCAGGATTTCACCGAGCAGGCGCTGACATTCTTCGTGCGATTGAACGACCGGCGCATTCGCCAGCACGCTGGCGGCCTGCGCAACGCTTCGGAAGCGTGCTTCGCGATCGAGGATCATCTTGATCTGCTGGATCGCCGCCTGCAGCGCTTGAGCGCGGCAGCAGCGATTTCCGAAATCGACCAGGAGGCAGAGGCCTTCGTCCACAAGCTGCGCGCGGCTTGGCGGCTTGTCCGCAGCGACTTGATGCGGCGTTGCGATGCGGGAGCGCTGACGACGGTCTTGCCCTCGGAGGACCGGTGCGTCTCGCCATCGGACTTCGGTTTCCACAATGCCTTGTTGCGGCCATCCGGCGAGCTTTGCTTCATCGACTTCGAGTACGCCGGCTGGGACGACCCAGCAAAGGCGGTCGGCGATTTCTTCTGCCAGCCGGCCATCCCGGTTCCGCTCCGATACTTCGATGCGTTCGTGTCGCACGCTTTCGGTTATTCCTCCAATCCCGAGAGTCTGGAACTCCGCGCGCGGCTGTTGTTGCCGGTATTCCAGTTCAAGTGGTGCTGCATCATGCTCAACGAATTCCTGCCAGATGCCGCGCAGCGCCGGCGATTTGCGGATCCGGGCATGGACCCTGAGCGACGCAAGCGCAATCAGCTCGACAAGGCACATCGCTATTTTCAATCCACGGTCGGTGAATCATGGCCTACATAGACTTTCTGTCCGCTGTTCACAAGAGCACCACCCGGGACTACCTCGCGCGCGTCAACGATCCCGACTATCCGAAGGCCAAAGCGGCCGAGTTGGCGAAGCAATGGGGCTACGACTACTGGGACGGCGACCGCCGCATCAACTACGGCGGGTACAAGTACCTGCCGGGCCGCTGGGAGAAGGTGGCGCGTGCCATGGCCGACCGCTACGGCATCAAGGCCGGCGACAAGATCCTGGATGTGGGATGCGGAAAGGGATTCCTGCTCTACGACTGGACTCTGGTGATACCCGGTGTGGAGGTCTATGGTCTGGACGTATCGACCTACGCAATCGAGAACTCGAAGGACGAAGTCAGGTCACGGCTCCAGGTCGGCAACGCAAACGCTCTGCCATTTCCCGATGATCATTTTGACCTTGTCTACTCCATCAACACCTTACACAATCTGCATAACTACGATCTGGACCGGGCGTTACGCGAGATCCAACGAGTAGGCCGACAGCATAAGTACATCTGCGTAGAGTCGTATCGGAACGAGGTGGAGAAGGCGAATCTGCTCTATTGGCAGGTGACGTGCGAGGCCTTCTGCACCCCCGAAGAGTGGGAATGGTGGTTCCAGCTCACCGGCTACACCGGTGACCATTCGTTCATCTATTTCGAGTAGCCTGACATGGAGCTTCCCGATACCACCAAAGCGGCGATTCTGGTCGGACTCAACCAGCCTCTGGTCGTGGACGACGTCGCTCTGCCGCGCACGCTCGAACCCGGGCAGGTGCTGGTACGCGTCCACTACAGCGGGATCTGCGGTTCTCAACTCGGCGAGATCGACGGTGCGAAGGGCGAGGACAAGTTCCTCCCGCACCTGCTCGGTCACGAGGGCTCCGGAGTGGTCGAGGCGATCGGACCCGCGGTGCGCTTCGCAAAGCCCGGCGACCGGGTGGTCCTGCACTGGCGCAAGAGCCAGGGTATCGAGGCAGCTCCGCCAAAATACAGCTGGCGCGGCAAGCCGCTCAATGCCGGATGGGTGACCACCTTCAACCGGCACGCCATCGTTTCCGAGAATCGTCTGACGCGTATCGACGACTCGTGCGACATGCAGGTGGCCGCCCTCTACGGCTGCGCGGTAACGACCGGTTTCGGCGTCGCCGAGAACAACGCCAAGATCCGGTTCGGCGAGTCCGTCGTCGTCTTCGGGGCGGGTGGTGTCGGTCTCAACATCATCCAGGCTGCAGCGCTGCTCTCCGCTTACCCGATCGTCGCGGTCGACCTGCACGGCAATCGGCTCGAACTCGCGAGGCGCCTGGGGGCTACGCACACGATCGACTCGTCTTCGGTGGACGCAAGGGAATCCCTCATCCGGATTCTCGGTGCCCAGGGCGCGGATGTCTTCGTCGACAATACCGGACAGCCGGCGATCATCGAACTGGGCTACGAGCTGACCAAGGCGCAAGGTCGAGTGGTCCTGGTCGGTGTACCGCGCAAGGGCAAGACGATCAACATCTACTCGCTGCCTTTGCACTTCGGTAAGACGATCAGCGGATCGCACGGGGGTGAGGCGATCCCGCATCTGGACATCCCGCGCTATCAGAAGCTTCTGGACGCGGGGCGCATTCAGCTGCAACCCCTGATAACCGACCTGTTCGGTCTCGGCGAGATCAACGACGCCATCGCGGGCATGCGCAACGGGACCATCACGGGAAGATGCCTTGTGAACATGGCCAGCTGAGGGTGCGGCGAGGCCGGTGCGGGTAACCAGGGATGCGAGCGGCGAGATCATGAGCGAGTCCGTCTACGGTTTCATCGACTACGGCATCACGCCCTATGCTCTTGGGGATACGTTCACGCTGCTCATGAACCTGGAGGTTGAGCGGCTGGTTCGAGACAAGTCGGACATTGCCCAGTTCGTCCTGTCCGATCCGCGCGCGCCGAACTCCCGCCTGCAGCCGTTCATCAACACGAACAATTTCCGCAACTTTCTGATCGAACTGTTTCCCGCCTATCTGTTCTCGCCCAGCACGTCGCGCTGGACCTTCACCGAGGATCGATCCTACTTCTACCATCAGCTCGTCTCCCGTTTTCTCAAACGCCAGGCGATTTGGCCGAGTCTCCTCACTCAGGCGCGTGGTGCCATCGACTTCTTTTCTCACCGCGCGATCAATCGATTCTTCGAACGGCACGGGCATTTGCCCAAACTCGCACCGCCGGAGGATTTGCGCAAGCGGGCCATCGTACATCTGGCGCGACTGTTTCCCGGAAGGCAGGTAGTCACCGTCAACCTCCGCAACAGCAAGAGCGGCTACTTCTTCACCGCGCCGCATCGCGAAGCCGCGATTCCGGAGTGGGATGCGTTCTTCTCCATGGCGTCGCAGTCGCACCCCCACGTGGCCTTCCTCATCGTCGGCTCGTTCAACGAATGGAACAGGTCGGTTCTGGGCCATCCGAATGTGACCGTCGCACGGCGCGTGGGGCTGACGCTCGCGGACGAACTGGCGATCTTGATGCAGAGTCGCGCCTTCATGGGATCGTCCAGCGGCTTCTCCGCGCTCGCGACGTTTTCCTCGGTGCCGTACGTGATCACCAATTTCGAGGCCGGTGCCGCCAAGTACGTCGGGCTCGAGGTCGGCGCCCGACGCTACCCGTTTGCGACCGAGCACCAGGTCATTCTCTGGGGCAAAGAGGAAGCGAGCGTGCTGCACCGGCAGTTGAGCGAGCACATGGCCGGGTCGGCGCAACTCACGTGAGCAACCGCCCGATTCTCATCGTCGTCCTGGCTGCACGGGCACTGGGCTCGCTGCGCCGGATCTACCGCCTGGTGTCGCGGACCGCGATGTTTCGCATGATGGCGTTCTTCTTCAGGGCCGCCCAGTTCGAACTGGGGGAGCGGCGCGCCGGATCCGAGAAGCAAAGGCTGACGATGGAGCTCGACGCCTCCGCGTCGGTGGAGACCGGCGTTGTGGTGCTCGAACGGGCGGCAGAGGAGCAAACGGTGGGGCAGGTATGGTATCGCCTGAGCGTTTCCCGCGATTTGTCCGCCTTCGGAAGGTTGCCCGAGTCGTTCGCCCTGCTGTCTCTTGCGACGCGCACGCGGGGCATCGTCATCGATACGAACGGTGCGAATGACTCGACGGTCCCGCGGGCAAGGGCCGTTCCCGGGACAGACGTGTCGTTCGATGCGCTGCTGCATATGGCTGTTCGCGATGCACAGTCCCCTTTGCTCACCAAAGCGTTCTACCAGAGCGAGATCGCCCCGAACGACTATCTCAAGCGTGTTTGCGGACTGAGAAAGGCGGTGATGGTCTCGCTGCCCTCCGGCGTTTCTGCGCCGGTCTGGGAACGTGTGAAGGAGACGGTGTGCGCCATCTCGGGACGACGGGCGGACCAACTGTTCTTCCTGGTGGAAGGATTCGCGATCGGCTTCGATACCGGGTACGGCGTGCAGCCGATCGAACCGCTCGGATTCACGACTCTCGAACGCATGGCGCTGGCGCGCAACGTGGACTTTCTCGTGTCCGACCGTTTCCTCTACATCCTCTCGGCCTTGTCCAAGGACGTCGACATCGTCGTACCGAAGGAACCCGTGGTGCCGGTCGCGGGAGCCGCGATCGTATTCGACGTGTACCGCAACGGTACCGCCGCATTGCCGGTCAGAACTGGAAGTAGATGAATTGCTTGGCACCAAGGTTGCCGAGGAGGAGCGTCGAATAGAACAGTGCGAGATACGCCGTCCACCGTGCAGCCGTGCTGGCAGCAAAGCGTTGTCGCAACGCATCGCTGCCGTGCCAGAAGTGTTCGACGACCAGGAGCAACAAGCTCGCCAGCATGCCGACGTTGAGATAGCCCAGCGTGTCCTTGACCCAGCGACCGGCCATCAGGCCAAAGACGTAGTGTTCCTCGATCTTGGTGAGTATTCCGACTGCGGACGTGACCGAATCGGCGCGGAAGAACACCCAGGTAATCGCGATGAGATTGAAGGTCAGAAAGATCCGCAGGGGCTTCAGTGCCCGCATCCCCAGAGTCCGCGGAAAGAGCGCGGTCAGTGCCTCGTTCAGCAGATAGAAGCAGGCGTTGAGCAAGCCCCACACGAGGAACGTCCAATTCGCGCCGTGCCAAATGCCGCTCAAGGCGAACACGATGAAGACTGCCGCCGTCCGCCCGCCCCACGCTTGAGTGCTCCGGAGCGGCTTGTAGACGTAGTCGCGAAACCAGGAAGTCAGCGAGATGTGCCAGCGCCGCCAGAAGTCGGCTACGCCGTCTGCCAGATAAGGCGAGCGGAAGTTCACGGCAAGATCGACGCCGAGGAGTTTCGCACTACCGCGCGCGATGTCCGTATACCCGGAGAAATCGGCGTAGATCTGAAAAGCGAAAGCGTAGGTGGCCAGCAGCAGCGAGGAACCGCTGACTTCTTCCCACGACCCGTAGCATCGGTCGACGTAGACGGCAAGATTGTCCGCGATGACGAGCTTCTTGAAGAATCCGATGAGGATCAACAGAAAACCGTCCCGTGCCTGCGCGTAGGAAAAACTGGCCCGCTGGCGCAATTGATGAATCAGATGGCCGGCGCGTTCGATCGGGCCTGCCACGATCTGGGGGAAGTACGCGATGAACAGCGCGAAGTAGCCCAGGTGATTCTCGGGCTTCACCCGCTTGTGATATACGTCGAGCGTGTAGCTCATCGCCTGGAAAGTGTGGAAGGAGATTCCAAGCGGCAGAACGATGTCGGCCAAGGGGACGTGTCCTGAAAGCCCGGACCGGGCGATCAGCTCGTTGACTTGGGCCGCACCGAAGTTGTAGTACTTGAAGAAGAAGAGCATCGACAGGTTCGCGGCGATGCTGCCGGCGAGCCATGCTCTTCGCGCGCGCAGAGTCGGCGCGGCGGCAATTCTCTTCCCGGCGAAGAAGTCGACAATCGTGAGTACGACCATGATCAACGCGTACTCGACTTTCCAGAACGCGTAGAACACGTAGCTCACGAAGAGCAGGAACGCCCAGCGCCACCGGGCGGGGATAGCCCAGAACGCGATGAACACCAAGGGAAGGAAGACGAGGTACTCTAGTGACGTGAAGATCATTGTGGTAGCTGCGCTGGCAGGCGGTCCTGCGTTTGCCGGGCGTCGGGAGCAGGGGCCGGACGATCGGGGCAGGATGATACAGGGCACACCCAGTGTGATGCCCGGTGCGGTCGGAGCTGCCCGAGGGCTGTCGACGAACAGGTGCGGTGCTCCGACCGAAATCGTGCGAGACCGGAAATGCCGTTCACGCGGATAGGGCTGAAATTCGGATTACTGTTGCTTCCGCTGGTGGCGGTTCAGGTGACCGAACTACTGGTGCTCCCGCTCGACGCGTTCACCTTTCGTTTTTGGGAGGCGATGATCATTCGTGAGATCTATCTCCTTCCCGGGCCCCTCTATCCGAATCGACGCCTCGACAAGTGGTCGGCGGGCGATCAGGCACCTCGCGGGCCGAGAAAGAAGTTCATTCGTCTCCAGTCCGATGAGTTTGGCCAACGTAACCCGCCTGGCCGAAAGGGGCCGTATGAGGTGGTAGTGATCGGCGACTCGAACATCGTGGGCTCGAATATCGACGAGCATGACACCATCCGGGCAGCCATGGAGCGCGAATGCGGCTGTAGCGTCTATGCATACGGCGCCGGCCTGCCGCTCAATATCCTGTCTTTTCTCTCCGACAAGCGCTTCGAGCGTGAGCCGCCGAAATGGGTCGTTATGGAGTTCCGGCCCGGCGACGTGGAGAAGCAGAATCTGCCTATCTTTGAGCCCTGTTTCCAGCCCCAGTATCCAGAGGGAAGCTTGGCTTCGAGAGGGTGCGCATTGAAATTGGCATCGACGAGCACCGAGCGCCTGTTACAAACGCTTCAGCGACTTGGCCTCGGAGAGCAGCGCGAGATCTTGGAATTGGTGGATAGAGCATTGAAGCAGTCGGCATATCGGAACCTGCATGCGCGCCTTGGTCTCGTGGCCAAGGACACAAGGATTCAACGGGCCGATCCGGTGACCGCAGACGACGTGGCCCATGCGGTCCGGGCATTCAACTCGTATCGTGCGGTGTTGGCCGCCCGGGACGTGCGATTGCTGTTGTTCAGCATGCACAATGGGAAGCGTGGGGCCGCTTCGGTCTCGCCTTGGCTCAAAGACCTGCGAGAGGCAGGTTTCGACGTCATCTCGATCGACACTACTACCACCCCACCGGACCTGTTCTCCCGGTGGTGGCCGGATGACGACTCGCACTGGCGCGAAGAAAGTATCCGCTACAGCGCGGGTCTGATATGGCGGGAGATCAGTCGCCGATAGCGGTCCCCGCGCCCATGCGGCGGCGAGACCCATGTCCTGCGGTTCGTGGTAGATTTTGGGATGACAAAGAACCCGGTTGCCCGCCCGTTTGCACGCTTGGCAAGTTCGTCGCCTCCAGCCCGATTGCTGCAGATACGCCTTGGCAGGAACCGCGGCCTTGGCAGGAACCGCGATGACGCGTAACGGTCCGGTGCTCGTGATCGAGGCCGGTCGGACGGAGCGGCACTACTGGCGGGATCTGTGGGGCTATCGCGAATTGTTTTTTTTTCTGGCTTGGCGCGACATCCTGGTGCGCTACAAGCAGGCGGTGATAGGAGTAGCCTGGAGTGTGATCCGTCCATTGCTGACTATGGCGATCTTCACGTTCGTATTTGGCAAGCTCGCGAAACTGCCTGCGGACGGGGTTCCTTATCCGATCCTGGTATTCGCAGCATTGCTGCCCTGGCAATTCATGTCGACAGCCGTGGGCGAGGGAAGCAACAGCCTCATCCAGAACGCAAACATCATCTCGAAGGTCTACTTCCCGCGCGTAATCGTACCGATGAGTGCCGTGATGGTGAGCCTGGTCGACTTCCTGATTTCGCTGGTGCTGCTGTCAGGGCTCGTGGTCTGGTATCGATGGTGGCCCGACTGGTCGATCCTGGCGCTGCCCTTGATTCTCTTGCTTGCCATGGCCGTTTCGGTGGGTTTCATCCTCTGGCTCGCAGCGCTCAACGTGCGGTATCGGGATTTCCGCTACGTGGTCCCGTTCATGATTCAGGTCGGTCTCTTCATTTCACCGGTGGGATTCAGCAGCGCGATCGTGCCCGAGGAATGGAGGCTGCTGTATTCGCTCAACCCCGTGGTTGGGGTCATCGACGGGTTCCGCTGGGCACTGCTCGGTGGGGCGGGCGACATCTACTGGCCGAGCGTGGTGTTGAGCGCACTCATTTCCGCCGTCATTCTCGTTTCCGGTCTGCGCTACTTCAGGCACACCGAGCGAACGTTCGCGGACGTCATATAGCGATTCATGGATCCAGCAGTCGAAGCGCGTGGCTTGGGCAAGCAGTACGTGCTGCGCCACCAATCTCAAGGGCGCTACACGTCCCTGCGCGATGTGCTTGCCGAGGGCACGATGCGCCTCGCGCAGCGGGTCCTGGGGCGGCACGTCGCCAGCACTACGTCCCAGGAGGCCTTCTGGGCCTTGAACGGGGTGTCCTTCGTCATTGGACAGGGCGAGCGTGTGGGGATCATCGGGCGCAATGGGGCAGGGAAGTCCACGCTATTGAAGATCCTGAGCCGCATCACGGAGCCCAGCGCCGGTAGCGTAGCAATCCGAGGACGGGTCGCCAGCCTACTAGAGGTCGGTACTGGCTTCCATCCCGAGCTTACCGGGCGCGAGAACATCTACCTCAACGGAGCGATTCTGGGGATGGCGAAGGCGGAGATCGTCCGGAAGTTCGACGAGATCGTCGCCTTTGCCGAGGTCGAACGCTTCCTGGACACGCCAGTGAAGCGATACTCATCGGGGATGTACGTCCGGCTCGCGTTCTCGGTCGCCGCCCACCTGGAGGCCGACATCCTGGTCGTGGACGAGGTCCTGGCGGTCGGGGACGTCCAGTTTCAGAGGAAGTGCCTGGGTCGGATGGAGGCAGTGGCCCAGAGCGGGCGGACGATCCTGTTCGTGAGCCACAACATGGCCACGATCACATCTCTGTGCAGCCGCTGCATCCTCCTGGACGCCGGCAAGGTGGCTGGTGACGGCGCACCGTCGGACGTGATCTTGAGCTACTACGCCGGCGGTACGTCGTCTCCGGCGTCGTTTGATACCGCGTCTTGGCCGCGCCAGCCAGGCGACGAGCATGCGCGGCTGCTGGGCGGAGCCGTCCAGGATTGTGCGGGGCACCCCACCTACGAGCTGCACCTGGGAGATGCGTTCGAAGTCAGCATGCGCTACAGGATACTGGCCGGCGCGAAGGCCCGTCCGGTCCCGAACTTCCATTTCTTTCGGGCGGACGGAACCTATGCTTTCGTAACATCCATGCCCAACGTCCAAGTGGCAGAGCCAGGCGAGTACGTGGCAAAGTGCAAGGTACCGGGCTTCCTCCTCAACGACGGCGGGTACTTCGTGGGCTTGGCGCTCACGTCATACTCGGATGCCGGCTATGTCGTCAACTTCTACGAGCAGTCGGCCCTGAGCTTCAACGTTCGAGACCCTATGGACGAAAGCAGCAACCGATATGGATACGGCGGTCCCGTGCCGGGGGTGGTGCGGCCGAGGCTGGACTGGTCTGGCGTGAGGGTCGCGTGAAAGTCGTCATCCTGGCCGGAGGACTGGGCACCCGGATCAGCGAGGAAACCACGGTCCGGCCCAAGCCGATGGTCGACATCGGCGGGCGGCCCGTCCTGTGGCACATCATGAAGATGTACTCTGCGCACGGCTTGAACGATTTCGTGATCTGCCTGGGTTACAAGGGCTACATGATCAAGGAGTACTTTGCGAACTACTACCTCCACATGTCGGACGTTACCTTCGACATGTCCTCGAACAAGATGGAGGTGCACCAGAACTCGGCCGAGCCGTGGCGCGTGACGCTGGTCGATACGGGGGAGCAGACCATGACCGGTGGACGCCTGAAGCGGGTGGCCCGCTATCTGGACGACGAGGACTTTTGCTTCACCTATGGCGATGGACTGGCCGATATCGACCTGCAGGCGCTGATCGAGTTTCACCACGGTCAGCGGACTCTCGCGACGGTCACTGCCGTGCAGCCTCCAGGCCGGTTCGGCGCGCTGGACCTGCAGGAGAACAAGATCCGGAGCTTTCAGGAAAAGCCGCAGGGCGATGGCGGATGGGTCAGCGGCGGATTCTTCGTTCTGTCTCGCGCCGTTCTCGACTACCTCGATGGCGACGAGACGGTATGGGAGCGTGCACCGATGCAGCGGCTCGCGAGCGAAGGTCAGCTGTCAGCCTATCTCCACACCGGGTTCTGGCAGCCGATGGACACGCTGCGCGACAAGGTGCTGCTGGAGGATCTTTGGAGTTCCGGCCGAGCTCCGTGGAAGGCATGGGACTGAACGCAGAGTTCTGGCGAGGTCGCAAGGTCTTCGTCACTGGCCACACGGGGTTCAAGGGCGCGTGGCTGTGCTTGTACTTGCGTCATCTCGGCGCCAATGTCACCGGTCTTGCGCTGCCGCCCACGACCAATCCGAACCTGTTCGAAGCCGCGGGAGTGAACCTTCGGGCAAAGTCGATCGAAGCCGACATACGCGACCTCAACGCGCTCCGTCACGCCATGCGCGAAGCTGCGCCCGACATCGTCTTCCACCTTGCGGCGCAGTCCCTGGTGCGCCGGTCCTACGACGATCCTGTGGAAACCTACATGACCAACGTCATGGGCACGGTCCACGTGCT
The DNA here is from genome assembly GCA_019745565.1 of Burkholderiales bacterium. Classification (GTDB taxonomy): domain Bacteria; phylum Pseudomonadota; class Gammaproteobacteria; order Burkholderiales. Next base: position 247,284 of record JAIESW010000024.1, read on the forward strand.
TGATGCGTTCAGGGCTGAGAGCTCGGCCCGTGCCCTCGTAGTAGTCACGAGTGACAAATGCTACGAAGAACACGCCGACGGGCATGCGCATAGCGAGCGCGACCCGCTCGGTGGACACGACCCCTATGCTGCCAGCAAGGCGTGCGCAGAGATCGTCTCCTCCTCCTATCGCAGGTCGTACTTTTCCGGGGCCGAGGGTGGACGGGCGGTCGCGACGGTGCGAGCCGGCAACGTCATAGGCGGCGGCGATTGGGCGCAGGACAGGCTCCTGCCGGATCTCGTACGCGCCTTCGCAGCCGGCAAGCCCGCTCACATCAGAAATCCGCACGCCACGCGGCCCTGGCAACACGTACTCGATCCTCTTACCGGTTACCTCTTGCTGGCCGAGCGCCTCGTCGAACGCGGCCCGGCGTTCGCGGAAGCGTGGAACTTCGGGCCATTGCTTGACCGGAGCATGACCGTCGGGGCGATCGCGAGCGCCGTGGCGCGTCGATGGGGCGAGTCCGCGAGCGTCGTCGTCGACGAGACGCCACAACCGAGAGAGGCACCGCTGCTCGCCCTCGACGCCGCCAAGGCGCAGCGCCGACTGGGATGGATGCCCCGGCTATCCACCGACGAAGCGCTTGCCTGGACGACATCCTGGTATCGCGATTGGTACGCGAAGGGCGATGCCGGGAATCTCGCGAGCGCTCAGATACGGCGCTACCTCACGGTCGAGGAGATCGCATGACGAACCATCGCTGCCGGTTCTGCGGCACCGCGCTGAACGTGACGTTCTGCGATCTTGGTCTGTCTCCGCTGTCGAATGCGTTCGTGAAGCCCGCCGAAGCGAACCGCGGCGAAGTCTTCTATCCGCTTCACGCCCGTACCTGTCCCGAATGTCTGCTGGTGCAACTCGACGAATTCGAGAAACCCGATCACATCTTCCACGACTACGCCTATTTCTCCTCCTACTCCGAATCCTGGCTGGAGCATGCCAGGACATACGCCGAAGGAATGACGGGGGCATTGGGCCTCGGAGAGGGCAGCCTCGTGCTGGAGGTCGCGAGCAATGACGGCTACCTGCTTCAGTATTTTCAGCGCGCGGGCATACCGGTTCTGGGAGTCGAGCCCGCGCGCAACGTGGCCGAGGTCGCGCGTGCCAGGGGAATCCGCACGGTCAGCGAGTTCTTCGGCCGCGCCACCGCGACCCGGCTTGCCTCGGAGTTCGGTCGCGCCGATCTCATCGTGGCGAACAACGTGATTGCGCACGTCCCGGATCTGAACGATTTCGTTTCCGGATTCCTTCCAATGTTGAAGGCCGACGCGGTGTTGACCGTCGAGTTTCCGCACCTTCTGCGCTTGATCGAGGAAGGGCAGTTCGACACCATGTACCATGAACATTTCTCGTACTTCTCGTTCGCCACGCTTCAGCGGGTGCTCGAGAGGCACGGGCTGAGCGTACACGACGTCGAACAGATTCCCACGCATGGCGGTTCGTTGCGGGTCCACGCGAGCCCTGCCGCGGTAGGTCGCAAGGCCTCGGACAGAGTCGCTGCTATCCTGGAGTCCGAGTCGGTAGCGGGGCTGGGCCGTATCGAAACTTACGCGGATTTCAGTGGCCGCGCGGAACGGAGCAAGTGGGCGTTGCTTACGCTGCTGATCGATCTCAAGCGCAACGGGAAGTCGATCGTCGGCTATGGTGCTCCAGCGAAGGGAAACACGCTTCTCAACTACTGCGGAATCCGATCGGATTTTCTACCCTTTACGGTCGACAGAAGTCCGCACAAGCAGGGCTTGTTGCTGCCGGGAACCCGCATTCCCGTGTATTCGCCCGAGAAGATCGCCGCAACCCGGCCCGACTACGTACTCATCCTGCCGTGGAATTTGCGGGAGGAGATAGCTGAGCAGATGGCGTTCATCCGGGATTGGGGTGGCCGGTTCATCGTGCCGATCCCGACGGCGACAGTCTTTTGAGGGCGCGTGATATTCACCGAAACCAGTCTGGCGGGAGCGTTCATAGTCGACGTCGAGCGCTTGGAAGACGAACGTGGATTCTTTTCCCGCACGTTTTGTTCGGATGAGTTCGAAGGACGAGGGCTCGAGTCGAGCTTCGTACAGTGCAACGTGTCGTTCAATCGCTTTCGAGGAACGATCCGAGGACTACATTTTCAGTCGGCCCCGCATGAGGAAACAAAACTGGTCCGATGCTCGATGGGCGCGATCTGGGACGTGATCGTGGACATACGTGAGGCGTCCGGCACCTTCGCCCATTGGTTCGCGGTGGAACTGAGCGCGGAGAATCGCCGGGCGGTCTATGTTCCCGGTGGTTTCGCGCACGGTTTCCAGACCCTTACGGACGATGTCGAGGTGATGTACCAGATGTCGACGAAGTACGCTCCTCACAGTGCGGGAGGAATTCGCTTCGACGATCCCCAACTGGCCGTGCGCTGGCCTCTGCCACCGCAACGGCTGTCGGATCGGGACCTTGTCTTGCCGATGCTTCGAGAGCTCGATGTGATAGGTTTTCCACGTGCGTGACCACGAACTTCGAATGCTGACATCCGAACAGATCGATGATTTTCACCGCACCGGGTTCGTGCACTTGCGCGGCTTCTTCGATATCGACTCCGAGATCGTTCCGATTCTGTCTCAACTGCATCGGCTGATCGGCATGATCGCGGAGGACGAAGGCATCCGGATCGACCGAAAGCCCTTCTCCATCGAGGGTTTCGACGATGGTTTGTTCGCACTGCTTGCCAAAGATCGCCGATTGGTCGGACGTCTGTACGATGCGGCGAAGCAGCTTCCGTCATTCTGCCGTCTCACAGCGTCGGAAAAGCACGAGAAGCTCTACCGGTGCCTCAGAGGCGAGTCGTTTCCCGCGGTGCCCGCCGGTGGGCAGGGGATTCGCATAGACCTGCCGGGAGAAGAACGCTACCGGGCTCCCTGGCACCAGGACTACCCGAACCAGCTGCGCAGCATGGACGGCCTGGTGTTCTGGGCGCCGCTGCGAAGTGTCAAGCCGGAGATGGGGCCGGTGGAACTGTGCGTCGGCTCTCATCGCGGCGGACCGCTGCCGGTCGTCATGGGTGACTCCGCCAATCCGGACAAGACTGGCGCCTACGGCATGCTTCTTCACAAGGAGGAGACCGTGATCTCCGGGTTCGACCGGATTGCTCCGTTGAGTGAGGTTGGAGACCTACTCGTGTTCGACTATCTGCTCGTGCATCGCTCCGGAAGCAACGTGAGCTCGCAGGTCCGATGGTCCATGCAGATGAGGTTCTTCAACTTTGCCGAGTCGACGGGTCGACGCATCGGCTGGCGAGGATCATTCGCCGCCGGCGTCGAGTTGGCCTCGGTGCATCCCGACTTGGTCGTTCAGGGCCCGGTCAGGGACGATCGATGAACCGCACGGCCTCTAATCGGGTCTCCTGCAATGTGTGTCATGCCGACCTGCAGGAGCCGTTGTTTCGGTCCCGCGGTACTCGTTCGGTCACATCGCTCGCACGACTCGTCGATGGAAAGACCGAGGTGTACCTGTGCCGCGCCTGCGGACATGTGCAGAGCGGTGCGCTAGGCGATCTCGACGCGTACTACGCTTCGGACTATCGCATACTGATCGACAGCGACGAGGAGGATCAGGTCTACGAGGTCATCGAAGGCAAGCCCGTGTTCCGCTTTGATCATCAGTTGGACACGCTGGTCGGCAAGGTGGACATCCCGGCTGGAGCACTGCTCCTGGACCACGGCTGCGCCAAGAGTGCGACGGTTCGCAAGCTCCTCGAGCGGCGCAAGGACGTTCGACCTCATTTCTTCGACGTCAGTGGCGACTACGTGCGCTTCTGGGAGAAGATGGCACCCAGCGACGCGTGGGCAGTCTCGACCATCAGGCCCGAATGGCACGAATTCTTCGACGTCATCACTTCGTTCTTCTCCCTGGAGCACGTGGAAGACGTGGCTGGAGTGCTGGCCGAGATCCGGTCCGCTCTGAAGCCCGGGGGGACGTTCTACATGATCGTTCCCAATCTCTTGACCAACATTGCAGACTTCGTGGTCGTCGATCACGTCAATCACTTTACCGAACGGTCCCTCGAGCGTGCGTTTGCGGACGCCAACCTCTCCGTCACGGAGATCGATACGCGAGCGCATCGGGGGGCGTTCGTCGTGACCGCGCGGCGCCCGGTTGCCGAGGAGCGGAGTGCAAGAGCCGCGGACGACGTCGACCTGGAGGTAGAGATTCATCGCATAGCGGAGTTCTGGTCGGAAATCCTGAAACGTATCATCAACGCGGAAGCAGCTGTGGCGACCGGATCGCGCAGTGCCATCTATGGCGCCGGCTTCTACGGAACCTATATCGGCGCCAGCCTGCTCCATCCGGACCGGGTCTGCTGTTACGTCGATCAGAATCCATTTCTTCAAGGGAAGTCCCTCTTCGGGAAACCCATCATTGCGCCGGACCGCCTGCCCGACGACGTGAAGCACGTCTACGTCGGCCTGAATCCCGCGATTGCCCGCCGGACCATGGGCGCACTGACCGCGTGGAACGATCGCGGTCTTCGCTACACCTTCCTTTCAGAATGATGGATCCGGTCAGCGAACGCCTCAAGCAGCACTATGGGAATGCATTTGCCACTCACGGGGCGACGGCTCGCGGCGTCGACTGGGGTCGAGACGATGACGTCCGCCTGCGGTACGCCAAGATGCTCGCGGTGCTCGACGGCTTCGAAGGCGGCTCGGTACCATCGCTGCTCGATGTCGGTTGCGGGTACGGCGGCCTGCTGGACTACGCTTCGGCAAGTGGTGTCTCGCTGCGGTACACGGGCATCGATCTGTGCGAACCAATGGTGCTCGAGGGTCGCCGCCGACACCCGGAAGCACGGTTCGAAGTCGGTGACATACTCGACTTCGGCGCGGCTTGCGGCTATGACGCGGTCGTCTGCAACGGCATACTCACCCAGAAACTCGACACCTCGATCGCCGAGATGAACCGATTCGCGGGGCGCCTGATACCGCGGCTGTTCGCGTTGTGTCGCCATGCGGCGGCATTCAACGTGATGACCACTCGCGTCAATTTCATGGCCCCGAATCTCTACTATCGCAGTCCGATAGAGATGCTGGCGTACTGCATCGACCAGGTAACGCCGCGGGTCCGGATCGACCACGCATATCCCCTGTTCGAGTACACGGTATACCTGCATCGCACCGGGGACGGACCCGGTCCCGCATGAAGATCGGCATCATATGCTCCAGTGGGGGTGGGTCGTTTCGTGCTGCCCATCCGGTACTGTCGAGAAGAGGCCACGGGTTCCACGTGCTGACCGATCGACCTTGCGGTGTCGAGGAGTTCTGTCGTTCCGCAGACCTGCCGTGGGAACGGCTGGAGGAGCCGGACAATCGACGCTTCAGCGAACGAGCCTTCGACCGCTTCGAGGCTTCGGGTGGTGTCGATATCGTGGTGCTCTTCTATCTGAGGTTGGTGACGCCGCCCCTGGTCGATCGGGTTCCCTGCTTCAACGTGCACCCGTCGCTGTTGCCCGCTTTCCGCGGATTCCACGCGTTAGGCGCGGCGCTCGCGGCGCGCGCCCGTTTCTTCGGCGCCACGCTGCATCTGGCCACGGATTGCGCCGATGCGGGACCGATCATCGCGCAAGTTTGCGACCCGCTGCCCCTCGGCGCGAACGAAGCGGATCTCGCGAAGCGTTCGTTCCTGCACAAGACCTACCTGTTGTTCGTGCTGATCGAACTGCTCGAACGCAACGAAGTGTCTGCCGACAACGGGTGGACGCCGCCCGACGGCCTGTCCGCCACCCCGCACGCGAACCCGAGTCTGCGCACGCAGGCCTACATTGATGCAGTGCATGAAATTCAGTCGGCCGAACGCTGCGTGGTATTTTCTTGAAGCGGGTCGTCATTTCCCAACCGATGGTCTTCCCGTGGGTCGGATTGTTCGAACAGGTTCGACTCGCCGGCGACTTCGTCCACTATGACGACGTTGCCCTGCCGCAGGGGCGCAGCTTCATCACGCGGGTGCAGATCAAGACTGCGCAGGGCCCACAATGGCTGACGATCCCGGTGCGCCGCGGCGCAAGTCTCATCAAGGACGTGCTGATCGATGACGCGCAGGACTGGCGGCGCCGGCACCTGGGGACGCTACGCCAAGCCTATGCTCACGCGCCGCACGCTGCCGAAATGATCGATCTGGTGGAATCGGTCTACGGACGCGGATTTCGATATCTGTCGGAACTGAACGCCCACGCGATCGAACGGATCGCCGGCTATCTTGGCCTCGCGCCGCGCTTCCTGCTATCTTCGCAGTTGCCCGCGCAGGGCCGGAGCACCGAACGGCTCATATCGATCTGCCTCGAACTCGGCGCGTCGATCTACGTGACGGGGCACGGCGCGCGCAACTATCTGGATCACGCCAGCTTCGAGCAGGCGGGCATTTCGGTCGAGTACATGAACTACCAGAAGAAGCCATACCCGCAACTGCATGGCGAGTTCACACCGTATGTCTCGATACTCGATCTCATCGCCAATGTCGGCCGTGGCGGCGCGGGCTTGGTCTGTTCCGGAACGCAGCATTGGAGGGATGTAGTCGATGGATCCTGAAGCGGAGTTCCGGCGGGAAGTCGAGCGCCAGGTGCGAGCACTCGGCGAGGATGAGGCATTGCACCGATCGAGCATCGACTGGATCGTCGACAGTTCCAAGCACCGTTATACCTACAACTTCCGCTGGCTTGGGCGCCCGATCATCCAGTTTCCCCAGGATATGATCGCCCTGCAGGAGATCATCTGGGACTATCGCCCCGACGTAATCGTCGAGACCGGCATAGCCCACGGCGGTTCGCTCGTGTTCCACGCTTCGATGCTCGAATTGATCGGCGGCGAAGGCAGAGTGATCGGTATCGACATCGACATCCGGGCGCACAATCGCAGGGCGATCGAGGCGCATCCGATGTTTCGACGCATCAGTCTCGTGGAGGGGTCTTCGGTCGATCCTGAAACCGCCCGACGAGTGCACGCGTTGGCGGGCGACCGGCCGCGAACGCTCGTGATACTCGACTCGAACCACACCCACGAGCACGTATTGGCGGAGCTGCGCTTGTACGCATCGATGGTTCGTCCCGGGGGTTACCTGGTGGTGCTCGATACGGTGGTCGAGGATGTGCCGGCCGAATTGCACGCTGGTCGTCCGTGGGGTCCGGGCAACAATCCCAAGACTGCGGTGCACGCGTTCTTGCGCGAGACCGACCGGTTCGAGATCGACGCCGCCATTCATGACAAGCTCCAGATCACCGTTGCGCCAGACGGCTATCTCAAGTGCGTCAAAGACTGAAGATGGATCGAATCCCCGTGGCCGGCCCGTCCATCACGGAGCTCGAGGTCGAGTACGTAACAAGGGCGGTCCGCACCGCCTGGTACGACCAGGCCAACGTGTTCAACCAGGACTTCGAGGAGGCTTTCGCCGCCTACATCGGAGCGAGACATGCGGTGGCGCTGCCATCCTGCACCTCCGCTTTGCACCTTTCGTTGCTTGCGCTCGGCGTCGGTCCGGGCGACGAGGTCGTCGTCCCCGACAGCACGTGGATCGCTTCATCGGCACCGATCTCTTACGTCGGGGCTACTCCTGTCTTCGCCGATATCGACGCACGCAGCTGGTGCCTTTCACCCGCCGCGTTCGAGGCCAGCATATCTTCGCGGACCAAAGCGGTCATCGTGGTCGATCTGTACGGAAACATGCCGGACATGGATTCACTGTGCTCGATCGCGCAGCGCCACGGGATCGCGGTCATCGAGGACGCCGCGGAAGCGATCGGCTCTCGATACAAGGGCAGGCTGGCCGGCTGTTTCGGGGATGTGGGCGTGTTCAGCTTTCATGGCTCCAAGACACTGACGACCGGCGAGGGGGGAATGCTGGTCACGGACCGCCGCGATCTGTTCGATCGTGTCCTGGTCCTGCGGGATCACGGTCGAAAGCCGGGCGATCGAATGTTCTTCAACGACGAAGTCGCATACAAATACAAGATGAGCAGCCTGCAGGCGGCACTTGGTCTGGCGCAACTCCAGCGAATCGAGGAGTTGCTGGAACGCAAGCGCCAGATTTTCGCCTGGTATCGGCGGGAGCTAGGGGATGAGGCGGGCCTAGTGCTCAATCCGGATATTCCGGACGCGACCAGCAGCTACTGGATGGTGACTGGGATATTCGACCGCATCTTCGGTCAGAAGGATTCGATCATCTCGGCATTGGCGGAGCAAGGGATCGATTCGAGACCGTTTTTCTCACCGCTCAGCTCGCTTCCTGCCTACCGTGGTCAGAAATCGGTCGCTGGATGCATCGAGCGAAACGTCAACAGCTACGCAATCGGTTCCCAGGGAGTGAACTTGCCGTCGGCTCTTTGTTTGAATGAAGCCGACGTGGTGCGCGTAGCAGAGGCAGTCAGAAGCATAACGAGGCATCGGTAACGCACTGCCGTCGAGTCTTCCTCGGTGCCATGTACAGAACCCCGAAACTCCCCCGTCGGCCGTAGTCACAGTGAACCTTCTCACGATCATCGTACCAACCTACAACCGCAGCACTCTGTTGCGTCGATGCCTGGATTTCATTCGCAAGCAGCATCCGCAGGTTCCGTTGATCGTCGCCGATTCCAGCGCCGCAGCCGAGATGAAGGTGAATGAATCGATCGCGACCGCGCATCCCGGATTGCGCTATTTCGCCTTTGATCCGTCCACGCCAGGGGCTCAGAAATTCGCCGACGCCGTGACGAAGGTGGAAACGAAGTATGCGTGCTTTTGCGCAGACGACGACTTGATCAACGTTTCTGCTGCAATCGCATGCGCGCAGTTTCTTGCCGATCATCCCGACTACGCCGCTTGTCATGGCACTTACGTCCGTTTCTCCTGCAACGAAGCAGAGGATATCCAATTCGAGGATTGGGAGTATCGCAGCCCTTCCATCGATGGTGACGACCCCGCCCTGAGGGTGTTGCAGTTGCTGTCCAACTACGAAGCGCCGTTCTACGCCGTTCAACCGACGGCGGTCCTCAGTGCAGCGCTGCAGGCCTGCGAGTGCGGAAAGTTCACGATGATGCAGGAATTGGCGAACGCGCTCTGGATGGCCATGTCGGGAAAGATCCGGCGTGTCGACGGCTTGTACTACTTTCGCCAGGCCGGCGATGCGGCGACGCACGCTTTCTCGGAACCCTACGTGTACCTTTCCGAGCGCTTTCCGACCATCAACGTCGAATACGGGGATATGGCCAAGGCGCTGGTCGACAGGTTCGCTCATGCGTCATCCGACGCAAGTCGGTCCGTTCTGCTGCGGACGCTCTACTTTGGCTTTCTCGTGTACCTTTACAGATCGATCGATTTTGTCCAACTGTCGCGGACCATGGTGCCTGAGTTACCGACCGAGGCACTACTCGAGCTGAGGCGGATTCGCCCGCGGGCGTTCCAACCTGGGATCCGATTCGTGTGGGAGCAGATGTTGACGCGGATCGGCGCATCGGCCAAACGCTACGCTGGATATGACCGTGGCACCGATCCGAGACGCTACCGGGCGGGTGATCGAACGGTGTGGATTTCGCGCGCTCTGGATGAGACGCTCAGGAAGGCCGACCGGTCCATGATCCGTACGCTGTTCGGGCATGCGGGGGGCGTCATCGCTGCGGAAGGTCGACAGCCGGACCGAGCGTGAACGGGGCGAGGATATCGACACTTGTGGTCGGTGCCGATTCCATGATCGGCAAGGCCGTGGTGGGCAGCATTGCCAAGTCTGGGGGGGAGGTCTGGACTACGACGCGCCGACCAACCGGCTCCCGAACGAACGCGTTGCACTTCGATCTGGGCGCTCCAGTGGAGTTGCCCTCATGGGTAACGCCAGAGCGTGCGTATATCTGCGCGGCACGAGCGGGCTTTCAAGATTGCGAAGAGCATCCGGACGACACGCATCGGGTCAACGTCGACGGAACCGTTGCGATAGCGCGGAGCCTGCTCGAACGAGGGACGTTTCTCGTTTTCTTGTCTACCAGTGCGGTGTTCGCGGGCCACCATCCCGCTCCCTCCGAAAGCGAGCCGGTGTCACCGACGACCGAGTACGCCCGGCAGAAAGCGGAGGCCGAGCAGCGCCTCTTGGAGCTTGATTCCGGGCATGGACGGTTTGCCGTTGTCCGGCTGACGAAGGTCCTGGCTTCGTGCTCGCCGACGGTGGCCCGATTCCTCGGGGGACTGACCGCCGGGCATCGCATCGAGGCCTATTCGGACCTCTATCTCTCGCCGACTTCCCTGGGGAGTGTCGTGGCTGCATTGCATACGATAGCGTCGCTGCGGAGCCCGGGAATCCACCACCTCTCCGGCGCTTCGATTCTGAGCTATGCAGATCTGGCTCGACACATGGCCCGCAGCCTTGGATGTTCTGCGGACCAAGTCATGGAGAAACCTCTCTCGACGTCCGGAAGCGAGCTGTTGTACACCCCCCGCTATCCGAATCTGGGGATGCAGATGACGCAGGCGAAGGTGGGCATCGGTCCCGAGGCCGTGGAGGACGTCGTGGACAGCGTGCTGGTCGCATCCAGGGGAATGGAAGATGACAAGCTCCTCTTCTGACAGCTGCATCGTCTGCGCAGCGAGCGGACTGCAACGGATGGATGCATTCTCCGAGTTGCCACGCATAACATCGGATTGCCGGACCTTCCCCAAGGGCGGCAAATTGGCGGTGTGCAACGCCTGCGGGACTGTACAGAAGTTCTGCGACTCGCAGTGGTTCGAGGAGATCCGCAGTATCTACGCACAGTATGCAACCTACTACCAGGGCGATGGCGACGAGCAGATCGTTTTCGACGGCCGCACCGGCAAGGTGCGCCGTCGCAGCGATGTGATCGTCGAGCGTCTGACCGCCGAGTTCGCCTTGCCCCGTGCGGGTAAGGCGCTCGACATCGGCTGCGGCGGCGGCGTGACGCTGAGGACCGTGAGCAACGTCCTGCCCGGGTGGACTCTGTACGGGCAGGATCTCGACCAACGCAATGCCGAACGCCTTGCGCACATACCGGGCTTTCAGCATCTTTTCGTTTCGACGCCCATCGACATCCCGGGGCAGTTCGATCTGATCACGTTGATCCACTCGATCGAGCATTTCCCCGATCCCGGTGCCGTGCTGCGGGCGCTGGTCGACAAGCTGACTCCCGGCGGGTTGCTGCTGGTGCAGGTCTGCAATACCGAGCGCAATTCCTATGATCTGCTGATCGCGGACCATTTGACGCACTTCGCTCCTGCTACCCTCGAGCTGATCGCAGCGAGAAACGGTTACTCGGTCCTGACAGTGGAGACCGAATGGGTGGCGAAGGAATTGTCCATGGTCGCGCGCAGATCCGACGGGACCGCAGGTGGGACGCGGCCCGACCCGCAGTACGCGGCGCGCGTCCAGCCTCGGGTGCGCTCCCAACTCGCGTGGCTTGGCGCGCTTGCGGAGGACGCATCGCGCCGATCCGTCGAAGGTCGCTTCGGGCTGTTCGGCACGTCGATCTGCGCCACCTGGCTGGCCGCTTCGCTGGGCGACAAAGTCGAGTTCTTCGTGGACGAGGACCCAAGCCGGCAAGGTAAGACTTTCATGGATCGCCCGGTGTTTTCGCCGCAGCAGGTTCCCGCGGGCAGCAACGTCTATCTGGCTCTCGTGCCCGAGGTCGCCGCTCTTGTCGCGAGCCGCCTTGCCGCATTGCCGATCCAACTGGTGCAACCACCGGGTACTTCAGCATAAGAGCAGAACGACAATGAATTCACCGACCAGCGCCGTCCAGGCAATCGATGAGCTCAAGACGAAGATCAAGGGGGCCAAGAGCATCGTCTTCGTTTCGGGCAACTTCAATGTCGTCCATCCGGGACACTTGCGGCTGTTGCGCTTTGCGGCCGAATGCGGCGACTTCCTGGTGGTTGGCATTCATGACGATTCGCGTCCCGGGGTGAGCGTTCCGGAAGCCATGCGGCTGGAAGGCGTGCGTGCCATCAGCCTCGTGGACTACGCCTTCGTCCTACGTGAATCCGCCGAGACGTTCATCGCGACGCTGAAGCCGGCGGTCGTGGTCAAGGGCAAGGAGCACGAGCATCGTGACAACCCGGAAGCTGCGGTCACGGCTGCATATGGGGGCAAGCTGCTGTTCAGTTCTGGGGAATCGAGCTTCTCGTCGCTCGATCTTCTGCATCGCGAGTACTTCGAGGCGAATTTTTCGACGATAAGAAAGCCGCTGGATTTCGGCGCGAGGCATGCCTTTGAAGTCTCATCGCTGAAACAGGATTTGGCTCGCATGCAAGGTCTCCGGGTAATGGTGATCGGCGACCTGATCGTGGACGAGTACATCACTTGCGACCCGCTGGGGATGTCTCAGGAAGACCCGACGATCGTCGTCACACCCATCGAGCACAAGAAGTTCGTGGGAGGGGCCGGCATCGTCGCTGCACACGCCAAGGGGCTCGGTGCGGAAGTGCGTTATTTCACCGTCACCGGACGGGACGAGACCGCGCGTTTCGCACATGAGAAGCTGCACGAGTATGGCGTGCACCTCGAAGCGTTCATCGATGAGAGCCGACCCACCACGCTGAAGCAACGTTATCGCGCAGCCGGCAAGACCTTGCTGCGGGTGAGCCACTTGCGGCAGCACGACGTCCCTGCCGAACCCTTGTCGCAGATGCTGAAGGCGGTCAAACGCAGCATGGATGATTGTGACCTGATCGTGTTCGCAGATTTCAACTATGGGTGCCTCCCGCAGCTCCTGGTCGATGAACTTGTGGCGCTTGGGCGCGAGAACGGTGTGACGATGGTTGCAGACAGCCAAGCGTCTTCGCAGATGAGCGACGTGTCGCGGTTCAGAGGCATGTCACTCATCACACCAACGGAGCGCGAGGCGCGGCTGGCCATGCGCGATCCTCACTCTGGTCTGGTGGTGCTCGCCGAGGCGCTCGGCGAGAAGGCACAAGCCGGCAACGTGGTGATAACACTGGGTACAGAGGGACTACTGGTCAATGCCCGGTCCGGTGGCGGCTGGACGACGGACCGGTTGCCCGCCTTCAATACGGCGGCCAAGGATCCCGCTGGTGCAGGGGATTCCTTTTTGACCTGTTCAGCGATGGCCTTGTGTGCCGGTGTCGACATCTGGCGCAGCGCCTATCTCGGATCCCTCGCCGCCGCCTGCCAGGTCGCCAGGGTCGGGAACATCCCGCTGAAACAGTCCGACATCACGGCGGAGATCGAGGCGCCATAGGGATGCAAGCTCTGCTCCTCGCCGCGGGCCTCGGAACCCGGCTCAGGCCGATCACCAACACCGTACCCAAGTGTCTCGTGCCGATCCACGGCAGGCCGCTGCTCGGATACTGGTTCGATCTTCTCCTGGGAAGCGATGCGATCGATCAGCTGGTGGTGAATCTGCACTACTTTCCCGAGGCGGTGCGCGAGTACGTCGCTCGATCGCCCTGGCGTGAACGGGTGAATCTCATTTACGAGGAGTCGTTGCTCGGGACCGGAGGCACCGTCCTTGCCAACGAGCGGTTCTTCGGGGCCGGAGCCTTCATGGTGGTGCACGCCGACAATCTTTCGAAGTTCGACGTTCGGGCCTATCTCGAGGCGCACGCGAGGCGGCCGGCGGGTTGCGTCATGACCATGCTGACCTTTCCGACGGACCACCCGCAGAGTTGCGGTATCGTCGAACTGGACGAGAGCGGGATCGTGATTGGGTTTCACGAGAAGGTCGCCAATCCTCCTGGCAACCTAGCGAACGGCGCAGTCTACATCTTCGAACCGGAGATCCTGACTTTCCTTCGACGCCTTGGTAAGCCGGTCATCGATATCAGCACCGAGGTCCTACCCGCTTTTATGGGGCATATCGCGACGTTCCGCAACGACATCTATCATCGGGATATCGGTACGCCTGAGAGTCTGCGCGCGGCAGAGATCGAGTTCACGGAGTTTGCGCGCGGATGACACGGGTATCGCGCCTGGCGCAGGCCGGGCTCATGCTCGACTACTACGTGCGCAAGATCCGAGTCGTCGGACTGGGATGGACCGTGCGCTGGCTGGTGCGTCGCTTCCTGCTCGAGGTGCTCTGGGTTGCGCTGCTCCCGCTTACGGTCGTCGGGCATCTACTGGGATATCGGCGGGTACCCATCAACGTGCGCCGTATCGGCCACCTGGCGTGCGAGTTCGACGCACTTCTCAAGGAGCAGGGGCTGGGGCGACTTCCCGTCCGAAAGTGGTTCGTGGTCGCGCCGGAGGGCCTGGCAACCAATCCCTGCCTGCTAGACTACTGGAGACGATTGGTGCCGGTCGTTCGTCGACGGGGGCTCGGTCTCCTGCTCGAAGCGATGGGCAGGCATGGCCTCATGGTCCAGGACAACGATCGCCACATGCTCGCCCTGACGGGCCGGGCCGACTACTACTCCATTCTAGCCGAGTGGGCCGATCGTCCTCCGCTGCTGAAACTCGAGGATTCGCATCGGACCGAAGGCTGGAATGTGCTCCGGTTGATGGGCATGCCGGAAGGAGCGTGGTTCGTCTGCGTGCACGCGCGAGAGGCCGGTTTCTCGGTCCAGGACGAGACCGCGCACGCGCACCGCAATAGCGACATCAACCTTCTTGTCCCCGCAATGCGGGAGATCCGTCGACGCGGTGGCTGGATTGTCCGCATGGGGGATCCGAGTATGCGGCCCCTGCCCTCCATGGATGGCGTGATCGACTATGCACTGCATCCGCTTCGGTCGGATCGGATGGACGTATTCCTCTGTGCCGAAGCGCGCTTCTTCGTAGGCAACACTTCCGGGCTCTTCGTCGTTGCCACAGTCTTCGGGCGCCCGTCGGCATTGGCTAACATGGTGCCTACCTCGCACCTCGCTTTTGCGCCGGGGGACATTTCCATACCGAAGCTGATCTGGTCCAAGTCACAGCAGCGTTACCTGACCTTCGCCGAATTGTTCGCGGGGCCGGCCGCGAACTTTCGACTGGCCAAGCTATTCACTCAGGCCGGCCTGCGTGCGGATGAGAACTCCGCTGAGGACCTCCTCGAGTTGGTGGTGGAGATGCTGGATCGGCAAGCCGGACTCTTTGTTGAGTCCGATGCCGATCGTTCGCGTCAGCAGCAATTCCGTGCTCTCCTGAACCCGCATCACTATTGTCATGGGACAGCATCGAGTCTGGGTAGCCGTTTCCTCGAGCGACATCCCGAACTTCTCGGCCCCGAGTAGGCATCCGGCTGTCTGTGGTGATTTCGGATTGCCACCCGTCCCGTGTGTTCCCGGCCGCGGCCGCAGCGAACTTCACCTTGCCCTCAGGGGCGACCCAACCCGAATCTCGATGTGATCATGAAGCGGGCCATGCCGGCAAGATGCATACGCATATGATGCATGTTTCGGTGGCTCGCCCTGCGTGCGTCATGCATGACGGCGACGGAGCGCACCAACTGTACGTCGAAGCCGGCTCGGCGCAGTCGCCAGCACAGGTCCACGTCTTCGTAGTATAGGAAGTAGCGTTCGTCGAAGCCCTTGATGGCGGCGAAGGTCTCACGTGCGAAGACCATGAACATTCCGGCAACCCAGTCCGGAGTCGCATGGCCGCCGGTCGTGGGATGCTCTGCATCCCGCCCAGCGAACAACAGTTTGCGGGCAAGCGACCCGGGTGTCGGAAAGCGGCGTGCGCTGTCTTCGACAGCTCCGGTAGGAGACAGTACCAACGGTGCAACGACGCCGACACCCGGCCGCGCGGCGGCGGCACAGAGCGAGGGAAGAACATCGGCCCGCAACCGAATGTCCGGGTTGACTACTGCGAAGAAAGGTTTCTCGGCTAAGCGAAATGCGGCGTTGTGATTGGCACCGAAGCCCTTGCGATGCACATTTCGAACGACCCTGAGGGAAAACGGGTAGCGCTCGACAGACAGTTTCAGAGGTTCGGGGACATTGATGGTCAGAATGACGTCCAGTCCGGTCGAGCCAAGGGCCGCAAGATCATCAAGGAGTTGCAGCACCAGAGCGGCGTGGCCATGGCTCACAATGGATACCGATACGCTCATGGCCGGAGCCGCTCCGGAGACGAGGAGGCGGATCCGGCCGACCGAGCGCCATGCCGGCGGGAGATGCCGCTGCTCATCATCGCAGCCTGTTCCCGAGGAGGTGCAACCGGATCCATTGGGAAGTCCGGAACATGGTGGACTTCACTGTCGTTCGTGACCATCGCGACGCCGTAGGCGCAGACGGCACGACCGCGCAAGTATCCGGACGCAGCTTCGATTTGTGGCCGTCAAGACGGAGTCGCCGTGGGGGAACGCCGCCACATCGATACCCACTGGCGAATGCCGAAGCATCGAGGTCCAACGCTCTGCGGTCCGATCGTCGGTCGTCAGGAACGCGAACTCGGTGTTGCGATCGGGACATCGTGAATGGACAATCTCGACTGCGGGTGCGGGCCGACCACGTTCGGTTGCGCCACGTCCGCGCGTGTCGGTCCATCGATCTTGGTGTCGCGTTGTTCGACGCGATGCCGAACCCTCGTCGAGTGTGATTCCTCCGCCGGCTTTCGTGCCGGGCCAGGACTGTTCAGGTATGGATGTGTGACGCTGCACCAGACGGATACTAGCGCGTGTTGCTGATCACGGGTGCCACCGGTTTCGTCGGCGGCGCACTGCTCGGGCGACTGCGTGCCGAAGGGCGGTCCTACCGAACGGCCGGGCAGACTCGCCTGGGCACGGAAGCAAGCGCGAGCGGGTCGTTCTCGGCGGACCCGGGTTCTCAATGGACGCCGCTCCTTTCCGGGTGCGATGCCGTGGTTCATCTTGCTGCCCGCGTGCACGTCATGCAGGAACTCTCAGCCCTCGCGCTCGACGCCTTTCGAGCCGTGAACGTGCAAGGCACTGCGATGCTTGCCCGCCAAGCTGCGCAAGTCGGCGTGCGCCGCTTCGTCTTTCTATCGTCGGTCAAGGTGAACGGCGAGGGTTCCGTCGGACATCCGTATCTGGAGCGAGACCTTCCCTGCCCTCGCGATGCCTACGGTATCTCGAAATGGGAAGCCGAAGAGGTCCTTCGTGAGATTGCTCGCGAAACCGGATTGGAGATCGTGATACTCAGGCCCCCGCTCGTCTACGGTCCCGGGGTCAAGGCCAACTTCCTGCGGATGATGCACTGGGTGCAGCGAGGCATACCTTTGCCGCTTGGGATTGTCCACAATCAGCGCAGCATCGTGTACGTAGGCAATCTCGTCGACGCGATCGTGCGCTGCATCGATCATTCGGCCGCTGCGGGTGAGACGTTTTTGGTCAACGATGGCGATCCGGTATCGACACCACAGTTGCTGCGTGAGATCGGAGATGCCCTGGACCGGCCAGCCCGGTTGTTCCCGTTTCCGCCAGCCGTCCTGAAGATCGGCGCGACCCTCATGGGGCGAGGTGAGGACGCAGCTCGCCTGCTGGGTGACCTGGTAGTGGACGACAGCGCCATCCGTACCACGCTCGGGTGGCACCCCCCGTTTTCCCGTAGGGAAGGCCTTGCGGCAACCGCAGCCTGGTTCCGGCCCGGGCCCCGGTAGAATCCGGGCGCGCCACGCCACTCCGCGCGAGTACGGTCGCCGGAATCCATGTTCGTCCTCTCCATCCTCCTTGCTGTCTCCCTTAGCTATGCGATCAGCGGACTTGCCGTCCGCGGCATCGGAGTATTCGCTCCGCTCGACGTCCCGAACGAGCGATCGCTCCACAGCCGCCCTGTCCCGCGCATCGGCGGTGCCGGCATCGTCGCGGGTATGGGGGCGAGCCTCGTGGCCACCAACGTGCTCGCGCTTCCCGTCGCACTTGCATTTCTGCTCGCTGCCATTTCGCTGTGGGATGACTGGCGCCCCCTGCCCGTCGTTGTGCGGCTTGCGGCTCATCTGGCCGCGGCGGCGGTGTTCTGTGTGACGGCCATCCAGATCTCCCCGATCCCGACGGTGCTGGTGGTGGTTGCGATCGCATGGATGACGAATCTGTACAACTTCATGGATGGTTCGGACGGTCTCGCCGGGGGCATGGCTACAATCGGGTTCGGGACCTACGCCGCTGCCGCGGCAGTGGCGGGCGATCATGCGCTCCTCACAGTGTGCGCCTGCATCGCAGCTGCAGCATTGGCGTTCCTCAGATTCAACTTCCATCCCGCGCGCGTCTTCATGGGCGACGTCGGTTCGATCCCCCTCGGTTTCCTGGGAGGGGCACTCGGTGCGTGGGGCGTGGTACGCGACGGATGGCCGGCGTGGTTCCCGATCGTAGTTTTTGCTCCGTTTGCCGCAGATGCATCGCTCACGCTGTTGCGCCGGCTGCTGCGCGGCGAACGGGTTTGGCAGGCTCATCGTAGCCATTACTATCAACGTCTGGTGCTGATGGGGTGGGGGCACCGCCGTACCGCCTTGGCCGAGTATGCCCTGATGGCGATCACGTGCATCGCCGGGTTCGCTGCCCTCTTCCTGGGCGCGGTGGGCCAGGTCGTCGTGCTGAGCGTGCTGGGGCTCGGCTACGCCCTGCTTGTTGTCCTGGTAGACCGCCGCTGGGCGGCGTATTCGCGATGTCGGACCGTTTGATGCGCCCGGGTGTACTCAATCCGCGGACGGTCGCAGCCTTCCTGCACGATATCCTGGCCTCGGCTATCGCGTGGTCGGTCGCGTTCCTGCTGCGATTCAACTTCTACATCCCGGCGGAGTTCCAGACGACGCTCTGGAACACGGTCGGATGGGTGATCTTGACGCATGCTCTTCTCTTCTGGCCGCTGGGTCTCTATCGCGGTATCTGGCGGTACGCGAGCTTGCACGACCTGCGGCGCATTCTCATTGCGGTCGCTTTGGCCGCCGTCTCGGTTCCTGCATTGCTGGTGCTGCTGCGGGTTTCGGATCCGGTTCCCCGGTCAGTCTTCGCATTGAGCCCCATGCTGCTGTTGCTGATCATGGGTGGCAGTCGTTTAGCCTACCGCGCCTGGAAGGAGCGATATGTCATCGGGCTGTCGAAACTGGACGCAAAACCTGTGCTCGTGCTAGGCGCCGGCAGCGCGGCTGTATCCTTGCTCAAGGAACTGGCTCCTTCACGCGAGTGGCGGGTGGTCGGTCTGCTCGACGACAAGCCGACACGGCTAGGTCGCGAGATGAACGGCATCCCGATCCTGGGTACCATCGAAACACTCCCCCTTGAAACCGCACGCCTCGGCGTGGCCCACGCCATCATCGTGATGCCTGAGGCGACGCACCAGGCGCGCCGCCGCGCGGTGGACCTCTGCGCCGAGGCCGGCGTGACTGCCCTCACCGTCCCTGCTTTCGACGACCTTGTCGCCGGCAAAGTCACGGTCTCGCAGATCCGCGGGGTCGAGCTCGATGACCTGCTCGGGCGCGATCCGGTGGATCTGGATACGTCCGGACTCACGGCTCTGCTGGGCGGCCGCTGCGTGATGGTGACGGGCGCCGGGGGGTCCATCGGTTCGGAGCTGTGCCGGCAGGTCATGCGGTTCCATCCCGCCAGGCTGGTACTGTTCGAGCAGTCCGAGTTCGCCCTGTATCGAATCGATCAGGAACTCAGTGCACTCGGCTCGGCCACCGAAGTCGTGCCGCTGGTGGGCGACTCCAAGGACGAGAGCCGCGTTGTGGAGGTCATGCTCCGCTATCGTCCCGAGGTCGTATTCCACGCTGCCGCCTACAAGCACGTGCCGCTCATGGAGGTTGGGAACGGCTGGGAAGCCATCCGCAACAACGTGCTGGGCACCTTGGTCATGGCCGAATCGGCGTCGCGAGCCGGCGTATCGAAGTTCGTGCTGATCTCCACCGACAAGGCGGTGAACCCGGTCAACGTGATGGGCGCGACCAAGCGGCTCGCGGAGATGGTGTGTCAAGCGCAGCAGGGTCGCAACGGCACCAAGTTCGTAATGGTGCGCTTCGGCAATGTCCTGGGCAGCGCCGGCAGCGTGATCCCGAAATTTCGCGAGCAGATCGCGCGCGGTGGTCCGGTCACCGTCACGCATCCCGAAATCACGCGCTACTTCATGTCGATTCCCGAAGCGAGCCAGTTGGTGCTGCAGGCCGGTTTCATGGGCAAGGGTGGCGAGATCTTCGTGCTCGACATGGGCGAGCCGGTTAAGATCGCCGACCTCGCCCGGGATCTCATCCGCCTATCTGGATTGACGCCGGAAGACGTTCCAATCCAGTTCACCGGATTGCGACCGGGCGAGAAGCTGTTCGAGGAATTGCTCGCCGATGGCGAGCACACGCTGCCCACACCCCACCCGAAGCTGCGCATCGCCCGTGCGATCGAGATCGACGGCGAATGGCTCGAGCAGCTGCGGGTATGGCTCAAGGATTCCGCGCCGCTCGACGACGAAGCGGTGCGTTCGGCGCTCGAGCAGTGGGTTTCCGACTACCGGAGGGCGAGTCATGGCCAATGAGCCGGGGGGATCGGAGGTACGGTTGTCCGCCGTGCTGATCGCCAAGGACGAAGAGGGGACCATCGGCGACTGCATCGACAGCGTCGCGTTCGCCGACGAGATCCTGGTCGTGGACTCCGGCAGCACCGACCGCACCGTCGAGCTGGCGACCGCGAAGGGCGCTCGCGTTCTCCACCAACCCTGGCTTGGCTACGGCCCGCAAAAACGCTTTGCCGTCCGTCACGCGGCCCACGACTGGGTGCTGTGTATCGACGCCGACGAGCGGGTGTCGCCGGAACTGAGATCGTCGATCCAGTCCACGCTACGGGCCCCCGAGTTCCACGCCTACGAGTTCCCGCGCCGCAACCGCTTCCTCGGCCGCTGGCTGCGGCACGGCGAGGGTTATCCCGATCTGTCGCTGCGCCTTTTCGATCGGCACTACGGTCAGTGGTCCGACGATTCCGTGCATGAGAAGGTGCTGTGCGAGGGCCCGGTGGGCCGGCTCGCCGGAGACCTGCTGCACGAATCGGCCGAAAGGTTGTCGGGCTATCTCGAGAAACAGAACCGCTATACCCTGATCCAAGCCGAGACGCTCTGGCACGAGGGGGAATCCGCCCAGCCCTGGAAGATCGTGGTGTCGCCGGCGGTGCGGTTCGTGAAGTTCTACATCGTGCGCCTGGGCTTCCTCGACGGCTGGGCCGGCCTGGTGCACATCGCCATCGGTTGTTTCAACTCGTTCATGAAGAATGCCAAGCTGCTGGAGCTCCAGCGCCGGAAGGCACCGCGATGAAGGTTCTCGTCACCGGCCATGCCGGATTCATCGGCATGCACACCGTGTTCGACCTCCTGGCCCGGGGGCACGAAGTGATCGGGGCCGACAGCTTCAACGACTACTACGATCCGCAGTTGAAGCGCGATCGGGCTGCACGCCTCGGAGAGCAGCCCGGCTTCCGCTGCAACGCTCTCGATCTCTGCGACGCTACCGCCGTCACGAGGCTGTTCGAGCAGCATCGCTTCGACCGGGTGATCCACCTGGCCGCGCAACCGGGTGTGCGCTATTCGCTGAAGAACCCGCGCGCCTACATCGACAGCAACATCGTCGGTTTCCTCAACGTGCTAGAGGCGTGCCGGCATCACCGCACTCCCCACCTCGTCTATGCCAGCAGCTCGAGCGTGTATGGGGGCAACACGACCCTGCCGTTCCGGGAGGTGGATCCGGTCGACCACCCGGTCAGCCTGTATGCCGCCACCAAGCGTGCGAACGAACTGATGGCCCACACCTACAGCCATCTGTTCGGACTGCCGACGACGGGGCTACGGTTCTTCACGGTGTACGGGCCGTGGGGGCGCCCGGACATGTCGCCCATCCTGTTCGCCGACGCCATCATGGCGGGGCGGACCATCGACGTGTTCAACCACGGCAAGTCGCGGCGCGATTTCACGTTCGTGGAGGACATCGTCGAGGGTGTGGTGCGGGTGATGGACCATGTCCCGGCCCCGGATCCGGGGTTCGATCGCGCCGATCCGTCGGCTGCCGGAAGCTGGGCGCCGTTCCGGATCTTCAACATCGGCAACCACGACGCCATTCCGGTACTGCGCTTCATCGAGGTGCTCGAGACCGCGCTCGGCCGGAAGGCGCAGATGAACCTGAAGCCCATGGAACCCGGCGATGTGGAGGCGACCTATGCCGACGTCGATGCGCTGTCGACCGCGGTCGGCTTCGCGCCGCATACGCCGATCGAGCAGGGTGTCGCGAAGTTCGTCGCCTGGTACCGCGACTACTACCGGTCCTGAGCGATCGCGGCGGTGTCCGGAGCGTGCCTGGCGCGGCGCAACGGTTCGAGGGCGGTGGCGGCGCCGGCCACGAGCATCCAGAAGAGATAGCCCTGGTCGCGGACGAAGAAGTCGTCGGTCATGTTCTTGACGAAGAGGCCGGCCACCAGCGCAACGCAGGCGGCTGACAGCATGGCGCCGGTCGCGTCGGTCTGCCGTGCACCGCGGCGCAGCCAGGTGCGACGGACCACGGCGGCGATCAGCAGCACGAAAGCCAGGAGGCCCGGGATGCCCATCTGTACGCCCTTATCGAGCAGCGCGTTGTGCGCGTGCCAATGTTGGCCGTTCGCTTGCACTACGGCCGGATTGAGAAAGGAGAAGACGCTACGGCCGAATCCGCTACCGAACCAGGGATCCGCCCGGATGTTGTCGAGGGCGACGGCCCAGATCTCCCAGCGAGGGTCCCGTGCCAGCGGACCCACGGCGGGGTTCGTCTCGATGCGCGTTGCCATCTGCAGCGTGAACATCGCCCCGATCGCCACGACGAGGAGCACGATCCAGGGAACCGCCGCGCGCCATCGCGCCCAGTTCCCGTCGGTGCGCAGCAACAGCCCCGCGAGCACCAGTGTTTCCACGGCCATTGCCGGGAACACGGCGCGGTTGCGGGTGATCATGGCGCCCACGAGGTTCAGTGCAATCATGCTGGCGAGCAGGATGGTCGTGCGTCGGGAATCGCGGTGATGCCAGAGCATGCCCAGCAGGAACGGCATGACGACCACGATATAGGTGCTGTAGTCGCCGGCGCCCGAATGCAGCGAACCATGGCGCGCTGGGTCGAATGGGAACCCCAGTGCCGTCTCCCGGATTTCCTGCCAGCACGCGAACAGGGCCATCACGACACTGCCTGCCACGAACACGACGAGCAGTTCCTTCACCGATCGTAAGCGGGTGAACCACGTCCCCGCCAACATGGTCGCGATGATCCCGTACAGGATCTCCGCCTTGATCTCGCCCAGCGAATAGGCCGGATCGATCGCGTGCACCAGCGACGCCACCGCAACCGCGGCGTACACGATCCACGGCAACGCAAACGGGAGCTGCAACTTGAGCTTCCACCGGACCGCGGCGAACAGCGTCAGCAGCAGTGCCGAGAAGAACAGCAGATTGCGCAATGCGACGGTGCCTGCCGTCGGCAGGACCAGCACGTACCCGGCCAACAGCACGAAGGCGAGCCGTCCCGTGCCTTCCGGGACATGGCTGCCGTCGGGACACAGCGCCGGGATCCTCTCTCCCCACCGGTTCATCGGTTGTCGTTGTAGGTGCCGCAGATTCATCCCGGCGGCAGTGTACAGAAGCTGCCGGATGCACCCCAAGGACGCTAAACTCTCGTCCTGGGTACCACGTGCGCGCTTCCAAGCCACCCCATGCTTCCTGTTCGAGGGCCTGTGCGCCCCAGCCGCTGGTCAGCCACGCTGTCGAACGCCCCAGCCCGATGACCATCGCCCTGCCAGATCATCCCGCTGCATACCGCGCCGCCGCCGCGGGTTCGAACCGGGTTCCTGCCCCGTGACCGAGGCGCCGGTCTGGACCCCGGCCCCGAAGGACGCAGTGCCTCCCGGCGACCTTCGCCGCGTCCTGGTGGTGAAGCTGCGCAACATCGGCGATGTCCTGCTCACCTCACCGGTATTCTCGACCCTCGCCGTCCACGCCCCGAAGGCCGAGATCGATGCGCTGGTCTATCGCGATACGGCCGACATGCTGTCGGGCCATCCCGCGTTGACGCAGCTGCACACCATCGACCGCGGGTGGAAGCGGCTAGGGCCGTGGGCGCAGTTAGGGCACGAGCGGGCCCTGATCGGTGCGTTGCGCGCTCGCCATTACGACCTCGTGGTGCATCTCACCGAACATCGCCGCGGTGCGTGGCTGACCCGCCTGCTCGGCCCGCGATGGTCCGTAGCGCCCGATGGCGACTATGGCCGGTTCTTCGATCGCAGCTTCACCCACCGCTATCGCGTGGTGGGCGGCAATCGCCGGCACACGGTCGAGATCCACCTGGACAGCCTGCGGCGGCTGGGCATGCACCCGACGCCGGAGAGCCGACGGCTCGTCTTCGACGAAGGCGCCCCGGCGGGCGACCGGGCGGCGCTGCTGCTAGCCAGCGGCGGCCTGAGCAACGGACGCTTCGTTGCCATCCATCCGGCGTCGCGCTGGCACTTCAAGTGCTGGCCGGTGCCGCACATGGTCACCCTGATCGACGGTCTGCAGGACCGGGGCCATCGCGTGGTGCTGACCTGCGCGCCCGATCCTGCGGAGCAGGAGATCGCTCGCGCCATCCTGGCCCGCGTCGCGCGGCCGGTCGTCGATCTGTCGGGACAGCTCAATCTCAAGGAGCTAGGGGCGCTGATCCGGCGCGCGCGGCTTTTCATCGGGGTCGACTCGGCGCCTATGCACATCGCGGCCGCCGTGGGCACGCCCACCATCGCACTGTTCGGGCCCAGCGGCGAGATGGAGTGGGGTCCCTGGATGGTGCGCAGCCGGATCCTGACCTCCAACCACCGTTGCCGGCCGTGTGGCTTCGACGGCTGCGGCGGCGGCAAGCGCAGCGAATGCCTGGAAGACATCGCTCCGCAGCGTGCGCTCGCCGCTGCCGACGAACTGTTCGGGGAGATTCCTTGAGCGGTCCGCGGATCGCGCTGGTGCGCCAGCGCTACAACGTGGCGGGCGGTGCCGAGCGTTTCGTGTCGCGGGCGATGGAAGCGCTGCGTCGCGACGGTGCCGAGATCACGCTGGTGACGCGGCGCTGGCAGGACGGTGGCGGTGCAGGCATCGTCACGCTCGACCCGTTCCATATCGGCCGTACCTGGCGCGACTGGTCGTTCGCCCGCGCGGTCTGCCGGCACGTGCGCGAGACGCGCTACGATCTCGTGCAATCCCATGAGCGCCTCGCCTGCTGCGACGTCTATCGCGCCGGCGACGGCGTGCACCGCGAATGGCTGCTGCAGCGCGGGCGCGTCGTGGGTCCGCTGCGGCGCGCCTCGCTCTGGGCGAATCCGCACCATCGTTACCTGCTGGCGCGCGAGCGCGAGTTGTTCGCGAGCCCGCGGGTCCGCGCGGTCATCTGCATCTCGCGCATGAACCGCGAGGAGATCATGCGCCACTACGGCACGCCCGAGGGCAAGCTGCCGGTGGTCTACCTCGGAGTCGATCTCGATCATTTTCATCCGGCCGAGCGGGCGCGGTTGCGCTCCGCTCAACGGGCTGCGCTGGGTCTCGGCGAATCGGATCTGGCTTTGGTCTACGTCGGCTCCGGCTTCGAGCGCAAAGGCGTGGCGACGTTGCTGCGCGCGGTGGCGAAGACGTCGGTGCATTGCCACGCGATCGTGGTCGGCGGCGACAAGCATGCACCGCGATACGAGGCGCTGGCACGCGAACTCGGTATCGCGGATCGCGTGAAGTTCGCGGGCGTCCAGAAGGACGCCCGACCCTGGTACGCGGCGGGCGATGTGTTCGTAATGCCCAGCCTCTATGAGCCCTTCGGCAACGCCAACATGGAAGCGCTGGCCATGGGGTTGCCCGTGATCACCAGCACCAAGTCGGGCGTGGCGGAGCTGCTCCAGCCGGGCGTGAGCGGATATGTCCACGACGCGCTGGATGCCGATGGCGTCGCCGCGTCCATCGCGGCGCTGGCCGACGGACCCCGTCGCGAAGCCATGGGCCGCGCGGCGCGCGCGGTCGCGGAAGGGTATTCGCTCGAAGCCATGAGCCGGCAACTGCTCGATCTCTACGCGCGGCTCCTCGCGCCGGCAGCCTGACGCCATGTGCGGCATAGCCGGCTATCTGTCCGATCGAAGCTTCGACCCTTCGGTACTCGAAGCGATGACGAGCGCGCTGCGACATCGCGGTCCGGATGCGGAAGGTTTCCATCGCGCCGGACCGATCCATCTCGGCCATCGGCGCCTGTCGATCATCGACGTCGCCGGCAGCGCCCAGCCGCTGTTCAACGAGGACGGTTCGATCGCCATCGTGTTCAACGGCGAGATCTACAACTACCTCGAGCTGCGCAAGGAACTGCTGGCGGCGGGTCACTCGTTCCGTACCCATGGCGACACCGAGGTGCTGGTGCATGGGTACGAGCAATGGGGCACCGACCTGCTGCGCCGCCTGCACGGCATGTTCGCCTTCGCGATCTGGGATGCACCGCGCAAGCGTCTGTTCCTCGCCCGCGACCAGGTGGGCGTGAAGCCGCTGTACTACTCGTGGGACGGCAGCCTGTTCGCGTTCGGCTCCGAGCTGAAAGCGGTTCTCGCACACCCGGGGGTCAAGCGCGATCTCGATCTCGAGGCGATCAACCTGTTCCTCGAGTGTCAGTACATCCCCGCGCCGCGCAGCATCTATCGCGACGTGAAGAAGCTCCGGCCCGCCCACGGCTTGCTGCTGGAAGGCGGCCGGATCACCGAGATCCCGTACTGGAAGCCGGACTACGCGCGCAAGCTCGATTGCACCGAAGCCGAGGCGGTGTCGCTGGTGGAGACCGAACTGCGCAAGTCCGTCGCTTCCATGCTGATGTCGGAAGTGCCGCTCGGCGCGTTCGTGAGCGGCGGTGTGGATTCGGGCGTCGTGGCCGCGCTGATGACCGATGTCCTGGGCAAACCGGTGGAGACGTTCAACCTCGGCTTCGAAGGCGACCGCTTCCAGAGCGAGCACGAAGAGGCGGCCGCCGTGGCGCGCCACATCCGCAGCCATCATCATTGCCTGATGATCGAGCCCCAGACCGTGCTCTCGGGCATGGACCGATGGGTCGACATCTTCGACGAACCCTTCGGCGATCAGGCCGCGCTGCCGACCATGCTGCTGTCGGAGTATGCGCGGCGGGAAGTCACCGTCGCGTTGACCGGCGAGGGCGCCGACGAGGTATTCAGCGGCTACAGCAACTACGGCAAACGGGCGCGCGAGGAGCGCATCACCGGCGTCCTCGGCGCGTCGTGGTCACCGCTGCGCCCGCTCGTGCCGCTGCTGCCGCCGGTGCTGCGCAAGGATCGCCTGATCAAGGCTGCCGGCAAGCCGCTGGCCGAGCGCTACGTGACCATCCCGAACGTGTTCGACGAGGCCTTGCGACCGGGGCTGTACTCCGATGCCTTCCGTGCCCGTGCGAAGGAGCGGCTCGCGGCCTACGCTGCTCGCTACTTCGACGAGTGCAACTCCGCCGAATACCTCGACCGCATCATGTACGTCGACACCCGGCTGTGGCTGCCGGACGATCTGCTGACCAAGGTGGATCGGGCGACCATGGCCTACTCGCTCGAAGCGCGCGTGCCCTACCTGGACCACGGGTTCATCGACGCGTGCGCCCGCCTGCCCGCGACGTGGAAGCAGCACGAGAAGACCGGCAAGTACGTCCTCAAGAAGTTGGCGGAGAAACTGTTGCCGCGCGAGATCGTCTACCGCAACAAGCAGGGCTTCGTGATGCCGCTGCGCCAGTGGCTCGACGGCGGGTTGCGGCCCCTGGTCGACGATTGTCTCGGCGCCGGTGGGCTGCCGAAACGCAATCTGCTGCAGCCCGAGGCCGTGGCGCGGCTGGTGGCGGACCATCGCAGCAACCGCAAGGACCACTCGGGCCGGCTGTGGGTGCTGCTGGTGCTGGAACTGTGGCTGCGCCGCTGGGAACCGGAGTTCGCGCTGTGAGCGACCGGCTGCGCATCCTGCACACCGAGTCGTCGACCGGCTGGGGCGGGCAGGAGATCCGCATCCTCACCGAGATGCGCGGTATGCTCGATCGCGGTCACGCCGTGACGCTGGTCACGCCGGAGGATGCGCAGCTCTATCCGGCGGCGCGCAAGCTCGGCATCCCCGTGCATGCGGTGCCCATCGGCCGCAAGAATCTCGCGGGGCTGCTCGCGCTGCGCCGCTGGCTCGCAGGGCGGGGCTGGGCGTTCGATGTCATCAACACGCACAGCTCCACCGACAGCTGGCTCGCCGCGGTCGCTTGCGTGCTGCGCCCGGGTGCGCCGCCTATCGTGCGTACGCGCCACGTATCCACCGCGGTGAACAACGGGATCGGCACGCGCTGGCTGTACCTGCGGGCGACGCGGCACATCGTTACTACCGGCGAAGCGTTGCGGCAGCAGCTGCACCGCGACAACGGCTTCCCGCTGGAGCGCATGACGTCGGTGCGGACCGGGATCGATCTCGGCCGCTACCGTCCGCTCGATCAGGGCGAGTGCCGGCGCAAGCTGGGTCTGGAGGACGTGCCCACCGTCGGCATCGTCGCTACGCTTCGCGACTGGAAGGGCCACGACATCCTGTTCGAAGCCTGGCCGGCGATCCGCCGCGAAGTGCCCGGCGTCCGTCTGGTGATCGTGGGCGACGGTCCCTACCGCGACCGCCTCGACGCGATGGTGGCGCGGTTGGGTATCGGCGAGTCACTGCGCTTCGTCGGCCACCAGGAAAACGTGACCGAGTGGCTCAACGCGTTCGACGTTTTCGCGCTGCCTTCCTGGGGCGACGAAGGCGTACCCCAGGCGATCATGCAGGCCATGGCGTGCGGCAAGCCGGTGGTGTCGACGCCGGTAGGAGCCATCACCGAAGCCGTGGTGGCCGACCAGACCGGCCTGATCGTGCCGCCGCGGGATGCATCGGCGCTCGCGAATGCCTTGATCAGGGTGCTGCGCGATCCGGCGTTGCGCGCGTCGCTGGGCCAGGCGGGACTGCAGCGCGCGCGCGACCAGTTCGGCATCGACGCGATGCTCGACCGCATGGAAGCGGTCTTTCGTGCCGCCATGGAAAAGAGCTGACCATGTGCGGCATCGCCGGTTTCTTCTCCACCGACCCGCGGCCACGCACCGTGGGTGCCCGCATGCTGCACGAACTGCGGCGGCGGGGGCCCGATGCACGGCACCAGGTCACCTGGGATGCCGCCTTCCAGCGGGACGCCACCGGCCCGGTCAGCAACGCGCTGTTGCACGCGCGGCTCTCGATCATCGATCCGCGGCCGGAAGCGGATCAGCCCATGAGCAATACCGCGGGCGACGTGTGGATCTGCTACAACGGCGAGGTCTACGACTGGGCGGCCCACGCCGACGAACTGCGCTCCAAGGGCGCCGTGTTCCGCACCCGGTCCGACACCGAGTTCATCCTGCACGCGTACGAGGCCTGGGGTGACGAGTGCCTGTCGCGCCTGCGCGGCATGTTCGCGTTCGCGATCCTCGACCTGCGCCGGCGGCGCGTGCTGCTGGCGCGCGACCGCCTGGGGCTCAAGCCGCTCATCTACACGCTGAGGGATGGGCAGTTCGCGTTCGGTTCCACGGTGCGCTCGGTGTTGCCGTTCCTCGCGCGCGACCGCCGGGGGTTCTCCGCCGATGCCATCGACGCCTACCTGGCACATCGTTACGTGCCGGCACCGCTCACCATCATCGAGGGCGTGAACCGCCTAGAGAACGCGCACTGTCTGGTGTTCGACCTGGACACGCGCCAACTGGACAAGCGCCGCTACTGGGCGCCGCAGCCACGCAGCGCCAACTGGCTGGAGACGCTCGACGCAGCCGTGGCCATGCGCACCGTGGCCGACCGACCGGTGGGCGTGTTCCTGAGCAGCGGCATCGATTCGTCGGTGATCGCCGCGCGGCTTGCCCGGCTCGGCAAGCGCGATCTGCACACGTTCACCGCGGCATTTCCGGGATCGTCCATGGACGAGAGCCCCTTGGCGGCAGAGATCGCGCAGCACCTCGGGCTCGTCAACCATCCGGTGGTCGTGCCCGATACCGTGGCCGAGGATTTTTCGCGCATCGTCGCGGACCTCGACGAGCCGTTCGCCGATCCGAGCAGCGTGCCCAGCTGGTATCTGGCGCGCGCCACCACGCAGCACGTGAAGGTCGTCCTGGGCGGCGACGGGGGCGACGAAGTGCTGGCCGGCTACAAGCGGATCGCCAAGCACCTGCGCACGGCATGGCGGCGCGGTCTGCGGATTCCAGGATTGAAACCGGCGGCGACGGAGTCGCCGAAGGGCTGGCGCAAATGGACCACCGAACTCGGCATGGACTGGCGCGAGGCGTACAGCCTGCGCTTCTCCGGGTTCACGCCGGGGCAGCGCCGGTTCCTGCAACCACGGCGTGCCGATCTTCCGCCGACTCACTGGCGCCTGCCCGGACGTGCGGACGGCAGTGCGATCGCCGCGCTGCTCGCCGTGGATTGGGACAACTACCTGCCCGAGTACGTGCTGCGCAAGGCGGACTTGTGCACCATGGCGCACGGCCTCGAGTTGCGCGCGCCCCTGCTGGACCATCCGTTCTTCGAGACCTTGCTCGCGTTGCCGGAGGAACAGCGCTTCACGCAGCCGGCGAAGCTGCTGCTGGAGCCGGCCTGCACCGAACTGCAGGATCTCGATCTGTTCCGGCGCAAGAAGAAGGGCTTCAATCCGCCGCTGACCGGCTGGTTGCGCCAGGACCTGGTCGCACGCTTCGACGGGTTGGGTGAACGTCTGTCGGAGATGACCGGCGAGCAGTTGTCGATGGCCGCGGTGGATCGCATCGCCGCCGCCTATCGGGCCGGCGAGGAATCCCTGGCCGAGCAAGTGCTGCAGCTCATGATCCTGGACGAGTCCCTGGCCCAGATCACCGTGCTGGGCGAGACCGCCAATGCGTAGTCGCTTCCCCGGGCGCTTGCTGATCGCCGTCGGCACCCTGCTGAGCCTGGTGCTGCACTCGTTCGGTCGCCGCAAGCCCATCATGCCGCGCCGCATCCTGGTGCTGCATCACCTGCTGCTGGGCGACACCATCATGCTGACGCCGCTCCTCAAGAAGCTGCGGACGCAGTTTCCCGGCGCGCGCATCGTGATGACCTGCCCGGTCGCGTTTGCCGGGCTGTACGCAACGCGGCCCTACGGCGTCGAAGTCATTCCCTTCGACGAGCGCAACGTGCGCACGATCGTCCACGTGTGGCGTCAGCCCCGCTTCGATCTCACCGTCATTCCTGCCGAGAATCGTCTGAGCCTGCTCGCGCGTGCCATCGGGTCGCGCTGGATCGTGGCGTTCGACGGTGACCGGCCGGCCTACAAGAGCTGGTTCGTGGACGACCTGCGGCCGTTTCCCACCTCGCCGATGGCCTGGGGCGATCTCGCCTGCCTGCTGGTGGACGGCCCGCCTCCTGCTCCCTACGCACCTGGGGAATGGCCGATGCCGTCCGCAAACGTCGATCGGCCCGACGGCGAGTATTGCGTGCTGCACGTGGGGGCGAGCACCCCGCTCAAGTTGTGGGGCGCGGAGAAATGGCGCGGCCTCGCCGAGTCCCTCGAACGGCGGGGCTTCACCGTGGTATTCAGCGCCGGTCCGCGCGAAGGCGCGATCATCGACGACATCGATCCCAAGGCGCGGCGGCTGCGCTACGCCGGCAACCTGTCGCTGCCGCAGGTCTGGCATCTGCTTGCGGGTGCGCGGCTGGTGGTGTGTCCCGACACCGGCGTGGCCCACCTGGCGCGCGTCGCAGGGGCGCCGGTGGTGGTGATATTCGGTGGCGGTTCGGCTTCGCTGTTTGGCGGCGGTGAGTTCTGGCGCAATGCCGTCGAGCGCAAGATCACGTTGCCGAACTTCCCCTGCCGCGATGAGAACGTGATCTTCCGCCGGCAGGTGCCTTGGGCCGGCAATTGCGCCCGCACGCCGGACAAGTGTCCGTCGGCGCGCTGCATGCATGGCATAACGCTCGAGAAGGTGACTGATGCTGCATCTGCATTACTCGAGGGTCATGCAGTCTGAATCGGCAGCTCGTTGGTCTTGTTTCGTGCGTGAAACATGAACAATCGACTTTCAATGCGCTTCGTTAGGCCGATGTCGAACCACCTCGATAGATAGGCGAGCAACTCGAAATCCCGTCGACCATGCAACTCTCCCACGATCCAGCGGACTTGACTCAAGACGCGTTCAGGCACGCTGGTGAGAACATCAAACTCCGCGCCCTCAGTATCGATCTTAATCAGGTCAATCATCGGTACGTCGAGATCGGCAAGAAACGTCTCGACTGCTTGCATCCGAACCCTTACAGACTGAGTCGGGTGTACTCCCTCAGCCCCCACAGAGAAGCCACCGAAGTTGATCGGATTATCGGAATGGCGAAGCGTAAGCTCGCCGTCGCTATGGCCCAGCGCGATCTGGTAGGCCTTTATGTTCGGATAGGGCGCTATGTTCTTCGCGAGCACCACGAAGTTCTCCGGAACCGGCTCTACCGTGAAGATCCGAGCTCGAGGGTAGCGTTGCGCAAAGTACACGGACACTACTCCAATGTTCCCACCGATATCGAGGATCGTTTTCGGACGCACTTCATCCGGTAACCAATATTCGGCCTTTCTCCCCGGCTTCAACAGGACTTGATAAATGATCTCCTGATCGCTCGTGCCCGGGCGATAGTGAATTGCGCCCGCACCCCATGGAATGGTATGCAACGTCGTCGGACGTGCAGCGGAACGCTTATCCCGTGTGAACCCAAGCGAGCGGGAACGCAAGAGAAGCTTCAGTGCGGACATTCGCCCTCCAAGATCAGATCGTGCGGGACAGCCATAGTTGGCATATTACCGAGATGAGTGCGAAGATGACATCGGGCGCAGAGATCATCGTTACGGACCTCACGGATCCTCACCCACTGCTCGATGCGTTCCGTCGCATCGGTGTGCGGCTCGAGAATTTCGAGGCGATGGAGCGCGGCGCTATCGGTCAGGAGACTGCGGCGTGCTTCGCCGATCCGTTCGGTGTCCTCAGCAAGCATCCGCTGCGTTTCCGGCGGCTCAAGCGGCGGTTCAACGCGGCCGGCCGCCCGGTGATCGCCTGGAATCGTGACGCGCCCTGGAATTGCGCCATCAAGCCGTGGCGCAAACCGTGGATCCGGCCGTTGGGTCTGATCGACATCTATCTCGCGCATTCCCTGCAGGGCGCCGATGCGTTCGGCACGAACGTGCACTACTTTCCCAACGCCGCGGACGTGGACGCCTACAACCTGCGCGGTGCGACCCTGGAATCATTGCGTGACCCGGGACGTTATCGGGTCGACGTTGCCTTCTACGGATCGTTGAGCCCTTCGTATCCGCGGGTCGGCGCCCGTATCGCGTTCATCGCCGCGCTGAAGGACCGGTTGCGTGCGGCGGGGGTCAGCATGGACATTCGCGATGCCTGCCCGGGTCCGGAGCAGATGAACGTGGTGCAGCAGATCGAGCAGATCCAGACGAGCCGCGTCAACCTGAGCGTCGGTGCCGTCTGCGACGATCGCGAGCGGAGTTGGGGCATGCCCGAGCGGTGCTTCGGCGTGCCGGCGAGCGGTGGGTTCCTGCTGTGTGATCACCGGCGTCACGCGGCGGATACCTTTCCCGCCGATGCCTGGTCGGATTTCCGCGATCTCGAGGACTGCGTGCAGCGCATCCGCCATTTTCTGGATCACTTCGACGAAACCCGCAGGCGTGCCGAGGTGCTGCACGCCGAGGTCATGGCGCATCACAGCTATCGGCACCGCGCGGAAGCGATTCTCGCGCTCGCGCGCGATTGGCGACGGCAGCGTTCATGACGGAAAGAACGCCGCGTTTCCTGGTGGTCCGCCGCGACAATATCGGCGACCTTGTGTGCACGACGCCGCTGATCCACGCGTTGCGCAGCCGCTATCCGGGCGCGCAGATCGACGCGCTGGTCAACACCTACAACGCTGCGGTGCTCGATCGAAATCCCGACGTGAACGCCGTGCACGTGTATTCGAAGGCGAAGCATCGCGACGCGGGGCAGAGCGTGCTGGGTGTGTACTGGGAGCGCCTCAAGCTGCTCGCGAGGTTGCGCCGGCAGCGCTACGACTATGCGATCCTGGCGGGTTCCACCTTCCAGTCGCACGCGCTGCGGACGGCGCGCCTCGCACGGCCGGCGCACGTGATCGGATTCGTGCATGAGCGCAACTACTCCGGGCCGATCGACATGGCGGTGTGGAAGGATCCCAAGGAGATCGTGCATGAGGTCGAGGTGGTGCAGCGGCTGCTGCGCCCGCTCGGGATCGAAGATGCTCCGGGGCCGCTGCGCGTGTTTCCCGATCCGGCCGCGGTGGCTGCGGCGCGGACCCGGTTGGCGTCGCTGCCGGTCGACAACCTGGTGGGGCTGCACATCAGTGCGCGGTCGCTCGATCGGCGCTGGCCCGCGGAGAAGTTCATCGCGCTGACCCACATCCTGTGCGAGCGATATCGTTGCGGGGTCCTGCTGTTCTGGTCGCCAGGCCCGGAGGATCATCCGCAGCATCCGGGCGACGACCGCAAGGCACAGGTCATTCTCGACGGCTGCGCCGGGCTCCCCATCCACGGCTTCCATACCGATCGTCTCGACGAACTCATCACCGGCATCGAGCTGTGTCGGGCCGTGGTGTGCAGCGACGGTGGTGCGATGCATCTCGCCGCGGCGCTGCGCAAGGACGTCGTGTGCTTCTTCGGCCGCGAGTACCCGGAGCGCTGGCATCCTTGGCACTCGCGCTACGTGCTGCTGCGCAAGGAGTCGCGGGAGGTCGGTGATATCGGCGTCGAGGAGACCTGCGCGGCCTACGAGTCGTTGCTGGACCGCGGTGACGGAACCGACTTGCGGTAACCAGGTCAACTTCGGCGACAATCGCGGCCACGAAAGATCATGCGCAACCGCTCGAACACTCGTCGGACATCCTGGCTCGACCTGTCGCAGATCCGCGACGGGTCGAAAGCGCTTGCGGCCGTTCTGCTTGCTTCGCTGCCATGGAGCGGAGCGTGGGCGCTTTCTCCCGAAGAGGTGATGCAGGCCGTGCAGCCGAGCATCGTGCGGGTGGCCGTGCTCGATGCTTCCGGGGTAGCCGTGCGACAGGGCAGTGCGGTGGTGATCCGCCCGAACGAGGTCGTCGCGAACTGCAATGCGGTGGCGGGCGAGGGGGCCACTATCGTCGTGTTCCGCGGGCAGAAATGGGCGCTCGCGCAGCTGCTGGGTACCGATCGCCAGCGCAACATCTGTCATCTGCGCTGGCGCGGCGAGGAGGAGATCGGCGTGCCGGTGCGCGGCGTGGTCGCGATGGAGCACGTGCGCAAGGGACAGGTGGCCTACGCCATCGGGTCGCCACGCGGTCTCGATTTCGAACTGAGCGGCGGCTTCGTCTCGGACTTTCGCCGTCATCCCGAGCGCGGCATGGTCATCCAGCTGGATCCGCCCGTCGCGCCGGAGGCGAGCGGCGGCGGCTTGTTCGATCGTGAGGCGCGGCTGATCGGCTTCACCGCCATCGTCTTGAAGGAAGATCAGGTGCTCGATTTCGCGGTGCCGGCCGGTGCCGTTTTCGATCTGGTGCCGGCACTGCGCAGCAAGCGGGCCGTGCCGTCGATCCCGACGGCCAAGGACGACCGCGTGGACCGCGAGCACGTGGAGCGACTGCGGGAAGCCTCGAAGCGTCTCACCGAGGGCAGGCGCTGGCTCGAGCAGGATCGTCTGGAGCGCGAGCGCGCCCAGGGCAAGGAGCAGGAAGCGAAGGCAGGCGCGGAGAAGGCCGCGGCGGAGAAGGTGGTCACGGCCGATGCCGAGCCGAAGGAGTTGCCCGCCGCCAGTGCCGCCCCGGCTGCGCCCGCGCAAGCCGTGAGCCAGCTGCAGTCGATCAGCGCCCTGGTGGAGCAATCACTCGCCGGTGCGCCGCTGCCGATCAAGACCGTGTCCATGGATTTCTCCATGACGCTGGACGGGGAGGGCAAGGTCGCGCGCCTCGCGCTCGAGCGGACGAGCGGCGATGCGAAGCTGGACGCGGCGGTCACCACGCGCCTCCAGAAATCCGGGCCCTATCGCGAAGCTCTGTTGGAAGGGAGCACGGGACCCCTGGGCGTTTCGCTGCGGGTCGGATGGTTCCACGAGCACGCGGCGGTCATCGCCATGTTCGGACCGCTGCCGCCATTCGGCGTGGCCACGGCGAAGGCACCGGCGGCTGGCGATGCGACCAAGTCGGCGTCGTCCGGCCCGACACCCGATGGCGACGCGGAGCGCCAGGCCCGCGAAGTCGCTCTGGAACGGCTGCGCGCGACGGAGGAACAGCGCAAGCAACGCATGCGCGCCGAGATAGAACAGTTGATCCGCACGCACGACGAGGATCGCCTGACGCGGCGCGAGCAAGCGGAAGCGGAAGTGCTCGCCGTGGGCGCGGCAGCGGTCAATGCGCAGAAGGTCGTCGACGACTACGGCACCCGGGTGCGCGAAGCCATCGGCGACAAGTTCACGATCCCCGCGTCGGCGCAACCGACCACGCGGGCCGAGATCGAGATCCGCGTGCTGCGCGACGGCACCGTGGGCACCTTCCGGTTCGTGAAGCGCAGCGGCGTGCCGGAGTTCGACCGCGCGATCGAAGCGGCGCTGCAGAAAGCGGTGCCGCTGCCGGTGCCGGCGGAGGCGGCGATCTACACGCAGTTCCGCGATCAGCGGATGGTGTTCAGCGGGGAGAAGTAGGCGTAGTCACGCGAGGCTTCGCTGCGGGAGTGTCAGGGTGGGGGCAGCGATGATCGACGGGCCCCCATCCTAGCCTTCCCCCGGCATAGCCGGGGGAAGGGACGTACACCCCTTCCCCCACCACCGGTGGGGGAAGGTTGGGATGGGGGCAGCAACGGACCCCATCACCACAAAAGCCCCCCTCAGCCTTGAGAGTTCCTGCTGCTACTCCCCGCCGACCCCCGCCTCGTGCGCCTGTTGATCGGCGTGATAGCTCGACCGCACCAGCGGTCCGCACGCGGCGTGGCGGAAGCCCATCGCCAGCGCTTCGCGTTCGAAGTCCTTGAACCGCGCCGGTTCCACGTAGCGCAGCACCGGCAGATGGCCCGTGCTGGGCTGTAGGTACTGTCCGACCGTCAGCATGTCCACGTCGTGGGCCCGCAGGTCCCGCATCACGGCGAGGATCTCGTCGTCGGTCTCGCCCAGTCCCACCATCAACCCCGACTTGGTCGGCACCGTCGGGTGACGCTGCTTGAATGCCTTCAGCAGGTTGAGCGAGTTCGCGTAGTCCGCACCCGGGCGCGCCTGCTTGTAGAGCCGGGGCACCGTCTCCAGATTGTGGTTCATCACGTCGGGCGGCGCGGCATCGAGAGCGTCCAGCGCCTTCTCGAGTCGGCCGCGGAAGTCGGGCACCAGCACTTCGATGGTGGTCTTGGGCGAATGCTCGCGCACGGCGCGGATGCAGTCGGCGAAGTGCCCGGCGCCGCCGTCACGCAGATCGTCGCGATCGACGCTGGTGATCACGACGTAGTTCAGGCTCATGTCGCGAATGGTCAGCGCGAGGTTGAGCGGTTCGTTCGCATCGGGCGGCTGCGGACGGCCATGCGCCACGTCGCAGAACGGGCAGCGGCGCGTGCACAGGTCGCCCAGGATCATGAACGTCGCGGTGCCTTTGCCGAAGCATTCGCCGATGTTCGGACAGGATGCCTCTTCGCACACGGTGTGCAGGTTGTGCTCGCGCAGCGCCTGCTTCACTTCGTGGAAGCGGGCGTTGCCGCCGGCGCGCACGCGGATCCAGTCGGGCTTCTTGAGCCGTTCGACCGGAACGATCTTGATGGGGTTGCGCGCGGTCTTCGCCGCGCCGGTCTGCTTGTCGGGTGAGTCCATGGAAGCTCAGGAATCGAGGCGGTGACGCAGATGCGCCGCCAGGGCCGCGCCGATGGATGGCAATGGCGCCATGATGCCGAGCTTTCGGGCGCTCGTCACGGCGAGGCCCGGGTAGCCGCACGGATCGATGACCTCGAAGGCCGTGGGGTCGGAATCCACGTTGAACGCGAGGCCGTGATAGCAGCGACCGTTGCGTACCCGCAGACCCAGCGCCGCGATCTTGGCGCCGTCCACGTAGACCCCGGGCCGCGCAGGGTCACCGGCCGCGGTGATGCCCTCGGTCTCGAGCAGATCGATCACGGCCTGCTCCAGCAACCGCACCAGCGCCCGCACGGTCAGGTCGCGCCGGCGCAGGTCGAGCAGCGCATAGAGCATGACCTGACCGGGTCCGTGGTAGGTGATCTGACCGCCCCGGTCGGTACGCACCACCGGAATCCCGTTGTCGAAGCGAGGGAGATGCTGGGACCGACCGGCCACGCCGAGCGTGTAGACCGGCGGGTGTTCCGTGAGCCACAGTTCGTCCGGCGTGCCGGTGTCGCGCGCCTGCGTGAAGCTCTGCATGGCACGCCAGGTGTCCTCGTAGCCCGTCACGCCCAGCGTTCGCACGATCGTGACGGCCTCCCGCTTCATGTGCGGCCTACAGCACCATGACGACCTGGGGGTGATCGCACAGATCGCGATACAGCGCGTCGAGTTGCTCGCGCGACGTCGCGCGGATCACGCACGTCACGGAAAGGTAGTTCTTCTGCTTGCTGGTGCGCATCTCCACCGTCGCCGGGTCGAAGTCCGGCGCGTGCTTCGAGACGATCTCGATCACGGACTGCGCGAGGCCGCTCTCCTGCCGACCCATGATCTTGATCGGGAAGTCGGTCGGGTACTCGATCAGGGAGGGTTGGGCTTCGGTCATGGTTCACCCTTTCTTCGGTCGCTTGTGCGCCTGGTAGAGCGCATGGATGCGACGGAACATGGGGCCGGGTACGCCCTTTCCAACCGGCCGTCCGTCCAGCGTGGTGATGGCCAGCACTTCCCGGGTCGCGCTGGTGAGCCAGAGCTCGTCGGCGGCGCGCAACTCGGATTCGCTCACGTCCGAGGCCTCGCACTGGAGACCGGCTCCGGAAGCGAGCTCCACGATGAAGTCGTAGGTGATGCCGGGAAGGATCAGGTGGCTCTTGGGCGGCATGCGGATGATCCCGTCCTTCACCACGAAGATGTTCGCGGCCGAACCCTCCGTCAGGAAGCCGTCCCGCAGCAGCACGGTCTCGGCGGCACCGGCATCGATCGCAAGCTGGCGCAGCAGCACGTTGGCGAGCAGCGCGGTGGACTTGATGTCGCAGCGGAACCAGCGGTTGTCGGTGCCCGTGACCGCAGCGACGCCGCGCTCAACCTGCTCGACGGAGGGTGTCGAGAGCGGGTTCGACATCATGAACACCGTGGGTGCCAGATCCTTGGGAAATGCATGATCGCGCTTCGCCACGCCGCGCGTGACGTGCACGTACACCGACTGGTCCGCGGTCTCGTGCTTCGCGATCAGTTCGCCGATCAGTTCCGTCCAGCGCGCGGCCGTGTTCGGATTGCGGATGCGCAGCGCGTCGAGACTGCGCTGCAGACGCGCGAGATGGCCGTCGAGACGCAGCGGCGTGCGGTCGTAGACCGGGATGACCTCGTAGACGCCGTCGCCGAAGATGAGCCCGCGATCGAGGACCGGGATCTTCGCCTCGGCGAGCGGCAGGAACTCGCCGTTCAGGTAGCAGATCACTTGAACCAGAGGCGCAGGCTGTCCCAGGTGCGCCCGAAGATGTTGGCAACCCCGATGGCCTCCAGTGCCAGCACCGGGAAATCGCCCATGGGTTTGTCGTCGAGCGTCACGCGCAGCGTGCCGACACGCTGCCCCGGTGCGATCGGTGCGACCAACGGCTGCGTGCTCTCCATGGTGGCCTTGAGGCGCTCGCCCATGCCGCGCGGCACGGCGAGTGCGAGGTCGTCGTTGAACCCGGCCTTCAACTCGTTGTTCGCGCCCTTGTAGACCGGAATCGCCGCGACCGTCTGACCCTTCGCGTAGAGCCGCACGGTGTCGTAGAACTGGAAGCCGTAGTTGAGCAGTTTCTGGCTTTCCTGTGCGCGCGCGGCGTCCGAGGACGTGCCCAGCACCACGGACAGCAGCCGGCGCGGCGGTCGCGATGCGGTGGCCACCAGGCAATAGCCCGCCGACTCGTGATAGCCGGTCTTCATGCCGTCCACGGTGGGGTCGGTACCGAGCAGACGATTGCGGTTGTACTGCGTGATGTTGTTGTAGCGGTACTCGCGCATCGAGTACAGCGGAAAGAACTCGGGGAAATCGCGGATCACGTTGGCCGCGAGCACCGCGAGATCGCGCGCGGTGGAGTAGTGCTGCGGATTCGGCAGGCCGGTCGCGTTCACGAAATGGCTGCCGGCGAGCCCCATGCGGGTCGCCTGCTTGTTCATCATCTCGGCGAACGCCTCCTCGCTGCCGCCGACAGCTTCCGCGAGGGCGATGGTCGCGTCGTTGCCCGACTGCACCACCATGCCCTTCAGGAGTTCATCCACGGTGACCGGCTTGCGCGGCTCGATGAACATGCGCGAGCCGTCGGCCTTCCAGGCTTTCTCGGAAACCGGAACGGTCTGGTCCGTGGTGATGCGCTTCTGCTTGATCGCGTCGAACACCAGATAGGCAGTCATCAGCTTGGTGAGCGACGCGGGTTCCACCCTCTCGTCGGGGCTGCGCGACACGAGCACCTGGCGGGTCTGCCAGTCGAGGAGCACCCAGGCCTTGGCGGCCAGCGCCGGGGGCGAGGGAATCAGCGGAGCGGGGGACTGGGCGAAAGCGGACGCGGCGAGCAGCAGAAAGGCGGAGGCGAGAAGACGCATGGTGGTTCGGGCGGGCGGGAAACAAGAATTATAGGCTTTGACCCCGGGAGGAGTCCGTTGCCTCGAACTTTCCGCGCTGGAACAATCGAACGACTCGACGATGCTCAACGGAGACCCGGAATGAAAACGACAAGCTTTCTCGCATGCGCGGTGTTGTTGATGGCCACGGGCGCTTCCGCCGCGGAGAAGGTCACGGTGCAGGTGACCAACGCGTGGGTGCGCGCCACGGTCCCCGGTCAGCCGGTGGCCGGCGCTTATCTGGACCTGCGCGCCGATCGCGCGGTGAAGCTGATCGGCGTGGCAAGTCCGGTCGCGAAGCGCGGCGAGATCCACGAGATGAAGGACGAGGACGGCATGATGAAGATGCGTGCCGTGGACGCCGTCGATCTGCCGGCCGGCGAGACCGTGAGCCTGGCGCCGGGCGGCCTGCACGTGATGCTGTTCGGATTGTCCGAGCCGCTGATCGCGGGCCGCAAGGTGAAGCTCACGCTGCGGTTCCGTGGGGATTCCGGCGGCGTTTTCAAGCGAACGGTGGACGTTCCCGTGAAGGCGGTGGATTAGTACGAACAGGTCTTGAAACCTTGTGCGGGATGCATAGATAGGGGACGTGGACGAACCGGTCGAGGCGAAATCTCCCGGGCACGTCCAGTGACTGCCCCTATTGATGAATACCCGAACAGGAGAGACGACCATGGCCAACATCACCCGCTTCACCCCCTTCGACAACACGTTCGACGACCTGCTGCGCGGCTTCTTCGTGCGGCCGATGACCTTCGACGGCGAGCCTGCCAACGTGCCCCAGATCCGCATGGACGTGAAGGAAAACGAGAAGGGCTACGTCGTGCACGCCGACATTCCCGGCGTGAGCAAGGAAGACATCCATGTCGACATCGACGGCA
Organism: Burkholderiales bacterium; assembly: GCA_019745565.1. GTDB lineage: Bacteria > Pseudomonadota > Gammaproteobacteria > Burkholderiales. The sequence goes on from JAIESW010000024.1 coordinate 288,793, forward strand.
ATCAGGTCTCCATCACCGCGGAAGTGAAGCGCCGCGCCGAGCAGAAGGAAGGTGAACGCGTCCTGAAGACGGAACGCTTCTACGGCAAGACCGCCCGCGCCTTCGCGCTGGCCTCCGAGGTCGATGCCGCTGGTGCGCAGGCGAAGTACGCCGATGGCGTTCTGGAGCTGGTGCTGCCGAAGAAGGTCGCCGCCAACGCGAAGCAGATCACCATCCAGTAAGCGAATCAGCCTCTGCGAAAGGCCGCCCTCGAGGCGGCCTTTTTGTTTCCGCTGCCGGGCATGGCCTTTAGAATGCGCGCACTTCCGCAGCCCGGCACGTTCGATGACCACGACCCCGCTCACCCCGACCCAGAAAGCCCAGGTGCTGGCCGAAGCGCTGCCTTACATCCGGCGTTTCCAGGACCGCACCATCGTCGTGAAGTACGGCGGCAACGCCATGACCGATCCCGAGCTGCAGGATCGCTTCGCGCGCGACGTGGTGCTGCTCAAGCTGGTGGGCATGAACCCGGTGGTGGTGCACGGCGGCGGCCCGCAGATCGACGCGCTGCTGAAGCGGATCGGCAAGCAGGGCCAGTTCGTCCAGGGCATGCGGGTGACCGACGAGGAGACCATGGACATCGTCGAGATGGTGCTCGGCGGGCAGGTCAACAAGGACATCGTGAACCTCATCAACCGCCATGGCGGCAAGGCGGTGGGCATCACCGGGCAGGACGGCGGGTTCATCCGGGCGACCAAGCTCCTGATGCCGAGCAAGGACAATCCGGACGAGATGCTCGACATCGGGCAGGTGGGGGAGATCACCTCGATCGACCCCAGCATCATCGAGTTCCTCGACAGGGGCGATTTCATTCCGGTGGTGGCACCCATCGGCGTCGGGCCGGAGGGCGAGACGTACAACATCAACGCCGACGTGGTGGCCGGCAAGCTGGCCGAGATCCTGAAGGCGGAGAAGCTGATCCTGCTCACCAATACGCCCGGGGTGCTCGACAAGGCCGGCAACCTGCTGACCGGTCTCACGCCGAAGCAGATCGACGAGCTGTTCGCGGACGGGACGCTCTCCGGCGGCATGCTGCCGAAGATCTCCTCGGCGCTCGACGCCGCGCGCAGCGGCGTGCGGTCGGTCCACATCATCGACGGTCGCGTGGCGCACTCCCTGCTGCTGGAGGTGCTGACCGACCAGGGCGTGGGCACGCTGATCAAAGCGAAGTAGCCCCTGGCGGTGAACGACGGCTTCGCCAAGAGGCGGCCGCGGTCCGGTGGGCGGTGGGTCTGGATCTTCGACCTCGACAACACGCTGCACGACGCCTCCCCCCACATCTTCCCGCACATGAACCGCGCGATGACCGCCTACGTGGCGGAGCATCTGGCGGTGGACGAGGCGGAGGCCAACGAACTGCGGACCCGCTACTGGCGTCGATACGGCGCGACGCTGCTCGGGCTGGTACGGCACCACGGCGTCGATCCGCATCACTTCCTGTGGCACACGCACCAGTTCCCGGACCTGCACCGGATGCTGCTCGCGCATCCCGCGCTGAAGCTCCTGCTGCGTCGGCTGCCCGGCCGCAAGATCGTGTTCTCGAATTCCCCGACCCACTATGCCGAGGCTGTCCTGCGGGCGCTCGGCATCCGGCGTTTCTTCGAGGGGGTGTTCTCCATCGAGCACACCGGCTTTCGGCCGAAGCCCGACGTGGCCGGGTTCCGGCGTCTCCTGCGACACCATCGGCTGCACGCCCGGCGCTGCGTGATGATCGAAGACGCTGCCGAGAATCTTCTGACGGCGAAGCGCCTCGGCATGCGGACGGTGCTCGTCGGCCGGACAGGTGCCAGGCCGGCTCACGTTGATCTCGTCCTCCGCGATGTGACCGGTCTCGTGGCAGCGCTCGGCAAACGTTGACGAAGCGGGCGCTCGCTTTGTGTACAATCCGCTGCAGTACTGCGCTACCCCTTCGAGTAGCACAGGCATTCGATACCGGAGGTAAGCGCCATGCCTGCCGCCAAGCCCGGAGAACGCCGGCTCCAGATTCTGCAGACGCTGGCCGAGATGCTGCAGCAGCCGATTGGCGAGAAGATCACCACGGCCGCCCTGGCCAAGCGCCTGGACGTCTCGGAAGCGGCGCTCTACCGCCACTTCGCCAGCAAGGCCCAGATGTTCGAGGGTCTCATCGAATTCATCGAGCAGACCCTGTTCGGCCTGGTGAACAAGATCACGTCGGAAGAAACCAGCGGGTCACGCCAGGTGGACGCCATCGTGTCGATGCTGCTCGGGTTCGCCGTCAAGAACCAGGGCATGACCCGGGTCCTGATCGGCGATGCGCTGGTGAACGAGGACGAGCGGCTGCAGGCGCGGATCAACCAGCTTCATGATCGCCTGGAGAGCCAGGTCCGGCAGTCGCTGCGATTCGCCGTGACCCAGAACGAGATCCCGCAGGACGCCGACACGGCCGCCAAGGCCAATCTGGTGATCTGCTACGTGGTCGGCCGCTGGCACCAATACGCCAAGAGCGGCTTCAAGCGCAGCCCGCTCGAGTTCGCGGATGCGCAGGCGAAGCTGCTGATTTGATTTGTCTGACGGTAATTTGCCCCCATCCCAACCTTCCCCCACCGATGGTGGGGGAAGGGGGGTACGTCCCCTCCCCCGGCTGCGCCGGGGGAGGGTGAGGGTGGGGGCAACGACGCGCGCCTTTGCGACAAAGGCCCGCGTCGGAGGCTGAGCGCCTCCCTGCTAAACCCCGACCGCCACCTCAACCTTCGAACACACGCCGCAAGCCGGATCCTTCGCGATCCGGATGCTCCGCCACTGCATCGTGCGGGCGTCCAGCAGCTGCAACCGACCCACCAGTGGCTCACCGACGCCGGCCAGCACCTTCAGCGCCTCGGCCGCCTGCATGGAGCCGATGATCCCGACCAGCGGTGCGAACACGCCCATGACGGCGCAGCGCACTTCCTCGAAGTCACCGGCTTCGGGGAACAGGCACTCGTAGCACGGACTTGCCGCCTGGCGCGGATCGAACACGGCGATCTGACCGTCGAAACGCACGGCGGCGCCCGAGACCAGCGGCTTGCGGTGCTTCACGCACGCGCGGTTCACGGCGTGCCGTGTGGCGAAGTTGTCGCTGCCGTCGATGACGACATCCGCCTGCGCCACGAGCTCCTCGAGCCGTGCGCCGTCCACGCGCTCCCGGATCGGATCGACCACGGTGGCCGGATTGATACGGTTCAACGTCGCGCGCGCCGACTCCACCTTGGGCAGGCCGATGCCGTCGGTGTAGTGGGCGATCTGCCGCTGCAGGTTGGTGAGGTCCACCACATCGGGGTCGCATAGCGTGATGCGGCCGACGCCGGCGGCTGCAAGGTAAAGCACCACGGGCGACCCGAGACCGCCGGCCCCGATCACCAGCGCATGCGACGCGAGCCAGCGTTCCTGACCGTCGATTCCAACCTCGTCCAGCAGGATGTGGCGGCTGTAGCGGAGCAGTTGATCGTCGTTCATCTCAGGGCCCGCCCCGGGCCACTGACGCGCCTCCTTGGGGGAGGCGCGGAGCGATGCGAGCGCGGGGGGTGTCTACCGCTTGTTGACGATGTTCAGCGCCTTCAGGAGGTTGAGCGCCTCGTTCAGCTGATAGTCGCTCTTCGACACGATGTCGGGCGGCGCATCGGTCTTCGTGGCGTCGTCGGGCTTCGGCGTGGGGGCCGGAGCGGCGGCGGGCGGCACTTCTTCCTTGGGCGCTTCCTTCTTGTCCTGCGGGTTCGACAGGCGCTTGCCGAGGTCGGCCTCGCGCATGCGCAGCCCCTGATCGGTGTTCTCGCTGATGGTCGCCTCTTCCACGACGATGTCGGGCGTGATGCCTTTCGCCTGGATCGAGCGGCCGGCCGGCGTGAAGTAGCGTGCGGTCGTCAGCTTGATCGCGGTGCCGTTGCCGAGCGGCAGGATGGTTTGCACCGAGCCCTTGCCGAACGACTGCGTGCCCATCACCACCGCGCGCTTGTGATCCTGCAGCGCGCCGGCGACGATCTCGGAGGCGGAAGCGGAGCCGCCGTTGACCAGCACGACCATCGGCACCTTCTTCGCCTCGGGCGGTACCTTCTTGAGGTAGTCGTCCTTCGAGCCGCGCAGGTAGTGCTCGGGAACGGCCATCAGCTTCATCTTGGCGTCGTCGGTGCGGCCTTCGGTGTAGGTCACGAGAGAGCCGGCCGGCAGGAACGCTGCCGACACGCCGACGGCGGTGTTGAGCAGGCCACCCGGGTCGTTGCGCAGATCGAGCACGATGCCCTTCATGGGGATGTTGCTCGCCTTGAACACGGTGTCGATCGCCTTCGCGAGCGCCTCGCCGGTGTGTTCCTGGAACTGCGTCACGCGGAAGTAGCCGTAGCCCGGCTCCACCAGCTTCGACTTCACCGACTGGATCTGGATGATGGCGCGGGTGAGCGTAATCACACGCGGCTTGGCGTCACCCTTGCGGATGATCGTGAGCGTGATCGGCGTGTTGGGCTTGCCGCGCATGCGCTTCACGGCGTCGTTGAGCGTCATGCCTTTCACGTTCGTGTCGTCGAGCTTGATGATCAGGTCGCCGCTCTTGATGCCGGCGCGGAAGGCCGGCGTGTCCTCGATCGGCGAGACCACCTTGACGAAACCGTCTTCCATGCCGACTTCGATGCCGAGGCCGCCGAATTCGCCCTGGGTGCCCACCTGGAGCTCCTTGAAGGCTTCGGCGTCCAGGTACGCTGAGTGCGGGTCGAGGCCCGACAGCATGCCGTTGATGGCCTCGCTGATGAGCTTCTTGTCGTCGACCGGTTCGACGTAGTCAGCCTTGATGCGGCCGAACACCTCCGTGAAAGCGCGCAGGTCTTCGACCGGTAGCGGACCCGGGGGGTCCTTCTGCGCCACCGCCGAAAAGTTGAGGCTGACCAGGATGCCCAGGATGGCTCCCAGGACGATCAGTCCCGCCTGCTTCACTCTCGTACCCATGGCTTGCGAATCTCCGTGTGGCTGTCTGCTGTGGTGTGGGGTGCCGAAGCCGGGTCGGCGTATGGTGATGAAGCGAATTCGGGGCCGGGACTACTTCAAGGTCGACCAGGTCAACGGATCAAACGGCTTGCCCTGATAACGCAGTTCGAAGTATAGACCCGTTTCCTCGTTACCCCCGCTGGCGCCGACGGAAGCAAGCGCCTCGCCGCCGCGGATCTCGTCCCCGGTCCGGCGGAACAGTGCTTCGTTGTTGCCGTACAGGCTCATGTAGCCGCCGCCGTGGTCCACGATCAGGAGGTTGCCGAAGCCGCGCAACCAGTCGGCGAACACCACCCGCCCGGCCGCCACCGCCTTGACCTCCTGCCCGGCGCGGCTGCGGATGAAAATCCCCTTGGAGGAGAAGCCGCGCTCGTTCCGTGGACTGCCGAAGCGGGCCACGAGTTCCCCCGTGACGGGCAGGTGCATGCGTCCCTTCAACTGCCGGAACGCGCCGTCCCCGTCGTCCGGCTCGGGCACAGTCCGGTTCGTGAGCGGAGCCTTGGCGCGCTTGGGTGGCTTGGCGCGCGCCAGCTCGCGGGCCAGGCGTTCTACCAGTTTCGTGAGGCGTGCCTCGTCACGCTTCAGGTTCTCCAATTCGCGCCGCTGCCTGCCGATCTGCTCCGACACCGAAGCGAGCACGCGCTCGCGGCTCGCCTTCTCACGCTCCAGGTTGCGGCGTTCCTGGTTCTGGCTGCGCTGGATCGCGGTCAGTTCGTCCGACTTGGTGCGGGTGGCGTCCGTGATCCTGGCGAGCGCCTGCAGGCTGTCCTTAAGGGCCGCGATGAGTTGCGCGCGCGCCCGCGAGACGTACGTGAGGTAGTAGAGATCGCGCGCGATCTGGTTCGGATCCTCGCGCGCGAGCACCAGGTGGATCGGTTCGGCGCTGCCGTGCAGATACTGGTGATGCATGATCCGCGCGATGGCATCCTGCTGCCGGGCGATGCCCGCCTCGGCCCGTTGCGCCTGCTCGGCGAGTTCGGCCAGGGTGCGACGGACTTCGGCGCGCTGGCCGTTCAGGTCGCGCAGCTTGCGGTTGGCCTCGCTGATCGCGCGTTCCGATTCGCGCAGCTGGTCGGCGGCCTCGGCGCGCGATTCCTCCGCACCGACGAGGTCCTTCTCGAGCGCCTGCAGCCGCTCGCGCAGCGCTTCGAGTTCCTGCTTGGGGGCCGCGAAGGCGAACTCGCTCGCGAGGAACGACGCGAGCAGCGCGATCGCGACCGCGCGCGACGGCTTGTTCAGCCCTTCGCCTTGCCCTGGGCGGCCACGGCCTGGGCCTTCGCCTCGATCGCCGCCGCATCGCCGAGGTAGTAGTGACGGATCGGACGCAACGCGTCGTCCAGTTCGTAGACCAGCGGCACCGCCGTCGGAATGTTGAGCTCGACGATGTCGGCATCCGACACGCCGTCGAGGAACTTCACGAGTGCGCGGATGGTGTTGCCGTGCGCGGCGACCAGCACGCGCTTGCCGGCGCGCACGTCGGGGGCGATCGCCTGTTCCCAATAGGGTACGAACCGGGCGACCGTGTCCTTGAGGCACTCCGTCAGCGGCAGTTCGGCGGCGGACAGACCTGCGTAGCGCGGGTCACTGCCCGGGAACCGCGGATCGTTCTGTTCCAGCGGCGGTGGCGGCGTGTCGTAGCTGCGCCGCCAGGTGAGCACCTGCGCATCGCCGAACTTGGCGGCGGTCTCGGCCTTGTTGAGCCCTTGCAGCGCGCCGTAGTGACGCTCGTTGAGGCGCCACGAATGGCGCACCGGCACCCACATGAGATCCATTTCGTCCTGCACGATCCACAGGGTGCGGATGGCGCGCTTCAGCACCGAGACGTGGATCTGGTCGAAGGTGTAGCCCTCGGCCTTCAGCAGGCGCCCGGCGGCGCGGGCCTCCTCGACGCCGCGTTCCGAGAGATCCACGTCGGTCCAACCGGTGAAGCGGTTCTCCTTGTTCCAGACACTTTCTCCGTGCCGCAGGAGGACGATGCGGTGGGTCATGCGTGTACGAACCTATCGATGAAAAGCGATCCGCTATCATTCTAGCCGTGAACCCGCTCCGGCCGCGCATTCCGACGACGCGGTGACTAACGAAAGTCACGCGAGCCGCATCTGCGCGGGCGCCGGCCTCGCTGCGCTCGGCGCCATGGTCTCGTTGCCGTTGCTGTCGCCCGACGCTTTCGAGCCCATCGGATCGTTCTTCGGCGAATGGTGGGCCTGCGTGTTCGGCCTGGCGGCCGCGACGCTGGTTGCCTGCGCGCGGGCGCCGGGGCTCATGCGACCGCCGCGCACCATTCTCGTTCCGATCGCGTTCGCGGGCCTGATCGCCCTGCATGCTGCTCTGGGATGGGCAGCGCAAGACAGGCTCGCATTGCTCGCATGTCTCTATCTGCTGTGGGCCGTGGTGCTCATGGCGAGCGCCCGGGCGATCGTCGACCTCTTTGGTGCCGGACGTTGCGTGACGGTGCTTGCGTGGTGCATGGCTGCGGGCGCCACTGCAAATGCGCTCGTCTCCATCGTCCAGGCCCACGGTCTGCTGCCGGTCCTGCAGGCCTGGATGCTGCCGGTGTTCGGCGGCCGCGCCTACGGCAACCTGGGTCAGGCCAATCATCTGGCGGACTATCTCGCGCTGGGGCTGGCATCGCTCGGGTATCTCGGTGCCACAGGGCGCCTCCGCGCCGTCATGCTGGCAGCGGCCGGCACTCCGATGCTGTATGCGATGGCGCTGACGGGTTCCCGCTCGAGCTGGCTCTATCTGATCGCTCTGCTGGTGGCCGCCGGCGTCGGCGCGCGCCGACTGGATGCCGTGGTCGGCCGGCGTCTGCTGATCGGGGCGGCTTCGGCGTTCGCCGTCTTTATCGCCGTCCAGATCGTGCTTGCCGCCGGCGTCACGTCGCTCGGAACGGACGCGGTGACCACCGTCCAACGACCGCCGGTGCAAGCCTCCGGCGGCGAGGAGCGGTGGACCATCTGGAGCGGGGCGTGGCGGATTTTCCTCGACGCGCCATGGATCGGCGCCGGCTACGGCCGCTTCGCGGTGCGGTTCTTCGAAATCGCCCCCGCTCTCGCTCCCCCTCTGCCTCCCATCGCGACCCACAACGCGCACAACCTGCTCCTGCAGATCGGTGCCGAATTCGGCGTGCCGGGTCTCGCGCTGCTGATCGGCGGTCTGCTGCTGTGGTGGTCCGGCGCGCGGCGCAGTGTTCCCTCGACGGAGCGCTGGTGGCTGCTGACCGTGCTCGCGGTGATCGGCATCCACAGCCTGCTCGAATATCCGCTGTGGTACGCGTACTTTCTCGGCATCGCGTCGATCGTCCTTGGTGCCAGCGACGAGGCTCGCCTAGAATTGCGCCGCGCTCGCATCGTCTCCCTGGGGGCCGTTGCAGCGCTGGCGCTGGGCTGGTTCGCGTGCGTCACCGTGATGTCCGACTACCGCGTGTTGCGCGATTTCCAGGTGTTCCGGCGCGGTTCCATGTTGGCCGAGGGTACCGAGGCAGTCACGCGGCGACTGCTGGAAATCGAGCGTCGTTCCATGTTGTCCTACCTCGTTGAACTCGGATTCGCCCGCGCGATCGAGATCGACCGCGAGCGACTCGATGCCAAGCTGGCACTCAACACGCTTGTCATGGGCGTGTTGCCGGATATCGACGTGGCGTACCGGCAGGCGCTGCTGCTTGCGCTGTCGGGCGATGCGGACCAGGCGCGCTGGCAGTGGGATCGGTCGGCGAAGGTGTATCCGGGCTACGCCGAAGAATGGCTCAAGCGGGCACGCAGTGCCGGTCAACCCGAGCTCGATGCGCTCGTTCAGTACGTGGAGATGAAAGGAGAGAAGTCTTGAAGTTCGTGCAGGAAAACATCTGGCTGGTCCTGATTGCCGTTGCCAGCGGGCTGGGGCTGTTGTGGCCATTCGTGGCGCGGCGGCTGTCCGGCATTCCCCAGATGAGCGTCACCGAAGCGGTGCAGCTCATCAACCGGCGCGATCCGCTCGTGCTCGACGTGCGCGAGCCGGGCGAATACAACACCGGCCACATCGCCGGCGCCAAGCACATTCCGGTCGCCGCCCTCAAGTCCCGGCTGTCCGAGGTCGAGAAGTGGAAGGACAAGCCGGTGCTGGTGCATTGCGCTTCGGGCAACCGGTCGCAAGGCGCCGCTTCGACGCTCAAGGCGGCCGGCTTCACGGAAGTGTTCAATCTGCAAGGCGGCATGAGTGCCTGGCAACAGGCCGGCATGCCCGTGGAGAAATAGATGGCCGACGTTCTCATGTACTGCACCGCCTCGTGTCCCTACTGCGTCGCCGCCGAGCGGCTGCTGCGGGCCAAGGGCGTGCAGCACATCGAGAAGGTCCGGATCGATCTCGAGCCGGAGCGTCGCACCGAGATGATGGAGCGCAGCCGCCGGCGCACCGTCCCTCAGATCTGGATCGATACGCACCACGTGGGCGGTTTCGACGATCTGTCCGCCCTCGACCGCGCTGGCGGGCTCGATCCGCTGCTGACGGGTGCCGCGACGTCGGGCGGCTAGGGGAACCGGGCCTCACTTTTTAACGAGGCGGGAACGCTGCGCGGGCTACACTACGCGCCTTTTTGACCGTTCCCGGAGCCGCCATGGCCGAAGCTCAAGCCAACCAGCCCCAGTTTTCCATCGAGAAGATCTACGTGAAGGACGTCTCGGTCGAGATTCCCAACGCGCCCCAGGTCTTCCTCGAGCGTGACCAGCCGCAGCTAGAATTCTCCTTCGCCAATCAGGCGCAGGCCCTCGGCAACGACTTTCACGAGGTGGTCCTGACCGCCACGGTCACCGCGAAGCTGAAGGACAAGACCGTGTTCCTGGTGGAAGCAAGCCAGGCCGGCATCTTCGTCGTCCGCGGCATTCCCGAGGCCGACATGGAGGCGGTGTATGCGGTCACCTGCCCGACCATCCTGCAGCCTTATCTGCGCGAGACCGTGTCGGACATGACGGTGCGCGCCGGTTTTCCGCCGGTGTTTCTCGCGCCGATGAACTTCGATGCGATCTTCCAGCAGCGCCAGCGGGTCGAGCCCGCGCCGGCGGCGACGCACTGAGTTTTCGATCGGCCTCGCGGTGAAGCCGGCCGCCTGCCTCGCGCTGCTGCTGGCGATCGTTGCGCTGCCGGTCCGTGCCGGCCTCGAGTTCCGTTCGGTCGGCGAGATGCCGGCGGTCCTGTACGACGGGCCTTCGCTCAAGGCAAACAAGGTGTTCGTCGCGAGCCGGGGGTCGCCGGTGGAGGTGGTGTCCAGCCTCGAGGGCTGGGTCAAGGTGCGCGAGTCCGGCGGTCAGCTCGCCTGGGTGGAGGCGAAGGTGCTGGTGGCGAAGCGCACCGTCAGCGTTAGCGTGCCGCAGGTGACGGTCCACACGGCCCCGTCGGAAACGGCGCCGCCGGCCTTCAACGCGCAGCAGGGCGTCATTCTCGAGCTGATCGAGGCTTCCGGCACGTGGGCTCACGTGAAGCATCGCGACGGGCTGACCGGATACGTGCGCGCCAACCAGGTGTGGGGCCTGTGAAGATCGCCGTCGTCGGTGCCGGGGCCTGGGGCACCGCGTTCGCCCTGACCCTGGTCGATCGCCATGCCGTGACGCTCTGGACCTGGCAGCGGGAGCATTGCGAATCGATGCGCGCCGCGCGCGAGAACCGCGAGTTCCTGAAGGGCTACGCGCTGCCGGCGACCATCGGGATCGAACACGATCTTAGCCGCGCCCTGGACGGCGCCGAGTTGGCGATCGTCGCGACGCCGGTGGCGGCATTGCGGGCCACGCTTCAATCCATGACGCGCATCGCGCCGGTCCCGGTGGTGTGGCTGTGCAAGGGTTTCGAGACCGGCACGTCGCGTTTCCCGCATCAGGTTGCGGACGAAACGCTGGATCGTTCGGTGCCGCGCGCCGCGCTGTCGGGTCCGAGCTTCGCTGATGAAGTGGCGCGCGGCCTGCCTGCCGCCATCACCCTCGCATCGCCCGATGCCGCCTTCGCGGAGCGCGCAGCCCGCGCGCTGCACGGCCCGCGGCTGCGCATCTATTCGAGCGACGACCTGACCGGCGTCGAAGTGGGCGGTGCGGTCAAGAACGTGATGGCGATCGCGGCCGGCGTGTCGGACGGCCTCGGGCTCGGTCTCTCGGCGCGCGCCGCGCTCATCACCCGCGGGTTGGCCGAGATGACGCGCCTCGGCGTGCGTCTCGGCGGCCGCACCGAGACGTTCCTCGGGCTGTCCGGCGCCGGCGACCTGATCCTCACCTGTACCGGGGACCTGTCGCGCAATCGCCGCGTGGGGCTCGCGCTCGCGACCGGCGCACCGTTGCCGAAGGTTCTTGCCGATCTCGGCCATGTGGCCGAAGGCGTGCCGACCGCGCGCGAGGTGCGTGCGCTCGCGCGACGCCACGACGTCGAGATGCCGGTGACCGAAGCCGTCTGCCGCCTGCTCGACGGCGAGATCACCGCGGCGCAGGCCGCCGAGATGTTGCTGAAGCGCGACCCCGGCGCCGAACACCGCGGGTATTGAGGCCCCCCCGACAGGCCTTCGGCCTCTCCCCCCGAGGGGGCCAGCCCGCTTGGGGCGGCCCGGCGCGGGCTGAGGCGGCTACCCCCCGATAGGCCTTGCGGCCTCTGCCCCCAAAGGGGGCAGCCCTCTAGGGTCGGCCCGGCGAGGGCTGACCGCCAGCGAACCCCGCCTGCCGCCAGGCCTCGTAGACAGCCACGGCGACCGCGTTCGACAGATTGAGACCGCGATTGCCGGGGACCATCGGCAAGCGCAGTCGGTTCGATGCCGGAAATCCGGCAAGGACTTCTGGCGGGAGCCCACGGGATTCGGGACCGAAAATCAGCACGTCGCCCGGCGTGAACCGCACATCGAAGGCTGCCGACTCGCCGAAGGCGCTGTACGCATAGCGCCGCGGGCCGAGCTTGGCCAGGCAGGCGTCCAGGTCGGCGTGCACGGTCACGCACGTGAGTTCGTGGTAGTCGAGGCCGGCGCGCTTCAGATCGCGATCCTCCATCCGGAAGCCCAGCGGCTCGACCAGGTGCAACCGGCAGCCGGTGTTGGCGCACAACCGGATCACGTTGCCGGTGTTCGGGGGGATTTCCGGTTCAAACAGAACAACATCAAACATTTAGCTTGAACATACTGAGAAAGTGCATTAGTTTTTGATATCTAAGGCACGGATGGTGCTTGATTTCCCGGTCCTAGAACACGGCTTCGGCCGGCGTCCGCCGTGGGATCGGACGTTCAAGACGCGGGAGTGTGAGGATCCATGGCTAGACCGGAGAAAGTCCGGCTCGGCGAAATCCTGCTGCAGCAGGGCCTGCTCACGGAAGAGCAACTGAAGTCGGCGCTCGACGACCAGAAGCGTACCGGTCGGCGTCTCGGCCGCGTGTTCGTCGAATCCGGCTTCGTCACGGAAGAGCAGATCGGCGAGGCCCTCGCGCGCCAGTTCAAGATCGCCTTCGTCAATCTGAAGCAGTTCAACGTGAAGCCCGAGGTGCTCGCGAAGCTGCCGGAATCGCAGGCGCGGCGTTTCCGGGCGATGGTGTTGCAGGACGAGGGCCACCACTACGTCGTGGGCATGGCCGATCCCACCGACCTCAACGCCTACGACGAGCTGACGCGCTTCCTGAAGCGCGAGCTGCAGCTCGCGGTGGTCGCCGAATCGCAGCTGCTGGCCACGATCGATCGCATGTATCGCCGGACCGAGCAGATCTCCGGTCTGGTGCAGGAGCTGGGCGAGGAATTCGAGGACACCGGCGTCGACTTCGCGGGCGCCGGACTGCCCACCGGCACCGAAGATGCGCCGGTCGTGAAGCTCCTGCAGAACGTGTTCGAGGACGCGGTTCAGGTGCGCGCCTCGGACATCCACATCGAGCCGCAGGAGACGCGGGTCTTCATCCGCTTCCGCATCGACGGTGTGCTGCACCTGCAGACCGAAGCGGAGCCGAAGATCGCGGCGCCGCTGGTGCTGCGCCTGAAGCTCATTTCCGGCCTCGACATCTCGGAGAAGCGCCTGCCGCAGGACGGCCGGTTCAACTTCAAGGTACGCAACGCCCAGGTGGACGTGCGGATCTCGACCATGCCGACCCAGTACGGCGAGTCCGTCGTGATGCGTCTGCTCAACCAGTCCGGCGGCGTGCTGACGCTCGACCGGCTCGGCATGCCGGCGCCGATCCTCGAGCGCCTGCGCAAGGTGATCCAGCGGCCGAGCGGCATGATTCTCGTGACCGGCCCCACCGGCAGCGGCAAGACCACGACGCTCTACGCGGCGCTGGAAGAGCTCAACACGACCGAGCGCAAGATCATCACGGTGGAAGACCCCGTGGAATACCGGTTGCCCGGCATCAACCAGGTGCAGATCCACGAGAAGATCGAACTCACGTTCGGACGTGTGCTGCGCTCCGCATTGCGGCAGGACCCGGACGTCATCCTGGTGGGCGAAATGCGCGACCAGGGCACGGTGGAAACGGGCCTGCGCGCCGCCATGACCGGCCACCTGGTGCTGTCCACGCTGCACACCAACGACGCGGTATCGACGCCGATTCGCCTGCTCGACATGGGCGCGCCGCGATACATGGTCGCGATGTCGCTGCACCTGGTGCTCGCGCAGCGGCTGGTCCGCCTGGTGTGCGAGAGTTGCGCGCAGCCCTATACGTTGCCGCCGAACGAACACGAATGGTTGCGTCACGACCTGGGCGACAAGGTCGACGGCTTCAAGTACCGCAAGGGCGCAGGCTGCAGCCAGTGCAACAACACCGGCTATGTCGGCCGTACCGGTGTCTACGAACTGCTCGAGATGACGCGTCCTGTGGTCGAAGCGGCCAACTCCGATGAGCCCGCGGCCTTCATCGCAGCGGCACGCGCGCAGATGGGCGGCAGGACGTTGCGACGTGCCGCCGTGGAACTCGTGGTGCGCGGCCGCAGTACCGTCGAAGAGGCGATGAAGGCCTCCAGCGAATTCGAAGACTGAGATGACATGCCCCCCGACACGCTTTGCGGCCCGTCCCTCGAGGGAGCCGGCCCGCTTGTGGGCTGAGTCCGGCGCGAGCTGACACCATGCCTTACTTCGCCTACAAGGGTCGCAACACCGCCGGTGAACTCGTCTCGGGCGTGCTCGAGAGCGCTGACAGCGCCACGGTAGCAACGCAGCTCTTCGCCTCCGGCGTCACGCCGGTGGAGATCGGCACGACCTCGGCGCCGCGCAAGGCCGGCGCCGGGCTGTTCGGTCCCCGAGGCGGCAAGGTCCATCCGACGGAGATCATGCTCTTCAGCCGTCAGATGCACGCCCTGCTCAAGGCCGGTGTGCCGATCATGCGTGCGCTCGGCGGGTTGCAGGACTCGACGGTGAACCCGGTGTTCCAGGATTCGATCCGGCAGGTCCGCGAGGGCCTCGACAGCGGCCACGACCTGTCCGCATCGCTGGGACGCCAGAAGAACGTCTTCAATGCGTTCTACGTCGCGATGATCTACGTGGGCGAGACCACCGGCCGCCTGGAGGAGATCTTCCTGCGGCTGTTCCACCACCTGGAGTTCCAGGGCTTCATGCGCGCGCAGGTCAAGTCGGCGCTGCGCTACCCGATCTTCGTCGTGGTCGTGATGGCGCTGGCCCTGATCGTGATCAACATCTTCGTGATCCCCGAGTTCGCGAAGGCCTATCGCGCCTTCGGCGCCAAACTGCCGGCCATCACGCAGTGGCTGATCGCGTTCTCGGACTTCATGGTGCAGTCGTGGCCGGTCTTGCTGGCACTGCTGCTCGGGGCGATCTTCGGATTCATGGCCTGGGTCCGCACGCCGATCGGGCGCTATACCTGGGACCGCTTCAAGCTGGGCATCCCGGTGGCCGGCAAGATCGTGCTGAAGGCGACCATCGCGCGCTTCGCGCGCAGCTTCGCCCTTGCCACGCGCAGCGGTGTCCCGATCGTGCAAGGCCTGAGCCTCACGGCGGCGACGGTGGACAACGCGTGGGTCTCGGGCCAGATCGAGCGCATGCGCGAAGGCGTCGAGCGCGGCGAGAGCGTGCTGCGCACTGCATCGCAATCGGGCGTGTTCACGCCGGTCGCGCTGCAGATGGTCATGGTGGGAGAAGAGTCCGGATCGCTCGACGACATGATGGACGAAGTGGCCGACATGTATCAGCGCGAGGTCGAGTACGAGTTGAAGACCCTGTCGGCGCAGATCGAACCGATCCTGATCGTGTTCCTGGGCGTGCTGGTACTGATCCTGGCGCTCGGTGTCTTCCTGCCGATCTGGGACCTCGGAGCGGCGGCGTTCAAGAAGCAATGACGACGCTGCGCGACCAGGCTGGCCGTTCCCGCGTCCGGACGATCGTCGCGATGGCCATCATCGCGAGCCTGGTCGCAGTCCTGCTCGAACGCCTGCTCTACTACGCGGAGTACGCCGAGAAGACAGTGGCCGAACTCACGATCACCAACATGCGCACCGGGCTCAACCTGCGCAAGGCGGAAATGATGATGGCATCGGCGCTGGGAGCGCCGGGCGGGGTCCTGGGCGACAACCCCATGGTCTGGCTGCCCGCGCCCACCTCGAACTACACGGGCGAGTTCGCCGGCCAAGCCCCGCACGAGGCGGGCGACGGCATCTGGTACTTCGACCGCGGTGCCCGCGAACTGGCCTACCGCCCTAACCTGGCACGTCACTTTGTGCCTGGGCCGGATGGTCACACGGAAGTGCGGGTGAAGGTGGAACGGCGCCGGCCGGCCCTGATCGCTGCAGCGGGCGCGAGCCCCGGACCGAACCCGGCGCCCTGGGAGGGCGTGGCGCTGGTCCTGGCCCGCCCGTATCGGTGGTTTTGACGAGATTTCCTGGCACGCAAGGTGCGTAATTGGACTGAAGACCTCAGCATTTGCCGCTTGTTGCAGGCGGAAACTGCTGTCAAACTTCAAGTCCCGTACTTAAGGGATTGAGTGAAATGAAGAAACCGGATTCCGGCTTTACCCTTATCGAGTTGGTCGTAGCCCTGACGATCATCGCGATCCTCGCTGCCGTGGCGCTGCCGAGATACATCTCGCTGCAGAGTCAGGCACGGGCGGCAAAGCTTTCCGCCATGTTCGGATCGGTGAAGTCGGCTGCCGCGCTCGCCAAAGCGCAATGTCAGGTGGACCTGGCGGGCGTGAGCCTGAATCCGCGCTGCACCCCCACGGGGGGCTTCGTGGACATGGATGGCATCGCCATTGCGATGGTCAACCAGTACCCGGCGGCGAGCGGCCAGGGAATCGTCGCTGCCGCACAGATAGTTCCGCAGACGGATCAGGTCACGCTGACGATCACGGGAAACATCGTGACCTTCGCCGTGAACGGTGGCACGGCACCCAACTGCCAGTTCACCTACACGGAGGCGATCGCACCGGGGCAGTCGCCGGTGTACTCGGTGCCGGTCACCAGCGGATGCTGAATCAGAGGAGCGACAAACCGCCTGCCCGAAACAGGCTGCGGACCCTGCGAACCACAACCAGACGCGGTTTCCAACATCATCACTTCCTGATCGGAGTTCAAACATGAAACAGCAGCAAAAAGGCTTCACCCTCATCGAACTGGTGGTGGTGATCGTCATCCTGGGCATTCTCGCCGCGGTCGCCCTGCCGCGCTTCATCGATCTCACGACCGAAGCCAACACGGCCGCCACGCAGGGCGTCGCCGGCGCGCTGGCCTCGGCCAGCGCCATCAACTACGGCGCGCGCAAGGTGAACTCGGCCAAGGCCGGCACCAACGCTGTGACCAACTGCGCGACCGCCGAGACCCTGCTCCAGGGCGGCGCTCTGCCGACCGGCTATACGACCACCACCACGTCGGCCTGCTCGGCGGCGGATGGCGGCTCGGCGACCTGCTCGGTGCAGAAGTCCGGCACTTCGCCCGTGATCTCGGCCTCCGTGCAGATCGTCTGCTCCAACTAACCGCGGCAGCATCCGCGTCGCCGGTCTCGAACGACCGGCGACGCGCCGCCCGATGCGCTCGTGACCGATCCCACTTCCGTGGCCACGTACGAGAACCATCGAGGCCGTCAGTCCGGTTTCACGCTGACCGAGGTGGTGGTGGTCATCCTCATCCTCGGCATCCTTGCGGCGGTGGTCCTGCCGCGCTTCTTCGACAAGCAGGACTACGAAGTCCAGGGCACCTATGATCGGGTGCTCGCGACCGTGCGCTACGCGCAGAAAGCGGCCATCGGCGCGCGCTGCAGCGTGCGCGTGACGTTCGCCTCCAACGGCCTGTCGGCAGCCTACGAGCCGGCCGCGCCGTGTACCGGTCCGGTCCTCGATCCGATCCGCGGCGGGACGCTCGGCCTGACCGCGACTTCGGGCATCACCATCGCCGGGACCACGTTCGTGTTCGACGCGCTGGGCCGCCCCACGCCCGGGCCGGTGACGGTGATCGTGTCGGGCAAGACCTTCACGGTGGAAGCGGAGACGGGCTATGTGCACCCGTGACGCGCACCGAAAACGCGAGCTCGGTGTCTCGCTGGTCGAACTGATCCTGTTCATCCTCATCGTGAGCGTCGGCATCGTCGGCATCCTCGGCGTGCTCAACCTCACTGCGGCACGCAGTTCCGATCCGCTGATCCGCAAGCAGGTGCTCGCCATCGCCGAATCTCTGCTCGAGGAGATCGAGCTGATGCCGTTCACCATCTGCGATCCGACCGATGCCAATGCGGCGACGGCGACGAGCACCGCGGGTTGCGCGACGTTGGTGGAGAACCTCGGACCGGAAACCACGGCACTGGGCCTGCAGAGCCGCTACAGCACGACGAACCCGTTCAACAACGTCAACGACTACCACGGCTTCTCCATGGCGGGAATCCGCGATCTGTCGAACACCCTGATCCCGGGACTCGGCGCCTACAGCGCGTCGGTGTCGATCTCGAACGGCGGCCTGGGTATCGCCAACAGTGCCGAGGTGCTGCTGATCGCCGTCACCGTCACCGGGCCGGGCAACGAATCGGCCACGCTGCACGGCTATCGCACGCGCTACGCGCCGAACAGCCTGCCATGATCACCCCGCACACATCGGCGCAGCGCGGCTTCACGCTGGTCGAAGCCGTGGTGGTGATCCTCATCTCGGGCATCGTGTTCGCCGTCGTCGCGATCTTCATCCAGCGACCGGTGCAGGGTTACTTCGACACCACGCGCCGTGCGGCGCTATCCGATATTGCCGATACCGCCGTGCGCCGCATTACGCGCGACCTGCGCCTCGCGTTGCCGAACAGCGTGCGCGTGAGCGGCAACTACCTCGAGTTCCTGCTGACCACCGGCGGCGGGCGCTATCGCGCGGAGCAGACCTCGACCGGCACCGGCAACATCCTGGATTTCACGACGCCGGGCGGTGACTCAAGTTTCGACGTCATCGGACCGGTGCCGACGCTGGCTGCCGGCAACCAGATCGTGATCTTCAACCTGGGTACCGGGTTCGCGGGTGCCGATGCCTACCAGGCGGCGAGCAACAACCGCGCGGCGTACCAGAGCCTCGCCGGCAGCACCATCACGCTGAGCGCCGCCAAGCTCTTTCCGTGGCAATCACCGGGCAAGCGCTTCCACGTGGTCGAGACCGCCGTGACCTACGAATGCGACACCGCATCCGGCGTCATCCGACGTTACTGGGGGTATGGCATCAACGCAGCCCAGGCCACTCCGCCTGCGGGCGGCAGCAACGCATTGCTGGCCACCAGTGTGAGCGGCTGCGCGTTCAGCTACAACCCGAACGAACTCAACCAGCGCTACGGCATCGTCACGATCAGCATTGCGCTCACGCAATCCGGCGAAACCGTCACCGTGCAGGCCCAGTCCCATGTGCCGAACGTGCCTTGAACGCGGCTTCACGCTGGTCACCGCCCTGTTCCTGCTGGTGGTGCTGGCGTTGCTCGGACTCTTCATCGTGTCCGTGTTCGGGCTGCAGCAATCGTCCCAGGCGCTCGACGTGAGCGGCACGCGCACCTACGCCGGCGCGCAGGCGGGCATCGAATGGGCGCTCATGCAGGTGCTCGACCCGGACAACAACGATCCGCTGCTGGTGCCGGCGAATCCGCAACCCCCGGCGTGCTTCGCCACGCAGGCGGTGGCGCTCGGATCGGCGTTCAGCGGCATCACCGTGAGCGTCTCGTGCAGCGTCACTACGACCACCGAGCTGAACCGCAACGTCGCCGTCTATCTGCTGACGGCGACGGCATCCGCCGGAACCGGCACGGCGTTCCCGATCTCGCGGCAGGTCACGGCCACCGTGTCCCGCTGCACCGATCCGACCGGCGCGGCGCCGCGCTACTCGTGCCCCTGATCCGCTCCGAGGCAACCCGGACCGCCATCATGCAACGCACTGATAACGATCTTAGGCGCCGGACGATGCCCTGGGCGCGAGGCTTCCTCCTCCTGATGCTGGCCCTGGTCGCCGGATCGGCGCACGCGCTGCGCATCGGCTTCCACGAGGCGAGCTCGACGGGCGTCAACGCGGGGACCGTTACCGTTCCGGTTCCGGCGAACGTGCGCGCCGGCGACGTGATGCTGGCGGTGGTCAACGTCCGCAGCACCAACGCCGTGACCGCGAATGCCGCGTGGACGGCGATCCGCAACGACACCAGCACCGGCAACAACATGCGCCAGTGGCTCTACTACCGCGTGGTGACGGGGACGGAGCCGGCGAGCTACTCGTGGACGTTCACCAGCGCCCGGGCCGTGGCCGCCATCGTCGCCTATCGCGGGGTCGACCCGACCACGCCGATCGTGACCAGTGTCGCCCAGGCGAACAACAGCAGCACGAACATCACCGCGCCCACGGTCAACACCACCGTGGCCAACACGATGCTCGTGAGTTTCTTCGGGACGCGCTACGACACGACCTTCACGGTGCCGGCCACGATGAACGACCGTGACGACGACACTTCGGGCGGAAACAACGGCGGCGTGTCCTTTGCCGTGGCCGACGAGTTCCGCGCCACGGCCGGACTCACCGGGACCCGCGTCACGACGGCGGCCGACGCGGCGGTGAACATCGGCCAGAGCGTGGTCCTGCGGCCGAACGCCACGGTGCCGTCGCCCGTGGCCGAGTACCGCATGGACGAGACTTCGTGGAACGGCACCACGGGCGAGGTGACCGATTCGAGCGGCAACGGCTTGAACGGCACCGCGCTGGGCGGCGCGCAGACCACGACGACCAACGCCTACCTGTGCCGCAGCGGCAGTTTCACCGGCAGCCCCACGCGGGTCGATATCCCCTACAACAGCCTGTTCGATATTCGCAGCACGCTCACCGTGACGGCCTGGATCCGTCCGGGCTCGATTCCCACGGAACTGATGTCGTTCCTGTCGAAGGACACAAACTACGAGTTCCACATCGCCTCGAGCGGCCGGGTGAACTGGTGGTGGGGCGGCGGCACGCAGGAGCTGTTCTCGCCGAACAACACGGTAGCCGTGAACCAATGGACGTTCGTCGCCTTCGTTTTCACGCGCGGAGCGCAGACCATGTATGCCGGCGGGCCGAGCACGGCGGCATCGTCGGTGCAGAACGGCACGGACAACACCCAGCTCACGCTCAACGCCAGCAAGCTGCAGATCGGCGACGACCAGGACTTCAACGGCGGCACGCGCCGCTGGAATGGCCTGATCGACGAAGTGCGCATCTACGACTACGCGTTGACGCAGGCCGAGGTGGAAGCGATCAGGACCTCGACCCGGACTTGTCCGACCATCCTCGCCGGCTTCGCGGTGACCTCGTCCGCGACCGCCAGCACCTGTGTGGCACAGAGCGTCGCCATCCGCGCCGTCGACTCGCTGGGAAACACCATTCCCAGCTACACCGGGACGGTCAACCTCACCACGTCCATCGGCCGCGGCGGCTGGGCCGCATCCGGCACGTCGGGACCGGTCACGGAGAACGGCAACACCAACGACGGGATCGCGAGCTACACGTTCCGAGCGGCGGACAACGGGCAAGCCACCCTCCTGTTGAGCGTGCAGAGCGCGTCCAATCTCACGGTGACCGCCACCGACAGCGTCATCGTCAGCGCCACCGGGACTTCAGGTTCGATCGCGTTCCGTGACAACGCCTTCGTCATCGCCGCCACGGATGCGCTCGCCAACGTGCCGGTGGCTGCCCGTCCCCATGCAATGCAGGTCACGCTCTACCGGCGCGACACGTCGCAGTCGCCAGCCAACTGCGCCGTGGCGACGGACTACACGTCGAACCGCACGCTCAAGGCCTGGTACACCGCGGACGTGAGCCATCCGGCGGGCGCCACGGCGCCGTCGATCAACGGCGGCGCGGCGTTGGGCACGACCGTGCCCGGCGCGTCCAATCTCACGCTCAATTTCACGGCGGGCGTGGCGACGTTCAATCTCACCACGGCCGATGTCGGCAAGTACGTGCTCAACCTGCGCGACGACACGCGGACCTATGCCGGGGCCATCGACATCGACGGCAGTTCGCCCACGCTCACGGTCCGGCCGTTCGCGTTGGCCATCACCGGGGTCCAGAAGGGCGCCACCGTGAATCCGGAAGGCAGCGCCACGAGCGGCAGCCGGTTCATCGTTGCCGGCGACACGTTCTCCGCCACCGTGGGCGGTTACCTCTGGGCGGCCGCGGACGACGCCAACAACGACGGGGTACCCGACGCCGGCGTCAACTTCATCAACAACGGCGTGACGCCCCGTTTCGCGTGGGCCACGACCATCGCGTCCTCCAGCAACGTCACCTACTTCTCCCCCACCGGCGGCGTTCTGGGCGCGCTCGGCGGTACCGCGAGCCTGACGACGGCCAACTACACGGCAGGGACGGGGACGGCAACCGTTGCCGACCTGCGCTACCCCGAGGTGGGCAGCATCGGACTGACCGCGAGCGTCACGAGCTACCTGAACACGGCGGGCGTGGACCTCGTCGGCAATGCGGTCAACGGCACGACCGGCCTGCCCGTCCGGGTGGGGCGCTTCTATCCGAACAACTTCGCGCTGCTGACCGGGGCCGCGGTCACGCCCTTCTGCGGCAGCGGTGCCACCGGCTTCACCTACATGGACCAGCCGGGGCTCACTCTCAACTTCGCCTTCGAGGCGCGCAACCTCCTTAACGCGGCGACGGTGAACTACCGGAGCACGGTCTACAACGTGGGGGCCGTCACCTACGCCGCGGAGAACAACGACTCCGGTGTCAACCTGAGTGCCCGCCTTACCGGCATCCCGGCGGTCAGTTGGACGAACGGGGTCTACAGCGTCAGCACCACCAGCGGATTGTTCAGCCGGCCCACGGTGGCGCCGATTCCGGACGGTCCGTATGAGAGCCTGCTGGTCGGGGCCATCGTGACCGACCCCGACGGCGCCCGGGTGGCCACGCCGGACATGAATGCGTCAGCCGTGGGTTGCGGCGGCGGTTGCGACGCACGAGCCATCAGCACCACGCCGACGCGGATGCGATTCGGCCGGCTGCGCATCGGCAACGCCCTGGGGTCCCCGCCGCTGGCGCTGCCGATTCCCGTCACGCTGGAGTACTGGAACGGCACCGGTTTCGTCCGGAACTCCCTCGACAGCTGCACCCGGCTGACCAATACCAACGTCGCCTTCGGGAATTTCCAGAACGGGCTGGCGGCGTGCAACACGTCCGGGACGCCGATCGGTGCGAACGCCATCACGTTCACCGGCGGGCAGGCGACCAATTTCCGTCTGAGTGCACCGAACTCAAGGGGATCGGTCGATCTGACCGTAAACCTCCGTACGACGGCGAGCGGCAATACCTGCAGCGGCGGCACCTCGTCGGCGGCCACGCCTGCCAGTCAGGCTTGGCTGCTCGGCAACTGGGGGGCCGCCACCTACGACCAGGTACCAGTCGGGCGCGCGTCGTTCGGTCTGTACTCGAATTCGACCGACATCATCTATCAGCGGGAGCAGTACTAGCGGAAGCCGGAGAAGCGGATGGCGGGCGCCTGGGGCCGGAACCGGGGTGACCGGACACAGTCTTGGAGCGTAGTCCGTCCGGCAGGAAGGATCGCTGTGACCAGGCAGGGATCTTGCTGTTATTTATATTGACCCACAAGGGTTTATTAGTTTAATTTCAAGCGAATTCTGCCTTTTGGGCCGCCCGATGTTGTCCAAATTGAAGAAACCTCGCTCCGCGGCGTGGTGTGCTGTGGCTGTCCATCCACGCCGTGTGGAGCTTGCTCAAGTGACCCGTGAGGCCGCCGGCCGTCCACGGGTGCGCCTGTTCGCCTCCATACCGGTGCAAGGCTCCGAACTGGATGCCATGCAGGCGCTGCGGAAGCAGCACCGCGTCGAGCAGTTCCGCGTGACGACGGTGCTGGAGCCGGGCGAGTACCAGTTGCATCTGGTTGAGGCGCCGAACGTTCCGGAGGCCGAACTCAAGACGGCCATGCGCTGGCGGGTCAAGGATCTGCTCGAGTATCCGGCCGAAGCCGCCACGGTTGACGTGCTGCCTGTCCCCGCGGATCGCGGCGGCCGCGGCCGCAGCGTGTTCGCGGTCACGGCGCGCAACGATCACATCGCGTGGTGCATGAAGCTGTTCGAGGACGCGAAAGTGCCGCTGGAGTGCATCGACATTCCCGAGCTGGCGCAGCGCAACGTCGCCGCCCTGTTCGAGGAACCGGGCCGGGGGTTGGCCCTGCTCAATTTCACCGATGCCGGTGCGATGCTGACCATCACCAGCGGCGGCGAGCTCTACGTGGCACGCAGCTTCGAACTTACCGCCGACCAGTTGGAGCGCGCCGGCGGCGACGCTCGCGACGCGCTGCTGGAGCGCGTGGTGCTCGAACTCCAGCGCTCGCTCGATCACTTCGATCGCCAGTTCGGTGGTGTCCCCGTGGCCCGCCTGCTGATCGCGCCGTTTCCCGGCGCGGCCGCGGTGCGCGAGTACCTGGCCGAGAACCTGTACGTGCCGGTCGACCTGCTGGATCTCGCCGAGGTGCTCGACCTGCAGGAAGCGCCTCAGCTCGAAGCGGCCGACGCGCAATCCCGCGGGCTCCAGATCATCGGTGCCGCCTTGCGCGACGCCAGCGCCTGAACCATGAGTCACCAGATCAACCTGTTCAATCCGGCGCTGCGCAAGACCGCGGTCGTGCTGCCGGCGCAGCAGATGCTGCTCGGCTGGTGCGCCGTGGCGGTGCTGGCGCTCGCCTGGTTCGGATGGCAGAACTACGAGGGCGCGCGTCTCAAGGCCGCGTCGGGCGACAGTGCCGCGCGCCTGCAGCAGCTGCAGGCGGACGTGACGCAGCTCGGGGCCCAACTGGCGGCCCGCAAGCCTTCGCCCGAATTGCAGGCCAAGTACCACCGCAAGCAGCTCCAGCTGCAGGCACGCGAGGACGTGGTGCAGGTGCTGGACAGCGGCGCCATCGGCAACACCGAGGGCCATGCGAACTACCTGCGGGCCTTTGCGCGCCACTCCCTCGACGGCCTGTGGCTGACCGGACTCACGGTGGTGGGTGCCGGCAACGACATCGTCGTGGAGGGCCGCACCCTCAAGCCGGAACTGGTTCCGGACTACCTAGATCGTCTCGGGCGCGAACCGGTGCTCAAGGGCCATGCGTTCAACCAGTTGCAGATGCGGCGTCCGGCACCGCAGCCTCAGGGCGTGGGCAAGCCTCCGCTGGAACCGCGGTTCGTCGAGTTCAGCGTCGCCACGGAAGCCGCGCCGGCTTCGGTCACGCTGGGGGACAAGCCTTGAAGCAGACCTGGGCGCGCGCGGCCGCCAAGCTCGACGCAATGAGCTTGCGCGAACGCGCGCTCGTGTTCGCGGCCGGTGCCGCGGTGATCCTGTTCGCGCTGTGGCTGGTGCTGCTGAAACCGTTGGGGGATCGCAATCGCGAGCTGGCAACGCAGGCGACCACGCAGAAGGAAACCGTCGTCTCGCTGGAAGCGCAGAAGCGCGAACTGCAGGCGCGCGCGGCTGCGAATCCCGATGCCGAACTGCTGCGGCAGATCGAGGAAGTGAACCGTCAGCTCGTCGCGGTGGACGCGTCGATCAACGCGATGCAGAGCGGACTGATCCAGCCCGATCGGATGACGGCCCTCGTGAAGGGCGTGGTCGGCCGCGCTCCGCGGCTGCAGCTGGTGGCCATGCGGACGCTGCCGCCGACGCCGCTGGTGGAGGCGAAGGCGCATGCCGAGACGGCGAAGGCGGGCGAGTCGAAGCCGCCCGAGACCGATCGCAAGGAAGCCGGCATCTTCAAGCACGGCATCGAGATCACGCTCGAGGGTCGCTACCTCGACCTGCTGGCCTACGCGGCGCAACTCGAGCGCATGCCGACGCGCGTGATGTGGAACCGCACACGCATCGATGCGAGCGAGTATCCCCGGGTGACCATGACGCTCACGCTGTACACGCTGAGTCTGGAGCGGACATGGCTCACCATCTGACGCCCGTGACGATGGCGCTGGCACTCGCCGCTTCCGTTCATGGGGCGTGGGCGGAGACGCTGCCCGATCCGACGCGCCCGCCGGCCTTCCTGTTCGCGCCCGCGGACGGTGACGGACCACCTGCCGAAGCGAGCGGCGGCCTCGTTCTCCAGTCGGTACTGATCGCACCGAACCGTCGCAGCGCCATCATCGGCGGCAGGACGCTGTCGGTCGGCGATCGCCTCGGCGATTTCACGCTCGTGCGCGTGAGCGAAGGCGAGGTGCAGCTGCGCGGACCCGAAGGGGCGCGCACGCTCAAGCTGTTTCCGGCGGTCACCAAGCGGGTCGCCCATGGCGGCGATACCACGGTCGATGGTCCGGATGCGGCAGCAAGATCCACACGAGGCACACAATGAAGAGAATCATCGCGATCCTGCTGCTCGTGCTTTGCGCGGGATGCAACAACTTCCAGCCACGCCAGGGCAAGACCCTCGACCGGATCGACAAGGAACTCGAGGCCGGTGCAGCCGATCGCAAGGCAGTGAAGGAAGCGGACGCCGTTTCCCAGGCGCTGCTGCCACCGGTGGTGGTGGAGATGCCCAAGCTCGACGGCAAGCCGATCGAGCCGCGCTTCGACCTGTCGGTGGTCAACGCGCCGGCGGCGCAGGTCTTCACGGCGATCGTCTCCGGCACGCGCTACAGCATGGTGGTGCATCCCCAGATCAAGGAGCCGATCTCGGTCACGCTGAAGGACGTCACCGTGATCGAGGCGCTCGACACCATCCGCGAACTCTACGGCTACGACTACAAGCAGGCGGGTTCGCGCATCCTGGTGCAACCTGCGAGCATCCAGACGCGCGTGTTCCAGGTGAACTACCTCATGAGCCAGCGGCGCGGGCGCAGCGACGTCCGCGTGAGCTCGGGTGCCATCTCCGACACCGTCGCACCGACCGCCGGCTTGCCGGGCGTGGGCGGTGTACCGGCACCGATGGTCCCGACCGCGGCCGGTGCGCTGCCTGGCCAGGCCGCAACCGCGAGCCAGGCGATCGTCGGCAGCCGCGTCGTGACCACCAACGACAGCGACATGTGGAAGGAGCTCACCGATGCGCTGAAGGCCATCGTCGGAACCGAGAACGGCCGCCAGGTGGTGCTGAGCCCGCAGTCCGGCGTGATCCTGGTGCGAGGCATGCCCGCCGAGATCCGCGCCGTCGAGGACTACCTGCGCGCCACGCGCATCGTGATCGAACGTCAGGTGATGCTGGAAGCGAAGATCATCGAAGTGGAGCTCTCCGACGGCTATCAGGCCGGGGTCAACTGGGCGGCATTCCGCACCGGCGACAACAGCCGCCTCGCCGGCGGCGTGATCGTGCCCGGATCGAACCTCACCCCGAGCGGCACGCTGTCCACGCCGACGGCGCGCGCACCCGACGGCAGCATCCTCGCGAGTTCGCTGCTCACTGCGAATCCGGGTGCGCCCGGCAACATCTCGACCGGCGTCGGCGTTCCGGGGACGCTGTTCGGCTTGGCGTTCCAGACCGGCAACTTCGCGACGCTGCTCTCGTTCCTCCAGACCCAGGGCAATCTCCAGGTGCTGTCGAGTCCGCGCATCGCGGCGCTCAACAACCAGAAGGCCGTGCTGAAGGTCGGCAACGACGAGTTCTTCGTCACCAACGTGACCACGACGACGCTCACCAACGTCGCCGGCGGGACGACACAGTCGCCGTCGATCACGGTGCAACCGTTCTTCTCCGGCGTTGCCCTCGACGTGACGCCGCAGGTGGACGAGAACAACCAGATCATCCTCCACGTGCACCCGTCGGTGAGCGAAGTGGTCGAGAAGACCAAGAACATCGACCTGGGCACGTCGGGCAACTTCCGGCTGCCGCTTGCCTCGAGCACCATCAGCGAGACCGACACCATCGTGCGCGTGCAGGACGGCAACATCGTCGCCATCGGCGGCCTGATGCGCGAGACCACCCAGCGCAACCGCTCGGGTGTGCCGGGGCTCTCGAATCTTCCGGGCGTGGGCAACCTGTTCCGTTCCTCCGCCAACTCGGCGCGCAAGAGCGAACTGGTCATTCTCATCAAGCCCACCATCGTGCAGGGCGACGCCGGCTCGCAGAAGGATCTCGAGGACATCCGCAACCGCATCAAGTCGTTCGACCGCGCCGACCGGCCGGGCGCCGATTCGATGTGGGGTGACGGCGCCTCGAAGTAGTATCGGCCCATGATGAAACGACCCCCACGCTCCCTGCGGTCGCTGTCCCCTGCGGGGGTGCGTCAGTGGTTTGGAGCGGCCCGGCGCCACACGTTTCGAGGTTTGTCGGGAGAGGGCCCGTGCGCGCCGGCTGCCCTGGCCGCCGGCCCATCGCGGCAGCGTGCACCGTACTGACCATGTACCGCGCCCACTTCGGTCTTCGCGAACCGCCCTTCGGCATCACGCCCGACACGAGCTTCGCGTTCTCGGCCCAGGCCCATCAGGAGGCGCTCAACACGCTGCTGGTGGCGCTCGCCGCCGGTGAAGGCTTCATCAAGATCGTGGGCGAGGTGGGCACCGGCAAGACGCTGCTGTGCCGTCGGCTGCTCGCCACGCTCGGCGATGAATACGTCACCGCCTATCTGCCCAATCCACTGCTCGAACCGCGCAGCCTGATGCTGGCGCTCGGCGAAGAGTTCGAGATCCCCATGGAACGCGATGCGGACGAGCACCGTCTCATGCGCGCCCTCAATCACGCGCTGCTCGACCAGGCGCGCGCCAACCGGCGCGTGGTGGTGCTGATCGACGAAGCGCAGGCCATGCCGCTGCCGACCCTGGAGGCGCTGCGGCTGCTCTCCAACCTCGAGACCGAGAAGCGCAAGCTGCTGCAGGTGGTGCTGTTCGGTCAGCCCGAACTCGATGCCCGGCTGGACGATCCGGCCGTGCGGCAGTTGAAGCAGCGCATCACGTTCCACTATCGCCTGGGCGGTCTGTCGCGTGCCGAGTTGCGCTATTACATCGCGCATCGATTGCGGGTGGCGGGCTACATCGGACCGGATGTGTTCAGCGGCCCTGCGCTCTGGCTGTTGCACCGGGCGAGCCGGGGCGTGCCGCGGCTGGTGAACATCATCGCGCACAAGTGCCTGATGCTCGTCTACGGTCAGGGGGGGCACCGGGTGCGCCGCACGCATGTGCGCACCGCCGTCCGCGACACGCCGTCGGCGCGCCGCAGCGGCTTTCCCTGGGCCGCGACGATGTTCGCGGCGGTGAGCGTCGGAAGCCTCATTGCCTTGCTAGCTGCATGAAGCGGCCACAGCGCCTCGGGAAGGCGCCGTGAGCGTCATCAATCAGGTCCTGCAGGATCTCGAGAAGCGGCACGCGCGCAGCGGCGACGCACACGCGCCCGTGACACAGATCCGTGCCGTCGGGTCGGCGCCGCGGGCGTCCGGAAGACGCCTGGCGGTCGCGCTGCTGGCCCTGATTGCGATCGGTGCCGCCGTGTTTCTCTGGCGCTGGTCGAACCAGGAAAAGCCGGTCGCGGCACCGCCTGCACCACCGCCTGCTCCGGCGAAGCCTGTGGCTGCCGCACCAGTGGAAACGCCCTTGCCGCCTGCGCCTGCCGTCCCCGAGAAACCGCCGGCACCGGCGCCGCTTGCCGTCGCTCCCGCCGCACCACTGCCCAAGTCGACCGAGGCGTCCGGTGCGAAGGCACCACCGACGAATCGCGTCGCGCCGATTGCATCGGAACCTCTTCCGAAGGCGAAGCCGACACCGGCGCCCAAGGCCGCCGCCGGGGATGCAACGCCGACCGGCGGCACCGGCATCGAGAAGCGCGAGCGGCCCTTGAGTGCCGCCGAGCGCGCGGAAGCGCAGTTCCGGCTCGGTGCCCAATCCATGCAGCAGGGGCGCATGCGCGATGCGGAAGCGAGCTTTCTCGCCGCCATCGCCGAGGATCCGGGGCACCTCCCTTCGCGTCAGGCGCTGCTGGGCATCTATCTGGAAGCGCAGCGGCGCGACGAGGCCGAGGTGCTGCTGCGCGACGGCCTGAAGGCGAGCCCGCGTCCCCCCGCCTGGGCGATGGTGCTGGCGCGGCTGGAGGCCGAGCGCGGCGACGTGATCGGCGGCATCAACACCATGCAGAACCACCTCGACGTGGGGCGCCAGAACGGCGACTACCTCGCTCTGTTCGCCGCGCTGCTGCAGAAGCAGGGGCGACACGCCGACGCCGTGGAACAGTACCAGGCGGCCATCAACCTGGGGCAGGGCAAGGCCGTGTGGCTGATGGGCCAGGGCATCTCGTTGCGCGAACTGGGCAAGCGTGAGGAAGCGCGTGCGGCGTTCCAGCGTGCGCTGGACAGCGGCGGGCTGAGTGCGGACCTGAAGCTGTTCGTGGAGCGGCAGATCTCGGCGTTGCGGCAGGCGGCGAACTAGCAGCCTGCTTCTAGGTCGACGAAGAGCGAAGCACTAAACGCGGCGGACGCGGTGTAAGACAACACCTCTTGCTGAGCTTGGTATGCGCTGATGCTTTGACTTAAGTTGGCAGACGCCGATCTTGAAATGGTTTCGGCCGAACTTTGCTGGAACCTTTGCATCTACGTTCCGCCGCGTTGAGCGGCAGGCTTTTCGACGGTACGCGCTATTGCGTCCGCAGCAAGGTCCGAGCGACGATCCATCCCCGAACGCGAACCGCGCCGGCCCGCTTCAGCGCGGCGGCCGCTTCGTGCAGCGTCGCTCCGGTGGTCATGACATCGTCCACCACGACCACGTCGAGTCCGTCGAGGCGTCTGCGCGCGAGGAAGGCGTCGTGCACGTTCGCGCCGCGATCGGACAGCGGCAAGCTCGCCTGGGGCGCCGTGTCGCGCCGGCGCTCCAACACGCCCGGTGCGACGAGATCGAGCCAACGCCGCGGAAAGGCGCCCGTCAGTTCGAGCGCCTGATTGAACCCGCGCGTGCGCAGGCGTTGCGGCGCGAGCGGCATCGGGATGATCGCGTCGGGCAGCGGATCGACCGCCGCGCATTCCGCCAGCAGACGGCCGAGCACCGGCGCGAGCGCCAGGCGGTCACCGTACTTGAGAGCGCTCACCAGTGCGTCGATCGGAAATGCATAGGGCAATGCCGCCCGGACCGTGTCGTAGCTCGGGGCATTCGTCGAGCACGCGCCGCAGATCGCGCCGGCAGGACTCGGCAGGGCGCAGACCGGACAGGATTCCGTCGGCAGCCGCGGCAGATCGGCGAGACAACCGGCGCAGATGCCATGACGCGCGTCGCGCGCCAGACACAATACGCACCGTCCCGGCACCTTCGAGCGCAGCGATGCCATCGCCCCCGCGAGGCGCGCAGTCGCGTTTGCGTTCATCATGGCGGGTTCACGATGGGTGCGGACTTCGGCAACGTTCGAACGGCGGTCATGACTACGGAAGACTCGAAGGCGCGAGCGCGTCTGCGGCACGCGAGGCAACGTGCCGCATCATCTTACGATCGGTCCGCGGTCGTGCCCGAAGAAGTGGGCCGCAGGATGCTGGAACGCCTGGACCTGGTGCGGGTGCCGGATGGGCCTGTCCTGGATGCCGGCTGTGCGACCGGGAAGGTGACGCGATTGCTGGCTCGACGCCTGCCGGATGCGCCGGTCGTCGCGCTCGATGCGTCCGCGAAGATGATCGACATCGCGCGCGCGGCCACGCCCCTGCTGGCGGGCATGGCGGCGCGATGGAAAGGAACGTCCACGCGGTGGATCGCGGGTGAAGTCCACGCCCTGCCGATCCGGCCGGGCAGCTGCGCGATGGTGTGGTCGAATCTCGCGCTGCAATGGCAGGCCGACCCGGCCGCGGCTTTCGCAGAGATGCATCGCGCGCTGCAGGCCGGCGGGTTGCTGATGTTCTCCACGCTCGGACCGGACACGCTGAAGGAACTGCGCGCAGCCTCCGCGCGCGCCGACGGTCGTCCGCGCGTGCGTCGGTTCCCCGACATGCACGACCTCGGGGACCAGTTGGTGCACGCGGGGTTCGCAGATCCGGTGATGGACATGGAGACCCTCACGCTCACGTTCGCCGACGCGGTGACGCTGCTGCGCGAGCTGAAGGAACAAGGATCGATCGACGCGCCGTCCGGAAGCGCGCGCGGTCTCGGCGGGAGGGGCGTGCGTACACGACTGATCGAGGCGTTCGAGGGCGAACGTCGCGAGGGCCGGATTCCCGCCACGTTCGAGATCGTCTACGGGCATGCGTGGAAGCCCGAAGGCGGACCCGCGGTCGCGGCGGACGGCCGACAAGTCATTCGCATTCACCGCCCCGGACGAGCGCGTTGAGCGCGGCGCCCGCGTCGGACAGAGCGGGATCGGCAGGCATTGCGAGGGTGCGTCAGCTTGCCTCACCTGAGAGCCCGTGCTAGATTCGCCGGGCTTTTCGAAGGCCCGCCGGTTCAGACCGGTGGCTGGCACGAGGACTCGAGCGATGCAGCCTGCCCAGGATCGGTTCTCCGATCGGACGTTGGTGGTTGAGCGCAACATGTCGTCGAGTTCGGCCGGTCGCCGCTGGTTTTTCGGTTCCATCGTTCTCGTTTCGTTCGGCATCGCGTCGCTGTGGGCATTGAATGGTGCCTGGTACGTGCTGCCGTTCGCGGGAATCGAGATGATGGTGCTGGCTGCCGCGCTGGTGGCATTCGAACGGCATGTCGGGGACCGGGAGGCGATCACCATCGATGGCGATCGAGTGGTGGTGGAGCGCACCCGGATGGGGAGAACGGCAAGGCATGAGTTCAGTCGCTACTGGGCGCAGGTGGTGTTGACGCCAGCATCCGGGCGCGGTCACAGCGGGCTCGCGATGCGTTCGCACGGCAGGCAGGTTGAGATCGGTGACTACCTCACCGACGATCAGCGGGCGGCAGTGGCGGACGAACTGCGCAGGCGGCTGGGTACATGATGAGATTCAGGAGGCTCGAAGCAGCATGGCAAGTACGATGAAGACGTGGATCCCCGCCGTTGCCGCGGCCGTCTGGGCGGGCAGCGCTGCCGCCACCCTGAACCTCCAGGAGCCGACGACCACCATCGCGGCACAGATCTACAGCCTGCACACGTACATCCTGGTCGTGTGCGCGGTGATCTTCGTGCTGGTGTTCGGGGCGATGTTCTACTCGATCCTGAAGCACCGGAAATCGGTGGGGCACAAGGCGGCCCACTTCCACGAGAACACGACGGTCGAGATCGTCTGGACCGTGGTCCCGTTCCTGATCCTGCTCGGCATGGCCGCCCCGGCCACCAAGACCATCCTCGCGATGAAGGACACGAGCAACGCCGACATCACCATCAAGGCCGTCGGCTACCAGTGGAAATGGGGCTACGAGTACGTGCGTGGCGAAGGCGATCTTGCCGGCGTGAGCGACGGCATCAAGTTCTACTCGAATCTGTCCACAACGATGGACGAGATCTACGACAAGACCGGCACGGTCAAGAAGGGCGACAACTACCTGCTCGACGTCGACAACCCGCTCGTAGTGCCGGTGGGCAAGAAGGTGCGCATCCTCACCACCGCCAACGACGTGATTCATGCGTTCTGGGTGCCGTCCTTCGGCGTCAAGCAGGACGCGATTCCCGGCTTCATCCGCGACACCTGGTTCACCGCCGAGAAGACCGGCGAGTTCCGCGGCCAGTGCGCGGAGCTCTGCGGCAAGGAACACGGCTTCATGCCGATCGTCGTCAAGGTCGTGACCGTCGACGAGTTCAAGACGTGGGCCGCCAAGCAGGCGAAGGACACGGGTGCCCCGGCCGCCGAAACGGCAGCGGCCCCCGCTGCCGAAGCGGCTCCCGCCGCCGAGAAGGTGGCCGCAGCCGGCGGCGCTGCGGACGGCAAGAAGGTCTACGAGGCCACCTGTGTGGCCTGTCACAGCACCGGCGTGGCCGGCGCACCCAAGGTCGGCGAGAAGGCCGTCTGGGCCCCCCGCCTCGCGCAAGGCAAGGATGCTCTGTACGAGCACGCGATCAAGGGCAAAGGGATCATGCCTCCCAAGGGCGGCAATCCGGCCCTGCCGGACGCCGACGTGAAAGCCGCCGTCGACCACATGGTCGCCCTCTCGAAGTAATCAGCACGCCATCCCCGGGCGGGCATTCGCGTTTCACCGATCAGGAGTTCGAACATGGAAGCCGTTCACGATCACGGGCACGACCACGCACATCACCCGACCGGGCTCATGCGCTGGGTCACGACGACCAACCACAAGGACATCGGCACGATGTACCTGTGGTTCAGCTTCGCCATGCTCCTGACCGGCGGCCTGCTGGCCATGGGCATCCGACTCGAACTGCTCCAGCCCGGCATGCAGTACTGGAAGCCGGAGTTCTTCAATCAGCTCACCACCATGCACGGCCTGATCATGGTGTTCGGGGCGATCATGCCGGCCTTCGTCGGCTTCGCGAACTGGCAGGTGCCGATGATGATCGGCGCGCCCGACATGGCGTTCGCGCGCATGAACAACTTCAGCTTCTGGCTGCTGCCGCCCGCCGCGCTGCTGCTGGTGGTTTCGTTCTTCGTCCCCGGCGGCGCCACCGGCGCCGGCTGGACCCTCTACGCGCCGCTGTCGGTGCAGCAGGGCATGGGCATGGACATGGCGATCTTCGCGGTGCACATCATGGGTGCCTCGTCGATCATGGGGTCGATCAACATCATCACGACGATCCTCAACATGCGCGCCCCGGGCATGACGCTCATGAAGATGCCGCTGTTCGTGTGGACCTGGCTGATCACCGCCTATCTGCTGATCGCAGTGATGCCGGTGCTCGCCGGTGCGGTGACGATGCTGCTCACCGACCGCCACTTCGACACCCACTTCTTCAACGCCGCCGGCGGCGGTGACCCGGTCCTGTACCAGCACGTGTTCTGGTTCTTCGGGCACCCCGAGGTGTACATCATGATTCTCCCGGCCTTCGGCATCGTGTCGCAGGTCATCCCGGCCTTCGCGCGGAAGCCGCTGTTCGGCTACTCCTCCATGGTGTACGCGACCGCGTCCATCGCCATCCTGTCCTTCATCGTGTGGGCGCACCACATGTTCACGGTGGGCATGCCGGCGGCCGGCCAGCTGTTCTTCATGTACGCGACCATGCTGATCGCCGTGCCCACGGGCGTGAAGGTGTTCAACTGGATCGCCACCATGTGGAAGGGCTCCATGACGTTCGAGACGCCCATGCTGTTCTCGGTGGGCTTCCTGTTCGTGTTCACGATGGGCGGCTTCACCGGCCTCATCCTCGCGATCACGCCGGTCGACATCCAGTTGCAGGACACCTACTACGTCGTCGCTCACTTCCACTACGTGCTGGTGGCCGGCTCGCTCTTCGCCATCTTCGCCGGTATCTACTTCTGGCTGCCCAAATGGACCGGCCACATGTACGACGAGACGCTGGGCAAGGTGCATTTCTGGCTGTCCATCATCTTCTTCAACCTGACATTCTTCGTGATGCACTTCCTCGGGCTGGCCGGCATGCCGCGCCGCATCCCCGACTACGCGCAACAGTTCGCCGACTTCAACTTGATCGCGTCGCTCGGTGCCTTCGGATTCGGCCTGACGCAGCTGCTGTTCCTGTACGTGGTGGTGAAGTGCATCAAGGGCGGTGAGAAGGCCCCGGCCAAGCCGTGGGAAGGTGCCGACAGCCTCGAGTGGACGCTGCCTTCGCCGGCGCCGTACCACAGCTTCGAAACCCCGCCGATCGTCAAGTAACAGGTTCGGTTGAGGTAGCCCGAGGCATGGCCGCGACCCAGGACGCGCGAGCAGCAGGCAAGACGAGAACCGTCGTGCTGCTGCTGTCCATCGTTGCGATATTCTTCGTCGGCATCTTCATGCGGCGCTGGCTGTGGGCATGAACTCGGAGAACGCGCGCACGCTGCGCAAGCTCGCCGTCGTGGCCGTGGCGATGTTCGGTTTCGGCTTCGCGCTGGTGCCGTTCTACAAGAAGATCTGCGAGGTCACGGGTCTCAACGATCTGCAGAAGCCCGACACCGTCGTGAACACGCAGGTCGATGCCTCGCGCACCGTGGTCCTGGAACTGGACGCGAACACCCGCAACGAACTGCCGTGGGAGTTCCGGCCCACCGAGCGGTCGGTCAAGGTGCATCCCGGCCAACTGGTCCAGATCACCTACGAGGTACGCAACGATTCCGACGAGGCGGTGACCGGACAGGCGATTCCGAGCTACGGTCCGCGGCTCGCCGAGCAGTATTTCCGCAAGCTCGACTGCTTCTGCTTCGCCAAGCAGGAGTTGAAGCCGCGCGAGGTGCGCCGCATGCCGGTGACGTTCGTCGTCCACCCGGACCTGCCCGCGGACGTCGCCACGGTCACGCTTTCGTACACGTTCTTCCGCGTCGAAGGGCCGACGAAGCCGGCCGCCGCGCGCAGCAATCTCGGAGGACGGCCCGCCTCCTGATCCGGGGCGCGCCGCCAGCAAGACACCAGAGGGGAGTCACAACGATGCAGCAAGCCCATTCGTCCTACTACATCCCGCAGCCGTCCACCTGGCCGATCATCGGCGCGACAGCGCTGCTGTTCCTCGGCTTCGGCGCCGCGCTCACCATGAACGATCTCGGTGCGGGGCCGTGGCTGCTGCTGGTCGGTTTCGCAATCCTGGTCTATCTGCTGTTCGGCTGGTTCGGGCAGGTGGCGAGCGAAAGCGAGAAGGGCACCTACAACAAGCAGGTGGACATCTCGTTCCGCTGGGGCATGAGCTGGTTCATCTTCTCCGAGGTGATGTTCTTTGCCGCGTTCTTCGGTGCGCTGTTCTACATGCGCATCCTGGCGGTGCCGGATCTTGCCCACGGCGCATCGGGAGAATTCCTCTGGCCTGGATTCGCGCCGAAATGGCCGGTCTCCGGTCCCGGCATCGAAGAGACCTTCACACCGATGGGTGCCTGGGGCATTCCGGCGATCAACACGCTGATCCTGCTCACGTCCGGTGCGACGGTCACCTGGGCCCATTGGGGCCTCATCAAGAACAACCGGTCGCAACTGATCCTCGGGCTGATCCTGACGATCGCGCTCGGTCTCGTGTTCCTGTTCCTGCAGGGCTACGAGTACTACCACGCCTACCACGAGCTCAACCTCACGCTGACGATGGGCGCCTACGGAGCCACGTTCTTCATGTTGACGGGCTTCCACGGTTTCCACGTGACCATGGGCACGATCATGCTGATCGTGATCCTGGGCCGCTGCATCGCCGGGCACTTCAAGCCCGAGCACCACTTCGGCTTCGAAGGCGTGTCCTGGTACTGGCACTTCGTGGACGTGGTGTGGCTGCTGCTCTTCGTCCTCGTGTATTGGCTCTGACGGAGCGTCTAAGAACAACAAGGGTGGAGGAGAAGCCTCTCCGACAGAGGGAGGCTGAGAAAATCGCGCCGCACGGCATCACTGTGCGGCGATTTTTTTTGTCGGCGTGGGGCGGTCTTGTCCTACCGGCCGTGCGGAATGAGGCCGAACCAGTAGCCCGCCATGAGCAGCAGGAACAGCGCAATCGAGAACACGACGCGCAGCGTCAGCGCCTTCACGGTGCGTTGGCCCGTGCCCTTGTCCTTCAGCAGGTAGTACAGGGCCGA
Organism: Burkholderiales bacterium; assembly: GCA_019745565.1. GTDB lineage: Bacteria > Pseudomonadota > Gammaproteobacteria > Burkholderiales. Next base: position 325,651 of record JAIESW010000024.1, read on the forward strand.
ACCGAGGCTGGCCAGGATCAGCACCAGGAAAGCGACGATGACGATCTTCATGGGAATGCGTTCGAGACGATGATCGAGTGTATCGGAAGGGCCGGCACGCGGCCATCGACGGGGCATTGATCGTGGGCTTCGCGTTTCGTCCGCGGCCAGGGTTGACGGTGTTCGCCCTGGCGGGGCTCGCCCTCACGGTGTCGGCCTGCCTCTGGCAGTACGGCCGCGGACAGGAGAAGGACCGGATCGCGGCCCGCATGGCCGGCGACACCGCGGGAGCGCACTTCGAATTGGGTGCACGACCGGTCGACGAGGCAGCAGTGCGCTTCCTGCACGTGACGGCCCGCGGCGAGTTTCTCGCCGATGCGCTGGTGCTCCTCGACAACCAGGCACGCGGCACCGTGCCGGGCTACGTCGTGTTCATGCCGCTGCGCATCGCCGGCAGCCGCATGCACGTGCTGGTGAAACGCGGGTGGGTCGCAGCGCCGCAGGATCGCGGCGTCGAGCCCGCGGTCCGCACTCCGGGCGGCGAGGTGACGGTGGAGGGGCTGGCGCTTCCGCCGAACTCGAAGTTCCTCGAACTGTCTTCCAATACGCACACCGGCCGGGTCTGGCAGAACGTAACCCTCGAGCGCGTCGTCGCCGCGACACAGCTCGATTTCCAACCGCTGCTTCTCGAGCAGTCGAACGCGCTCGACGACGGTCTGGCGCGTGACTGGCCGAAGCCGTCGAGCGGCTCCGCAAAACACTACGGCTACGCGTTCCAATGGGGCGCGATGGCCGTGCTGATCGTGATCTTCTACGTGGTGCTTCATGTCCGAGCAAAACCCCAAACGCCGCCCGCGCCGTGAACTGTGGCTGCTGCTGCTGGTGACGATCGCGCCGATCGTCGCGTCCTATCTCGCCTATTACGTGTGGCGTCCTGCCACCTTCAAGAACTACGGCGAGCTCGTCGCTCCCACCTCGTTGTCCGGTGTCGCCGCCGCGCAGCGGGAAAGCGGTCCGCCTTTCGATGCCGAGGGGCTGAAGGGCCGCTGGGTGCTCGTGATGGTCGATACCGGCGACTGCGCCGCTCCGTGTCGCGAGAAGCTGCTGCAGATGCGCCAGCTGCGCCTCATGCAGGGCAAGGATCAGGACCGCGTTGCGCGCGCCTGGCTGCTCGACGACGACGCGGCGCCGGCTGCCGACGTGCTGAAGGACTACGACGGGACGGTGGTTGTGCCTGCCAAGGGGAGCCCGCTGCTCGGCAAACTGTCGGCCGATAGTGCGCCGCGTGACCACCTGTTTCTCGTGGACCCGCTCGGCAACCTGATGATGCGCTTTCCCAAGGATGCGGACCCCATCCGCATCAAGAAGGATCTGACGCACCTGCTCAAGGTCTCGAGGATCGGATGATGGACATCGTGCGTGTCTTCCGTCGGATCGTGCGAGCGGCCCTCGCGCTCGCCTTCGTCGTGGTGGTGTTCGGTGCATTCGTGCGTCTGTCGGATGCGGGGCTCGGCTGTCCCGACTGGCCCGGATGCTACGGCCACGTCTCCGTGCCCGGTTCCGAGGCAGCGCTCGCCAAGGCGCTGGAGCGCTTCCCCGGCAGCATCGTGGAATCGCGCAAGGCCTGGATCGAGATGATCCACCGCTACCTGGCGGGCACCCTCGGCATCCTGGTGGTCGCCATCGCAGTGATGGCCTGGCGCCATCGGGGCGTGCTGCGGCAATCGCCGACGCTGCCCACCGCCATGGTGGCGCTGATCGTCGTGCAGGCGTTGTTCGGCATGTGGACGGTCACGCTCAAGCTGATGCCGCTCATCGTCACGCTGCACCTGCTGGGCGGCATGACCACCCTGGCGCTGCTCGCCTGGTTGACGGCACGTCAGCGTCCCGCGCTCGCACGCCACCGTAGCATCGATCCGCAGGCCCCGCGAGTTCGACGCTGGGCCACCATCGGATTGGCAGTGCTGGCCTTGCAGATCGCGCTGGGTGGCTGGGTCAGTACCAACTACGCCGGCATGGCGTGCGCCGATGTACCGCTCTGTCACGGGGCGACGGTGCCGCCCATGGACTTCGGCCATGGGTTCTCGCTGTGGCGCGAGCTCGGCGTGACGGCGGCCGGCACTCCTTTGTCGAATGAAGCGCTCAATGCGATCCAGTGGACCCACCGGATCGGTGCCGTTGCGACCGTGTGCATCCTGGCCTTCGTCGGCCTGCTGACGCTGGTCGTGCCGGCGGTACGCGGGCTCGGCGTGGCGGTGTTCATCCTGGCGCTGACCCAGGCCGGCATCGGCGTCGCCAACATCGTGCACGTCCTGCCGGTGCCGCTGGCCGTAGCCCACAACGCCGGGGCCGCCTTGCTGCTGGTGACGCTCGTGATGCTAAACTACCGGGCTCGTCAGGCCTTGCGCCCGGAGTTCTGAATGGCGAACAGTCTCTCGCTGCCGCTGAAGGGTTCCCGCTTTCAGCAGTTCTACCAGCTCACCAAGCCCCGTGTCGTCTCGCTGATCGTCTTCACCGCGGTCATCGGGATGTTCCTCGCCGTGCCGGGATGGGTGCCGCTGCAGCCGTTGCTGGCCGGCACCGTGGGCATCGCGTTCGTGGCCGGTGCGGCCGCGGTGATCAACTGTCTGGTGGAACAGAAGATCGATGCACTGATGGCCCGCACCCGGGCCCGGCCGCTCCCGATGGGTCAGCTCACGTCCGTGCAGGCGCTGGTGTTTGCCCTGATCCTCGGTGGTCTGGGACTGCACATCCTGTACGCGTATGCCAATCCGCTCACGATGTGGCTCACGCTCGCCACGTTCGTGGGTTACGCGATCATCTACACCATCATCCTCAAGCCCTCGACGCCGCAGAACATCGTGATCGGCGGTGCCTCGGGCGCAATGCCGCCGGTGCTGGGCTGGGCCGCGGCGACCGGCGAAGTGAGTTCGGACGCGCTGTTGTTGTTCCTCATCATCTTCGCGTGGACGCCGCCGCATTTCTGGGCGCTGGCGCTGTACCGCACCAAGGAGTATGCGAAGGCGGGTTTGCCGATGTTGCCGGTCACGCACGGCGAGAAGTTCACGCGGCTGCACGTGCTGCTGTACACCATCATCCTGGTGGCGGTCAGCGTGCTGCCGTTCGCGAGCCGGATGTGCGGTCTCATCTATCTCGTTTCGGCCCTGGTGCTGGGGGGCATCTTCCTGCATCTCGCCTGGCAGATCTGGACCAATTACAGCGACGCGCTGGCGCGCCGCACGTTCCGTTACTCCATCATCTACCTGACGGTGCTGTTCGCGGCGCTGCTGGTCGATCACTACTGGCGCTGGTGAGAACCGCGTTCGCGGCAGCGCTGTTTGCGGCGCTGTTGCTCATCGGAGGCTGCGGCAAGCGGGACGGCCCGCAGTTCCAGGCCACCGACATCACCGGCGCCGATTTCGCGCGCACGCTGGAGCTGACCGGCCACGACGGCAAGCCGCGGACCCTGGCCGACTTCCAGGGCAAAGTCGTCGTGGTGTTCTTCGGGTTCGTGCATTGCCCGGACGTTTGCCCCACGACGCTCGCGCGCTTCGCCGCGGTGATGAAGGCGCTCGGTCCCGACGCCGAGCGGGTGCAGGTGCTGCTGGTCACGGTCGATCCGGCCCGCGACACGACCGACGTGCTCGCGAAGTACGTGACGGCGTTCAACCCGACGTTTCTCGGCTTGACCGGCGACGCAGCCGCCATCGAACGCACCGCGAAGGAATTCCGCGTCATCTATCAGAAGCAGGCCGGACAGACGCCCGATACCTATACCGTCGACCACTCGTCCGGCGTTTACGTGTTCGACCCCAACGGCCGGGTGCGCCTGTTCGTATCGGGTGCCCAGGACGCTGCGGTGCTGGAGCACGACATCCGGCTGCTGCTTTCGGGCACCTGAAACGACAACGCCGCGGATTTCTCCGCGGCGTTGGTCGTCTCCTCTGCGCCTGCTGCCTCAGGCCGCTTCGGCCATCGCGTTGCGCATCTTCTTCATGGCCTGGGCTTCGATCTGACGGATCCGCTCCGCCGACACGCCGAACTCCTCGGCGAGTTCGTGCAGGGTCGAGGTATCCGTCTCGCGCAGCCAGCGGGCTTCGATGATGCGGCGGCTGCGCGGGTCCAGTTTGGCCAGGGCGTTGGTGAGCCCCTGGCTGCGCAACTGCTCCGTCTGCTCCTGTTCCAGGATGCGGCCGGGTTCGTCGTCGGCGTTGGTGAGGTAGGCGATCGGGCTGAAGGAGTCCTCGTCGTCGTCCTGGGAAGGCTCGAGCGCGAGATCCTGGCCACCCAGGCGCGTTTCCATCTCCACCACTTCCTCCGGCTTCACGCGGAGTTCCGTCGCCATGGCTTCCACCTCGGCGGGCGTCAGCGTACTAAGCCCCTTCTTCATGCTGCGCAGGTTGAAGAACAGCTTGCGCTGGGCCTTGGTGGTGGCGATCTTCACCACGCGCCAGTTCTTCAGGATGAATTCGTGGATCTCGGCCCGGATCCAGTGCACGGCGAAGGAAACGAGGCGCACGCCGCGCTCGGGGTCGAACCGCTTCACGGCCTTCATGAGGCCGATATTGCCTTCCTGGATCAGGTCCGCCTGCGGCAGCCCGTAGCCGAGGTAGCCGCGGGCGACAGCAGCCACCAGTCGCAGGTGCGAGAGCACCAGCGAGCGGGCCGCTTCGAGATCACCTTCATCCCGGTACTTGCGTGCGAGCCGGGTCTCTTCCTCTTGGGTCAGCAACGGAACCCGGTTCACCGCCTGGATGTAGCTGTCCAGGCTGGCGGCGGAAGGCAGCGGCGTCGTGAGGGTCAGGGCGTTGGTCATGGCTTTGGAAACCTCCTTGGCGGGAATTCTAGCACTCGGGTTGTATGAGTGCCAGCAGTCAGGAAAGTTTCACTGCCAAATCAAACCGCTAAAGCGACGAATCGATCTAGCCGATGCGCCAGAGATGCTGGGTCACCGACAGCCAGGCCCCCAGCCAGCCCAGACCGCTCGCCGCGGCCAGCACGGCGGCTGCCTCCCGGGCCTCCAGGCCCATCAGCCCGCCGTCCGGTGCCAGCGCCAGCAGGGCGGGCCCGACCTGGGCCTCCAGGGTCGCCAAGGCGCCCCACACCAGACCGCAGGCGGCAAGCCCGCCGACGATGCCCTGGAGCAGGCCGAAATACAGGAATGGCCGGCGGATGAATCCGTCCGTGGCGCCGATCAGCTTGGATACCTCGATCTCCTCGCGCCGGGTCAGGATCTGCAGGCGGATGGTGTTGAAGGTGACCGCAGCCAGCGCTACGGCCAGCAGACCGGCGACCAGCAAGGTGACCGCCCGGCCAACCCGTACGGCGGTGTCCAGCTTGCGTGCCCAAGCCGTGTCGAGCTGGGCATGGTCCACTTTCGGCCAGCCGGCGGCTTCGCGCCGCAGCGCTTCCAGAGCCGCCGGGTCGCCGCCGCGACCACTGACGATCCAGGCATCGGGCAACGGGTTGCGGCCGAGGTTGTCGATGATCTCCGCCATCCCGGCGTTGCGCTTCAACCCGTCCAGCGCTTCCGCCTTAGGTACGAAGTGGTGTTTGCCGACGGCGGCATGCTGCGCGAGCCGTGTCCCGACGGCCTCGGCCTCCTCGGGGCCTGCGTCGGGGGCCATGAACAGCGTCAGCTGCGGTTCGGCGTCCAGTTGCCCCGTGACGGCACCCAGGTTCTTCACCGCCACGTACAAGCTCAAGGGCAGCGACACCGCGACGCCGATGACGACCACGTTGAACACCGCGGGCAGCAGGTGATGACCGAATCTCCCGAGCGCATCGCGCAGCGCGAAGCCGTGCTGCGCCAGCCAGGCTCTCATGGGGTCAGCGCTCCGTTGTACAACTCGATCACGCGCGACGGAAGCGGTGCGAACGTGGCGACGTCGTGGGTCGCCACCATCAGGGTCACGCCGACCTGATGGAATGCGCCGAAGAGGCTCACGATCTCGCGCGCGTAGGCGGCGTCGAGATTCGCGGTGGGCTCGTCGGCCAGCACGATCGACGGTCGGTGCACCACCGCGCGCGCGATGCAGACCCGCTGCTGTTCGCCGCCGGACAGGGCAATCGGGTTCGCGCGCTCGCGCCCGAGCAATCCGACCTTGTCCAGCGCCGCGCGGACGCGGCTCGCCGCTTCGCGCCCGTCGAAGCCGGCGACACGCAGCGGGAGCACCACGTTTTCGAACACCGAGCGGTCGTACAGCAGCTTGTGATCCTGGAACACCAGGCCGAAGTTGCGGCGCAGGTAGGGGATCGCACGCTTCGACAACCGCGCGACGTTCTGGCCGCTCACGATCACCGTCCCGGCGGTCGGTCTTTCGATCGCCGCGATCAGCTTGAGCAGTGTCGACTTGCCCGCGCCGGAGGGCCCGGTGAGCAGGACCAGTTCACCGCGCTCTACCTGCAGGTTCACGTCGCGCAGCGCTTCGTGCGCGCCCGGATAGCGCTTCGCGACGCCGGTGAGAGCGATCACTGCGCGCGGACCGCCCTAGTCGAACAGTGCATCGACGAACGCGCGCGCATCGAACGGACGCAGGTCGCCGATGCCTTCGCCGACGCCGATGAACCGCAGCGGCACCGGACGCTCGCGCGCGATCGCGGCGATGACACCGCCCTTCGCCGTCCCGTCCAGCTTGGTGAGCACGAGACCGGTGAGCCCGAGCGCGTCGTCGAACGCCTTCACCTGAGCTATCGCGTTCTGCCCGGTGTTCGCATCCAGCACCAGCAGGGTCTCGTGGGGTGCTCCCGGCAGCGCCTTGTCGGTCACGCGTCGCACCTTCTTGAGTTCTTCCATGAGGTGCAACTGTGTGGGCAACCGGCCGGCCGTGTCCGCCAGCACGACGTCGATCTTCCTCGCCACGGCCGATTGCACCGCGTCGAAGATCACCGCTCCGGGGTCCCCCGATTCCTGCGCGACCACCGTGACGTCGTTGCGTCGTCCCCATTCCACCAGCTGTTCGCGCGCCGCTGCGCGGAACGTGTCGCCCGCGGCGAGCAGTACTGAAAGCCCCTGCGCCTGGAACAGATGGGTGAGTTTGCCGATCGACGTGGTCTTGCCGGCCCCGTTGACGCCCGAGAGCAGGATCACGAACGGACGTTGCGCCCCGACGACGAACGGCTTCTCCAACGGCAGGACGAGGTCGAGCAGTGCCGCCTTGAGCAGGTCGCGCACCTGCGACGGATCCGACACACCGGCCTTGCGCACGCGGGCACGGGTGTCCTCCAGCAGCCGTTGGGTGGCAGCGACGCCGACGTCACAGGAGAGCAGGATCGTTTCCAGCTCTTCGAAGAACGCCTCGTCGACCTTGCCGCCGGCAGCGAAGATCTGTGCCAGCTGTCCGCCGAGGCGAGCGCGCGTCGCCGCAAGCCCGTCGCGTAACCGCGCCGCCCACGAACGACGCTCCTCGGCCGGCGCCTCGGCGCCTGCGTCTTGATCGGCCTTGGCGCCGCCCTTCAGGAAACCAAACATGGTGATAGAGTGTCAGAGCCCACCTGTGTTCACGAACGACCGCCCCATGTTATCGATCACTCGATCGCGGGCGCGTATCGGAACTCCGAAAGTTTATTCTGTTTCACTCGGACCACGCCAACATGAAATTTCCGTCTGCATGGGCGGCGGCGCTGCTTGCCGCCGCGACCGTCGCGGCGCCCGCCTTCGCCGCGCAGGGCGACGTGCGCGAGCACGGCCTCGCCAACGGCATGAAGATCATCGTCATGGAGGACCACCGCGCACCGACCGTCGCGTCCATGGTCTGGTACCGCGCGGGCAGCATGGATGAGCTCTCCGGCACCACGGGAGTGGCCCACGTGCTCGAGCACATGATGTTCAAGGGCACCAAGGGCAACGCCCCCGACATGTTCGCGCGCACCATTGCCGCGGCGGGAGGGCGCGACAACGCCTTCACCAATCGCGACTACACGGCCTACTTCCAGCAGCTGCACAAGTCGAAGCTGCCGCTCGCCCTCGGACTCGAAGCCGACCGCATGCAGAACCTCGTGCTCTCCGGCGAGGAGTTCGCGAAGGAGATCAAGGTCGTGATGGAAGAGCGCCGCCTGCGCACCGAAGACCAGCCGCGCGCGCTGCTGTTCGAGCAGATGATGGCGGTGGCCTACACCGGCAGTCCGTACAAGTGGCCGATCATCGGCTGGATGAACGATCTCGAGAGCATGAAGGTCGAGGACGCGCGCGCCTGGTACGACCGCTGGTACACGCCGAATAACGCGACGCTGGTGGTGGTGGGCGACGTCGACCCGCAGGAGGTCTTTCGCGTCGCGGAAGAGAAGTTCGGTCCGATCCCGTCCCGTGAACTGCCCGTGCGCAAGCCGCAGATCGAACCCGCGCAACGCGGCATCAAGCGCCTCACCGTGAAGGGCCCCGGTGAACTGCCGTACCTGCTGATGGGTTGGCACGTGCCGGTGGTGCGCGACATGGAAAAGGACTGGGAACCCTACGCTTTGTCCATGCTGGTCGGTGTGCTCGACGGCAGCGACGCGGCGCGCCTCGACCGCACGCTCGTGCGCGAAGCGCGCATTGCCGTGAGCGCAGGAGCCAGCTACGACCCCGTGAACCGCGGGCCCGGCATGTTCTTCATGGATGGTGTACCGGCCGCGGGCACCTCGGTTGCAGAGCTCGAGGCGGCTCTGCGTACCGCGCTGCGCAAGGTCATCGACGAGGGCGTGAGCGAGGACGAGTTGAAGCGCGTGAAGGCCCAGGTGATCGCGGGTCGGGTGTTCCAGCGCGACTCGATGTTCTACCAGGCTATGCAGATGGGCATGCTGCACACGGTGGGGCTGCCCTACGACTCGGCCGATCTGCAGGAGCGCAAGCTGCGCGAAGTCACCGCCGATCAGGTGCGCGCAGTGGCACGCAAGTACTTCGTGGACGACAACCTCACGGTGGCCGTGCTCGACCCGCAATCCGTCGCGCCGCGCGCGGCGGCACCCGCCAATTGATCGGAGCGATGCCATGAAAGCGCTGCTTTGCCTCTGCACCCTCGCGATCGTCGCGGCGACCACGCCCGCGCACGCGACGCTGCCCATCGACACCTGGCAGCTCGAGAACGGTGCACGAGTCTATTTCGTCGAGAACCGTGCACTGCCGATGATCGACGTGAGCGTCGATTTCCCCGCCGGGTCCGGGCGTGACACCAAGGCCACTTCGGGCCTCGCCGGCATGACGCTCGGCATGATGCGTCTGGGGGCGGGCGGTTTCACCGAAACCCAGATCGCCGAGCGCCTCGCCGACGTCGGTGCTCAGCTGGGATCGCGCTTCGACGCCGATCGCGCCGGCTACTCGCTGCGCACGCTGTCCAGCGCGCAGGAGCGCGAACAGGCGCTCGACGTGATCGCCAAGGTGCTGCAGGCGCCGTCGTTTCCCGCCGCGGCGCTCGAGCGTGAGAAGGCGCGCCAGGTGGCGGGGCTGAGAGAAGCTGCGACCAAGCCCGAGTCCATCGCGGAGCGTGCCTTCGCGACGGCGCTGTACCGGGAGCATCCCTATGGACTGCGCAGTTCGGGTGAGGTCGACACCGTGTCCAAGCTGACCGTGGATCAGCTGAAGACTTTCTACGCCGACCACTACTACGCGAACCGGGCGATCGTGGCCATCATCGGCGATCTGTCCCGCGAGGAAGCCGATGCCATCGCGCATCGCCTGACCGACTCGTTGCCGCGCGCCAACAACGGGGTGCCGCCCCTGGCCCCCGTTCTGCCGCTCAAGGCGTCCGTGTCGCGCGATATCGAGCATCCCGCCTCGCAGAGCCACATCCTGATGGGCGCGCCGGGCTTGAAGCGCAACGATCCCGATTACTTTCCGCTGTTCGTCGGCAACTACGTCCTGGGCGGCGGCGGCTTCGCTTCGCGTCTGGTGGAAGAGGTGCGCCAGAAGCGCGGTCTCGCCTACAGCTCCTACAGCTTCTTCGCGCCGTACGCCGAACTCGGGCCGTTCCAGATCGGCCTGCAGACGCGCAAAGAGCAGGCGCAGGAGGCCCTCGGCGTGGTGCGCGACACATTGAAGCGCTATGTCGAGGACGGCCCCACGCCGCAGGAACTGGAAGCAGCCAAGCAGAATCTCGTGGGCGGCTTCCCGCTGCGCATCGACAGCAACAAGAAGATCCACGACTACCTCGCGATCATCGGCTTCTACAATCTGCCGCTCGACTATCTCGACCGCTTCGTCACCAACATCGAGGCCGTGACCGTGGAGCAGATCCGCGATGCCTTCCGGCGCCGCGTGCATCCGGACCTCATGGTCACGGTGGTGGTGGGCGGACCGACCAAGGTGCAGTGAACGCGCGCCGCCCCGCGCGCGGGGCCGGTGGTGCACGCAACCGCGTGCGCATCATCGGCGGGACGCACCGCAGCCGCGTGCTGCACTTTCCCGATCGCGAGGGGCTGCGCCCCACGCCCGACCGGGTGCGGGAGACTCTGTTCAACTGGCTGGGTCAGGACCTGACCGGCCTCGCCTGCCTCGATCTCTTCGCCGGCAGCGGTGCCCTGGGGCTGGAGGCCGGGTCGCGGCAGGCCGGGAGTGTGGTGCTGGTGGAGCGCGACGCCGCGGTGGCCGCAGCCCTGCGCGATAACGTGCGCCTGCTGGGCCTCACCGCTGCCGAAGTGGTGGTCGGCGATGCGCTAGAATTCCTGCGCTTCGATCGTCGGCGCTTCGACGTGGTATTCGTCGACCCGCCATTCGAGGGTGCCGACCATGTCGGCGTCTTGTCGAAGCTGGTCGAACATCTCGCACCGGGGGCTCGCGTGTACGTGGAGGCCCCCCGGCCCGTGGATCCGGGCGCGGGATGGTCGGTTCTGCGCCGGCTTGCAGCGGGGCGCGTCCATGCCCACCTGATCCAAGCGCCCTAGAATGAAACCACCCCCACATTCCTTTCAGTCGCCGCCCCTCGAGGGGGTGCATCAGTGGCTTGGGGCGGCCCGGTGCCACCCACCTCAAGGTTTTTTGGAAGAGGGCCTGTGCGACCCGGCTGCGCCGGCCGCCGGCCCATCGCGTCAGCGGGTGCCGCACTGACATGCGACGAGCGGTCTATCCTGGAACATTCGATCCGATCACACGCGGCCACGAAGACCTGGTCCGCCGGGCCTCCCTGCTGTTCGACCACGTGGTGGTAGCGATCGCCGCGAGTCGCGTGAAGAATCCGTTCTTCACCCTGGAGGAACGGGTCAGCATGGCGCGCGAGGTGTTGGCGCCCTATCCGAACGTGGAAGTGCGGGGCTTCTCCGGGCTCCTGATGTCCTTCCTGAAGACGGTGGACTCGAACATCATCCTGCGCGGCCTGCGCGCCGTCTCCGACTTCGAGTACGAGTTCCAGATGGCCGGCATGAACCGGAAGCTGTTCCCGGACGTCGAGACGCTGTTCCTGACGCCGGCCGAGCAGTATCAGTTCATCTCGGCCACGATGGTGCGTGAGATCGCTACCCTCGGCGGGGATTGCTCCGCGTTCGTGAACCCGTTGCTGGTGGAGCGTCTCAAGGCCAAGGCGGAGCGCTGAGATGAGCTCCTCCGCGATAGCCTTGCGGCCTTCCCCTCACGGGACCTGAGATCAACCATGGCGCTGCTGATCACCGACGAGTGCATCAACTGTGACGTGTGCGAGCCCGAGTGCCCGAACGACGCCATCTCCATGGGCGAGATCATCTACGTGATCGAGCCGCGCAAATGCACCGAATGCGTCGGCCATTTCGACCAGCCGCAGTGCATGGAAGTCTGTCCGGTCGACTGCATCATTCTCGATCCGGACGTGGTGGAGTCGCGCGAGCAACTGGCCGCGAAGTACCGCTCGCTCACCGTACCGGAAACCGATCCGGCCTGATTCCGGCGTCAGGCGCGCTGGCAGCCCGGGCAGTAGTAGGTGGATCGTTGTCCCTGGCGGAAGCCCTTGACGCTGCCCCCGCAGCGCGGGCACGGCTGCCCGGTGCGCTCGTACACCGCATATTGCTGCTGGAAGCCGCCGGGATTGCCGCGTCCGTCAACGTAGTCGCGCAGCGTGCTGCCGCCGGCCGAGATCGCGCGCGCGAGCGTTTCTTTGACGGCATCCACCAACCGGGCGCAACGCTCCGGTGACAGCCGGTGGGCCTTCGTACGCGGGTTGATCGCGGCGCAATGCAACGCCTCCGACGCGTAGATGTTACCCACGCCGGTGACGAGGTTGCCGTTCATCAGGACCTGCTTGATCGCCGCACTGCGGCCGCGCGTCACGCGATGCAGGTACGCACCGTCGAAGGCCTCGGTGAGCGGCTCCGGTGCGAGCGCTGCCAGCAACGGATGGGCCGACGGATCGCCCTCCACCCAGTGCCAGCTGCCGAAACGTCGCGGATCGTGGAAGCGCAGCACGGCACCATCGTCCAGGACGACATCGATGTGGTCGTGGGTGCGCGGGGGCAGATCGCGGGCGACGATGCACAGGCTGCCCGACATGCCCAGATGCACGATGGCGTGGCCGCGATCCGTATCGATGAGCAGATACTTCGCGCGCCGCGATGTAGCGCGGATCACGGCGCCGGTGAGTCGCGCTTCGAGCTCGCGCGGCACCGGCCAGCGCAGGCGCCGGTCGCGCACGATCACCCGGTCGATGCGGCGCCGGAGCAGCGCCGGCTCGAGCGATCGACGCGTGGTCTCGACCTCGGGCAGTTCCGGCACGGCTACTTGCCTCCCGTCACCGGCGTCAGCAGTCGGGTCGCCGTGTCGGCCGGAAAGATGTACACGAGGTTTTCGTCGGTGCGCAGCAATCGCAGCTCCGGCGTCCGCGATGCCACGATCAGTTCGAGCGTGCGGCCGTTCTGCAGGCTGATCCGTACCGCGTCGCCCGCTTCCTTGCCGGATGCGACCTGGGTGGCGAGGCTCGCCGCCATGCGCCAGTTCTCGGCCCAGCGCACGTAGTCGTCCTGCGAGATCTTGGCCGGATCGGCGGGCGGCGGCGTGCTGGTCCATTTGCCGTCCTTCGACTCGAGCTTGAATCCCGGCAGCGCGAAGGCGGCGGGCACTTCGTCCTCGGCCAGCAGCATGTGGCTCGCCAGGCTGTCGGCCTGGGTCGGCAGGCTGAACCCGTGAACCGGCGACACCAGGAAGACCTTGTCGCCCGCGAGCAGGTACTGTTCGTCGGTCACGGCGTTCACGCTGCCGAAGGCGAAAGTCTGATCGTCGATCGTCACGCGGACTGCCGGCTGATCGAGATCGAAGCGCGAGAGGTCCGTGGCGGGATACGTGGTCTTCGCCGCGGCGCCGAGGATGTCGAGCAGGCGGCCGGCCTTGCTCGCGTCCACTCGTGCAGGGAAGGGCGCCGTCTGCACCCAGTGACCGCCGGCATCCTTCTCGAGCACGAACGCCGGCAGACCCTTGCGGGTGATCTCGATGCGCTTCGCGTCCGCGGCCTTCTTCAGCGAGACCGGCTGGGGCGGTCCACCCTTCTCCTGGTCCTTCGGCTTGAAGACGAACCACAGGACCAGGCCGAGCACGACGAGGGCGAGGACGATGTTGATCAGCACGGAGCGCTTCATCGGGCCCTTCCGGGACGTCCCTTCGAAAAGGGCGCTATTGTGCGCCAGCGGCGCGGCGCCGCAATGTCCTGCCGGATTCGAGGATCGCAGCTACGACCTTCTGCGCCACCAGTTCATCACCCCCGTGAACAGGAAGAACCCGGGGAGTGCGATCAGGAAGAACAGGGCGATGAAGATCAGTGACGAACGCGTGAGCTGGAGATTGCCGTCCACGAGCGCGCGCGGCTGGACGGCGACCATGCTGTCGTCGCCGGCCAGCCAGTTGACGAGGTTCATGCCGAGGTCGAGGTTGCCGAGCAGACCGACGGAGGCGTTGGACAGGAAGTGTCCGGTGCCGACGACCACCACACGCTGGTGGCGGCCGTCCACATCGCGCTCCAGCGCGACGGCGACGGTGACGGGGCCCGGCATGTCGCGGTTCTTGTCGAACGCGACCGAATCGCCCAGCGGCGAGGTCTCGAGCCAGCCGGTCTGGGCCACTTCCACCAGCGGCGTGTAGCGCCAGGTCTTGTTTTCTTCCGCGTGCGCGATGCGGCGCGCGAACGGAAAGGCCGTGGTCAGCGTGAACCCCCGCATGGCCGGGTGCTGCCCGTAGGCCGAACTGATCGACAGCGTGCCCGGTTGCCGCAGCGCCTGGGCCGCCGGGTCCACGGCGATGCCGGGCGAAAGCTGCAGCCCGAGGAAGTCGGCGATGGGCTGCAGGCCGCGCAGTGGTTCCTGATCGATCAGCCACAGCAGATTGCCGCCGCGGTCGAGGAATCCGCGGATGCGCGACACTTCCACCGGCAGCAGATCCACCTGCGGCGCAGCGATCACGAGCAGCGCCGTGTTTGCCGGCACGTCCTGCACCTCGGCCAGCCGCAGCGTGTTGATCCGGATGCCGGCCGCCGCCAGCCGTTTGCCGAGCGTGCCCAGGTCGTGGTTGGCGATGCCGTCGGGTTTGCGCTCGCCATGACCGTCCAGGAACATCACCATGCGCTCCTGGTTGCGCGAGAGCCGCGTCAGCATGCTCGTGAGGGCCTGCTCGTCGAGCGCAGTGAGATGCTCCTTCCGGCCCTGGTATTCGATCACCATCTCGCCCGGCACCTGCACGTTGGCCTCCTTGGCGAGCTTCGGTTGCTCGCGCGGGTCGATGAAGGCGAGCGCGATGTCCGGCTTCACGCGTTGATAGCGTGCGACGAAGTCCGCGATCTGCCGCCGGATGTCGCCGAGGTTCGGATCGCGGTCGCCGACGTAGGCCGTGACGGTGACGGGCCCCTTGAGTTGCTTCAGCAGCTGCTGACTGCCTTCGCTCAAGGTGTTGCGGGCGTTCTGCGTGAGATCCCATTGCTTCGAGTACTGCTGCGCGAAGTGGGCGAGCAGCACCGCCGCGACCACCAGCAGCAGGGCGAAGACGGCGTTCTGGGCAAAGAGCTGCAGGCGCAGCCGGCGGCTCGCGATCATGACGCCAGCCGATCCCGATCGAGCCGCCGCGCAGCGAGCAGCAGGAACAGCGCGATCAGCAGCACGTAGTAGGCAAGATCGCCGGTGTCGATCACGCCCTTCGCGAAGCTCTCGTAGTGCTTCATGAGCGAGATGAGATGCAGCGGACTGCCCGGATCGGGCGCGCCCATGTTGACGATCCACAGCACCAGCAGGCTCGCGAGCGTGGCGACCGCCGCGATCACCGGATTGGCCGTGAGTGCCGAGATGTACAGGCCGATCGCGGCGAACGCTCCGCCCAGCAGCGTGAGCCCGATCACGTTGGCGGCGAGCAGCCCGAAATCGAGCTTGCCGCCCGCGAGCAGCGACAGCGCCATCACTCCCATGAGCGCCACGACCGCGAACAGGAACAGCACGAGGCCCAGGAACTTGCCGAGGACGATCTCGGTCATGGACACCGGCGCCGATATCAGCAGCGTAAGTGTCTGGTTGCGCCGCTCCTCCGCGATCAGGCGCATGGAGAGGAGCGGTACCAGCATGAGCAGCACCACGGCACCCGAACCGAACAGCGGTGCGACGATGAACTCGGTCACCCCGGGCGGATTCGGATACTGGACGAGCTGCGGCTGCAGTCCGATGTAGCGGTCGAGGCTCACCAGGAAGATCCACGCGAGGATCACCTGGAGCACCGCCAGCACCACCCAGGCGAGCGGCGCGTTGAACAAGGCGCGCAGTTCCTTGCCGGCGATGGTGAAGATCATGGCGCGGCCTGCTCCATGGCGTCCGACTGCGTCAGATGCACGAAGACCTCCTCGAGTGTCGTCTCCGCCGGTGTCAGTTCCACCAGGCCCCAATCGTGTTCGACGGAGCGTTGCACCAGGGTCTCCGCGGGATTGGTGTCCGCTTCGTGGAGCAGACGAAACCGTTGCTCCGAGAGCGCTTCCACGCTGCGCACCCCGGGGAGCGCCTGGAGTGTCTCGGCCGACGGCGGCCGGCGCAGTGCGATCGTGAGCGCATGTCCGCCGCGATACTGCTTCAGCGCGGCGATGCTGTCGGTGTAGACCACCTGTCCCTGATGCAGGATCTGCACGCGGTCGCAGACCGTCTCCACCTCGGGGAGGATGTGCGTCGACAGGATCACGGCGTGATGGTCGGCGAGCTCGCGGATAAGCGTGCGGATCTCGCGGATCTGGTTCGGGTCGAGACCGACGGTGGGTTCGTCCAGCACCACCAGGTCGGGTTCGTGCACGATTGCCTGCGCGATACCCACGCGCTGCTGATAGCCCTTGGAGAGCGCGCCGATCCGGCGGGCCGTCATGTCGCTCAAGCCGCAGCGCCGCTGCGCCTGCGCGACAGCCTGCGCGACCCGCGACTTCGGCACGCGATGCAACCGTGCGGCAAGACGCAGGAACTCTTCCACCGTGAGGTCGCGATACAGCGGCGGAGTCTCCGGCAGATAGCCGATGCGGGCCTTCGCCCGCGTCGGATGATCGAGCAGATCGATGCCGCAGATCTGGATCTCGCCCGCGGAAGGCGCGAGATTGCCGGTGATCATCTGCATCGTGGTGGTCTTGCCGGCGCCGTTGGGACCGAGCAGTCCCAGCACCTCGCCGCGCGCGAGAGTCAGTGACACCTCACGTACCGCGTGGCGTAACCCGAAATCGCGCGAGAGCGTTCGGACCGACAGGACTGGCGGTGAAACGGGTTCCGGGTCGGGATGCAAAGCGCTGGAAAAACCGGGTGTTGCGAAGGTACCGGGAAGCCCGACGAGAAGTTGCGGCAGCGCCCGCAAAGACGGCACGTACGCTGCTTGTAGGCTCTGGGAAATATACCTAAACTGACTTCGAAGGCCAAGAACTCGAACGCAGGTTTCTCCTCTGATCGTTTGACCGCGGCGCGTCATTTCTCGCCTGATCCGATTCGAGGCGCCGCGTCGCCCCCACACCCTCTCGAGCGAACGGCAGCTGCCATGTGGACCCACCGACTCTTCGCATTTCTCGCCGCCCTGTGCGCCATCTCACTGCCGGCGTGCGCGCACGGACCCAAGGCGCGAGTCGCTGCCAACGGTGCGACGCCGACACTGGTGGCCGGCGGACTGGTGCAAGCGCCGTCACTGATCGAAGGTGACGACAGTTCCGACGACGTCGAGATGCGCGCGGCCGAAGCCATCGCGCAACGCGGCGCCGAGACTCGCGCCAACCTGCCGCCCAACGAGCTGACCCGCGATCTGCTCTACAAGTTCCTGCTCGCGGAGATCGCCGGGCAGCGCGGCAACGTCCGCCTCGCTTCGAAGGCCTACATGGAGATCGCGCAGGTCACGCGCGATCCGCGCGTCGCGCGCCGTGCCACCGAGATCGCCATGTACGGTCGTTTCAACGATCTTGCGCTCGATGCCGCGAGCCTGTGGGTGGAGGTGGAGCCGGAGTCGACGGCTGCCCGCCAGGCGCTGGTGTCGGTGCTGGTCAACAACAACAAGCTGAGAGACGCCAAACCGTATCTGCAGAAGCTGCTGTCCGCCGACAAGGCGACCATCGGCACGTCCTTCATGCAGCTCTATCCGTTGCTCGGCCGGCATTCCGACAAGAACGCGGTCTATTCGCTGATCCGCGACCTCGCCGCTCCCTATCCCGAAGTCCCCGAAGCGCACTTCTCCGTCGCGCAGGCGGCCCTCGTGGCGGGCAAGACCGATGCAGCCGGCCAGGAAGCCCGCCAGGCGCTCAAGCTGCGTCCCGACTGGGAGCCGGCGGCGCTGGTCAACGCCCAGGCGTTGCAGCGCGATTCGAACGTCAAGGCGCTCGAGTTCCTGCAGGGTTTCCTCGCCGCCAACCCGGGCGCGCGCGATGCGCGCCTGAGCTACGCGCGGCTGCTCGTGGCCGAGAAGCGCATCGATCCGGCGCGCAAGGAGTTCCAGCGCATCGAGCAGGAGGCGCCGAACAACGCCGACGTCGCGGTGACGATCGGCCTGCTGTCGTTGCAGATGAACGACTACGATCTGGCGGAAGCGAAGTTCAAGCGCGCACTCGAACTCAACTATCGCGATGCCGACGCGCTGCGCTACTACCTCGGTCAGGTGGCCGAGGAGCGCAAGCGCTACGACGAAGCGCTCGCGTGGTACGGCAAGGTCAATGCGGGCGAGCAGGTGGTGCCGGCCGCCGCGCGCTACGCGTTCATCCTCGCCAAGCAGAACAAGGTGGCCGAAGCCCGCACCTACCTGCAGGGCGTGGAAGTGCAGAACCAGCAGCAGCGCACGCAGCTCACCCAGGCCGAAGCGCAGGTGCTGCGCGAGGCAAAGGCCTATCAGGAATCCTTCGACCTCCTCGGCAACGCGCTCGATCAGCAGCCCGATCATCCGGACCTGTTGTACGACTATGCGATGGCGGCCGAGCGTCTCGACCGCATCGACGTGCTGGAAGCGAAGTTGAAGCGCCTGATCCAGCTGAAGCCCGATCACGCCCAGGCCTACAACGCGCTCGGTTACACGCTGGCCGATCGCAACATCCGCCTGAAGGAGGCGCGCGAGTTCATCGAGAAGGCCCTCAAGCTCGCACCGGACGACCCCTTCATCCTCGACAGCATGGGGTGGGTCAACTACCGCATGGGCAGCCTCAACGAAGGGCTCGAGTATCTGAAACGCGCCTATTCGCAGCGGCCCGATCCGGAGATCGCCGCGCACCTGGGCGAGGTGCTGTGGGTCCAGGGCAAGAAAGCGGAAGCCGAGCAGCTGTGGCGCGGATCCATCAAGGAACATCCCGGCAACGACGAGCTGAAAGCGGTGATGAAGAAGTTCCTCAACTGAGGAACCGTTCATCTTGAGCCCGATTCGACCGGCATGGGCCCTGACCCTTGCGGTGCTCCTGCTGAGTTCCTGCTCCTGGTTCGTGCGCCAGGAAGGCGCGGTGAGCGGGCGACCCACGACCGAGCGGTTCGAGTTGAACGGGCGCGTTGCCGTCCGGTTCGAGGGCGACGGCTACAGCGGCAGCCTGCGCTGGCGTCATGCGGACGACCGCGACCGGGTCGAGCTGTATGGTCCGGCCGGCCTGCTGTACGCGCGTCTCTCGCGGAACCCGGACGGCGCGACCATGGAGATGTCCGATGGTCGGCGCTTTCAGGAGGCCGATGCGGGGACCCTCTCGCGCTCGGTGCTCGGGTGGGAGCTGCCGCTGCAGCAGCTCCGGCATTGGGTGTTTGCCCGGCCCGCCCCCGACTCCGCGCCGACCAGGTTCGACGTGGACGCCGACGGCCGGCCCAAGCTGCTGGAGCAGGACGGCTGGAAGGTGAGTTACCTCGCCTACTCGCCCGTGGGCACCGACGTGCTGCCGGCGCGCATGGATCTGGAGCACGAAGGCCTGAAGGTGCGCCTGATCGTCGCGAGCTGGAACGACCTGTGAGCGAGCCCCGGGTCTTTCCAGCGCCGGCGAAGCTCAACCTCTTCCTGCACGTGATCGGCCGCCGACCGGACGGCTACCACGAGCTGCAGACGGTGTTCCGGTTCATCGATGCGGCTGACCGCCTGAGCGTCACCGTGCGCGACGACGGGGCGATCCGGCGCGTCAACGCCGTGCCCGGGGTACCCGAAGACGAGGATCTGGTGGTGCGCGCCGCGCGTTTGCTGCAGCGGAAATCCGGCACGAACCTGGGCGCGGACATCGCACTCGACAAGCGACTGCCGCTGGGGGGCGGCTTGGGCGGCGGCAGCTCGGACGCGGCGACGGCGCTGCTGGCGCTGAATCATCTGTGGGATACCGGCTTCAAGCGGGCCGGGCTGCAGGCCCTCGGCTTGGAGCTCGGGGCCGACGTGCCGGTGTTCGTCTACGGCCGCAACGCCTTCGGCGAGGGGGTGGGTGAACGGTTGCAGGCCCTTGAATTACCACCGGAGTGGTACGTGGTCCTGGTCCCGCCGGTGGCGGTTTCCACCCCTGCGGTGTTCGCCCGACCGGAATTGACACGGTCTACCGATGCCATCAGAATGGCGGTCTTTTCAACGGGTTGGCGTCAGTGGCGGAGTGCGTTCGGGGGGCGTAACGACCTCGAACCCGTGGTCCGCCGGATGCATCCGGAAGTCGCGCGAAGTCTTGATTGGCTGGCCGGATTCGGGGATGCGCGCATGACCGGTTCGGGAGCCTGCGTCTTCTGCGGCTTCGAAACCGAGCGTGCGGCGAACGAGGTCTTGGAACGCAAGCCTGCGGACATGGGAGGCTTCGTGGCCCGGGGTCTCGAAGAGCATCCCTTGCGGGCACTCGTCGAGGATTGAACGTTTTCTTGGGGAGTCGCCAAGCTGGTTAAGGCACCGGATTTTGATTCCGGCATGCGAAGGTTCGAATCCTTCCTCCCCAGCCACTTTTGAACGGGTGACCGCAGGCGGTACGGCATCCGATAACAGCAGCCGCGATTGAAGCGGCTGTGTCTTTTTCGAAGCAACCTGCGGTATTCGTCCGGAAGTTCCCCCAAGTCAGATGTTGCGACTCAGCACCCGCTCCCGCGAGACACCCATGGCCTACGACAGCCTGATGGTGTTCACCGGCAACGCGAATCCGCGCCTGGCGGAGGACGTCTGCAAGCATCTGAACATCCACCTCGGACGCGCGACGGTAGGCCGGTTCAGCGACGGCGAAGTGATGGTGGAGCTGCTCGAGAACGTGCGCGGCAAGGACGTCTTCGTGCTGCAGTCCACCTGCGTGCCGACCAACGACACGCTGATGGAAGTGATGCTGATCTGCGACGCGCTGCGCCGCTCTTCGGCCGGCCGCATCACCGCCGCCGTTCCCTATCTCGGCTATTCGCGCCAGGACCGCCGCCCGCGCTCGGCGCGTGTGGCCATCAGTGCGAAGGTGGTCGCGAACATGCTGCAGGCTGCCGGCGTCGACCGCCTGCTCACCATGGATCTGCACGCCGATCAGATCCAGGGCTTCTTCGACATCCCCGTCGACAACATCTACGCGGCGCCGATCCTGCTGGGCGACATCTGGAAGAACGGCTACCAGGATCTGGTGGTGGTATCGCCCGACGTCGGCGGTGTGGTGCGCGCCCGTGCGCTCGCGAAACGACTCGAATCCGACCTCGCCATCATCGACAAGCGGCGCCCGCGGCCCAACGTGGCGACCGTCATGAACATCATCGGCGACGTCGCCGGCCGCACGTGCGTGATCATGGACGACATGGTCGACACCGCGAACACGCTGTGCGAAGCGGCCGCGGCGCTGAAGGAGAAGGGCGCCAGCAAGGTGCTTGCTTACTGTACGCACCCGGTGCTCTCGGGCAAGGCGGTGGAGCGCATCGAGAATTCCGTGCTGGACGAGCTCGTCGTCACGGACACGATCCCGCTGCGCGAG
Organism: Burkholderiales bacterium; assembly: GCA_019745565.1. GTDB lineage: Bacteria > Pseudomonadota > Gammaproteobacteria > Burkholderiales. The sequence continues at coordinate 346,887 of JAIESW010000024.1, forward strand.
GATGCGCAGGCTTCGAAGCGCATCCGGCAGTTGCCCATCGGCGGGTTGCTCGCCGAAACGATGTTGCGAATCAGCAACGAGGACTCCGTGTCCTCGTTGTTCATGGAGTGAACGTGCAAGTTCGCTCCACCAGGTGGGGTGGTGTCAGCCACCCTGAAGAAGGACGGTGCCGACTGGTCGCGGTCGGCGCCTGATACAGGAGAAAACCATGGCAATCGAAGTCGTCGCGATTCCGCGATCGCTGCAGGGAACGGGTGCGAGCCGCCGCCTGCGCAATTCCGGCCGGACCCCCGGCATCATCTACGGCGGCGGCAAGCCCGCGCAGCCGATCGAGCTGGACCACAACGCGCTGTCGCATCACCTCAAGATGGAAGCGTTCCACGCATCCATCCTGACGATGAAGGTCGGCAAGGAGACCGAGCAGGTCCTGCTGCGCGACGTGCAGATGCATCCGTGGCGCCAGATGGTGCAGCACGTGGACTTCCAGCGCGTGGCCGCCAACGAGAAGGTCCACATGAAGGTGCCGTTGCACTTCGTCAACGCGGACGTCGCTCCGGGCGTGAAGGTCGGTCACGGCATCATCAGCCACGTGCTGAACGATATCGAGATCACCTGCCTGCCCAAGGATCTGCCCGAGTTCGTCGAGGTGGACCTCGTCAACCTGGAACTGGGCCATTCGATCCACCTCGCGGACCTGAAGCTGCCGCCGGGCGTGGAATCGGTGCAGTTCAAGCGCGGCGAGAACCAGGTGGTCGCGACCATCACGGTGCCGGGCGGTGCCAAGGAAGAGGAGGAGGAAGCCGCAGCCGCGACGCCGGCCTCCGCCGTGCCGGCCTCCGCACAGAAGGACAAGGAAGAAGAGAAGAAGGGCGACAAGGACAAGAAGTAACCGCGCTTATCCGGCGGTCTTCGAAGGCCCGCGCAGGGATCAACGCCCGCGCGGGCTTTTTTCCTTCGGCAGGACGACCAGGACGACAAGGACGACATGCGGCTCGTGGTGGGGCTCGGCAATCCCGGGCGCGAATACGAAGCGACGCGGCACAACGCCGGCTTCTGGTTCGTCGAGCGCGTTGCGGAACTGCAGCGGGTGTCGCTCAAGATGGAGCCGCGCTTCCATGGCCTGGTCGCGCGCGTGAACGCTCACGGCAACGAGTGCTGGCTGCTGGAGCCTTCGACCTACATGAACGAGAGCGGTCGCAGCGTGGCCGCGCTCGCGCGCTTCTACAAGATCGCCCCCGAAGAGATGCTGGTGGTCCACGATGAGCTCGATCTGCCGCCCGGTGCGGCGAAGCTCAAGAAGGGTGGCGGCGCGGCGGGGCACAACGGACTCAAGGACATCGTCGCCCACCTTGGCGGAGATTTCTGGCGCCTGCGCCTCGGCATCGGGCATCCGGGCGATCGCGCGGCCGTCGTCCACTACGTCCTCGAGAAGCCGCGCCGGGAAGAGCGCGACCTGATCGACGGGGCGCTGACCCGCAGTCTCGACGTCTGGCCGCTGCTGCTGGAGGAGAAGACCGAAGCAGCCATGCTGAAACTGCACACCGACCAACCCAAGCGCTGAACCGAGTACCCCAACATGTCCCTCAAATGCGGAATCGTCGGCCTGCCCAACGTGGGCAAGTCGACCCTGTTCAACGCGCTCACCAAGGCCGGCATCGCGGCCGAGAACTATCCGTTCTGCACCATCGAGCCCAACGTCGGCATCGTGGAAGTGCCCGATCCGCGCCTCGACCAGCTCGCGGCCATCGCAAAACCGCAGAAGGTCATCCCGGCTGCGGTCGAGTTCGTCGACATCGCCGGCCTGGTGGCCGGTGCGTCGAAGGGCGAGGGTCTCGGCAACCAGTTCCTCGCGAACATCCGCGAGACCGACGCGATCGCGCACGTGGTGCGCTGCTTCGACGACTCCAACGTGATCCACGTGGCAGGCAAGGTGGATCCGGTGTCGGACATCGAGGTGATCGATACCGAACTGGCGCTCGCCGATCTGGCGACCGTCGACAAACAGCACGCGAAGTACATCAAGCTGGCGAAGCAGGGCGGCGACAAGGAAGCCCAGCGACTCGTCGCCGTGCTGGAGAAACTGCAGCCGGTGCTGGATCAGGCGCGGCCGGCGCGTACGGTGCCGTTGTCGAAGGAGGAACTCGCGATCGTGCGGCCGCTCTTCCTGTTGACCATGAAGCCCGCCATGTACGTGGCCAACGTGGCCGAGGCCGGTGGCTTCACGAACAACCCGCTGCTGGAACAGGTGCGGCAGCACGCCGCCAAGGAGGGCGCACCGGTCGTCGCGATCTGCGCCGCGCTGGAGGCCCAGATCGCCGATCTGTCGGACGAGGACAAGCAGGTGTTTCTCGCCGATACCGGCATGGACGAGCCGGGGCTCAACCGGGTGATCCGCACGGCGTACGACCTGCTCGGTTTGCAGACCTACTTCACCGCCGGCGAGAAGGAAGTGCGGGCATGGACCATCCACAAGGGTGACACCGCGCCGCGTGCCGCCGCCGCCATTCATACCGACTTCGAGAAGGGTTTCATCCGCGCGGAAGTCATCGCTTTCGACGACTACGTGGCGCTCAAGGGCGAACAGGGCGCGAAGGAAGCCGGCAAGATGCGCCTCGAGGGCAAGGACTACATCGTTCGCGACGGCGACGTGATGCACTTCCGCTTCAACGTCTGATCGGAATCGCGGCGGTGCAGGCGATCATCTTCGACCTCGGGGGCGTGCTGATCGACTGGGATCCGCGCTACCTGTACCGCCCCATCTTCGGTGACGACGTGGCGGGCATGGAGGACTTTCTCGCCCGCGTCTGTCCGCCGGACTGGAACCGCCAGATGGATGCCGGCGTGCCGTTCGCCGACGCGATCGCGCAGCGGCAGCGCGAATTTCCCGAGCACACCGAACTGATCGCGCTCTGGAAGGATGGCTGGCCGCGCATGCTGCGCGACGCGATCCCTCAGACAGTGGAAGTCCTGGCGGAACTGCGGGAGCGCGGGCATCGGCTGGTGGCGCTCACCAACTGGTCGGCCGAGACTTTCCCGATCGCGCTCGAACGCTTCGCGTTCCTCGGCTGGTTCGAGGATATCGTCGTGTCGGGCGCCGAGCGGCTCGCGAAACCTGATCCGCGCATCTTCCGGCTGACGCTGGAGCGCAATCGCCTCGACCCGGTCCGGACGATCTTCATCGACGATCTGCCGGCCAACGTCCAGGCGGCGGCGGCGTTGGGCATCGACGCCGTCCATTTCCAGGGCGCCGCGGGCCTGCGGTCCGAGCTGGAGCGGCGCGGGCTGCTGGGCTAGGGACTCGATCGGCCCCGGCACCCGACGCCGTCCGGGCGCGGTGGATTGCCCAAGTCCTTGACGGAGCAGACTTCGCTGCGCCGCACGGGAGAGCTAAAGGCAGTCCCGCAAGCGTCGTAAACGGGGGTGCGGGCCGATCGTCGTGTCGCGGGCGGCTTTTCCACGCCCCGTTCTGGTCCGGTTCTGCGCCCTGCGCCGACAACAAGACGCTACGCCCGAACCCATGGATCACGTTTCCGAACTCGACCAGCCGACCAAGCCAGAAACATTCACGTTCGACGACATGCGATTGCAGGTCGGCGCGCGGATGCAGATGCAGATCCCGTTCGGTGCCAATGCGCCTCAATATTTCACGACGCTGATCGGCTTCGTCAAGGACGAGTATCTGATCGTGCGCATCCCGTTCGAGAACGGTTTGTCGATCGCGTTGCCGCAGGAGTCGACCGTGGTGGTGCGCGTGCTCTCCGGCGTCCACGTGTTCGCGTTCACCAGCATCGTGCGGCGGGTCTTCCTTGCGCCGCTCTTCTATGCGCACCTGTCGTTTCCGGAGAAGATCGCCGGCACGGTCGTGCGCAAGGCGGTGCGGGCGGCGGTCGATCTGCCCGTATCGGTCAAAGGTGCCGGCGGCAGCCCGGTCGACGCGAGGTTCTCGAACCTGAGTGCCACCGGCGGCTATATCGAATCGCCCTCCGAACTCGGCGAACGCGAGCAGAGCGTGCGGGTCACCTTCACGTTTCGCGTGCAGCCCGGCAATCGCGAGGTGAAGATCGACGCCGCCGCCACCATCCGCAACGTGCGCGCGCCCGGTCCCGGCGGCGAGCAGGGCTATGGTTACGGCGTACGTTTCGACGACCTGCCCGACGAGCAGACCCTCATGCTCCAGAACGTCGTGTATCAGGCGCTCACGGAGAACCGCGCGGCCTGAGGGGTGCGGTCAGGCTGCTGGCCGTCGCACGCTGACCAGCAGCACGCCGGCCAGCACGAGGGCGCCGCCGCCCACCTGCAGCCAGGTGACGCGCTCTCCGAGGAATACCCACCCGAGAAAGAGCGTGCAGATCGGGCCGATGGATCCGACCAGCGACGCATGGTTGGCCCCGACCCGGCGCAGGCCCTCGGACATGAAGAGCGCCGGCAACACGGTGGCGACCACGGCCATCGTCAACGAGAGCCCGTAGACCGGCAGCGGAAGGTCGAGCGCCGCCATGCGATGCGTGGCGAGGAACTGCACCATCGCCACCACGGCGGACACCAGCATCGCCCAGGCGGTGAAGCGCACGGCGCCGAAGCGGTGGATGATCTTCGACGAAGCGATCAGGTAGACGGAATAGATGAATGCGCTCGCGAAGATCAGCGTGCCGCCCAGCACGATGTCGCTGTGGTCGCTGCCCTGGGTCAGCTGTTCGTAGAAGACCACGCCGATGCCGCCGTAGGACAGGGCGAGCGCCACCATGTGGCGGCTGCGAATGCGCTCGTGCAGGAACCATGCGGACAGCAGCACGACCATGGTCGGGTAGAGAAACAGGATCAGGCGTTCGAAACCGGCGCTGACGTACTGCAACCCCAGGAAGTCCAGCCAGGACGCGAGGTAGTAGCCGGTAAATCCGAGCATGGCCAGCGTTGCCCAGTCCTGCGGCGTCACCTCGACCGGCGGTTGACTGCGGCCCTGCCAGATCGCGAGCGCGATGAAGAACGGCGCGGAGAACAGCATGCGCAGCGCGAGCACGGTAGCGGCGTCCACGCCGTAGCCGTAGATGATCTTGATCAGGACCGCCTTGACCGAGAAGCCGACCGCGGCGAGAAAGACCAGGGTCGTGCCGACGGCGGAGGGATGATGGTGGCCGCCCACGGACGGCGATGCGGACACTACGTAGCCTTGCTCTGGGTCGCGCGCGCGTCGTGCCGTCCGATCAACGCCGTTTCCGCGTCGACGTGACGCCGCCGAGGATCGACCCCAGCACGCCGCGCACGATCTCGCGGCCCACGGCCGAGCCCACCGAGCGCGCGGCGCTCTTGGCCGCCGCGTCGAACACGCCGGGCGTGTGGCCGCCGCGCGGACCGGTCCTGCCGAAGAGGATTTCGCCCAGCGATCCCATCAGACCGCCACCACCTTCCGACGCAGGCGCGGCACCCTTGCCGCCGGTTGCGGCCGGAGCGGCTTCACCCGCTTGACGATCGCGCAGCTTCTCGTACGCCGATTCGCGGTCGACCAGCTTCTCGTAATGACCGAACAGCGGCGAGGCCTTGACGAGGGCGGCGCGCTCCTCCGGGGTGGCCGGGCCGATGCGGCTCGACGGCGGGCACACGAACGCGCGCTCGACGATCTCGGGACGACCCTTCTCGTCGAGGAACGACACCAGCGCTTCGCCGACGCCCAGTTCGGTGATCGCCTTCTCCACGTCGAGCTTGGGATTCGCCCGGAGAGTGGTCGCCGCCGTCTTCACCGCCTTCTGGTCGCGCGGCGTGAACGCCCGCAGCGCGTGCTGCACGCGATTGCCGAGCTGACCCAGCACCGTGTCGGGCACGTCGAGCGGATTCTGCGTGACGAAGTACACGCCCACGCCCTTGGAGCGGATCAGGCGCACCACCTGCTCGATCTTGTCGAGCAGCGCGGGCGGCGCGTCGTCGAAGAGCAGATGCGCCTCGTCGAAGAAGAACACGAGCTTCGGCTTGGGCGGATCGCCCACTTCCGGCAGGCGCTCGAACAGTTCCGAGAGCAGCCACAAGAGGAAAGTGGCGTAGATCTTCGGGGTGTTCATGAGCTTGCCCGCCGACAGGATGTTGATCATCCCGAAGCCCTTGGCGCCGGTCTGCATCAGGTCATCGAGGTCGAGCGCCGGCTCGCCGAACAGCTTGTCACCGCCCTGCTGTTCCAACTCGAGCAGGCCGCGCTGGATCGCGCCGATGGAGGCGGCGGACACGTTGCCGTAGGTGGTCGTGAATTCCTTCGCGTTCTCCCCCACGAACTGGATCATCGCCCGCAGGTCCTTCAAGTCGAGCAGCAGCAGGCCCTTGTCATCGGCGATCTTGAAGGTGAGCGTGAGCACGCCCTGCTGGACGTCGTTCAGCCCCAGCATGCGGCCCAGTAGCAGCGGGCCCATCTCGGAGATGGTCGAGCGCACCGGGTGTCCCGATTCGGCCCACACGTCCCACAGCGTCACCGGAAACGCCGTGAACTCGAGGTCGGCCATGCCGAGCTTCTCGGCGCGTTCCTTCAGTTTCGGATTCCATGCGCCGGCCTGTGAGAGCCCGGCGAGGTCGCCTTTCACGTCCGCCATGAAAACCGGCACGCCGTTGCGGCTGAACTGCTCGGCGATGCGCTGCAAGGTTACGGTCTTGCCGGTGCCGGTGGCGCCGGTGATCAGGCCGTGGCGGTTCGCGAGAGCGGGCAACAGGAAGATGTCGCGCTCGGATTTCGCGATCAGCATCGGCTCGGACATTTCGGGCTCCGGGAGGGCGGTGATAAACTTCTGAAAAGTATACCAATCGCGTTGCATCCTTCGGTGCCGACGCATCTTTCCCGCTGACAGGATGGCGTAGCAGAGGCAGTCATGGCAGGTCACAGCAAATGGGCGAACATCAAGCACAAGAAGGCCGCGGCCGACGCCAAGCGCGGCAAGGTCTTCACCAGGCTCATCAAGGAAATCACGGTCGCCGCACGGTTGGGTGGCGGTGACGCGGGCAGCAACCCGCGATTGCGCCTCGCGATCGACAAGGCGCGCGAACAGAACATGCCGAAGGACACCATCGAGAACGCGATCAAGCGCGGTTCCGGGCAGCTCGAAGGCGTGAACTACGAGGAGATCCGCTACGAGGGCTACGGCATCGCCGGTGCGGCGGTGATCGTCGACTGCATGACCGACAACCGTACGCGCACCGTCGCGGACGTGCGCCATGCATTCGCGAAACACGGCGGCAATCTCGGCACCGACGGGTCGGTCGCGTTCCTGTTCAAGCACTGCGGCCAGCTCGTGCTGGCGCCCGGCGCCGACGAGAACAAGGTCATGGAAGTGGCCATCGACGCCGGCGCCGAGGACGTGGTCGCGAACGAGGACGGGTCCATCGAAGTCATCACCGCGCCTAATAACGACTTCGTCACCGTGCGCGAGGCGCTCGAGAAATCCGGCCTTAAGCCCGAGTACGCGGAGATCATCATGAAGCCGGGCACGGAGGCGCTGCTGACCGGCGACGATGCCGTGAAGATGCAGAAGCTGCTGGACGCGCTGGAGAGCCTGGACGACGTACAAGAGGTCTACACCAGCGCGGTGCTCGAGGAATGAAGTGACTATCCCCCCGATGGGCCCGCGGCACCTCCCCCCAGGGGGCCTGCCATCGGCCGAAGGCCTATGGCAGGTCCGGCGCGGGCTGAGCGGGCGTTGAGGATCCTCGGCGTCGATCCCGGCCTCCGCATCACCGGCTTCGGTGTGATCGACAAGTCCGGTCAGCAGCTCGTGTACGTCACCAGCGGCTGCATCCGGACCAATGAGGCGGCCGAGCTGCCGGAGCGGCTCAAGACCATCCTCGACAGCCTGAGCGAAGTCATCGCCGACGGCGCACCCGAGCACGTGGCGGTGGAGAAGGTCTTCGTGAACGTGAACCCGCAATCGACCCTGTTGCTGGGCCAGGCGCGGGGGGCGGCCATTTGCGCGGCCGTGTCCCGTGGACTGCCGGTGCACGAGTACACCGCGTTGCAGGTCAAGCAGGCCGTGGTGGGCAATGGTCACGCGCGGAAGGAACAGGTGCAGGAGATGGTGAAGCGCCTGCTGCGTCTGCCGGCAGCGCCGTCCACGGATGCGGCGGACGCGCTGGCGTGTGCCATCTGTCATGCGCATGGCGGTCTGGGCCTCGGCGGCTTCGCGACCAGCGGGTTGCGCATGCGCAGCGGGCGGCTCGGATGATCGGGCGCCTGACCGGGCGCCTCATCGAGAAGGCGCCGCCGACCGTGGTGGTGGAAGCCGGCGGCGTCGGCTACGAGGTGGACGTGCCCATGAGCACGTTCTACCAACTGCCCGCGACCGGGCAGGAAGTGAAGTTGTTCACCCATCTCACCATCCGCGAGGATGCGCACCTGTTGTTCGGCTTCGCGACCGAGGCCGAGCGCCAGGTCTTCCGGCAGCTGCTCAAGATCACCGGCATCGGTGCGCGCACCGCCCTGTCTCTTCTCTCGGGCATGTCGGTGGACGAGCTGTACGCAGCGGTGAGCCAGCAGGACGGCGCGCGGCTGACGCGCGTGCCCGGCATCGGCAAGAAGACCGCCGAGCGTCTGCTGCTGGAACTCAAGGACAAGCTGGCGCTGGTGCCTGGCACCGGCCCGGCCGCGAGTGCGGCAGGATCGGGGAGCGATGCCCTCAATGCGCTGCTGGCCCTGGGTTACAGCGACAAGGAAGCGCGGGCGGCACTGGCGAAGCTGGAGGGCGGGCTGCCGGTGCAGGATGCGATCCGGCAGGCCTTGCGGTTGCTGTCGAAGGTGTGATGTCCGGGGGCGAAGTAGGCGGGCATCGAAGGCAAGCGCTGAACGCGGCGGACGCGGCAGAACCCCGCAGACCGGAAGCATTGGGCCTTATGCCTAACCCCGCGTCCGCCGCGTCCGCCGCGTTCAGGGCTGCTCCTGCATCCACTCTCGCCGCCGATGTCACCCTCGGGCGACGCAACCGGACGTAGGTTCAAACCCCGTTCCGACTATAATTCCGTTCAAGTTTCGAGCCTTAGACCGGCATCTTTCCACCCACCGCGAGTTTCCATGATTTCCGCCAGTCGTCGTCTCTTCTTCACCGTTGCCCTGCTCGGTGCCCTTTCGGCTCCGCTGTTCGCTGCCGATTCCACCGAAGTCCGCCGTGCGAAGGCCGACGAACTGCTCGCCGTCCACAAATGGCGTACCACTCTTGCGCTGGGCAACCGCTACCTCAAGCAGCAGAGTCTCATGGCCGTCCGCTCCGAACTCGCGCGTATCGGTCGTGAACGCGGCCTCGGCAAGACGTGGCGGCCCGGCAACCAGCAGTGGGATACCGCCGAGGCGACGATGGTCGCGCCGCTGCTCGCAACCGTCGAACAGGAGTGGGCCAGTCTCCAATGGCTGCCGCCCGAATGGGCTGCGATGACGGCGCGCAGCTTCACCGATGCGGAGATGGACGCGCTGGTCGCCCACTTCCGCACCGAGGTGGGCGCCAAGCAGGCCATCATCATCGAACAGTCGGTCGCTTTCCATGTCGGCGGTGCGCTCACCATGTCGGGCAAGCTCATCCAGGATTTCCCCGGCACTGCGGAAGAACAGCGCACGCTCACCTATGTCTACGCCGAGGAAGACAAGGCGATGCGCTTCTCGGTCGCCGCCAACGACAACGTCGACGGCCAGCGCTTCGCGCTGTCGGATCTCGGGGCGAAGTACCAGAAGACGCTGATGATCAAGATGACCGGCATCCTGAACGCACGCATGGACGCGGTGGCGGCGACGTTGCCGACGCGGGCGCGAGCAGTCGCCGACATGGCCGAGCCGATGGTCGCGGAATTCCGCGCCACGAATCCGGGATGACGGGACCGTTCGGATACGCGAGCAATTGTCACCGCCGTTCCCTCTCCCGTAGGGAGAGGGAGGCGAGCCCCCTTCTCCCTGCAGGAGAAGGGCCGGGGATGAGGGGGAGTCACCATACGGTTCGCAGATTCGGGCAATGCCCGCATCTGTCCGCAGAACGGCAACGGCCCACAATGCGGCGTTCTCCAAGTTAATGATAGAGACTGACCGCCTGATCGCGCCGGCGCCGCTCGGCGTCCAGGAAGAGGCGCTGGAGCGGGCCCTGCGTCCCGCGAAGCTCGACGAGTACGTCGGTCAGGAGAAGATCCGCGGCCAGCTTTCCATCTTCATCGAGGCCGCGCGCCGGCGGAAGGAAGCGCTCGATCACGTCCTGCTGTTCGGGCCTCCGGGCCTGGGCAAGACCACGCTGGCGCATATCGTCGCGCGCGAGATGGGCGTCAATCTGCGGCAGACCTCCGGACCGGTGCTGGAGCGCGCCGGGGATCTCGCGGCGCTGCTCACCAACCTCGAGCCGAACGACGTGCTGTTCATCGACGAGATCCATCGGCTCTCGCCGGTGGTGGAGGAGGTGCTGTATCCGGCGCTCGAGGACTACCAGATCGACATCATGATCGGCGAGGGTCCGGCGGCGCGCTCGGTAAAACTCGATCTGCCGCCGTTCACCCTGGTCGGCGCGACGACGCGCGCCGGCATGCTGACCAACCCGCTGCGCGATCGCTTCGGGATCGTTGCGCGCCTCGAGTTCTACACGCCGGAGGAACTGACGCGCATCGTGCGCCGGTCGGCCCGACTGCTCGAAGTCGAGATCGCGGACGATGGAGCACTCGAGATTGCCGCGCGTTCGCGCGGCACGCCGCGCATCGCCAATCGCCTGCTGCGCCGCGTGCGCGACTACGCGGAAGTGAAGGTGGGCGGCCCGATCACACGCCCCGTGGCCGATGCGGCGCTGCTGATGCTCGACGTGGACGCCCAGGGACTCGACGTCATGGACCGCAAGCTGCTGCATGCGATCCTGGAGAAATTCAACGGCGGACCGGTGGGCGTAGACAACCTTGCGTCCGCCATCGGCGAGGAACGCGACACCATCGAGGACGTGCTGGAGCCGTTCCTCATCCAGCAAGGCTTCCTGCATCGCACGCCGCGCGGTCGCGTGGCGACGCTGTCGGCGTATCGCCATTTCGGTCTGGCAGCGCCGGCCCAAGCCGGCACGTCCGACCTGTGGAGCGGCAACTGAGCGTCCGCCCCGCGCACGCGCAGCCCTCGGCGCGCCGCTTTTCCATTCCGGTACGGGTCTACTACCAGGACACGGACGCCGGCGGCATGGTGTTCCATGCCACCTATCTCGACTTCATGGAGCGCGTGCGCATGGACTGGCTGCGCGCCATCGGCTTCGAGATCCCGAAGATGGTCGAACGACATCAGGCGATGTTCGTGGTGCGTTCGGCGAACATCGACTACCTGAAACCCGCGCGCCTCGGCGACGCTCTGGACGTGTCGCTCGCGCTGGCGAGCATGCGCGGCGCCCAGCTCGTTCTTGACCAGCGCGTCACCCGAGGTATGGAGGAACTCGTCATCGCCACCATCCAGCTCGCCTGCATCGGCGTCCCGAATCTCCGGCCGGCGCGCGTGCCCGAAGGGCTGCGCATCGAGTGCGCCCGCTGGCTCGCGCCGGAAGCGGTCACGGCATGAACGGCAGCACCGATCTTTCCATCGTCCACCTGGCGCTCAACGCGAGCCTGCTGGTGCAGCTCGTGATGGCGGTGCTGCTCGGCATCTCGTTCGTCTCGTGGTTGTTCATCTTCCACAAGATGTTCTCGATCCGTTCCGCCAAGCGCAAGACCGAGGACTTCGAGCGGCGCTTCCGCAATGCGCAGACCGCGCAGGACCTGAACGGTCTGCTGCAGGCCGCGGCGAACCAGGGCTCTCACGCCGGCAGCCTCGAGAAGATCTGCCTCGCCGGCTTTCGCGAGTTCTGGCGCTTGCGCCGGCAGGCCGGCCAGACCACGCCGGTGATCATGGACGGAGCGCGGCGCGCGATGCGGGCCACGTACCAGCGCGAGATGGACGGCATCGAATCCCATCTCAACTTCCTCGCGAGCGCGGGTTCGGTGAGCCCGTATATCGGCCTGTTCGGCACCGTGTGGGGGATCATGAATTCGTTCCGCGGGCTGGCGAACGTGCACCAGGCCACGCTCGCCGCCGTGGCGCCCGGGATCGCCGAGGCGCTGGTGGCCACCGCCATCGGCCTGTTCGCCGCGATCCCCGCGGTGATCGCGTACAACCACTACATCCGCGACGTGGACCGGCTCGCCACCCGTTTCGAGAGCTTCATGGAAGAGTTCTCGAACCTGCTGCAACGCCAGCCCCCCGCCTGAGGCCTCTCCAAGCCGTGGAATCGTCGCGCCGGTCCCGCTCCCGTCCCATCAGCGCCATCAACGTCGTGCCGTACATCGACGTGATGCTGGTGCTGCTGGTGATCTTCATGGTGACCGCACCCATGATCAACACGGGGCAGGTCGAGCTGCCGCAGGTGAGCCGCTCGTCGGCGCTGCCGGCGAAGCCGGTGGAGATCGAGGTGACGGGGACGACGCAGGTGCGCGTGCGCGACGGCACCACCGCCTCGGCGCGCGTGGTCAACATCTCCGATCTGCCGGAGTTCATCAAGGCGCGGCAGGCCGAGGTGAAAGGCGGGCGCCCGGTGCTGATCGCCGCCGGGCAGAACGTGCCGTACGGCAAGGTCATGGAAGTGATGGACCTGCTGCAGCAGGCGAATGTCGAGAAGATCGGTCTTCTGGCCCGACCGAGGAGCAACTGATGGCGACCGCGGCGCGCCCGGACTATTTCGTCTCCGGGCTGCTGGCGGCGGCGGTGCACCTGGCGCTCGTGGTGTTTCTCATCATGGGTGTGTCATGGAATCGCAAGGCACCGGAGCCCGTCACCGTCGAGTTGTGGCGCGACGTACCGGTCGCGCCACCGCCGAAGCCGGCGGCGGGCGTACCGCCCAAGCCAGTGGAACCCCCGCCGCCGCCACCGCCCGAGCCCAAGCCTGCTCCTGCCCCGGAACCGAAGCCGGCTCCACCGCCGCCACCCAAACCGGCCGCGCCGCCGAAGCCGGAGCCGAAAGCCGCCGACATCGCCTTGCAGGAGAAGCGCGAAAAGGAGAAGAAGCTGCGCGAAGAGAAGGCCGCTGAGGCTGCCAAGGCGAAGGAGGCAGAACGCAAACGCCTCGAGGACCAGAAGCAGCGGGCGGAGGAGCAGAAGCAGCGCGCCGAAGAGCAGAAGCGCGCCGACGAACAGCGCAGACGCGAGGACGAGGCGCGCCGCAAGGAGGAAGAAGCGCAGCGCAGGGAGCAGGAGAAGCGCAATCGTGAGGTCCTGGAGAAGCAGATGAAGGCTCAGGAGGAGCAGCGCCAGGCCAGGGAGGCCGCGGAGGCCGAGCGACGGGCCGCGGCCCAGGCGGCCGCGCAGGCCCAGAAGCTGATCGACGAATACACCGCTCGCATTCGCGACAAGATCCGCGACAACGTCCGCGTCCCGCCCGGCATCGACGGCAATCCGCAGGCCGAGTTCGAAGTGAGGCTGCTCAAGAACGGAACCGTCGCAGCGGTGCGGCTGGTCCGGTCGAGCGGCGTGCCCGCCTACGACAAGGCGGTGGAGCGGGCGATCGAGGTTTCGCAGCCGCTGCCGACGCCCGAGGACATGGAAATCTTTCAGCAGATGCGCGATCTGAAACTCCTGTTCCGTCCGCGCGACTAAGCGAACGGCATCGGTCCCGCGCCCGTCCGCGTTCGCCGTGCCGCGGTATCGACATCTCCACCCGCTATAATCGCCAGCCATGCCACCATCGAAGAGCGCATCCACCCGACGCTCCCTGCTCAAGCTCGCGGGCGCCGCGGCCCTCACCGCTCCGGCAGCCGTCCGTGCTGCCCTGACCATCGAGATCATCGGCGGCAGCGGCAAGGAGATCCCGATCACGGTGTTGCCGTTCGGCAACCAGGAACTGCAGAAAGACAAGGTGGGCGACATCGTGCTCGCCGACCTGCTGCGAAGCGGCCTGTTCCGCGAACAGAGCGCGGGCTGGATGCCGCAGTTTCCGAGCGAACCGGAGCAGGTCGACTGGCGCAACATGCGCAACCGCGGCGTCGAGAACCTGGTCATCGGCAACGTCGTGGAGCGCTCCGACGGTCGTCTCGCTCTGCGCTTCCGCCTGATGGACGCGGTCAAGCAGACGCAGCGGGCGGGCTTGAGTTTCGCGATTCCACCGAGCCAGGTGCGCGTCACGGCGCACAAGATCGCCGACGTCATCTACGAGGAACTGACCGGCGAGCCCGGCGTGTTCGCGACGCGCATCTGCTACGTAGTGAAGAACAACGAGCGCTACGAACTGCAGGTGGCCGATGCCGACGGCGGCGACGCCGACTTCATCCTGGCCAACCGCGAACCGATCATCTCGCCGGCGTGGTCGCCCGACGGCAACAGGATCGCATACGTGTCGTTCGAGAAGAAGAAGTCGATCATCTTCGTGCACACGCTGGTGGACGGCAAACGCAGCGTCGTGGCGAACTTCGAGGGATCGAACAGCTCGCCGTCGTGGTCGCCCGACGGGCAGAAGCTCGCGGTGACCCTGTCGCGTGACGGTGTCGCGCAGATCTACACCCTCAACCTCGACGGCAGCGGCCTCACCCGCCTCACCAACAGCATGTCGATCGATACCGAGGCGGCCTGGTCGCCGGACGGGCGCTCCATGCTGTTCACGTCGGACCGCGGCGGCAGCCCCCAGATCTATCGCATGTCGGCCGCGGGCGGCGCTGCCGAGCGCATGACCTTCGAAGGCACCTACAACGTGACGCCGCGCTGGAGCCCGGACGGCAAGAGTTTCTGCTTCATCCAGCGCAACGCCGGCCGTTACAACGTCGCGATCCAGGACATCGGCAGCCGCAGTGCGCAGCTGCTGACCGACGGCCGCATCGACTCGTCCCCCACCTTCTCCCCCAACGGGCGCATGATCCTGTACGCCTCGGAGTTCAATAAGCGCGGCATACTCGCGGCCGTATCCCGCGACGGTCGCATCAAGCAACGCTTGTCCGAGGCATCGGGCAGCGTACGAGAGCCCGCCTGGGGCCCCCTGTTGAAGTCACGCTGAAACGAAGGAGCTAGAACCATGAAGAACGCAATCCTCCTGCTGGCTCTCGCGGCGCTGGCCGCCGGCTGCGCCACCCAGGACGTGCAGGAGCAGAAGAAGGCCGCAGTCGAACAGCGGGATCTGCTCGAGACCCAGCGCAAGTCCGACGAGGAGGCGAAGCGCGCCCAGATCGCCCGCGAGCAGCAGGAGTTGAACCGCCAGCTCGAGGAGCAGAAGCAGCGCCAGGCTCAGGAAACCGCCGAAGTCAAACCGCTCGCGCCGCCCGGCGGCAGCGAAAAGCCCCTGGGCGACCTGCGCAGCCAGTTGAAGGATCCCGGAAGTCCCCTGTTCAAGCGCAGCGTCTACTACGACTACGACCGCTACGACGTGAAGTCGGACTATCGCGGCCTGATCGAGGCCCATGCCAAGTTCATGCTCGACAACAAGGAAGTGCGCATGCGGGTCGAAGGCAACTGCGACGAGCGCGGCTCCACCGAATACAACCTCGCCCTGGGCCAGCGCCGGGCCGACGGCGTCAAGCGGGCGCTCATGGTGCTGGGCGTCCCCGCCAACCGCATCGAGGCGGTGAGCTACGGCGAAGAGAAGCCCAAGGCGACCGGCCAGGACGACGATTCCTATTCCGAAAACCGGCGCAGCGACATCGTCTACCCCGGGTTCGAATAGGCCCAGGTAGCACAACGGCATGAAACGATCCGCCCTCGCCGTCGCGCTGCTCGCCCTGTGGGCCGGCACGGCGAGCGCGCAGCAGGGCGCGGCGGCCAAACCGCCCGCAGCGGCCGAGCCCACCAGCTCGAACCGCGTGCTGCTCGACCTGCTGAACCAGGTCGATGCGCTCGGCCGCCAGATGCGTGAGTTGCGCGGCGAACTCGAAGAGATGTCGAACAAGGTCGAGGTGCTGAACGACCGCGTGCAGAAGTCCGAGAAGCGGCAGAGCGACCTCTACAACGATACCGACGCGCGCCTGCGCCGCATCGAGCAGCAAGGGAAGGACGATGCGGAAGCGCGCAAGAAACTGACGACGCTGACCGGCGAGATCGACCTGCGCCTGAAGAAGCTGGAGGCGGCCGGCGGCGCCGCCGCCGGAGCTACTGCGACCGACGTGGACGCGCGGCTGAAGAAGCTCGAGAGCGCCGGTGCCGCCAGCCCCAGTCTGTCGCAACTCGGCGAGCTCGATCTGCGGTTGAAGAAGCTCGAGGGCGCCGCTGCCGCCAGCGTGGCTATCCCGGCACCGGTGACGCCCGCAGCGCCGACGCCGCCGGGCGCGGCGACCACGCCGGTCACGACGGCGCCGACGCCGCCGGTTCCGCCTGTGCCCCCGGCCGCGCCGGCTGTTGCCGCAGCCGCCGCCCCTGCAGCGGCCGCGAGTGCCGCGGCGACGACCTCCGAATCGGAGATT
This sequence comes from Burkholderiales bacterium, assembly GCA_019745565.1. Classification (GTDB taxonomy): domain Bacteria; phylum Pseudomonadota; class Gammaproteobacteria; order Burkholderiales. Next base: position 363,246 of record JAIESW010000024.1, read on the forward strand.
GTGCGACGGGCTTACGAATCCGCACTCGCCAAGCAGCGTGCCGGTGATTCTGCCGGTGCCATCGCCGACTTCCGTCAGTTCCTGAAGCTGTATCCGCGGCACGAACTGGCGCCGAACGCGCAGTACTGGCTCGGTGAAGCGTATTTCCGCATGGCGGACTATCCGAGCGCCATCGCGGCCCAGCAGAAGCTGCTGGTCACTCATCCGGACCATCTGAAGGCGCCGGACGCCATGCTGATCCTGGCGAACGCGCACAGCGCGCAGGGCGATACGGGCGCGGCCCGTCGAACGCTCGAGGACCTGATCGCGAAGTATCCGCTGTCGGAAGCCGCGGAAAAAGCGAAGCAGCGCCTGGCCAAGCTCAAGTAGGCCTCATGGAAACGCCGGTGGCCACGCCCCAGCGCAACGCGGCGCCGCCTGCGGTCCGCCTGCGTCTGACCGAGATCTTCCTCTCGTTGCAGGGCGAGGCGAGCCGGGTGGGGCTGCCGACAGTGTTCGTGCGGCTCACCGGCTGCCCATTGCGCTGCGGGTATTGCGACACCGCCTACGCGTTCCACGGCGGCGAGCTCCATGCGCTCGACGATGTGCTGGCCAAGGTGCGGGCATTCGGAGTGCCGCGCGTGACGGTGACCGGCGGCGAGCCGCTCGCACAGAAGGGTTGCCTGGAACTGCTGCGGTTGCTGTGCGACGCCGGCCACGATGTATCGCTCGAGACCAGCGGCGCGCTCGATGTGGCCGGCGTGGACCCGCGCGTGTCGAAGATCCTCGATCTCAAGACGCCGGGGTCGGGCGAATCGACGCGCAACCTGTGGTCGAACCTGGGTCATCTGCTGCCGCACGACGAGATCAAGTTCGTGCTGTGCGACCGCGCCGACTACGAATGGGCCAGGGCCGTGATCGCGGAGCACGCGCTGGCGGAGCGCTGCCCGGTGCTGCTGTCGCCGTCCCACGGACAGGTGGAGCCGCGGGCGCTGGCGGAATGGATCCTCGAGGATCGACTGCCGGTCCGCATGCAGATCCAGCTCCACAAGCTGCTGTGGGGCGAGACCCCGGGCCACTGATGCGGCCGGCGGTCGTCCTGCTCTCCGGCGGTCTGGATTCGGCCACGGTTCTCGCCGAGGCGCGGGCCGGCGGGTTCGCCTGTCATGCGCTGTCGGTGCGGTACGGGCAGAAACACAGCGCGGAACTGGACGCTGCCGCCCGCGTGGCACAGCAACTGGGTGCCGTCACGCACAAGGTCGTCGGCGTGGACCTGCGCACCATCGGCGGCTCTGCGCTCACCGACGATGCCATCGACGTGCCGGTAGATGGCGTGCGTGAGGGCGTGATCCCGTCGACTTACGTACCGGCGCGCAACACGATCCTGCTGGCACTCGCGCTCGGGTTGGCCGAAGTGGTCGAGGCGCGGGACATCTTCTATGGCGCCAACGCGGTGGACTACTCGGGCTATCCCGATTGCCGGCCGGAGTTCGTCGCGGCCTTCGAAGCGCTCGCCAACATCGCCACCAAGGCCGGTGTCGAAGGCCATCGCATGACGGTGCATGCCCCCATCATCCGCATGACCAAGGGCGAGATCATCCGGCGGGGCGCGCAGCTCGGCGTGGATTTCTCGCTGACGGTGTCGTGCTACCAGGCCGATGCCGACGGACGGGCGTGCGGGGTTTGCGACTCGTGCCGCATCCGTCGTGCAGGATTCGAAGCCGCGGCGATCGCCGATCCGACGCGATATCGTTGAGGGGCGCGAGAAGCCCGCAAAAACAGACCGTTGACCGCGCATTCCGGCGTTCACGGCGTTGACACTCCAAGAACCCGGCCGCTAGAATGCGCGGCTTTCGGCGGGTGGTTAGCTCAGCCGGTAGAGCAGCGGACTTTTAATCCGTTGGTCGCGAGTTCGAATCTCGCACCACCTACCATCTGCCACGCGCGACAACGGTACCTTCCCCGGTACCCGAGCAGTTCCCCAACGGGCCGTTAGCTCAGCTGGTAGAGCAGTGGACTCTTAATCCATTGGTCGTAGGTTCGATCCCTACACGGCCTACCAAATTCCCGAAAGCACCCCCATGCGCCTCGCCACGGTCATTCACGATGGTCTCGAGCAGTGCGCGGTGCTCACGGCCCACGGCCTCACCCTGGTGGCGGACATCAATGCGCGCCTGGGAAAGGCGTGGCCCATCGACCTGTACACACTGGTGCAACAGGGCCTGAGCCACGCGATCGAATCGGACGCCTTCGCAACGGCGCGCTATCGCGACCCGAAGACGATGCGCTACGGACCGCTCTGGCGGCACCCCCGCAAGATCTGGGGCATCGGGCTCAACTACCGCGACCACGCGGCCGACCTGAACGCGGTGTATCCGGACGAGCCTGCGTCGTTCATCAAGGGTGACCAGACGATCATCGGGCCGGGCGATGTCATCGAACTGCCGCCGGAGTCGCGGCGGGTCACCGCGGAGGCCGAACTCGGGGTGGTGATCGGCCGGCCCTGCCGGCGGGTGAGCGAGGCCGACGCCCTGGACTACGTGGCCGGCTACTGCCTCATCCTCGACATGACGGCCGAAGACATCCTGCAGAAGAATCCGCGCTACCTGACCCGCTCGAAGAACTTCGACACGTTCTTTTCGTTCGGGCCCGAGCTCATCACGCGGGAGGAAGTCGCCGACGTCCTGGCGGTCGAGGTGGGCACCTGGAAGAACGGGCAACTGCACCGGAAGAACGTGGTGGCGAACATGCAGTTCCCGCCGGCCTATCTGGTTTCATTCCACTCGCACGTGATGACGCTCTACCCGGGCGACATCATTTCATCGGGGACGCCGGGCGCCGTCGTCATCGAGGATGGCGACCTGGCCGAGTGTCGCATCGAGGGCCTCGGAACACTTTCGAATCCCGTGCGCAGGCCGTAGCGAATCTGCGCGGACGTCGCGCGATGAAAATCATCGCATCGTCGCGACATAGCGACGCGATTTCGCGCTGATCCACCTAAAGGCTTGATTTGTGCCGCGACGAGCCTGTCGCCGCGGCGCGACTCGACCTCAGGGGAGCGCGGTCAGATCGACCCTGTGACGATCAGCTGGAAGCCGAAGAACAGGCCCAGTGCCAACCCTGCGTAGACCAGGATGTCGCCGCGTGCGCCGTTCATCGAACTCGCATCGAGCCACCGCTTGAAGCCATAGCCGCCGGCGAGGATCGCGACCACCATGAGTGCGGCATAGCCGGGGTGCATATGCCAGAAGGTGTCGATCCAGCGGCCGAGGAAGCCGCCGGGCTTGAGCGCCTTGTAGATGAGTCCGACCACGCCCAGCACGAGCAGTACGAAGATCGCGCCGTGCAACGCGGTTCCGCCCAGTTCCGACAGCAGTTGGGAACCGGAGGTAGGCTTGTTCTGTGAAATCGGGTTGAACATACAGCCTCCGAAAAAGATCCGCCCGGGCCCTGGCGAGGCGCGGGCGGCGAAGTCCCACTTGACTACCGACGGCACCCGGTCGGGGGGACACAGGCACCGCCAGCATGTCTATATCAATCGCCGTGCCAGCACGAAAAACATCCGGCGAAACAATCAGCTGTTTCGCCATGCTCGTGGGGGCATGCGCTTTCGCCCGGTTTTCAGGGGCGATTTCGTCACTGCTGGACGACGAGCCGTCGTGGACGGCCCGGCGGAAACGGCTATTGCGTGTCGCAGCTCACGAAATTGCACACGGTGTCGCAGGCCGGGTTGCGCCCGCATTCGAACGTGGCGAGCTTCGGCGTGCCGTCGTCCTGGCGGCCGCATTGGTCGGCGGCGGCCATCAGCTTGGGCCGCGGACGCCACTCGCACTGGTGGCACATGCCCGCGCCGAAGATGTCCAGGCGCTCGCTGCGCGCCGGGGGCAGCTTGCTGATGCCGCCGGTCGTGTCGTCTTCGGATTGCTGCGCGAACCCCGCCATGGCCGGCGCGAGAGCCAGGGTGGCGATGATGATCAGACGGGACAGGGTGTTCATGGCGAGTGCTCCACGAGCGCTATGGGCGCAATTGTGAACCAGACGGGATTCCGGTGCTTGATCCTGGTCAGGAATCGGCGCTTCCGGCGGGCCGCCGACGGTGCCGGTTGACGAGGTAGCCGACCCCCAGCACGCCCCCCACGATCACGGCGTACATCCCGTAGCGGACCCAGGGATAGGCTTCGAAGAACGGCTGGAGCTTGGGTTCGTGGCTGATCATCGCTGCAGCCGTCCAGGCCAGTACGCCAGCGCCGATGTAGATGATGGCCGGGAACCGCTCGACCAGCTTCAAGATCAGGGTGCTGCCCCACACCATGATGGGGATGCTGATCGCGAGTCCCAGCACCACCAGCAGGAAGCTGCCTTTGGCAGCGCCGGCGACTCCCAACACGTTGTCCAGACCCATCACGGCATCGGCGATGATGATGGTGCGCAGGGCGCCCCAGAAGGTGGTCTTCTTGGCAGCTTCGCCGCCCGCGGCGTTCACCTCGTGGTCCTCGGCGTGGTCGTCCGAGGCCAGCAGCTTGTAGGCGATCCAGATGAGCAGCACGCCGCCGACGAACCTGAGGCCCGGGACGCCGAGGAGCCAGACCACGATCAGGGTCATCACCACCCGCACGCCGATCGCGCCGAGCGTGCCCCAGACGATCGCCTTCTTCTGCAGTTCCTTCGGCAGCGTGCGGGCCGCGAGCGCGATCACGATGGCGTTGTCGCCCGCGAGCACGAGGTCGATGATGATGATGGCGACGAGCGCGGTCAGGAAGGGGTACGAGAATATTTCCATTGTTGCGGCGTGAGCGAAGGCCGCTTGTGCGGACTCGCGATGATGTGTCCGGGTGGGATCAGCCCTCGCCGGGCCGCCCGAAGAGGGCTGGCCCCCTTGGGGGGAGAGGCCGAAGGCCTGTCGGGGGGGTAGTCACTTCTAGCCCTTCAAGCGGGTGATGCGGATGACCTCGGGGATGCGGCGCAGGCCGCGCATGATCTGCGCGAGATGCAGCCGGTTGTGCACCTGCAAGGTGAAGTGGATGTTGGCGTAGGCCGTTGAGTCACCTGGTTCAAGGCTCACGTTGTCGATGTTGGCCTCGGACTGCGCGATCTCGGCGGCCAGCTTGGCCAGCACGCCGCGTTCGTTGGACGCCACCAGGCGGATGTTGACCGCGAACAGCTTGCGCGTGTCCGGCGCCCATTCCACGTCGAGCCATTTGTCCGGATCGCTGCGCATCTTGCGCGCCACGATGCAGTCGTGCGTGTGCACGACCAGGCCCTGGCCCTTCTTGATGTAGCCGATGATCGGATCGCCGGGGATGGGGTGGCAGCACTTGGCGAACTGCAGCGCCATGCCTTCCGAACCGCGGATGACCACCGTGCCTGGCAGCCGATTCGACCCGCCCTCCGGCTCGCCGATCATCAGCAACCGCCGGGCGATCACGATCGCAAGCTGCTTGCCGAGCCCGATGTCGGCCAGGATCTCCTGGCGCGTCTTGTCGGTCTGGTCCTTGAGCAGCTTGTCCCAGCTCGCGTCGTCGATCTTCTGGGCCTTGGGCGACAGGGCCACCAGCGCCTGGTTTAGCAAACGCTCGCCGAGCTGCGCCGATTCCTCGTACTGCATGGTCTTCAGGAAGTGGCGGATGTGCGAGCGCGCCTTGCCGGTGACCACGTAGTTGAGCCAGGCCGGATTGGGTTTCGCATGGGCCGCGGTGATGATCTCGACGCGATCGCCGTTGCGCAGTTCGCTGCGCAGCGGCACCAGTTCGTGATTCACCTTGGCGGCGACGCAGCGGTTGCCGATGTCGGTGTGCACCGCGTAGGCGAAATCCACGCAGGTGGCGCCATGGGGCAGCGACAGGATCTTGCCCTTGGGCGTGAAGACGTAGGTCTCGTCCGGGAACAGGTCGACCTTGAGGTGTTCCAGGAACTCGATCGACGAACCGCTCTGGGTCTGCATCTCGAGCAGGCTCTGCAGCCACTGGTGGGTCTTCTTCTGCAGCTCGTTCAGCTCCGCGTCGCTCTGCTTGTAGAGCCAGTGGGAGGCGACACCCGCCTCGGCGATCTTGTGCATCTCGGCGGTGCGGATCTGCGCCTCGAGCGGCGTGCCGTAGGGGCCGAACAGCGTCGTGTGCAGCGACTGATAGCCGTTCGCCTTGGGGATCGCGATGTAGTCCTTGAACTTGCCCGGGATCGGCTTGTAGAGCCCGTGCAGCGCTCCGAGCGCCAGATAGCACGACGGCACGTCCTGCACGATGATGCGGAAGCCGTAGATGTCGAACACCTGGGAAAAGGTCAGGTGCTTTTCCTGCATCTTGTGGTAGATGCTGTACAGGTTCTTTTCGCGCCCGGTCACCGTGGCCTCGATCTTCGCGTCCGCCAGCTTGTGGCGGATGCCGTCGAGGATTTTGTCCACCACTTCCCGCCGGTTGCCGCGCGCCGAATACAGCGCCTTCTGCAGAACGCGATACCGGTTCGGGTACAGGTGCTTGAACGAGAGCTCCTGCAACTCCTGGAACAGGCGGTTCAGCCCCAGGCGGTTGGCGATGGGTGCGTAGATGTCGAGCGTCTCGCGCGCGATGCGGACCCGCTTCTTCGGGTTCATCGCGTCGAGCGTGCGCATGTTGTGCAAGCGGTCAGCGAGTTTGATCAGGATGACGCGCACGTCGCGCGTCATCGCCAGCACCATCTTGCGGAAGTTCTCCGCCTGGGCCTGCTCGTGGCTCTGGAACTCGATGCGGTCGAGTTTCGAGACGCCGTCCACCAGCTCTGCCACCATCTTGCCGAACTTGTCCGCGAGCTCGGTCTTGGTGACGTTGGTGTCCTCCATCACGTCGTGCAGCAGCGCGGCCGAAAGCGCCTGGGAATCCAGGTGCCACTCGGTCAGGATCTGCGCGACGGCCACCGGATGCGAGACGTACGGCTCGCCGGTCATCCGGTACTGGCCCGCATGGGCCGTGGCGCTGAAGTCGTACGCCGACTGGAGCTGCGACACGTCCTCCGGCTTGAGGTAGCCGGAGACGTCGCGGAAGAAGGCGTCGGCGGGGGTCATGGGCGCGGGGCGAGCTTGCGGGACGAGGCGATCCGGCGGACGGACAGCTCCGCGCCTTCGAGCGTCCGGGTCAGTGCTTCGTTCGGTACAGGATGTCTATGCTGATCAGGCCCATGGCCATCTCGCGCAGGGCGATCACGGTCGGCTTGTCCTTGTTCCCTTCCACCTGCGGCGTGGCGCCGTTGGCGATCTCGCGGGCGCGGTAGGTGGCGGCGAGAGTCAGGTCGAAGCGGTTGGGAATGTGCTTCATTGCGTCGTCGACGGTGATGCGGGCCATGGCATTTCCTTCACTTCATGCGGTTGATGGTGTCGCGGTGGCGCACGAGCTGCACTGCCCTACGCAGGCGCTCGGCGCGGACGATGGCTTGCAGGTCCTGGACCGCGACTTCGAAGTCCTTGTTAATAATAACATAATCGAATTCGTCCACGTGACTGATCTCATCCCGGGCGGCACGCAGCCGGCGCTCGATCACTTCTGGTGTATCGGTGCCGCGGGATTCCAGCCGGTCCGCCAAGGCTTCGAGCGACGGCGGCAGCACGAAGATCCCCACGGCCGCGGGCATCAAATGCCGGACCTGAACCGCACCCTGCCAGTCGATCTCCAGCAGGATGTCGCTGCCGCGCCGCATCTCGCCTTCGATCCAGGCCTGCGACGTCCCGTATAGATTGCCGTGGACCTCGGCGCTTTCAAGGAGCTCGCCACGGGCCCGCATGGCCTCGAAGTCGGCGCGGGCGACGAAGTGATAGTCGCGCCCGTTGGCTTCCCCGGGCCGCGCCGGGCGGGTGGTGAAGGAGACCGAGAGGTGGATCGCCGGATCGTCCGCGAGCAGCCGTCGCACCAGGCTGGTCTTGCCGGCGCCGGAGGGGGCCGCGACGATGAAGAGCGTGCCGCTCACTCGATGTTCTGCACCTGCTCGCGCATCTGCTCGATCAGCACCTTGAGTTCCATGGACGTCTGCGACACCTCCACGTCCACGGACTTGGAACCCAGGGTGTTCGCCTCGCGATTGAGCTCCTGCATCACGAAGTCGAGCCGTTTGCCGACGTTGCCGCCCTTCGCGAGGATACGGCGCACCTCGGCGAGATGGGTGTTGAGGCGCGTCAGCTCCTCGTCCACATCGATGCGAGTGGCGAACAGCGCCACTTCCTGACGGATGCGCTCCTCGTCCAGGCTGGCCACCACTTCCTTCAATCGCTGCGTGAGTTTCTCCTGGTGGGCAGCCACCAGTTGCGGGATCTTCGGTGCGATGTTGCGCGCGAGCGCTTCCATGGAAGTCACGCGCTCCAGCAGCATCTCCTTCAGCTTCTCGCCTTCACGGCCGCGGGTCGCGGTGAATTCTTCCATGGCCTGGGCGAGCAGCGCCATGCTGGCTTCACGCAGTTCCTCCACCGGCAGCGTTTCCGCGCCGAACATCCCAGGCCACTTCAGCACGTCGCTGACGCCGAGGTTCGATGCCGCCGGCATGCGCGCCTTCACGCGGTGGTTGAGCTCGACCAGCTTGTCGAGCAGCGGTTCGTTGAGTTCGAGCAGGCTCGGTGCAGCGGGTGCGCGCGTGAGCCCGATGCGACATTCGAGCTTGCCGCGCGTGAGTTTCGCCGCGAGTGCTTCGCGCATCGGCGGTTCGAACGCGCGGAATTCCTCCGGCACGCGGAACTGCACGTCGAGGTAACGGTGATTGACCGAGCGCAACTCGAGGCTCACCGTTCCCAGCGGAGACTCGCGGCTCACCGACGCGTAGCCGGTCATGCTGTAGATCATCGGTGGGGTGCGCTTTACAGGGGAAGGGCGCCCGCCGAGAATGGCGGGCGCTGGAAAGATAGCACAGCGCACACCCGCGCCGAGCTGCGCGCGCACTTTTCACGGATTCCATCTTCATGACCACGCAACGTCCCAGCGGGCGCAAACCCGACCAGCTGCGCGCCGTGACCATCACGCGCCACTACACGCGACACGCCGAAGGTTCGGTGCTGGTCGAATTCGGCGACACGAAGGTGCTCTGCACCGCCAGCGTCGACGAGAAGGTGCCCCCGTTCCTCAAGGGGCGCGGCCAGGGCTGGATCACCGCGGAGTACGGCATGCTGCCGCGCTCCACCCACACCCGTACCGATCGCGAGGCGGCGCGCGGCAAGCAGAGCGGGCGCACACAGGAGATCCAGCGCCTCATCGGTCGCAGCCTGCGTGCGGTGGCCGACATGCACGCGGTCGGCGAACGCACCATCCAGATCGACTGCGACGTGCTGCAGGCCGACGGTGGTACGCGGACCGCGAGCATCACCGGAGCGTTCGTGGCGCTGCTCGATGCGTTGTCGCTGCTCAAGTCGCGCGGTGCGATCACGGCCTTGCCGGTGCACGATTTCGTGGCGGCCATTTCGGTCGGCGTGTACCAGGGCTTGCCGGTGCTCGACCTCGACTACGCCGAGGACTCCGATTGCGACACCGACATGAACGTCGTGATGACCGGCAGCGGCGGCCTGGTGGAAGTGCAGGGCACGGCGGAGGGCGAACCCTTCACGCGCGCGCAGATGGACGCGCTGCTGGACCTCGCCGGCAAGGGCATCGGCGAACTGATCGCTGCGCAGAAGCGGGCGTTGGGACACGCTTGAACAAGCTGGTGCTCGCGAGCGGCAACGCGGGCAAGATCCGCGAGATCGGCGAGTTGTTGGCCCCGCTCGCCATCGAAGTGATCCCGCAGGCCGCGCTCGCCATCGACGAGGCCGAGGAGCCGCACGACACCTTCGTCGAGAACGCCCTCGCCAAGGCGCGGCATGCGGCACGCCGATCCGGGCTGCCGGCGCTTGCCGACGACTCGGGCATCTGCGTGCGTGCCCTCGGCGGCGAGCCCGGCGTGCACTCGGCGCGGTATGCCGGCGAGCCGAAGAGCGACCAGCGCAACAACGACAGGCTGCTGGCGGCGCTCGAGTCCGTCGCAGATCGTCGCGCGCACTACTGCTGCGTCATGGTGCTGATGCGCCACGGAGCCGACCCGCAGCCGCTGATCGCCGAAGGCGAGTGGCACGGCGAGATCCTGCGGGCGCCCCGCGGCGACGGCGGTTTCGGCTACGACCCGTTGTTCCTCGACCCGGAACTCGGCCTGACCGGCGCGGAATTGACGCTCGAGCGCAAGAACGCCATCAGCCATCGCGGCCGCGCATTGACACAATTGCTGGAGCGCCTACGCGGAACCCAGTAGGCTGCCGCCTGTCCGCGCCGTTTGGAGCCGACCGCCATGATCGAATTGCCCCGCGACCTCACGCGCACCACACTGGCCGTGCTGTTCACCGGCGTGCTGATCCTCGGCGCATTCCTGATCGTGCGCCCGTTCATCTCGTCGTTCGTGTGGGCCGCGATGATCGTCGTGGCGACGTGGCCGATCATGCTGAGCCTCCAGGACCACTTGGGCGGACGGCGCTGGCTGGCGGTGACGTGCATGACCCTCGGGCTGGTATTGCTCTTCGTTCTGCCGGTACTGCTGGCCGTGAGCACGGTGATCGAACATGGCGACACCATCGTCGAGTGGGCCAAGTCGCTGTCGAAGTCGAAGCTGCCGGCGCTGCCCGAGTGGATCACGCGCCTGCCGCTGGTCGGACCGCGCATCACGACCATGTGGCAGGAGGTCAGCAAGGGCGGCAGCCAGGGCATCGTGGCCCGCATCGCACCGCAGCTGGGCGACGTCTTCGGCTGGGTGGTCGCGCAAGCAGGCAGCCTCGGCATGCTGCTGGTCCAGGCGCTGCTCGCGCTCGTGATCAGCGCGATCCTGTACCTGAACGGCGAGAAGGCGATGGCGGGCATCCTCGCCTTCGCGCGGCGCCTGGGCGGCGATCGCGGCGACCGTGCGCTGGAGGTGGCGGGCCGCGCGATCCGCGGGGTGGCGCTGGGGGTCGTCCTCACGGCAGTGCTCCAGGCGTTGCTGGCCGGTCTCGGGCTGGTGGTCGCCGATGTTCCGATGTCGGGCCTGCTCACCGTCGTCACCTTCGTGCTCGCAGTGGCCCAAATCGGGGCGCTGCCCGTGCTGCTGCCCGCGGTGCTGTGGCTCTGGTGGCAGGACGACACCGCGTGGGCCGTGGCGCTCGGCGTGTGGAGCGTGATCGTGCTCAACATCGACAACATCGTGCGCCCGATCCTGATCCAGCGCGGCGCCAAGCTGCCGCTCACGCTGATCTTCGTCGGCGTGATCGGCGGCCTCATCGCCTTCGGGATCATCGGCATCTTCATCGGGCCGGTGGTGCTGGCGGTCACGTACGAACTGCTGGTGGCGTGGGTGCGGCAGGACAGCAACATGCTCGCGGTGCCGGAAGCGGGAGAGTCGACGCCGGCGGCACCACCACCGGCTTCGTGACAACGCGTCCCGGGCCGCAGGTATAGTTTCCCCACAGCGGAACGGCGGGGAGGCTGGGCATGGCGGAGGCGGCGTTGTTGCTGCGCGGCGGATCGGTCTGGGAGGGCGGCGAACAGCCCGCGTTCCCCGCAGACGTGCTGATCCGCGGCCGCCGGATCGAGAAGGTGCATCCGACGCAGCTGCGCGACGTGAAGGATGCGAGATGCCTCGACATCGGCGGGCACACCGTGATCCCCGGTCTGGTGGAAGGGCACGCGCACTTGCCGTTCGCCCACAAGGCGAACATCGCCGACACCGGCGACATCCCGCCCGAAGAACATACGCTGCTCACGCTGCTGCACGCCCGGAAGGTGCTCGATGCGGGCTTCACTTCGTGTCTGAGCGGCGGCTCGGCCAAGCCGCGGCTCGACATCGCCGTACGCGACTTCATCAACGCCGGCCACGCCCCCGGCCCGCGCCTGCTGGCGGCGAGCCCCGAGCTCACCAACACCGGCAACCTGGGCGACGAACGTCGGCTCCATCTGTATCGCGAATCCATCGCCATGGTGGTCGATGGCGCGGACGAGATGCTGCGGACGGTGCGCCTGCTGATCCGCGAGGGTGTAGATACCATCAAGCTCAACGTGTCGGGCAACCAGACCATCCCGAACGCGCGCTCCCACATCACGGTGATGCGGGAGGACGAGCTCGCCACCGCGGTCGAGACCGCCCATGCGCACGGCAAGCGCGTCGCAGCCCACGTGCGTGCCGCCGCCTCCATCAAGCTCGCGCTCAAGCACGGCGTCGACATCCTGTACCACTGCGAATACGCGGACGACGAGTGCATCGATCTGATGGAAGGGGCGCGCGACCGGATCTTCGTCGCGCCCGCTATCGGTCTGCTGTACGCGCTGCTGCACGAAGCGGAACCGTGGGGCATCACCCACGAGAAGGCCGCGGCGACCGGCGTCGCCGATCAGTTCGAACAGGCGCAGCGTGTCTTTCCCGAGCTGCGCAAGCGCGGTGTCCGCGTGCTGGTCGGCGGCGACTACGGGTTTCCGTGGACGCCGCACGGCACGAACGCGCGCGACCTCGAGTACTTCGTGCGCTTCCTGGGCTATTCGAACGCGGAGGCGCTCCGCTGTGCGACGAGCGTCGGCGCGCAAGCGATGCTCATGGAGGGGCAGACCGGCCACATCCGCGACGGCTACCTTGCGGACCTGCTCGTGGTCACCGGAGAACCCCAGAACGACGTGCGGCTGCTGCAATCGGCAGCGAACCTGAAGCTCGTCGTGAAGGACGGCGAAATCCACGGCGACCGCCTGACCACCAGACACTGAAAGAAGGACGACGATGTTCCAGCAGACCCTGCTGTCCGTGGACGACGCCAAGCGCGTCGCCGCCGCCGCCCGAGCCGAGGCCGAGAAGAACGGCTGGCTCGTGGTCATCGCGATCGTCGACGAAGGCGGCCATCTCATGTACCTCGAGCGCATGGATGGCTGTCAGAAGGCCTCCAGCCGCATCGCCGAGGCGAAGGGACGCACGGCGATCCTGTTCAAGCGCCCCACCAAGGCCATCGAGGACGTGGTGCTCGAAGGGCGCACCGTCATGATGGGCCTGCCCGGTGCGGTGCCCCTGGAGGGCGGCCTGCCGCTGGTGAAGGACGGTGCGTTTCTCGGCGGGATCGGCGTGTCGGGCGTGCAGTCCTTTCAGGACGGCATCATCGCGCGCGCCGGTGTCGCGGTGCTCTGATCCCGGCGCCGGTCAGCGGCCGACCACGTCCCCGAAACGCACCCACTCGGTGCCGTCGAAGCGCATCAGCTGGAGCTGCTCGATCGGGTCGTAGTCCGCGGCGCCGGTGTTGACGCGGATGCCCGGCAGCAGCAGCGGCAGCTCCAGATCGCGCAGCGCGGCCGCCTGCCGCATCACGTTCTCGCGCGTGAGGTCGTCGCCGCACTGCTTCAGGACGTGCACCAGGAGCTGCGCGTTGGTGTAGCCGTAGACGTTGTAGATCTCGGCGGTGTCGCCTTCCGGGTAGTACTTCTGCATCCACGCGCGCCACTCGAGGGTGGCAGGGTCCTTCTTCCACTGCGGATCGGTGGGATCCTTCACGAACGTGGACGAGATCACGCCGACCGCCTTGTCGAGTCCGGCCGGTTGCAGCACCGCATGCACCGAGATCGATGAGTACACGATGAAGTGCAGTGGCTTCCAGCCGATGTCGAAAGTCTTGCGGATCGATTGCGACGCGAACTTGGGCGACGCGAAGCTGAACAGCGTGTCCGCGCCGGAGCCCTGCAACGTGGCGATCTGGGAATCCACCGTGGGATCGGTGGATTCGTAGGAGGCCTCGGCCACGATCATGGACGATGCCTTCGCGCCCAGGTGGCGCTTCAACGCGGCGAGATAGTCCTTGCCGAAATCGTCGTTCTGGTAGAGCACGGCGACCTTGGCGTTGGGTCGCTTCTCGAGCAGGTGCCGGACGTAGCCGTAGGTGCCGGTCGCCTGGCTCGGCAGGAACGCCATGGTCCATGGAGCAGCCTTGGGATCGCCCCACTTGAGTCCCGTGGCCGAGATGAAGAGCTGCGGCACGCTCTTCGCGTTGAGGTACTTCATGGCTGCCGTGTTGGTCGGTGTGCCGAACGAGCTGAACATCAGCAGCACCTGATCGGCTTCCACCAGTTTGCGCGTCTGCTCGATGGTCCGTGGCGGCGAATAGCCGTCGTCCAGGGACAGCAGGCGGATCTTGCGGCCGTTGACGCCGCCGTTCGCGTTGACGAACTCGAAGTACGCGGCTTCCGCGCGACCCATGGTCCCGAAGGCGGAGAGCGGTCCGCTGTAGGGCATGGTCTGGCCGATGCGGATCTCGGTGTCGGAGGCCCCGGGCCCGTAGCGCTTGTCGGCATGGGCGGATGGCGCACACGCCAGGAGGAACAGCGCGAGCCATGCGGTGACGCATGGGGACCCGGATCGGAGGGGGTTGCTCGACGGCATCGTTGCTCCTCAAGCATCCTCGATGCGGACCAGTTTCATCCGGCCCGAGGCGCCGCTGCGGATCGAGACGGCCGACCGCGGGCAGCGGAAACTCGCCGCGATCAGACCGATCAGTTCTTCATTGGCCTTCCCGTCCACCGGCGGCGACTTCAGTTGCGCGAGCCAGAGACCGTCCTCGGACTCGGACAGGGCACTGGTGCGCGCGTTGGGTTTCACCTTGACGCGGAGGGTCTTCACGAAGACCGAAGTCTACGCCTGAGAAGCGTGAGCCCCACGCGCTCCGCGTCCGACGGCGCCGACCCGTGTGCTACAGTCGGTGGCCGTGACCAAGGCCCTCGACAGCGCCGCCGCGGGACGCTGGGTCTCGCTCGAGACTTCCGGTGAGGGCGCCACGCTGCATCTTGCGGGAGATTGGCGCCTGCCCTCGCTCGCGACGCTCGGACGGGCGCTGCAGGCGACCCGCAGCGTACGGCCGATCGTGGGTGTCGATGGTCAGGCGCTCACCGCCCTCGACACGGCCGGGGCGCTGGTGCTGCTGCGCCACCTGCAATCGCTCGCGGTGGATCCGGGCGCCATCGCTTTCGACAATTTCTCGCCGGCGCATCGGAGCGTGATCGACGTGGTGTCGCCCCGGCTCGCCGAGATCGCGGTCGAGCCGGTGCGGCATCGTCGCGGCATCGTCGCCGAGATCGGCTTCCAGACCGAATCGCTGGGCCGGCTGCTGCTCGGTCATCTCAACTTCCTGGGCTACGTCGTGGGTGGCATCGGCAGCCTCATCGGCCACCCGTGGCGGCTGCGCGGACAGGAACTGGCTGCGCAGTTCGAGCAGGTGGGCATTCGCGCGATCCCGGTCGTGGCGCTGGTCACCTTCCTGATCGGCGTCGTCTTCGCCTATCTGCTGGGACTGCAGGCCGCGCGCTACGGCGCGAACATCTTTGTCGTGGACGGCGTGGCCATCGGCATGGCGCGCGAGTTCGCGCCGATCCTGGTCGCCGTGATCATCGCGGGGCGTTCGGGTGCCGCTTTCACCGCGCAACTGGGCACCATGAAGCTCACCGAAGAGACCGATGCTATCCGCGTGCTGGGGCTATCGCCCATGGACGTGCTGATCCTGCCGCGCGTTTTCGCTCTCGTGGTGGCCCTGCCGCTCCTGGTCTTCATCGGCAACGTGATGAGCAACCTCGGCGCCATGGCGATGGCGGCCGCCATGCTCGACATCACGCCGACGACTTATCTGGAGCGGCTGTCCGTCGCTCTTTCCACCCGGCATCTCTGGGTCGGTCTCGCCAAGGCGCCGGTGTTCGCGCTCTTCATCGCCGTCATCGGCATCCGCATGGGCATGACGGTGAACCGCGACACGCGGGCCATCGGCACCAGCACCACCTCGACGGTGGTGCAGGGCATCGTCTCGGTGATCCTGCTGGACGCGTTGTTCGCCGTGATCTTCCAGGCACTGGAGGTCTAGGGTGGACACTGTCATCGAAGTGAAGGACGTAGTGACGCGGTTCGAAGCCCAGACCGTGCACGACGGGGTCTCGTTCAAGATCGGCCGCGGCGAACTGGTCGGCCTGATCGGTGGCAGCGGCACGGGCAAATCGGTCCTGCTGCGCGAGATCATCGGACTGCAGCGGCCGACTGCAGGGTCCATCCGTGTGTTCGGCACCGACGTCTGGAAAGCCACGGCCGCGGAACTGGCGGCGGTGCGCCGACGGTTCGGCATGATGTTCCAGGACGGTGCGCTGTTCTCGTCGCTCGATGTCGCGCACAACGTCGCGGTGCCGCTGATCGAGCACATGAAGCTCCCCGAGGAAGTCCTGTGGCCGCTCGTGAATCTGCGCATTGCCCAGGCCGGCCTGCCGGCCGATGCCGGCGCGAAGATGCCGAGCGAGCTGTCGGGCGGCATGCGCAAGCGCGCCGCGATCGCCCGCGCGCTGGCGCTCGAGCCGGAAGTGATCTTCCTCGACGAGCCCACGTCGGGCCTGGACCCCATTACCGCGCGAGCGTTCGACAAGCTGACGCGCTTCCTGGTGGACGACCTCGGCATCACGGTATTCCTGGTGACGCACGACCTCGACACACTGCTCACCGTGGTGGACCGGCTCATCGTGCTCGCCCGCGGCAAGGTCGTGGGCGACGGGCCGGTGCGGGACATCGTCGACCTCGACGATCCCTGGGTGCGCTCCTACTTCTCGATCCGTACAATGGCAGCGACCCCGTCGGGATCGGAGGCGCATGGAACCTGAAGTCCGCTATACCTGGATCGGCGCGACGCTCGTGATCCTCGTCGCCGCTCTGGTTGCTTCGGTGGTGTGGCTCAAGTCGGCCGGCTCGAAAGTCACCGACCAGATCTACGAGATCGTGTTCGTGCGCCAGTCGCTCGAAGGCCTCCAGGTGGGCGGCAGCGTCAACATGCGAGGCATCCGCGTGGGCCAGGTCATGAGCTACTCCCTGTCGCGCGACGAGATCAATCGCGTGAGCGTGCTGATCCGCGTCGATCGCGATACACCGGTCTCCGACAAGACGGTGGCCGTGGTCTCGCGCAACATCCTCACCGGTCTCGCCCGGGTCAATCTCGTGAGCCCGAACGGACGGGGTGCACCGCTGGTCGCGCAGGCCGGTGAGACCTATCCGGTGATCCGGGAGGGCACGTCGACGGACGAGAAGATCGAGGAGGTCGCCAACCGCCTCGCGGAAAGCGGCGTCACGGCGCTCGAGCGCGTCGGCAATTTCCTGGATGCCGACAACAAGCAGGCATTCACCGATGCGCTGGTGAGCGTACGCAACGTTGCGTCGAACCTCGACCAACGACTGGAGCGACTGGACCGTACGCTGACCGTCATCGATCGCAACGTCCAGACCTTCGGGCGCGCGAGCGACGACATAGCGAAATCCGTCGACCGGATCAAGAGCGATTTCCGTCCCGTGGCAGCCAAGGCCGACAGCACGCTGCAGGAGGTCAGCGTGGCTGCGCGGGCCTTGCGTGTGGACGCCGGCAATCTGTCCCGCCAGATCGAGGCCGCGGCCGGCGGCGGATCGCTCGAGTTGCGCGCCACCGCCCAGGAACTGCGCGTGACCACCGAACTTCTCGACCGCACCTTGAACCGTCTGCGCGATCCGCGCGCCGTGCTGTTCGGTCCGCACGAGACCCAGCTCGGCCCCGGGGAGAAACGCAAATGAAGCGTCTTGTCGCACTGCTCGCCGTCGGTCTGCTGGGCGGCTGCCTCGGGGGGCAGAACACGCCTGCGACGACGCACTTCGTGATGACGGATGCCACGCCGGCCGCACCCGTGCAGGCGCCCTCCCAGCCGATGGGGCGGAACCTCGTGATTTCCAGCGTTACCGACGATCCGTTCTACGACATCGAGAACGTGGTGTTCAGTCGCGAGAAGGGCAGCCGCGCCTACTACCATTTCGCCGCATGGACCGACCGCCCGTCGCGTCGCGTGGCGGGATTGGTGCAGCGGCGGCTCGAAGCGCGCGGACGGTTCGTGAGTGTCTCGTCGATCACCGCCGGCGTGAACGCCGACGTCCTGCTCAACGTGAGCGTGGTCGAGCTGTATCACGACCTCACGGTGTCGCCCGCCGTGGCGCGCGTGCAGCTGATCGGCGAAGTGGTGGACTGGAAGACGCGCACCCTCACCGGTCGGCGGTCGTTCGCCATCGCGCTGCCGGTGGCCAGCGCGGATGCGAAATCGGCGGTGGATGCCATGAACCGCGGCGTGACCGCGATCCTCGACGAACTGGTCCCCTGGGTCGAGAGCGTCGCGATCAAGGGCTGACGGTCAGGACCCGGGCACCCGCGACGAGTGGTGCTCGATGATCATCCAGCGTCCGGCCTCCTTTCGGTAGACGAACGTGAAGCGCGAAGGCTGAACGACTTCGCCTTCGTCGCGCGGTTCGCGTGAGGTATAGGCGCCGGTGTTGATCCCGATGTCACCGAAGACGCGCGGGTGCTCGTCCACCAGGGCCATGCGCAGCTTCGGACGACGCGTGACCGAGCTCTGGAAATATTCCAGCACGGCTTCGGGTGTCAGGCGCAGCGTCGGCGAGATCGTTCCCCAGAACACGGCGTCCGGTGCATACAGCGACGCAATGCGTTGAGCGTCGCGCGCGTTGAAAGCCTCCACCCATGCCGCGGTGGCGGCACTGATCTGCGCCTTGTCCTGATCGGTACCGGCACTCTCGGCGTGTGCTGTCGCAGTAAACAACGACAGTGCGAGGTATGCGAAAAGAAACGGTCGATGCATCCGGGTCTCCGTGAAGGAACAAAGAGTTCAGCTCGAGCGGCGCTTCGCGAGGAAGCGATCGAGCTGGTTGGCGAAAGCCTGCCGGTCGCTCTGACCGAATCCCGCCGGACCGCCTGTTTCGACGCCGGCACCGCGCAATTCATCCATGAAATTTCGCATACTGAGGCGCTCGCGGATCGTGTCCTGAGTGTAGAGCTCGCCGCGCGGGTCGAGCGCATGGGCATTCTTGCCGATCACGGCCGCCGCCAACGGGATGTCGGCCGTGATCACCAGGTCGCCGGGTTGCACGCGCGCGACGATCTCGGCATCCGCCACGTCGAACCCGCCGGGGACCTGGATCGCGCGGATCCAGGCCGAAGGCGGGGTACGCAGGAACTGGTTCGCCACCAACGTGAGAGGGGTCTGCACGCGTTCTGCGGTACGGTAGAGGATCTCCTTGATCGCCGCCGGGCACGCGTCGGCGTCGACCCAGATGCGAAACCCGGCCGCTTCATCCGTCATGCATTCAAGTCCGATGCACGTGCCGGTACCAGCCATGCTCGATGTCCTGCAGCATCGGCACGCCCTTCGGTTGCCACCCGAGTTCCGCGCGCGAACGATTGCCGCGCACGCCGCTGTTGGATCCGAGCGAGCTGCGGGCATTGAAGCCGATGGCGGCGTCCGCGTCCTGCGCCGCTTTCGTCACCGTCGCGACATCATCCAGGGTGCCGATCACCGGCCGGATGGATCGCTGCTCCAGCCCGCGCGCGCCGTCCGCGCTGCGTGCGAGACCGGTCACGGTATGGCCATCGCGCACCAGTCGACCGGCCACCGAGCCGCCGATGTAGCCCGTGGCGCCCGTCACGAAGACCTTCACCATCGCCTCCCGAGAATCGCTGAATCGGCGATTCTAGCGGGTGTTGCGCGCAGGTCCGTTCTAAGGCTTAACAGGCCCTAGTTGAGCGGCAGCTTCTCGACCCAGTCGATGGCTGCGGTGTAGCTGTCGTACACCACCTGCAGGTCCACGAGGTTCGTGGCGATCCACGTATCCACCACCACTTCGTCGGCGGCCTCGAGACCTTCCGCGAGCTTCAGCACATGCCCGTGGAAACCCTGGCGACCGATCAGCGCGGCGCGGATCTCTTCGGTCACGTTGAGAGGGGCGATCGCCTGATCCATGGGCAGGCCGAGGATCTCGTCCAGACGCGAGAACACGCCGACCATGAACATGTCATCGCTGCGTTCCTTGCTGAAGTGCGCCTTGCCCACCAGTTCGAGGAAGCGGCCACGCACCAAGGCGGACTTGATGACCTCGGGGTGGGAGGGTGAGCTTTCCGCCGTGACCAGCAGTACCACCATCCATTGATGCAACTGCTGATAGCCGAGGATGGTGATGGCCTGGCGGTAGCTCTTGATCTCTTTCAGGAACCCGCTGGCCGCCGAATTGACGAAGCGCAGCAGCTTGTAGGACAGCACCGGGTCTTTGCGGAATTCCTCTTCGATTTCATGCAGTTCTGCGTCGCTCTTGAGGAGGTTCAGCAGGCGGACGACGCCCGTGCGCATGGGGGCGGGCGAAGCCGCCTTGGTGCGCCCGTCGTCCGGCTTGGTTTCAGTGGTGCCCATCGTGTGTTCGTCCTTCGGTACGGCATGTTCGTGACGGACGAAATAACGGCACCGGCGCGCGGGCCTTGAACGCGCTGGTGCCCGTTCGGGGACCAAATCTCCAGACGCTAGCGCTTGCTTCGCCCCACCAACGCGCCGATCAAGAACGCCGTGATCGCGACGATGGTCGCCAACAGGACCACCTTGGTGGCGATTTCACCCATGGCTTCCTTAGGCACCAGGTCCAGCACGAAGCCCGCGGCCAGCAGCGCGAGCAGCAGCACCGCAACGACGGCGATGAGCTTCAAGGTACCGGCGAGACCGCTGCGCTCCGTGGGTCCATGCTCCTGGGGTTCGGCCATCGGTACGTTCCTCCCGGCGGATAGAATGGCGCGGATACTAACCTTAATAACCTTAATGGGAGCAGGTAATGAACGAGCATCTGCAGGCCATGGACCAGATCAAGAGCGCGCTGATCGACATCGCCCTCAAGTTCGGCCCAAAGGTGCTGGTGGCCATCGTCATCATGGTGGCGGGCGTCTTCGTCGGTCGTTGGCTCGGTGGACTGGCGCAGCAGATGCTCGAGCGCTTCGAGCTCGAGCCGCCGGTGCAGCAACTGCTGGTCCGTGTGCTGCGCGCACTGGTGCTGGGGCTCTTCGCGATCATGGCGCTGCAGAACCTCGGCGTGGAGCTGCTGCCGCTGATCGCCGGCATCGGCGTGGCGGGTGCGGGCATCGCGCTGGCCATGCAAGGCGTGCTGAGCAACGTCGTGGCGGGCCTCACCATCATCTTCACCAAGCCGTTCCGCGTGGGCGAGTACATCTCCATCGTGAGCGTCGAGGGACGGGTGGAAGCCATCCGGCTGTTCAGCACGGTGCTGAGCCATGCCGACCGCTCGCGCGTGGTCATCCCCAATCGCAAGATCGTCGGGGAGATCCTGCACAACTACGGCACACTGCGGCAGGTGAACGTGAGCGTCGGGGTGGCCTACGACACCGACCTCAATCACGCACTGGCGGTGGTGGACGAGATCCTGAAGTCGAATCCGCGTGTGCTGAAGGATCCGGCGCCGATCGTCGCGGTGAGCACGCTCGCCGATTCGTCCGTCAACGTCGCGGTGAAGCCGTGGGTCCATGTGGACGACTTCGGTCCCGCAGGGGGCGAGATCAACAAGGCGATCCTCGAGGCCTTCCGCGGGCGCGACATCGTCATCCCGTTCCCGCAGCGCGAAGTGCGGATGCTCGCCGGTTGAGCGTCCTCACCGTCGAACCCGGCCTCGGCGGGCAGCGCATCCGCCTCGCGCAGCTGCCGCCGTTGTCGCTGTACGTCCACATCCCGTGGTGCATCCGCAAGTGTCCCTATTGCGACTTCAACTCGCACGAGCTGAAGAGCGATCTTGCTGAAGACCGCTACATCGACGCTCTCATCGCCGATCTCGAAGCGTCTTTGCCCCATGTCTGGGGGCGGA
The DNA here is from genome assembly GCA_019745565.1 of Burkholderiales bacterium. Classification (GTDB taxonomy): domain Bacteria; phylum Pseudomonadota; class Gammaproteobacteria; order Burkholderiales. The sequence goes on from JAIESW010000024.1 coordinate 384,864, forward strand.
AGGTCCACACGGTGTTCTTCGGCGGCGGAACGCCGAGCCTATTCTCGCCCGAAGCGCTCGACCGCTTCCTGTCCTCGGCCCGCGCGCTGTTGCCCATCGAGGCCGATGCCGAGATCACGCTCGAGGCGAACCCGGGAACGTTCGAGACTGCGAAGTTCGCGGCGTTCCGCGCGCTGGGCATCAATCGCCTGTCGGTCGGCATCCAGAGTTTCGATCCGCAGCGGTTGCAGGCCATCGGGCGCGTGCACGACGATCGGGAAGCGCATCGCGCCGTCGATATCGCGCGCGAGCACTTCGACAACTTCAACCTCGACCTCATGTATGCGCTGCCCGGGCAGGGCATCGACGGCGCGCTGGCCGATGTGGACACCGCGATCGCCGCGGGTGCGCCGCACATCTCCGCCTACCATCTGACGATCGAACCCAACACGTACTTCCATCGGCACACGCCGGTGGTGCCGGACGACGATGTCGCAGCCGCCATGCAATCAGGCATCGAGATGCGGCTCGCGGATGCCGGCTATGCCAACTACGAGACGTCGGCGTTCGCGCAGCCGTCGCGCCAGGCGCAGCACAACGTGAACTACTGGCAGTTCGGCGACTATCTCGGCATCGGCGCCGGCGCTCACGGCAAGCTGTCGCTGCGTGACCGCATCTTCCGCCAGATGCGCCACAAGCATCCGCGCGAGTACATGGAGCGGGCGCTGGCCGGCAACGCGGTTCAGACGGAAGCCGACGTCACGCCCGCCGAGCTGCCGTTCGAATTCATGATGAACGCACTGCGGTTGCGCGAAGGCTTCGAGCTCACGACCTTCACGGAACGCACCGGCTTGCCCCTGAACGCCGTGGTGCGCGAACTGGAGGAGGCCGAGCGACGCGGCCTGCTGGAGCGCGACCACAGGCGCGCGCGCCCGACCGAGCGCGGGCGGCGCTTCCTCAACGACCTGCTGCAAGTCTTCCTGAGGTAGCTCAGCCGGCGGGTTTCGGTGCGGGCGTCGGCGAAACGCTCTGCGTGTTCGACGAAGGCTGTAGGTCGTATTGCACGACGATGCGGACGATGCGTCCGGTCTCGGCGTTCCAATGGGCGAACTTCTGGCAGACGTCCTTCGACTTGTCGCCGTCCGGACGCTCGAAATGCGCTTCGACGAAGCGACCGGCACCCAGGTCCTGACCGGCCGTTACCCGATGCTCGTTCCACGGCAGCGTCGAATTCTCGAGGCGCGAGTAGAGCTGGACCTCGGTGACACGGGCGGCCGCCGGCACGGGAACGCACAGCGCCACCGGTGCAACCGTCGTCTCCGAGCATGCCGTTGCGTGTGCCGCATCGGTCTTGCAGGCGGGCAGCGTGACCGTTGCCGTGAGGTCTTCGCGCGCGCGCATGGCCTCCGGGCCGGGCAACAGCGGGGCAGTCGCGGGAACGGGTGACGTGGCCGGTGCCGGCTGCGGTGCTGCATTCGCAGCGATCAGGGTGTTGCCGATGCGGTCGTGGAACGCGGTGAGACCGGCGTTCTTGGTGAGCACCAGATACTCCGAGTACCCGAAACCGCCGCCGGCGGCGGCGACCATCAGCACCAGGGTCCATACGAGGCCCTTGATCCGGTTCTTCGTGGACTTGGCGCCGGATGCCGACTGGCGCGAGCTCATGAAGATCTGGAACAGCGCCGTCATGACTGTCGCAAATGCGCCGATCACGGCGACGAGAACGGTGTCCGACATCATGCTTCTCCTCTTGCACGAGGGAACCTGGGCGGGGCGGGGTTCCCGGACCGTCGAGCCAGGGGCGCGCTGCCGGCGTGAGTGGCGACTCACTGAGGGACTCGATGGTCGCTGAATGGCGACGGGCATCGAGCGGCATTCGCGCCTCCGGATCGAGGCGGAAACACCAGCGAGCAAGTTCTGTGACCGGGGGCAGGCCCCCATCCCCCGCTTTGCGGGCGGTAGCGCAGCGCCGGCTCAGCCGGATGACGGCGAGCTACTGCCGCCGGAACAGCAGGTCGCGTACTTCGTGCCCGAGCCGGATGCCGCGCGTCTCGAACTTGGTCAGCGGACGCGACTCGGGGCGCGCTGCGTAGCCGTCCACGGCGTTCACGAGGGACGGCTCGGCGTTCAGCACGTGCAGCATCTGCGCCGCGTACTCGACCCAGTCGGTGGCGAGATGCAGGTATCCGCCGGGGCGGATACGGCTCGCGAGCAGATGGACGAACGCCGGCTGGATCAGGCGGCGCTTGTGGTGCCGCTTCTTCGGCCACGGATCGGGGAAGAACACGTGCACGCCGTCGAAGCTGTCGGGTGGGATCATGTGGGTCAGCACCTCGACCGCGTCGTGCGAGATCACGCGCACGTTGCTCAGGCCGTTCGCATCCACCAGCTTCAGCAGGTTGCCGACGCCGGGCGTGTGGACTTCGATGCCGAGAAAGTCGCGCTCCGGATGCGCTCGTGCGAGCTCGGCCAGCGCTTCGCCCATGCCGAAGCCGATCTCCAGCACGCGCGGCGCCCTTCGGCCGTAGACGGCATCGAGGTCGACCGGATGGGGGTCGAACGCGATTCCGTAGCGCGGCAACAGTTCGTCGACCGCGCGGCGCTGGGCGTTGGACGTGCGCGAGACCCGCAGCACGAAGCTGCGGATCGGACGGTGCTGCCCTTCGGTCACGCTGCCTTGTGGACCGTGCCTATCACACCGCCCTCGGGCGAACTGGGCGTCGCCTGATAGATCTTCTTCGGCATGCGGCCGGCCAGAAAAGCCTCGCGGCCGGCTTCCACGGCCTTCTTCATGGCGGAGGCCATCAGCACCGGATCGCGGGCCCCGGCGATGGCGGTATTCATCAGCACGCCGTCGCAGCCCAGTTCCATGGCGATGGCGGCATCCGAGGCGGTACCGACGCCGGCATCCACCAGCACCGGCACCTTCGCTTCGGCGATGATGATCTGCAGGTTCCACGGGTTCAGGATGCCCATGCCGGAGCCGATCAGCGAGGCGAGCGGCATCACGGCCACGCAGCCGGCTTCCTGGAGCTGACGAGCGATGATCGGATCATCGGACGTGTACACCATTACGTCGAAGCCTTCGCGCACCAGTGTCTCGGTCGCGCGCAGCGTCTCGACGACGTTGGGGAAGAGCGTCTTCGGGTCGCCCAGCACTTCGAGCTTGACCAGCTTGTGGCCGTCCAGCAGTTCGCGCGCGAGACGCAGAGTCCGGACCGCGTCGTCCGCGGTGTAGCACCCGGCCGTGTTCGGCAGGATGGTGTAGCGCGACGGCGGCACCGCGTCGAGCAGGCTCGGCTCGTTCGGGTTCTGCCCGATGTTGGTGCGCCGGATCGCGACGGTCACGATCTCCGCGCCGCTGGCCTCGATGGCCCGGCGGGTCTCGTCGAAGTCCCGGTACTTGCCGGTGCCTACCAGCAGGCGCGAGCGGTAGGTGCGTGAGGCGAGGGTCAAGGCGTCCATGTCCGTGAGAAGATCCAGAAAGCTTGTGGTTCTAGTCTACCGCCGGTGCGGCTCAACCGCCGCCCACCGCCACGACGATCTCCAGGCGGTCACCGTCGGCCAGCGCGGTGTCGCCGTAGCGGCTGCGCGGCACGATCTCGCCGTTCAGCTCCACGGCGATGCGCTTGCCGGTGTAGCCGAGCCGGTCCACCAGCTGCGCCATCGACAGGGGTGCGGGCACGGTGAGGGGCTGGCCGTTCAACTGCAGTGTGGTCGTCAACGCAGAATCCGGAAAGGGCGGACGGGGAAATCGATGCTAGCACGCGCGCCCTGCGCGAGCGGACGATTACAATGCGGGGAAGCGCAGCGTGCGCGCGGACGCATTCCCGACATCGAAAGGAGTTCCTGTGGCCAAGAAGCAGAACGCGATCACCGAAATCCACAACGGCATCTCGACCAAGGATCGCACGCGCATCGCGGACGGGCTGTCGCACCTGCTCGCCGACACCTACACGCTCTACCTCATGACCCACAATTTCCACTGGAACGTGAAGGGGCCGATGTTCAACACCCTGCACCTCATGTTCATGACCCAGTACACGGAGCTGTGGAACGCCGTCGATCCCATCGCCGAGCGGATGCGCGCTCTCGGGTTCCCGGCGCCGGGGACCTATGGCCAGTTCGGCAAACTCTCGTCGATCAAGGAAGTGGAGGGCGTCCCGAAGGCGGAGCAGATGGTGGCCCACCTCATCAAAGGTCACGACGCCGTCGCGCGGACGGCCCGGGCGCTGCTGTCGGCGGCGGACGAAGCCAACGACCAGCCGACGCTGGATCTGCTCACGCAGCGGCTCGACATCCACGAGAAGACCGCCTGGATGCTGCGCAGCCTGCTCGAGGACTGATCGACAACCGGCGGACGAGCGATCGGGCCTGGACGGGCACGCGGGGCGGGTAGGCGATGCTGGCCTTCTGCATTCGCAGGATCGCCCAGGCCGCCGTGGTGATGCTCGTTGTCGGGCTCATCGCCTTCGCGCTGTTCCGGTTCGTGGGCGACCCGGTGGTGTTCATGCTGGGCCAGGACGCCACTCCCCAAGATCGGGCGCGCATGAGCGCCGAGCTGGGCCTCGACCAGCCATTCCACCTGCAGTACGCCCGATTCGTCGGGCGTGCGCTGCACGGCGAGTTCGGGTTGTCGCTGCGGCAGCTGCGGCCGGTGTCGACGCTGTTCCGCGAACGGCTGCCGGCCACCCTCGAACTGGCGATCGCGGCGGCGCTGTTCGCCCTGGCGGTCGGGATCCCCATGGGCGTCTACGCCGCTCTGCGGCGCCGGTCGTGGCTCACCCAGGCATTCCTGGTCCTGTCGCTGGCCGGCGTGGCCCTGCCGACGTTCCTCATCGGCATCCTGCTGATCCTGGTCTTCGCGGTGCAGCTCGGCTGGCTGCCGTCGTTCGGCCGCGGCGAGACCGTTGCGCTGGGCGCATGGAGCACCGGGCTGCTGACGGCATCCGGGCTGAAGGCGCTCATCCTGCCGGCGATCACCCTCGGCCTCTACCAGATGACGCTCATCATGCGGCTCACGCGCGCGGAGATGCTCGAGGTGCTGCGCACCGACTACATCCGCTTCGCGCGCGCCCGTGGCCTCACCGATCGGGCGGTGTACTTCCGGCACGGGCTGTACAACACGCTGGTGCCGGTCATCACCATCGCCGGCCTCCAGCTCGGGTCCATCATCGCCTTCGCCATCATCACGGAGACCGTGTTTCAATGGCCCGGCATGGGGCTGCTGTTCATCCAGTCGGTGATGTTCGCCGACGTGCCGGTGATGGCCGCCTATCTGTGTCTGATCGCGCTGGTCTTCGTCGTCATCAATTTCGTCGTGGATCTGCTGTACCACGTCGTCGATCCGCGGCTGCGCCTCGAACTCGCTGCCGCCCGCTAGAGGTCCTGCTCATGAGCAATCCGATCGAACACGTGCGCCGCTACCACGACGAACTCGTGGCCGTCCGGCGCGACATCCACATGCATCCCGAGCTCGCGTTCGAGGAGCAGCGCACCGCCGACGTGGTCGCGGCAAAGCTCGCGGCCTGGGGCATCGAAGTGCATCGCGGCCTCGCCGGCACCGGTGTGGTGGGCGTGATCCGCGGTCGCAGCACCACTAGCGGCCGGGCGATCGGATTGCGTGCCGACATGGATTGCCTGCCCATGCACGAGACCGGCGAGCGCGCGCACAAGTCGCGTCACGAAGGTCGCATGCACGCGTGCGGCCACGACGGTCACACCACCATGCTGCTGGGCGCGGCGCGCTACCTGGCCGAGACCCGGGCTTTCGACGGGACGACGTATGCGATCTTCCAACCGGCCGAAGAGCACGGGGGCGGCGGCCAGGTGATGGTGCGCGAGGGCTTGTTCGACCGGTTTCCCGTGGACGAGGTCTACGCATTGCACAACTGGCCCGAACTGGAACCCGGCCGCATCGCGGTGCGACCGGGACCGATGATGGCGGCCACCGACGAATTCGGCATCGTCGTTCGCGGGCGTGGCGGCCACGCGGCCATGCCGCACATCGCCGTGGATCCGGTCGTGATCGCGGCGCAGGTGATCGGAGCGCTGCAGACGATTGCGAGCCGCAACGTGGCGCCGGTGGACGCGGTGGTCGTCAGCGTCTGCTCGATGCACACGAGCCAGCTCGGTGCGTTCAACGTGATTCCCGATGCGGTCCATCTGCTCGGGACCGTGCGGACCTTCCGTCCCGCCACGCGCGATCTGGCGGAACGACGGGTGGCCGAGATCGCCACCGGTGTGGCCGAAGCGCTCGGCGGCACGGCGGAAGTGAAGTACATCCGTGGCTATCCGGCCACGGTCAACAGCGAACGCGAAGCGGAGTTCGCCGCGCGCGTGGGCGAACGCGTGTTCGGCGTGGGCAACGTGATCCGCGACGTGGATCCGACCATGGGGGGTGAGGACTTCGCCTACTTCCTCGAGCGCAAGCCGGGGGCCTATGTGTTCCTCGGTCAAGGCGGTGCGCCCGGCGGGTGCACGTTGCACAACCCCAACTACGACTTCAACGACGCCGTCATCCCGCTCGGCGCCGGCTACCTGGCGGCGCTCGCGGAAGCGGCGTTGCCCCTCGCGGCGGTGACGCCGAAGAAAGCGACCACGGTATGAAGCGGACGTTCTCCCGGATCGCATTCGGCGCGCTGGCGTGCGTCCTCGTCTCGGCCGCGGATGCCGCCACGCTGCGCTTCGCCAACCAGGGCGATGCATTGTCCATGGACCCGCACATGCACAACGAGGCGGTGCTGCTCTCGCTGACCGGCAACGTGTACGAGTCGCTGACCGGCCGCGGCCGCAAGTTCGAGACGACCCCGGAGCTCGCCACCGACTGGAAGCAGACCGCGCCGACCGTGTGGCGCTTCAACCTGCGCAAGGGCGTGAAGTTCCATGACGGCACCCCGTTCACCGCGGACGACGTGATCTTCAGTTTCGAGCGTGCGCGGGGCGAAGGGTCCGACGTCAAGGTGTACGTCAGCGCGATCAAGGAGATCCGCAAGGTCGACGCGCACGCCATCGACATCGTCACCACGGACCCGTTCCTGATCCTGCCCCAGACGGTGAGCCGCTGGTACGTGATGTCGAAGAGCTGGTGCGAGAAGAACAACGCCACGCGTCCCGCCGATGTCCGCAAGGGCGGGGAGAACTACGCGACCCTGCGCGCCAACGGCACCGGACCGTTCATGCTGAAGTCGCGCGAGCCCGGCGTGCGCACCGTGTTCACCGCGAACCCCGACTGGTGGGGCAAGGTGGAGCACAACGTCACCGAGGCGATCTTCACCCCGATCGGCAACGACGCGACGCGGGTCGCCGCCCTGGTGAGCGGCGAGATCGACATGATGGATCCGCTGCCGTTGCAGGACGTGCCGCGGGTGCAGTCGAATCCCAACCTCAAGGTGATGCAGTCGCCCGAGTTGCGCACCATCTTCCTCGGCATGGACCAGAAGCGCGACGAACTGCTCCATTCCAATATCAAGGGCAGGAATCCGTTCAAGGATGTCCGCGTGCGCCGTGCCTTCTACCAGGCGATCGACATCGAGGCGATCCGCACGCGCATCATGCGTGGCGTGTCCACGCCCACCGGCCTCATGGTGGCGCCGGACACCCAGGGCTTCGCTCCCGAACTCAACAAGCGCCTGCCCTACGACCTGGAAGCCGCGAAGAAGCTCATGGCGGAGGCTGGCTACCCGAGCGGCTTCGAGGTCGGCATGAACTGCCCCAACGATCGCTACGTGAACGACAGCGAGATCTGTCAGGCGATCGCGGCGATGCTGGCGAAGATCGGCGTGAAGGTGAACCTGGTGGCGGAGTCGAAGTCGCTGTTCTTTCCCAAGGTCATCGGCCGCAACGTATCCTTCTACCTCGCGGGCTGGACGCCGGCCAGCCAGGACAGCCACAACGCGTTGTTCGCCGTGATGTCGACGCCGGGCGAGGGTGCCCAGGGACAGTTCAACGGCGGGGCCTATTCCAATCCGCGGCTGGACGAACTGACGCGGAAGATCGGTGCCGAGAACGACACCGCCAGGCGCAACGCGATGATCGCGGAAGCGTTCAAGATCCACCAGGACGACATCGGTCACATTCCACTGCACCAGCAGCCGATCACGTGGGGCATGAAGAAGACCGTGGAGATGGTGCAGCTGCCGGACAACTTCCTCTACATGCGCTGGGTGATGGTGAAGTGAGGGCGGGGCGGCATTCGGCCCCCATTCCAACCTTCCCCCGGCAAAGCCGGGGGAAGGGGTGTACGTCCCGTCCCCTGACGCAGTCGGGGGAGGGTAGGAGAGGGGGCAGCAGCGCTTCATGACCCGCCTCGCCGCCTTCCTCGACTCCGATCTCGCCTGGTCGTTCCGCCATTCACCGGTGACGGTCGTTGCGGCGATCGTGGCGATCATCAGCATCGTCGGTGCTATCGGATCGCCGCTGTTCGCCCCGCACGATCCCTTCGATCTGGCGAAGCTCGACCTGCTGGACGCGTTTGCGCCGCCGGCCTGGTTCGACCAGGGGAAGGCGGCATTCCTGCTGGGTACCGACGACCAGGGACGCGATGTCTTCTCAACGATTCTCTACGGCACGCGCATCTCGCTGGCTGTGGGCGTGGCATCGGTGGTGCTGTCGATGGCGCTCGGGACCGCCCTGGGACTCCTGGCCGGGTATGTCGGTGGTGTTCTCGACGCATTCATCATGCGGGTGGCGGACGTGCAGCTCTCTTTTCCTGCGATCCTGATCGCGCTGCTGATCAACGGTCTCGCGCGGATTGCATGGCCCGATGCGGCGCACGCGGGCATCGCGTTCTGGGTCATCGTCCTGTCGATCGGCCTGTCCGGCTGGGTGCAGTACGCACGGACCGTGCGCGGATCGACGCTGGTGGAAGCGCGGAAGGAGTACGTGCAGGCGGCGCGCGTGATCGGACGCCATCCGCTCGCCATCATGTTCCAGCATGTCCTGCCCAACGTGACCGGACCGGTGCTGGTGATCGCGACCATCCACCTGGCGACGGCGATCACCACCGAAGCGACCTTGTCCTTTCTGGGTGTCGGCATGCCGCCGACAACCCCGTCACTCGGCACCCTGATCCGCATCGGCAACGACTTCCTGTTCTCCGGCGAATGGTGGATCACGGTCTTTCCCGGAGTGGCGCTGGTGGCTCTCGTGCTGTCGGTCAACCTGCTGGGAGACTGGCTGCGCGATGCGCTCAATCCGCGCTTGAGATGACGAACTCTTGAGCGCCCTCCTTGCGGTACGCAACCTGCGCGTGGAGTTCGTGACGCGCCGGGGCACGCTCGTGGCGGTGGAGGACGTGTCCTTCGACATCGCGCCCGGCGAAGTGCTGGGCGTGGTGGGCGAGTCCGGGGCGGGCAAGTCCATCACCGGCACGGCGGTGCTGGGCCTGCTCGATCCGCCGGCGCGAATCGCGACAGGCGAAATCCATCTCGAAGGACGGCGCATCGATCGCTTGCCGCCCAAGGAGCTGCGCGCGATCCGCGGCCGCCGGATCGGAGCCATCTTCCAGGATCCGCTGGCGGCTCTGAATCCGCTGTTCACGATCGGCAATCAGCTGGAGGAGACCATCCGGACGCATCTGCCGGTGACGGCGGAGGAGGCACGGCGACGTGCGATCGCTCTTCTGGGTGAGGTGGGCATTCCGGCACCGGAGCGCAGAATTCATCAGTACCCGCATCAGCTCTCGGGCGGCCTGCGTCAGCGCGTCGTGATCGCACTGGCGCTGTGCGGCGAACCGCAACTCGTCATCGCCGACGAACCGACCACGGCGCTCGACGTATCGACCCAGGCGCAGATCATCCGTGTCCTGAAGCAGCTGACGAGCGAACGCGGTACCGCGGTGATGCTGATCACCCACGACATGGGCGTGATCGCCGAAGCAGCCGATCGCGTGGCCGTGATGTACGCCGGCCGCATCGCCGAGATCGGACCGGTGCGCGAGGTGATCCACGCGCCGCAGCATCCGTATACCGTGGGACTGATGGGTGCCATCCCGCGCCTAGGCAAGCTGGGCGAGCGCCTGGTGCAGATCGACGGAGCGATGCCGCGGCTCGATGCGATTCCGTCCGGCTGCGCGTTCCATCCGCGGTGCGCGCGCGCGTTCGAGCGCTGCCGGCGCGAACGCCCCGAGCCGATGGTCACGGCGACCGGTCTCGCCGCCTGCTGGTTGCATGCCGCCGATGGCTGACCCGGTGCTCGTCGAAGCCGAGGAACTGGGCCGCGACTTCGAAGTGTCGCGGCCGTGGCTCGAACGCAAGCTCGGGCATCTGCCGAGGCAGTGGCTGCGGGCGGTGGACGATGTTTCGTTACGCATCGAGCGCGGCCGCACGCTCGCTCTGGTGGGCGAGTCCGGGTGCGGCAAATCCACGGTGGCGCGCCTCATGGTCGGACTGCATGCGCCCACACGCGGTCGGGTGCGCTTCGGTGGTATCGATCTGTTGGAGGCCGGGCAGGCGCAGATGCAGGCCATCCGGCGCCGCATGCAGATGGTCTTCCAGGATCCGTACGCCAGCGTCAATCCGCGCTGGCGCGTGCGCGACATCGTTGCCGAGCCTCTGCGGGCACACCGGCTCATCGCGGAACGAAACGCACTGCGGGATCGCGTGGCGGAACTGTTGACCCAGGTGGGCCTAGCGCCGCGCGACGCCGACAAGTTTCCGCACGAGTTCTCCGGCGGGCAGCGACAGCGCATTTCCATTGCGCGCGCCCTTGCCTCCAATCCGGAGTTCCTGGTGTGCGACGAGCCGACATCGGCGCTCGACGTGTCGGTGCAGGCGCAGGTGCTCAACCTGTTGCAGGATCTCCAGGCGCAGCTCGGACTAACCTGTCTGTTCATCTCGCACAATCTGGCCGTGGTGGAGTACGTCGCAACCGAGGTGGGCGTGATGTATCTCGGACGCCTCGTGGAAGTCGGGCCTGTCGACGCGGTGTTGACGCACCCGGCCCATCCGTACGCACGCATGCTCCTCGATGCGCTGCCCGACCTCGAGATGACCGGTCGACCGAGGACGCCGGTGGCCGGGGAGGTTCCGAATCCTCTGGAGCCGCCGTCCGGCTGCGCGTTTCATCCGCGCTGCCCGCACGCGAATGAACGGTGCAAGGTCGAACGGCCGATGCTGAAAGCGGTTGATGGCGGACCGAAGGTGGCCTGCCATGCCGTGGAGGAGGCGCGGATCTGACGGCGAGCGACCGCCGCCCGACTTTTGCGCGGTTCCTGCCCCGGGGGAACAGGGACGGCGAACCCGGTTCCGTCGTAAACTTCGTCCCGCGCGGGTGTAGTTCAATGGTAGAACGAAAGCTTCCCAAGAACTGAACGCAGTTCTTGGGATGTTTCATCTCCCATTGAACTACACCCGCTTACCGGATATGTTGATGCTCCGGGCCTATCGTGGGTTGACAGTGGGAGTCGACTGGTAGCGGGTAAGGTCTGGCTGCAAGCGGTTCCCCGCGCGGGTGTCTTCTAATGGCAAGAAGCCTGGTTCCCATCCAGTAAACGACGGTTCGATTCCGTTCACCCGCTCCACTTCGACTTTCCACGGACTTCCAGAAAAGACCATGGAGTGTCGCAAGTGATTGTCACGGTT